>JAMPHY010000001.1:269147-314893 GCA_023663185.1 Clostridiales bacterium | reverse complement strand
TCGTTCGAGTCACATGCCTCCCTGTTTAGAACTGCCTATTAACCGACAGCCCCTTTTTATCAAAGCTGCTGACGGGAATCGGACCCGTGACCTCCGCACTACCAATGCGACGCTCTACCGACTGAGCCACAGCAGCTTAAACAATATTATTTTAAGACCGTATTGTATTGTATCATAGTGCCCTTTGTTTTGTCAATACCCCGAACGAATCGCTTTTTTAAGCTTAGTCTTTATTCGCTGTAATGCGTTATCTGTAGATTTTTCGTCTCTACCCAGCACTTTGGCTATCTGCGTATAACTCATGCCCGTTACATATAAATCAAGCACCTGCTTCTCAAGGCTGCTAAGCTCTTTTTCAATAGTCTTCTCAAGCTGCTCTACGTTCTCTTTATCAATCACCATCTCCTCAGGGCTCTGGTCCGATTTAAGCGTTAAAATATTGACAAGGGCCATATCCTCTTCACTCCGTTCATAATTTCCGTTCGTAGTTTCATACAGAGAAATATATGTATTAAGCGGTATATGCTTCTGCCTTCTGGAAGCCTGTACCGCCGTATACATCTGCCTTGAAATACATAAATCGGCAAAAGTGGCAAAGCTCGCGTCCCTGCCGCTGTCAAAGTCCCTTACCGCCTTAAACAGCCCAATCATGCCTTCTTGAATGAGGTCGTCGCCGTCCGCTCCCAAAATATACATGGACTTTGCCTTACTTCTAACCAGATTCTTATATTTATTCATGATAAAGTCAATAATACCGTCTTCTCCGTCCCTAAGACGCATCATCAGCTCTTCGTCACTGAAGCTGCAATACTCCTCTTTCATTCTCATCTCCGTACACTTCTTCTAAGCTTTCATTCTCGTCTCCATACAGCTCTTCTAAACCTTCGCCCTCATCTCCATACAGCTCTTCTAAACCTTCGCTCTCATCTCCATACAGCTCTTCTAAGCTTTCATTCTCATCTCCATTTGTTTCTGCTAAAAGCGCCAGATAGACCTGCTCATTATAATACTTCACGATTTCACTGGCAAAATGCTCCGCCAAAATACGATATCCTTCCTGATTTCCATGCGTTCTATCCGGTACAAACTCTTCTTTTATGTTTTCATCATAAGAATCCAGAAAGCCCGTATTATACAAATTTATAAACTCAAAGCCGTATTCCTTTGCTAAAGTCTCAATTACCTGAACATACTCCTGCTGTGGAAGCAACTCAGGGTTTTTCACCATAAGCGCGCCATGCAGCGAGGTTGACATAGGCGTGGCAAAGAAAACCGTCGCATTTGGATAATTTTCTTTAAGTCCCTGCATCAACTCATTCAAATCTCCGCAAAAAGTTCCATACGTACGTTCTTCAAGATTTCCAAACTCATTTATTGAAGCACAAAAGCCATCGTTTACCCCGCCCATAACAATAATAATATCCGTATCCTCAGGAATATCCGTATAACGCTCTACAAATGGCGCCGACCAATATCTGCCGATAGACGAGCCGCCGATTCCCAGATTATATACTTCTTCTGCTCCCAGCAGTTCTTTCAGCACCGCAGGATAAGCATACTGCTCATAATTCTCCTCATTTTCCAGATTAGAAGCAGCAGTAATACTATCTCCCAGACACGCAATCTTCATCTGTGAAAAATCATAGCTATTCTTAGCTATATATCCCTTGTCCGACTGATTAATTTTCAGCGTTTTCGCATATGAATCGCCTATCCCGCCATTTCTGTCATAATCTTCCATAAACTGTCCAAACGCCGTCAAAAATGCGTTAAAATGCGCCCGATAACCGCCTTGCAGATATCCGCTTCCAACGCCCGCTATATCATTGCCGGATACTGTACTGTCTAAACCTTCTATATCATTACCCGGCACAGTATCACCAATATTATTTCCTGAAACCGTACCATTGACATTATTCCCATTATCCCAATCCGCGCCATCATTAAGCGCCTCATCGTCTGCCGCATTCAGCTCCTCATTCAATGTCGCGGTATCTGCACTATCCGATTCCTCATTCAACGCCACGATATCTCCATCATTCGACTCCTCATTCAACGCCACACTGTCGTCGGTATTTACTGTTTCATTCCCTTCCTCGTCAACATCTGTATTTTCATATGTACGATAAACATATCCGTTAGCCTCAATCGTTGTTACGCCTAATACCGCCACAACATAAGCTATAAGTAACACTAATTTAGATAATTTTTTCATCATAATCCTTCATTCCTTTAATTTAATCTCTGTCTTACGATTTCATAAGCAATTACTCCCGCCGCCACGGAAGCGTTCAAAGAATCTATATCCCCTTTCATAGGAATAGCCGCTATAAAATCACAATTTTCCTTTACTAACCGGCTTACGCCTTCGCCTTCACTACCTATGACTACTCCGATAGGTCCTTTCAAATTAAGCTGATACATAGTCGTGCCGTCCATATCAGCGCAGACAA
Source organism: Clostridiales bacterium (assembly GCA_023663185.1). GTDB lineage: Bacteria > Bacillota > Clostridia > Lachnospirales > Lachnospiraceae > UBA3282. The sequence continues at coordinate 312,440 of JAMPHY010000001.1, read as the reverse complement.
ACCAGAGCCCTTCCTTCTTTAGTTCTTCCATCGTCGTTTTTAAATTAGTGACCTTAGCCACCGGCGTATAATTAATCGCTCCTGCCGAGGCTCTTGCCACCGCCGCCGTCAGTCCGACCGCCCGGTTCTTAGGAATAATGACGCCATGCGCACCCGCCAGATTCGCCGTCCTTATAATAGCTCCTAAGTTATGCGGATCTTCAATATTATCAAGCAGGAAGATAAAAGGCTCCTCGTCCTTTTGCCTTGCCTTCTCTAATATATATTCCACACTGGCGTACTCATATGACGACATATTCGCGATAACGCCCTGATGTTTACCCGTTTCTGAAAGCCTGTCCAAAAATTCTTTTTTTACATACTTAATCTGACAGTCCTGCTTTTTTGCCTCTCTTTTTATAGTCATAATCGGATCGTCCTGACAGCCATCAAGAATAAAAAGCTTATCTATAGTCTTGCCGGAGCGAAACGCTTCAATCACGGCATTTCTTCCCTCTATCGTCATTTCCGTATAACCCATTATAAACGTACTCCTCTCATATGTCCATGCCAATTTTTTCAAACGCCAGTCTCACCAGCTCAAGCAGCCTGTCCGTTTCTCCATGCAGATACAAATATCCGAATAACGCCTCTAGTCCCGTCGCCATGCGATAATCTCTGATGGAAGCGTTTTTCGCGGTGGTATGTGGTTTGGCGTTCCTGCCTCGGTGGTAGACTGCCGTTTCTTCTTCGCTAAGCTCGTCCTCTAAAGCTTCTATCATCTTAGCCTGCGTTGCCGCGTTCACATATTGTATTGTCGTTTTGTGAAGATTTCGCACTGGTCTGTTAGCACGTTCCACGACTACGGTACGGATTACTAAATCATAAATAGCGTCTCCGATATAAGCCAAAGCAAGAGGTGAATATGTTCTGATATCCACCCCGCCGCAGTCAAATTCCTTCTTTATTGTATCTAAAAGCGTCACGCCCTCTTCCATTTTACACCTTCTCTGGTATCTTCCAGAATAATGCCCATGTTAAGCAAAGTATCCCTAATTTCATCAGCTCTGGCAAAATTCTTAGCTTTTCTTGCTTCCTGCCTCTCCTGAATCAGACTCTCCACATCGCTGTCCAAAATTTCCGCCTTTTTTTCCACAATCAGCCCGCATATATCTGAAAGCATGATAATCTCAGCTTTTATGGCTTCTATGAACTCCTTACTGCTATTCTGCGATACCTTAGTATTGGCAAACTTCACGAGTTCAAAAATAGCCGCAACCGCGTCGGCAGTATTGAAATCGTCGTCCATTGCCTCTTCAAACTTCGTAATAAATCCCTTTGCCTCTTCGATATCCGCTGCCTCAGACTTCACAGCAGATTCCCTCGCCGCTTCAATATCCGACTCTTTCTGCCCATTTTCCGCGCCGTCCTTCGCATTCTCCAGCAGATAATTCAAATTGGACACGCAGGTAACAATCCTCTCATAGCCGTTCTTAGCCGCCTCCATCAGCTTGTCGCTGAAATTGAGCGGGCTTCTGTAATGCGCCGATAACATAAAGAAACGCAATATCTGTAAATCATACTTTTCACTTATGTCCCTTACCGTGAAAAAGTTGCCCTCTGACTTGGACATTTTCTTATTATCAATATTAAGGAAGGCGTTGTGCAGCCAGTATTTTGCAAAAGGCTTGCCATTCGCCGCCTCGGACTGCGCAATCTCATTCTCATGATGGGGAAAAATAAGGTCCTCGCCCCCCGCGTGAATATCAATCTCGTCTCCCAGATATTTTTTACTCATAACTGAACATTCAATGTGCCAGCCCGGACGACCGTTACACCACGGCGACTCCCAATACGGCTCGCCCTCCTTCTTAGGTTTCCAAAGCACGAAATCCAAAGGGTCCTGCTTCTGTTCTTCTCCCGAAACCAAAAGCTCGCGGTTGCCGCCCCTCAAATCGTCCAGATTTTTATGTGAAAGCTTCCCGTATTCCTTGAAGCTTCTGGTCTTATAATATACGGTTCCGTCCGACGCCACATAAGCATGGTCTTTCTCAAGCAGCGTATTTATCATATCCAGCATTCCGCCAATTTCCTCGGTAGCCTTAGGGTGCGTCGTCGCTTCCCTTACATTCATGTCTTGCATATCTTTCTTGCACTCTTCTATATAACGTTCGGAAATTACAGCCGAGTCTACGCCCTCTTCATTAGCTTTTTTTATAATCTTATCATCAACGTCGGTAAAATTGGACACATAGTTGACTTCATAGCCCTTATATTCCATATATCTCCTAACCGTGTCAAAGATAATCATCGGTCTGGCGTTACCTATATGAATAAGATTATAAACAGTCGGTCCGCACACATACATACTGACCTTCCCCGGCTTGATTGGCTCAAACTCTTCCTTTTTCCTTGTCAAAGTATTATATACCTTCATAAAATTCTCCCTTTCGCACTAATAATCATGCTCTTTTTTAAACCGGCGCTATTCCGCACCGCCGCGGCGTTTCATTTCCCGCACCTCGCGTTCCAAATCAATCAAACGGTTAGTCAGTTCTTCATTTTCATGCTGCAGCACCGCCAAATCCTCCATAATAGGATCCGGCAAATCGATTTGGTTCATTTCTTCCTGCGGCAGCGAAACATTCCCGCGCTTAACAACTCGCCCCGGAACTCCGACTACCGTAGAATTGGGCGGAACCTCGTTTAACACCACGCTTCCCGCTCCAATTTTGCTATTGTCTCCGATATGAAAAGAACCAAGCACCTTCGCGCCTGTACTTATCATAACGTTATTGCCGATGGTAGGGTGGCGCTTGCCATGCTCCTTGCCTGTTCCGCCCAGCGTAACGCCCTGATATAAGGTGACGTTATCGCCTATTATCGTGGTCTCCCCGATAATTACGCCATTTCCGTGGTCTATAAAAAATCCTTTACCTATCTTCGCGCCGGGGTGAATTTCAATCCCCGTCTTACGTACCGCTTTCTGCGATATCCATCTTGCCATGAAAAAATGCTTTTTCTCATACAACCTGTGGGCAATACGATAATATAGCATTACCTTAAAACTTGGGTATAGAAAAACCTCCATATTGGAATGGATTGCCGGATCGCGTTCTCTTATGAGCTTTATCTCTTCTTTAATATATCTGATAAGTCCCATCTAAACTTACTCCTTTAAATCTGGCGGTCCTTGTCCTAAAGAACCCGCGCTTCCTATACCATAGAATATGCAGAATATCCGCTTCTGACATATTAAGCTTTCAGCATATTACTTTTCCACTCTTTCAAAATCTCCTCACAGCTATCCACGTCAATCTCTTCTACCGCAGTTTTCAGACTTTCAAACATACCCTTCTGCCAATCCTCATAAGAGAATTGATTCATATCGTGTATAACTTCTTCCATCTTATCCATATCAAGATTGTCTATAGCTTCCTGCATAAACTTAAAGTTATTAAGCAGCACGTCTATTGTCGCGCTCTCTTTTTCTATCTCCTCCTCGTCAGGACAGAAAGGTGCGAAAACAGTCCGATAATTTTCATACTGCTCAAGCATTTCCTCGGTATGCTCGTGAATAAAAGCCAAATCCCTCGCATTTCCCGCTTTCTCAAGCGCTGCCGCCTTATCTGATAAAGAAATCGCGCCAATCTGCTTAGAAGAACTCTTAAGGGCATGAACCTCTATTGTATATCCTGTCCAGTCTTCGTTTTTTTCCATTGTTCTAATAAGCTTAGCCTTTTTCTCAATAGCACGGTAATATACATTTAAAACATGGAAGAACAAGCTCTCGCTTCCTAAAAATTTCATAGCATAGGATACGTCCAAGTCTCCAACCACAATACCTTTAGCGCCGTTTGTATCCTCTCCGCCGCTCTTGGTATTAAATACTTTCTGTATTTTTTCTATCGGCAGCCATTGCCGCACTTTCGATATAAACATTCTCAGCTCTATCGGTTTAGGTATAAAATCGTTCATTCCTTCCTGACAGAACAGCTCTTTCGTCCCCTCTACCGCATTTGCTGTCAATGCAATAATCGGCACGTCGTTGTATTCCGGATGCATTCTTCTGATAATGCGCGTAGTCTCCACGCCGTCCAATTCCGGCATCATATGGTCCATAAAGACAATATCATAATGATACTTGCTGATTTTATCAATAGCTTCCATACCGCTCTCCGCCGTATCGGTATTCATCTTAAGCGGTTCAAGAAGCCCTTTTGCCACCGTCAGATTTACGGCGTTATCATCTACAATAAGGATATTGGCGTCAGGAGCCGTAAACTCAAACTCATTCACTTCATCGCCGACTGAATTATGTTCCTCACCGTTAAGTATGATGGCGACAGATAAAATCGAAAGCGGTTTCTTTATAACCAAAAGATTCGGGATACTATATTTTACCGTATCCGAAAATCCTACAATAAGGACTGCCGTAATATTGGGATTTCTTCTGACAAACTCTTCAAGTGACGGAGAGAACACTGTATTTTCGATAAAAAGAAATACACTCTTATCATTATGCAGCGCACTAAATCCCATTTCAGAATCCAATTCTTCATATTCAACTCCCAGCCGCAATACATCTTCCCTAAGACGTGCCGATATATGCGGATTGGAAATCAGCCCTGTCACCAGAATATCCTCCGGCTCCTTAATCCTGATAGACGGCGTATTATCAATAATCTTCTGCGGAAGTGAGAACGAAAATTTACTTCCTTTTTCGTACTCGCTTTCCACGGAAATACTGCCGTTCATCAACTTAAGAAGCTGTTTGGAAATGGCAAGTCCAAGTCCGGTTCCTTCAATATTCCGGTTTCTCTTGCTGTCTACCTGCTGGAAGGACTTAAACAGCATATCCAGATTTTCCGTCTTAATTCCGATACCGGTATCCTCTACGGAAATCTGCAGCTCTATCTCATCTTCGGCAATCCTCTCATAATCCATCGTTATAGCGACCTTGCCTCTTGATGTAAATTTTGCCGCATTATTGGCAAGGTTTAAAAGCACCTGCTTAATCCTGATATTATCGCCTAGCAGCTTACTCGGAATATCCGGCGCAATATCAAGGATAAACTCTACGTCTTTACCCTTAAGCCTTGTCATAATAATATTTGTAACGTCATTTATGATAGACATTGTTTCATAATCTTCAAGAGTAATATCCATCTTTCCGGACTCTATCTTAGAAAAGTCCAAAATATCATTGATAATCGTAAGCAGGGACTTGCCCGCTTCTTTGATTTGATAAATATACTCCCTTGCAACGTCAGGTAAATCTTCCCTTAAAGCCATCTCCGCCATACCGATAACCGCATTCATGGGTGTACGGATTTCATGACTCATATTAGCAAGGAAATCCGACTTCATATTCGACGTCCGCTCTAAATCCTCGTTCGCCTTGTACACCTGATATTTACTGTACGCCATATCAGAAAGGATATTAGCTATGGTTGAAATAAACCTCGCCGCGCTATCAATATCCGCCTGCTCCATAACACGTACTTTTTTAACCGCTTCCCAATACTCGTCCGGATTCACGCCTATTTCAGCCGCAATCTTTCTGACTTTTTCTTCATTGGGCTTTTGTGTGAGAACCTGCCCGCCGATAAAACAGCCTATCAGCTTGCCGTTTGCCATAATCGGCGCGGCAAAATCTATAAGCCCTGCGTGACAATCATAAAGCACAGAATGTCCGTTTTTCATAGCAAGCTCAGTGCCAGATTTATCACAGTTTTCACAGCGCTTACAGCCAAGCGGAGACTTTCTTGTATAGTCCATGCAAAATTCCGTGAAATTTGCCCCCTTCGTTACAGCCACGCCGTCCGCGTCCGTAATAAGCGTCGCCATTCCTATAACACGTGAAAACGCCGTCTCTATCCCTTGAAGAATATTCTTATCAATTATATCCGTCAAATATAACTCGTCAAAATCTGTTTCCATGTCTTATCCCCGCTCTCATATAAGTAATTATTAATGTTCCTAAAGCCCCGTTTTTGTTCATTGCGTCTAAACTCGTACTATTAACCAATAATACTGTTAATAACATTCATAAGCTTCTCCCTGTCAATAGGCTTTAATAGATAACTCTGCGGCTTTAGGGCAAGCGCCTCTGTAATTTTGTCGCGTTCCGACACGCCTGTTAGGAAAACTATCGGTATGTCTTTAATTGCGTCGTTAGCACGTATCTTTTCCATAACTGCCGGACCGCTCTCCTCCGGCATTTCATAATCCAACAATATCAAATCTGTTCTCTTTCTCTCAAGGAATTTCATAGCAATTTTTCCGCTGATTGCCGTTGCTACGTCATAGTCATCATGTAACTGCTCCTTCAACATCTTAAGCATGAGAGGATCATCGTCCACTACCAATATATGCTGCCGCTCTTTTACTTCTGCCTTAGCAGCTTTAACCGGCGCAGGCGCTGCCTTCTGCTTAGGTTCAGGGCTGTCTGCCGCTGCTTTCTGCTTAGGTTCGGGACCGGCTGCCGTATTCTCAGGCACAAGCGCCGCCTCTAATGAGGAAATTACATCTTTTAAGGACTCAATATCCGCAGACGCAGCAGTTTGCTCTGACTTAGTATTGTCCCCCCCCGCTTTATCTTCCAGCTCCTCGGTTTTTGCCCTATATGCTTCGACATACTCCTGCCGCTCGTCTAAAAAGGCAAGGAGCTTTTCCTGAATTGAGCTTGCCGTAAACGGTTTCACAATAACCAAATCCGTCACATTCACAGCAAACTTTTCAAATTCATCACATTCCTCTTTAGAGCCAATCAGAATAAAAGGCACTCTTGCCGGTTTAAGCGTATGCTTAATATTGTTCATCTGTCTTAGACTTTCCTGTGATTCGCCGCTCAGACAATATATAAAGACGTCCGGACTAAAGTATTTAATATGCCTGATAATATCGCCAAAACGTATCGACGTGGACATAACCTCAAAATTATCGTCCATATGTACAAAAAAATCGTCAATTATAGAATTATTCCTTCCCGTTACCAGCGCTTTATATTTCATCACCCATCATTCCTTTCTCTATATACAAATCTGCTTTCGCTAAATTGCCACCATCAGCGACACTAAGCCCGAACTTACTCTAAGCGCTGACTTCCACAACAGCCCGCGCAGCAATTCGACGCTGTCGCATTTTTATCATAATTATCCACTGGCGAAGTAATAATACAGACTGCCTGCGCAGCAATCCCCTCACCGCTGCCGGTAAAGCCTAAGCCTTCCTCGGTCGTCGCCTTTACATTCACCTGCGAAATATCTATCTGCAATGCGTCCGCTATATTCTCTCTCATAGACTCTATATACGGGCGCAGCTTCGGAGCCTGCGCAATAACAGTCGCATCTATATTTTCAATTAAAAACAAATGCTCTTTAAGCAGTTCGTCCACTCGCTTAAGCAGCTTAATCGACGATATTCCCTTATACTGCTTATCGCTGTCTGGAAAATGCTTCCCAATATCCCCAAGCGCCGCCGCACCAAGCAGAGCGTCCATAATGGCGTGTAATAACACATCTGCGTCCGAATGTCCAAGCAGACCTTTTTCATAAGGAATATCCACCCCGCCAAGTATAAGCTTCCTGTCCGTAGTCAGACGGTGTACGTCATAACCTGTTCCGATTCTCATAGTTTTCTCCCATTTTGCAGCGTTCATCTTTCCCGCTTTGCGTCGCTTGTTCTTTTCCGGCTATTACACTACATTTTTATGATAAATAATGTTCAGTCCCTTTAAAATAAGCTCATTGTCGCAAATAATCTTCGTCTTACAATATGGCACAATACTGCTTGCAAGACCTCCGGTAGCAACCACAGCAGTCTGATATCCTAATTCTTCCCATATCCGCTCAATCATACCGTCTATACACGCCGCCTGTCCTATGATAATGCCGCTTTTCATACAATCGATAGTGTTCTTGCCTATAACCTTCTTCGGTGCTTCCAGACTGATTCTCGGCAACTGCGAAGTCCTGTTTACCAAAGATTCTAAAGAAACTCTCACGCCGGGAAGAATCTGACCGCCTACATAATTTTTATTTTTATCCACTACACATATCGTCGTGGCAGTTCCCATATCAATAATAGTGACCGGTTCTCCATACTCATTCAGCGCCGCCACAGAATCCACCACTAAATCGCTTCCAAGCTGTGCAGGGTTGTCCATCAAAATATTCATTCCATTCTTTAATCCCGGTCCCACGATAAGCGGCGTAATCTTTATCAACTTCTCAATTGCATCTTTTATAACCAGCGTAAGCTGAGGAACAACGGAAGATATAATTGCTCCGTCAATATCAAACGCGCTTATATCATGAAGCTCCAAAATCGTTTTAAGGTCAACCAGATATTCTAACATCGTCTTAAATGTAGATGTAGAAATACGCTCTTCAAATAATATTTTATCGTCGTCAATACAACCTATTACGATATTGGTATTGCCCATATCAATAGCTAACAGCATGACAAGCCTCCTGAACATAAAACATTCGCAGTACGGATAAAATACACCTGTACTGCGAATGATTATACCACATTCGCAATTTTATGACAATATCGTATTATCTTCCATGCGCCTAAGTACAGCGATAATCGGCACAATAAGTATCCCACAGAAAAAATTACTTATACCATGTATACAGTCAAAAGGAAGTCCCGCAATAATCCATGCTATCGTCGCTTTGAAACTTAACCCATACATAACAGCCTGCGCCGGAGCATACAAGATTCCAAACATAAAACCATGCAAGGAACATACCGCCATATATATAAGCGGACGGATTTTATCAGGCAGCTTACGAGGTAGCAGCATAACCGCTCCCCAAAGCACAGCCCATAAGTACAGATAGGGAAGCCACCATGCTGCAAATCCGCTCAAAATACCATTTAGCAGCACATATGTGTATATCGGATACAATGCTTTCTTTCTGTAAACCACCGTAAAAGCAACCACAAATACGCCCAGAAGATGTACGTTAGGCAATATCTCCATAATAACCTTCGAGGCATACATTAGGGCGCCAAGCATTCCAAAAACAACGACTTCCCTGATTGTGAGCTTCATGACTATTCTACCTTAAAGGCATAACTAGCCCCATCTGTCACTGCAGTAGAGTCAACGCCGCTCGTGGCATACTCGCCATCAACATAAAACGCCCAATAAACGCCATCCTTGTCATAATCGGCGGTTATACCGTTTACCGTTTTCACATAAAGACCGTATTCGCTCTCATCGCCAGCAATCAGCTCAAGTTCAAGCAAAGCCTCGCCTACCGTTTCCTTATCGGTATGGATTTCAAATTCTGTCAAGACACCGTCCTTATCCACAACGGTAAACATAAACTGCATACTGCCTTCGCCAAGCTGCTGAGCGTCCTCTACGGAAACATTGTTTCCTGTCTCGTTATCTCCCGTACCATTACAGCCGGTCGTAAATAGCGCCATAGCCACAGTAAGCACGATACAAAGAACAAATGGCAGTAATTTTTTATTTCGTTTCATTTGCATAGTATTAATCTCCTTTTAAATTTCCCTGAAACAATACTACTTTATCATATTCCCCAGCCGTTATTCAATACCAATCCAGCCTTTTACTGTCTCTACATTATATCCCACGCCCTGAGCTATCTTTTCAATATCTACGCCAAGCTCATAAAAACTTCTGGCATCTTCCTGAGCTTTTTCCAGCTTACCGCCTTGCCTTTCTTCTTCCCGCATCTCCTTAATAGCCTGACACATATCAACCTTCGCCTCACTTTCATCATATTTCATTTCCGCATTTGTAATCGCCTGAATTACATCTGCCGCCCTGCGCTCCACTTCCCGAAAACGCTTCTCATTCATTTTCAATACCCTGCTTAGATTTTCCTTATCCTTAGAGTATTTGATAAAAAGCAGAACTTCTCTTAAACTGGACTGAAATTTCATTATTTCATCATCTGACATCTGCGCCGGCGCAATCAGCCGCACATGGTAATTATCCATACAGTCAAGCACATTCCGGTCTGATATGTCCATCATATCAAACAGGCTTAACGGTCCGTCCCATTCTTCCGAGCCAAAATAAATAGTTACTGTAATGGACGGTATCAGCCTATCCCCTTTCCAGAAACCACTCAAAAATTCACCCGAACCCAGAGCCTTTTTATCCTCTCCGCCCTGTTCTTTACTATGAAATCCCACAGCCTTATTTTTCATTTCCTTCCGGTGTGACTTGGCGGCTTCCTCCACCTGACCTGCATATTCCAACGCATCATACAAATTATTCTTTACCGCCATAGCATATTGGATTTCCGCTTGGTTCTCCGCGCCATAAAGCACATATTCTGTCTTACCATCTGTCATGGCGGCGTACAATTTCTGCACATCGCGGAACCTCTGCACCGGAACTACTGCACCGTCATCACCATACGGCAGCGCTATTTTGGCGGAATCCCGTTCAATAAGCTGCTCAGGACGAATAACCTGTCTGCCATCATAAATATAATAGTTAAAAATATCCACAAATATTCCTGTATCTTTTACATAATCTTTCGTTATTGTATCTGTTTTCAACGGCGTTTGCCCACCTTCCCTATAATATATATTTATTAAGATTGTTCAGCCCCCGCCGTGATTTCATTATACTAAAAAAATTTTTCTTTTTCAAACATAATTTAACTTTATGCAAAATTTCTCTCCACGCAAAAAACCGGAACAGCCTAAGCCATTCCGGTTCTCTGTAACTTTTATTTTGCACTCGCTTTACTCGCGTACAAACTCGCTTGCTATTCTTCGTCCTTTACGTCCTGCCTCTTAACCGAAGTATGCGTCAAGTCCATCTTGTACCTGCTGCTTGAAGGACTCTTGGAACTGAGCGGGAGTCATCTCGCCATTGATAAGCATCTCAAGTGCATTCTTATCGTCTCCATCTCTCTGATACTGAACGCCTAAGCTCTCCCACAAGTCAAGACCTGTCTTTGCGCCACACTCAAACATTACGTCGAAGTTTGCGTCCTGAAGCTCAGTATCCTTTGCGGTTACTCTGTACCACCAGCTCATCAGCTCTTTAGAGTCACGGATAGATGTATCACCGTCATACCAGTTCCACATATCATAGAGTACATGATAAGCCTGCTCAGGATTCTTGCCGCCTGCCGCTATCATATAGAACTCACCGCCAAGAGCGTTCTTTCCAGCATTGGTATCTTTGTTTCCAGAAGGACCTACCGGCCAGCGTACATACGCAACATCAAAAGGAAGTGTAGTTCCAAGCGTGCCGTCCCAGTCATAATCTCCGTTACCTGACTGAATCCATGCTGCGCAAGGGAAGAAACCGATATTACCCTGTGTATACTGATTTCTCATGCTGTCTGAGGGTGTTCCTGTGAAATCATAAGGATAACATACGTTATTTACGTTGTACATATCATAAATCTGCTGTAAAACTTCACCTGTAGCAGAAGATGATAATGACTCGTTAGGTCCCATAGCGATTCCTGTGCCGTTGCTCATCATCAGCTCTGATAAAGTCTCATTTTCATAACCGCAGTATCCATACTGGTCAATCTGACCGTCGCCGTCGGTATCCTGAGTAAGTACCTGCATATATTCATTGAACTTATCCCATGTCCACTCGCCGCGCTCCCATAAATCTCTGGGATCTTCCAGATTGTTATCCTCTAACATCTGAACGTTGAATGCCAACGGATAAGTAGATGCAACCTGAGCCTGAGCTTCTGCTCTTACGATCAGACATGCCTTGCCATCTCCGATATCCAGATAGGACACATTCTTCTGCTCAGTAAATATATCATCATCTTCCGGAAGAATGGTCTTTAAGTCTACTGCAAGACCATTAAGCTGTGCAGGAATACCTACGCCGGGCTCTACCAGATAGATATCGCAGTCCGGGCTTCCTGCCATAATGGAAGTATTGATGGACTCTTTACAACCCGAATATGTAAGGTTATTAAAATAGAATTTAATGCCGTACTTCTCTTCAATCTTACTCTTGTTATCAAACATCATCTGATGTGACTGACGATTGAGTGCATTCTGGCTAAGCGTAGCCTCGTCCTGCCCCTCTTTATCCTGACATGACTCCCAATCGCTCTTATCAGAGATGTCGGTATTGTTACTATCATAAAATGTATGCTCTGTCCACCATGTACCGATATATACATCGCTCGGCGCTGCCGAAGAAGCGCTTGCATTACCGGTGTCGGAATTTGTATCGGTGCCGACGTTAGTATTGGTATTAGTATCAGTATTAGCGCTGCTGTTACCGCCTGAGCTGTTTCCACATGCCGCAAGTGACAACGTCATAACTACTGCAAGACCAAGAGCTAAAAATTTCTTCATATTTTTCATTCCTGCTTATTCTCCTTCCTTATTCCTTACTATTATTCTACAGGTGACTGACCGATTGACATGCTGTATACTTCCCATGCCCCGTCTGACTCACACTGTATTGTTGTACCCCATGCAGATACGTCGTCTCCGCAGTATTCTGCAATCATCTCATAAGGAATCTGACAGGTAGAACCATCACATGCTGCATATCCCTGTCCGCTTCCGTCTGCATCGCCTACTCCGACTCTCATCCAGCCTGCCGTTGCTCCGGGCATTACTACCCACATATTGCCGGTATCGCTTGCATAAGAGATGGTTATTACTGAACCCGGTACTAAGGCGTCGATAAATTCCTGAGTCATATCCATACCGTCCTGAGCCCAGCCGTCTGCTGCTTTAGCGAAGCCTTCCAGACTTACAATGTGGTTGATAGGCTTAAACTCTATAGGAGTTCCAACTTTAACTGAATATACTTCCCAGTCGCCGTCAGACTCACACTGTAAGGTTGTACCCCATGCAGATACGTCGTCGCCGCAGATTTCTGCCAGAGTCTCATATGTGATATAGCACTTAGAACCGTCGCATAATGCGTAACCCTGACCGCTGCCATCTGCATCGCCTACTCCGACTCTCATCCAGCCTGCTGTTGCTCCGGGCATTACTATCCACATATTGTCTGTTGAGCTTGAGTAATCAATCTGTACTACAGAACCCGGTACTAAGGCGTCGATAAATTCCTGAGTCATATCCATACCGTCCTGAGCCCAGCCGCCTGCTGACTTAGAGAAGCCTTCCAGTTCAACTGCACCCTGCAAACCTGCATATGAAGGAGCTGCCTGACCTACTTTAACTGAGAATACTTCCCAGTCGCCGTCTGACTCACACTGCATGGTTGCGCCCCATGTAGATACGTCGTCGCCGCATACTGCTGCAAGCTGCTCGTATGTTACCTGTGCTGTAGTGCCTGAATTATTAGTATAAGCATATTCCTGTCCGCTGCCGTCCGCATCGCCTACTCCGACTCTCATCCAGCCTGCTGCCGCTGAAGGCATTACCAGCCACATATTGCCTGTGGTGCTGGTGTAGTTTATTTCAACTACTGAGCCCGGTACTAAGGCGTCGATAATTTCCTGAGGCATATCAAAGCCTGCCTGTCCCCAGCCGCCTGCTGATGTTGCAAAGCCTGTGAACTCAACAGCTTTTGTCAAACCTGCAAGATTGCTTCTGTCAGGACCGCTGCTCTCAAATCCGTCAGGAGCTACGAAAGCTACGGAAGAATCCGCGCCTACTAATGCGCCTGAGGCGTCTAAGAAACGAATGTTATCAATATAAAGCGTTGCATTTCCTGTACCCGCGTCCGCACTGACGTCACTTGACAGGCTGACAATAAGAACATTGCCTGCATCTGCCACAAATCCGTCTACTGCAACCGCAGCGGTTTTCGGATTAGCGTTTTCCATATATACGCTCCAGTCGGTAGAAGTCTCATGCGCATCATCACCGCTCCATGTCAGAATAGCGCCTGAAACTGCACTGAACTTGCCGCTCTCAAATGATACGCCCATATCCATTTCGATATTCGCTACTTTGGATATGTCTGCACCCAGCAGACTTGCTACATCAATAGCTACAAACGGAACATTTCCGTTCAGGTTCTTCACCTGAAGAGCCTTGCTGCCGTTAAAGTCGGCAACTGACAGCTCTATTTCCGCTGCATTGCCGGGCTGCATGTAGGCTGCTGCGAAACCGCAGTTGCCATCTTCAAAATCCACGCTGGCTTCCACTACTGCGGGAGTCTCAGCTTCCGTACTCTCTGTCGGTGCCTCCGGCTGCGTCTCTTCTGGCGTCTGAGTCTCTGTGACATTTTCTGTCTCAGTCTGTTCAGGCGTCGTTCCTGAGTCATTGCCGCAAGCTGTCAGAGAAAGTACCATTGCGCCCGCCATAAGACAGGCTAATAATTTTTTCGTCTTCAACTTTTTCATTCCTCCTTTTTTATTGTAAAGTTGATGAGATAGGCAGGGTGAAGGTTATCCTACGATACCGCTTCTCTCCACGCCTTCTATAAAGTATTTCTGCAGCACACAATAGATAATGATGATAGGTAATATTACCAGTATGATACCCGCATCCAGATAAAGCTCCTGAATCGTAACGTCCAGAATCTTATCAATATTCGCAATAGTGCTTTGCAGCGCAGATATCTTCTTACTGATTACCACATCTTGGCTTATCAGAAATAGCTTCGCAAAGAAAGTATCATTAAACTGCCATACGACTGAAAATACCGTTACCGTTATGACAGCGGGCATGGCGTTCACAAGCATGATTCTGAAATATGTGTACCATACGCCTGCCCCATCCACTAACGCCGCCTCTTCTATTTCCTTAGGCAGCCCGCGGAAGAACTGATTAAATATATAAATATATAGTCCTGACCTGACTCCGCACCCAAATAACGTCATGATATACATAGGAACCACCGTTCCCATCAGACCTGAGGTGCCTCTGATTGCCGTTACCATTCCGAACGGATCAAAATTTCTAAAAGTCATATATACCGGAAGCATGATGACATGCGAAGGTATTACTATCATTACGACTACGCAGCCAAAGAGAATCTTCTTAAGCGGAAAATCAAATCTGGCGAAACCGTAGCCAACCATAGAGCAAACAACCAACTCTAATACTGTCAATGTAAGCGTATATAACAGGTCCTTACCCATCGTGGAAAAATAGCCAAGCCGCTCTATCGTAAGCTGGTATCTTTCCAACGTAGGCTCTTGTGGCAGGATAAATACCATTGGGTTATATGCGTCCTTATTTGAGGAAATGGAATTGACGAACAATCCTATTACCGGGGAAAGAATCACATACCCGACTCCTACCAGAATGGCTATCCTTCCAATCGTTAAGATAAAGTTCTTAATATTGTTAAGCAGGCTCTTAGTCTGGTCGGGATCCTGAAATACTGCTTTCATTCTTGCGAAATAATTCTTTTTAACTGCTTCTTTTGGCATTCTCTTTCTCTCCCTTCCTAGTTATAATAGAATGTCCGCTTCTGTATAGCTCCGCATACGACAACCAGTATTACGCAGGTAATTGCCGTGCTGACGAGACTGAATACGGAACTGAGCCCATAATTCATTTGTGTAAACGCCGTTTCGTAGGCAAGGTCTACAACCTGACTCTCTGTGAAGCTGTCCACGATCGTATATACCACGTTGGTAATAATGTGCGGCATTACCATCGGGAATGTCACCTTCCAGAAGGTCTCATAACCTGTCGCGCCTTCGATCTTAGCAACCTCATACATAGAGCCCGGAATGGACTGCAATGCAGCGATAAAAATGATTATCTGTACTCCCGATGCTGAGATGATATCATTGATTCTTGCTACCGCCGCCACGATATAATCCAGTATCGTAGCCGGAAGCCCTAAGCTCATAAATATATCTATCAAATAATCAATATCAAACGCTATCGTGCTGCCGGCAGTAGCCGTTACTTCCGCCGCTTGAGTGGCAAGACCGCCCTGCATCATCTGACTGCACATCTCCATCGCCGAAGATATGGCGCTGGAATTAAGTATTACCGGCAGGAAGAAGATTGCACGCACAATCGCCCTTCCGGGAAACTTCTTATTTAATAACATAGCCATAAACAAACTGAAAAAGATAATTAACGGCACGTCTATCAGCATATTCATAACCGAGCTTGTAAGCACCTGCTTGAACGTTCCGTGTACCCTAAAGGCATAACGGAAGTTCTCAAGTCCTACCCATTCCAGATTGTATCCACCGTTTATCGCATCTATGGTCAGATTGGAAAAAGCAAACTGACCGGTTATAAACAGCGACCTCACATAGAACAGTATGAAGCCTATAAACCACGGCAGAATGAACAGATATCCGGTCCGACTGCGTTTTTGGAGAAGCGTCATTTTTTTTCTCTTTTTTACTTCAGCATTTTTCACTTCTGCCTTACTCATTTATATCCCCTCCAATCTGTACGACATGGCGGGAATCTCCAGACCGTCCGCCTGCACCGGCTCTTTATTATAGTTAATATAAATTGTCACTCCGTTATCATAAGCTGCCTTCCTGACTCCGCCAGCCAATATCTGATGGTCCGTCATAACAGCTCCCGACACGTACTTAAGCGCATCGTTAATCTGGTTGTATACCGCTACCGCCTCACCTTTCCATGTCTCATATGTGGTCGCATAGTATCTGTTCAGACCGGTATTCTTCATGCGGCTGGATTCTTCCCATGTAAACACATAATGCGGAGCAGCTCCCGCCTCGATTGCCATAAGCACTGTTCCCGTCATGTCTTCCTCGTCTTGGAAGTTCAAAAGTTCGGTCGAATAGGGAATACTGCCATGTATAATCATTTCATAGAGCGGAATGTTTTCATCTACAATCGTGAACTCATTATCCGTAATCGGCGCGTTTATGATGTCGCTGCTGTAAGCAAAAGCGTAAGCGTTTCCGGCATTGGTCATCAGCTTCTTGCCCGTACCTTCCAATATATCAAGCTGCGCCAGCACTACATCAAGCGCCTCTTCCCTGTTGATGATATTGGTACGCTTCTTATCGGAATGTAACTCGTCGCCTAAGTCTCTTAAGGAAATTCCTTCAATATCGATATTCTCTACCTTCGCCGCAAACTTCTGCACATATCTTGGCAGGAACTTCGGTGAAATCAGATTATATCTGATCTCTGTGTATCCCAACCCTGATGTGTTACGAAGCGTAGTCGGATTTACCTGTCCTAACGACGCTACATAGCCCGCTCCATAGTAACGCGAACTTTCCATGTTGTAGCTATAGCCGTTATCCGCAAACGTTACTTTCTGGAAAGCTACGTCGCCGTACAGCCTTCCGCCGTTTCCGGTTACTGTTTTCTGTAAGTCCTTAAGCCCCGACTTTCCGCCGAGTTTCGAGACTACCCTGATATTGTGTGCAGCATTGTGATAATATCCGCCGTTAAACCAGCCCTGAAGATTCATGACCTGGTTATTTACGCCGTTTGCCGCCAAATCGTCAGAAATCTTTCCGGCTTCATCAAAGGTAGTCATTGTAAAGGTATTAAGGTGCTGTACTCCGAGGAAATGCGCTGTTTCCTTTGCCGCTGCAATAATGTCGTAGTATAACGGAATATCGCCGTTTTCTCCGGAAGGCGTAATTACTCCCTCTGCAATCAGACGGTTCCTGTAATAATTTGCAAGTCCCGCATAGCCTTTATTTTCTTCCGTAAGGAAGGTGTATTTTACTTTAAAGTTAATATCATAAGCGTTCGGCTCCATCACGAATACATCTTGCGTAGAATCTCCGAACATACTCAAGTTATCCGTATTTCTAATCACTACCGTAGGGTATGCATAGTTATAATCGTTTAACGCTCCCGACACATTGGCGCTTATTAATGCTGTGGAAGCTCCATCTTCCACTGACACAAGAATACTTCTATTCTCCCGACAGATACCGAAAATCGGCAGTTTAGCGTTCACCACATTCTCTGTCGTCGTATAGTTAGCCGCCAGCGGATCAATATCATAGATATACTGCGAATATAGCGGCGCGCCCGCCTTGCCGTTGTTAAAGTTTATTATTGAACCTGAGGCATTCGGCACTACGATATATCCGTCCTCTGCATTAGACGCAGCTCCAAGATAGTTAAGAAGCTGTATACGATGCACCGCGCCGTTTCCGTATTCTTTAATACCTTTTACCGGAATCGATACGTCAAGAGCGTCTCCATTCAGCCTGTACTCAAGCGGAATTTCAAATGAAATAGCCTCTGAGCCATTGGTAGTGGTAAGCTCTCCTACACGATAGATATAACGTATTCCGTTTTGAATGCCTTCCATGCTGTATTGTCCCTTTGCTACGGACTGACTATAAGAATCCATATTGGCTGATATTACGTCAGCGTTATAATAGCTTAGGATAAACTGCGACTTCATATAGTTCTTAATGCTGGCGTTTGCTATAGAGTCGTTGTCCGCATCCGGCGGATTGGAATATGTAACCGAACCGTCGCGCTTATCATATACTGCGATACTTGCTGTCGCGGTATCCGTATATAATTTAAGGAACTCATTCTCCGCTACAAGCTCCATACCCGCTACGTCCGCCGATGAATCGGCTATCGGAGCATACTGCGTGCCCTGCTCATATTCATATGAGGACAGATAATCTCTGTATTTGTTATATGACACATAATGAATCACGTAATACAGCAGATATATAGCCACAGCTACTACGGCTATTCCTAAGATACTTAGCACGATTTTTTTAGTAAGGCTCATAGGACGTTTGTTTTTCGTTTTTTCAGATGATTTCATGCTCCGCCTCCTATGTCCTGAATATAATCTCTGTATATATGCTTCTGAAGAAATTGAATACCATGCCAAGCAGGTTGCTCAGAAGCAGCAGCAGAAATACAATAATCAACATTGCAACAATGGTTAAAAACAGTGTTAAAAGCGTCTTGCCAAGCGTATAATTATGAACCTGCATAATTCCTATCAACATCATAATCAGCCCGTATGCTATCCCCACGACTAAAAGCAGCGTATAGAACGCTTCCTCATCATCAGCGATTACCTGACTGATTAGAGTCGCCGCGGCAAGCACCACACTCATCGGTACTGTGGCGTATCCTACAGCTATTGCGATATCCTTAAGCCTTCCTTCACCGTTAAGCAGGCAGGTTATGGACCAGTTGCCGACACAGATAAGCAGATAAAAGGCAAGTACGCCCGAAAGCTCATACAAACTGTCAACCGACCTCGGATCCAAATCATTGACTACAAAGCTTGCTAGCAGCCTATTCGCCGTAAAGCAAATAGAAAAGATAATTACCATCAATATCGCAAGGGGTACGCTTCCTCTCTCCGCATGGCGTATCCAGTAATAGCCGTCCATGGGGTGAGATATGGTATAGAACATGTATTGCCACTTTTCCTTAGAAAAATATTTACTCATTCTCTGCTCCCCCTTTCTTTTTCTTTCTTACATTCTTTATTACAAGATAGGCAACTATCAGCACCGCCGCGCCCGTCAAAAAATAACTAGCGTTTTCTGTCAACATTCCGTTACGATAACGTCTGTATGCTACTGAGTAATAGTCGCGGTTCATGCCAAGCTCCAGATATTTCATCGCCTGCACATAATCGCCGGCTGTCAGATAAGCTTTACCGATACCGGTATTCGCAAGCTCATTGTTCTCATCAAGCTCAAGCACCCTGCTCCATAAATCTACCGCCTCGGCTTCGTCGCCGTCGAACCGCAGCGATACCGCTTCATTTATCAATCTGCCGTATTCGGTCTCTTCAAAGGAAATGATTGTACCCGCGGTTGCGTCAAGCACTACCAGCCTGCCGCCGATATCATCAACTGCTACAGGCATCTGGAAGGTTCCTTCCTGCGTGCCCAGACCACCGAAGATATACAGAAGGTTTCCTTCATGGTCGTAGGTAAATATACGACCTCTCTTACGGTCGAGACATGAATATATGCCGTTCTGCCGATAGACCACGTCCGTAAGCTGTGATGGTCCCGCATAATCAGTGTTTCCGTCTATCTGAAGGTCTCCGCCTACATTGCCGTTCTCGCCTTTCTTAATTACATCCTCACCTCTGGGATTAAGACGTCTTACGCCCTGTACTCCGGTCGGATCAATATTGGAAGAATATATGAAGCCTTCCGGATCTACATCGATTCCCGTGAACTCAGTAGGAATAAATAACAACTGTTTTGAACGTTCCTCTTTAGTTGCAAGCCTCTTCCAAAATTTCTCCCACAGACTAATCTGTACTTCAATCGTTCCGAAGAAACTAGAGAAGTTGCCGTTGCTCTCAAATACCATGATGCCCTCGAACATATTCTGTGCGATGACATATATTCTGTCCGCGTAGTCTACCGCAATCTTTAAAGGTACAAATATATAACCGTCCTCCAAGCTCTCCGACTGCGGATTCGCCACTATTTTTGCGAGGCTTCCGTCTTTATTTAAGACTACCACGCGGTTGTTCTGTGAATCAGCGATATAAATCTGTCCACTTTCCGACACACATACGCCGTAGGGCTGTTTAAACGTGTCCTCAGTGCCTTCATTATCAAAAGTAGTGATGACGTTTACCACTTCTTTCATATCATTGTCCAGTACAACGATACGGTTATTACCTGTATCCGCTACATAAATGTTGCCGTCGTCTGCCTGACATAAATCCTGCGGAGACACAAACTTACCGAGCGGCTCTCCATTCCATGTAAAGTTATCACCACTTATCGTTCCGGCAGGAATATATGGCGCCGGAGTGAAGTGGATATATTCCCGATAGTCGTAGTTGTATGTATCATACGGAAGAGAAGTAGCATATACGTTTTCTCCTGCCATAAGCGCCAATACAAAAACTGCCATGCAGAGAGCTGTAATTTTTCGTAGTTGAATGAATTTTTTCATCTCTCTCCCTCCCGTTAATCTTTCATTCCTGACGATGCCATGGTTTCCAATACGTTTCTCTGACAAATCAGGAAGAAGCTTATCGGCACTGCCGCAATAATGAACGTTACCGCTGCCGCAGCTCCTGCTCTCGCCGTACCGCCTGCCGCTATCTGCTGTAATGAATACTGCAGCGGTTTCAATTCTTCGTCCCGAAGGAAAGTGCTTCCTGTATTGCCCCACATCTGCTGGAACTGGAATATAGCAAGCGTCAACCATGCCGGCTTAACGTTAGGCATTACTATTTTCCAGAAAATCTGCCATTCGCTTGCACCATCCAACCTTGCGGACTCCATCAGGGAATCCGGAAGCTGCTCCATAAACTGCTTCATCAGGTAAAGCCCCATACCGAATGAACATGCCGGTAGGATAAGCGCCCAATAACTATTATTAATATGCAGCCATGAAATAATCATGTACTGCGGCGTCTGGGTAACTGTCCAGTGGAACATCATGGAAAGGACTACCATCTGAAACAGAATATTTTTACCCGGAAATCTGTGCTTTGCAAGCGGATACGCCGCCATTGAAGCTATAATAACGTGGCCTACCATGCCGCCGCCCGTAATTATGATGGTATTCAGTATGTACCTTGAGAAAGGCACCCACGAATCGCTCATCATCGTAAACAAATCTGAGAAGTTCTCCAAAGTAGGATTTCTTACAAAAATCTTAGGCGGGAACTGATACAATTCATCAAGCGGCTTTAAGCAGTTGTTGATTACCATGACAAGCGGAAGCACCATTGCCACTCCGCAGAATGCCATTATCACAAACAGCAGCGTATTGCCCGCCATTGAACGATTCAGTTTCTTTTGCTTAGGCTTGAAAAAACGCCTCTTTTTATAGGGTTTCAAATAATCTTTTTGTTTGCTCATTATTCTCCCACCCTCCTTAACAATCTCTGTACTATCAGGTTACTGCCTACCATCAATAAGAACAGCACCGTCGCAATCGCTGAGGCGTAACCCATTTCAAAACGCACCGTACCATAATCCATAAGGTGAGTTACTACCGTCGCGCCCGAATAGTTGACGGAAGGGTTACCGGCAAGCTGTATGGATACGTCTGCAATAGCAAACGCCTGCGTAATCTGCATAACCGCACCGAACATCAACTGCGGCTTCATCGCCGGAAGCGTTACATACCACAGCTCCTGCCAGCGATTCTTAACGCCGTCCAATGCCGCCGCCTCATATAATGAATTGTCAACCGTCTGCAGACCTGCTATGAACGAAAGGAAGCCTGTTCCCAAACTCAGCCATAACTGAACGATTATCAGGAAAGGAAGAACATACTTTTCGGTTTTCATCCAAATTACTGCTTCGTCCAGTATTCCAAGCTTAAGCAGGATACCATTTAAGTATCCGTATCTGTCGCCTGAAAGAATCAGGTTCCATACCACATATGCGTTACCGCAGATACTCGGCGCATAGAAAATCAGTGTAAGGAAAGCACGCAGCCAACCTTTAAATTCATTGATAATCCATGCAAATAACAGACACAGGAAATAGCTTATTGGTCCCGTTATAACCGCAAGTATCATAGTATTCTTTAAAGCCTTTAAGAAGATATCATCTTCCAAAAACAGCTTTATGTAGTTCTTCCACCCTATAAACTCAGGCATTTCCAGCATATTATAATAGGTGAAGCTGAACGCAACGCTCATTACAACCGGAAGTACCGTAAAGAAGAAAAACATTATAAAATAAGGTGCAAGCAGCATATAAGATGCTTTGTTTCTTTTAATTTGATATCCAAGAGTCGCTTGTTTCTTAGCTATATCCAGCGCTTCCTGCGATATTTTTACCTCAGAGGTATTACCATTTTCTGCCATTTTTATATCTCTGCCCCTTTCTCACTATTTTCCGGTGTCAAGTCCAAGCTCTTCACGCTTATAATCAATTTCCGCATTTATGTATACAACTTTATCCATCAGCTCTTCTCTGGGCATCGCCGTATCCGTTTCCGTTACCACGGTGTAGAAGGCGTTGTATACGTTACGCCATGAATAGTAACCGCCCGGCACCTGAGGTATTCCTTTTACCCACTTCATAGATTCCTGAAGAGCTTCAAAATCGTCTACCGGCCACGGCATATTCAAGAATGCTTCATAGTTGGCGGTAGGTACTCTCGCCGCGGAACCCATCAGACCTTCCATCTCACGTCCGTACATGGTCTGCGTCTCGGCACTGGTCCACCATTTAAGAAATTCCCAGCTTGCGTCAGGGTGCTCTGTATCCGCCATAATCATACTTGCAAGTCCCGTACTTGCTACTGAATGGTCTATGCTTCCGTCCTCTTTCACAGTTCCGGGTATCTGCGTGAAACTCCATAATCCCGCAATATCCGGTGCGGATACCGCAAAGTTGTTATAATCGGTATAATCCGATATGATAATCGGGCATTCGCCTGTACGGAAACGCTCCTGCACGCTGGTTTCTTTATCCAGTTTATAGTCCGTATAATATTCGCAGAAATCTTTAAATGTGCTTACTGCAATATCTGAATCCAGTGCAGACGCTGCTCCGTTCTCTGTATAGTAAGAACCGCCGTTCTGATACAACAAAGAGGCAAATACCTGCTCTGTGGCAAGCATACCGAATTCCATCTGGTTCTTAGCAAGCACTGTCATTGCCACTTTTACGTCGTCCCATGTCTCAGGTATATCCAAACCGATTTCCGCTAAAATGTCCTTACGATAGAACATAACCGGATAAGTAATCGTCTCCGGCAACGCGTAAGTCGCTCCGTCAAATGTAAACTGCAATGTCGCTGCCTCCGGGAACCTCGCCATAACCTCGTCTATATCAGAAAACTGCCCCAAATCCAGAACCGCATTTCTTATTCCGTAATTAACAGGCGTATCGTTGCCGGTATTCAAAACCGCGCCCGCGATACCGTTGGTATTTGCAACCTGTATAGCCACGTCCGGTCCTTCTCCTACCAGAGTCGCTTTTAATAAGGTAGACATATCTACAAGCTGTACGTTTACGCCGATTCCGGTCTCATTAGTAAAATGGTCGTCTATAAGCGCCTTAATAACGTTCGCCTGGTCACGTCCTGAACCAATCCAGAGCGTAATCGACTCGCCGCTTCCATCGTCTGAAATACTTCCGATGTTGTTGTAATCAATTACAAACGAATAGAAAAGTCTCTGTATTTCAAATCCCGCGCCTGCAAAGAAAGACCTATTGCTGTATTTAATCTTTACTCCCGGTGAATATACGTTAATTCTGTCAACCTGAAGCGGCTGGCTGATTACCTGTGTAATCCATGTTCCCAACGCCCGAACGTTTATCTTATAGGAAGTAATTGTACGAACGAAGTACTCATTATCCTCAATCAAATCGTCCAACTGATCCCTCATGGTAAGAAGCGCAGTCTTTTTATCACTGTTCTTGCCCGCTACCAGCTCAAGCTCTGCAAGAGCCTCGTTAAGAATATCCCTCGCCTCTATAAGTTCAGACGTCAGATTAGGCAGTATCGCTTCTATCTGATAATCACGGTAGGTATCAGGGCTTACACCGGTAACTTTGATAACTTCACGATATATGCTGTTAAGCTTCTGTATAGATTCCTCTACCAGTCCGACTATATTGGAAAATTCACCCAGAACCGCTTCCATACGAATAGTGTGGTGTCCTGCTTCCAAGTAGAACTTATACGCTTCGCCGCTTTCATCTGAAAGCACATCTTCTCTCCAGCTCTGTCCGTACTCAAACGCATAATCCGACATTTCTTCAAACGGTACCTCGCCGTCGATGGTTATACGCCTCGAAACATGCACGCCCCTGCTGAAATTCTGTTTATCATAAAGGGAAATATTGTAGTAGCCTGAACTGCTTACATCAAATTCCCACTCTATCCACTGTCCGACAAGTCTCCATGAATTGCCGCCGATGGAATTATTAAGAAGCACCTTTGCGCTCGCCGGTGAAACCGAAGGCGAAGATTGGTCCTGCTGCGGGTATAACATCTGCGAAGATGTCTTGGTCGCATATTCGCCTTCCAGAACTATATGTTGATCCGCCGTATCAGACGCTCCCGCCGCATCCCACGCCGTTTTTACCTGCTCATATGAATTAATAACGCCCTCGCTGCTTAACACAAGCTTGTTTATCAGCATAGGCTCTTTCAAAGAAATCATGGAAATAGTATGTTGCCCCGCTTCAAAATAGATAGAAAGCGGCTCGGTAATATAACCGTCGCTGTCATACAGATATCTGCTCTGCCACTCCGGAGCTTCCATAGTCGTAGGCTTTACGTCATTACCCTGATTATCCTTTTCCCATGTCATGATTTTGACGCCGTTATCGTCAAGATGACTGTCCACTACATAATTAGTCCAAATTCTTGGGAATGTAAGCAGCGACATTTCCTGAAACGGCAGGACGCCGTCTACGAAAACGCTTCTCTGAATATCCGAGTTCTTACCCTCTACCGGATAATAAACTACGGACAGATTATACAAACCGCTTTCCGGTACGTTTACTTCAAACTCAATCAAAGAGTCTTCGCTTGTCAGAACGCTTTCTCCTTCCATTCCTTCATAATCGGTATACACCTCCGGAACAGCTTCCATGTCGCTTTCCTCATACCGCACATATCCGCCCGCGGGCACCTCTACCGCCCCAGCCGGTCTATTCATGGTTCCATATTCCGCCATATAATTCTTATAACTTGGAATGGAATCATCGATATTGTACGTGCTGATGATTTCATCAAAGTCATCCATCGCCATATCAGTCTTTGCATAGCTTTCTAAGCTTGTCGCGGGAGACAAGGATAGCGCCATAGCAGCGGCTAATACAAGCGCGATGACTTTTTTACCGGTTTTCCTCCGTTTCATACTCATACCTCTCCCTTTGATTATTTTAGTTCTTCCCGAATCTCATAAGTTGTCAGATCCGGTAAATCTTCCAATGTTATTACGTTCTCGTCCTCATATACTTTTTTAAGCATATATTCTTCTGTATATTGCTCGCTTAAGGCAAATATCGCCGTATTCTTTGCCACGAACTCACCCTGCCAGGTGCACCACATTCCCCACATCGCGCCATCTCTTTTGGCAAGCTCCGGATCAAATAAACAACCGTTCTCGGACAGATGAACCATCTTTCTCTCTGTGCCATAGTTATTGGCAGCGTTTAAAAATGAATCCACCTGAGATGTATAGACTTTCTCTCCCGGATATATGTCCTCACTGACTATATCCACATACTCGTCTCCCGGATACCACTCTGCGTCCTGCCCGTTCCAAACCCAGATTAAGTTGTCCAAGTCATACTCATTCGTCAATCGCTCATAAAGCAGTATGTATAATTTCTTATATGCTTCCGCTCCGGCGTTCCCCCACCAGAACCAGCCGCCGCTCGCTTCATGAAGCGGTCTCCACAGTATAGGCACTTTTGCTTCCTTTAATATAAGAAGCTGCTCTGCTATCGCGTCTATATCTTTCATCAGAAGGTCATAGCCTTCCGTATCTTCGCCGTTCATTATCTTAGCTAAGTCGATATTCGTATATTCTTTATAGAAGCCGCTGTACCACTGACCTGTCAGATATTTAGAAGGTGCATTCCAGTGCCAGCAGAATGTAACTATGCCGCCATCGTTCCAGAAATTAATCGCAAAATCCGTCGAATGTCCTATACTGCCGTTTTCCACCCGTGAAGGCGTATATTCTATAAAATCCAGCCCCAGAACCGCCGGAGTCTTTCCGGTCGCCTTATTTATCACCTGAAACTCCTTACCGTTATGCCCTGTATCGCAATACTGCCCTGAAAGGAATTTCTCTCCATATATGTCCAGAAGATAACTGTACAGCCTTTTTGTTTCCTCGGAGGCGTTAGGGTTGCTTAACTTCGCCGTCACCTCGTAAATGCTCTTATCAATCTCCTGCGATTCCATAACCTCAAGGGCGCTTATGCGTATCCAGCCCCAGCTCTTAGTAAGTTCCACCTTATGAGTTCCGGCTTCCATATATATCCTTCTTATAACTGCGTCCGTAAACTCTGTATCCTCATTCACTATCGAGCCCATGCTCTCTCCGTCCACAGACACAAAATTCTCCTTATGTCCGCCCTCGCTCGCGCTTATGAAATTCAAATCATAAAAACCCTCTTCCGCTATCTCTATCGTGAATACGCATCCGTCCCCGTCCTGCTCGATTTTATGTATGTACGAACCGTCGGCTCCCTCTGAAAGCTGTGCGTTTCCTAAAGTTTCAGCCTCAGACGCCTGCCATGTTCCGATTACGACGGGTTCCTTTGCCTGCTCCGATATGCTGACGCCTGCAGTTCCTGAACTATCTACTGCGCCTGAACTTCCTGCCGCGTCTGAGCTATTCGTTCCCGAACCGCCTTCGGCACCCGCGCCTTGACTGCTGCAGGCGGTAATCAGCGTAGAGGCTGCAAGCAATAATGATAAGGCTGATAAGATGGTAGATTTGTGTGAATATCTTCTATTATTATCTTTACAACTTTCGATATTGCTTTTCTTCATTAACCCATTACCACTCTCATAAGATGTTCTTGTGAGAGTTTGAAAAGGTATACTTTTCCAAATTCTCACAAATATAATATTTAACAACACATATTTCTAATTATCTTATATAGTTTATCACAAAACAAATCGCTAATCAATCAATTTATTGTAATTTTTGCATAAAAAGAAATAAATTTATGAGCATTCTGCACAAATCTCCCTGATTTAGAAATTATTTGCAAAAGTATACAAATAGATATATTTATTTATAAGCAAAAATTCTTCTTAAATATTTATGAATTTATTGACGCATCATTTATAGCCGCAAGTTCTTCTTTTGTAAAATCAAGTTTTTCAATGCACTTGACATTTTCAACTATCTGCTCCGGTCGGCTTGCGCCTATAAGGACCGTCGCTACCGCAGGATTATTCAGCACCCATGAAAGCGCCATTTGAGAAAGCTTCTGCCCTCTTGCAGCGGCAATATCATTCAGTTTGTTAAGGCGAAGTCGCATTTTATCATCAAGCTTACTGCCTATCCATGATACGCCTCTGCCTATTCTTGAATCTGCGGGGATTTCCTTTAAATATTTATCTGTAAGAAGCCCCTGATATAATGGTGAAAATACCGCCAGTCCGATACCATTTTCAACTACAAATTTATCCAGACCGTCGTCCTCTATCCATCTATTGAGTATCGAATATGAAGGCTGATTGATAATAAAAGGAGTGTGCAGCTCCTTAAAAATCTTCATTATTTCCGCCGTTTGTTCCTTATTATAATTGGAAATGCCGACATACAAGGCTTTGCCCTGCTTTACTGCATTGTCAAGGGCAAGCGCCGTCTCTTCAAGCGGAGTGCCCGGATCAAAAATATGATGATAATAAATGTCAACATAATCAAGCCCCAGGCGTTTTAAACTCTGGTCAAGAGAAGCCGTAAGATATTTCCTTGAACCGTTCCTGTCGCCGTAAGGTCCTTGCCACATTTCATAGCCCGCTTTGGTGGAAATGCACATTTCATCGCGGTATTGCTTCATGCCGACAAGAATTTTGCCAAAATTTTCCTCTGCGCTGCCATTATAGGGATTGCCGTAATTGTTGGCAAGGTCAAAGTGGGTTATACCTAGATCAAACGCCGTATGAACCATTTCTTCCATATTAGAAAAAACGCTGCCATGCCCGAAATTCTGCCATAAGCCAAGAGATACCGCAGGCAGTTTCAAACCGCTTTTCCCACAGCGCCTATAAATCATTTTTTCATATCTTTTTTCGTTTGCTTCGTACATATGAGTTCCTCCTTAATAACGAGATTATCTTATATAGTTTATCATGAAACAAAGTGCGTAGCAATCAATTTATTATGGGTTTTGCACTTATTCTTATTACACTTATTAATATAATATAAAAAGTTCTTGTTACGCACATAAAATTATGGTATATTGTTAATATGGAAAAGTCATAGAGCCATAGGCGGCTTTACCCTTCTTGTTTTTCGGAGGGTTCAAGCAGCCCTCCGGACGAAAGAAAGGAGGGTGATACAATGTATGTTACATATACGGATTTATTCCAATTATTGATATTCATTGTTGCCCTTGTAGGATTGTGTCATACAATTTTCAAGGGAAAAAAGCGATAGCCGCCACTATTCGGAGTAGTGACGGCTGATGTAGAAATACATCTAGCTTAATTATTCTAGGGTAGAGCCGCTTCTACGGCTTTTCCTTTTTTACTATAACATAGAAAACAGCAGAGCGCAAGCAAATTCAATACATTATTTCCATTTTTTAGTTATAATACTGCGCTTGCGCCGCGAACATCTTGGCGTAAAGCCCGCCGTCAATGCACACGAGTTCGTCATGCGTGCCGTATTCCATGATTCTTCCTTCTGAAAATACTGCAATTCTGTCGCAGAACTTACAGCTTGAGAGGCGGTGGGAAATATATATCGCCGTCTTGCCGCCGACTAAGGTATCGAACTGGCGATAAATATCGTATTCGGCAATCGGGTCCAGCGCGGCTGTGGGCTCGTCTAAAATGACGACCGGAGAGTTTTTAAACAACGCTCTGGCAATCGCAATCTTTTGCTGTTCGCCGCCGGAAGGCTCGATACCGTTTTCATCGAATGCCTTAAATAATATGGTATCGACGCCATTTTCAAGGGACTGTATTTTCTCGTCGAGCCCTACCTGCTCAATCAGAGCATCAATATTTAAGCTGTCACTATCGCCATTACTGCCGTTAGCATTATTATTGCTATCGTTAATGCCATTAGTGCTGATATTGCCGCCATCTAAAGTTATATTGTCTTTAATGGAAAAGGCGAACAGCTTAAAGTCCTGAAAAACAGGCGCAAACAGCGACATATATTCGTTGTAGTCGTATTCCTTGATATTGACTCCGTCTAAGAGAATCTCGCCGCTGGTGGTGTCGTAGAGCCTGCATAGGAGCTTGACAAAGGTAGTCTTGCCTGCGCCGTTTAAGCCGACGATGGAAAGATGTTCGCCGCTTTTAAGCGTCACGGAAATATCTTCAAGGACTTTGACGTCGCTTCCGGGATATGTGAAGGAGACGTGCTTAAATTCCAGCGTATGCGCCCCATCATTTACATGGCGCGTTCCCTTTTCAATTGCAGGCGGATAATTCATAAACAACACATATTCGTGCGCATATTTTATGCGATTGATAAATCCGGTAACATTCATTATTAATCCGTTAAGGGAATAATATAATATGTTTCCGGCGGAAAGCATCTGCGAGAAAACGCCGATGGAAATTCTGCCTGTGATTACCAAAATGCCAAGATAAAGATAGGTAGCGCTGTTTCTTACCACATCAGTAATGCCGTCGATGGTATACAGCGGAGTTCTTTTATCAGCCCGCCATTTCCAGACGTCCAGACTATCGGACGTAAATCCCTGCCATCTTTCAACCATCATGTCATGGGCGTCGTAGAGACGGATATCCTTGCCGTATCTGAAATCCGTCAAGTCATAGCCGAAGTAGCCAAAGAGACGGTTGGACTTGGAAAGCCTTTCAAATGCCTGAATTTCAATTTTAGCAACTTTGCTGTTTATGACGGCACTAATCACAAGCAGGATTGCAACAAACACAAACAATAGCGGCGCACGAAGAACAATAAGTGACACAACGCCTGCTATTTTAATTGTATTGGAAATCATTTGGAAAATCTGCATGGAAATACCGTATACGCCGCCTGAATACCATGACATACCCTGACGCGCGGATTCTATCTGGTCTAACGCCTTTTTATCTTCCGTAAGCTGAAAATCCAGTTCCATAACGTGCCGGCTCATTTCTTCTGTGAAGTAATTTTCCATTTTTTCATCGTACTTCTCTAGAATAACGCCTGTTACAGACTCTAACAGTGATAGCAAAGAGCCGCCGACAGCGATTATGGCAGCATAAATAATCAGCCGCTCCACATTTCGCTCACCAAGAAGCTCGTCAATTATTAACGGCGTTACCATAATGGAGACAAAGGGTTGAACGGACTTAAATACGATATTAGCCGCAGCACAGAAGAAAAAGCCCTTGAACTTTTTCCATGCAGCAGGATAGAGATATCCTAAGGTATCCTTTGCTATTTTGTATATGCTCTTTTTAGGAGCGGTATCTTCAACTGCCTTTTGGGACTGTTCAGACATTCTCATACGCCTCCTTTTCCCTATAATACTGCGCCTGAATCTCAAACATTTCCGCATAGGCGCCGCCTTTATTAAGAAGCTCTTCATGGGTGCCGTATTCAATCATGCCGCCGTCTTTAAACATAGCTATGATATCGCAGAAACGTGTCGATGATAGTCTGTGCGATATGTATACGGCGGATTTATTCGCCACGATGTCGTTGAAATTTTTATACAGGTTATATTCGGCTAATGCGTCCAGCGCGGCGGTAGGCTCATCGAGAATAATAACAGGTGCATTTTTATATAACGCCCTTGCCAGAGCAAGCTTCTGCTTTTCACCGCCCGAAAAATCTACTCCGCCATCGTCAACTACTTTAAGTAACTGCGTGTCAACGCCGTTTGCAAGGCTTTCTATTTTCTCCTGCATTCCCGCTTTTACAAGACACTCCTTTGAAAGCTCCTTATCCGTGTCTGCGGGGCGTTTCATCGAGACATTTTCCGCAATGGGAAAAGCAAAGACTTCGACATTCTGAAAGACAGGTGAGAAAAGCCTGTAATATTCGTCCCTTCTAAATCTGCGGATATCGACGCCATTAAGAAGGATTTCTCCTTCCGTCACGTCATATAATCTTAAAAGGAGCTTGATAAATGTGGTCTTACCCGCGCCGTTATGCCCGACAATAGCAAGCTTCTCTCCGGCATGCAGCGTAAGATTCAGATTTTTAAGGGCGTAAGTTTCAGAGCCCTCATATTTAAAAGAAACATTCTTAAATTCAAAGGTATAGGAATCGCCCTGCGGAACAGGAAGAAAATCCCCGTCTTCTTCGGTCTGCAAATCCATAAAAGAGCGATAGTCGTCCACTTGCAGCGAGCGTTTCTTAAATTCGCCCATTGCATTTAAAAACTCTGTCATAGATGAAGTGAAAGTGGTGCAGAGCCCAAGATACAGCGTGAAATTGCCGATGGACATATTTTTATCTATAACGGTAAAAAACAGTATGCCATAGACTGTCGCTGTGGTCAACATAGATATAACGTGCGCAAATGCGGAATTATATATCCATAGGTTACGGCTGTACAGCATTTTCTCCTGCTTATCCATAAGGCTTTTATGCTGCCTGCCTAAAAGCCAGTCCTTCATGCCGAAAAGACGGATATCCTTAGCGTAGCCGAAATTCTGTGTGGTATTTGCCATATAGTCCAGTTTCCGCCATGTAGGAGCGAGCATGTCCCAGACTTTGCGCTTGTCCTTCTTGACTGTATATCGGAAGAACAGATATTGCATAATGGAAAGTGCGGACAGAATAAGGATAATGCGCCAGTTAAGAATCATTACCGCCGATAGCGTGATAATCATCGTAACAACCTGAACGCCGAAAGCATAGATGGACTGCATAACTCCTTCGACACCGTTATCGTTGCCGCCTGTGGCGTTGAGCGCCTTTTGGTGCATATCGAGAATCTTCGGCTGCTCCAACATCTGATAATTCATGGAAAGCGCCTTAGAGACGCGCTCGGTAATCATGTGCATACGCACATAAATGAAATAAAACCATTGTCTGTTGTTGGTAAGAAGGCGCACAATAGAGACTATCAAATCAATAACAGTTGTTATAATAAGCAGCTTTAATAAGGGAATGATGTTTTTATCGGGCGAAGCGGCTTGCATCTGCACGATATCAATTACGAATTTCCCGATAAAGCTGGGAAGATACTGCGTCAATGATTCCGCGACCGCCCCCGCGAGAATTATGAGCAGAAGGCGCGGCTGGTATTGTTTTATCTTGCCCAGTATGTAAAATGAGTTGTTGATAATTCCGTATGTCTTATGTTCCTGCATGGCGCGTCTCCTGTGTGGTGGGTTGCTATTTTATCTATAATTGAATATTATACACGCAATTCCATATATTCTTCAAGTACTTCCATCAACTTAATATTACTTTTCAACTTAAATCTTGAAATTACGCCCGCACAATGATAATATTACTATGTCACTTACATTACAGGCAGTTTTATTCATGCCTGTCTCAAAAATGTTCAAATAGGAGGACTATTATGAAAAAGAAACTTTTATCAATCCTTGTTGCCTCTGCTATGGTGCTTTCCTTAGCGGCATGTGGTAATGCAGATGCCGAGACGTCAGGTGGAAGCAGTTCTTCGGGCGATGGTCTTAAAATTGCCATTGTTTCAAGCCCGTCAGGAGTAGACGACGGCTCTTTTAATGAAGACAACTATAACGGTATCTTATCATTTATCGACTCGCACAGCGATGCTACCGTAACGCCTGTGCAGGAGACCACAGGAGATACATCTGCGGCGGTTCAGGCAGTAGCCGATATCGTAGCTGACTATGACGTTATTGTATGCTGCGGCTTCCAGTTTGCCGGAATTTCCACAACGGCTCAGGAGAACCCTGATGTTAAATTCGTTCTGGTAGACAGCTTCCCTTCCGATGCGGACGGTAATACCATAGAAGTAGACAACATCTACGCTATGTGCTTCGCTGAGCAGGAATCAGGCTTCTTCGCAGGTATGGCGGCAGCGCTTGAGACAGCTTCAAACAAAGTTGCAGTTGTAAACGGTATTGCATACCCTTCCAACGTAAATTATCAGTATGGTTTTGAATGTGGCGTTAAATATGTTAATGAGACAGAAGGAAAGAGCGTGGAAATCGTTGAGCTTCCTTCATATGCAGGAACAGACGTTACCGGAGCTAACGTAGGCGGCAACTATGTAGGTTCATTTGCAGACGAGGCTACAGGCAAGGTTATCGGCAATGCGCTGATAGACGAAGGCGTTGATATTGTATTCGTAGCTGCCGGAGCATCAGGAAACGGCGTGCTTACAGCAGTTAAAGAGGCAAGCGGCGTTAAGTTCATCGGCTGCGACGTTGACCAGTATGACGACGGCGCTAACGGTGATGGCAACGTAGTCCTTACATCTGCGCTTAAGGTTATGCACCTTAATGTAGAAAGAGCCTTGAATGCGGTTGCAGACGGCAGCTTCAAGGGCGGCAACGTAACATTACAGGCAGACACAGACTCTACGGGCTATGTAAACACCAGCGGAAGAAACCAGTTATCAGCAGATACAATCTCTAAGATTGACGCTGCATACGAACTGGTAAAATCCGGCGCAATCGTACCCGCTGCAAACTTCAACGGCGTAACACCTGATAGTTTTACATGGTAATTCTCGCTGATATGTCTTAAAATCTATAGGCTGCATGGAATTTTCCGTGCAGCCTTTTTTATTTTCAGGAATGCTCAATCTTGCGCTTTTTATTTCTCTCATTTATAATATGAATATAATTACTTCCGAAAGGAGTACATACATGTCTGATTACATTATTGAAATGAACCACATTACCAAGCGTTTTCCCGGAATCGTAGCAAACGACGATGTTACCATCAAGGTGAAAAAGGGCGAAATCTATGCCCTTCTCGGAGAAAACGGCGCGGGGAAGTCTACGCTTATGAGCATGCTTTTCGGTATGTATGAGCCTGATGAGGGCGAAATCATAATCCGTGGGGAGAAAGTCAAAATCGAATCCCCCAATCACGCTACGGAACTGAATATCGGCATGGTACACCAGCATTTTAAACTGGTAAGCAACTATACGATTGCCGAAAACATAATTATGGGTATGGAGCCTGTAAAGACTGCTTTAGGCTTCATTAAAAGCATAGATATCAAAAAGGCAAACAAAGAAATTGCCGAACTCTCCAAAAAGTACGGTCTGGAAGTAGAGCCGACCAAAGTAATCGAGGATATCAACGTCTCCATGCAGCAGCGTGTGGAAATATTGAAAATGCTTTATCGGGAAGCGGAAATACTGATTTTCGACGAACCGACCGCCGTACTTACTCCACAGGAGATTGAATTTCTGTTAAAAATCATCAAAGAACTGCAGGGCAACGGCAAGACAATCATTCTGATTACGCATAAACTCGAAGAAATTAAAAAGGTAGCCGACAGATGCGCTATTTTATGCCGCGGCAAGCTGATTGATGTGTTAGACGTAGCTTCCACGGACACCAAGCTCATGGCAAATATGATGGTGGGACGTGAAGTAAGCTTCACGGTAGATAAATCTGAATCTAAATTCGGAGATGAAGTACTTAAAGTAGAAAATCTCACTGTTAAAAATCAGGACAAATTCAGCGTGGTGAAAAATGTCAGTTTTACCATACACCGCGGTGAAATCTTTGTAATCGCAGGGGTTTCCGGCAACGGTCAGATAGAGTTAGCGGACGCGATAGCCGGGCTTATCAAGCCAAGCAGCGGCACGGTTACGCTAAACGGCGCGGATATTACGCATTATGCCATAAGAAAGCGCAATCTTTCAGGAATATCCTATATCCCTGAAGACAGGCACAATGTAGGTCTTGTAATGGACTTCTCCCTTGCCGATAATCTGGCGCTTAAGAATTATTTTGAAGAACCTTTTTCCAAGAAAGGCATTATCAATGAAGAGGCGTTCACAACATACGGCGGGAAGTTGATTGAAGAATACGATATAAGAAGCAGTCAGGGCAACGAAACAATCGTGCGCTCCATGAGCGGCGGCAATCAGCAGAAAGCGATAATCGCAAGGGAAATCGAGCTTGAAAGCGAGCTTATGATAATAGTGCAGCCCACGAGGGGACTTGATATCGGCGCGATTGAAAACATACACAAGCAGATAGTGGCGCAAAGAGACAAAGGCAAGGCAATACTTCTGATTTCGCTGGAGCTTGACGAAGTAATGAATCTTGCCGATACCATTGGCGTTATATATAACGGCGAGATACAGAAAATCGCCGATGCCAAAACATTAACTTCCGTCGAAGTGGGAGAATTTATGATGGGGGTGGGACATAAATGAAAAAAGAGAAAAAGAACATATTAAAGCAAATTATCATGTCTACAATCGGGCATGAAAGGCGGCAGAGCTATATGATACCTGTTTTTACTATTATCCTAAGCCTCATTGTCAGCGCTATTGTAATCGCCTGCCTCGGCAAGAATCCTTTTTACGCCTATTACAATCTGCTGCAGGGTTCAGGGCTTGCACCCAAAGCCTCATATGCGGGTTATAAAGGTATGATAACGGACTTTACCAGCTTTTTAAACGCTTTAACGCCCATGCTTTTTGCCTCGTTATCGGTAATAATTGCGCTCAAATGCGGATTGTTCAATATCGGTATCTCCGGTCAGATGTTGGCGGGTGCTTTTACCGCCACGGTTTTAGTGGGATACTCTTCTCTTCCTTCCGTTATCGCTAAGCCCCTTGTAGTCGTTATCGGCTTTGTAACCGGCGCTTTAGTGGGCGCGTTGGTAGGATATTTAAGGCACAATTTCAATATTAATGAAGTGGTTTCCACCATCATGTTGAATTATATCATACAATACATAGTAAGCTTCTGCATTAATACGAACTATATAGACCCTGTTTCCAGACAGTCGAAGAATGTCGGTGCAAACGGACGCCTTACGCTTGTAGATACGTTGATAGGCAACTACAAAATGGATATACCGCTTGGAATCATTGTCGCGGCGGCAGGAATCGCCATAACCGCCTTTCTGTTTAAGAAAACCACGCTGGGATTCGAGATTAAGGCGGTCGGAAGCAGCGTAAAAGCCGCCGAGTATGCCGGCATTCAGGTCGGGCGCACGAGAATCCTTGCTATGATGCTTTCCGGCGGCTTTGCTGGACTTGCCGGAGTCACATATTATCTTGGCTACTTCGCATCAATACAGCCGCGTGTGCTTGCAAGTACGGGCTATGACGCAATCGCCGTGGCTCTGCTTGGAAATAGCTCACCCATAGGAATAATCTTCTCTTCTTTCCTGATTACCGTAATCTCTAAAGGGAGTACATACATGAGTTCATCATCAGGCGTGCAGCCTGAGATAGCGTCTGCTATTACAGGTGTTATTTTATTATTCAGCGCATGTGGAGCTTTTGTGAAATATAAGGTCAACAGATGGAAGGAGGAACATTAATGAATACCATTATTATTGACGGACTCTCATTCGCCCTGCCCCTTTTTATTATGGCAATCGGCGGCATATATTGTGAAAAAAGCGGTATTACCAACCTTGCCATCGAAGGACTGCAAGGATTCGGGGCTTTCTGCGGCGCACTTTTTGCGTACAGTATCGCCGGAAATTTTGCCGACAACTCTCCTATACCATTTTATTTCGCTATGCTGTTTGCGTTTTTGGGCGGAATGTTATTCTCGCTCATTCATGCGCTTCTTTGCATTAAATTCAAGGCAAATCAGGTAATCAGCGGCGTTGTAATCAACATTCTTGCTATGGCGCTTACGGAATTTCTCACCAAACAGATTAATGCCAGCATATTTGGCGCAGCGTCCAATAAATTCGTACTCGGCGTTTCGTCAAAGCTTACAATACCTGTTATATCACAAATTCCGCTTATTGGTGCCGTATTTACAAACTTATATCCTTTTGAAATTATTATTGTGCTAATCGCTTTTGTGGCATGGTTCATTCTATATAAAACCCGCTTCGGACTGCACCTTCGCGCCTGCGGCGATAATCCGCATGCCGTTGACGCGGCAGGAATAAATGTAGGAAAGGTACGGCTGATTGCGGTTATGGCGTCCGGCGCGCTTTCCGGACTCGGCGGAATCTGCTTTGCCTATTCTATTTCGGCAAACTTTTCTTCCAATATCTATTCGGGGTACGGATATCTCGCCATAGCCGCCCTGATATTCGGCAACTGGAAGATATTGCCTACGCTGGGAGCCTGCCTGCTGTTTGGTATCGCACGTTCTACAGGATACGAGATTGTCAAAATCTTAGGAATGCCTAGCACATATCAGGATTTGGTAATGCTGCTTCCCTATGTGCTTACCCTGCTTATGCTTATATTCTTTAGTAAAAGGAATCATTCTCCGAGAGCTCTTGGAGAGATATATGATAAAGGGGCGAGATAATATGGCAGATATAACAGTTGTTATCCCTAACTATAACGGAATAAAATACCTGTCAGATTGTATACAGGCACTAGAAAAAGAACGCCAGTATCCTTCAACCCCTGAGTTTGAAGTTCTGATTGTGGACGACGCTTCTACAGACGGCAGTTTAGAGTTTCTTCATGAGCGTTTCCCCGATGTGAGAACGATTTCGTTAAATAAAAACGCAGGTTTCTGCCATGCTGTCAACATCGGCATACAGAAGTCAAAAACTCCATATATAATCCTGTTAAACAACGATACTAAAGTTAAATCAGGATTTATCGCGTCATTATATATGTCCATTCGCAGTAAACCCAGAATTTTTTCAGTCAGTTCACAAATGCTTATGTGGGATAAACCGGAGCTTATTGATGACGCAGGTGATTATTATTGCGC
This sequence comes from Clostridiales bacterium, assembly GCA_023663185.1. Lineage (GTDB taxonomy): Bacteria > Bacillota > Clostridia > Lachnospirales > Lachnospiraceae > UBA3282. The sequence continues at coordinate 274,114 of JAMPHY010000001.1, read as the reverse complement.
GCTCGGCTGGGCGTTCGCCAGAGGTAAAGGCAGGGCGGCTGCCGCTTATAATAAACCCGCCGAAATATTTTCGGCATGCGGCGGGGCTTCTATCTATCGTACTTCTCTATTCGACGAGATAGGATTATTTGACGAAAACCACTTCGCATATCTGGAAGACGTAGACATAGGCTACCGGGCGCGTATTAACGGCTTCATAAATTTATATGAGCCTCGCGCAAAGGTGCTGCACTTTGGGAGCGCCTCTACCGGTTCCCGCTATAATAGGCGCAAAACCTTTCTGGTATCAGCTAACAGCGTTTATATCATATGGAAGAATATGCCGACATTACAGTTGTTATTAAATATTCCGCTTATTTTGGCAGGCTTTTTTATAAAGTTCCTCTTTTTCTGTAAAAAGAAGATGGGAAGACTGTATCTGGAAGGATTATTGCGGGGATTAAGACGGTGCGCGGATAAAGAATGCAGATGTCACAAAGTAAAGTTCAAATGGAAGAACTTCGGCAATTATATTATAATTCAGTATGAATTATGGATAAATTTGTTCAGGCTTATAGCAGGATAATGTAGTTAAATCTAAATTAAACAAATAAAAATATCTTAAATATTAGTACCACGATTATGTTTTCGGGTACGGAAAGGCATGGTTATTAGCAAAATGCAATATCGCAAAAATAAAAAGGGAAATGATATTTCAGTTCTTGGCTACGGCTGTATGCGCTTTAGCAAAAAAGGAAACTCTATCGACATCGACAAGGCGGAAAAGGAGGTTATGGCAGCCATAAACGGCGGAGTCAACTATCTTGATACGGCATACATATATCCCGGCAGCGAAGCTACTGTAGGCGAAATTTTATACCGCAACAAGTGCCGTGAAAAAGTCAGCATTGCTACTAAACTCCCGCATTATCTGATAAAGTCCATTGAAGGAACAGAGAAGATTTTCCACGAGGAGCTTAAAAAGCTTAAGACCGATTATATTGATTATTATCTGATGCATATGCTCTCAGATGTTTCCGTCTGGGATAAATTAAAAAAGATGGGAATGACTGAATGGATAGAAGAAAAGCTCTCATCAGGACAAATACGCAATATAGGCTTCTCTTATCATGGCAGTTCAGATATGTTTAAGCAGCTTGTAGACGCATATGACTGGGATTTCTGCCAGATTCAGTATAACTATATGGACGAACATTCGCAGGCGGGCGTCGAGGGGCTTAAATACGCCAATTCAAAGGGACTGCCTGTAATAATTATGGAACCGCTGCGCGGCGGCAGGTTAGTAAATCTATTGCCGGAGTCCGCAAAAGAATTATTCAACAAAGATCCGGAACACCGCACCCCTGCGGAGCTTGCTTTGAAATGGCTTTATAGCCAGCCCGAAGTAACCTGCGTGCTTTCAGGTATGAACTCCATCGAAATGGTGGAGCAGAATATAGCTACTGCGTCTAATTCACACATAGGCTGCATGACGGAATCGGATAAGCTGTTAGTAGAGCAAGTCCGTAAAGAAATCGAACGTACCGTAAAAGTCGGCTGCACAGGCTGCGGATACTGTATGCCATGTCCAAAAAGCGTGGATATACCGGGAACTTTCCGCTGTTATAACGCCATGTATTCCGAAGGAAAACGCTCCGGCAGAATGGACTATCTGCAATGTACAGCGCTGCGCAAAGATACTTCCAGCGCATCACAGTGCGTCCAGTGTGGGAAATGTGAAAGCCACTGTCCGCAGCATATCGAAATCCGCAAGGAATTGAAAAACGCGGCAAGTGAATTGGAAACGCCTGTTTATAAGCTGGCGAAAGGGGCTGTACGGTTGTTTAAGTTGTGGTAATAGGTAATAAGTAATAAGCGCATGGACACATATAGTTCCACTTGAGGCACGCTCTCGCTCCGTGGAAAATCGCAGCGGTACTAAGTTCAAAAGTCGCTTACACGCCTTTTTCACTAAAGTACAAGCCCACTTTCAGTGGTCTGCGTTTTCCAAGGGCCTCAAGTGGAACTATATGTGTCCATGCGCCTGAATACTTAAATGCCTTAAGTATTAACAACCTTTTTATTAAAATTAATTACAAATCGTAATACATCTTAAATTCCGCGGGATTGGGAATCTGTTCCATCTTCTTTAACTCGCCGCGTTTGCGCGCTACCCAGATATCAATTAAGCGCTGTGGGAATACGCCGCCTTTAGTCAGATAGTCGTGGTCTGCTTCCAATGCGTCTAATGCTTCTCCGAGAGATTTGGGCAAGCCTTTGATTTTCTTCTGTTCTTCTTCTGAAAGCGTATATAGGTTAAAGTCGTATGGTCCCCAGCCGTTCTTTTCTGGATCAATCTGATTTTCAATTCCGTCCAAACCTGCCATCAGGATTGCCGCATATGCAAAATATGGATTGGCGGTTGCATCGGGATTGCGCAGCTCAAATCGCTTGGTTTCAGGAGTCTTGGCATATGCAGGAATACGAATAACCGCACTTCTGTTAGAAGTTGCATATCCTACGGTAACAGGCGCTTCAAATCCCGGCACCAATCGCTTAAAGGAATTGGTAGATGGATTAGTGAACGCGCACAATGAAGCTATATGTTTAAGCAGTCCACCCATAAAATAATGTGCCGTGCGGCTAAGTGACGAATATCCGTTTTCATCATAGAACAGTGGCTTTCCGTCCTTCATAAGCAGCATATGTACATGGAGTCCGCTTCCTGCTTCCTGATATATCGGCTTAGGCATGAAAGTCGCGGTTTTGCCTTCTTTTGCCGCAATATTCTTGATGATATATTTAATAATCATAGTATTATCAGCCATAACCGGCATATCGTCAAGCTCCACTTCTATCTCCATCTGACCGGAACCGCCTACTTCATGATGGTGGTATTTTACCTTAATGCCCCAATCTTCCATCATCATACACATACGGCTTCGCAAGTCATATCCAACGTCTTGGGGCGCTGCCACATGATATCCGCCTTTTGCCGGAACTTCATATCCATTATTTCCCGGTACGTCCAGACTACAATTCCAATCTGCCTGTCTAGTGTCAATTCTGTATCCGCATTGTTTAGGCGTTACTTCATAACGCACGTTATCTAATAAATAGAACTCAAATTCCGGTCCGATTATCATGCGGTCGGCAATACCACTCTCCTTCATATACTCTACCGCACGCAGACTTACATTCTTAGGATACTGGTCGAATGGCGTATTTTCGCCTTTTCCTATTGTACACACATTTCCGCACATAGTAAGCGTAGGCACATCTGCAAACGGATCCACATAAGCGGTATCCGGATCCGGCAGGAATACCATATCGCTCTTTTCAATCGGCGCATAGCCATAATTAGAGCCGTCAAAGCCTATGCCCTGCGTAAATGTGTTTTCTCCAAATCGCTCCACCGGAATCGTGATATGCCGCCAGCGTCCGTCGATATCCGTCATTTTAAAATCAATCATACGGATTTGATTCTCTTCGCACTTCTTTTTGATTTCTTCAATTTTGTTCATGTTTTCACCTATACCCTTCCCTTAGTATGAGTAATATCTGTATTTCTTCCACAAATACAAATATCTAAGAAAATTGTACCATAAATCCGTGTATCTGGATAGAGTTTTCGGAAATATTTGGTTTAATTATATTTAAGAAATTTAATATAAATTTAATCGTAATATAAGCTCTATTTACTTGACAAATAATATATTAACATTAAAATATATTTTTATACGGTTATCTTTAGGGGGATACGAAAGAATGTACAAATTTTTTATTTGCTTTATTGCCGGGATTGGCGCAGGACTTGGAACAGGGTTTGCAGGTATGAGCGCCGCTGCCGTAATTTCACCCATGCTTATTACATTTCTGGATTTTCCGGCATATGAAGCGGTCGGAATCGCGTTAGCGAGCGATGTTCTGGCAAGCGCCATAAGCGCATACACATATGGTAAAAATAAAAATCTCGATATACGCAACGGCTTAGTCATGATGATTACCGTTTTGTTGTTTACCCTTGTCGGAAGCTTCGTTGCAAGCCTACTGCCAAATACAACGATGGGAAGCTTCTCCGTATTTATGACATTGCTTCTTGGTATCAAATTCATCGTTAAACCGGTTATGACTACCAAAGAAGCTATGCAGTCCGTCAGTCATAAGAAACGTATCGTCCAGTCGATTATATGCGGAAGCGTAGTGGGCTTTATCTGCGGATTTATCGGCGCAGGCGGCGGAATGATGATGCTGCTTTTATTAACAGGTATTTTAGGTTACGAGCTTAAAACCGCTGTCGGAACCAGCGTATTCATTATGGCATTTACCGCCTTTACAGGAGCAGTCAGCCATTTTGCCATCGGCGGAATGCCCGATATATTGTGCTTAATCTTCTGCGTGGCTTCTACTCTGCTCTTTGCAAGAATCGCCGCCAAATTCGCCAACAAAGCAAGCGCCGCCACATTGAATCGTGCTACCGGCGTTGTACTTGCGGTCTTGGGAGCTGCAATTTTAGTGGTTAATTATGTATAGGAGCTTGCCTTAAGTGTCTCACTACCTTAAAATTAGATATGCAACATCGGCTTCTACAAGCTGACCATTCATGATAAGAAATTCTTTTCCTGTATCCGATGAGGCAAAATTTTTGAATATTTTAGGCAAATCAGACTTTCGGAGCATTTCATCACTGATTTTTGTTATGGCAGCCGTATTTTCACTGGTCTGAATTGCAAGTCTTGCAATATCATCAGTTCCAATCAAGGCATGATTTTCCGAAATGTAATCTTTCATTCCCTTAAAAATGCGGATTAATGCTTTACTCTGGGCAATTGCTAAATCACCTTTTAAAACGGTCATAAGCATATAAATACCAGTTTCCGTAAATACATGCGGATTATACTTGATATTGTGTCCACGACCAGTTTCATTGTTCAAGGGGCTGTCGGTTAATAGGCAGTTCTAAACAGGGAGGCATGTGACTCGAACGA
>JAMPHY010000001.1:224509-269047 GCA_023663185.1 Clostridiales bacterium | reverse complement strand
CTGTTGAGCAGGATACGGCTCTTGGCGGATACCAGAGATGGTTAGACGGACAGATTGGTTTCTACGCATGCGGTACATGGGACGTAGGTGCATTCATGGACGAGAATACATTCCCTTATGAGTGGGGACTGTGCGCATGGCCTGTAGGTTCTACAGGAGTATCCATGACTCGTAACGGTTCCGTAGGTTTTGCGATTTCAGCAGATACGGAATATCCTGAAGCAGCAGCGGCTTTGATTACACTGTTCTCAACAGACTTAGAGGGACAGAGAGTATTATCCGGTGAGACAACCGGTGCATCTTTGCAGATTCCTAATATCATGAGTTATGCAAAAGGTGATTTCAAAGACAGAATCGCTGATGGAACAATTCCTTACGGTGACAACGTAGATGTTATCTTCAATTACATTGAAGGAACCGACAAGTATGAAGGTATTTTCGTTGAGACTACTTATACATACAATTCTGATTGGTGGAATGAGTTCTTAAGCGGCGGCTATGAATATGTATTAACAGGTGAAAAGACTGCGGCGGAATACTGTGCAGAAGTACAGCCCGCGATGCAGGAAGCGCTTGATAATGCAAATGAAATGAAGGCAGCGGCAAACGGACAGTAAAATATAAAATACAGGTGCGGAAACATAGGGGTTTCCGCACCTCATTTTATCAACAGAGATGGTAGAAAGGTGGCATTATGGATTCTAAAATGGGCAAAAAACAAAAAAATAAATTGTCTGTAATGGCAAAACGTGAAGAAAGATGGGGGCTTTTGTTCGTTGCGGCGCCGGCATTGGGATTTCTTATTTTTATGCTTTATCCCATTATTTTTGCTTTCCTGACCAGCTTAACTACTTGGAATGGAGCAAAAGGATTTCAGGGCATGATGGACCGCTTTTGCGGTTTTGATAATTATGTGAAATTATTTTCAGATAGAAAATTCTGGCAGACGCTTGGTACTACAATCATTTATTTGATTGGTATACCTATTGGTATGATATTAGGGTTGATCTGCGCAATGGGTATGAATCGTAAAATTCCTGGTGTGAGGGTTTTGCGTACAATGTATTATATACCTGTTATTTCTTCTCTTGTATCCGTGTCAATCCTATGGGCATGGGTATACAATTATGATTATGGTCTTTTAAATACAATCATCAAGGCGTTGACAGGACGGCATGGTCCGAACTGGCTTGGTGATGAAATATTAATAAAAGTATCCATGATAATCTTTATGGTTTGGAAAGGTTTAGGCACGTCGATTATTTTATATCTTGCGGGCCTTCAGAATATACCGCGCTCATATTATGAAGCGGCGATGGTAGATGGAGCCAGTGGCTGGCAGAAGTTTAAGAGTATTACGCTGCCTCTGCTTTCTCCTGTAACATTTTATATAATGATAACGACATTGATTGGCGGTTTTCAGGTTTTCGTAGAGGTTCAGGTTATGACGCCTTCCGGAAACGGTGGAATCGGTTACAGTGCGGCCACAATAGTATTCTATTTGTATCAGAAAGCTTTTGAAAGTTATCAGCTTGGATATGCAAGTGCAATCGCGGTTATTCTTGCTATTATCATCTTTATTATTACGCTGATTAACTTTATCGGTCAGAATAAATGGGTTAAGACCATGGATTAGGAGGGACGAAATGAAAAATAAAGACCAACTATCATCGGGGATAACGTCCTCAAAGGAAAAAACAATTAACATTATCGTCTTTCTCCTGCTTGCGCTTGGCGCAGTAGTTATGGTGTTCCCATTCTTTTATATGGTAATGACCTCATTTATGACGAAGAATCAGTATTTGTCGGGACAGTTAAGAGTTATTCCGGATCCGTGGGTATGGGGAAAATATTCAGAGGTTATGAAAAAAGGCAACTTCATTTCCGGTATTTTAAATACGGTTAAGGTGGAAGTGCCGGTATTATTGATTGGTGGATTTACCTCATCGTTGGCGGCGTTTGCGTTTGCGAAGATGAATTTCAGGGGCAAGGGAATCATTTTTATGGGGCTTCTTGCAACTATCATGATTCCTTTTGCAGTTATCATGATTCCACAATATGTTATGTTTACCAAATTTGGTTGGACAGATACGCTTCTGCCGCTGATTATACCGCCATGTTTCGGTAATATCAGTATGGTATTTTTCCTGCGTCAAAATCTTTCCAGTATTCCTAATGATTTGATGGATGCTGCTAAGCTTGATGGCTGCGGTTATTTTAGAACTTTTATACAGATTTTCCTTCCGCTGATGAAAGGTGCGGTGGGTACGCAGTTGACATTATGGTTTATGGCAATTTGGAATGATTACCTGGCACCGACAATTTTCCTTAGAAGCGAAGCAAATTGGACATTGCAAGTAGTTATTCGTTCATTTAATACATATTACTCTATTCAGAGTGATTACGCATTAATTATGGCGGCTTCCGTTATAGCCATGCTGCCGACCATTGCATTGTTCTTCTGCTTCCAGAAAGTTATTATTGAATCAGTGGCAATCAGCGGCATCAAATAAGTTGAAACAACATTGGTCTGGGACCAAGAGAAAGGCATGGTTATTAAGATGTCAAATTCGCCTGTTATTGCATTCATAAACAAGTTGACTGATTTAATTCTATTAAATATTCTCTGGATAATATGCTGCCTCCCTGTTATTACAGCGGGGGCAGCTACTGTTGCATTATACTATGTCAATATAACGTCGATTCGTTGTGGAGATGGGTATGTAGTAAGAAGATTTTTTGACGGTTTTAGAAAAAACTTTCGACAGATTACTCCAATATGGATTGCCATTTTGCTATGCACATTGATTTTGGCAGGAGACATGTTTTTCTGGTATCAGATGGATACAGGTTTTGGTAAATTTATGTTTATTGCCAGTGCAGCGGTGGCATTTTTGTTTTTTATATGGACGATGTGGATTTTTCCGGTATTTGCAAAGTTAGATGGGAAAAGCAAGGAGCTGATAAAGAATGCGGCGGCGTTTGCCGTGGGACATTTCCCCTACACATTTATAGTGTTATTAATTACAGTGGTTATTGTATACGCGAATCTGACGTCTCTGGCAGCCAACAGTATCATGCTGTTTGTGGGTTTTGCGCTTTCAGCCTATATAAAATCGTTCTTTTTTTACAAAGTATTTATGAAATATATTGATGAAAAATATGATGACTTTGATACAAACACAGAGATATAGTGTCGTTGGAGATAAAATATGAAAAAAAGAGAAAAGAAAATTGCTAATTCACTTATGGTTGTTTTCGCTGGGGCGATTGTACTCATTATTTTATTGGGTAGTTTGTCATTTAAGATGGCGTCCAGCGCTATAATGCAGAAATATGAAGATGCAGTAGTCAGTGCGGCGTCTTCTATGGCTACTTCGGTGCAGCTTATTTGTGAGTCTATATCCGGTAAGGCTGTGGAATTTTATCTTAGTGATGATTTTAGTACATATTATAATGATATGTTTAGTACAAGTGGCGCGGACGCTACACGTCACGCCAATGGACTTAATGACGATTTAGTAGCAATAAGGAGCGCGGCTTCATATATGGGAAATTATTATGTGTTTGCGGAAGGCGGTAAGAGCCTTTTGGCGAATGTTAAGGGATTTCCTGAAAACGCATATCAGGATTTCATGGAGACACAGGAAGGACAGTCTCTGGATAGTAAAAAGACGTCTAATACATGGGTGGGAAACCATACATATATTGACAGTGTACTTGGAACAAACAATGAGTCTTATGTATTTTCCTTTATGATGCACTTCGTTTTAAAAAATAATAAGGGTTTTTTAGTCATTGATGTAGATAAGAACTATATGGAAAATCTTATTAATGTTATGGAGCTTGGTAATGGAAGTATCCGGGGAATAGTGACGCAAGATGGGCGCGAATTTCTAGTGCAGGAGGAAAAAGACGGGGAAGCAGTCAATATGCAGCATTATCAAGGAGATTCTATTTTTGCGGATAAAGACTTTCTTTCGGAAGCGTCGTCTAAGGAAGTTATATCGGAATATGTACAGATAGATGGAGAGAGTCAGTTGTTTGTCAGCGCGCCTGTTGGTAAAACCGGAATGAAAATCTGCGTGCTGGTCCCTAAGAGTACGATTTTAGCGGAAGTCAGTGGTATACGAAATATTACTGTTATTATTGTAGTTCTGGCTTCTTTATTTGCAGTCATATGCGGAATATGGCTTTCTAAAGGTATTAGCAGCGCCTTGAAATCTATGGGCGGTTCGCTTTACAATATCTCACAGGGAAACTTAATGGAAACTGTACACGTAAAACGAGAGGACGAGTTTGGCACGCTTGCAAAAAGCATTAATAATATGCTTGTCGGTATCAGGAGTCTGGTAGGAAATAATCAGAAATTCGGCGCTCAAGTGAAGAACCTTTCGCAGCAGGCGTTCTCGCTTACAAGTGGAATTGAAGATTCCATGAATCAGGTTTCAACGTCTATGGAATCTGTATCGGGTGGCGTTAAGGAGCAATTTAAACAGACTGAGATGAGCGTGGAGGAAATGGAGAATTTCTCAGAGAAAATAAATGATGTATATTCAACCTCAGAAGAAATGACGCAAAAAATAGAGGAAGCGCTGCGTTCAGTTGAACAGGGAAAAGACGGTATTAATGAGTTAAGCGTGAAATCAAAAGAAACGGTGGAAATTACAGAAAGCTTAATATCAAGTATATCTCAGGTTAATACCCAGTCAGGAAGGATTGTTGATATCATTACAACAATAGAAAATATTGCTTCACAGACTAACTTGCTGTCCCTAAATGCTTCCATAGAAGCAGCACGGGCAGGAGAGAGCGGTAAAGGCTTTTCCGTTGTAGCTATGGAAATTCGTAATCTGGCGGACCAGTCCATGCAGGCAGGAACGGTTGTCAGGGAAATTGTAAAAGATATTCAGGAGAGCAATCTGGCAGCGACGACCGCAGCTAAGACAACAGAAGAATTTCTGCATGGGCAGACAGATATGTTAAATGATACAGTTTCGATGTTTGGCAATATCAATGACAGCGTTACGATGTTAGTAGATGCGCTCGGAGCTATTCGTCAAAAGATGGAAAACATGCAGGAAAATAAAGAAGTAGTAAATAAATCCATAGAAGAAATTTATCAGTTGTCCGGCACGATAGCATCATCTATAGAAAATATATCTAAAGTGGTAAGTGATAAAATGGAGGAAATAAGCATACTTGCCGATACGGTTAGGACGTTAAATACAGAAGCGGAAGAATTACAAGAATCTATGAGTCAGTTTATCTTAGAAGAAGAAACCACCGGTTAAGCCGGTGGTTCTGATTCGGCGATAGGACTGTAATTAATTCGTACATCAATATCCTGATTATAATTTCCGAAGCTTTTTCCAAAAATAGTAAGTCCGCCGACATGTTCAGAGTCATCTTCAACTTCCAGCTTGAATTTAATCGTACTGTGATAGTTAAAATTAAAGTCCTTTACAGAGACGTCGGACACTTGAAGACCATCAATGAAAGTTCCCCTTTTATTAATAACGAGGATTTTCAACTGACCATATTGATTCCAATTAGGATACCACCAGTCCGGAGTAAAAATCCCCTTAACATTGCCAAAATCGCCGGGACTGGTCCAGACTGCTATCTTTCGACCGTTAATCTTAAAGGAAATATCGGACGGCCATATATCGTTAATTCCGGGAGCTTCTGAACCAATTTCTAAGGAAATGCTGATTTGATCTATTTTTTGCCCGTATGGAATAAAGTTAGGAATAATATATTCCACATAGCCTTTGGTAAACCAGAGAATATCAGCCGAATATCTTTCCGGGTGGGAAAAGTATCTGGTATCGTCAACTTCACCAATTAATGCTGTATTTGAGGCGATACCGCAGGTGGGATATACATAATAGTCGGTATAATGCCCCACTTTCAGACTTGTCTGGTATATGTTCTTAGAATCTTCCTGAGGATCTATATCAACTAAGATTTTATCAAGATATACAGAACATTTTTTCTGGTTTCCATGTCCCGCAGATTCGCTGGATATAGAAACAATGCCGCAGTCCTCCAGTTTCTTAATATGATTAGTCAAAGCTCCATTGGTAATGTTCAATCTGCCTGCAAGTTCATTCATGCTCATGCCGCGGTTTTCCAAAAGAATTTTGATGATTTCAATTCTAATTTCTGAACCGAGCGCTTTAAATATTTCTAATCCATCGTCTAATGTTTTAATATGAAGCATAGTATAATCACCAACCTTATTTCTTTGGTATTTATGTAAGAATGCTTTTCTATTATATAGCAAATAAATAAAATGCGCAATATTTTAATCCGTGCATTGCTTCATTAGCCCTAAGATGATATAATTTACCTATCATCGCAAAGGAAGGAGAGCCAAATGAAAAAAACTATCACAAAATACCTTTTTATCTACATGCTGGTGGCATTTTTATGCACTATTACAGCTATTTTTGTATTACAGACTTTTGTAAATCAGAACAGCAATAATGTTTCCAGTCAGGAGCGGCTTGAAACGGTAAAAGAGAAGTTGGAGAGCAACGAAGAAAACATTCAAAGACTGACGGAAAACCTTAGCGAAGACAATCTTGCTAAGGCAAGAGCTTTTGCAGATATGCTTGCGATTGACAGCTCAATTAACGGAAACACGGATAAGTTAAATGAAATTAAGGACAGGCTTAAAGTAAACGAGTTACATATCATCGACGAGGACGGAATTATTACGAGCAGTACCATAGATTCATATATCGGATTTGATATGAAAAGCGGAGAGCAGTCCAACGCATTTATGGTAATCGTAGACGATCCTTCCATTGAAATCGCGCAAGAGCCTCAGCAGAACGTGGCTGAAGGCATAGTTATGCAGTATATCGGCGTAGCGCGTAAGGACGACAAGGGACTTGTGCAGGTAGGCGTGCGTCCGGAAGTTCTTGAAAACACGCTTGCTGGAACGGACATCAATGTTGTGCTTAACAGTATCGATTATGGCGAGAACGGATATGTATATGCAATCGACCAGAGCAGCGGGCTTATTATCGCGCACCCCGATAATAACTTAATTGGAACAGCCGCTAAAGACGCAGGTTTTCCAGATGAACTTACGGGACGCGGCAAGGCTAAAATAAATAATAAAAGCGGTTATTATCAGGCGGAGGCGTATGATGGAAAAATCATCGGAACCTTTATGCCTTCTAATGAGTATTACAGTGCAAGGCGCAGCCAGCTTATCGTAGTGGCGATTAGTATGCTTATTATTTTCGGCGTGCTGCTTGTTACTATTAACCGTCTGGTTGACAGTAAGATAATAAGAGGTATCAATAATATTATTACATCTACATCGGGCATTGCAGCAGGTAACTTTAATATTACGGTAAATGAAAAGGGTAACGAAGAGTATACTCAACTTTCTGAAAGTATCAATAAGATGTTAAGTAGTATACATAGCAGTATCAAGGAAAATGAGACGCTTTTGGAGCAGCAGAAAGCCGATGTGGAAAATAACAAGACTTTGATAAGAGATGTAAAAAGCGTATGTACGGATTTAGACGCCGTATCGAGCGAGACGCTTGAAAATGCGGATAGTATCTATAATGGAACCGGAGAGCAGAAAGATGCGCTTGAAGGCTTGCAGCGGATTATGAACAGGCTGGTAGACGAGCTTAATGGAAGCGTTGACGTATCCGTAAATGTGACTTCGGATACGAGCGAGACCGTGAAGAAAATCATGCAGACTCAGTCTCAGGTGGACCAGCTTAAAGAGTCTATGTATAAGATTGCGGAAATGTCGGCAGCTATTGAGAAAATTATTGATGAAATTAACTCAATTGCACAGCAAACTAATATGCTTTCCTTAAATGCTTCTATTGAAGCAGCACGTGCGGGTGAGATGGGTAAAGGTTTCGCAGTTGTGGCGACGCAGGTAGGAGAGCTTGCGGCAAGAAGTTCACAGGCGGCTAAAGAGACTAACGAGCTGATTACTAATTCCATATTGGCGGTAGAAGGCGGCAAAGAGATTACGGACAAGACGGCGGAGACTTTCAGCAGCGTAGTGGAAGATATAGAGAAAACCAATGCCGATGTTGAGAGGATTACGGGCATGGTGCGCGATAACGTAAGCACTGTTGCCGATGCGGTTAAGCAGATTGAAAGTATCTCTGCGGTAGTAGAGAGAAATGTGGAGATTTCACAGAACACGAAGCGCGTATCTACCAATATGGCGGAGATAACGGGAAAATTGTTGGATATCGTAGAGTCGTAAGAAGGGGATATAACTGTTAGTATGATTAGAGTAACGGTTTGGAATGAATATAAGCACGAGAGAGAATATGAAAATATCAGAAAGGTATATCCGGACGGTATTCACGACTGCATTGCTTCCTTTTTAAAAAACGAAGAAGACTTTACGGTAAAAACGGCGACTTTTGATATGGCGGAGCATGGGCTTACAGAGGAAACATTACGCGAAACGGACGTGCTGATTATATGGAGTCATGCCTTGCAGGACGAGTTTTCAGATGTGGTTGCAGAGCGCGTACAGAATCATGTATTAGGTGGAATGGGTTTAATCGCCCTTCATTCAGCGCACTTTAGTAAGATTATGAAGAAGCTTCTAGGAACTTCCATGACATTAAAATGGCGGCATGGCGATAGTGAGAAGCTTTGGTGTACTGCGCCGTCGCACCCCATAGCCAAAGGGGTTTCGGATATGATAGAGCTTCCGCAAGAAGAAATGTATGGAGAATTTTTTGATATTCCTAAGCCGGACGACGTGATTTTTACCGGCTGGTTTTCTGGTGGGGAAGTATTTAGAAGCGGCTGCACTTTTTCAAGGGGACTTGGTAAAATTTTCTATTTCCAACCGGGGCATGAGGAGTATCCTGTTTATTATAAGCCAGAAATTCAGAAAATAATTATTAACGCTGTGCGCTTCTGCAATCCGATTGCCGAGAGCAGAAAAAAGCTGGAATGTGAGGAAGTTAAGCGGTGAAAATATCTGTATTTTACGACCATATTTTACAGGCGGCGCAGCAGAGCGGCAAGCCGATAGAAAAATTGCTGCAAGGAGTATACGAAGCAGGAATTGAAGCGGTTGAGATTAGGCTGGAATATCTGCTTGAACATGAAAAGACGCTTAAGCTGTTAAGAGATACGGGACTTGGAATAAGCTGTATCTATGAGTTTTATGAGATGGAGAATAAGTCTGAGACTGATAAGATAAAGAAGCATGTTGAAACAGCCGCTAAGTTGAATGCAAAGAAGCTTCTTGTTGTACCGGGCTTTCTTTCTGAGGCGGAAGCTGATGAAATGTGGAAGTTAGTGCATGATTATGAAAAGTTGTCAAATTTCTTTAATCATAATGATAAGGTTGTAAATATGGCTAAAGGGCTTAGCGAATGTGTAAAGGCGGGTTCCGACTTAAAGGTAACGATAACGGTTGAGGATTTTGACGATATTAAATCACCGCTTTCTAATATGTACGGAATTAAATGGTTTCTTGAAAAAGTTCCGGGACTGCGTTATACATTGGATATGGGGAATTTTATTTTTCATGAGGAAGACGTTATGGCAGCGTGGGAGCTTCTTAAGGATAAAGTGGCGCATGTGCATTGTAAAGACCGTGGGGAAGGTTTTTCATCAGTTGCAGCAGGGGCAGGAAATATTCCTATTGCGGAACTTGTTATGAAGCTTAAAGAAAGCGGCTACGATGATTATCTGGCGGTTGAACACTTTGATACGCCAAATCAGGAACAGTGCATGAAAAGCTCGGCTGAATTTTTGCAGAAGCTTATAATGGCAAACGACAGTTTAGAAATTATCTAACAGAAACTTAGGGGAGAATAATCATGTTAGCAGGCGCATTGGAGGCGGGCGGTACTAAGATGGTATGCGCCATAGGCAATGAGAATGGTGAAATTTTAGAGCAGATATCAATACCTACTGAAACTCCGGAGATTACGGTGCCGCGGTTGATTGAATTTTTTCGGGAGAAAGAAATAGAAACGTTGGGAATCGGCTGCTTCGGACCGATTGACTTAAACCGTGACTCCGATACTTACGGTTATATTACGACGACGCCTAAGACAGCGTGGAAGAATTATAATATAGTAGGTGCGTTTAAAAAGGCGTTAAATGTTCCGGTGGGCTTTGACACTGACGTGAACGGCTCGGTGCTTGGAGAGTATACATGGGGAGCCGGAAAAGATCTTAACAGTTGTATCTATATCACCATAGGAACGGGAATCGGAGTCGGCATAATCACTGATGGTAAACTTCTGCATGGAATGTTACATTCTGAGGGCGGACATATATTGCTCCATAGACGGCATGATGATAATTATAAAGGTTTTTGCCCCTTCCATGAGAACTGTTTTGAAGGGCTTGCTGCCGGACCAGCCATTGAGGGCAGATGGGGAAAGAAAGCTGCCAAACTCTCGGATAAAAAGGAAGTCTGGGAGATGGAGGCTGACTATATTGCGCAGGCGCTTGTTGACTATACTTGTATACTATCGCCGCAGCGCATTATTCTGGGCGGCGGTGTTATGCACCAGAAACAACTTCTTCCACTGATTAGAGATAGGTTTAAAGAATTATTAAACGGCTATTTAAAGACGAAGGAATTAGAAGATTTGGATTCATACATCGTGCCGCAGAGCCTTGATGATAAGCAGGGCATTATGGGAGCGTTAAAGCTTGGAATAATGGAATCTCAGCCTGCATAAATTATAAGTAAAGAATTTATGCAGGCATTTCTATGACGCAGCTTTTTACACATTTTTCTAACATTATTATTCCTGTTATTATTTTTTATATAGTGGCGTATGGGCTTACGGTTAAGTCGAACGTATATGAAGATTTTGTTAAAGGGGCAAAAGACGGCTTCTATACGGTAATACGAATTATGCCTACGTTGATTGGACTGATGGTGGCGGTAGGGATACTGCGCGCATCGGGCTTTCTTACCTTTCTGGGTGGTCTGTTTTCGGGAGTTACGGAGCAACTTGGCTTTTCATCGGAGTTAGTGCCGCTTATTCTGGTTAAAATGTTCTCCTCCTCAGCAGCGACGGGACTGGTGCTTGATATCTTCAAAAATCACGGACCGGATTCATTAATCGGCATGACGACGTCGATTATGACAAGTTGTACGGAAACTGTATTCTATACCATGTCGGTATATTATATGGCGGCGAAGGTCACTAAAACCAAATATACCCTTAAAGGCGCGCTGCTTGCCACCATGTCCGGAGTCGCCGCAAGCATTATGCTGGCGAGATTTATGTAAGACTATATAAAAGACTGCTTTATCTTTCTGGTTTGTGGTATCTTTAATATTTTTTTTATAATCAACCTATTTAAGCAGGCGAGAAAATATGATAAAATGTGAAAATATCAGATATAAACGTAAAAGGCTGTAAGTAAATGTTTACATATGTTATGAAAGGTTTGTGTTTGAGCGCACAAATCCGTAGGCAAAAGAAAGGAACATGGTTATTGAAATGAGCGCATTTGTAGAATTTAAAAATGTCAGTAAGACCTATCATATGGGCGAGGTAGATATCGAAGCTCTTAAAGATGTTAATTTTACCATCGAAAAAGGGGAGTTTTGCGTGGTTGTAGGCGCGTCCGGCGCAGGAAAAACGACGATTTTAAATATATTGGGCGGTATGGACTCGCTCTCTAGCGGACAAGTCCTTCTGGACGGAGAAGATATTTCAGCTTACAATAGCAAGAAGCTTACATCATACAGACGCTTTGATATCGGCTTCGTATTCCAATTCTATAATCTGGTGCAAAATTTGACGGCGCTTGAAAATGTGGAACTGGCGGCACAGATTTGTAAAAATCCTATGGACGCTATGACGGTTTTGGAAATGGTAGGTTTAAAAGAGCGGGCGGGAAATTTCCCCGCGCAGTTATCAGGCGGCGAACAGCAGCGGGTAGCTATCGCGAGGGCGCTTGCCAAAAACCCTAAGCTTCTACTCTGCGATGAACCGACGGGCGCATTGGATTATAATACCGGTAAAGCCGTATTGAAACTGCTTCAGGATACATGTCGAAACGAGGGCGTGACAGTCGTAGTCATTACTCATAATCAGGCGCTTACCGCTATGGCGGACAGAATAATTACGGTCAAGAGCGGTACGGTGAAAAAAATAGAAATGAACGAGAATATAGTACCGGTGGAAGAAATCGAATGGTAAGCATATTTAAGGCGTTCTTACAGACATTGGCATAAGGTACAAGGAGTCGGTTAAATGAGCGGTGCAATAATAAAAACAACCATAAGGGAGATTAAAGCAAGCTTAGGACGGTATATGGCGATTTTGGCGATTGTAATGCTTGGGGTTGCCTTATATGTAGGACTTAAGATGACTACTCCTGCTATGATAGAAACGGAAAACGATTATCTAAGGGAGAGAAACTTCTTCGACTTTAATCTGCTCTCAACCGTAGGCTTTACAGAAGAAGACGTTGAAAAATTTACAGAGCTTGAAGAAATAGAAGCTGCGGAAGGAACCATATCCGTTGACGCTTTATGTGTGATAGAAGATGGTAACGAGTCCGCATACAAAATTTTTACGGTGCCGGAAACGATTAATATGATTACGGTGACTGCCGGCAGGCTGCCGGAGAGTGCGAATGAGTGCGTTCTAGATGCTGGTATGGCGGGGGAGTCGATGATAGGCTCGCATATCACCGTGACAGAGAATAATAATGAAGATACGCTGGAAATGTTTAATAATACTACATATACGATAGTAGGAATCGTGCAGTCCCCGTGTTATATTAATTTCGAGAGAGGGACAACCGCTATTGGAGATGGCAGGATTGCAGCGTTTATTTGTGTGCCGAGGGAAGCTTTTGACTGCGATTACCTGACGGGAATATACCTGACGACGAGGCAGAAATACCATGTATATACTGATGAATATGATGACTATATAGACTCGCTTCAAGAGACAGTAGAAGATAAGACGCAGGAGCTTGTGCAGATAAGATACGATAAACTGGTGGCAGAGGCGCAGGAGAAAATAGACGATGCGCAGACAGAACTGGACGATAAAAAAGCGGAAGCGCAGGAAGAATTGGACTCGGCTTGGCAGCAGATTACGGACGGAGAACAAGAGATTGCCGATGGCGAGTTGGAAATAGCTGACGGCGAACAACAGATTACGGACGGGGAACAGGAGATTGCTGACAGAGAGCAGGAGATTGCCGATGGAAGAGCAGAAATTAGGCAGGCAAGGGACATGCTTGATGAACAGGAAGCAGAGCTTGACGAAAGAGAAGCACAGCTTCCGGCAATGGCGGCAATGTTACCCGCAGAGCAGTATCAGGCGGCTGTAATGCAGATTCAGGCGGGCAGGGAACAGATAGCGGCAATGCGGAGTGAAATAGATGAGAATGAGAGACAGCTTCTTAACGGAGAGGCGCAGCTTAATACGGCAAGAGACGAAATTGAATTATCGAGAGAAGATATTACAAGCGCAAGAGAGGATATTTTAACAGCAAAAGAAGATATTGCGGACGCTAAAATCGAATATGAGGACGCCAGAAATAAGTTTGATAAAGAAGTGGCGGACGCGCAGCAAAAGATAGACGACGCACAGGCGGAGCTTGATGATATTGAAGAGCCGGATTATTATGCGCTCACCCGCAATACTAATATCGGCTATGCGTGCTATGAGAGCGATTCGGAAATTGTGGCGGGAATCGCTAATGTATTTCCGGTTTTCTTCTTTCTGGTTGCTGCACTGGTGTGTATGACGACCATGAACAGAATGGTGGAAGAGCAGAGGACACAGATAGGCGTGTTAAAGGCGCTCGGATATAATAACGGAGTCATTATGGGGAAGTTCTTATTTTACGCCGGAAGCGCAGCGCTAGTCGGCGCTGTAATAGGCTGCGCGGTTGGCTCGTGGCTTTTCCCTAAGGTAATCTGGCAAGGTTATCAAATTATGTATAATATGCCTGAAATTAAATATGTCCTTAACTTCGTGGTGGCGGCGCTTTCGCTTGCGACAGCGATACTCTGTTCCGTAGGAGCGGTATATTTCTCCTGTAAGTATGAGCTTTACAGCGTGCCGGCAGAGCTTATTCGCCCAAAAGCGCCTAAGAACGGCAAGCGTATTTTCTTAGAGAAGATTACTTTTATCTGGAACAGAATGAAGTTTTTACATAAGGTTTCAGCGCGAAATATTATACGTTATAAGAAAAGGTTCTTCATGATGATACTTGGCATAAGCGGCTGTACTGCATTGTTGGTAACAGGCTTCGGCATTAAAGATTCTGTAATGGATATTGCGGATTTGCAGTATGATGAGATTCAGATATATGATATAGGAGTAAGCTTTTCAGAGAAAGTAGAGGTTTCGGATATTGATGCCATGAAAGCGAATACGGCAGATGTAATTGATAGTATTGCCTATCGTTATGAAGAAAGCGTAGATATGGATTATAACGGTAAGACCAAATCCGTATATATGGAGATTTTTCAAAATCCAGAGGAAGTGAGCGAATTTGTAAATCTGCATACGCTGTCGGGAGAGGAGATTGCTTATCCGACGGGGACAGGAGCGGTTCTTACATCTAAGATTGCTAAGAGCATGGGGATTAAAGCAGGGGATACGGTTGTTTTAAGGGATAACGACATGAATAGCATAGAAGTGACTGTATCTGCTGTATGCGAGAACTTTGTTTATAATTATATTTATATTGATAAAGAGGGTTATATTAAGCAGCTTGGAACTGAGCCTGAATATAAGAGCGCCTACGCCAATGCAAAAGATGGGGCGGATATTCATGAAGCGGCGGCGCGGATTGCCGATATGGACAATGTACTTTCCGTTTCCGTTATTCAGGACATGCGTGAGCGGGTTGGCAATATGATGAAAAACATGGACTATATCGTAGCCCTTATTATAGTCTGCGCAGGAAGCCTTGCCTTCATCGTACTTTACAATCTGACTAATATAAATATAACCGAGCGCATAAGAGAGATAGCGACAATAAAGGTGCTTGGATTTTACTCGAAAGAAACCGCAGACTATGTTTTCCGTGAAAATCTGATATTAACGGCGATAGGCGCAGTCGTGGGGCTTATATTAGGCAAGTTCCTACATCAGTTTGTTATGTATCAGGTTCAAATCGACATGATTTCTTTCAAAACTATTGTCAAGCCTGTAAGTTATGTACTCAGTTTGTTATTTACTTTCGTATTTGCAATGTTTGTGAACGGCATAATGTTCTTTAAGCTTGAAAAGATTAATATGGCGGAATCCTTGAAGTCCATAGAATAAAATAAAGGGGCGGCGCGTATAATGCGAAGCCCCTTATCAATGAGGAAAAGTTTACGACTGTGTAAGCTCAAGCAGCCTGCCAAGCGTTCTAAAGTCCGCCGGACCGTTGTCAAGGATAAAAGTATGGAAACGGTAAGGTGTATATGAATCTTGCCAAAGGCTCTGCGCCTGTTTCTTTAATTCTTCAATCTCTAAATATCCCAGATAATATTTCAGATAATTACAAGGTTCTTCAATAATATATTCGTAAACGCTGCGTATACTTTCTTCTTCCGTAAAGCCGATGGCGGACAGAATGGCGTTTACCCTTTCATATGACGCGCCTTCATAATGAATGATAATGTCAAGCAGCGAATAAAGGCATAGTTGAATCTGCCTGTTCAGCTTTTCCGCCGTATATAATGTTTCTGTTTCCGGATACATATCCTTAGTAAGATTGATGGCGTAATCATAAGAATTAAGCTCCACATACATAGCCCAGCCTTCTATATATCCCCCATAATTTAAGATATTCCGCAGCGGTCCGGCGTTTTTATCCTGAATATAATTATGGTGATATACGGTTTGATACAAATGCCCCGGATACCCTTCATGTGCGAGTGTGGTAAAAAGTGTAAGGGAGTCTGCATTATCCATAGTGTTTATGTAGATGACGTTTTCACTTGCGTCATCAATCGGCGGCGTCAGATAAAAGGCGGGCGCAGAGTACGGCGCAAGATATTCGTCTACATATTTAATGCTGCAGTTGACAGTGCTTTCGCCTGACAGTGCACTACCAGAGTCGTTTGCTCTATCTGCGATAGGCGGATAATCTTGCGCTATCATGGACTGCAATTTAAGCAGCATATCTTCCGGAGTAAGCGAGGGAAAATAGGCGTTGCTGTCAGCGCTATCAGCAAGCAGGGAGTTTAAGTCGGGCTGTTCTTTAAAAAGCTTAAGCATAGCCGTGAAATTTTTTTCAAAATCATTTGCCAGCATTTCTTTTATTTCCGGTATGCTTCTATAAGAACCGGTGTTAATGCGTAAATACGACTGATAATATTCCTTGCCGTCAGGGTAGTATGCAAGTCCCTGCGGATTGATACCGCTGCCCTTTAACAGAGTCAGCTCGTCGGCAAGTTTATCATATGCGGGCGCGATTACAGTTAAGAGCAGACGGTTGTTTTCCGATATCCAGCTCCCAGCTTGTGTTTCGTTTATTATTCCTTGCGTCACTAAAGTATTAAGACGCTGTTCAAAGGTCGTTTCCAGAAAATGTCCGCCGGATTCAAGGTTATGCGCGTCCATTAGAGTCGCACATTGTTCTATTACCTTATCTACGGAAGAATCGGACATAAAAAGCCCCTGTGCCGCCTTTTCTTTTTCATAAATAATGACGCCTTCAAGATAAGAAGGAATCTGCGCAAGAATAGCAAGATAATTTTCTACATCGCTAACAGACGATATTCTGTATTCCGAAAGCAGTAAAGGCAGATTTGACTGTATGCCGGAAGAGGGCGAGAGCGGTTCTTCATAATACAGATAAGAAGCGTTCTCTTTGGCTGCCGTCAGATATGAGGATAAAAGTATATAAGTATATTGATTTACGGAAGAGAGTTTATCAGGATTAAATTTTTTTAGAGAAAGCAGAACGCCGTCCGCCCTGTCCTTATTTTCAAGAGCTTCGCCTGCATGATATATGGGAAGGGTGATATTGCTTTCATCAATTCCGTATTTGGACGCATCTGTTAAGGTAAAGTGGAGATTAATCGGGTTTGCGCACATCTCCGATTTGAATAGTTCTTCCGTGAATTTTTCAAACTGTGAGTCCTCGTGGAATGCGCCGTACAGAAAGAACGTCAATAAGATAAAAAGGAGCAAGATTGCAACTGCTCCAAGCCATTGTTTGAGAGAAAGTTTCTTTTTCAAGAAAATGCCGCCTAATATATTTTTAATTAATTATATGTATGATAATAACTGCGCATTCATGGAAAAATCCGCTTCTAGATTAGTTTAGCATAATTTGAACCATTTTAGTTTAAATTAAATGTTTATACTTGCTAGGAGCTGTAGATATGTATATAATGATATTATAATAAGTTAATAGAATACTATATAATGTAAACTTAATAAGGAGGGTTAAAAATGGGAGTTGCAATGAGTGAAATAAAGAATCAGATTGAATCCGGTCAAACTGTACTCGGAATCGAACTTGGTTCTACCAGAATCAAAGCGGTTTTGCTTCTGAGAGATAATACATCGGTTGCTTCCGGAGCGCATGATTGGGAGAATCGGTTGGAGAATGGAATCTGGACATATAGTTTGGAAGATGTCTGGGATGGTCTTCAGGATTGCTATCGGGATTTGGCGGAAGATGTAAAGACTCGCTATGGCGTTGTACTTGAGAATATCGGCGCTATTGGTTTTAGCGCCATGATGCACGGGTATATGGCGTTTGATGAGAAGGGTGAGCTTTTAGTTCCCTTCCGTACATGGAGAAATACTATAACCGGTCAGGCGTCGGAGGAATTAACTAAGGTATTCAATTATCATATTCCGCAGCGGTGGAGTATCGCGCATCTTTATCAGGCAGTTTTAAATGGGGAAGAGCATGTTGCGTCAGTTCGTTTCTTTACGACGTTAGCAGGATATGTGCATTGGAAACTTACAGGCAGGCGTGTCGTCGGAGTAGGCGAAGCATCGGGAATGTTCCCGATTGATATAGCTACCGGAGACTTCAATGATAAAATGATTGCTCAGTTTGACGAGCTTGTTTCCGATAAGAATTTCCCGTGGAAGTTGAGAGAAATTATGCCGGAGGTTTTGACGGCGGGAGAAAATGCGGGAACCTTAAGTGAAGAAGGAGCCAAGCTGCTAGATACGTCGGGCAGGCTTAAAGCAGGAATACCGCTCTGTCCGCCGGAGGGTGATGCAGGCACCGGTATGGCGGCGACTAACTCTGTGGCTAAGAGGACGGGTAATGTATCCGCAGGAACCAGTGTGTTTGGAATGGTGGTCTTGGAGAAAGAGTTAAAGAAGGTATATGATGCAATCGACCTTGTTACTACTCCGGACGGAAGTTTGGTGGCAATGGCGCATTGCAATAACTGTACTTCTGATTTAAATGCGTGGGTTGGCATTTTTAAAGAATTTGCCGAAAATATGGGAATAAAGGTTGATATGGACGAACTGTTTGGTACTCTCTATCGCAAGGCGCTAGAGGGTGATGATGATTGCGGCGGACTGCTTGCCTATAATTATTTTTCAGGCGAACATATTACCGGATTTGAAGAAGGACGTCCGCTTTTTGTGCGCACGCCGGACGCTAATTTCAATCTTGCTAATTTCATGCGCGTACATCTTTTTACAGCGCTGGGCGTTTTAAAGACCGGTCTCGATATTCTGTTTAAGGAAGAAGGCGTGCAGATAGATGAGATGTTTGGACATGGAGGCTTGTTTAAGACTAAAGGCGTGGGACAACGTATTTTGGCAGCGGCAATTAACGCGCCGGTAAGCGTCATGGAGACGGCAGGAGAAGGCGGCGCGTGGGGCATGGCGTTGCTTGCCTCTTATATGATGAATAAAGAAGCGGGAGAAACACTGGCTGCATTTCTTGAAAATAAGGTCTTTGTCGGACAGAAGGGAATCAAAGAAGCTCCGCATAAAGAAGATGTAGAAGGCTTCAATAAATTTATGGAGCGTTATTCAAAAGGGCTTGAGATTGAAAGAGCTGCAGTTAAATGCTTACAATAATAAAAAGGGGGACGAGATATGTTAGAAGATTTAAAGAAAAGCGTATATGAAGCAAATATGCTTTTACCCAAGTACGGATTGGTGACTTTTACATGGGGGAATGTCAGCGCCATTGATGAAGAAACGGGGATATTTGCCATTAAACCTTCGGGCGTGGAATATGATAAATTAACGCCTGACGATATGGTGCTGATGGATTTAAACGGTAATAAAATCGAAGGAAAATATAACCCTTCATCCGATACCCCGACTCATATGGAGTTATATAAAGCTTATCCCGAAATCGGCGGCATAGTACATACGCATTCTTCATATGCGACAAGCTGGGCGCAGGCGGGCAGAAGCATTCCGTGTTACGGAACAACACATGCCGATTATATTTATGGAGAAGTGCCATGTTTAAGGTGCCTGACGAAAGAAGAGATAGAAGACGCTTATGAGCAGAATACAGGACTTTTAATTGTCAATGAATTTAAG
This sequence comes from Clostridiales bacterium, assembly GCA_023663185.1. Classification (GTDB taxonomy): domain Bacteria; phylum Bacillota; class Clostridia; order Lachnospirales; family Lachnospiraceae; genus UBA3282. The sequence goes on along the minus strand of JAMPHY010000001.1, from coordinate 249,539 downwards.
AAAATGGACAAAGATATCATGGCGGTTCCGGCAGTTTTGTGCAAGAACCACGGACCTTTTGCTTGGGGTAAGAATGCGCATGACGCGGTTCACAATGCAGTTGTCTTAGAGGAAGTGGCGAAGATGGCGTATCGGACAGAAACGATTAATCCGAAGGTCAATCCCGCCCCGCAGGAGCTGCAGGATAAGCACTATTATAGAAAACATGGCGCTAACGCTTATTATGGACAGTCGGTACAGTAATAACTAGCAGAGCGTCGATATGGTTCGCAATTTTGTGTAGCGGTAAATTATGCAGTATGGTAAGATAGATGTAGAGTAAAAAATAATATTTAGGAGGTTGACGATGAATAAACTAGAGTTACAAAAAACGGCGAATGAAGTCCGTAAGGGTATTATTGCTGCGGTCCACGGAGCAAAAGCCGGACACCCCGGAGGCTCTTTATCCGCGGCGGATATTTTTACCTATCTTTATTTTGAAGAGATGAATATTGATCCCAAAGAACCGAAAAAAGCCGATAGAGACAGGTTTGTATTATCTAAGGGACATACGGCGCCGGGTTTATATTCGGTGTTAGCAAACCGCGGTTATTTTCCGGTAGAGGATTTACCTACGCTGCGCCATTTGGGTTCATATTTACAGGGACACCCCTGTATGCAGGAAACGCCCGGCGTGGATATGTCGTCCGGTTCATTAGGACAGGGTATTTCGGCAGCAGTCGGTATGGCGCTTGCCGGCAAGATGGATAAAAAGGATTATAGGGTATATACGCTGCTTGGCGACGGCGAGCTTGAGGAAGGACAGGTATGGGAAGCTTCCATGTTTGCAGGACATAGAAAACTGGACAATCTCGTAGTGATTGTGGATAATAACGGATTACAGATTGACGGCAGCATTGACGACGTATGTTCGCCTAATCCTATTGATAAGAAGTTTGAAGCGTTTAACTTCCATGTAATTAGAATAGACGGCAACGATTTCGACCAGCTTGAGCAGGCGTTTAAAGAGGCGAGAAATACAAAGGGAATGCCGACGGCGATTATTTGTAAGACATTAAAAGGAAAAGGCGTTTCTTATATGGAGGGCAGCATAGGCTGGCATGGCAAAGCGCCCAATGATGAAGAGTATGAAATAGCGATGGCAGATTTGGAGAAAGTAGGTGAAGCATTATGTCAGATGTAAAGAAAGTGGCAACAAGAGAAAGTTACGGAAATGCACTGGTAGAGTGCGGAGCAGAGTATCCTAATCTGGTAGTACTGGACGCAGACCTTGCGGCTGCAACTAAGACCGGAGTATTTAAGAAAGCTTTTCCGGAGCGTCATATTGACTGTGGTATTGCAGAATGTAATATGACGGGTATTGCGGCTGGTCTTGCAACCTGCGGGAAAATTCCTTTTATCAGCTCCTTTGCTATGTTTGCGGCAGGACGTAATTTTGAACAGGTTCGTAATTCTATCGGCTATCCGCACCTGAATGTAAAAATCGGCGCAACCCATGCAGGTATTACCGTTGGAGAGGACGGAGCTACACACCAGTGTAACGAGGATATAGCGCTGATGAGAACTATTCCCGGCATGACAGTTATCGTGCCTTCTGATGATGTGGAGGCAAAGGCGGCTGTCAGGGCGGCGATAGAGATTAATGGTCCCGTATTTTTAAGATTCGGACGTGCGGCGGTTCCGGTTATCAATGACAGACCTGATTATAAATTTGAAGTGGGTAAAGGCGTGGTGCTAAGAGAAGGTACGGACGTTACGATTGTGGCGTGCGGTATTACGGTATCATCTGCATTGGAAGCGGCAGAAATGCTTGCGGCAGACGGCATAAGCGCGGAAGTTGTCAATATCCATACGATTAAACCGCTGGATAAAGACACTATTATTGCCTCTGCTAAAAAGACCGGTAAGGTGGTTACGGCTGAGGAGCACAGCGTTATCGGTGGACTTGGTAGCGCGGTATGTGACTGCTTATGCGAAAACCTTCCTACTCCCGTTATGAAGATTGGTATGCAGGACGTATTCGGAGAATCCGGTACGGCAGCGGCGTTGGTAGAAAAATACGGCTTAGACGGTAAGGGTATCTATGCGAAGGTAAAAGAGTATTTGAGTTAATTTACACTTGAGCATGACCTAGTAAGAATGAGGAAAAATTATGAAAAATTTATTAGCGCCTTCCATACTGGCTGCGGACTTCAGTATTCTGGGGAAGCAGATAGAGCAGGCGGATAAAGCGGGCGCGGACTATATACATATTGATGTCATGGACGGAGTGTTCGTACCATCGATTTCCTTTGGTATACCGGTAATTTCCACAATCAGACAGGTGACGAAGAAAGTTTTTGACGTACACCTGATGATTGTGGAACCTGAACGGTATATAGAGGAATTTGTAAAGTGCGGTGCAGACAGTATAACATTTCATTTGGAAGCAACAAAAGACGCTGACAAAGTTATAGATATGATACATAGCGCCGGGTGTAGAGTGGGAATGTCTGTTAAGCCGAAAACGCCCATAGAAGCGGCGAAGCCGTATCTTAGTAAGCTGGATATGCTGCTTGTTATGACAGTGGAGCCCGGCTTTGGCGGACAGGAGTATATTCCTGAATCTACACAGAGAATTAGAACCGCGCGGAGTCTGGCGGATAAACTGAATCCTGATATGGATATTCAGGTGGACGGCGGTATCACCGACAGCAATATTCCTATAGTTCTAGGAGCGGGTGCAAATGTGATTGTAGCGGGCTCCGGAATTTTTCATGGGAATATTGAAGAAAATGTCGGGAAATATTTAAAGCTGATGTGAAACGGACGTAAAGAACAATGAAGAAATTAGGAAGAAACGAGCCTTGCTGGTGTAATAGCGGACGCAAGTATAAAGTCTGCCACATGGCGTTTGATGAAAAAATACAGCAATATGCTTATGAAGGACATATAGTTCCGGACCACGATATTATCAAGACTAAAGAACAGATTGATGGAATCAAAGAAAGCAGTAAAATAAATATCGCCGTATTGGATTATGTAGCGGAGAATATCCATATAGGAATGAATACGGAAGAAATAGATAAAATGGTGTATGAAAAGACGGTGCAGATGGGCGGGATTCCTGCGCCGCTAGGCTATGACGGATATCCGAAAAGTGTATGTACATCTCTTAATTCACAGGTTTGTCATGGTATACCTTCAACAGATGTGATTCTTAAGGACGGCGATATAGTTAATGTAGACGCTTCTACGATTTATAACGGCTATTTCTCGGATTCTTCCCGCATGTTTATGCTGGGGAACGTTGAGGAAAAGACAAGGAAACTTGTGGAAACTGCGCATAAATGTATCGATATAGGCTTAGAGCAGGTCAAGCCGTGGAACTTTCTCGGCGATATGGCGCAGGCGATTAACGACTATGCGAAGCAGAACGGATATTCCGTCGTAAGCGAGGTAGGCGGGCATGGAATTGGACTTGAGTTCCATGAAGAACCGTTCGTCAGCTATGTCACTACTAAAGGAACGGAAATGTTGATGGTTCCCGGAATGGTATTTACGATTGAACCGATGGTGAATATGGGGAAGCAGGATATCTACATTGATGATGATAACGGTTGGACCGTATATACCGAAGACGGACTGCCCTCGGCTCAATGGGAGGTTACGGTAGCCGTCACGGAGGACGGACACGAAGTACTTACATGGTAAAAGGAAGATAAGATATGAGACCGGGATTTAAATTGAATTGTCATAACAGGGAAATAAATCCGCTGTTTGAGTCGCATGATCCTTCGATTATGTACGATGCTGCAAGCGGTATGTACTATTCATATGCTACTGATTCAGCTATTACATCTAATTACAGACAAGGAATACCTATTAGGCGCAGTAGAAATCTGGTGGATTTTGAATTTGTAGGATATGCGCTTTCAGACGCTGCCATAAAGCAGGGAAGAGATAACGGACAATATCCGTCTACAAGGGGATTTTGGGCGCCGTTTGTCGAATATTCGCAGGGAGAATACAGAATGTACTATTCTGCAACCAGAGCGTTTGGCAGTTCTGAGTCTAGAATATGGCTTGCAGTAGCTAACAATCCGGAGGGCCCATTTGAAAATCGTGGAGTCGTGGTGGATTCATGGGGGACAGACGATAGTCTGCCCAACGCCATTGATCCGCATATTATAGATGATGAGAAGGGAAATAAGTATCTTGTGTACGGTTCTTTTTTTGGTGGAATTTATCTAAAAGAACTAGAGGTAACAACTGGATTATCACTGGACCATAATCCGCATATTCTTGGAGAAAGGATTGCTCATAAACCTGAAAATTCCTATATCGATGGACCAGAGGGCGCGTCAATAATAAGGAATCATAGTAATGGAAAATATTATCTGTTCCTTTCTTACGGCTGGCTTGGAGAAGATTATGATATTCGTGTAGGCGTGAGCGATACTGTCCGTGGTCCATATAGGGATATGGCGGGGGCTTCATTAGACGGGGAATCGCTTGGTATCAAGCTTGCGGGAAGTTACTGGTTCACCGCGTCGAAACCGTATGCGGAAGAAGGAGACGGTTGGAGTTTCGGCGGATTCAGAGGACCGGGACATGGCGTGCCTTTTTTCAATGAGCCGGAAGGAGAGTATTATTTCGTACACCATATTAGAGACGGTGCAAAGTCTCTGATGAAAGAAACGGATAGGCAGGACGGAAAAGTTTCGTATCTTATGCACTATATGATGGTAAGACGAATGTATTTTTTAAATGATATACCGGTGTTCTCACCGGAGCCTTTTGCAGGTGAAGAACCGGCGCAGACCGAATGCTTTAAGTTGGATATTGTGGACGGAGTGCCGCATTTCCCAGAAGAGATTGCGCAGGATACAGACATTCTGCACGAAGATTATTGGTGGGAGTGGATAATTTTTAGCAATGATGATAACCATATGACAAGGGCAAAACATGAAGGCGTACAGATACAGAACGCATTGGTCGTTGCCGGAGTTGGATATGACTATGAAAACAGCGGTGTCTGTGTCACAATATGCGGATATACGCAAGATGGCAGAACCATATGGGGAAAAGGTCTTAAAAATAATGCGTAATTTGCCTAAGTAATTATAAGTCTTTTGACATGCAGAAAGCCGGAAAACATCGGGATTAGAGATGTTTTTCCGGCTTTTAAAAATTATTTTTTGTGAAAATTGCCGATATTGCATTTGAGAAATTATTATGATATTGTATTTTTATCTTAAAAATCTTTTGAATTAATCTAAATAACGGTTCTGTAATAAAGCGGTTATTCTGATTTTCCGGCGGCTCGCCATGATTCAAACGATATTATAAGTAGAGAAAGGGGTAGAGAAAATGAAAGAAATTATGACAAAAGTGTCAGAATATGACGAAGCCGATATGGTTGAGTCAGAAGGTAACAATAATATGATGCTTCCGTGTATATTGGGAGTAATACTGTTTATAGTATGTATATTGTGCCTATTCATACTGTGGCAGAAAATATCAGGCAGAAATAAAACTGAGATAAAAGCAGAGACCTATACAGGCTTTTCAGAAACCGTACTAAGCGAGGGAGCAGACGGAAGTCTATCGGAAGTAAGTACGATAAGCGGTGAAGATGGCAAAGGGTATGGAGCGGCAGATGGAGAGCGCACGCAGGAAGAGATAATGCTACAGCAGTATATAACAGAATTGGAGACGCTCAAGGAAAAAGTTGAGAGCTCCTTACAGACTATGCTGGAAACTAAGGAGACACTCATGGAAGCTGCGGAGGCACAGCTTGAAAATACTGTATTTAAAGAAAAATTATCAGGAATCACCAATGAGATTACTGAGCTGACGGTTCAACTGCAGACTGCTGAGACACGTATTGATGAACTTGTGGAGTCGATAACTATTATTAATAGTGAAACAATTACGGATATACACAATAATATAAGCGAGATAGAGCAGCAGATTGACGATATTGATAATGATATTCTGGATATATATGCTAAGATTAGCGAGTTAAAAACGGCGGATGCCGAATTGCAAAAGAAAATAGATGAAGTGGCGAACTCGTTAAAAACTGCAGCGGAGCAGAGTATGAAGGACATTACAAATCAATTTAATGATGTAAATGACAGGATGCAGCAGAATATGACAGATGTTACTAATCAGTTTAGCAACGTAGATGATAAGATGGAACAGATGGAATTTGAGCGATTACAGTATCTTTATGACGCAGGCAGCACTACACTGAACCTGTATTCAAATTAACACCCGTTTCCGTTTCTTTGATTGACAATATAATATCTTTGTGATAGTCTAACACTAATTTCTAATAATAAAGAAAGGACGGGACTTATGAACAAGGGAAAATATTATATTACTACAGCGATTGCATATACTTCCGGCAAGCCGCATATAGGCAACAGCTATGAGATTGTATTGGCAGACAGCATTGCCAGATTTAAGAGAAAAGACGGATATGACGTGTATTTTCAGACGGGAACTGACGAGCACGGACAGAAAATCGAGCTAAAAGCGCAGGAAGCCGGCGTTACGCCGAAAGAATTTGTAGATAATGTTGCAGGACAGATTCGCTCAATTTGCGATTCGCTTAATACTTCATATGACAAATTCATTCGCACCACAGACGATTATCATGAGAAGCAGGTGCAGAAGATTTTTAAGAAACTGTATGAGCAGGGGGATATCTATAAAGGCGCATACGAAGGAATGTATTGTACGCCCTGTGAATCATTCTGGACAGAGTCGCAGCTAGTGGACGGCAAGTGTCCGGATTGCGGAAGAGAGGTCAAACCGGCAAAGGAAGAAGCATACTTCTTCAAAATGAGCAAATATGCCGACCGCTTGATAGAACATATAAATACGCACCCGGAATTTATTCAGCCTATGTCGCGTAAAAATGAAATGATGAATAATTTTCTTCTTCCGGGACTTCAGGATTTGTGCGTATCAAGAACTTCGTTCAAGTGGGGCATACCTGTTGATTTTGATGATAAGCATGTGGTCTATGTGTGGCTGGACGCGCTTTCCAACTATATTACGGGAATAGGATATGACGCTGACGGTAACAGTACTGAGCAGTATTCTAAGCTCTGGCCTGCCGACTTGCATCTTATCGGAAAAGATATTATCCGTTTCCATACGTTGTATTGGCCTATTTTCCTGATGGCGCTTGGCGAGCCGCTGCCTAAGCAGATTTTCGGACACCCGTGGTTATTGCAAGGTGACGGTAAGATGAGTAAGTCTAAAGGAAACGTTATATATGCAGAGGATTTAATAGACTTTTTCGGCGTCGATGCGGTACGTTATTTTGTATTGCATGAAATGCCTTTTGATAACGACGGAGTTATTACATGGGACCTTATGGTTGAAAGGCTCAATTCCGACCTTGCCAATACGCTTGGTAATTTGGTAAATAGAACTATTTCCATGAGCAATAAGTATTTTGGCGGAGTGGTTGAGAACAAGAATGCTAAAATACCGGCAGATGAAGCGGCGATAGACGCTGATTTGTGGAACATACTTACGGATACCTATGCAAGAGTAAGCAAAAAAATGGACGATTTGCGCGTTGCCGACGCCATTACGGAAATCTTTGTATTGTTTAAACGTTGTAATAAATATATTGACGAGACTATGCCGTGGGCATTGGCTAAAGACGAGACGAAGAAAGACAGACTTGCAGACGTTTTGTATAATCTGTTAAACGGAATTCTTGTCGGCGCCAGCTTATTAGAGCCTTATATGCCTGAAACCGCAGTTAAAATCGCAGAGCAGATTAACGCAAGCCTTGTCGATTATGAAATTCTTGAGCAATGTGCGGAAAATCAGGACATTGAGAAGGCGGCGCATTTGTATCCGGCAGGAAATAAGGTTGTGGAAGCGCCTGAGATTTTATTCGTAAGAAGAGACCTGAATGAAGTCATGGAGAAAGTAGAAGCTATGTTTGCCGAAAGAAAAGCGGCAGCAGGCGAAGAGGATACCGTTGAGGTCACACAAGAAACAGAGGAAGCCGTAATCGACATAGAGGCAAAGGCTGTGATTTCATATGATGATTTTGACAAATGCCAGTTTCAAGTGGGCGAGATTTTGGAATGTAAGGAAGTTCCTAAATCTAAGAAACTGCTTTGTTCTAAGGTGCGCATAGGTTCACAGGTTAAGCAGATTTTATCGGGCATTAAACAGTATTACAGTGCAGAAGAGATGGTCGGTAAGAAAGTTATGGTACTGGTTAATCTTAAACCGAGAGAAATCGCGGGACTGACTTCTGAGGGAATGCTGTTATGCGCAGAAGATGCAGAGGGCAATCTTGCGCTGATGACGCCTGAAAAATCCATGCCGTCGGGAGCTGAAATCTGTTAAAAAGGAGTATGCTTATGGTTAATAAAGAAGATTTTTATTTTGACTCAAGGGAAGCGGGGCAGAAAATACATGCAGTTAAATGGCTGCCGGAGATAGAAAAACCCCATTGCATATTGCAAATTGTACATGGTATGGCGGAACATATTGAGCGCTATGATGAATTTGCGCGTTTTCTTGCCGAAAAGGGAATTTTGGTAGTGGGAGACGACCATCTTGGACATGGTAAGTCGGTTAAGGAAGGCGGAATATATGGATATTTCTGTGAGAATGACGCGCCAAATGTACTGGTAAGAGACGAACACCGCCTTAAGAAGATTATACAGAAACAGTATCCCGGAGTTAAATATCTGATTTTGGGACATAGCATGGGTTCGTTTATTTTGAGAAATTATCTGCTCCACTATGGAACAGGAGTGGACGGCGCTATTATCGTCGGAACCGGCATGGTGCCAAAAGCGCTGATATTTGCGGCAAGAATAGTGATTGCAGTTCAGAAGCTTTTTTGCGGCTCCAAGCATACAAGTAAATTGTTGGATAAGTTGATATTCGGCGGATATAATAAGGGCTTTGAACCTTCAAGAACGCCGTCTGACTGGATTTCCAAAAATGAGGCTAACGTAGACAAATATATTGCGGACTCATTATGTGGATTTACCTTTACTGTCAACGGTTTTGAAACGCTGATGAAACTTATTAATAACTGCTGTCATAATGAGAGCTTCGGGAATTTACCTAAAGAGCTTCCGATTATGATGATTTCAGGAGCAGATGATCCGGTTGGCAATTACGGGAAAGGCGTGGAGCAGGCATACAGCGCATATCTGGCGTATGGAATGACTAATGTGCGCATGAAACTTTACGAAGGCGACCGCCATGAAGTATTGAACGAGGCGGACAGAGAACTTGTGTATGGTGATATTTACCGCTGGATTTTGCAAAGACTGGAATAAACGGAGGTTTGTTTTTATATGAAAAAATGGTTGGGGCTGCTTACTGTATTGTTGCTTGTCGGTTTGTGCAAGAATACCGTTATGGCGGCGGATACTAAAGACGTAGTAGTTGCTCTGGGAGCGGATTTGTCGGATAGTCAGCGCGCTACGGTGCTAGGGTTGATGGGACTGACGGAAGAAGATTTGTCGAACTGCACTGTAATTTATATTACTAACGATATGGAGCATGAATATCTGGACGCGTATCTGGGGGCTTCCGTTATCGGAACCAAATCGCTTTCCAGCGTGAAGCTGACTAAAGCTGCGGCAGGTTCGGGCGTTATTGTGACGACGCAGAATATCAACTACTGTACTACCGGCATGTATCGCAATGCCTTGATAACGGCGGGCATGGAAGATACGGAAGTGCTGGTAGTCGCACCCACGTCCATTTCAGGTACGGCAGGTCTGATTGGAGCGTTGAAGGCATATGAGGTGATGGCTGACACGACTATATCGGATACGGTATTTGACACCTCGCTAGATGAAATGATTACGACCGGAGAGCTCGCAGAAAGCATAAAGGACGCGGATTCCGAGGAAGTAGAATCCCTGATAGCATGGCTGAAAGGCAAAGTGGCAGGCGGAGACCTTGATACCGGAGATGAAACAAGCATAAAGGAGACTATTAAAGAAGGTGAAGAACGCTTTGGCGTCAGCCTGAGTGATAAAGAGAAAGAGCAGATAGCTTCTTTATTAAAGAAACTCGATGCGCTGGGGCTGGACGCAGAGTATATTATCGAACAGGCGCAGAGTTTATATGATAAATACGGCACTGAACTTGTTGAAAACGCGAACGAGGCTATTAATGAAGCGGTAGAAAATGCGCTGCTCTCTGCGGTAAAGAACGTATTTAACGGTATAAAAGATACCGTATCAAATTTTTTCAAAAACATTTTTGGACATTTCGGGTGAAAATCCGGAATGTTTTTTTATCTTCTGTGAATAATAAATTGAAAAATAGTGATGGGGGATTAAAAATGAAAATTGCATTTTTTAGTACGAAACCTTATGATAAAATATGGTTTGAACCAATGGGAAAGGACTATGGATTTGATATCCATTTCTATGAAGTGCCTTTTAATGAGGAAACTATTTATCTTGCCAAAAATTACGATGCAATCTGCGTTTTTGTGAACGACTATATTACGGCGGAAATGATTGATACGCTTTATGAAATGAAGATAAAGGCGATTCTGCTTAGAAGCGCGGGTTTCAATCATGTAGATGTAAAAGCAGCTGAGGATAAAATACTTGTCTTAAGAGTGCCGAGCTATTCTCCCGAAGCCGTAGCCGAGTTCGCTATAGGAATGATTTTGACGGTAAATAGGCACATAAACCGTGCGTATATCAGGACGCGCGATTTCAATATGAGCCTGAACGGACTTATGGGCGTGGACTTGTATCATAAGACTGCCGGAATTATCGGAACCGGTAAAATCGGGCAGGCGATGATAAGAATATGTAACGGTTTTGGCATGCAGGTGCTTGCCTATGATCCGTATCCGAATACGAAGCTGGAAGCGGAATATGTGGAACTGGATACTTTATTTGAAAAATCTGACATTATATCCCTGCACTGTCCACTGACGTCGGGAACAAGGCATATTATTAACGAAAACTCTATAAAGATGATGAAGGACGGCGTATATCTGGTAAATACTTCCAGAGGAAGCCTGATTGATACGGACGCGCTCATTGATGGGCTGGTAGAGGGAAAATTCGGCGGAGTCGGGCTTGACGTCTATGAGGAAGAAGAAGGAATTTTTTATGAAGATAAATCCAATGAGATTATGCAGGACGAGAAACTAGCAAGGCTTATGACGTTTCCTAACGTGTTGATTACTTCGCATATGGGCTTTTTCACAAAGGAAGCTATGCAGGCAATCGCCAAAGAAACGCTTGAAAACGCATATTCACTTGAAAATGGACTTCCGCTTGTAAATCGCACCGAAATACGTTAAAATAGATACAAAAGAAATTCGGAGGGAGACATAAACGTGTCGGACGTTCCATATAAAATTAGAAGTGCATATCGTGACGAGTGGGATGACGCGATGGAACTGGCTTGGAAAACTTTTCTCCGATTTGAAGCGGACTGTTATACGCAGGAGGGCATAAGGAATTTTGAGGATTTCATTACCGACACGACTCTGCATAATATGTTTATTATGGGGGAGTATCAGATGTTCGTAGCGCTGGACGATAAGAAGATAGTAGGAATGATTACCCTTCGTAATTCCTCACACATCTCTTTACTTTTCGTGGACGAGAAATATCATAGAAAAGGAATCGGGCGTGCGCTGATACTATACTTGCAGAAATATCTGCTTTCGGAGATGGGCATTGGAAAAGTAACGGTAAACGCCGCCCCGTACGGAGTCGGCTTCTATCATAAACTGGGCTTTAGAGATTTGAGACCTGAGGAAGAAAGAGACGGAATTAAATATACGCCGATGGAATTTGTGCTTTAAAATATATTTATATATTTCGGAAAAGGAGTTGGGAACAGTATGGAATACATTAAGAGCAGGGATATTTTTGTACTGATGAGAGATACTTTGAAGCTTATCCACCCAAGACTGATGGAACATGGCTCTAAAGTCGCTTATATGGTTTATAAGATGTTGGAAGAAAAAGGCGGCTATGAAGAGTTTGAGCTTGCTGATATTGTTATGGTGGCGACGCTTCATGATATAGGGGCTTATAAGACCGAGGCGGGAGTCCTTAATGATATGCTGCGTTATGAATCGCGCGATAGCAGGGCGCATACCATATATGGTTATCTGTTTTTTAAATATCTTTCACCGCTTGAGGATCTTGCGAAGGTCATAATGTATCATCATATGGATTATGAACAGCTTAAGAACGTAGATTATGAGTATAAAGACTTGGCGGCGTATATTAATATTGCAGAGAAAATGGATATCTATTTTTCGGCAATGGGAAGTCAGTTTAATATGCAGATGTTTCATAAACAGGCGGGGAGCAAGTTGTCTGAGGAGGGCTTGAATCTGTTCTATCAGGTTGCTAAAAAATATGATATTTTTGAACAGATGAAAACAGGAGAGTATAAAAAAGAACTGGATTATATTATTGACTTCATGCTGTTTTCTAATGAAGATAAGAAGAAGCTTCTTGAAATGCTTATGTACTGCACCGGATTTCGCAGCGAGGCTTCCGTGGTTGATACAATCACTACGGTAAGCATTTGCGATGAACTGGCGGACAGACTTCATCTTTTGAATGAAGAGAGTGAGAAATTGTACTATGGGGCGCTGCTTCATGATTTGGGTATGCTGGTGGTTCCAAGAGAAATCATTGATGCGCCCAGAAAGCTTAATTCCGAGGAGATTAAGGTAGTCAGAACTCATGTCAATATGGCTGATAAACTTTTGAGCGATGTACTGCGAGCAGATATTTTGTCCATTGTGACTGCACACCATGAACGGCTGGACGGAAGCGGATATCCTAAAAAGCTTAAGGCATTACAGATGAATATAGAGCAAAGGGTGCTTCAGGTAGCCGATACAGTCACCGGAATGACGAATCCGAGAAGTTACCGCGAACCTTTACATAAAGACCAAATAATAGATATTTTAAATGAAGAGGCGTCAAAAGGTCATTTGGATAAAAATATTGTGTCAATGTTTATTAATAATTATGACGATATTATGCAGAGCGTACAGACCGGCTCCGCTGAAATTATGAAAATGTATCAGACTCTTAATTCACAATATAATCAAGTAAGCAAGCGGTTTAAGATGGAAAAATAGGCATTTATAGGAAAAGACTAAAAATATTTATGAAAAGTTGTCAAATTATGTAGATTTTTTTACCAATAATGTACTATAATAGTATTATATATGAAAGAAGGAAAGCCATGAGTAGATTTTTAGATTTAGACAGCCCGTTTATGCGTGCCTTAAGCCGTATGGCAGATTTGATGATATTAAATCTGTTAGTATTAGTATTGTGTATACCGGTTATTACGGCGGGTGCAGCTTTTACCGCGATGCACTTTGTCCTTTTAAAAATTGTGCGCGGTGAAGAAGGATATCTTGTCAGGGGATTTTTTAAATCCTTCAAACAGAACTTCAGACAGGCTACGATTTTGTGGTTGATGATTTTAGGAGTTGTTGCCCTGCTGGTTTTGGACTTAGTGATACTAGGTTCGGCTGCTATGGATATGCCACGTATTTATACAATACTTATTCTTGCAATTGCACTTTTGCTGCTTATAGTAGGCGTATATATTTTTCCTGTTTTGGCGCGATTTGATAATTCAATTAAGAATACGCTTAGGAATGCGTTTTTAATATCGTTTATAAATCTGCCTAAATCAATTTTAATGGTGGTAGTGCTTTTCTTACCGCTGCTTCTTGCATATTTTATATCATATTCAGTGATTTTTGTTATATTGTTCGGTATATCGGTGCCGGCATATATTTCAGCGTATTTATACAGTGGGATTTTCAAGCGGTTTGAGCCGGAACCGGAAGAACCGGTATCAGACTATGACTTTTCTATAACGACAAATGGTGAAAATGAGGAAACAAAATGAACAATCAGGCGAAATCGATAGTGGCAAGATGGGCTGGTCCGACTTTAGCGCTAGTAGCGGCGTTGGTTTTGATGTTTTTTAATTTTTCCGCTAAGAGCAGAGATGAGGCGCGGGATACAATATCTAAAACCGTAATAATGATGGTCGAAAGAAGCGCACATAACTTCAAGGAAGAAGTTCTTAAGCTTATTAAGGTTGGAGAACCAATTGCCGATATTCTTGGTAAGAAGGTGGATTTGGACTCTGAGGATACTATATGGCTTCTGGAAACTGCCATTAAATATTCGGGAGCGTATAAGGTATACGCATGCGATGTAAACGGTAAGGGCGTAAACAATGAAGGCGTAGAGATTTCTATTGCGGGGGAAGAGTATTTTGAAAACGTGAGCGGTTCAGAGGACGTAAGATATATTTATACTATGGACGAGGACGCATCAGCAGAAGGAGCCCTGCTTATAACTTTGCCGATTGACGACGAGCAGGATAATAATATGGGATATCTTGTGATGTTCTATCAGATTAACCAGATAAAGAACGTTGTAAAGAATATTGACTTTGCGGCATGGAATTCCACATCGCTGATGGATAGAAAAGGCAATCTGATAGCAGTTACCGGAAAAGGTACTCAGTGGGAGCCCGGAGGTAATGTATACACAGAGCTTGAGAAGAAAAACAAGGAATCTGTCAATAGTATGAAAAGCCGGGTAAACACTAATACCAGCGGCGTAATCTTTGTGGATATGTATAATCTGGAGAACTGTTTGGCTTATGCGCCGGTAGGAATAGGCGATTTAGTGCTTGTAGCGGGAGTGGCGCAATCCTACATAGACGGCAGGGCGGAGGCAACGCTTAAAAATTTTAGAACTATGATAATTGAACTTATTATTGTTATCATTGTTTTCCTCGTACTCGTTGTAATAATAAGTATTATAAATAAGACGATTAGCGGCAAAAAGCAGAAACAGTTGGAAGTAAAGGCTGATACGGACTTGCTGACAGGACTGAATAATAAGCTCGCTACCGAGAGAAAGATTAAAGAATATATTGCCCAGAACCCAAATTCACAATCCATGATGTTTATACTGGATATAGATAATTTTAAGAATATAAATGACACAAGGGGGCACGCATTTGGAGATGAAGTGCTTCGCACGCTAGGCGAGCAGGTGCGTGTGCTGTTCCGCTCATCAGATATTATAGGTCGTGCCGGCGGAGACGAGTTTATTGTATTCTTGAAAAATATTTCGGATCCTGCCGCTATCAGAAAAGAGGCAAAGAAGGTAGAAAACTTTTTCCAGAATTTTAAGGTGGGAGAATATAGTAAGTATACCGTAACCGCAAGTATTGGCGTGGCGATTTTCCCTGAAGAAGGCGCCGATTTTGAAGCTATATATAAAGCGGCTGATACCGGACTTTATAAGGCGAAAAAGGGCGGAAAGAACCAGCTTGCTTTCTATAAAGAAAAGTGGCTTGAAGAAAAACCGGCGGACAGTTCGGAAAATAATGAAAATTAATAATTTAATAGACAGCGTTGCAGGGTAAATCAAGGCACTGTTTGGTCAATCTGTACAAGAAAGTCTCAATTTCTTAGACAACTTGACGGATAAATCAAAATATCGATTAAAAAATAAGCATTTTTTACAACTGAGAGCAAAATATTTGTGAAATTGGTGTATAGAAAAAGTGCAAAGATTCCGTTATACTGTAATAGACTTGAATGTCGAAAGACGTTCAAAATAAATGAAACAGATAATACTTATAGGAGGCTCAAAAATGGCAAGTTTATCACTAAAAAACATCTGCAAAGTATATCCTAACGGATTTGAAGCAGTAAAGGATTTCAACCTCGAAATCGCAGATCAGGAATTTATTATTTTCGTAGGACCTTCAGGTTGTGGTAAGTCTACGACACTTCGTATGATTGCAGGACTTGAAGATATTTCTTCCGGCGAACTCAAGATTGGCGACAGAGTAGTAAACGATGTTGAACCTAAAGACAGAGATATCGCGATGGTATTCCAGAACTACGCTCTGTATCCTCATATGTCAGTATATGACAATATGGCATTCGGTCTTAAGTTAAGAAAAGTACCGAAAGATGAAATTGACAAGATGGTTAAAGAAGCAGCTAAGATTCTTGACTTGACTCCGTTGCTTGACCGTAAACCGAAGGCTTTATCCGGTGGACAGAGACAGCGTGTTGCTATGGGACGTGCGATTGTTCGTAATCCTAAGGTATTCCTTATGGATGAGCCTCTTTCAAACTTGGATGCTAAACTTCGTGTACAGATGCGTATCGAGATTGCAAAGCTTCATCAGAGATTGGGCACCACGATTATTTACGTAACACATGACCAGACAGAAGCTATGACACTGGGAACAAGAATCGTTGTTATGAAAGACGGTGTTGTTCAGCAGGTTGATACACCTCAGAACCTTTATGAGAAACCTCAGAACCTGTTCGTTGCAGGCTTCATGGGTTCTCCTCAGATGAATTTCTTAGATGCAGTTGTTGAAGTAAACGGCGATGTTGCAAGCCTTAAGATTGCAGGCAAGAGCATTCCGCTTCCGGCAGCAAAATCAAAGAAATTAATCGCAGGCGGTTATGAAGGAAAATCAGTTACATTCGGTATTCGTCCTGAGGACGTATATGATTCTCCGGATTTTATCCAGAATGCATCATGTGTATTTGATTCAAGCATCAAAGTATACGAGCTGCTTGGTGCAGAAGTTTACTTGTACTTTGACCTTGCTGAGTTCCCTATCACAGCTAGAGTTGATTCACGTACAACTGCAAGACCGGGCGATGCTGTTAAGTTTGCATTTGACGTTGAGAAGATTCATGTATTTGATAAAGAGACAGAGCAGGTTATTACAAATTAGTTTCTGAACTTATTTAGGGGATGCGGCTGCATCCCCTTTTTTTAGGGAAAGGTAGAATAGAATATGATTTCCAGTCAGGTTATTAAATCCAGTATAGATGAGTTAAAATCCATTACTAAAGTTGATTTATGCGTATTTGATTTAGAAGGAAATACAGTTGCATCTACTTTTGAACCGTCAGATATTTCATTTAACCTTATTAGTGGTTTTGCTGCTTCACCGGCGGACAGTCAGGTTATAGGCGCACATCACTTACTTAAGGTGCTAGACGAAGAAGAACAAATTTTTGTTCTTGATGCAAGGGGCGTCGATGAAGAAACCTACATGGTAGGAAGGATTGCTGTCAGTCAGTTACAGCACCTAATTATAGCTTATAAAGAAAAAATTGATAAGAATAACTTTTTCCAAAATCTACTTTTAGATAATATGCTTTTGGTGGATATATATAATCGTGCCAAGAAACTGCATATTGAAGTAGCTGTACCAAGAGCCGTATTTCTCATAGAGACAGGTCCGGGCAAAAACAGTGCGGCGTCAGAACTGCTGAACGGCTTGTTTTCACAGCAGACGGGAGATTACATTTCCGCGGTAGATGAAAATAATGTTATATTAATAAAAGCCGTGAAGTCGGTAGACGACTACGGAGAGCTGGAGAAGATAGCCAATACTATTGTCGATATGATGAGTATGGAAGCCATGCTGAATGTTAAAGTGGCGTACGGAACCATAGTAAATGAATTGAAAGAGGTTTCCAAATCATATAAAGAGGCAAGAATGGCATTGGACGTAGGAAAGATTTTCTATGCGGAAAAAAAGGTTACGGCGTATAATAAGCTGGGTATAGGAAGGTTGATTTATCAGCTTCCGGTCAATCTCTGCAAAATATTTATTGACGAAATATTTGGTATGAATGTATTGGACGAGTTAGATGATGAAATTCTTATGACAATTAATAAGTTTTTTGAGAACAACCTGAACGTATCCGAGGCTTCCAGACAGCTATTTGTGCATAGGAATACGCTGGTATATCGTATTGAGAAATTGGCGAAAAGCACAGGCTTGGATATTCGTACATTTGACGATGCGCTTACATTTAAAATAGCGCTGATGGTAGTGAACTATATGAAATATCTGGATTCCGTTGAGTATTAACAAGAAGTAATGGCTTGGCACATAGGGGCATGAACGTATGTGCTTCCTTTTAAGGAATGTTCTTGTGGGCTGAACTGTTATATAGAAGAAAATAACCATGAGTACCGGATGAGAAATCATTCGGTATTTTTTTGGTACATGCGGCATATATTTATATATGTGATTATGGTCAAAACTGCAGGTTACGGAAAGGCATGGTTATTAAAAATGTATCAGAAAGAAATTATATATATGAGTCTGTATAACGAAGATGTGAAAGAAGGCTGTGTCGGATATCTTAAATCAGAAGAAAGACAGGGGCAGTTCAGGCTGGAGTTGCAAGTTAAAAATATATCGGGCAATATTAGCGGAAGTTATCCGCTTCGCTTCCAGAATGCTGAGGGCTGGCAGGACGTCGATACTTTTACGCTGAATGCCGGAAATGGAAGATGGAGTGGAAGCGCGGCAGGGCCGGTCTTTGGAGCAGAAATAATTCTATCGGAAATAAATATAATAAAAGGACAGAGTAAAAATGCACCTATATATAATAAGGTAGAGGAAGAAGTGCAGACAGAAACATCAATACGCGCGGAAACAATGCCGACGATATCTGAACAATCTACAATAGCGCCGAGTTCGACTGAACAGATATTGACGGCAGTATCACAGGCTGAAACGTCAACGGCACCTGAACAGTTTACGATAGCGTCAAGTTCGACTGAGCAGGCACCGGCAGCAGCAATACGAGGAGCGGATTCTGTAACATTGCAACATATATCTAAGCTGAAAGCACAGGAAGAAACAGCGGCAGCGCAGGCGGAATCTGTAGTCGAGTCGAAAACTGTGGTCGAGCCGAAACCTCGAACTCGTAGATTGACAAGCCACAATATGACGGATAATCCGCCGATATATGAGAGTAAGTGGGAACAGCTTCTTGCTACATACGAAAAAATACACCCGTATGGCGACGATAGAGTATACGTGAAGTTAGAGCCCAAAGACTTTGTGATTCTGCCCGCGGGATATCAGCATTTAGTGAACAACAGCTTTTTGCTGCATGGATTTTATAATTATAGATACTTAATTTTGGGAAAAGAAAGAGATTTTTATCTTGGAGTGCCGGGAGTTTTCTATGAAAGAGAAAAGATGGTCGCGCTCATGTTCGGCTTTGAGGCGTTTGAATGTGAAGGCGGTAATGCAGAAGAAGGAAAATTCGGCTACTACTTACGCAAAGTAGAATTGTAAATTATTTGTAAATTCCTTCACCGTTAAATGACGGAATAAAACTTTCGGCCGCCGTATCACCTTCCTGAATAAATGCGTTCTCTATACCAATAGAGAGCGCATAATCGATTAATGCGTCATACTCTTTGATACTGACTTTACGGTTCAGCTCAGGAATACCTGATACTTGCGGCATGGGCGTATATTGGTTCATAATGCTCATGTATATTGAGTTTCCGTAGGTTTGATATAAATATTGAAGAATCTGTCTGGAATCTTCCATGCAACCGGGCAGCATCAGATGCCGCACGATAACGCCTTTTTTCATAAGGGCGCTTTCATTTATATCTAAGTCGCTATCAAAAACCGGTTCTCCTACCTGCCTATACATCTCTGCAATAGCGGCGGTGGCGTACTTAAAATAATCTTGGGCATTGGAATAACGGCGGCTGATATCGGAAGAAAAATATTTCAAATCAGGAAGGTATATGTCAACATAGCCTTCTAGAAGTTTTAAAACTTCTACTTTTTCATAGGAACCGGTATTGTATACAATAGGAATATTAAGCCCATTTTTCTTTGCCAATTTAATAGCTTCAATTAACTGGGGAACGTAATGCGTCGGGGTAACAAGATTGATGTTATGCGCTCCTTTTTCCTGTAATTCAAGATATATTTCCGAGAGCCTTTGAACAGAAATAACATTATTGGTTCCGCTTTGCGTGTTGACAGTGCGAGAAATAACATGATTTTGACAAAAAATACAATGCAGGTTACATCCGTTAAAAAAGACAGTACCGGAACCATGTGTGCCGGAAATACACGGCTCTTCCCACATATGAAGGGCTGCGCGCGCTGCTGTTATATCGCTCGTCTGTCCGCAATAACCTGTCTGTCCGGCGTCTCTATTTACATGACATTCTCTAGGGCAGAGTGTGCAATCACTAAGCTTCATGTGCTATTCCACAGCCTTTCTCAAATCTGACAATACAAAACCGTGCGCTTTCTCTCGAACCAGATTCATGCACGTTACCTTTACAGTTAACTCCGCCAAGCACCCTCACGGCACATGGGAGATTCTACTTAGTGCTGCTGTGTTCCCACCCTGACACGGTTCATAGATTCCCATTGCGCAAGACTCAAACTTCAACGCCACTTATAAAGGGCAGCTACACAAATCAAAAGCCCTCAATCAAGCATCACCCCTACTAGAGCGGATTGTAGGTACAGGGCACCGCTAACGCCCCGGCTGCACGGTTTTATAAGTATACTGTTTTTTAGGCGGTTTGTCAACTCTTTTAGCCATTGCGTTTGCTTATAAAAAAGGCACCATATAAATCGGCATACACAGAATATCTTTATCTTTTCGAACATCTTTTGTATAAATCAAATATCTGTTTAATATATGTGAAGAAAATTTATTTTGAAAGGCATCTAAAGAAGCATGTCTTTTATAATTGGAGGATTTCACCTCTATTGGACAAATTTTGTCTTTTCTTGCCAGCAAAAAATCTATTTCATAATTATGATTTGACGTTTCCTTAGGAAAGGTATAATAAAATAATTCATTGCCTGCCGTTTTTAACATCTGAGCAACAGCATTTTCATATATATATCCTAAGTCTGTACTTAATTTATCATTTAAAAGCTTTTCATATATCTCATTGCCCGTGAAATCTCTATCCATAAATGCCAAAGTTACAAATAGTCCTGTATCGCATAAAAACAATTTATATCTTCGTGGGTCTTTATGAAGGGAAATTCCGGCGCTTGGATTATCCGCATGGTATGAAATATATACTGTCATTGAATCCTGCATATTAGCAAGGATTTCTCGTATGCGCTCTTCCCTGTCGCCTGCTAATACACTGGATACCTGATAGCGAGTAGCATTTTTGTTCAATTCGGCGGGAATTGCCTTAAACAGCATCCCTGCTCTTCCTGAAGGGTCTATTTTTCTGAAATCATCTTCATATAATTCTAAAATATTTCTCTTTACTTGGTCTACCATACTCATATTATTGGTTTCTATATAAGCAGCAACAGCCTGCGGCATTCCACCTACAAGCATATATAAACGAAAATCCCGTAGCAAACGCCTATTTACGCTATCTCCAATAGATGATATTTTATTATAGGCATTTAAAAGTAATGGCATGGTAGTTGTGTCCCCCAATGCCCAACGGAATTCTTCATAATCTAAAGGATATAGTTGAAAACGAGTCTCCTCGCTTGGAATTACGATATCCTTTATATTTCTCTTAATTGATAATAGCGAGCCTGTTTCAATATAATCATAGCGGCAGTCTTTCACCAGATGTTTAATTGCCTGTCTTGCCAATGGCTGCATTTGTACCTCATCAAAAATAATTACGGATTTTCTTTCAATCAAATTGGTATGATAAATCATTTGTAAACGCAGAAAGAAATAATTCAAATCGGATAAATCGGAAAATAATTCATGTACTTCTTTTGGGGCAATTGAAAAATCAATCAGTATATAACTTTCATATTCGTTTTTGGCAAACTCTTCAACGAGTGTTGATTTTCCAACTCTGCGCGCGCCTTTAATTAAAAGAGCAGTTTTTCCGTTGAACTCTTTTTTCCAATCAAGCATTTTATTATATAATTTCCGTTGAAAAACCATACAATAAACTCCTCTTCCTATATCTTAAACAGTGATGTGTCAAAAATCCCAAAATCTTTTTGTTATCATATGTCAAGAATCCCAAAATCTTTTTGCTGCTATATGTCAAAAATCCCCAAATCTTTATAATATTATATGCCAGAAATCCGTTTTTTACAATAGAAAAAACTTCCTTGAGTTTTACTCAATAGAAGCCTTAAACCATCTGTATAAAATCCTGCAGATAAAGTTATAATAGAAAAAGATGCAACATTTGTATATAAAATGTTGCACCTTGACGCTTACATAACTTATATCGGAACACTTTTAAAATACTTTATAGCAGAATTTAAAAAAATTAAAAAATAATTTTCAAAGCCTATTTATCAGAAATTTCAATACTTCTACAGACACACTTCTAAATATACCTTGTCCCTGTCGTCCTGCTCGATACATAAATAGCGTTTTGTGATGCGGTAGGAAGAATGATTGAAAATGTCCATTATAACAGCCGGCGGAACGCCCTGCTTCCAAGCCTGATAGCCAAAGGTCTTGCGGAGCGAATGACAACTGATGTGCTCTTCAAATCCGGCGTATTCAGCAGCTTCCTTGACAATGCGGAATGCCTGTGTGCGTGAAAGCGGCGTTGTTGCATTTTTGCTGCCGGGAAAAAGACATTGCGCGCCATCTTGATAATTATATTCAGCCTGCAGCGTAGTCAATACTTTATGGACGACAGAATTAACCGCTACGCAGCGCTCTTTGTTGGTCTTATGCTCTTTGAGCCGGATATGCTTTTTAAAGCACCCGGTTTTCTCATTATAAACATCTTCCCATCTAAGCGATAATAAATCCCCGATTCTGAAAGCCGTATTTAATCCCATAACAATTATGGCATAGTTCCGATAAATCGGCTTCACCTCTAAAAAATAGCTCTCAAATTTTTCAAGTTGCTTTTCATCTTTAATTGGATAAGTAGTGCTCATATTTTTTCGCTCCTTTGCAATAGTGTGTATTTTAACTATACAACAAAATGTTGTTATGCAACATTTTATATACAAATGTTACATGGCAGGGCGGCACTTTTAAAAAAGAAAAAGCAGGGAGGTTTTAATATGTTAAGGCTTACAGTCAGCGCAGAAGACTACTTGATGATTGGGGAGGACGTAAAAATTGTTTTCTTAGGCGGCAGCAAAAATCATTTGAGGATTATGATTGACGCACCCAAAGAACTGAATGTAGTCCGCAGCAAAGTTATCGAGAATAACACGACTAATCCGGAGGAAAAGGCAAAACTACCGCATTACCATGCAGTACCCGATTTACCGGAGAAGTATCGTAAGAAAAAAATCGTGGTAAACGATTCCGCCAAGAAGGTAAAGACAGCGGCACCGTCATAAACGCCACAGCAGCAATGCCAGTACAGGAAGTAACGGTGATAACCCGGAGCAATCCTAGGGGCTTCGGGATTATTCATAAAAACAAAAAGAAACTAAAAACAAAGCAACGGTCGTAAACGGATTTACGGCTGGCAAACACAAGGAGGTAACTTTATGATAGTACAACACAACATTACAGCGATGAACGCCAACAGAATGCTTGGTATCACAACAAGCGCACAGGCAAAGTCCACAGAGAAATTGTCATCAGGTTATAAGATTAACCGTGCAGCAGATGACGCAGCAGGATTGGCAATCAGTGAGAAGATGAGACGTCAGGCAAGAGGTCTTACACAGGCAGCAGCTAACGCACAGGACGGTATCAGTGCAGTACAGACCGCAGAAGGCGCTCTGAATGAAGTTCAGGATATGCTTCAGCGTATGAACGAGCTTTCAGTAAAAGCAGCAAACGGAACAATGTCAGAGTCTGACCGTACCGCAGTTCAGAACGAGATTGACCAGCTTACAACTGAAATCGACCGTGTAGCTGAGACAACCAAGTTCAATGAGACTTATCTGCTTAAGGGTGATAAGGACGCTACAAAAGCTTATACTTATAGCTATGCGAAATTTGATGCTGACGCTACCGCGACTGCTACATTCAAACAAGACACGGTAACAGCTCTTAAGCCGGAAATTACCTTTGAAAGCCCGGAAGCATATACTATGGATGCGCAGAATGAATTGGCAAACTCATTGAAAGCGCAGGGACTCTCTGTAACGGCAAGAAGCTATTACGATACGACCACTAAAGCAGCAGTAAAAGAATACTCTATTGAGTTGAATGGTTCGGCAAAAGAGAAATTTGAAATAGTTACAACTGACAAAACCGCCGGAACATTCAATATTCAGGATAAGGATGGTCACCTTTTAGCAAAAGTTACGGGCGTAGGCACATACTCTAAGGCGGCTAGTGCAACCAGTGGAGAATATACGGATACCGTAGTTTTTAACGCAACAGATGTTACTGGTGCAGCATTAAGTGCAGCAGGTGTAACTGCAGCTTATTATGACCGCGATGGTAATAAGATTTCTGCCAATGACTTAGACAGGTATTTCAATTATAACGCGGATGATAGTGAAGTCAGTGTAAAGAGCGGCGTGCCTAAGGTATATGATGCGGTAGGAAATGAGACTACTCTTAAGAAAGAAGAAGTAGTTGCAGTACAGGATAAGGTCGGCGCACTTTCCATCTCTCTTCATGTAGGTGCTGACGCTACTTCCAACAATCAGATTACCATGAATATCGAATCCATGAGTGCTAAAGGACTTGGTATCAGTGGACTTAAGGTTGACGGAACTGATGATGATAACGCATTGGACGCTGTTGAGAAAATTAAAGCAGCTCAGCAGAAAGTTTCAGACCAGAGAGCAGAACTCGGCGCTATTCAAAACAGACTTGAGCATACCATCAATAACCTTGATAACGTTGTTGAGAATACTCAGAGCGCAGAGGCAGCAATCCGTGATACCGACATTGCTACAGAGATGGTTAAATATGCTAACAACAACATCTTACAGCAGGCTGGTACATCAATGCTGGCACAGGCAAATCAGTCTAACCAGTTGGCACTGTCATTACTCGGTTAATGAGCTATTCCGTAATATGCTCTGGTTAAGTAAGTTTACGGAATATATCATAAATTTATTGCAAAGTGTTGTAATTACCATGGGGCAGCCGTACTTTCTTCGGGAAGTGCGGCTGTTTCCAGCGTTCAGCGTTTTAAAATATTTTTACAAATTTCCCTTTACAGAATTACAACAACTATGCTATGATTAATAAAACATATCTGGGAGTCTT
>JAMPHY010000001.1:42589-224409 GCA_023663185.1 Clostridiales bacterium | reverse complement strand
ATTTTCCTGATAGTTATATTGTAAACGGTATTTTATTGGTTGTCAATCACTTTTGCGGGAAATATTTTTGTTCCGTAACGGTTCAACGCCCAGACACATAGACTCATATGTTTCCATGCATGACACGCTCTTGCTCATTTTGTCATAAATCGTTTGAGCGTAACTATCTTCTGTAACATATCTATTATTGATTTCCTTTTCATCACAATAATAACAAAAAATATTGCAATCGTACCATACCTTATAAGTGCATGCCCGTATGTAAACAAAATGATAAAGCCAAACAGTACAAACGTTATGCTGATAGCCAATATCTTTCTTAATTCATACGGTCTTATACCATCGCAAAATTCATCACATACCTTGTTCATAAAAAAGTAATGTCCGATATCATAAATCACATAGCAAGCCAACGTAGTATAACCGGCCGCCCGATATCCAAACTGCCCTATAAATATGTAATTTAAAATGATATTCAAAACAGCCCCCAACACACTTGCCGACATGATAAATCTTGTTTTCTCGTAGTAAAAAGCAAATTCAGCAAACAAATCATAACAATACATAAAATACACACTCATGGCAACCGGTGGCACTATCCATATGGCATCATGATAAGATGCCGGAGCAAAAAATGCGATTATTTCCGGTGCAAAGACTATCAACAAAATATTTGCCATTGCAACTATTATCATTGTGATATACGAAATATTTGCCAAATTCCCAATATTCTTTTCTTTTATCTTCCTGTAAATCCACGGTTTTAATGTCTGCATCACTGATGTATTTAAAATCGCCGCAACCAAAGATACCGAATAAGCAAGACTGTATATCCCGGCGCTGTCCGCACCTATCATTCGTTCTATCATAATCCTGTCACAGCTGCTTAAAACTGTCTGGGACAGATAATGCGGAATCAACGGCAGGTTGTATAACAACGCATACTTCCAAAACTTTGCACTATAAAACTGCCTGCCGCGCAACATCTGCTTATTAAAAAGACCGATATACATAACCAGTTCAACCAACGCCAGACCAAGTATGCGGACTGTCACCTTATCTTCCGCATGGGTAACAAGAAAAATCCCTAACACCGGCTTGACAATCGAAACAACAAGCGTAATAAAAATAAGCAGCCTGTATCTGCAATGTACTTTCTGCTCCTCTGCCCAAAATCCAAATACGGCAGTAGTCCAGATTAGCGACAGCATGGACAGCATCTGAATTGAATTCATGGAAAACAAACCATTCCAAAAATCATGGAAAAGCAAATATACAGCAGTCCACCCAACCACAAGGGACAGCGTCAGCCCTTGCAATGAAGAGGAAAAACGCCTCGCCTCACTCTCAAATTTTACCAGTCCCTGTACATAAACCCCGTATGACAGATTTAACGATATAAATACCCCAAGAATGCCTCTCCATGAGCTGAACACATTATACTGTCCCCATTCCGCTGTAGACAGCAGCCTGGTAAAAATTGGCGTCGTAATCACTGAAATACCCTTCTGCAAAAAAGCACATATTAAAAACCAAAATGAAGCTTTAACCCGCATCGGACAATTATTATATTTTTGTAAAAGCTTAGTCATTTTTATATAAAATCACCTACATTTCATTATGAGAAGCATCTGTCCGCATTTGTATAGCTGGTTGAACCATATGTTTATCATTTGTACCGTTACAATAATAACATGCCTGCATAGGATGCCTGAAAACCAGATATTTTGCCAGACTTACCCTAAAATTCCTTTTCTTTTCCCTTAAACTAAAATAATCCGTCTGCTTCCTCGGAAATCCCTGAATAACATAACTGTTAGTTGCCCTGCTGCAATATGCCAGTTCGCCCCTTTCCAAAGTAAGACACCCTGAAAAATCACACAGGTAATATCTTTTTCGGACTATATGTTTGCCCCCCCCGCGCGCGTATTCTTTCCTCCACATTCATACCATAGGGACTTCCCGTTTACAAAAGAATATACATAATAACGGATATTGTTCTGTATAAGTTTTTCTACAAGTTTGGAACTGGACTCCTGCGCTATTCCATAGTCGCTTATCCTTACACATACACTATTTCTCTTTAAGCACTCCATAAGGGAATCGTCAGGAATCAGGCTTCCGTTTGTTGCAATCACTATCTCATGAACTTTATCTCTATTTTCATAAAGGAAATCAATTAATTCTGCCAAATCACTATATAATAATGGCTCACCACCCTGAATCTGAAGTTTTTCAATATATTCGACATTCTCAAAAAGCACCTTTAAATCTTTCTTTATATCGTTTACGTCATATCTTTTGAAGCAAGCTGGACTGACAGGCGCAAAATTAGAACAGTCACGGCACTTGAAATTGCATGCCTGTCCCACGGAGATGACAAGGAATTCAACTTTCACCCTTCCAACCAAAACGGAATACCAGTTTTTCAAATTAATCCTTCGATATATGGATATCATTATTCCTACAACATCATCTGGAAGTGCATTTTTTATTTTTTGTTTGAAAGACATAATATCATTCCTCCGGTTCATTAATATTCAAAAATCTTTCTAGACAATACATCTGCCATTTCTGGTTCCCGCTGAATTTACTCATATCAATGTCTTTCCTAAATTCATGCCTCTTAGGTCCTTCCCAATCCTTAAAGTACATATCAACCGGACGCGGCATCGGTATCTTGGTCGGCACCTCTATATCCGGATATTTCTTTTTCATTAACTCCCTAATTAGATATTTTGACTCACCGTTTCGTACCCTTTCCAAATCAAGACTTTCTGCCATAATAAGTCTAGCATAAGGATCAAACCAAGACAGTCCTGCCGCATCAAAAGCATTCATGTAACTGCTTAGGCTTTCTCTGTAACACACCTCATCCATAAGTTTAAGATAGTCAATATTATTTTCTTTTAAGCGGTAACGCTCATATAGATACTGCATGTTTTCGGGATTGGAAAGAATCAACTCCGGCTTCGTAAATGTATACCGCTCCATGAAATCATCAAATAACCAGTCCCGACTAAGTAACTGGTCCATGCCACCAAAAATGTAATCGCTGCTGTCCCCTATAACCATCATTTCCACGCCATCTGCCTTAGCCTGAAGCGCTGCCTGCATAATCTGGGGTTCAATCGAATGAACCGGTGCGGCTTTCGCCAGCATGACAATATCCACATATTTTTCTACCGTATTCCAGTCTATATCCACATAATGAAGATTAAGCCCATAGTACGTTGCATAATATTCCGCACGCTTTAATTCATCCGCCTGAAATTCCCCATTCATAAATCTGAATGTATATGCGTCTGCACCTCTCATATATGAAGCACAAATGGCAGAATCCATTCCGCCTGAAAGCATAATACCCAGTTTCATTTTCCTCAGACCTTCAAATTCCGCAGATATCTCCCTGTCGATGTCTTCTGCAGTGCGGACCGGTATTCTTTCATCCCTCGGAATCAGAGTGATATTTCTATGCTTTTTATCTGGATAGAAATCCTTTTCATCGTCTTCTATGTACCTGAACGCCAAATAGCAGCTCATACAGTATTTTTTATCAGTCATTCTTTTCCCCCTATATATTGCTTTCCGCCTGTTCTGTCAGCCAGCCGCGAGTTTCCTTTAACGCTGCCGATATCTTAGTGGAAGAAACCCCTTTCGTATATGGAAAATAAACAATCTTAATTCCTTCCGCTTCGCAAGCCGCTTCATACTTTTTCCATTTATCGCTTCCATACCAGTCGTCCCCTACAAACAAAACCGTCGCCCCCAGCTCTCTGCATGCTTTTACCTTGTCCATATCATACTGCGGCACGGCAGCATCTACATATCTGCAGCTCCTGACAATCTCAATACGGTCTTCAAACGGAATCATTGCTTTTTTGCCTTTATAGCCGACCAGCTCGTCCACTGTCACGCCGACGACCAGCTTATCGCACATTCCTCTTGCATTTTTAAATAAATTCAGATGCCCTATGTGGAAAAGGTCATATACGCCTGTTGTATATCCGATAATCATTTTATGCTTGCCTCCTTTGCATACTCTTTATATGATTTTTTTAAATCAATTACCCATATGTCATGACACGGAATCCTTTTTTCTTCCGGCGGCAGTTCCATATAATTGCCAAAATCCATCGTCAGATACCTGTCATACCCGACAGGAACCGCAATGCTCGTATCTTCAAATGGGTATTCCAGCATTTCTTTAAAATCATCATAGTAGAAAACGCTCTGATATGTATACTTTTTGCGGAATACATTCGGTTTATATCTCCAGCCAAATAAAACCTTATTTGAGCAATTAAGGGGATACTTTCTAAATATCTTTTCAATAATCTCAATATAAAAATTATATGGTTTCAGCTTTCTTATTGGGGCGTCCAGCATCCACGCAATTCTCCGTTTCTTTGAAGTCTGCTCGCACAATGCTTCCCGATGTCTTTCATTCATGAAAACCAGCAGATCACATATTACTGACGCCCAATACTGTGCCAGCTTTCCCTTCGGCAGACCATATATCGGCATGATGTCTATCCAAACACCTGTGTAATCATCCGGATATCCGTTCTGACCAGATTCTATATACGCTGTCCGCTCATCTTGTATTTTAATGAAATTATTAATCCAATGCCTGTGTTCTTCCGGCGTGTATATGGAATAATATTCACCTAATTCCTTTGCAGCTACCCGTCGGAACTTCATATAATCCTGATACGGCATAGCGATATCTATATCATCATCCCACGGAATAAAGCCCCCATGCCTTACAGCGCCAATACATGTGCCACCGATGGCATAATATTTCAGGCGATATTTATCGCATATTCTCTTAAATTCACCCAGTATGTCTAATTCGACTTGCTGCAGTTTTTTCAAACAATCTGACATTTCCCCCATAACCTTCCTGTAGCCATACACCTTAAATTCCTTACCTGCTTTCATGCACAAAATTCCTATTACCCCGAAAAAATCCATGAATATGATGCCAGATTACCTTTGCTCGCAACCGCAACATAACAAGAATAAAATGTATACCAAAGCAGATAGTAGATAGTAAGGCACTTCTTAGTGTTCTTATTATGGATACACGAAAGAATCATCGGTATCAGCAGCACTTCTATAATCTGGGAGTACCCAGTAAGTCTGCTATACGTGGCATTATATACGCCTAGCGTTCTGAACGGAATATTCATCAAATATATTCTAAATAATACACGATTTTCTTTTGTGGCATATATATAGCGCCATCCAAAGAGTAAAATCGGAATCATCACAGGTACAATATGCCACATCCACTTTAAACTTGTATTCAAAACATCATTCACCGCATACACTGAAACTGTAAAATACCTTTTAAAAATTGGAAATTTTGCAAATGCACCCAGTAAATACCTGCTGAAAAGTGGAAAACCCAAAACCGCTGTCATTAACAGAGCATTACGTATTTTATTAATATATGACTGATTAAATTCCCGTAAAAAATAAAAAGCTATACAAAGTATTGCTGTTTTATGAAAACAGGTTGCCAGAGCAATGCATATAGCAAATTGTTTAAATTCCGCATTAATAATATATCTGAAGCTGAAAAATACAAACATCAATGCAATTGAAAATCTTACTACATTCATAGAAGGTGCAAACCGTAATGACAAGTATATAAATACTGCCAGTCCAACATTTAATCTATCCTTATAATCATATAACGTCATAAACAATACTGAAAAAATCAGCACTATATTTAACATCTGCAGAACATGGTAATTGTTTGCCAGACGGTTCAGAAAATAATAACCCACTTCAACATAATAATTCCCCTGTCCCAACAAATGGGCTTGAAAATATGTCTTAAAGGATGACACATACAGTGTATTATAAATTCTTTCATACTCTTTATAATCGGCTCCAACATTCACTCTTAACGAATATATCAGGATAAGAGGCAGCATACATAACAACAGCCTTAGCACAAAAATCGGTTCAATTTTTGTTATGGAATTTCTTGTGTTCCATATTTTTATAACTACTGCATATTTCCTACATGATTTCTGATATCGTGCAACCAATAATGCAGATATCGTAAAAAGACTTATATAAAGAAATAATGTCAGCATTTACAATCCTCTCTATTTCTATACTGATTATTCAAAAACTCATGCTTATAAATACATTCCACATAAGAAAAGATAAAAAATTAGGTCTATGCAGCGAAAAAAATATGACACATTCCTTAACCAATCTATGCAATAACCTTTTTTCCGAGCCAAAGCTTATATTGTTCAACATGGTTACATAAGCATCTGTATGTATGAATTCCAAATATACCTTATACTTTTGCCGTAATGTGCTCTTATTTTCCGGGTGGAACAGATAACTTCTGCATAAAGCAGACATATCGTTAAAAATTCTAATATAAATTCCATCCAAACATTCTGGCCATAGGGAAGTCACAAGTTCCAGTTCCTGCCTTATTCTATACTGATACGCTTTGAGTGCATTTTCGTTTAATCCCCTTGTCATGGAATCTGAATTAATCAGATAATAATACCATGTTGTTTCTGCAATCACTACATTTCTGCACTTTTTCAAGAAAATCAGATTCCAAACAGTATCCTCATTTGGAAATGGTTCCGTTGTAAATAATGCCTGTTCAGTCAAATTTCTCCTACATACTCTGGCGCAAGCACCGTCAGCAATGTATCCCTGAGTAAAGCATAAGGCAGACACATGATACCCCATCATATGGTTAATTAATTTATTCATATCCTGTTCAGAATGGATACATTGCACATTTAATCGAGTATCATTATACATCATACCGTCAGAAACGCTAAAATTATATTCTTTATATTTTTTTGTAAGACCTATCACGACATCTGGTTCATACTCTTCAATAATATCCTCAGCCTGCTGCAGACAATATGGGGCAATATAGTCATCTGAATCCACGAAAATGATATACTTCCCTTTGGCATTCGCAATTCCAGTATTGCGTGCCATGGCTAAACCTTCATTTCCTTTGTGTATGACATGGATACTGTGTCTAATGTACGAAAATGAATCCAAATAACCAGCACATTCTTCTTCACTTCCATCGTCAATAATAATTATTTCAAAGTTTTGAAATGTCTGAGCCAGCACACTGTTTACACATCTTAGAAGTTTATCTTTTGACGTATTATATACCGGTATAATTACGCTAATAAGTATATCCATTTATATCATCCGCTCTCCTCATAGCTCTTTACAGATTGAACAACTCTTCTTCTGAAAAATTCATAAGGGATGAGACCAGTGAAATATCCTCCTGCCGCGTCACCTTAATATTATTTGTAAATCCTCTTGAAAAAAACACCCTTTTCCCATAATGGACAGCAAGGATATCAGCATATACAATATCATGGATATTATCTTTATCCGCCATCTCATACAACTCCCTGATCAGAGAATAAGAATATGCCTGCGGAGTCTGAATCCGCATGATTTTGTTTCTCTCAAGCTGCTCAACTCCCGAAACCTGGTCTTCTGTATAGATGACCGTTTCATAACTTGGTATTGCAAGCGAGGCGTTTCCTTCCCTATGTGCAATATCAAGCATCTCGTCAATAGCCTTTTGCGGCAGGATTGGTCGTGCAGCATCATGGATAACCACATAGTCATCATCTGACATAAATGGATGCAGGAAGAAAACTCCATTTTTTGTTGAATCATGGACGGTATTCCCACCCTCTATAATCCACTTGACCTTAGTAAGATGATACTTGTCTATAATATCTTGGAGATACCCTATCCATTCCTTTACGCATACAATCAGTACATCATCTATCTTGTTGTTATTTTGAAAATTCATAATCGTATGTACGATAATTGGTTTATTATTTATAACTATAAACTGTTTGGGTAAATCATTTCCTATACGCCGTCCAATTCCACCGGCTAAAATAATTGCTACATTTTTCACTCTTATCACCTTGTTTGTTATACTTTGTTGTCATTTATTTAATATCAATTTCGAGCAATAAATTCATGAACATTTCCATATATTTTTTATCCCATATTGTTACCCGCAAGAATCCTGCCGAAGCACCCTTACCACAGAAAATCAGCACGCCCCTTTTCTTTAACTCTTCTGCAATATGTTCCACAGTTTTATGTTTTGGCGTAATACAGATAAAGCATCCGTACGAAGGAATATAATTATAATTTTCATGTTCCAATTTTTGCAGCAAATAATCACGCCCACCAATAAATTTACTTTTCAATTCTGTAATCAGCTTGTCATGATGATCAATAATAGCTTCTCCAAATAGCAAAGCCAGACAATTTACCGTATAATGTGGCTTATAATTTTTGATATATTGTATGTTCTCTTTGCTTGAAATGACTGCCCCCATACGCAAACCACATATGGAAAGCATTTTTGAAAATGTACGCAATATAACTACATTATCATACTTTTTTATCAATTCTATTGCACTTATATCGTAAAAGTAGTAGTATGCTTCATCAATAATGACCACAGCGTCATTTTCTTTGGCTTTTTCAATAATCACTATAATTTCATCCATACTGTATATATTTCCAATAGGCATATTAGGATTAACAATTGACACAATGCTTGTTTCATTATCAATCTGTTCTAATAATTTCCGAGTATCAAACGTAAAATCCTCATTATATGGCACAAAAACCGTATTCATTTGCTTCATATCCGCATATACCTTATACATCCCAAAAGTAGGATTGACGCATATTAGTTTTCTATTTGGTTCTCCAAAAACATTGATTACATATCCCATTGCCACAACGCTTCCATCGGTTAATGTAACGTTATCGATATCACATCCTAAAAATTCCGCATATTTTTTCGTAAATGCAGTTTCCTCCGGATACATGGACAGGAGTTCCGGTGTTACCTTGTCCATGACTTCATCAAATATCCATTTAGGAAGCCCATCTGGGTTTTCATTCTGATCCAACCTGACATATTTTCCCCTTCCCTCAGGCTGACTGGTACGTACAAAATCTTTAATTACAGGATTTACATAATACATAATCTTGTCCTTTCTGCCGAATTATTATAATTTTGACTTAAAAATAAATAATCGCCTAATATCTTCGCTGTGCACTTTTTATAATATCCATTACAGCCTCACATGCCCGGCCCTGCTCATAACTTCCCGATTCCTCATGGTGAAGCTGTACTTTTTTAATGTAATCATCGCTATCAAAGAACCTTATATTATCTATTAACTCCTCATTACTATGTGCAATCGGAAACGGCCACTTAGCAACCGGCATATAAAACCCTATTGATTTTTCATACTCTTCAATATCATCTGCATAAATAAAACAAGGTCTTTTCGTAAATGAATAATCCCACATTAATGATGAATAATCTGTAATAACCGCATTTACTACATAAAGCAGCTCCTGCATATCTGGATATTCGGTGAAGTTAATTATATTCTTATCTTCTATATCTGTTTTTTTCAATTTAGGGTGCAGCCTTACCGCAAATATCCATTCTCCTCCAAAATGCTCTGTTAATGATGAAAGTATGTTTCTATAATCGATATCACATATATAAATTTTCTTTTCTCCTGTATAATTTTCAGCATCACTCCTAAATGTAGGAGCATATAAAACAATTTTTTTATTCCCATCTATTTGGGCAAAATTGAATACTTTTTTATATATCAATGGCTTTGTTTCAAAAAAAATATCATTTCTTGGCATACCTGAATTAATACACTTTTCTTCAGGATACAGCATTGCTTTAGCTTCATATTTTGTACAGTATTTACATGATGAAAGAAAATAATTAACATTCTTAGCATTCATCTTTATTTCACGCATGTACCACTTGTTTTGGTACAAAGCAACGCCAGTCTTTTTATATGGTCCTCCGCCATGCCATGTATTAATAACCATTTGATTATTACGAAGCGGTAAATAGGATACTCCGCCTGCATTGGTTATAATAGTCTTACTTGTTAATAAAAAGAAAAAATATTTAAATGACATTGGTTTCACAAATATAACCGTTGCATCGGTCTGCCCAGCATTTTTACATACAGGAAAAATCACCTCGTATTCATCCGGGCATTTAGTTTTAATATATTCATCAATGTACTTAAGACTATCCCCATATGTAAAAGAAAGTTCATTCAGTAATGTAATTCTGTCTTTTTTAACAGGAAATATCCAAAAAATATGCAAAATTATCCTTAAAATAACCTTACTGAGATAATGCCAAAATCCCATAACTGTCTCCCTTTATCCTGATATTCAATCGATTTCTCCTCTTATTTTTCATTAATACAAATATCCTTTAGCCACAAATCATTGACTACAATATTTTTCTACAGTTCCCTAAGTATCTGTTCATTCATTTTACGCCGTTCCATATCAAACAACCAGCCATACTTATGGAAATACTGGCAGGCAGATTTCATATGCATTTTCAACATTTTTAAGTTTTTATATGATTCTTTCCCATGTATATGTACAATGGTAACATTAGGATAGTATATTGTTTTACCAACCCTGTGCATTCTCCTGATTAAATCAAAATCCTCACAATACATAAAAAAGCGTTCATCAAATTTTAAATCATATCTTTTTAATGTTGATACCCTCATGAACATAAAACAACCAGATAAGCAGGGTGGATTCATGATTTCACGGTATCCTGATTTTTTTAAAATATATCTGTCATTTCTCTTCTCCACTATTTTTATTTTTGGGAAGAAGCGTCTAAATATCAAATCAAACGGTGTAGGGAGTAATTTGCAAAGGTATTGCAGTTTTCCGTCAGCATTGACTACTTTAGGAAGGATATAAACAACATCTTCATTTATATTTGCATAGGATATTAGCTCATCTATAATATTTGGTACAAAAGAAATATCTGGATTTAATACAATATGATAATCTGCTTTTTCTTCTATCGCTTTTTTAATACCAATATTGTGGGCTGCCCCATAGCCTAGGTTTCTTCCATTGTAAATATATTCTATATCCGCTTTATTCAAATATTGCTCTGTCTTCTTTTCCGAATTATCTATGATAAAAAGTTTTCTTTCTTTATTTGGACTAAAACTTTTTATAACATTTTCAATTAATTTTTTTGGCGAATTAAATATTACAACTGAACCGGTTATCATAGCTGCTTTATATTACTGTTATCCTTTCTTCCTATGTATAGTTTTTATCTACACATAATTAATTTTTATTCAGTTGCCAGCTAACATTAAAATTTGCAATGAGGCCGACACAAATATATTACCGTGCAAAACATTATTGCAATATCATCAAATTAAATTTTCTATATGATTTATTTAACAAACATATTTTTTTAAATATTTTCAGCTTATCCGGTTCCGAATCAGTGGAATCTATAATTCTCATCCCCGCACCATTTACCAGTTCATGCCACATTTTCCTTGAAAGCATGCATACCCCGACTCCTGCTGAATTAGAACCCATTCTTTTACAAACTTTTACTACTATTGGATTCTTTGTTGCTGTTAAAAAATAGAGTATTCTGCATGATGCCTGATCCCACAGCAAACCATCATTTATATTATCAATTATCCCTATCTTTCCGCCTGCCTTTAAAACTTTTTTCATTTTATTTATAAGGTCTTTTCTGAACATCTCGCTCTGTTTAAAACTGTCTCCGAGTAAATGATGAAAAAACATATTGCAGAATATGTAGTCAAGTGTGCCCCCCCCGCATATTAGCTCAATATCCATCGCATCTCCTTCAATAAAATGGATGCTCTCATCATTATCATTCCATGTATCATACCTATGTGTATCTATCACATAAATATCTATTCTACATACTTTACTGTCTTTTGCGGTTACTCGCCTTAACAGTTCCTTTGCAAAATACCCTGCGCCACCTCCAATATCAAGTATTGTTAAAGTTTCCTTTAAGCACATTTCTTCAATCATTCCCGAATATAACCTAAGATATGTTTTTACTAATGATAGCTCACCATTTTTATACCATTCTTCCTGTGCCATATTTATTTTCTTAGTCGATATTTCCATATAATGTTTCTCCCAACACTACAAGCTTTTCAATCTCCAATCCGGCAGCCCCATCAGCTCTTCTCCGTAATCTCCAGCCCAGCCTCCATCTTCACCAGACTCCCAAACAAGTTAAGTTCCAGCCACGCCTTCCTCTTATGCCTGTCTATCTTCTTTATATAACTTTCCATTCCCGCAAGCGGTCCTTTTATAACATGGATAACCCCATTTCTTATAACCCCTGTAGAAATATCCAGCGCATTCCCGCGGACTCCCATATGTTCCAGCAATTCTTCTTCGCTTTCTTTAAGTGGTACAATCTCATCACCTGTGCCAAGCATTTTCACCAGCCCAATTACATTTCCAAGTCTTTTATTCAGTTCTTCCGCATGGCTGCTTATCATAAAGACATAACCTGGAAACAGTAACTTCTCCTGCGTATGCCATGCGCCCTGGTATCTTTTCATTTCTTTATAGCGGGGAATGAAGCACTGCTCTAATATTCTTTTATCTGCAATCTTAGTGCACTTTTGCTTAATCTGTTCTTCTGCCCCCAGCCGCACCTGCGCTATGTACCACATGGCGTCACCTCCAGACAGCCCACCCTGCAACCCTTAGTTCGTTTTTCATACGTTACTAATCTATCACAATTATTTCTATTAGTCAATATTTTTATTTCTGTTAGAAATAATTTAGAAATATAAGTACTGCTATTATATATTTAAACTGGAAAGATAATACTTATAAATAGATGTAGGAGATTTTATGGATAATTATCGTATTAATTTAAAAGAAATTGGTAAAAGAATTAAAGAACTGCGTATTTCATTACATTATACACAGGAAAACTTTTCTGAGCAAATATATATATCGACTTCATATTTAGCCTTGCTTGAAACAGGAAAAAGGACGCCAAGTATTGATGTACTGGCACAAATTTCACAGACATACCATATTAGTATTGACTACCTGCTTTTCGGTATGGAAGAAACTACTCAAGCCGTAAATCAGCGTCTATTCAAATCACTTTGTTCTCAATATTCGGAACAGGAAATTGCCGCTTCTCTGGCTTTAGCAGAATTCTATTTAAAAAATCTGTCTTCTCTATCTACATCAGATAATGCTTCAATTACAACAAAATAGAGTTAATTGTCATCGTATACCACATACGCTGACTTTAGTATTTTTCAAAGAACAGACTTCCTAGTTGCTATTTCCAATCATATATGATATGATTTTTGTGTTGTCAACCCAATCCGGCAACGGAAAGGGGATATACATATTTTGTTAAATTCATTTATTCTCTCTGTATTGGCAAGTATAATTGCCTATTATATTTGCAAATGGCTAGACAGTGAGAACGACAACAGCTAGCCTTGGTCTGCTCAGCCATAAATTGAGAAGAAACCCCGACAGGTGCAACTGCCGGGGTTTCGCTTTGTGTACATATAATATGTTAAATTCATTTTGCCTAATGGCATTATAGCATATGCAGAAAATAAAAGCAATATGCAAAAAAATACCCAGCGGATCGCCAGGTAAGTTTAGCTGAAACAAGAGCGCGAGACGGGACTCGAACCCGCGGCCTCGACCTTGGCAAGGTCGCGCTCCACCAACTGAGCCACTCGCGCATTTATTGTCTGAAAAAATTGTATATCTCTTTCAGACAAATAATAGAATACTACACATAATATATTTTGTCAACGGATTTTTTTAAAAAATCAAAATCATTTTCACTCCAACTTATCTGCATACTTAATACGATAGATACGTCTTAAGGATTCGTCAATCCGCTCTTCTGAAATGCGTCCTTCCTCTACCGCCGCAAACAGTCCATTATATGCCGTCTCAAAATCCTCCGGCATTAAAAGCATATCTGCGCCCGCTTCAATCGCCATAATTGCGGCTTCGTCCGCCGTATAGTAATCTGATATTGCCTTCATATCAAGCGCGTCCGTAATTACCACTCCGTCAAATCCTAAATCGCCACGAAGCACATTAGTAATCATGACTTTTGAAAGAGAGCTCGGAATGTTTTCCGTATCAACAGAGGACGCTACGATATGACCTACCATAATTATGTCGGCTCCTGCTTCAATCCCTGCTTGAAAAGGAAGGAAATCGGAATTTTGCATTTCTTCCAGCGTCCTTGTAGTCTCAACTCTTCCGTCGTGCGTATCTTCATTGGCTGAACCCAGCCCCGGAAAATGTTTCAGGCAGGCGTTTACGCCTGTTGCCTGCATACCCTCTACCACACTTGAGACCATAGTAGCGACAACGATAGGATCTGTACCAAACGACCTGTTTCCGATTGAGGAATTTTCAGCGTCTAAAACCACATCAGCCACGGGCGCAAAATCAAGATTAAATCCAAGTTCACTTAAATATGTGCCTATCGTATTGCCCGCTTCATGAGCCGCTACGGTATCTTGACTCGTACCGATTACCGCCATCTCGTCTACTTTTACTACGTCAATGTTACTATTTGCAATCCGGCTAACAGAGCCGCCCTCTTCATCAACCGCAAGGAATATCGGATATTTGCTGTTTAACGCAGTATTAGCAAGCATCTCTGTTACCTGCTCCTTATCAAGAATGTTATGTGAGAAATAAACCAAACCTCCTACCGCATATTTGTTTAGCGCCTCCTGCGTCGCCTCCCCTGCCTTTGTTACAGTCCTTGCGCCTGTCAAAGCTTCGGGGGTAATAATAAACAAGGAAGCCACCTTGTCTTCCAAAGGCATTTCGGCAATACACTTATTGGCAATTTCGTCTAATTGTTCTTCTCTCGTCGGTTCCACAAACACTTCCTCAGGAGTCTCAATAACTAAGTCAGGCTGCGGCTCTTCCTCCTGTTCCTGTAAAGCCTCTTCTTCCTGCTGTTGTTGCTGTTCTTCCTGCGCCACTGACTCTTTCTCTTGTTTCATTAGTTTAATGGTGTCGGAAACTTGATATCCTACAAAAACACCTGCTACAACTAAAGCTGCTAGCACCAGCGTCATACACGCATATGCGATAATCTGGTTTTTGATACGTCTTTTACGTCTATTATAACGACGTTCTTCTTCCGACTCCTCCTCCAGAGACATTTCCTCGTGGTCGCCATCTTCATCGTCAGAGGCTTCTATTTCATCAACTTCATCATCAGCGTTAGAATCTTCCGCATTGTCATCTTCACTCGTTTCGCCATCTTCTGCCTCTACCTCGTCTGATACGGCAGTTTCTTCGTCAGCTTCCTCGTCGTCTTCCATGTCGTCGTCCATTTCATCATCTTCTATATCTTCATCTTCGTCAGAAAAATGTTTTTTCTTGCTGTTAAATATTTTTCCCATATACCCCTCCGGTTCGAGTATTAATAGCACTTAGTATATAATAACCTATTTATCGACATTTTACCACATATTTTTTCTACACTGTTCAACTTATACGCATATAATTGAAGCGGATATCAATCTTTTCGATTAATACCCGCTTCTAAACTATACTGTCCACTGGTCCTTACCTCCGTTTTCCCTTTCGCATTCTTTCCATTTTCGTTTTGTATTCGTATACTGTAACGGTCCTATTTCTATTTCTCTTAGGCTCTGCGTCACTCTTTTCTGTACTCGACTACGAACTCAGATTTGATTTTTCAATCATCTCTACTAATAAGTTGTTTTCAGCTCCCTATTCATTTGTGATTTTTGTTTATAAATCTTTAGCTTATGTTTTCGGTGGTCCGTACCTCCTTTTCCATAGATGCGGCTTATTGTTTTCTTGTTTGTATGCCGCTTCTATTATGATATCTATGTGAAGTGTTTGTTTATGATTTAATTATAGCATGTGTTTTTGATTTGTCAACACATTTTTTGAATATTTTTAAAAAAATTTTAAATTTTCTCAAAATTTATTCCATTGGCATATTTTTAACTTTTTTCTCAGATGTTAAGTTTGTCTTTTTTCTTACACTTTAGATGTAAATATTATTTTTACAGTTTAATTATATCCGCAATAACTTATGTCAAATAATAAATATATTTTAGTAAACAAAAAGATTACTATTCACAGCTGTTAAACGACATGAACTCATATGCTTCAAGTAGAAACATATGAGTTCATGTCATATTCAACCACATATAGACTGCAAATTATCCCATTCTTTCAAACACCGGCATATATTCAATGGGCGCGTCCACTGTCACGCTCTGTCCGCCTTCAAATACTTCGCCTGTTGAAGTCAGCTTCCAGCTCCCTTTCGGAAGATAGACGCTGCGCTTCCACTCATTTAAGTGCAGAATCGGCGCAGCAAGGTATTTACTGCCGAACATGTACTGGTCTTTAATCTCCCAGCACTTCGCATCTTCGGGGAACTCATAAAACATCGCGCGTAAAAGGGGCGAGCCGTTCGTATGGGCTTCTTCGTATAATTGCTTAATATAGTCGTGCATGGAAATACGAATATCATAGTATTTCTTCATAATCGCATAGTTAGCTTCGCCATAGCTCCAAAGCTCATTAGGCTGTCCTGTATGCAGATAGCCGCCACCCCAATCCCTATCATCAAGAGGCGGAATATTGTATGGTCCTCTATCGCCGTGCATACGCAAAACAGGTGAAAATACTGCAAACTGATACCAGCGGATTAAAAGCTGGCGGAAATCCTCGTCGTTTACATCATCTGTCATGAAGCCGCCAATGTCTGTCGTCCACCACGGAATGCCTGCAAGCCCCATATTCAGACCGCATTGCAACTGGTCTGAAAAAGCTTCAAACGTACTCGGCACATCGCCTGACCATACCACATTGCCATACTTCTGCGAGCCTGCCCATGCGCAGCGCAGCAGATTAACCACTGAACTGCTGCCCGACTCTTTCATTCCTTCATAGAATGCACGGCTGTACATCTGCGGATAAAGATTGCTTACAGAAAGCGCCGGTCCG
Source organism: Clostridiales bacterium (assembly GCA_023663185.1). GTDB lineage: Bacteria > Bacillota > Clostridia > Lachnospirales > Lachnospiraceae > UBA3282. The sequence goes on along the minus strand of JAMPHY010000001.1, from coordinate 207,447 downwards.
CCATAGTAGCGGTAATTTTCAAAATCATAAACCCCATAATCCGGCTCTGAATTATCCAGCCAGAAAGCGTCGATACCGTAATCATAATAATTTTTCTTACATACGTCCCATATGTATTTTCTGGTTTCAGAATTGAACGGATCAATCTCCACGCAATCGCCCTGATAGTCATAGGTCTGCGCTGCGCCGCGCTCAGTTCTGATAAGCAGTCCCTTCTCCATCATAGGCTCAAAATTCTCGCTCTTGCGGTCAACGGAAGGCCATACTGATACAATGACTTTGATACCCATAGAATGAAGCTCGTCCACCATTGCTTTCGGATCGGGCCAATATTTCTTATCAAATTTCCAATCGCCCTGAACTGTCCAGTGGAAGAAGTCAATAACAATCTGGTCTATTTTGATTCCTTCCTTTTGATACTGTCTCGCCACGCTTAAAACCTCGTCCTGAGTCCTGTAACGCAGTTTGCACTGCCACAAGCCCATAAGTTCTTCCGGAAATATCTCTGCGCGCCCTGTTACCGCCGTATAATTCTCAAGAATCTGTTTCGGCGTATCCGCTGCGGTAATCCAGTAATCCATTTCCTTCGTGGAACGCGCAATCCACTCATAATAGTTATTTCCAAATGTCACCCTGCCAAGCGCCGGATTGTTCCATAAAAATCCATAGCCCATTGAAGATACCGCAAAAGGTACTGAAATCTGAGAATTACGCTGTGCAAGCTCCAGCACGCAGCCTTTTAAATCCATGCAGTCCTGCTGGTACTGTCCCATACCGAACAGCTTTTCATTCTTATTGCTTTCAAATTTCAGGTTCAGGGAATATTCGCTTCCGCCTATAATGCCCTTCCACTCACGGTTTATCAGCTTAAGGCAGCGGCTTTCCTTAGAAAGAGTTCCGTCATAGCTTCTGAAATACTCGCGCAATAGCATCTTATCATCACGGTAGAAGGTTATAATTCCAACAAAATTAACGACCGCCTTAATGCGTCCGTTCGTAATTTCTGCAATTTCCCGCTTATCAATATCGCCGTTTCCTACCCAGTGGTCTTCCTCTGCAATCTTAACCTGTGTGCTGCACTTAGCAGGCGCCTCAGTCAGCGCCCAATCGTTACCGCTAAATCCCGCGTTCATGGAAGCGCGCACACGCAGGGAGTCTTTTCCCCATGCTTCAATACGCAGCATTTCGCCGTTATGACGGCAAACAAGCGCTCCGTTGTCATTTTCAAATCTCATACATATCCTCCTATAAATCTTTTTTTAACCAGAATTCAGACAACATTGTGTTAAGCAGAACGATAAGCCGGGTTATGTCGTGAATAATCATCTATCTTGGATTGTCGTTGCCGACAACCTCCAGCGACCTACCTGAGAGCAGGCCGGGCAGACCTGTCGCTCTCTATTTGGTCTTGCTTCAGATGGGGTTTACACAGCCCTCTGCGTTACCGCAGAAGCGGTAGTCTCTTACACTACCATTCCACCCTTACCGTTTAAAACGGCGGTTTCTTTTCTGTTGCACTATCCTTGGAGTCGCCTCCACCGGACGTTATCCGGCATCTTGCCCTGTGAAGCCCGGACTTTCCTCACCTGCCTTACAGCAGGCGCGATTATTTATTCTACTTAACTTTAAGTAACAGTTCATATCTTTTAAGTCTTAACTGTTACAACTTTAACTCATTTACACTTCAAAACAGCTACCGCCCACAAATTCCCTACACAGTGAATTGGTTGGCAGTTTATCGCTGCTGACTCCCAGAAAATATTCCAAGAATTTAAGCAGTCTCTTAGCTTCGTGATATTCCGGCTCGTCTTTTCTAATACTGAAAAGCAATGGCTCTGCATACTGCTTCAATACCGCAAGCTCGTAAATAAGCGCCGAATTAAACATAGCGTCCGCCTGCTCTTGATAAGGGAAAATATACTTTTCTTCCCCACGCCTTACGGAAGCCCACATATCTATGGTTCTTTTCGCACTCGCCCCTCTGGTTCTGGCGTCCCTTACCATACGTCTAAGCAGTCTACCGTCTGTGGTAGGAATACGATTGTGCTCGTCTATATTTAATGAAGTCAACGCGCTGATATATATTTTATACTTGCTTTCCGCCGGCAGCGAATAAGACATTTTCTCATTCAAGCCGTGTATTCCTTCGATTACAAGGATATCGTCCTCCCCAAGCGTCATAATTTTGCCGTTATATTCCCTTCTTCCAGTTTTGAAGTTAAAAGTCGGCAGTTCCACGCTCTCTCCGGCTAACAGTCTTCCCATGTCCTTATTAAACTGCTCTACGTCTAAAGCTTCCAAACATTCAAAATCAGGATTGCCGTCCTCGTCAAGCGGCGTCTCCCCATGATTCCGATAATAATTGTCAAGCCCTATCGGGTGCGGCTGCAAACCATAGGTACGAAGCTGTATGGACAAACGGTGTGAAAAGGTGGTCTTACCCGAAGATGAAGGTCCGGCAATCATCACGAACTTAACGCCCTCGCGCCTAGCGATATCTCTGGCAATCTCGCCTATTCTTCTCTCTTGAAGCGCCTCTTGGACTAAAATCATGTCTGCGATATTGTCCTGACAAATCTGGTCGTTTAAGTCTCCTACCGTGTCTATCCCTATCTGTTCGCCCCATCTGCATGACTGCATAAGCGTCTGGAAAAGCTTATTTCTGGGCTCAAATTGATGCAGCTCCATCGGAGAGCTCTGCTCCGGCAAAAGTAAAATCATTCCATCTTCATAGCTTAAAAGGTCGAAGCATTTAACATATCCTGTGCTTGGCAGCATATATCCATAATAATAATCATAATAATCTCCCAGACAGTACACATTAATCGTAGAACTTCTGCGATAGCGGAAAAGCTTCACCTTATCCTGCATTTTATATTTTTCAAAAAGTTTAACAGCCTCGTCCGCCTGATAAGATTTCTTAGTGATCGGAATATCCGCTTCGACCAGCTCCTGCATTCTATCCTTTACCTTCATAATCTGCGTATCGTCAAGCGATGTATCACCGATAAACCGGCAATAATATCCCGCGCCGATGGCAAATTCAACCTTCGTAGCCGCCGCCATCTCTATTCCCGCCACATCTGATATTGCCTTCATTAGCAGCATAATCGCGGAGCGTACATATGTCTTGTGTCCAATCGAATCTCCATAAGTTGCAAAGCTTAATTCGCAATCCCTGTCAACCCTTTTCATCAACTCTCTTATTTTCCCATTGACAATCACCAATGCGATAGTATCCTTATACAAATGCTGGTATTCCCTCGCTATTATTTCATATTTAATACCCTCTTCGTACAACTTTTCTTGCCCGTCAATCTTAATTTTAACCATACCTATACCTCACTCCTTTTTCGATAACCAGCGTTCATTTTGTCTAAACTCGTCACAGCAAATTATAGTTGCTGTCGTCCATAATCCCCATCACTCGCACACAATCCCGTAAAAGCGTTTCCACCTCTTCATACCTGCTGCCGTTTCTATGCTCTTTTGCGCTGTTTCCTTCCGCCTCATTTCTGCTTAAGTTATTGAGAATTTGCTCATAAGTACGCTTTTCCTTCTCAAGATAACGGTACAGCACGGCTGATTTATTCTGTATAAGCAGTTCCCCGTATCTGTCAAAAATCTGCTGATACCAGCCGGATTCCACGCCTGTCTGCCCTAAACCAGTCTTTTCCCTCGTTTGCTCTGACTGCCGCAGCACATATTCCGACTTCATGCAAGCGTCCTGTACTGAGTCCACGTCTTCTGCCTTGACAGCTTTCATCATCGGATAAAACTTGCCGTCTTCCTCTATCATATTCTCCGATACAATTTTATATCCCTGACTGCGCAAAAAACCTCGAAACTGCTGCACTTCGGACTGCGGCTGCATAATCAGCTCTTTAAAAGACGCGGTCTTATGGACATCTGCCGCCAAAATACGTATCATAAGCCTTCCGCCCATTCCCGCGCATATAAGGGTGTCCGCCTCTTTCGCCTGATACGCGCTTAGACCGTCGGAAAGTCTGGTTTCTATGTATATTTGCGCCCCATATTCCCGTATATGCTCCTTAGCGCGCATAAGCGGACCTTCGTTCACGTCCATTGCAATTATCTTGGGACTGATTTGCTTTTTATAAAGATAAATTGATAAAAAGCCGTGGTCGCACCCCACATCGCAGACTCTGTTCCCTTTTGTCACCATGCAGGCAAGTGCAAGGAGTCTATCAGAGAGCGCAATATTCTCCCTCATCAATCCAAATAGTCCTTTAACTTGCGGCTTCTGCTAGGGTGACGCAGCTTTCTTAACGCTTTCGCCTCAATCTGACGTATACGTTCACGTGTAACGCTGAATTCTTTGCCGACTTCCTCTAAGGTTCTCGCACGTCCATCGTCTAAGCCAAATCTTAGGCGCAGAACCTTCTGTTCTCTTTCGGTAAGCGTTCCGAGCACTTCTACCAACTGCTCTTTTAACAGGGTAAAAGCCGCGGCGTCTGCCGGAACAGGCACGTTATCGTCCTGAATAAAGTCGCCTAAATGACTATCCTCTTCTTCGCCTATAGGCGTCTCTAAAGAAACCGGCTCCTGAGAGATTTTCAAAATCTCCCTGACTCTTTCCACCGGCATGTTCATTTCTTCGGCAATTTCTTCCGGAGTTGGTTCCCTTCCAAGCTCCTGCAATAACTGTCTGCTCACGCGAATCAATTTATTAATCGTCTCTACCATATGAACCGGAATACGTATCGTCCTTGCCTGATCTGCAATCGCTCTTGTAATCGCCTGACGAATCCACCATGTAGCATAAGTAGAGAATTTATATCCTTTTCTGTAATCAAACTTCTCGACAGCCTTAATAAGACCTAAGTTTCCCTCCTGAATCAAGTCCAGAAAAAGCATACCTCTGCCTACATATCTTTTGGCAATGCTGACAACCAGACGCAAGTTAGCCTCTGCAAGACGTTTTTTTGCCTCCTCGTCACCCATCTCCATTTTCTTAGCAAGCTCGATTTCGTCTTCCGCACTAAGCAGCGGAACCTTGCCTATTTCCTTCAGATACATTCTGACAGGGTCCTCGATACTGATTCCGTCAGGTATGGACAAATCAAGGTTTTCGACGTCAACTTCGTCATCTTCTGTCAGAATAATCTCCTCGTCGTCCACATCTACATCGTCGCCCTCGGTGATACGCAGAACGTCCACGCCGTTTTGCTCCAATGTCTCTAAAATCTTGTCAAGCTGCTCCTCCTCCAGTGGTAAATCACGGAAAAAGTCATTAATCTCTTGATATTCCAAAACATTCTTTTTCTTTTTAGCAACATTTAAGAGTTCTTTTAAACGCTCTTCAAATTTTGCCTGTACATTTTCTTCCATTATCCCGTCCATCCTTCCTTTTGCGGATTAAACTTTGCGATTATTCTTGCCTTTAATAAAGGGAAATATGCGTTTTGCTAAGTTCTTCCAAAGCTTTTTTGCCTGAAATTACTTGATTTATCGCATTCATGTCCGAGCCCGCCCTTGCAGAATAATATTCAAAACTGTTTTTCTTAACTGTATACACAATGTCATGGAACGCCTTTTCTCGTTCCGCCTCTGTGTTAATATCCTGTAATTTGGCATTAAACAGGGAAGCCGCCTCTTTTTGCTCATCTTCGTCCTGAAACATACTGATAATAGACGCAGGATTGTAGTTTCCCGCTTCTAAATCGGTAAAAAGCCTGCCAGCAACCTTCCTATACAGTTCTTCAGTAAAGTCCTCCTCAGTAATATAATTTTTTATCTTCTGATACAGCCCCGGCTCGTCGGTCAGCCATGTCAGAAGGAGTTTTTGTGATTTTTTAATGTTCTCCTGCGGTTCGTTCTTTTTAGAAACCGTAGGCTTCGGTCGCTCCACCGGCTTAACGAAACCTGTCTGAGCGGCATATGACGCGGTCAGCTTACGAAGCTCTTCATAGCCGATGTGGTATTTGTCTGCAATCGTCTCCGTATAATTATTGCGCTCTACTTCTTCTTCAAAACCGCACAGTTTCTTAGCTATTTCCCTATAAAATCTTGTCTTGGAATCCGGATCCGTCAAGTCATAATTCCGCTCCAAAATCCTCAGTTCAAATATAAAGCTGTTTTCCGCCTTATCAATTCTCTCCTGAAAGGCTTCCGCCCCGTTTGCCTTAATAAACTCGTCGGGATCTTTTGCCGGCTCCATATTTATTACCCTGCCTCTTAAACCAGTTTCACGTAAAATTCCAATCGCCCTTAACGCCGCGTTTACTCCGGCGCCGTCGCTGTCATAGGCAAGCAGTACTTCCTGTGTATAGCGTCTTAACAGATTAGCCTGCCCTGCCGTAAATGCGGTGCCTAAAGATGCAACCGCCTGTGTGAAGCCCGCCTGATGCATCGCTATGACGTCCATATAGCCTTCGCATAAAATAATGTTATTTTTACGTGACGTCCTTGCAAAGTTCAAGCCGTATAGATTTCGGCTCTTATCAAATATCATGGTTTCGGGGGAGTTTAAGTATTTAGGCTTTCCGTCTCCCATAACCCTGCCGCCAAACCCGATTACCCTGTGGTTGATATCTTGAATCGGAAACATTACGCGGTTCCAGAATTTATCACGCATTCCCCTCTTTTCATCAAATACGGCAAGTCCCGCGTCCAAGATAAGCTTGTCCTCATAACCTTTGGATTTCAAATATCCGACAATTTCCGCATTTGATACGCCGGCAAAGCCGAGCCCGAACTTTTTCATGGTTTCTTCGCTTAAGCTTCTGCCCGACAGGTATTTGTATCCCGCTTCTCCTTTGGGATTGCGCAACAGATAGTAATAATATTTTGCCGCTTCTTTATTAATTTCTAAGAGTCTTGCCCTTACGCCGTCGCGCTTCTTACTTTCTTCCGACGATTCCGCCTCCGGCAGCGACACTCCGGCTCTTTTCGCCAGTTCCACTACTGCTTCCTGAAACGTATAGTTCTCATAGGACATTAAAAAAGTAAAGATATTGCCGCCCGCTCCACAGCCAAAGCAGTAATACATCTGCTTGTCCGGTGAAACGGAAAAAGACGGTGATTTTTCATTATGGAAAGGGCATAAACCGAAATAACTGGCGCCTTTTTTCTGGATACGGACATATCCGGAAATCACGTCCACTATATCATTTCTTACTCTTACTTCTTCTATCAGTTCGTCCGGATAATACATACTATTCTCCGTTCCTCCATCAACCGTGCCATGTCTTAGGAATGAAAATTTCCTGATATGTGGCGATTGCAAACCTGTCCGTCATAGACGCGATAAAGTCGCAGACTACCTTCTCGGCAGGTTCGCCCCTATTTAACAGATTGCGCATGAAATCCGGCAGTTTCTCAATATGTTCCAGATAGTAGCCGTATAGCGTCTCTATCAGCTCTTCCGCTTTGCCTTCTTCGCTCTTTGCTACCGGATTCTGATAAACATTCTTAAACATAAACTCCCGTAGTTTATTCATCGCTTCCGCCGTATCTGGAGACATCATAATATCATTTTTTCCGCGGCTCGATGTAACTATATCGTGGATAAAAAAGTCTAAGCGTTCACCACAGCTATAACCGATTACTTCCCCAATCTCCTTAGGCACGTCCGCTTCTTTTAAAATTCCGCCGCGTATAGCGTCGTCCATATCATGATGTATGTATGCGATTTTATCGGAAAGTCTGACTACTTTGCCCTCAAGCGTACATGGCGTACCGGAGGTCTGGTGATTCAAAATACCATCTTTGACTTCATAAGTCAAATTTATTCCCTGCCCGTTTTTCTCGATAATATCAACGGTTCTGATACTCTGTTCATTGTGGGAAAATCCATATGGACACACTCTGTTTAAAGCGCGCTCCCCCGCATGTCCAAAAGGCGTATGCCCTAAGTCATGTCCAAGCGCGATTGCTTCCACCAAATCTTCATTTAGCTGCAAAGCCTTAGCAATAGTCCGCGCATTCTGGCTGACCTCAAGGGTATGCGTCAGACGTGTTCTGTAATGGTCGCCCTCAGGAGTCAAAAACACCTGCGTCTTATCCTTAAGTCTTCTGAAGGACTTACTATGTATGATTCTGTCGCGGTCCCGCTGGAATACCGGCCTGATATCGCACTGCTCCTCAGGCTTGCTTCTTCCTTTGGAATTCATGCTTAACATAGCATATGGGCTTAAATATTCCTTCTCCCACTGTTCCAAACTTTCCCTTATATTCATAGAATTGCCTCTCTTAAGAAAACATTACCCTGCTTATAATATTCTACTTCTTTTCCCAAAATCCTTTTTTATTCTCAATTTATTTTTTAGTTTAGTCGCAGGCGCATGGACTTCTGCTTATCTTAGCGGCATATGTCATAAATAAACTCCGCGTTCTTATCCATTGCGTCATACGCCGTCTTAAACGGCGACATCTGAAATACATGCCACATTCCCTTAAAAACGTCCATTTTCGCGGAGACATTCGCTTTTACAAGCTTCTTATGCAGCAGCGTAGCGTCGTTTAACAATACTTCGTTATCCCCCACCTGAATATAAATAGGGGGAAAACCGTCAAATTCACCATAAAGTGGGGAGATAAGCGGGTTTGTCAAATCCTCTCCCGCCGCATAATTATCCGTCATTTCTTTTAAATATGGGGCGTCTAAAACAGGATCAATCTTTGCCCTGCTTATATGCGACTTGCCTGACGCGGTCAAATCCGTCCACGGCGACATAAGTATCGCGCCGCGGGGAAGAAGCCTGTTCTCCTGCTTAAGCTTTAACATTAATGAGAGCGCCAGATTACCGCCCGCGGAATCCCCCGCCACGATTATATCCCTAGCTCCGTATCCTAATAACATCAGGCTGTCCCATACCTTCATAGCGTCCTCGGTTGCTGCTGGATAAGGATTTTCCGGCGCGAGTCTGTAATCAAAACAAAGCACGTCCATAGAAGTCGATATCGCCAGTTTGGTTGTAAGCGTGCGCGCATATACGCTGCTGCCTGTGGAATAACCGCCGCCGTGACAATAAAGTATAATATACTTTTTCATATGCGCCCTGTTTACAGAAATCCATTCGCTGTGGATTCCCTTAATTTCTATCTCCTTAATATCTACTTCTTTATTGGCGCCAAATAGCACGCCCAAATGGTCCTGAGACATTCTGTGTTTCTCAATGTCGGTATTTTCCACCCTGCTGTGCACTTTTTTGATGATATACATTAAGTTCTGGTTCGTTTTTGTAATTGCCATAAAGCAGTCTCATTCCTTTCATAAATCGTTTATCAAATTTTTATACAGATTATCCTGTCTCTGTGGTATACTATAATCAATATATTTCAGCTACAATTTGTGCCTGCACCCAATTTGCAGGCTGCCAAGCAGGGAGTAGGGTTGTCCATATGTCCACTTACGAGTCCAAAAAGCCGGCTTTTTCAAAAAGCAAGAAAGAAATATGGTACAAGCTGGATTTATCAGCTATCGTATATCCGACTCTTCAAAGAAGGGACTTCTCATCGGTGTACCGCTTATCCGTCGTGCTCAAAGAAGAGATTAACCCTCTTATTTTGCAGCAGGCTCTTGATATCACGCTGCCCCGCTTCCCGACATACAAGGTTGCGATTAGAAAAGGGCTTTTCTGGCGGTATTTGGAGCCTAACAACAGACCGGGGCCTTTCATCATGCAGGATATCAAGAACCCCTGTATGCCTATGCCATTTAAAGCAAATAACAGGTATCTGCTCAGAGTCTATTACTACGGCAGGCGGATTTCGCTTGAAGCCCATCATTCTTTAGGCGACGGAACAGGCGGAATGTGCGTATTGCAGACGCTTACCGCTGTGTATCTTAAGCTTTTAGGGCATCCTATAACTCCGTCCGGCTTTGTGCTGGATATAAACGAGGTCCCCCACCCGGAAGAACTCGAAGACGCATATATGCGCTACGCCAACGCCAAAGTGCGCCCGCCGCGTCCCGGCGAGAAGACTTACCGAGTCAGAGGCACCAAAGAGCCTTTTTATACTTTAAATATCATAGACGGTATCATGTCCGCCAGCGAAGTGCGCTCAGTTGCGGCTAAGTACAACGCCACGATTACGGAATATTTCAACGCCGTCCTGCTCTATGCGCTGCTGCAAAAGCAGGAATACGACCGTCCTTTTAAGATAAGGCCCGTTAAAATCGCGATGCCGGTCAATTTAAGGCGCTTTTTCCCTTCAAGGACTCTGCGCAACTTTATCACGATGATATATCCGTCGATAGATCCTCGGCTGGGCGATTACAGCTTTGAAGAAATTGTGGACCATGTACGTAACTATATGAACTATTATATAAATGAAAAGTTCCTCTGCGGCGATATTACCACCAATGCAGCCACGCAGCGTAATCCCGTTATTCGTATCGTACCGCTTTTTATTAAGGATTTCGTAGTCCGCACATTTTATACGAAGGTTCAGGATAAAAATTCTTCCGCCGGACTTACGAATATGGGCGCTTTGAAGGTTCCCGATGAAATGAAGCCCTTTATAGAACGTTTTGACATCTATATGGGACAGCCCTTTTCTTCCCGTACCAACTGCGCTATTATCAGTTTCGAGGATATCCTTACGATAAATTTTGCCAGTAGTATAGCCGAGAGCGACGTTGAACGCTGTTTCTTCCAGAAACTTGTCAAAGACGGCATTCATGTGACTATCGAAAGCAACCGCGACTCGAAACTTAAGTCATAAATTCAGTATGAAAGTTTATTTTCATAGTTTATTAATGTATAAAGGAGTGACACTTATGTCATATTGCGTGAATTGCGGCGTAGAACTGGAACCTTCCTTAAAGGAATGTCCACTTTGTAACACGCCTGTCATTAATCCAAATCAACCGTCCATTACCGCTAAATCCCCCTATCCTGTATCTAAAGGACAGGTAGAGATTGCCAGCAAAAAAGATTTCGGCATTCTGATATCGGTTGTATTATCTGCGACCAGTATCACATGCCTGCTTTTAAATCTTCTTGTTTTTCAGGGGCATATGTGGTCTTTTACGGTTATCGGCGCCTGTATATGCCTGTTTTTCTTTGCCGCTCCAGCGGTCTTTTATACCAAAGCTTCAGTTTACCTCATACTTTTGATTGACGGTATCGCCGTCGGAGTATATTTATATCTGATAAGCTACCTTACAACTTCTTCAAAATGGTTGTGGGAGTTGGGAATCCCCATCGTAGTTATGTCAACCATGCTGCTTGAACTGTTTGCTTTGCTGGCGCATAAGTTACCGTTCACAATTCTGTCGGCTTCACTCTATATATTTGTGGAGATTCCGATTTTGTGCATAGCGTTAGAGCTGCTTATAAGGCGATTTTGTCAGAGCTCCTATCATATAACATGGTCAGCAGTCGTATTGACCGTATGCGTCATTATTGACATTGCGCTTATTACGATTTTGACTAAAAAACGCCTGCGTAACGAAGTCAGAAGACGCCTACATTTTTAAGGAGCTATACGGCGTCCTGACTTTATCACTCCGCATAAACCTAAGTCCAAATCTGTAATCAGAATATCCGCTATTTTTCCGGCTTCCAGCGTACCATATTCCCTATCTATTCCTATTGACCGAGTTGGATTATAAGTGGCTGCTTTAATCGCAACTTCCTTAGAAATCCCCATTGATACCGCCATCAGCATACAGTCGTAGAGATTACTTGCGCTTCCGGCAATAGTACCGTCTTTAAGTACAGCCTTTTTATTCTTAACCAGAACTTCCTGTCCGCCCAGCGTATATAAGCCGTCCTTCATTCCCGCCGCCATCATGCTGTCGCTGATAAGAATAATGCGCTCATCGCCAAATAACTTAAATGTACTCCTTACCACCGCGGAGTGTATATGAACGCCGTCGCAGATAAGCTCTATTTCTGTCTCTTCGCGCTCGGCTGCCGCCCCTATCACACCCGGCGCTCTATGTAAGAACGGCGGCATTGCATTATACATATGCGTTATATGCGCCGCCCCAGCGTCTATCGCCCTTAAAGCCGTCTCATAGTCCGCGTCGGTATGTGCAAGGGAAAAGCGCGCGCCTAATTTATTATCTTTATTATTCTCTATACATGCAAGCGCCCCTTCTATTTCAGGCGCAATGGTAACTATTTTCACCAATCCGCCGGATAACTCCTGCAGGCTTTCTATTAATTCTATATCAGGCGTGCGGATAAATTCAGACTTCTGCGCGCCTTTCCTTTTCTCGGCAATAAAAGGACCTTCAAGGTAAATTCCCCGCATACCCTCCGTCTGAAAATATCTGGCTGCTGTGCATATCTCCTTAAGCCTTTCCATAGGCAGCGTCATTGTCGCAAGGCAAAAGGAAGTGACTCCGCAGCTTATCTCATAGCTATTTATAGCCTCTATCGCTTCCTTATCCGCGTCGCAAAAATCATAGCCCACCGCGCCGTGCAGGTGTATATCAACAAGCCCTGGAAGCAAATAACGCTGCGACTCCTCCGTTGTCAGATTTGCCATATCACATTTTTCAACGGAACTTATTCTATCGCCGTCTATAGTTATTATCCCCGGCTCAAAGATGAACCTTTCCGTATATATTATTCCCCTGATTTTGTCCATGAAGCGCCGCTTTCCTTAAAACATATAGATAGTACAAAAAAACACCGCGAAAACGGTGTTCCTATGTATAATTAGTGCAGGAAAAGGGACTTGAACCCTCATGATATTGCTATCACACGGACCTGAACCGTGCGCGTCTGCCAATTCCGCCATTCCTGCATAAACAGAAAGTACGCAAACCATCACACGTACTTACTGTTATTATAAAACTAATCCAATCAAAGACAAATGATATTGTAACTTCTTTTAGCCTTGCTGTCAAGACACTTTTATCTTTTCTTTTACAATTTAAATCTCTGCGTCTTCTCGTTCTGACTGTCGCTGAGTTCTACTAACATTCTTGTATCCTGATAGCATTCGTCAATAGATTCCGCTACTACCTGCATTCCTGCGCTTGTCTCCTGCGCCGAAGCGGAATTTTCTTCTACTACACTACTAAGGTTAGATACTGAGTCGGATACCACGCCTTTAAGTTCATTTAAGATATCCGTCTGCCTGTTAATCTCCTTAGCCACATCACCGACAAGGCTGATTTCCTTATACAGATTATCAAAAGCTGTCTTGGTTTCTCTAAGCTGCTTCTCCTGCTCCGCCACATTTACCATAACCGACTGCATTCTCTCGCTGGAAACTTCCACATTTGAAGTCAGCTCATTAACAACAACTTCAATGCCTGCTGCGCTCTCCGCCGATTTCTCAGCAAGCTTACGAATTTCTTCGGCAACTACGGCAAAGCCCCTTCCTGCTTCTCCTGCGCGTGCGGATTCAATACTTGCATTCAGCGACAGCAGGTTCGTCTGGGAAGCCATATCTTTAATAATTTCCACCATTTCATTAATATGTATCGCTGAATCATTAGTCTGCTTCGTCTGATCCGATACTACCTGAATAGCGTCTGTGGTGACTTCTGTAATCTCATATAGCTTCTTAATGCTGTCGGAAGCCCCGTTCGAGAACTGCATCATCGTATCTACCGAAGTTCCAAGTTTACTCATCTCCTGATTTTCTACATCAATTACCTCGCCAAGCTTCTGGACTTTATCATTAACAACCTCTGTCTCCGCCGCCAGACTTGCGGTTCCCTTCGCCATCTCATCAACAGCGCGGTTCGTATCATTTATACTTGCGGTAATATCGCTGAATTTCTCACTGAAATCACCGCTGCTCTTTTTAAGCTTCTGACTGGAATCGCTGACGTCGCCAATCATTCCCGCTAAGGCTAGCTTGACCTGATTAAGCGACTGCGCAATCTTTCCAATTTCATCAGAACGCTTGATTAACTTAGGTTCAATTTCAAAGGAAAGGTCGCCCTCTTCAATTTTACGAAGATTAGCTTCAATCCGCTTAATTCCACCTGCAAGACGTCTGCCGAAGTATATGGAAATAACCAGCACCACTATCAGAATTACTATAATGCTGCCGATATATGCTGTAAGCATAGTAGTGAACTGCTGTGTTATGTACTGCTCATTTACTGCAATTTCCGCGTCCATATCATCGGTATAGTTGCCCGTCGTTACAACCCAGTTCCATGCGTCGAATTTCTCCGAATAGGCAAGCTTGGGCGCTACCGTTACGCCGTCAGCCTTCGTGAAGTAAAATTCGTTATACCCCCCGCCTTCATTGGCGCTTTTCATAATATTCTGGATAATCTTGACTCCGTTCTGGTCCGTCAAATCATAGCGGTTATTGCCTTCCTGCTCCGGAAGAATAGGATGCATTACCAGATTGTAATCCGTATCGTCAATCCACATATACCCCGAACCGTCATCTCGATAGCGCATGTAACGTATGTCTTCCTTCGCCATCTCTTTTGCTTCTTCTTCGGTCAATTCACCGGACTGGCTGCGGTCATAATATGACTGGATAATCGCAATCGACGTCTGGATTTCAGATTTAATCTCCCGTCTGTATCCGTCATACATAGTCGCTTCATAACTTGTAAGACTTTCATTCATAGACCTTCTTAGGAAAGAGATTCCCAGAAAGCCAAGAACAATCACCGTACACGCAATCATGCAAAAGACAACCGCTACAAGAACAGTCGCGATGCTTTTTGACCACTTTGTTGTGTTCTCATTCTTTACCTCATTCACTTCTCTAACCCCCATACTATAAAATTTATTGATAAAATTATTATACTCCTTTTTCCATGTTTTTCAACAATATGTGGAGAAATGAGTCGTAAATTTGCAACAATTCAGAATTAGCCATCATTTTCCTACAAGTTTTCTTACAATAGGAATTAGTCCAATCAGTTCAGTCAATAATAGGGAAACAGCCAGTACCGCAGCCGCCTGCGCCAGATTTAGCAGGTAATTAGGTTGACTCGTTCGGTAAATATTTTGAACCACATATGACAGAATATAGGTAGATAAAATATAAATCCCCATGCTATCCTTTCCTAAGGCGCTCATAATCTTAAATTCATATCTGTTTTTTAATTTGGCGATTATATACTGCCACAGAAGAATAAAGAACGCACTTCCGACAAAACCTATTACCATTCTGTAAAAGTCAATCCTCAACTGCCGTATCACGCTTATCATATCTTTCCCAATCAGCTTATATCCAGATAGATAGATAAAAGAATTTTCATCAAAAAACAGAAACAGAATTATATAGACTAATCCGGTCAATGCAAGCCATTTTATCTTAGGAGCCTTGTCAAGACTCACTTTTTTCTGCTCCATATATTTATGCAGATAAAAGGGCGCGATAAAATAAGGCAGCATATATTTATACGCCCCAAGCGCCATTCCGTCGGGAATAAAGAAAAGCGCCAGAAAGCCCAATATATACAGTATTATGGAGTCATGAAAATAAAAGTGCATTATGAACACGATAAGAAAACACCAGAATACCGCCCATAAGAACCAAAAATTGTTAAACACGCTGTAAAGATAATCAAATATAATTCTCCACGACAAAACATTGCCGTTAAAAAGATTTATCACAGTCTTGATAAGAAATTCCAATGCAGTCCATACAAAGATAGGCACAGGCAATGCAAGGATACGGCGTTTAAGCAAGCTAAGCCGCTGCCTGCCATCAAGCGCCCTTTTCATGCTACCCCAGCAAAGATATCCGCTTACCATCATAAAAAGCGGCATATGGAAGCTATATATAAACTGATACAATTTGTCGCTAAAATATAGCGATTCTGCATTAAATTCAGCTCCGTTTCCCACCTGAATGCAGTGTCCAAGCACAACCAGTATGATGCCAAATCCTTTAAGTACGTCAGGCAGCTTTTCTCTTGTAACCTTTATGTCAGTTTCTTTTAATGTTTCCATTATCAGTTCCATTCCTTCTCAATTATCCAGCCTACCGGATTAACTTACCATAATATGATATGTAAGTCAAATATTGGCGGGTTGTAACACAATTTCAAAAGAATTTTTCATGTGTTAATTTTGAAGCATATAATAAGCAAAAATGCAAACTACTAATACTAGTCTGCATTTTTGTTTACTATGGATTTTTAATCGTCTTAATCTACACAATTCTACATCCGTCTTTGCACATAAAACTTGCACTAATCGCTATCACCGCCAAGCCTATGCAATTTATTCTAATTGCCTATATCTTATATACTATTCTTTTTTATAAATTGTTCCAGATTAGCACACATTTTTTCCAACTGTTCAATATATGCCAACGTGTCTTCAATCCTATCTTTTTCTTGCAAAATTTCCTGTTTCTTATACTCTGTCTGTTCATTCAGATACTCCCACAATACCTCCCTATAAGAATGCTGTATCCAAACATCAAATTCTCCTGATATTTCAGAAGTCATTTTCTTAAGAAGCTTATCAGCATATTCTTCATATTCACTTCTAAGCACCTTGCACAATTCAAAAATATTTTTGTCTATCTTTTCTTCCCTTTTCCCAACAAATTTTATATTAAATCCAGTTATCTTTTTTATAATATTGGAGACATGAGATGTAATACTAAATTGTGGCACTTCCAACTGTGGTTCAAAGCAAAATTCACTATCAAAAGGTTTTATACCTATCTCAGTCAAAGAATCATTTAATCTTATAAAACTATCGCTCTGTAAATCGCATATATATTGTTTTGCAATTCCATTAATCTCTTGCTTGAATTTATAAGAATTCTCTAAATAATCCTCCTTACGTGAAGTATTGATATCATCTACTATATTATCAATCTTTCTCTGTAGTTCTTCCTTAGTTATATTATTACTTAAACCTCTGGATAGTATGTCCTTGTCCAAATAATGATAGCATTGTTTCTTCCATTCTTCCACATATTCTCTAAGTATGTTTTCTAACTGCAATTTAATCGCTTCAGGTCTAATAATCTTACACATAACATCAAGAATATTTTGTGGCTCTGCAAGTTTTTTTATCCGTTCATCATACTCTACAAAGATGTTTCCCAATTCTTTCCTATAATCTTCAAACTCATAATTACAATTATGAATAGCATTCAATACCCCTTTTACGCTATTCTCCTGCTGGATACGAATACGGCTCTCATTTAATATATCCTTCAAGTTATTTTCAAATTCAATAAACCCTGACTCTTTCAACAAATAATTAAAATTATCGGTACTCATTCCATCAGAGGCTTTTCCAAGATTGATAGCCGTACTCCGCAAATCTTCTGAAATCCCCAGCAAACTGGATATATGTTCTTTTGCGCTCCTACGCTGTGTATCATTGTCAGAACGTCTGTCCTCATCACTACGCCAATATTTTGCATCAATAATGTTTTGTACTAACCATAATGGTGGTTTTCGACTTCCCAAATAAGCATCTTGCAAAAATTCAAAAGTGGCCTTATTTAATGCAGCCATCGAACTTTGGATAAAAATCAAAAAGTCCGCTCTTTTTAAAATCCATTTATGTACAACAGAATCTTCCCAGTTAGATTTAATTCCATCCAACCCAGGCATATCTATTAAAGCAATATGCTCTGTTATCAAATCTCCACCAGGTACGTTCAGAACCGTAACCAACGGTTCGCAGTCCAAATATCGAATCAACCGAGCTTCTACGTTTGGCTGTGTCAGTGGAATAGTCACTTTACGTATTCTTGACCTTATAGCCTGAAAATCCAAAATACCACGTAGAACATCCATTACCAAATTAAACAGCTCTTCTTTATCATCTTTTGCATCTACTATTTCATACACATCAATCACGTATTCTTTTGTACAACTTTTCATAATAATAGACGGTCTGAGTGTTGTTTCAATCCCAAAACCAGTAGGACTTACATATTCTCTCGCAAGCAAATTGGTCAATGTAGATTTTCCTGCCTTTAAAGGTCCAAACATCAAAATGAAGAACAGGCTCGAATCAAATTCTCTTTTAGCTCTGTCCAGCATATCAACCGTTTTTTTAAAACATTTATTATATGTTAAGGACTGTAAGTTTTTATTTTCATAAAAATCTACCAGATTTTCCAATTCTTTCCGTATTGCATCTACATCATTTATCATTTGCCGCCTCCAAATTCACTATCAGTCTTGTTTTTTGGGTAAAACCATAGCTAAAACCAAAGCTGTCATTGCAACTGCTCCAATAGCTGTCGCCACAGTTATTATATCCATACGTGATGTATAAGATTCTACTACTCTTGACCTCTTGGTTTCTGCATATCTAGTATCCTCAATATAATCTAATAATGCTCTATCCGGAGCAATTGTCTGCATACGACTGTCAGACAATTCACCACCAACCAACAAAGTAATAGGTTTCTGTCGTATATTCCAAAGTTCATCCAGCAATCTCTGCCTTGCCTCATAAGAATCTTTCTCATATAAACGGCGTTTTAGCTTACGTGCCTCTCTATTATTAGGCAAACTGGAATCCAAATATATTCTTATTCTCTGAAAGTCAACAGAAAAACCTACTGTTGAGTCGCCGCTCTCATTTCTTATACTGCTATTTAACAATTCTTCAAAATTTTTCTGATCCAGCAGCATCTTTTCAAAACGCTCAGACATAGCCACCGCATCATCAATCTGTCCTACCAACAATATGTAGTTTCTTAACGGTCTGTTATACAAATCTGTCCTGCTCTTATCCGTAAAAGCATTTCCAAATATATAGATTGCCTCTCCTGTACCTTTCCAAACAAATTTAACGTCATCAACATTATAACATAATATCGATAAATCTATATCTACATTCTTCCCACTCTGATCTATCCATGAATAATCCTGATTCACAGAAAATCCCGCACTTTTAATATATATCTGCATCTAGACCTCCAAAAAATTATAAATATAACCGGGTAAACTGCTGTCGAAACCGTTTTTCCCAATTTTTCTCCAGTTTCTTTTTACTACTATATACAATATAACAATTTTGTATATCCTCATATACCTTACAAATTTTCTCTATTTTTGATTCCCTTCTATCATATTCTGAAAAGAAGCTATAAAGCGCATCCTTAAATATTTCCCTTGCTTCTTGTTCTGCTTCATCCTTATTTTTCTTTGCTGAAATATAATTCTCATGCTTTTCCATATAGCTACCGAGAACATTTTCCTCATCCAGCTCTGACATTAATCCCATAACTGCCTTCCTATTTTTAGGTTTAACCTGTACTGCCAACTGTTTAAAAAAACAGTCAAACAAATAATCCATACAGAACAAAAGCAATAAATCCGTATTTACAGGTTTAAACTGAGAATTTGGTTTCGTTCGCCTGAATGAAGCAATTTGCCTACCTTCTTTAATCTCCATTTTACTAAATTCCAATCCCCCAACAGTCTGTACAGGCGTAATATATAATTTATATTTTTCCCTACACTCAGTTTTATTTAACTGTCCCGCATAAGATAAAATCTCCTTAAATTCTGACCTTATATGATCTATTATATCTGTAGTCCTGGAATTACGCAAATAATACTCGCACTTTGTTGGAACAATAGCTATCATTTTATCGGTACTATCAGTGCCTGTCCTTTGAAGCAGTGTCAAAATTTCATCTTTAGCACTATATTCTGCAATAGTCTTTCTTGTTGATTCCATGAGGTATGGTGTATCAATGAGAATATAGACAATTCTTGATTTCAAAAACCACTTTTTTAATTCTTCATACTGTTTATCCCTATCACCATTTGCTAGTACACTACCTGCATAATCATGAAATACAATATTAAAATCAGATTCCGTATTCCATAATTCATCTGTAAATGTCATTCGAAAACTGTAATCAATAAAACCATCTGTGCCCGCAATTCCCTCTCCGACCTCAACGCTGCCTTTCGAAGTAAACATATTCTCTATTTCAGATATAGAATTTTTTAACCGCTTATCAGTTTCCTCGTCTGCCGGTTCAAAAACTACGCCGTTTGTCTGCAATGATTCATTCATATTATAAAGCGTAGTAGCCAGCAGACTGGTCTTACCCGAACCTCTATTACCCAAAACTAAAATATCAATATCCTCTATGGTATATTTATTAATGCTTTTGTGTCTTTTCTTCCAAAACATTATAATCTCCCTTATAATACTGTATAATAGTATTTTTAATTATACCATTTTTTTAAAAGAATTGTAAAGCAGCTTACTACAGTTTTAAAAAAACTCAAAAAATGTATTGACTTTTTGATAATGAAATAGTAAGATATTACTTGCGTTGTAAACGTAAGCGGAAGTGTCGGAACTGGCAGACGAGCAAGACTAAGGATCTTGTGGTGGTTACACCGTGTGGGTTCAAGTCCCATCTTCCGCAGTTGATTAAAGTATGGGGCTGTCGCACTAAGTACTTAGTGCGACAGCCCCCGTTATCGTTTCTCACTTCATCGCCTTTGGTGGAGAAACACCAACAAGAACATTTCTGTCCTCACATAATATTATATACACTTCAAATTATTATTACAACAAAAACAGGATAAAATAAAAGCTGCTTTATGTTGCAAAATTATTCTATACCATATAAAATAATGAAGTATAACAACTCAGCATTGGCGAGGTATTGCTATGGGAAGAATTGTTGCAATAGCAGGCGGCGATTTAGAGTCAACTTATGCTATTAATAAATATATTGTGAATATGAACGAAAAAAAGCTGCATAATTTTTTATTTATCGGGACGGCAAGTAAAGATGCACAAGAGTATATTGACAATATTAAGAGAACATTTGAGCCGTTGAATTGTAATGTAGGGGAATTGTGCTTAGTCACAAAAGAATATACGCAGAATGAAGTAGATGAACTTTTGGCTTGGGCTGATATTATTTATGTCGGCGGCGGCGATACGTTTTTTATGATGGAAGTCTGGCGAAAGTATGGACTTGATAAGAAGTTGAAAGAAATATATTTAAAAAATACGGCTGTTTTAGCGGGAATAAGCGCCGGTGCAATATGTTGGTTTAATTGCGGACATAGTGATAGTGAAATCTTTTGGAGTGATGGCAAAATAGGCTATGGTTGGATAAACAATCTATTAAACATTTATCAATATGTATATTGTCCACACTATGAACAGCGCAAAGCAAGCTTTGACGAAATGCTAAGGGAAAAAGAGCTGTCGGGATTGGCGATGGAATCGGATACGGCGTTTGTAGAGATAAATGGTAAAATAAGTTATATTAAATGTAATAAATCATCAAATGCGTACATCTTGAGATTTAATAATGGCAAATTGGTAAAAGAACAAATTGAGCTTGAGTTACTGAAATAAATTTAGAAGTTACGGAGACGCGCCATATGAAGTTAGAAATTCAAACTTATACAAAGGATAAAATACCTGACGTCTTGGATTTTGAGAGAAGATTACGCGAAGAGGAAAATTTCTGGGGCTGGGAAATCAATCACGCCTATATTAATGCTGTAGAAAAGAGCTTTGAAGACAAGAGTTTCGACGACTCTGTTTCTCTGCTGGCATATAATGATAGTGCGGTTATTGGTCGGATTGATGCCTCACTTATTGCAAGCCGCTTTGACGGTTCAAAAAAGGCATATCTTGATTGGATTTGCGTTATAAAAAGCAGTAGACACCAAGGGGTAGCGCAACGATTGTTAGAAGCTTTACTGAAAATTCTAAAAGACAGGCATATTAACACACTGGTTGCCTTGACCGCCGCCAACGAAGAAGCACAGCGCTTTTATAAGAGTGTTTCCAACTCTGAAATGAGGGATATTGGCATTTGGATTGATGTTGTATAATCAATCTGGTGTAATATGACACTCCCTGCATCCAATGTAATCGCCACTGAGAGAATGGTCTTTATTCTTCTCTGGTAATTGTTCGCCATTTGCCAGTTTTTTACGGTATAAATCATAGCAATAATTCCTCCATCATTTTATCAATATCCGTATAAGATTTACCAATAGAATGATTCTGTTTCATCATTTTAACCTCTTCTATAGCCGCAATTGTCTCCGCATTAGGAACATCTCTTGAAATCTCAAATGGTATTCTTTGCTCTCTGATTGCCTGTTTTGCCGCCATAGTAAAAAAGGTTGTCATATCTAACCCAAGTTCAGACATTAACTCCTGCAACTGAGCTTTTACCCCTGTATCCATTCGCATCGTTATATTAGTTGTTGCCATAAAATCCGCTCCCTTCTTCTACTATATTATATTATTAGCAATTTGCCATGTCAATATGTTGTTTGTGCATTGCACATTTTTTGTCCTTACATATCATTCTGAACAACATTCTATCAGCGCATTATAAAAAAGCGGATATTCTTTATGCAGTTTTATCGGAATCCCCTTTTCATTAAGAAAACAATGCTCTGAACCCGCCTCGCACACTGTATCGCCTTTGCTATTTTTCATAATATATTTAAGCTTTAATTTCACGCCCTTAAACTCCCTGACGCTCACCTCTATGTCAACAGCATCCATAAACGTTGTCGTTTTCATATATTTACATTCGACTGACACTACCGGAGAAATAATCCCCTCTTCTTCCAGTTTGGCATAACTCCAGCCGATTTGTGAAAGAAAATCAATTCTGGCTTCCTCCAGCCAGCGAATATAATTTGAATGATGCGTAATCCCCATTTTATTCGTTTCATAATACTGCACAATATGACGATACATTTTTATCCACCTCACATTTTAGCTATTCTGCTTAAAAATTATACGCTTCCTTATAAATATATGATATAATAACCGCAAAGGAAAATCAAGCGACGCGGAGCGGCATTTGATTTTGAAAGGAAAAATACCTATGAAGAAAAAGATATCAGCCATTTTAATATGTATTATGATGATTTTAGGAATAACGGGTTGCGGCGCTTCTGAAAAAAGGACGGTCAACCCTGTCTATGCAGACGCGCAGGACACGATTGCCTTTCTGATTGACGCCATAGACAGAAAAGACGCCGATGCAATTAAAGATATGTTTTCTCCTTACGCCGTAAGTAAAATCGATAATTTTGATGAAAAAATAGACCGTTTCATAGACGAATTTCCGGGTTGGAATGAGGATTATGAATTAAGCGATACATTTCAACGTTGGTCGAACCACGGAAAAATAACAAATATCCTGACGCCGTCTTATGACTTTGTTATAGACGATAAAATATATCGCATGCGCATTATTTATTATAAAAAATCTGATGAAGATGAAAGCAAGCTGGGCTGGTATTCGTTACAGATATGGGAGCGGTATAATGACAGCTATACAGACGGTTGTTATATGCACGGCGTAGATGATGAGCCGGATATTCTGCTCTGGGATTATCTAAAAGATGAGTGAAGCCGTCACACGATACCAAATAGGTCTGCAATGGAGGTTTTATGAGATATCACGAAATAGAAAACGAAATGTATAAAAGAGCTGCCACGCTGATAGAAACAAGGTATCCTGTCGGCTGGGGCGGTGCAGGAGTCGTCCACACTTCCAAAGGGAATTACTATACAAGCGTCTCCATTGAGACTGCCAATGCGTCCGCAGTCGTGTGCATTGAGCTTGGAGCCATGCTTGAAGCCCACAAATACAATGAAAAAGTGACGCATTGTATGTGCC
Organism: Clostridiales bacterium; assembly: GCA_023663185.1. Classification (GTDB taxonomy): domain Bacteria; phylum Bacillota; class Clostridia; order Lachnospirales; family Lachnospiraceae; genus UBA3282. The sequence continues at coordinate 183,903 of JAMPHY010000001.1, read as the reverse complement.
TTGTCCGAGATGATGAGGACTCTCCATACAGGGTGTTGTCGCCTTGCGGAATTTGTCAGGAAAGACTGCGCTATTGGGGTGAAGATGTGCAGGTCGCGGTAACAACCACAGATAATGAAATTAAATTTGTAGAATTAAAGGAATTACAGCCTTATCACTGGACAAGCGCCTATTCGGTTGATGAGCTTGAGCACTGGACAGAGTAAAATACATGCGGTTTGCTCTTACGCTCTTTTTATAAAGAAAAAATTGCCGCAAGTTTGGAAAAAATATTGTTTTAATTTCCAAAATAACGTACAATAAATATAATAGGAATTATATATATTAATATTCATCTCATGATGTGGCTCATATTGAAGGAAGGTATGACAAATGGCGAATTTATATAATATCACTGCTACTATTGATGAAAGGCTGCAGATTATCAGGGCTGATAAGACCTTTTATGAATACATAGGTTTTGAAAATTATGCGTCTCTTGCTGAAAACATACACCCGGAAGATTTAGAGCCGCTAAAAAAAGCGCTTACACAGCTTGGTTTTGATAACTCCACCATGCTTGTAATTCGTTTACTGTCTGTAGATAAGCAGTATCACCATGTTTTGACCGAGTTTTCCAAATTTTCTCTTGAAGACGAGGAAAAAGATTTTATCGAAATCAAAATTTTGGATATAGATAGTCTTGCCCAAAATCTTGACTCTCTCTATGATGAAAACCATATTTGCGACGAATTTCTGGATATTTGGAAAGAATATCTTTTCTTATATGATAAAAAACGAGACTATTTTCAGATTTTTAACGGCGGGCGTTTAAACAGGATTTTCTCTTTCCGGGGAACGCTTGGCAAATTCCGCGAGGTCATGCTGGGAAAAGAACTCGTAAAAAAGGAACATATTCCTGACTTTAATGATTTATATGAAAATATTGCCAACGGAACCAAGAATTTTGAGCATAAACTGCTTTTTCTGGATAAATCCATAAATCCTGAACGTGATATTCATTTTATAAAAGGACGGACCATTTTGAACTCACATAATGAGCCTATTGTTATCGGCTGTATTCAATGTCTGGACAATTCCGGTTCCGTCAGGAGCGAATACCTGCACAGCGATTACGATAAAGACGTAACAACCGGACTTCTTACCAAAAAGACGATTATCGAGTATACGGAAAATCTTTTACATCGTAAGCCGAAGCATAATATCAATATCTGTATATTGGATATTGATAATTTCAAACAGGTTAATGATACTTTGGGACATTTGGTGGGTGACGAAGTTCTTGCCACCGTATCCGAAATCGTAAAAGAGACGGTTGCCGGCAACGGTCTGGTAGGCAGAATCGGCGGAGATGAGATATTTATCGTTCTGGAGGGCGTAAACTATCTTTCCGACCTGCGTGGGATCTTACGCAGCGTCAGAAACAATGTGGAATGGGCATATAAGGAACGTAAAGACGTGCCAAAAGTAACCTGTTCTATCGGCGTGTCAACTTATCCTACCGACGCGCTTAACTATGACGATTTATTTAGAATTGCTGATAAAATGCTCTATCGCGCTAAACATAAGGGCAAAAACCGTTATATTATTTATGAACAAGCTGTCCACGGAGATGTGCTTTCTGAAAACGCTCCGGTAAGTCTGCCCGTAAATTCCGGACAAAAAAAGAACAAACAGCAGCTTGTCCTAAAAATGCTGGAATATCTGACGCATCAAACCGGAATTACTTTTAGTATGATACTTAGGGACATTGGCGGCGCTTTTGATTTAGATGAGATTTATTTATTCTATGGCGATGTGCAAAAGCTTACAATGGAAAACCACTGGAGCGCCACCGGACAGGATGCTCCTGCCGAAGCATCTGTCGATTACGTGAATGAGGAAAACTTCGCCCACCTTTATAATGAGCATGGCATGGCAGTAATCGACAAAGTTGATGTGATAAAGCAGTTGTGTCCGCAGACCTATAATTATTTGACAAAGCATGATGTAAAAGTGGCATTGATTTACAAGATGGGCTTAAAGAACCATGAAGGGTATATTGCTTACTATAAGAAAAGCGAAACATCGCGTCAATGGCCCGAAGGCGATATTGCTAACCTAACATATATAAGTAAGATTATTGAACTTATTTTTAATGATAAATAAATATACGGCAGTATATTAGGCACTGTATACAAGCTGAAAACTAAATTTTGGAGGTAAACTGAATTGGAATATAATGACAGAGATAAAAAAGATATGCAGAATACAAACGAAAACCCCAATAATGTCGATTGGAATGACGGAAAAGTGCATTCCGTTACTCAAAAGTATAAAATCGACGATAAGGAAAACTGGCATAAAAATGCGGCTTATGATATCATGCCAGACCGCGGCGTCAATAACGAAATAAGGAATAATCTATATGTAAAGGGCACGCAGACCGGCGTTCATTATACGACAAATGATCCCAAAAAGACAATTCCTGTATTTATTATAGTTTGTGTGCTTTTCGTTATAATAGGGCTCATTATTATGCGTTTTAACACTACGTTTGGAATTGTATTTATAGCCTTATCTTTAATATGGGTTATCAGCAGTATCATAAGGAGCATACAGAAGCGGAAAGAAGATAAAAAATGATAAAAGCCATTATTTTTGATTTTGACTATACGTTAGGCGATTCAACAAACGGCATTGTTTTAAGCGTCAATTACGCTTTAGAGAAACTTAAGTACAGCGCAAAAGATACGGAAGCGATAAGGAAAACCATCGGCTTGTCATTAAAAGATACCTTTTGGACATTGACTAAAACCGATAATATGGACGAAGCAGAACAATTTGCCAAATATTTTATTGAAAAAGCCGACATTGTGATGGTAGAAAATACTCAGTTGTATGATGACGTAAAAGAAGTTCTTTCCAATTTAAAGGCAGAAGGATTTAAAATCGGGATTGTTACCACCAAGCTTCGTTATAGGATTGAACAAATATTAAATAAGTTTAACGTATTTGATTTGGTTGACATAATTATTGGTGCGGAAGATGTTAAAATAGAAAAACCTGCTCCCGACGGGCTGCTTCAGGTCATTGACAGACTTAAGTTAAGTAAAGAAGATATTCTTTATGTCGGAGACAGCCTTGTAGACGCCAAAACCGCAGAAAATGCACAGGTAAATTTTGCCGGCGTATTAACAGGGACGACGACAAGGGAAGAGTTTGGATTGCACCGGAATGTTTTCATAGGCGCACATGTAAAAGAGGTTTATGATTTTATTATGAAGAAAGCTTGAAAGGACGGCATATATTTCCACACATGCCGTCCCTTTTATATACTTATTTGTTGTTCTTTGGGAGAGTAATACCAAGCGTCTTACAGCCATCATCAATTACTTTTAGCAGCTCGTCGTCCGTAAGCACTGTGACGCGTCCGCCTTCATACTCTGCGTCCACCCATGTCTTCACATAGGCAACCAGTTCGGAGGACTTCTCAATCTTATCTGCATCGGCAAGCTTGAAATATGTATTAATCCAATGAGCGATGCCCGCCAGTCCGGAAGTATTGGAAACCGCACACAGCACAGGTCTGTGCAGGAATTTCTCGGTATCAAAGATATTGTAGATTTCCTCGTTTTTCAAAAGACCGTCCGCATGAATGCCCGCCCTTGTGATATTAAAATTCTTACCGACAAACGGCGTGCGCGGCGGAATCTGATATCCGATTTCCTTTTCATAATATTCCGCAAGCTCCGTAATGACAGTTGTATCCATGCCATTTAAAGTTCCCCTTAACTGCGCGTACTCAAAGACCATCGCCTCAAGCGGCGTATTGCCGGTACGTTCTCCGATACCAAAAAGCGAGGTATTGACGCCCGCACAGCCGTAAAGCCACGCCGTCGTGGAGTTCGTGACCGCTTTGTAGAAGTCGTTATGTCCATGCCATTCAATCCACTCATGCGGCACTCCGGCGTGTGTATGAATCGCGTAGATAATTCCCTGCACGCTTCTAGGAATAACCGCGCCGGGAAAGTTCACCCCATATCCCATCGTATCGCAGGCGCGTACTATAATCGGCAGTTTATACTGCTCCGACAGCTTCATAAGCTCTTGGCAGAACGGCACGACATAGCCGTATATATCCGCTCTTGTAATATCTTCCAGATGGCAGCGCACGATGATTCCTTCGTCAAGGCATTCCTTTACCACGGAAAGATAATGCTCCATCGCCTGCCGCCTTGTCATTTTCAGCTTTAAGAAAATGTGGTAATCTGAGCAGCTTACGAGAATACCAGTCTGCTTCAAGCCTATTTCTTTTACAAGCTTAAAATCTTCCTTGCTTGCCCGAATCCATGACGTGACTTCCGGAAACTTATAGCCGCGCTCCATACATTTATATACCGCGTCCCTGTCCTTCTTACTGTATAAGAAAAACTCGCTCTGGCGTATCATTCCGTTAGGACCGCCGAGTTTATGCAGATAATCATAGATTGTTACAATCTGTTCCGTGCTGTACGGCGCTCTTGACTGCTGCCCGTCACGGAAAGTAGTGTCCGTAATCCAGATTTCCTTAGGCATATTATGCGGAACCACCCTATCGTTGAAGGGTATCTTAGGTATCTCATCATATGGGAACATGTTCCTAAACGCATTCGGCTTTTTAACATCTTGAAGCTGATACATATGCTCTTCGATTTCCAGAAGATTATTTTTCTCATTCATTGTGACCGGACGGTTTTCAAAATATTCGGCATTTTTTTCCACTGCATTTTCCATTTTCGTGTTTTTCTCCCTTGTTTTTTCCTGACTTTGCATTTTCGTATTATTGTATACGATTATGCAGCGCGTGTCAATGCCTTATGATAATCTCCTGCCATCTTTTATCATTCTTTAAAAATCCGAACTCTTCTTCATTGGCAAAACCTTCCCGAATTTTCTCCTTTAGCCCTTTTTTAAACTCTTCACTCGTTTCCTTAAATTCCATATGTTCATAGAGCATAGAGTTTCTAAAAGCGTCAATCTCTTCCACGGCGGAGAGCATTTTATCCATAATCTCAATTACGGCGTCTGCGTCTTTTTCCTTAACGACGCTCTCAAGCCGGCAGGAAATCTCATGGTATGCTCCCATCTCGAAGCATTTTGCCAGCTCCTCCTGCTTATCAAGCAGCATGCGCGCCCTTTCTGTATCATCACTCTTAAGCGCAAGCATATACATTCCATGAAGCTCCATGCTCACCCTGCCATAGTCTGCAAAAAGCAGTTCTTCGTATGCCTTATACGCCTCTTTAATCCGTCCGGTTTCGCTGTAAATCTGCGCCTGCTTTCTTTTTCTTTCCGGATTTTGTATGGATAAATATTCCAAATATTTTTCCGCCTTATCATACTGCTCTTTCCTCATGAAAAAGCCAATCAGCGCGTCGGCAGCCCTTATGCGCAAAGCCTCGTCATTACTATTTAAGACGCGGCTATATAAAGAACATAAATACTCATCGTAGTCCGCTGCAACCGGAATCTCCTGCACTATCCGCTGTGCGTCCAAAAATGTGGCAAGATTGAGCGTAAGCACTTCGCAATTAGGATACTGCTCCAGCTTTTTCTTCGTCCATGCAAAAACCTCAGCATACGGTTTCTCTTTAGCCATTGCGTCTACTTCGTGGACAATCTCAGTTACCTCGTCCATTGTCAACTCTTCCTGAAATGACAAAAGCGTATCCAGCGAAATCTCAAGCAGCCTTGCAATCGGCGCTAAGAGCGTGATATCCGGCAGGGAATTTTCGTTCTCCCATTTATTAACCGCCGGAGCCGTCACACCCAGACGCAGCGCCATCTCCTCCTGCGTCATGTTTCTGATTTTCCTATATTTCCTAATAACCTTTCCTATTGACATACTAAACGTCCTCCTATCAACTTTCTAAAATGATAATTTTTATTGCATCGGCCTCTGCTGGTACAATCATATCAAACGTAAAGGAAATCAACAACTGACGCATAGTTATATATTTTAGGGCAAAAATTAACTGTCGCTCATGTTTTTTAACTTAACGCGCGGCAGTTTACTAATGACAATATGCTTCCCATATCTTCTTTTAAACGCATGAGAAAGCGGATATCAATCTTGCGATTAATATCCGCCTCTAAACTATACTATCCATTGGTCCATACCTCCATCTTCGTCGTTCGTATTTCTATGTTCCTCATTTGAATGAATTAGTTTGAATATTCAATCTAGAGCATTCATTCTGTTTATCTTAAGTACCTTGTTCTTTAGTACCTTACTATTGAGGTTGGTTGGTAATTTTATTATAGCATATGATTCTTATTTGTCAACACATTTTTTCAAATTTTCTTAAATTTTTTCATAATTTTACAATTTTTACCATTTTATTCCATTTTTTAGACATTACTTTACTTTTCACAGTTAATAGTAGGCGATAGTATAGGCAATTATCAAAAAATTACATAAAAATCGACTGCCGCCATACGAATAAAAACTGTAAAGCGACAGCCCTTGTTTATTACATATTAATCTTTATGCACACTAGCCTCTTTGCTGTTTAGCCAGCTTATCTTTTTAACCTCTTTGCAGTTTAATCATCTTATCCCTTAAACTACCCGAAATAGTGCTTACCATATCCGCCGACGCTGCGATTTCCTCCGTGGACGAAGCAAGATTCGTTACACGTAAATTTACGCTGTCAATCACGGAAATAAGCTTTTCGGCATTATTAAGCAGTCCGTTAATCGAATTTTGAATCTCTTCTTTATTTCTGTCACTGTCGTTTGCCGTTTCCTTAGACGAATCTGAAAGCTTCTTAATATTCTCGGCAATGATGGCAAAGCCCCTTCCTGAATCTCCTGCTCTTGCAGCCTCAATACTTGCGTTTAACGCTAACAGGTTAGTTTCTTCCGCCACATCGGTAATTTCCAGATTGTTTTCTTCCAGTTTTACCAATAGCCCCTGAATTTGCTGCAGTTCTGACTTAAGTGCGTCGCAAAATTCCACAACGTTGCTCATGTCAGCAGAAATTCCCGTGCTTTCCCGCGCGTTATTATTATTTCCGGACGTCATCTCATTAATGGAGATATCCAGATTTTCAAAGTCGCTTCCAACCTCTTTTAAAAGCATGGATATCTGAATATCCCGTTCTTCAATCTCAGCGTTCTTCTGCTGCATTTCAGCGGACAAGTTTTCTGCAAGCTCCTTCTCTTTACCGATTACGTCTTTCATGTAATGTACGCAGTTTTCTTTGGTATTACAGCTATTATGTATCGCAGCCGCCATATCCTTACATGTTCTGTAGCCGCATGCTGAACAGTTGATTTTACGTTCGCTCTCATCGCGCTTATCCATATCGTTAAAGATGGCATTAAGCTCCGATGTACTCGGATATTGTACCTTCACCCCTGCGGATTTATCGGTATAGTGCCTGATAAAATCATTTATATCCAGATTGCTAAACTGCTTATTGAAAGCGGCAAGCCTCTGCTTAGGAGTCATATTTACTCCCCATGCGCTTTTTTTGCTGTTGCGTTTGCTTGCCGCCTTAATCTTCTGCATTTCATAAAGGGTATCGTCGCCCTGCGCTTTTTCCGGCTCTACCGCCGTACCGTATAAGCAGCCCTTCGCACAGTTAAGCGCGTCAACCATGAACGGAAGGTTTTTTCCGCCCAGAACCCTTTCTTTATAGTCTTCTATAAATTCATAGGCATGTCTTTCGCCTTCTATCTGACGGATAAAAACATCTTCTCCGCAGAACCAGTATACATTCTCTTTAAGTCCGCCCGGCATGGGATAGATGGAACCGAGTCCGTATTCAATCTCATCGGATATCGGCGTGCCGGAAATATTATTTGCCCTGACATATTTCATCAAATGGTCGAAGGTAACATTGTAAGATACATATCCGCCACAGTTAGCGTCGTCGATTTCATTCTTCTTGGCGATACAAGGACTGATAAACGCTAATTTATCCGGTATCTTCATATATTTCTTAGCATATATGGCGCCGCACATCATCGGTGAATGAATAGGCACAAGGCTGGGAATCAGTTCAGGGACATATTTCTCGATATAGCCCACAATAGCCGGACAAGGCTGTGAGATTCCGCCTGTAAAATTATGTTCTGTAATATATTTAATATAAGCCCATGTCGTAATATCCGCGCCGAAGCTGATACTTATAATACGATTGACTCCAAGTTTCTTTAATCCTCCTAACACTGAGGCATATTCTTGGGGATAATTTGCCAGAAACGCGGGCGCAAGGAGCAGGGAAATCTTTTCCCCCTTCTTTAAGTCCGCAAAAAAGCGTTCTGTATCATCATTATAATTTCTTGCCCCATGTTCGCACGCATCAAAACACGCGCCGCATGCTATACATTGTTTCCCATCTACTGCAATTCTGTTTTTTCCGTTTTCCTCTACGGCATAATTAACGGTGAGTACAGGACAGACTGATATACATTTGTTGCAGCCGATACATTTTTCATTAGTATATACTAATGAATTTTCTGTAGTTCTTGCCATATTAACCTCCTGAGTATTTTAGTGTAACGGTGTGACGGTGTAGCAGTGTGTATAAGAACAGTAAAAAATAAGCACATTATGCGATCCATACCACATAATGTGCTAATTATACCACAATGAACAAAAATAAGCAAGTTTATAGTTGATAAAGCACAAAAATATCATAAATTGCTTTGATTGCCGTCTCGAAGTCGGCATTTGCCACTCCGATAATAATATTTAGCTCGCTTGAACCCTGATCTATCATCTTGACATTGACATTGGCATGTGCAAGCGCTGAAAAAATCCTGCCCGCAGTTCCGCGCATGGATTTCATGCCGCGCCCTACGACTGCAACAAGCGCCAAGTCCGCCTCAATATCAATCGAATCCGGATCGGCAAGCCTATGTATTCCTGAAACTACCTTCTGCTCTTTGTGCATAAACTCATCTTGATGTACAAAAACCGTCATTGTATCTATCCCTGATGGCACATGCTCGAAGGAAATTCCGTTTTCTTCAAAAGCCTGAAGCACTTTGCGTCCAAAGCCTATTTCAGAGTTCATATGGTCTTTATCAATATTTACAGCGCAGAAACCCTTCTTTCCGGCAATTCCTGTAATAACATATTTAGGCTTCTGGCAGGTGCTTTCAACTATCCAAGTGCCTTCGTCCTCCGGCGCATTGGTATTTCTGATATTAATCGGAATCCCCTCGCTTCTAACAGGGAAAATCGCATCTTCATGCAGTACATTAAAGCCCATATATGCAAGCTCGCGCAGCTCCTTATAAGTAACGACTTCAATATTTTCCGGCTTATATATAATTCTGGGATCGGCAATCAGAACGCCCGATACGTCCGTCCAGTTCTCATAAATATCCGCCTTGACCGCCCTTGCTACGATAGAGCCCGTAATATCTGAGCCGCCGCGGGAAAAAGTCTTAACGCTTCCGTCCGCTTTTGCTCCGTAAAATCCGGGAATTACCGCACAGTCCAGAGTTTTAAGCTTTTCTCTCATAAGCTCGTTGGTCTTATCGGCGTCGTATTCGCCGTTTTCTTTAAAAAGAATAACCTCGGCGGCGTCAACAAACGTAAAATCCAGATACTTTGCCATAATAATACCATTCAGATATTCGCCGCGGGAAGCCGCATAGTCTTTGCCCGATTTATCCTTAAAATTCTTCTCGATGGTCTTAAATTCATCGTCCAAAGACAATTTAAGCTTAAGTCCGTCGATAATCTCCTGATATCTTTCTTTGATTGCTTTAAGCAGCTTGTCAAAATCCTTCCCTTTATCCGCCAATTCATAACATTCATAAAGCATATCCGTTACTTTTGTATCGTCCGCAAATCTTTTGCCGGGAGCGGACGGAACTACGAATCTGCGCTCCTTATCCGCACGGATTATGTCTGCTGCCTTTTTAAACTGGTCTGCACTGGCGAGAGAGCTTCCGCCAAATTTTACTACCTTTTTCATTGTTGATATGTTCCTCTTTTCCATCTTTATTACTTGCTTTTCTATTATTTCAGCAAATGCTCAATCAGTTCATAGCCTTTTGCGACGTAATTCTTGCTATCTCTGCCTTCTCTTTCATTATAATTCCATGTCTCATTAAGCTCATTAGTGCTATCATAGAGCATATAAGGCACGCTATCCGAGGTATGCGTCCTTACCCTTATAGGCGTAGGGTGATCCGGCAGTACCAGCAGGCGATAGTCTGTTCCTTCTTTATCTAAAGCTTCCGTTAAAGGCTTTATCACTCTGGAATCCAGATATTCAATTGCCTGAACTTTACGTTCTACGCTGCCCTGATGTCCCATCTCGTCAGGAGCTTCCAGATGTATATAGGCAAAATCATAGCCGTCTTTAAGCAGGGCGTCCAGTGCCGCCTGCGTCTTTCCTTCATAATTGGTATGCAAGCCGCCGTTTGCACCTTCCACATTAGCTACTCCCATGCCTGCGCCTACGGCGATTCCCTTAAGTAAATCAACGGCGGAAACCATCATGCCCTTTTTACCTGTCTTTTCTTCAAAAGAAGAAAGCTTCGGCTTCGTTCCCGCGCCCCAGAACCAACAACAGTTGGCTGGATTCTTGCCCTGTTTCTTACGCTCTATATTAATCGGGTGATTTACCAGAATATCATAGCTTTTCTTCATCATACTGCGCAACGTCTCATCTTCTGGAAGGTGCGGTCCGATTACCTGAGTCAGCACGTCATGCGGCTGAGTCAGCTCTAATACCTCTCCTTTATCCCAGATAAGACAATGTCTGTAGCTGGTTCCCACATAAAACTTGTAAGTTTCCGTTTCCAGTTCTTTCCTTACGGCATTAAGCAAAACGGCACAGTCCTCGGTGCTTATCTCGCCGGAGCTGTGGTCTATTATGGTTTGCTCTTCAAAAGGCACATCATCTTCCGATATGGTCACAATATTGCACCTTAATGCAATATCCGTATCCTTCATCGGCACGCCTATGCTCAACGCTTCCAGCGGAGAACGCCCTGAATAATACTCCTTAGGGTTATATCCTAACACAGACAAGTTCGCGGTATCTGAACCCGGCTTCATTCCCTCAGGAATAGTGTGAACCATGCCAATCTGCGACTTTTTACTAAGAAAATCCATCGTCGGAGTCTTAGCATACTCTAAAGGAGTCTTACCGTTTAGACTCTCTATTGGTTCGTCCGCCATGCCGTCTCCTAAAACTATTATATACTTCATTTTAGCAACTATGCCCCTTTCTCAGCCTGTGAATTATTCTTCCATACGGATTCTGTTGATTGCACCGCCGACAGAAGCCAGTTTATCGTTAAATTCTTTTTCCGTCATTATCTTAGTGACAAAAGCATATTCGCCCTCTATTCCTGCATCAAGCGCCTCAGCCTCAGGAAACGCCGATAACGCCGCTTCCTTTTTATCCGCGCTAACACGTACAAAAAATCTGTGTCTTACATCGTCAATATCCGTCAGGGTGATTTTTTCCTCGTCCCAGAAGCACATAATGGTCTTGCCGGGGTGTCTTGCACAGTCCACTACATCGGAAACCACCGCGCTTGCAGTAGGCAGCTTGCCGGCTCCCCTTCCATAATACATGGAGTCTCCAAGCATATTGCCGTGTACATAGACTGCGTTAAATACGTCGCTTACGCTGTATAACGGGTGGTCTTTGGAAATCATAAAGGGCGCAACCATTGCCAGAAATCCCTCTTCGGTATCCTTACTCATGGCAAGGAGTTTAATTGAACGGTTCATTTTTCCCGCATATTTAAAGTCTTGCGACGTAATTCTTGTAATACCCTCCGTATATATGTCTTTGTAATCTACATTTTTACCTTTCATAAGAGAAGAAAGAATCGCAATCTTGCGGCATGCGTCGTAGCCTTCCACGTCAGCCTCCGGATTTTTCTCCGCATAGCCTTTCTCCTGCGCCTCTTTTAACACCTCGTCAAAGCCTGCGCCGTCCTTATCCATTCTGGTAAGAATATAATTAGTCGTTCCGTTTAAAATACCTGTGATAGAATCTATCTTCTCCGCCGTCAGCGAATAATTCAAGGGACGGATAATCGGTATCCCGCCGCCCACGCTCGCTTCAAACAGATAATTGCAATGATTCTGCCTTGCTATCTTAAGCAGCTCAGGTCCATGATTCGCAACCAGTTCTTTATTCGAGGTACATACGCTTTTACCCGCAAGCAGAGCATTTTTAGAAAAAGTATAAGCCGGTTCGTTGCCTCCCATCGTCTCGCAGATAACTGAAACCTCCGGATCGTTTAAGATGATATTAAAATCATGAACCACTTTTTTCTCATAAGGATCTCCGGGAAAATCTCTTAAATCCAAAATATATTTTACATTTAACTGTTCTCCCGCCTTCTTATCTATATCCTCTTTATTAGTCTCGATTACTTCTACGACGCCGCTTCCCACGGTACCGTATCCTAAAACTGCTACGTGAACCATTTTTCCGTTCTTCCTCTCTTTCTGCCTCTCTATAATTCAACCGTCTCTCCCGAATGAATACATACAAGTTCTCCATTCGCTTCTACATAGACGTCCTGATTCGTCGGATTAAATACGCGTGTCCCTTCAAAGCTGAAAATCAGACGTCTGTAATTTTCCACATAATCGCATACTTCTATGTTGGTCGCATACCAAATATCTTTTCTTCCGCCGATATAGGAAGCAAAACGCTCTATTACTTCCCAGTTATCATCTTTCTCAAATTCATAGCTGTGCCCCCATAGATAGAACAACTGCGGGTTTCCGTGCCTGTCCTGCTTGTCCTCGACAAAATCTGAGGCAAGCTCCTTAAGGCGCGGATTGTTATGGTGGCAGGTCGCGGGCATTCTTAACCAGTCCTGCGGAATATCAAAATTTTCCGTACTGACTGTAGTTCTTGCATAAACAATGCCCGACATACGCAGCACATCTACTACATAATCATTATAGGTGCCGAACGGATATGCCGCCCCGCGCACTATAGTACCAAACTGCTTCTCTAAATTATCCCTATCTCTAACGATTTCTTCAAGGCAAAGCGCTTTGGGAATCCGCTCAAGGAAAGGGTGCGTCAGACCATGCAGCGCTACCTCCATACCGCTTTCTGCATAAACTTCCGTAGCTTCTTTCATAGACATTCTTCTATGAATGGTGCCGGGCTTATATATAGTACCCTCGTCCGCATAGCAGTCGCTGTTAAGGTTAAATGTGCCTTTAAGTCCGTTATGTTTCATTATATCTATAAGGCGGATATCCTGCTCCACTCCGTCATCATAGCTGAGTGTCAGCGCTTTTCTCCTGCCTTCCGGAAATCTCATTTTTATTTCAATCACAATGTTGTCCTCCATGTTAGTTAGTTTTAAATAAAATTCATGATTTTTCTTAAGTTAAGTCAATTTTCTAAATAAGCGGATATTTATCGGTCAGTTCCTTCACGATTTTCTGCGCTTTCGTCACTCCCGCTTCGCCTTCTTTTATAACAACGGAAACCGCTTCCGCTACCTTATCCATATCCTCGGTATTTAGTCCTCTGGAAGTTACCGCGGGGGTTCCCAGACGGATACCGCTTGTCACGAACGGAGACTTCGGATCGTTCGGAATCGTATTCTTATTCGCGGTAATATGCGCCTCGTCTAAAAGTTTCTCTACAGCTTTACCTGTTAAATCATAGTTAGTCAAATCTACTAACATCAGATGGTTGTCCGTTCCGCCGGATACAATTCTAACATCTCTTGCAAGAAGCCCCTTGCAAAGTGCCTGTGCATTGTCGATAATTCCCTGCTGATATACTTTAAACTCTGTAGATATCGCTTCTTTAAAGCAGACAGCCTTAGCCGCAATCACGTGCATAAGCGGACCGCCCTGAATACCGGGGAAGATAGCCTTGTTAAAGTTATATTTATCCGCCACTTCTTGACTTGACATTATCATGCCGCCGCGTGGTCCGCGCAGAGTCTTATGCGTCGTAGTGGTAGTTACATGAGCATAAGGAATCGGGCTTGGGTGCAGTCCTGTCGCCACAAGTCCTGCGATATGCGCTATATCCACCATCAAAACCGCGCCAACCTCGTCGGCAATCTCTCTGAATTTCTTAAAATCCAGCGTCCTTGCATAAGCCGAGGCTCCTGCTACAATCATTTTAGGTTTACATTCTAAGGCAATCTCACGAACTTTATCATAATCAAGGAAGCCGTCGTCATTGACTCCATAAGGCACGCAGTTAAAATATTTTCCCGACATATTTACCGGTGAACCATGCGAAAGATGTCCGCCGTGGTCTAAGTTCATTCCCATAAATGTATCGCCCGGCTCCATTACGGCAAAAAATACCGCCATATTAGCCTGTGCGCCTGAATGAGGCTGAACATTAACATACTCGCAGTTAAACAGTTTCTTAGCGCGTTCCCTTGCCAAGTCCTCCACTACGTCCACACATTCGCAGCCGCCATAATATCTTTTACCCGGATATCCTTCTGCATACTTATTAGTAAGCGGACTTCCCATCGCCGCCATAACCGCCTTGCTTACCCAGTTCTCAGAGGCAATCAACTCAATATGCGAGTTCTGGCGCTCCTGCTCGTCCATAATCGCCTGCGCTATTTCCGGGTCCGCTGTCTTTATTTCGTCAAATGAATACATTAATTTTACCGCCTTTCTTCTTTCCTATATTCTCATAATATAAAAATCCAGAGTAAGTATATCACAAGAAACGACAGGGACGCAATATTTTCTTTCCAGTTTCAGTAAATCGTGTTAAACTGTATATATAAGTTATTTGAAATCTCTAAGGATAAAGGTGAAAACATTATGTACTATATTATAGTCAACCCCTCGTCACAATCGGGCAGGGGGATACGCATATGGCAGAAACTTAAACCTATTTTTATTGAAAGAAACATACCGTATGAGCTTATGCTCTCCACCCACGCAGGACATATTGCGGAGATTACTAACGAGCTTACAAAAGATAAAGCAGACGTCAATTTAATCATTCTGGGTGGAGACGGCACTATTAATGAAGCGCTGCAAGGCATACGGGATTTTAGCAAAGTGAGCATTGGTTATATCCCTACCGGTTCAAGCAACGATTTGGCAAGGGCTATGCGCATCGGTAAAAATCCGCTTAAAACCCTTGAAACCATTCTGGACGGCAAATCGTCCCATATGGTTGATATCGGTATGCTTAAATTTGACAGGTCAGACTGCACCGAGTCCAAATATGCGCAGGCAGATTTCCCTGATAAAAGATACTTTATAGTAAGCAGCGGAATCGGTTTCGACGCCGCCGTATGCGAAGAGGCGCTTTCTTCAAGCATCAAAAACGTACTCAATAAATTAAAACTTGGGAAGCTAACTTATCTTGGCGTTGCGCTTAAGCAGCTTATCGCGGCAAAATCCATAGCCTGCGATATGTACTTAGACGGCAAAGAACCTGTCCACGCAGAGCGTTTTTTATTCATCGCGGCTATGATACATAAATATGAAGGCGGCGGATTCAAATTCTGTCCTCATGCCGATGCGTCTGACGGCGTGCTCGATATATGCTTTGTCGGAAAAATTCCTAAGCCGTTAATACTGCTCGCCCTGCCTACCGCTTTTTTTGGAAAACACTATATGTTCCCGCATATCACTCCTTACAAAGCCCGTAAAATAGAGATAAAAACCTCGGCTCCGCTCTGGGTTCATACCGATGGGGAAGTATATTTTAAATCCAACCACATATATTTATCATGTGAGAAGCAAAAAATTAAATTTCTTGCTTGACATTTCCAACTATTCTGCTAAGATATTTTTCATGGGTAGAACCTAATGACTATTTTTCTTTGAAAAGGAGTCGAAATACGGTAATGAAGTATCTAGCTAAATATAAACATGCAATTCCGGCAATCATATATGGAATCATATACTTAGCATGGTTTGGATATTTAGAGCGCAACGTCAAACATTATAAACTTATCCATGTTGCCTTAGACGATTATATCCCGTTCTGCGAGGTATTCATAATTCCTTATTTATTATGGTTTGCTTATGTAGCTGTGGTTATACTATATTTCTTTTTTAAGGACAAAGATGATTATTTTAAATGCTGTGCCTTCCTTTTTACAGGCATGACCATTTTCCTGATAGTTTCGACTTTATGGCCTAATGGTCAGCGTTTAAGACCTTATCTTTTTCCAAGAGATAATATTTTCACGCAGTTGGTCAATATGATTTATTTGACTGATACGCCTACTAACTTATGGCCCAGCATTCACGTATATAACTCGCTCGGCTGCCACATTGCGATTACAAAGAGCAGACATTTTAAACAACACAAAGTAATACGTTCTGCTTCCCTTGTTCTTTGTATATCAATTATTATGTCAACCATGTTTATTAAACAGCATTCGGTATTTGATGTAACGACCGCTTTCATTATGGCGGCAGTAATGTATGTAATAGTATATCAGTCCGATGTACTGATTAACTTTAGACACAGCTTTCAGAACAGAAATAAAAGGAAAGCGGGCCCAGAGGTTCTCTGAGCCCCTTTTTAGTTAAACTTAAAGAAACGTCTGCATATCTTATAGCCTTCAACTGATATCTTTCTTCCGCCTTTGCCCGGAAGGTTCATTGAACTTCCCAGAATGCCGTATCTTAATCTTAAATAAACAAAGAAGTCTTTTTGCCTGATATACTCCCAGAGCTCCTTCTTTTTCTCCAGATTTTCCTCGGTGCCTGAACGGATAAGCATAATTGAAGAAATCACAGTAATAATTTCCAGATAATTCTCCATATAAATCCGCATCTTGCGCTGTTTCCTTATCTCCGCCTTCTTCTGTATGAGAAAATCAAGCATCAGCTTATTAACGCATATCTGCTGGTCGATTCTGGATATCATAACCTTCTCATTGACCGACTGATCCTCTCTGCCGATGTAATAACGGTAAAAGTTTACGTCAAGATAGTACATATTCCTTACAGATGGAAGCGGCTCAAATACAAAAAGGTTGTCCACATAGAAAGTATGCTCAGGCAGCTTAAGCCCACACTCCCTAAGCAGCTTAGTCCTGTATATAACGGAATGCATCAGCATATACTGTCCTTTGCGGAAATGCTTGATATCTTTCCATGTAAAAATTCTATCCTGCGGAAGAGCAAAGTGGTATCGCATTACCTTTTTCTTCTTCTCTCCCTCTTTTTCATATACAAAGTTACTGATAAGCATATCAAGCGCGGTATCAGTACCCGACAATTCTTCAAGCTTCTCAAGAATCTTGAGGTATGCGCTCTCCTTAACCCAGTCGTCGCTGTCAACCACTTTGAAAAACAGCCCGGTCGCTGCATTTAACCCGGTATTAACCGCAGCTCCGTGTCCCCCATTTTCCTGATGTATCGCTTTAATAATACTCGGATACTCCTTCGCATACTCGTCGGCTATCTTCCCCGTATTATCCGTAGAACCGTCGTCTACAATAATAATCTCTACTTCGTCGCCGCCGATAAGCAGCGATTCTATGCTTTTACGCATATATGCTTCCGAATTATAACTGGGTATCACTATTGATAGCAGTTTCATTTAATTCACTATTCCTTTCCCGAACTGTACTCTGCTGTTTCATCAGCTACTATCATTTTCCCTATTTTTATATGGAACCCTTGCCGCAGGCACTACTTCCGAGGCAGTATCCGTATGTACTTGCTGGTCGTCGAAGAAAATATGCGCCCCGAACGCTTTAAGCACATCTTTCTTCTGTACTCCGCCTAAGAAAAACGCCTCGTCAATTCTGACATTCCACGCCCGCAAAGTACGAATAACCCGCTCATGCGCAGGCGCGCACCTTGAGGTCACAAGCGCGGTTCTGATTGGAGCCTCGTCTGTGGTGAAATCTTTCTGCAAATCGGATAATATCTTTAAAAATCTCGCAAAAGGTCCTGCATTAAGCGGATTATCAGCATTCTTACGCTCATTCTCCTCAAACGCTTCCAACCCTTTCTCTTTAAATATCTGCTCTGATTCGTCAGAAAACAGCACTGCGTCTCCGTCAAATGCAATTCGTATCTGCTTAATCTGATGTTCACAATCATATGTGTGAATCCCGTCGCTGCAGATAATTCCCGCCGCAATATTAGAATCTATCGCACTCTGTACATCATCTTCATACGCCGACAAAAAAAGGTCGGTCCTAAAGGCTTCCAGATATGGCGCTAATGATGCGCCGCTTGCCAATACCGCTCTGGTAATATTAAGCCCATAATGCCTGATAGCGTTAAAAACACGAAGGGACGTGTCCGGACTGTTACGCGACATAATAATGACTTCCACGCAGCCTTCCCTGCCGGGCAGATTATTCAAGTTAAGCAGCGCCCTAATAAGCGGGAAGCCCGGTCCCGGCTGCAATATATCGTCTTCATGCTCAACCTGATAGCGACAGTAAGCGTCTACTCCGTCAGCCTCAAAAATCTGATTCTCAATGGACAAATCAAACAATGCCCTTGAAGAAACCCCTACAACCAGTCTGCTCTCCAAATCATATGACATACCAATACCTCCTATTATCCGACTGTCTATTGACTCTCCAAGCTCTCTGTCAGATACGGTACTTGTATGTCAGGCTGTAAGTTTTATATCACCTCAATCTGTTGCACTCATATCTTTTAAAGGTAAGGAGACAGTTTTTAAGTTCCTCGTATCTGTCTTCTATTTCCCCGTCCTTGACTTCGATATCCACGGCAACAGCCATCGTATTAATCATGTCGTCGTTAATACGTGGGTGAAGCATACTTAAAATTTCCAGTCTTCGTTCATAGGTATCCGCTTCCAGAAATTGCATTACCAGAGGATCAATATTCAGTTCTTCCTGCGCCTCGTCGTTCAAGACAGGCTCATCATTCAATACAGGCTCATCGTCTGCTCCCGCTATCTCAAACCGGTACTGCTGTATGGCGTCGGGGTATTTTCCACGGTCAACCTCTTCCATAAACGATGAAAGCGGTCTTACAAAAATTTGAAAATCACCGTACATCGCCTGATAAACTACCATCATTTCACCGGTCTCGCTATGCTTCGCGAGGCATCTTATTTGATATAGATTACCTTTAAAGTGTCTGTAAATTTCCTGTGGTTGTGGATTATGTCTCATTTTGCGGCTCCGTTTCCGTTAAACATGATTTAGAAATATCCGCGTCCAAATTTGCCGGACCGGATTTTCTTATTGTATTATAATCCCAAACCTGAAAAATGTCATTCACTTCTATTGCGAAAAATATAAATTAATGCCGGGTAATTACACTATATTTTCAAAAACTCATAATTAAAGCTGCATTCCTCGTCTGCAAACTCGAACTTAGCAAACTCCTTTAACAATTCTTCTCTGCCCTGATTATCCAACATATTAATGCCGCTATGATGGATTATTATGGTGTAAGTCCTGATTCCGTCACCGTCCGACACCCATCTGATATTAACGCCGCTGTTCGCAAAGCCTCTCTCTTTAAGCGCCTCCGCGATATTAGCACGGTACTCTTCCTCCATAGCGTCATAATATCGACGGACCTGCGTATCTCCTATTTTGTTCTGGCTCATCACCGTTTCCGCATGGCAGAATACAATTACGAAAACAAGAAAGATGGTAGTAATTGTCATTAAAAAATTCTTCCTTTTCATTAATGCCTCCGTTCTTAAATCAGAACAGATGTTCTATTTATATAATAAAACAAATGTTCGATTTATGCAATACTAAGTTTTTGATTGAGTTGAATTGATATGTTATAAACATGATAGCAGATATGATGTACAAAAAATGGGACTTTATAATTTTAGAACCAATCATTTTACACTACATTCATGCAGGAATGATAATTGAAAAGAAAAATTCTTTATTCTTATCTTCAATGACATATGATCCACCATATTTCTCAACGATTTTTAATACATTCTTAATTCCTGCACCATGCTCAGACACACTTGATGTTTTCGTAGATTTTATCTCTCCATTCTCGTATATAACATCATAATTAAATGTATTTTTTACAGCAACGATTATCATATCATCTTCTTTAACGAACTTGAACTTGATTACCTTTTTATCCTCACAGGTCTCACACGCTTCAATGGCATTGTTCAGAAGGTTTGCAAGGATAGTAACCACATCTTCATCTTTTATTTTCAGCCCTGAAAGGTCATTTACCCTGAAAACAAAAACAATTCCCTTTGCTTCTGCCTCCTGATACTTTGTATTAAGTATGGCATTTACTATTACATTATTGGTGTTAATGGCGTCCGGTTCATTATTCAGAGAACCATAAATCTTTTTTACATATTCTTCTAATTTAAAATATTGCTTTTTGTTCAGCAAAGATTCTATACATGAAATCTGATTTTTATATTCGTGCGTCTTTCTTTTTTGGTTATCAAAGTTTTCAGAGATAGACCTATACATTTCCAACTGGTTTTTCGCCTGAATCTGTAAAACCTTGTTTTCACGCATCTGTGCTTCTCTTTCTAAAATATCGTTAATTAAATAAAACACAACGATATTCATTACCACCATTCCAAATGTAATGATTGACAATAGATTCGCTTGTTCTATTGTCTGCATATGTCCAAAAACAGGCAGCATTGCTGAAATGGCTGCTATGGTAAAGACCGGAAAGAATAGAAGCCTTAACCACTCTGTATCCAGCATTATTTCCATTGATTTTTTACCAAACTGTTTTCTGATAATAAGAACAATAAAAAACAATATAACCTTTGCCAGCAAAGAGACAAAAGTAAGTCCAATTGCATACTGCGTTCCTAATGATTCGCTGCTTAAAGAAAACCATCTGCTAATCAAATAAATCAGACAATCCATTGCCAACAGCAATGCATCAAATAGTATTGCCAAGGCAAAAGATTTTTTCAAACTGATTTTAACATGCCAAAGCATAAATACTGAAAATACCAAAATCGCAACAATCTGCCTTAGTACAAAATGTTCAGATAAGCCATATGAATAAAAACACATACTGCCAAACAATAGTAGCCCCTGTATTAAATTAATCCAGCCTTTACGCCGTATTTCACCAAAAGTTTCAAAAAAAATACTACAACATGTTACTTCAATAAATATTAATAATACATTCCGCATTAAAACAAACATCTACACTTCTCCCCGACACGCTATAAACTTATTCTTGACTGCTGTATACCTTGCTTTCGGTATGGATAACTCAACCCCGTTTGTCAATATCGCTTTGCAACGTACTACATTCCTGATATGTTTTGCATTCACAAGGTAACTCTGATGTATCCTTATAAAATTATTCTCTGCCAGTCTGGTTTCAAATACATTTAATGTTTCATACATGGTATAGACTTTCATATCATCCTCCATAACATGAAACTCAAGTATATGCAGATTGCTCTCAATATACAATAATCTTTCCAGTGATATTTCTTTTCTGCCTTCCTTAAAATCAAATTCCCTTTTTGTCACGGAATAATTCATTTTATCAATAATGGCATCCATACATTCATTAACTTTGCTCTGAAAGTTGGCATTGCTCTTTAGCAAGTACCTTACAACATCTAACCGGTATCCTTCCAGCGAATAGTCCACATATGCAGTCACAAATACGATAAACACTTCCCTGCTTACTTCTCTAATCTTTTCTGCTGCCTTGATGCCATCAACTTTCTCCATGTTTATGTCTAAAAATATGACGGTATATTTTACTACCTCAAGCCCCAATTCTACCAATGCCTCTCCGGAGCTGTATGTATCTATTTCAAAAACAAGACCTTTTTCCATCATATAGCCGGAGAGCATTTCTTTTAGTTCTTCTGTAAAAAGATTTTCATCATCACATATTGCAATTTTGAACATCTGTTTTCTCCTCTTTTCCTGCCATTTAACAGCAGTCTCCTCTTATATTTTATACTTTATTTTTCTTTAGCGCATTAGTCAACTAAATATCAGAAAAACAAAAAATATCCCCTTGAATCAAAGCGTAGTTTAATTCAAGAGGACTTTTCCCTATCGGATTTCCCACATATTAATCCTTAGAAAACAACTTTTTAGTTTTTGCCATAAAATCAGCATTTTTATTCATAATATCTGAAATTATACCATTTGCTGCTCCCTTTATGTAGTTTTTACTATCAAATAATACCAAAAAGTTCTCGCGAGCCAATTTCATCATTGCGACAGCCGTATCAATGTATTCATCATCAAGATAATTATAATCATCATGTTTTGCTGCTTTGCTTTTTCTTTGCGTGCTTTGAAAATCTATCGTGTTATTTATTCTACGGTCAAGCCAGCCATCATAGCCCTGATTCGCAAATGCTTTATTTGTTTGCCTACATGTAATATACCCCTCTAAGTCATCTAACCGCCTTTCAAACGCTTTTTCCAGTCCTGCTAAATCCTCCTCAAGAGTTAATGATCTGGCACCCGAAATATAGTATGAAACCTGACGGTCTCCATATTCATGTTCCTCTACAATCTGATTATATAGAGTTTCATAAGTTTCCATGATAGAATTCATTACATCAACAACATCATAGTCTCCGCCTTCTCCCAAAGTCAAACTACTCAAATGCATCATTTTCATGTAATGTTCAAATTCAACCTCGTTTGTTTCTACCGGATGCAGTTTATCAAAATCGATATCATCTGACTCAGGTTTTAATTCGTTTACTCTCTCTCGTAATGCCTTTAACCCTTCGTCTGATTTTTCTATTCTATGCCTTTCTGACATATTCAAAAAATTAGCGCTTTGACAACAAAAAGTTTGTTGAATTTTCACATTAATCACCCCCTGCTATTATTTTGATAATACCATACTTTCAAAAAATAGCAATATTCCTTGCAGAAAGCGGTTATTTTTTGCAGAAAATAGCAGTTTTGGCTCTGCCGATTGTCATATTATGTAATTACATCGGCGCCTCTATTTCTCGCGCTATCGTATGCTCCGTTAATTCCGACAGCAGCTTAATTTTTGAATTTATCATGGAACGCATACAGTTCGGTACATGTTCCTGATGTGCTCTATGGATTGCGACACACTCTTTGCAATTACCGTGGTATCTACACGCTTTTTGACATGGACAATGGTCTTTTTCCTTATATTCTTCACGAAACTTGGCGGCAAATTCTTCCTGAAGTTCAAGTCCTTTTTGCCGATTTCCTTTATGAAATTCTTCCATAGCTTCGATTTCTTTTGGATTTCCTTCTATTATCATTAGAATTACCCCTATTAAAGTATGAGATTATCTATGCCTAAGCCAATGGTATTAACCTACATTTAGTATACTTAAACAGTGCCAAAATAGCAACTGTTTTGAGAGTTCTAATACCTTTTATTTTCTATACTTTCATGATATAATTTCCAAAACACTCAAACAGGGAGCAGCCACTATGCGAAAAGTAAACAATATTCAATATATGTACGACAAAAACGCCAATATTGAATTGATAGTTTGCAATAATTCCGTAATTTCATATCCGCTGCATAATCATGTTTCGGTTCTCACTATCGGCTTAGTTTTATGCGGTTCAATCCTTTTGACTATTGGTGATAATTCTTCTATCTGTGAAAAAAGCAATTCTTTTACTATTCCGCCATATGTACCGCACATAATTAAGGCTCAAAATCCGTACTCACTATTGACATTATGTATCAATAAAAATGTCATAAAGGAATATAGTAAGGACAAAATCAAAAATAATATTTTCCATTTACTATCTTCTATACCTGAGCCTAAACTAACCGATATACAGATATTGCAATTATTAAATTGCTTGGACTCATGCGATAGTATTTTATTTCCGGATTCTGCGGAACCATTTATTGATTTAGCGCAAAAACAGATAGAACGTTATCCCGAAATGAAGTTAAGTATTGACGAAATGGCACATTCTTTGTACATTAGCAAGTATCACTTTATCAGAAGCTTTAAACAAGCTGTTGGTTTAACGCCGCATCAATTTCTAATTCAGAACCGTGTTCGTAAAGCACAACACATGTTAAGCAAGATTGACAATATAACAGAAGTGGCTCTGAACACCGGTTTTTGTGATCAAAGCCATTTCATAAAATCCTTTGAAAAATATGTGGGACTTACACCTACTGCCTACAAAACTTCTTATAAGGCGCTGACATAAAGGCATTTCCACTAATTCAATGCGGGCATGAACTTGGCAAAAATGTATAAACCTTCATCTCCTGCTCTAACTTCATGCGGCATATTCATAGGCAGTATGGATATTACGCCCGGCTCATATTTTATCTCTGCGCCTGCATTAATACATACGCCGCTGCCGGAAATTACCTCATGCGTTTCCAATTGTGTCTTATGCACATGATTTCCTATTTTTTTGTTCGGGGCAATCCTTACAAGGTGATAGCTGAATTGTCCATTTGTCTGCTTAGAAGTAACGATATGCTTTAGTTCTACTCCTTCAAAGGTTGGGTGCTTAGACCACGGAATATCCGCAAAAGAGATTTCCGTATTCGATAAAATTAATTTCCCCTCATTGCTAAATTGCTCAAATAGATTTTGATAGTCCATTTCCTAATCTCTCCTTAATCGTATATTTGCATTGGGTTGCATGATAGTATCATACGATTATGGAGACTTTTTGGATTGTATAAAATTGCTCTATTTATCCTTGCTTGTATGTTGAGTTCGCTTAAAATATAATTCCAGCCAATAGAAGTACATTGCATAGCTGTATATATCATAGTGTTCAAGACCAATACTGTATTTTGTTGAATCTTCCGGCGCATAGACTTTTATTTGGCTCAAATTATAGAGTGTGATACCCCAAAACCCCAGCTTACTATTAGAAACCGGAGGCAATAAAGGAAACTTATTAATTATCTCGCCTGCGGCTTCATAATCCTTCTCTTTTTCCTTTTCCGAGACCATAAAATATGAAAGAAATTTAGTTGCCGCTATAAAAGCAATGAATTCATTTACATAAAAGAAAACGGGATCTATCGCCTGACGAGTTTCTTTAAGAGATGCAATAAGAGCATCTTTTTGAAAAACAGATACTTTTAAAAATGCTCCACATATACATGCCGCAACCTTGTGGCGATCCAATAGAACTTTTTCACTTTTGTTAAAAATCTGCTCTTTGTATAAGGTGTTTAATTTTACATACTCCCTATATATTTCCCTGCGGCATATATCTATATTTTTAATCGTAATTAAAGGGTTGTTATTTCCCATCATATGTATTTCCGGCAATACACTTTCATCAAATATCTCAGTAAATTTATCAAACGTCACATCAATACCTCAGTGTTTAATTTTTCCATAACTCTTTTATATGCGTCATATGCTTCTTCAATTGTTTCATCTGAATTTTCCGGCGCAAATTCATTGTTTTCATATTCTTCCAATGTCATTTTTTTGGTCAGGCTCTTGTCCTCGGCAATAAAATCCAAGTAACTTTTCGGTTTAACCATAAAATTTATCTTCCTTTCCAGTAAAATATTTTATTGTTTAAAATGTTATCATAATTTGACATCAATATCAATAATAAATGAATAAAAAGTGACATATTTGTTAATTTTTACAACGCTTCCCTGCAGAAATAGCAGCTATAGCGTTCTCTTGCCGCCTGTGGAATAAGATTGTTTGCGCCGCAGTATGAGCAGACTATACACTTTTTGTCGCTCGGTACGCTGTCGCCCTCATAGCAGCGCTGTGCTGCGCGCAGACCGCCGTATGTTATATTAAGCCGCCTTGCCTCTTCCCGTTTCTCTCTAGCATGTTCCATAGCGTCCTGTCTGGCTTTTTCTTCCAAATACGCCATAGTAGAGCCTGCCTCCGGCTCTGTATCTTCCACGTCAGCCTTCGCCGCTGCCTGCGGTCTTTGCTGCTGTGATTTCTGCTGCTTATTATAAGGCTGCTGCCTGTTTGCCGGATTATTCTGCATGGTTCTGTTATCAATGCGCGGCGTTCTATCCATATTAGTTCCATTGCCATTATCATTCCTACGTGAATTGACACGCCTGTTCATGACAATCCAAATCAATAATATAATCCAAAATATGATACTGCCTCTACTTCTCATATTGATGTTTTCCTCCTACGCGCTATATTTTATCAACAACAGTTCCACGCTTAAAACATCGTTCATTTTCCCGGTTTTGACCGCCTCTTCGGTCTCTACGCAGTCGGTCACGGCGTCTCTTAAGTATTGCGTGGAAAATTTTGACGCCTGATTTACATATTTACCCGCAATGAAGCCGGGCAGACCGACATTCTCCCCTATCACCTTCGCCGGATATCCTTTTTGCTTTAATTCCTTGACTTGAAGCAGAAGGTTAAACTGTCTTGCCAGCAGGAAAAGAATGCGCATCGGCGGTTCTTTCAAGGTCAGAAGGTCGTAGTACAAATCCATCGCTTCTTTTTGTCTTTTGGCAGCAATGGCGTCCATCATATCAAAAATCTGGTTATTGACTTGTCTGGTACATATTTCTTCAATGTCCGCCCCCGTAATAACATCCTTGTCCATGCAGTAGCAGATTATCTTCTCCAACTCTTTGCTGATATTCTCCATATCAGTTCCCGTCTTTTCCAGAAAAAGCGACAAATCGCGCTCAGTAATTTTCTTGTTTTCTTTATTAAGCGTGCCGATAATCCAGCGTTTCAATATGCTTTCGTCCTGCGCTTTAAATTCAATCGCACGCCCTTTAGCCGTAAGCGCCTTAAAAAGCTTGCTGCGCTTGTCAATCTCAGGCTCTACCAGCACGAAAAAAGTAGTTTCGCACGGCTCTTTCAGATAGTCTGCAAGCTGTTCTCCGCCGTGTTTGAAAAGTCCGCTGTTTTCTATAATAATGACACGCCGCTCGGCAAGAAACGGCAGGGTTTCCGCAAGGTCGATAATTTCCCCCACATCTATACCCTTGCCTTCAAAGTAATTATAATTCATGGTATCGCCGTCGTTTACAAGCGCCGCTTTCAATTTATCTCTGTACTGACGGCGCAGATACGCTTCTTCTCCATAAAGCAGGTAAAACTGCCTTAACTGACCGGATTTTATTTCTTCATTCAGTTTCTGCATCTTTAGCCCGCCTTTCTTTCGCACTTTTACAGATATTGCACCAGTTCGTCGATTATGCCGCTCAATCTGTCGTCTGACAAGCCGAAATCCATCTCTTTATAATTCCATGTACATCTGCCGATTCCGTAGTGTTCAAATGCAGCATGAATATCTTTATACCACTGTAATATATCTTCATTCGACGCTTTATCAATTACGCCGTACTCTCCGCAGTAAAGCACTGTCCCGTTCTTCTGCGCCGTATCAAAGGCTTCCTTGAACACCTCGATAAACTTTCCGCTATTCCAGCCACTTTCTGCGTATGACATTCTCATATCGGGGTCCATATCCTCAACCCAATCCGCCCCCTGATGAGTAAAGCCTATCGGATCATAGCAGTGAAAATTATATACAACTTTATCATCATACGGCTTATCCAAATCTTTTACCGCAGCGGCGCTGTTATTCCAGTATCCGCCTACTAAAATCACCGTCTCCGGAGCTATTGACCGAATTAGTCGAATACATTCGTGCGCTATTCTATTCCATTCTGCGCAATATTCTTTGTCAGTAACTTCGTTAAGCAGTTCAAATGCTATTTTATCCGCATCTCCGTAACGCCTTGCAAATTCCTGCCACAGACTATAGAAACGCTCCTGATACTCTTTCTTTACAAAGAAACCGACTTCGTTTTCCCCTTTATCAAAAGACCAGCCTGCCGTTTTATGAAGGTCTAAAACAATATTGAGTCCGTACTTTCCACACATCTCAAGCGCATGGTCTATGTAGCCGAAGCCTGTCTCGTTAATAGTGCCGTCCTCGTTCTGCACTATGTTATAATCGATTGGTAGTCTGACATGGTCAACGCCCCATGAAGCTATTTTCTTAAAGTCGTCTTCGACGATAAACTGCGTCAGCCGTTCGGTGCTGTAATCGCACTGTGAAAGCCAGCCCCCCAAGTTTACGCCCCTTTTAAAACCTTTAAAATCTTTCATACTTCATATTTCCTTTTATATTATATTTTAATACCAGAGTTTAGATAAAATGAACAAAATAAGGAGCGACTTACCGCTTTTCAGGCATTGGAGCTCCGTTTTTGTTCATTTTATCTAAACTCGTGACAGTATTTCATCAATAATCTGCTTTGCAACCTCTTCCTTGCTCATAATCGGCAGTTCTTTGACGCTATCTTTCGTAATCAGCGTCACAATATTAGTATCCGTCCCGAAGCCCGCTCCGGACTGCTTTACGTTATTGGCAACTATCATATCCACATGCTTCTTCTCAAGCTTAGCGCGGGAGTTCTTAAGAAGGTTTTCCGTCTCCATAGAAAATCCGCAGATAAACTGTCCTTCTTTGCGGTTATCGCCTAAAAACTGCAGGATATCTTCCGTGCGTTCAAGCGCAATGGATAATTCGTCGTCTTTTTTCTTAATCTTTTCATCGGCAATATGTGCGGGGCGGTAGTCCGCTACCGCCGCCGCTTTAATAATTATATCCTGTTTATCATAACATTTTTTTACCGCGTCCGCCATATCTTTTGCCGATTCCACTTCAACTATTGTTACAAACGGGGGCTTTGGCGTATCAGTTCTGCCTGTAACCAGAGTCACTTCCGCTCCCCTGTGCATACAGTGTCTTGCGATGGCATACCCCATCTTGCCTGTAGAATGGTTAGTAATGTAGCGCACGGGATCTATCCTCTCAATAGTCGGTCCCGCCGTGACTAAGACTTTTTTGCCGGATAAATCCTTTTCGCAAGCCGTCTCTTTCAGTATATACTCAAGCAATGTCTGCTCTGAGGGCAGCTTCCCCGCCCCCGTATCGCCGCAAGCAAGATAGCCTGTATCCGGCGCAATTACTTCCATGCCGTAATGTGCAAGCTTCTTTATATTATCCTGCACTATGGGATTCTCGTACATGTTCGTATTCATTGCCGGAGCTATGATTTTCTTACATTTACATGCCATGACCGTTGTAGTCAACATATCGTCTGCAATTCCGCAGGCGATTTTCCCTATAACATTGGCGGAAGCGGGCGCAACCAGCACTACGTCTGCCTTTTTAGCAAGTGACACATGTTCCACATTGTACTGAAAATTTCTGTCAAACGTGTCAATTAGGCATTTATTCCCCGTCAAAGTCTCGAATGTAATAGGGTTTATGAAGTTTGTCGCATTTTCCGTCATTAATACGGTAATATCCGCATGCAGTTTCTTGAGCATACTCGCCAGATTAGCAATCTTATATGCCGCAATGCTGCCTGTTACCGCTAAAATAATATTTTTTCCATTTAACATAGTTCTCTCCTACGCCGTTTGTTTTGCATTTTCTTGTGTCCGCGGCATAATCTTAAGCAGCGCCATACTGACTGCCGTACCCAATACTACCGCTACGATAGCCTCCGGGATTCCGTTAGCTGCAATAATTCCCAGAATAACATCATACACGGCTTCAAGGGCTATATTCTGCGCCGCTGCAAACTCTTCCCTAAAGCAGAAGTATATCAAATTCATAACCAGCAAAGTATTGGTCAATGCTCCGAGCGCCGATGCTACCGGAATCGCAATAAGTCTACGCTTCTTGAAATCTTTAAATAATTTTTCCATTCCTATGTATACATAGTAAGGAATAACGCCGACCAGAATTCTAGGCACCAGAGCGATTACGACGCTCCAGCCGTTTCCGCCTATTTCGCCCACCGAGTAAAAAGGTGAAAAGGCAAAAGACAAAAGGCTTGGCTCTAAGGTGTTCTTAATCAGACTGGTAATACCAAATGCTGCTCCTAAAACCGCGCCCTTTTTCGGTCCAAGCACTATGGATCCGACAATGACAGGTACATGAAGCAGAGTTGCTTTGATGACAATGAGGTTAATGTAACCTACATTGGGAATGAAGGTCATGACGGCAATAATGGCAATAAACAAGGCTGTCACAACCATGCTGAAAGTTTTTGTGTTATTCATTTTTATTTCCTCCTGTTATTATTCTCCTTTAGCGGAGATACAATACATATTGAAAATAACATGAATGCAGGAAAAAGTAAATATAATTTGAGAGAAAAGAGAAATTTTTCATTTTCCAAATAAATCACTGTGCGTTCCGGTGCGAGACAGTGTAAGTATTAACAAATCACCTTCAATGCGGTAAATCAACAACCAGTCTGGAAGAATATGACATTCCCTGTGTCCTTCCCAGTTTCCGGACAGCGCGTGATCTTTGTTTTTCTCCGGCAATGTTTCTCCACGAGACAATGCCCTGATGATATCATCTAAAAGATCAATGTTCATATGACGCTTCAATGCCAGCTTATAGTCTTTTTTGAACTGTGTTGTCCAAACAATATCGCGGCGGCTCATCGCTTTAGCTCCTGAAGTGCTTCTTCTACATCCGAGTAGCGTTTCACGCTGGAATCACGCGCAATCCACTCTGCTTCCAGCATGGCGGCAATGGTTTCCTTGTTGGGCTGTTCCAGTTTTACTTCAAAGGGAAAACCACCAACACGCAACGATTGGCGCAGGAAAACATTAATAGCAGTAGTCAGGTTCATTCCTAACTCACCGTAGAGCGTTTCGCACTGTTTTTTAATATCGCTGTCCATACGGACGCTGAAATTTGTTGTGCTTGCCATAATATCAACCCCTTTCACATTTCAATATACTTATAGTATATGTTATTTGCAATGCAAAATCAACTCAACAGCCATAAAATTTAGGAATTTTTAGGGATGCCAATATATATCCACCCTTTCCTGCACCATACGTTTACAAGCAAAGTATGTAGCAAGAAAATAACCGCCATAGACAATCAGCAACATGATTACCGCAATTCCTAAGTTCGCGGAAATATGCATATTCATAAAATCCCCTATAACCACGCACACTTTTCCTATGCCGAAAGCTGAAAAGATACCCGCAGGAAGAAGCGGCGCGATAAAGAAAACGGATACCTGCTTAAAAAGCGTCTTATAAAGCATATCTCCGTCAGCCCCAAGTTTTTGCAGCAAACCATACCGATATATATTATCAGTCGTTTCCGTCAACTGTTTCAGGGACAATAGTGCGGCGCATATTAAAAGGAAAATAAGTCCGATATAGCAGCATAAGAATACCATAAGCGCACCCACGCCATAATACATACCGCTTAACATAACTTTTTCTGAATAGCGATATCCTTCCGTCTCCCATTCTAACCCGATTGGAATCATTTTCTGCAGCACTTCGTCTGAATTGGTTGTTTCCTTATATATGACAAGCAAAGCGTCAACGTCTTTATTACAAGCTTCCGCTACTTTGTCCGGCACAACAAATGTACCGCGATCATTATTTCCTACCGATGTCATATAGTATGTTTCTGACAACACATCGTCTAGCGCCGCGTCAAGTGTAAATCCTTCAATTTCAATCTGTTTATGGCTCTCTAAAAATCTCTCTATATAGCGTCTGGTTCCTTCATAATTACAGTTCATAAGAAAAGCATTGTCGCCTAACGAATACTCCTGCCTGCCCTGCATCGCAAGGGAACGGTTAAAATCAGTAATGGAAATCACCGTCACCCCGACTTCCTGAATATCCTTGTCTATATGCCATAAGTCCACGTCTTGTCCATCAAACAGCTTCCCATATGTCATATCTGCTTCATATAAGCTTATTTGTTCCATTTTCTTAGCATATTCGTCCATATCAACATTTCGCGTTTTCAAATAAGATACAATATCCGTTTCGCCGCAGATATCTGTCTGTGCCAATACATTAAGGTCAAAAGGCAGGGCAGCTTTAGATGCTTTATTCATTGTAACTGCCGAACTGATACCGATAGAAATTCCACAGATAGCAACAGTAAGCAGTCCACATACAATAGATAGGACCACAAAATCAGTGCGGATTTTACTCCCAATCTGCCTTGCCAGAAAAGTATTTAAACCCCTTAAATATACTTTTCTATTACCCTGAACAGCCGCAAGCAATACCGCGGAAACAGAATAGAAAAATAAAACAGTTCCAACCACCAGACATAATACTGCTATCTGAAACCATGAATTTTCCCTGCTTGGCAAAATTCCATTATGTTCCAAAATAACTCCCGATAATATAATACTGACGATAGATAAAGCAAGCAGCAAAATATGAATTGCATTGCTTTTTATAGCCAACGCTTCATTTTTTCTGCCAGCAGTCAATAAGTCAATCAATTTTACGCCCGAAATCGTCCGTACATTAAACAATATAACAATAAAGAAAATCAAGTCAAAACAGCCTACCGTCTTTTTTAAGGCGCTTAGGGAAAACAACATCTTAAATTTACCCATGTCAACAGCAAACAGACGTAGGGAAAATAACGACACCCCTTGAGAAAGCAAAAAACCTAGAGCAAGACCGCATACAAGGGACAAAAAACCCACGCACAACGTTTCCCCTGCAAAAATCCCCGCGATTTTTCGCTTTTCCATGCCAAGCAGGGTATAAATGCCTAATTCCTTCTTTCTCCGCTTTAGCAGAAACTGATTTGCATATAAGATTAAAAAAGCCAGCACTACCGCCACAATGACCGACAATGCAGAAAGCAAAATTCCTAATTGGTCAGAAAGCAACTGTTTTGTGGCGTCCAGTTCATGCAGGGCAGGTTGTGTCTGAATAGAATTGAAAGCGTAGAACATACTGACCGCAATAGTCAATGTTAGAAAATAAACCATATAATCTTTTATATTTTTTCTGGTATTATGGAAAATCAATTTTATATTAGCCATATTAATAATCACACTCCTCAGTCTGCGAATTTGTGCCGCCAAGCACCGAAACGACTTCCATTATTTCGTTGAAAAAGTCTTTTCTTAACTTTGCCGCGCGGTGAAGCTCATTAAAAAGCCTTCCATCTTTGATAAACAATATGCGCTGGCAAAAACTTGCAGAAAAAGCATCATGTGTCACCATTAGAATTGTTGCAGAAAATTTATGATTCAATTCTTCAAGCATGGCAAGCAGCATTTCTGAAGAACGGGAATCCAACGCCCCTGTCGGTTCGTCAGCCAGAACCAGTGCAGGATTGCTTATCATGGCGCGAGCTGCCGCCACACGCTGTTTTTGCCCGCCTGACATCTGATACGGATATTTATCCATAACCTCTGTAATATTTAAAGCTTTTGCCATGTTTTCCATTCTCTCATCAATCTCCACCGCTTTAACGCCTGAGATCGAAAGCGCAAGAGAAATATTTTCATAGGCTGTCAGTGTATCAAGTAAATTGAAATCCTGAAAAATAAATCCCAATTTTTCCCGCCTGAAAGCAGCTAACTTTTTCCCCTGCAGCAGCGTTATATCGCTGCCCTCTATCATAATATGTCCGCTTGTTACAGTATCAATGGTAGAAACGCAGTTTAGCAATGTGGTTTTTCCAGAGCCGGACGCACCCATGATTCCCACAAATTCGCCCTTTCTTACCGAAAAAGAAATGTTGTTCAATGCTTTTGTAATATTTCCCCTGTTACCATAATATTTTTGGATATCAGAAACTTCTAAAATCAGGCTATTCATAACAATCCCCTTCCTTTGTTTTCCTCATTTTATAGCCTTATCAAAATTCCTGCCATTAAATTAACTTACATTTAAATTACGAAAATGTAAGGTTATGAAAACTGTCTTTAGGGAATGTGATTTTAACTGCCGTTCCATTTCCCTGCCCGCTTTGCGCCAATATGCCCATATTCATTTTTCTGCACAGCTTACGACACAAATAAAGACCGATACCAGTCGATTTCGCCGCTCCACGTCCGTTTTCGCCTGTAAACCCTTTATCAAATATGTAAGGAATATCAACATCTGCAATTCCTATCCCATTATCCGAAATCAAAAGAAAACAGCCATTTTCATAGACTCCCCCACTAAATGACAATTTTAAATCTCCCTTATGATATTTGACTGAATTGGCAATAATTTGTCCAATGATGAATACACACCATTTTCTGTCTGCAAAGACAGATATGTCTAAATTTTCAAACTCCGGAACTCCATTTACTTCTATAATCTGCTTTGAATAACTCTTTAACGCCTCATTTACTAACTCTTTTAAAGTTATCTTTTCCAGTTTAAAATCCTTTTCTAACGTCGTGCTTCTGGCATAAAACAACGCCTGCTCAACGAAATGCTCAATTTTACTCAGTTCGTTATCAATCCGCAGCGTTGTTTCGTCCTTATTATTTTCAACGATAAGACGTGCAGAAGTAATCGGCGTTTTTACTTCATGTATCCACATTTCCACATATTCTCGGTATTCACGATTTGCAGCATCGGCTTCTGATATACGGTCATTCATAAATTTATCAGCGCTTTTAATAACCTGATATACAAGCTTTCCATCTAAAAAAGCAGGCTTTTTCATAAGTTCAGCAAGCAAGGTCTTATCGTCCAAACTATCCAGTATCTTCCATAATTCCTTATAATATTTTTCCTTTCGGTTAAAATCCCACAAAAAGCTTGCCAGAAATGCAGCGCAGAATACAAACTCTGCTAAAATAATAAATTCAACCCGCACTTCTGCCAGATAGAAAATCCACCCCGTAAAAGCAGCTGCTATAAGGCAGACCGCAATAGAGAACAACTTGTCTGTTAAATATTCCGTAATTTTCATACCCGATACCCCAATCCACGTTTTGTTTCCAGATAATTAGGCAGTCCGATTTCCGCCAGTTTTTTCCTTAACCGGACTATATTCACATTCAAAGTATTTTCGTCAATAAATTCCTCACTCTGCCACAGTTCATCAATAATGGCGTCTCTTGGTATCACGCTTCCTTTATTCATGACAAGCAGCCGCAAAATCCCCAATTCATTTTTTGTCAGTTCTACTTCTTTATCATTGTATGACATAGTTGCTTTTAAAAGATTGATTTCCAACCCCTTATGGAACAGCAGGGCATTCGCTCCAGTCTCATACGTTCTTTTCAATATTTTCTGAATACGGGCAAGCAAAACCTGCGAATTATAAGGCTTGGAAATAAAATCATCTGCGCCAATATTAAGGCTCAAAAGTTCATCAAAATCCGTATTCCTGCTTGTCAACACGATAATCGGCACATCTGATATCCTGCGTATCTGCCTGCAGATAACAAAGCCGTCCTGAAACGGCAGATTTATGTCAACCAGCACAAGATTCGGCTCCGCCTTAATGATTAAATCAGCAATATGTTCAAAATCGTCGCTGCTTTCACAGGAATAGCCATATCTTTGCAAAAGTGTTTCCAGTTCTATTCTTATAGTTGATTCATCTTCAACAATATATATCTTCATATTTGCACCTCTTTTTATCTATTTTCTTTTATTCTATCACCGGTATTATAAACAAGCTACAGTTGTTTTTACTCAAGTTTCCATGCGTTGCATACAAGCGTGGATTTAGATACAATAAAGCTAAATCCAAAATCCACATAAATATGAAGATATGGGATACGGAAAGGAGCATAGCCATTATGGATAACAACCTTTTAGGTGAACAGATTGCTAAATATAGAAAGGCGGCAGGGCTGACTCAGGAGGATTTGGGTAAGGCTGTCGGAATCAGCGCCCAAGCGGTGAGTCGCTGGGAGTGCGGCGGTGCGCCCGATATCACGCTGTTGCCCGATATTGCAAAACGATTAGGAGTGTCCATCGACGCCCTTTTTGGCAAAGAAAACAGCAAAGCGGTGGACATAGAGACAGCCGTGCAGCAATGGGCTGCCGCCATTCCCCATGAGCAGCGGATAGACCAGCTATGCCGCTTAGTATGGATTGCCGCCGGACCGCTTATAAGTAATAGTAAAGACGATACAATCGATATCAGCGGATACGAAAACTGCTGCGAGTCCGATGATACGGCGGATAGCGGAGCGGCTCGCTGGCTTCGGCGCACGCGGATTACTACGGAGGACGGAACCATTTTAGGTATCCGCGCCAACAATATGTCTTTCGTTTCTGTCTTGCCGGAGCCGAAAACAGGCTGGAAACCATTTTTCGCAGAAAATGAGCAGTATCGTAAACTCTTTACCGTATTGGCGACGCCTGATTGTCTGGAACTATTGGAATATCTGCACACTAAGCCGCGTCTTGAGCGCCGCCGCTATACGCCGGGGGCGGTTGCAAAAGCAATGGGGCTTGAGATAACAAAGGCAGAAGACTTAATGAATGCGCTGACAGAATTAGAGATACTAAGCAGAATAGATTTGGAAACAGAAGACGGATTGCTCCACGCCTATATGCTGGACGGGGACGAAGCTCTTGTCCCCCTGCTCTATTTCGCGCGCTGGCTCATCACTGGCGGGGGCGCCTTTTTAGACGCGCCATATCGGAAATCCCCTATGCTGCGGGAGAAATCGACATGAACTATTATTTAAAGAAAAATTGGAAAAAACTTACGCTTGCCTGTTTTCTCGGACTGCTGTGTAATGGCGTCTATGTGATTTTACAGCTTATTATGATGCAGGCTTTTGACGCGGCAATCAATTTGAATTTCCGCATTTTCTTACTTTGGACTATGGCGGAAATCATTGGATATGGCGTATATCTAGGTATAGCGGCTATAACGGACTTCTTTGAAGCAAGGGCAGTTCGCACTATGAATAACCAGATACGCCATGATTTATATTTGTCTTTATTGAGTAAAAGTCACGTTGACTATCACAGTCAAAATACTGGCGAATATATCACATGGCTGACTACCAACGTCAAACAGATTGAACGTCTTGCTTGGACGCCATTTTTTAGCTGTGTCGGCAATATTGCTCTGGTGGTCTGGTGTATTCTTGCCTTAATCTCTCTGCACTGGATTATGCTGGCTGCAGGGCTTATTTCCGCTGTAATTATGCTTATTCTGCCAAAGCTATTCCACAAACGCATGGAACAGCTTGGCGAGACTTGCGCTGCCGCAGAAGCCGACGGCGTCAACAAGCTAAAGGATTTGCTGTCCGGCTTTGACGTACTGCGCTCCTTTGGACGTAGCAATCGTTTTTTACAACAAGGCGATAACATCAGCGACCAAATAGAAGCCCCCAACTACCGCCGCAGCCATACGCAAGCCGGCATATCCTGTCTGAGCGGATTTTTCAGTATTTTCCTGCAAATTATTCAACAGGTAATAACGGTGATACTGGCATTCAACGGAAAAATTATCTTAGGCGCTATGGCGAGCGCTAGCAACTTAACCGCCGGAATTACCAATGGCTTACGCACTATCGCTGACCACCGTATGTCTTTAGCGGCCGCCAAGCCTTATTTTAAAAATATCACTGTCCACGCCGACGATACTGAAATCGCAGCGGGCGAACCCATGAAGCTAAACAACGCTATCACCATAGAAAATCTCAGTTTCTGCTATGGCGGGCAGCCCATCTTGCAGGACTTATCCCTGCAATTCAAAAAGGGCGGCAAGTACGCCATAACCGGACCTTCCGGCTGTGGAAAATCTACGTTGTTGAAACTCTTGCTGGGCTGGCTGCCTGACTATTCAGGAATTATCCGCTTCGATAATAAAAATGCTAAGGATTTCACGCCTGAACAGCTTCAACAGCAGATGAGCTATATTGAGCAGAATGTGTTCTTATTCAACTCCACCATTCGCGACAATATTACTTTGGGTGAGACTTTTACAGACGAGCAAATGGAAAAAGCGCTGCATGATAGCGCTCTTGCAGGCGATTTGGCTTCTTTGCCCGACGGCATAGAAACCGTCGTGGGCGAAGATGGCGATAACCTTTCCGGCGGACAAAAACAGCGTGTGGCAATCGCCCGCGCCTTAATCCATGAACGTTCCGTTCTTCTGGTTGACGAAGGCACCAGCGCCCTTGATAAAGAGAACGCCGAGATTGTAGAAAAGAGCCTGCTCTCCAATCCGGAGCTGACGCTGATTTTAGTAAGCCATCATCTCACTCCGGATAGGAAGGTGCAGTTTACTCAGATTAGATTAGGGGCTTGACATTACTTTAGAATTGTTTTTTCCTTTTTTCCATAAATTTTGCTATATCCTTCGGATCTGTCAAAAATGTAGCGTTGACATTTATTGGAGGCGTCTGGTCATTGGCAGACGCTTCTATTGCATCGGCAAACATCTCAACCTGCCTTTGACCTGATATAACAAAATTTTTTGTTATGCTTGAAGTTGCCATAAAAACATCTCCTCATTAATAAATGGCTATAATCCTCATGCAAATTATAGTATTATTCTTTTTTCATTCATACATACTTTACTTATCTATATTCTATTATATAACGATAGTCATTGCAATATTTTTCTTAATGCTGTTTTAGCATAATAGAAAAGATAAAAGATGACTGGATTTATTATAAAAAGGGCGGAATACCCTATAAAATCCGCACGGACGGCACTGGCAAGACATCAGAATAATGCACATAAGCAACCGTATCATATTTAGAAATATTATTTTGTTGAATAATCAACAATTCGGAAATAACTATCATACATATCCGTATCTGTCAATAATTCGAGAGCATTAATTGTTTTGGTGTCAAAATGCCTTTCTGAAATAATCTGATTAGGCAGTTCCAAAAAGATAAGAAGACCTATTATCTCCTGCACATCAACCGAAGCAAAATCTTTTTTCATTTCAGAACTATCAACCCTAATAGTTTTAATAATCAGACCTTCAGGAGTATCTACTGAAAAAGACAAATAACCATTATTGGATTTTTCTTCGTATTCCTGTACAGTACAGACTATAGCTATTGACGCATCATACCCTGCGTTTAATTTCATATGAACAATATATACGCCTCCACAAATCAAAGCAAGTGAAAAAACGCTAATGATAATAATTCTTTTTAATGACTTCATGATTGCTATTTTCTCCATAAATTATTTAATAAGCCAAGATAGCCGTTTTAGTGGTATAAATTGTTTAGAAAACCCTGAATCCACTTTTTTAATTTTATCATATTTTCCTGCAAAATACCACCAAAACGCTTATCGTTTCCATTTTCTTTCCATGTTACCCTAAATTACATCATTAAAAGAAAGTATCAATAGCACACAAGTTATAATCATTAACAGAGCCACCAATAAAACCCCGATATTTACCCGCATTTTATTAGAATCTTGTTTAGATTCGACTAAATTTGAACGGCGCAAAACAGTAACAATAGGTTTATACAAGAGCATTGTTATTGCTGCATTTAGCCCTCCCTTTATTAAATTAAACGGTAAAAATGCCGGAATCAACAATTCTACTATGGCTTCCCTCGGATAACCCATATAAATTGGGGCAATCAAATAATTCCAAAACATCATAACTATAACCTGACAACTACAACCACAAAAAAGCCCAAGTAAAGCGCCACCAAGCGTATGTTTTCTTTTGTAGATACATGCAGCAGTACACGCAAAGGAACAGCTTGAAATAATGTTCATTATGCAACCCAAAATTCCTGTTCCGCTAATCGTGAACATCTGCACTAAAGAAACAATTACCGTTACTGTGAATGACGTAAACGGTCCAAAAATCAATCCGCCAATCACTATAATAACGTCTTTGGGATCATACTTCAAAAAAAGAATGAGTGGTATACGCCCTACAACCACTGAGACATAGGCAAGTGCACATAACATACCTATTGTTGTTAGTTTCTTTGTTTTACTAATATTCATTGGAATACCTCCTTAAAAAAATTAACACTTGAAAGTATCTGAATGCCTTTCAGGTGTTAAAATTTAAGGTGTATTGTAAATGCCAACAGAGCAATTTGACAAAAAAGTGTACAAAATCATAATCAGATTTATTCTGACAATCTCAATACACCTTCTTTAATCCGGACTATACCGTCGGTTTTGGAATTTCACCAAACCCCGCGCTTTCGCGCCCGCGGACTGTAACCGCCGATCGGGAATTTCACCCTGCCCTGAAGACATCAACACTATTCAGTTGTTTAAGAAATTATAACACATAGACAGCGAAAAAGTCAATTTTCACTTACTCAAAACTACTCAATCCTAAATTTCTCTGCCTCTGCATCAGTGAGTGGTCTGTCTAATTCTTTTGAAAGTTCAATCATCTTTCTCCATTCATACTTTTTACCATCAGACTGCTCAGTTAATCTGCTGTCTTTTGCATAATAGGCAATATCATGTGTATAGTCTGTTGATTTTTTAGCCATTGCCAACATACTGTCACCTACTTTCTCATATATTTATCTAATAATATCTGTGCAGCCTCTTCATCAATATACATCCGTCTGTCACGAAATACACTCGCATTTAGCTTTTCTTTGTAGTATTCCACCAAATCACTTTTTGCTGTAATGCCACAAAACCATCATAACCTGCATCATAACTTACTTGACAGGCAATCGCAAATAAATGGGCTCCAACTCCCTCATATCTTCCCGCGCGGCTATAATTATGCAGCGCAGTTTCAACTATATCCACATCAGCAACCCCACCATCAACCTTTACAGAAATTCTACCCTGAACCGTATCATCGTCCTTTAAGAACAGCTCATATATATCATACCCGTTTTTCTCTGTGATACTCCAGTTGAATTTCCACCCTTGATAGTCCTTCGCTCTTATCGGTGTTTCGCGCATCCGATATTCTGTCTCTACTTTCTTCCCAGTTCTTGTATCTATCAGGCAGTCTGTAATTCTGTCAATTAAAATATCAACTTCCATTTTCATTTTGTATGTATCTCCTTTAATTTTATCATATTTTCCTGCAAAATACCACTAAAACGCTTTATCTCAACTTTAAACTTTAAATTCAGCTTTAGACTTTAATTCCATTTACTTTTTCTCACTCACAAAAACACTCCACTCTCACCCTTCCGTTATTATATGTAACCGTGACGGCTCCGCCTAAATCAGTTCTAAATATCCTGCTGCCTGCATTTTCGACGCGCTCAAGCAGTTCTTCGTGCGGGTGTCCGTATCTGTTATCCCGCCCCGCTGAAATCAAGGTTATCTGTGGAGAAATCGTCTTAAGAAAATCTTCCTGCATGGAATTTCTTGAACCGTGGTGCGCTGCTTTTAGCACGGTAATGTTCATGCTGCCGCTATCATTTTTATCAATAATATAATCTTTCAACCTCTCCTTCACCGCGTCCTCGCCCGTTCCTTCCAAATCGCCTGTAAAAAGCGCAGTAAACGCCTCGTATTCAAGGTATAGCACCATCGACGCGGCGTTGGTATCCTCGGCATATTCGCTCTGCTTAGGATGCAAACATGTAAGGATAAGCCTGCCGCTTCTTATACTTCCGCCGTCATGGATATATTTTACGCTGATTCCGTTTTCGGCTGCCATTTTCTCTAAATTATGATACTCCTCGTTCCTGCAATCCATATCTATATCCGGTAAAATCAGATTTTCTATTTTTATGCCGTTTTGCCCTGTCTCTTCTATAAGCGTACTTATTCCGTTATAGTGGTCGCTGTCCATATGCGTCACAAAGACCGCGTCCAAAGTGTCCGCTCCTTCTTCCTTTAAAAAAGGCAGTATTTGATATGTTCCGACATCGCTCTTGCTTGAGCTGCCGCCGTCAATCAGGAAACGTCCGTCCGCTCCAGCGCAAATATAAATGCTATCGCCCTGTCCCACATCGATGAGCGTAATCTGCAAGCCATCTTGAAAGCGTATGGTAAGGCATAATAACGCCGCTAAAATAAACTGCCAAAATTGAAGAACAGTGCATTTTTCACAGAAATACGTCGCAAAACACAAAATTAATATAAATATCAATACTTGCCATATATCCGGCACGCCGATAATATTCCGGCTGTTCGGCAGCTTCATGACAAGTTTACAACACAATTCATAGAACGCGAGCAGTATATGTGCGGGAAAGGCGGTAATTTTTCCAAGCGGAAGAAAGCACACGGCAGCCGCGCAGGTTATGAAGCCGTCGGATACAAGCAGGCTCGTGCCCGGTATAATAATCAGATTTAAGAATATCGAGTACAGCGGATACTCATAGTAAAAACACAGGTATACAGGAAGCGTTGCAATGGATATGGATATCGTAGTTGACATAACTTCTTTTACCTTTTCATTATCGCCAAGTCTTTCCTTAACTACAGGGCGCAGTAGCCCTATTGCCAGAACCGCCCCAAATGAGAACAAAAAGCCGCTATGGTATATATACAACGGCTGCTCTATAAGCAGCAAAATCCCCGCAACAGACATTGCCGTAAGCATGTCGTATGTACGCCCAAACAAAACCGCCGCAATATTCAGCGCGAACATGATTATTGCCCGAAAAGTCGAAACACCCATTCCGCTCATAACCCCATAGCAGTATATAACGCTTAAGGCAAGCGGAATACTGATAAAATTCGGCGTTTTAAGCTTACACAGCAGCTTATAAAACCCCATGCCTATAATGGAAATGTGGAGTCCGCTGATAGTAAGGATATGAATGACTCCATTCAACTGATAGAGCTGCTTGGTATCCGTATCCAAGCCGCTCTTTTCTCCAAGAAGCATTGCCTTCATAATTGAAGCGTCCCCTTCTTCATAGCAGGCGTCAAGCAAGGCGGCAAGATAGCTTTTCAAGCTATATAGACTTTCTTTAAATCTGCTGTAACTTTCACTTTCTTTAAGTATAATGGCATTCTGCAGCCGCGCCTGTATCTTAAGAATTTGATAATACTGCCTTGCGTCAAATTCCCCCGGATTTGTCGCTGTATCAAATGAGCGGAGCTTGCCGCGCACGCATATATAGCTGCCGGTCTTCGGCTCGACGCCCTCGGTAATATAACACATTACGCCTTCAATTTCACTGCTATTACCATTGCTATTGTTATTATTACTATTATTATTGCTATAACTGTTACTATTGTCATTGCTTATTTGTGGATTTATAACCTGAATTTCTCTCAGATAAACAACCAGAACTTCTTTTTCGCTAGAAATGCGGTATTCTTTCTTTTCGACCTGACCTGTAAGAGTAACTATCTCTTTGTCCACCCCATCTAAAGACACAGCGGGAAAGGGACTGATATACAGATATACGACAACCACTAATACAAAGGCAAGTCCGATAATACAAATCGGTCTTCTCAAATATATCTCCTTTCTCATGTTTCATTATACAAGCAGCTGCGAAACTTTATGTCATCAACCAGAGTTTAGACTAAATGAACATCGCAATCACTCAATTATCCGCGGCTGCGGAATTAATTAAATCCAGATTTCTTTCAAATAACGTCGTAAGGCTCACGCTCTCTTTATAATACACAGAGGTATCGCCGTTAATGGAAATCTGCACCTTATTGACGTTGGGCAGCTCCACAAGCGAATTGGTGATGGAATAAATCGTCACGTCCGACGTTACGTTATATGGCTGGGTTAAAAACGCATCGCTTAAGTTTACATAACATATCCTATCCTTTACCGACACGCTTACTACTTTGGTTTCGGGGTTGATAGTAGGATAACTGTCTGCTGCCTTCGGTCCTTCAATCAACTTCTCCACCACAAGCTTCTCTATGGAAATATTACTGTTATACACTACGTTCCTCTGGTTCTCCTCCACCAGCCTGTCGCCGTTTTCGTTGGCAAAATACAGATGCAGGTTGACTTTTTCATAAGTGTTTATTTCATTTCCTTCATTATCTATAAACATATCCGCAGACATATTTCCGACAGCCGCACCGCCGTTATCCATAAGCGGCTCGTTGTTCACGGTAAAAGAAATATAATTCACATCGTTCACCTGCGACAGTGTCCTGACAATCGCCGCGCGCACCAAAATCTCTTTGATACTGTCCATTTCCTTGTAATGTTCGTCAAAATTAAGCGTCAGGGTTCCACTGTCCCATGTATACCCCAACACAGCAAAATCGCTGGAAAGCGGAGCCTTATACTCCATTTTCTCCGATATGACGCCAAGCTGCCCTATCAGTTCGTCAAGCAGTTCCTTGCCGTCCTCAGTCACCGTCATATATGATTTAGAAAAAATCTTAGTTTCTTCATTATTTACATAATATATGCTATATTCCCTGCCATCTGTGCTTTCCTGCGCCGTATCCGCGCCACATGCCGATGTACAACACAGTGCAGCTATGAGCAGCAGCATAAATAAAACCTTCCTAAAGCCTGACATCATACTCTCCTTTCACCAAAGTCCGCTCTACGAAA
Source organism: Clostridiales bacterium (assembly GCA_023663185.1). GTDB lineage: Bacteria > Bacillota > Clostridia > Lachnospirales > Lachnospiraceae > UBA3282. The sequence goes on along the minus strand of JAMPHY010000001.1, from coordinate 139,784 downwards.
CCGCAATATAAGTCAACGGAATCTTCACAATAAACGTCGTCCCTTCCCCTTCTTCGCTGACCGCCTTAATCGAACCCCTATGCTTAAGTATCGCGCTTCTCGTAATCGCAAGCCCAAGCCCCGTGCCTTCGATTTCCTTAGAATGCGACTTATCAACCCGATAGAAACGCTCGTAAATATGCTCTATGGAATCCCCCGGAATACCTATTCCGGAATCTGCAACTACTATGGAAAAGAACTGATGGTCCGCATCAAGCGTAACCTTAACCCAGCCATGCTCTTTATTATATTTAATCGCATTTTCGACTAAATTCGTAATTACAAGCGTAATTTTCACTTCGTCCACAGACGCCACCACAGGTCTTACGCTCTCATAGACAAGCTCAACATCTTTTTTCAGTGCTATCGGACGGAGCCTTTTCATAATGACTTCTACTAGCGCATTGATATCAACCTGCGATATATTAAGGTCAGCGTCTGTTCTATCCATCTTAATCAGGGCGAGAAGGTCGTTAATTATCTCGTCTTCCCGGTCTATTTCGTTAGCGATATCTTCCATAAACTCTTTATACAGCTCTATCGGAACATCTTCCTGAACACGCAGGGAATCGGCAAGCACCTTAATGGACGTAATCGGGGTGCGCAGTTCATGTGAGACATTGGACACAAACTCCTGTCTTGAATCGTCCAGCACCTTCATACGACTAATAACTTCGTTAAACGCATCACCGATATGCTCCGTTTCCAAACAATCGGTCACAGAAATCGGCTCATTGCTATAACCCGCTTTTACTTGGCTTAGAGCCGCCGTAATCTTTTCAAACGGTCTGACAATAATAAAGGCGGCGATAATTGAGGCGGCAAACATGAACAGAATAATTATAACTTCCATAACAATAGCTTTTCTGTTCAAAATGTCCATTGTCGTAGCAATATAATCTGTTGAGACGCTAATTAGCATAACGCCGCGCGCAGAATATTCATGTTCAAGATTTTTAGAGTCTGCGCCCTCCTTATTTGTTTCCACTATTTCTACAATCGGCACAGTCATTTCGATAAAATTATTCTCAGAATCATAATTGCTGATATTATTGCCCTTGAGACAGCGGATAACTTCCTCCGATATGATGGTTTTGCCCTCGCTGATACCGTATGTATCCCTGATTACCCTTAAATTATTATTGATAATCAGAACACGCCCGTCGTACAAATCTGAAAGCATACTAAGCTCCGCCTCGATAGCCTCGGACGCCGTTCCCTGTAAATAGCGGTAATTAATAAGGTGGTTAGCAAGAATATTCATCTGTGTCTGAACATCAGAAATACGCAGGCTGACTGCCCGCTGCTCATAATTCTGCAAAATAGCATATCTCATCATATTGCAGGACAAGAAGCCTATTAAAAATGCAATTAGAAATATACGTATCTTAAGGCTGCGTAAGAATTGCAGCTTTTTTAAACTCTTTAATTTACGCAAAGTAGTACCCAACTCCCCATTTTGTATGAACGTACATAGGATCGCTCGGCGTTTCCTCAATCTTCTCCCTCAGTCTTCTTATATGTACGTCTACGGTGCGTACATCTCCCGGATAATCGCTTCCCCATACGGTATCGAGCAGTTTTTCACGACTATATACCTTATTCGGATTTTTCATCAGCAGTTCAAGCACCTCAAACTCTTTTGCCGTCAGATTTATTTCCTTATCGTTAATATAGGCGCGTCTGCCGTCCAAATCTAACCGCATACCTCGGCTTTCTATTGTCCTTGCAGCAGCATTTTCTTCATTCTTTTTGCCGGTTCTGCGCATAATCGCCTTAATGCGAGCTTTCACTTCCAGAATATTAAAAGGCTTAGTGATATAATCGTCTGCGCCGTATTCCAGCCCCAGAATTTTATCCATATCCTCGCCTTTTGCCGTAAGCATGACAATGGGCGTGCTTGAAAATTCACGTATCTGCTGGCATACTTCAAAGCCTGTCAGTTTAGGGAGCATAACGTCTAACAAAATCATATCATACCGATTGTTTCTTGCGTATTCCAAAGCTTCCTCTCCGTCGTATGCACAGTCAACTTCCATGCCGTCCTGTTCTAAGCTGAAACGGATTCCCTTTACAATCAACTTCTCATCATCAACAACCAATACCCTGTTTGCCATCGCGCACCTCTGTCCTATATTTCCACAATATTTATTCTGCTACCATTTTGTATCTGTTTTGCCGTTATTTTTCATTTCACTGTTATCTTATCTTTAATTTTCGCGTATGTTCCTTCTTTGATACCGCTTACCTTCATAATGTCCTCAATGGATTGAAAGTTACCGTTCTCCTGCCTGTACTTAACGATTGCCGCCGCCTTGCCCGCGCCGATACCGTCTATGGTGCTAAGCTCGCTCTCGCCTGCGGTATTGATATTTATGCGTCCGTCGGAATTTGTTAAGTCCGCAGCGTCTGGATTTCCCATATCTGCGGCTGCGCCGCTATCCGAATTTCCCGTATCCGTAGCACTCCACGGTTCTTTATACAGACCGCTCTCTTTTGCTGCCTCAACTTCTTCCAACGTTGGAATTATAAGCCGCTGTCCGTCTTTAAGGGGTTGCGCTTGGTTTACATAATCCGTAGACGCATCTTCACTAAATCCGCCTGCTGCCTCTATTCCTTCAAACACTCTGCTGCCTTCGTCAAGCTCATACACTCCCGGATTAACCACCGCTCCGCATATATGTACATAAATCACGGCTGGCGTATCCGCCTGCGCTGCGCCCACGGTTTCTGCACCCGTTAGGGTTCTATCCGCAGTTTCTTCACCTGCCGATGCCTCTGTCAACAGCCCTAATTCATAAGATGAATCGCCCGCACCAGCAGCATATTCCGCTTCCTGTACTCCACTTTGCCCGTCCAGCTCAAAAGCAAGCTCTTCCTTACCGGTACACGCAGTCAGCATTACCACAGAAAGCAGAAAAATCACTGTTTTTACTATTATTTTAATTTTTAACATCTGCATAGTTCCTTTCCGTCCCTCATACCAATGAGAGACTTAGGAAGTCCCCGCTATGCACCGTATTTCTATTTTAAAATAAATTTTCCCTTATGTCCACTTAAAAATAACGATTCCTACAATGGCAATTCCCATACCGATAATCTTACGCATCTCCAAAGGCTGTTTTTCCGTACCAAAAAGCCCGAACAGTTCTATCAAATATGCGACGATAAGCTGCGAAATGACTATAAGCATAACCGCCTTAGCAGGTCCGAGCGCGTCCATCGCTTTAATAACGGTATAGGTAATGAACGCCCCTATAGCTCCGCCAAGCAGCATATATTTAGGCTGCACCTTAAACAGCGCGCCAAAAGAAGAACGGTCTGTGACAAGCCACGCGCACAGGCAGACCAAAAGCGCCGTAAACTGTACAAAAACATTTGCCACCCAGATACTTGACGACTTAGTAACCTGCGTATTAAAAACTCCCTGAATACTCATAAGCGCTCCCGAAAGAAGAGCGATAAAGAATCCTATCATATTATAACCCCCTTAAAATGCCGGTTTCCAATATAATTGTTTCCGCTTTTTAAGGGAATATACAAGCCTTATCCTACAATATTCATCTCAGGCGGCTCTTCTATATATTCATCGTCCAGAATTTCAGGCTCTTCTTCCTCCGGCATTTCAATATAATCTTCCGTATACTGCTCGCCCTTTATCTGCGTCATGATTTTTTCCGATAATCCTTTTAACTCCATATTGGCGTCTTCGCCGTTCCAAATACGCTCAAAGGCGATTTCCATTTCTACCCAATAATTGCTCGTCTCTATCATTTTAGGTTCGGGAACGGATTTCTCATATTCCAATACAAAGGAGTCAATATTCTGATTTTCAAAGCTGACTCCGCTAAGCGCCGGCACTTTTCCGGTTCTGGCATATAAATCATCTTCATTATAGCAGGATAAAAACATGGCAAAATCGTTAGCAATATCCTTATGAATCGAGTAGCCGTTGACAACTACGCACTGAGTCACCGATAAGGAGCGTGAAGCAAGTTCTTCATTTACATTAGGGATAATCGAAGTCCCATATTCATATAAGAAGTCTCCCTCTGCCTTAGCCGCTTCTATTTTTGCCAGCGCATCGGTCGTCACTACGGTGTATACGATTTTACCGTCAATAAAATCCTGTATAACGTCCGAATAGTTGCTTTCACCAGTTTCAATGTAGAAAAACTGGTTCAAGTCCTGATAGACCTTCATACAGTTGATAGCGTTTTCATTATATATGTCGATTGACTCTTCATCATCGCCCGTCATGCTTCCTACATCTATATAGTTACCTACAAAGAAGTAATTGTAAAAAATATCGGACACGTCCCATTTGAATATGGCTTCAACCTGCTCCGGCGCAATATACGAATCCGCAAATCCCAGAATGTCGTCAATCGTGCGCGGAAGCGTTTCTTCCACCCTGACTCTCACTGCTTCTTCTATATCAAAATCTTCTCCAGCCATGTCAGCCGTATCTATATTCTCTCCGCTCCCTGCTTCTTCTATCGCTGCCTGCGCCGCCTCGCCTTCCGCAGCGTCCATCTCGGCTTCAATCTGCGAATACGCCCATTCTTCCAGATAAGTTTTATTATAAAGTAAAGAGCTTGTCTCAAAGTAGAATGGATAAGCAACCTGCCTTCCATGATATGTTATGGCATATATTGATGATTCCGGAAAAAGATTTTCCAGCTCATCGCTGCCCTGCGGCGGCATAATCTCAGAAGCCAGTCCCGCCAGATATGCTTTTTCCAGCGAGTCATTCCCCACAATATACATATCCGGAACCTGCTCCGACTGCAAAGATGTGCGGTTAATCGTCTCAAGGTATTCCGAACCTGACGTATAAACCGGAATTATACGCGCTTCCTGCTGGTGTTCATTATACGCAACCGCCACGCTGTTTAAATAGTCCGTTAAAGCCTCGTCCGTATACCATAAATACAGAGTTTCCCTGTGCCCGAAAAGAGATTCGTCAGCTTCTTCTACTGCTTCCTCCGGATTCGTCTCCATTATTCTATTGGCAGCGGCGTATGCTCCGACTCCGCCGACCACGCATACCGCTAATAAAACAGCGATAACCCTATTTCTTAATCTCACTTTTTTCTCCTATTCCATAGCCTTATTTAAGGCTCCCTCGCAAAATGTCAATCATTTCGTCTACATGCTGCTTCGTAATAACAAGCGGCGGCACGAAACGAATAATATTGCTTCCGGCGTTGATTAAAACCAGACCGCTTTCTATCGACCTTGCTATAATGTCCCTGACGGGTTCTTTAAATACAAGCCCCTGCATCAGTCCTACGCCGCGTCTTGTTTCTATAAAATCAAACTCTTCCACTAATTTATCAAGCTGCGTCTCCAAATATGCGCCGACTTCCCTTACATTTTCGAGCACATGCTCTTTTTCAAAAAGCTCAAGCACCTTGCATATCGCCGCGCACGCAAGCGGATTGCCGCCGTAGGTCGAGCCGTGGTCCCCCGCTACAAGCGAATGCGCGCCTACTTTCTCCGTCATCAGAAATGCGCCGACAGGCACGCCGCAGCCGAGAGCCTTCGCCGTCGTCAGAATATCGGGCTTTATGCCAAACCTCTGCCATGCGTACATATACCCGGTTCTTCCCATGCCGCACTGAATTTCGTCAAGAATAAGAAGAATGTCACGCTCTTCACAGAGTTCTTTAACTTTTCTCATAAAAGCTTCGTCCGCAGGATATAAGCCGCCCTCACCTTGTACGGTTTCAAATATAATTGCGCATGTTTTATCATTTACATTGGCAAGTACGCTGTCAAAATCGTTCAAATCTGCAAAACGGATATTCCCAATCATAGGCTCGAAGGGCTCGCGATAATGCGGATTGCCCGTCACTGAGAGCGCCCCATAGGTCCTTCCGTGGAACGAATTATTCATCGCGATGATTTCGTGGTCTGTGGCGCCGTCTTTAAGGTAAGCATATTTTCTTGCCGCCTTGATTGCACCTTCGACGGCTTCAGCGCCGCTATTGGTAAAAAACACCCTGTCCATGCCGGATACTTCCTGCAGCTTCTTAGCCGCTTCAATCGCCGGTACATTATAGTAATAGTTGGAAGTATGGATTATCTTGTCTATCTGGGCTTTTAATGCGTCATTATATTCCTTGTTCTGATAGCCCAGCGCAAAAACCGCAATACCCGATACAAAATCGAGGTACTTCTTTCCTTCCACATCATAAAGATACACGCCTTCGCCCCTGTCGAATACTACTTGATAGCGGTTGTAGGTATGTAGAAGGGCTTGTTCGGCTTCGTCGATGTATTTTTGCATTGTCATGATTGTTCCTTATCCTTTCTAAATATCATCGTCAGATATAATCGCCGTACCTATACCTTGGTTTGTAAAAATCTCAAGTAACAAACAATGTTGAATCCGTCCGTCCAGAATATGAACTCTGCCTACGCCGTTTCGCACAGCGTCGGTGCAATTTGTCAGTTTAGGGAGCATGCCGCCGCCGATACAGCCTCCGTCTATAAGTTCTTCCGCCTTAGAAACCGTCAGTCTCGAAATAAAAGTGGACTTATCGTTAATATCCCTGTAAAGTCCTTCTATATCCGTAAGGAACGCCAGTTTTTCCGCAGATACCGCCTTAGCAATGGCGCACGCCGCGTCGTCGGCGTTGATATTATAGGTGCCAAACTCATCATCGAGTCCGATAGGCGCTACGATTGGCAGGAAATCTTTCTCCAATAGGTCGTACAGTATCTTGGGATTGACTTTTTTAATATCTCCGACAAAACCAATATCCTTGCCGTCAACATACTTTTTATCACACTCTAGCAGCCCGCCGTCCTTGCCGCTGATACCTACCGCTTTAACGCCCAGCTCCTGAACCATGCTGACAAGGCTTTTATTTACCTTATTTAACACCATTTCAGCAATTTCCATAGTCTCTTCGTCGGTTACGCGCAGACCGTTGACAAACTCCGCCTCTTTGCCGATTTTTCCTACCCATCTGCTGATTTCCTTGCCGCCGCCGTGGACGATAATAGGCTTAAAGCCGACAAGTTTAAGAAGCGTCACGTCTTTAATCACATTCTTTTGCAGTTCTTCATTGCTCATGGCGCTGCCGCCGTATTTCACGACGATAATCTTCCTGTTGAATTTCTGTATATAAGGCAGGGCTTCAATCAGTGTTTCCGCCTTCTGCATAATCTGCGACATTTCCTTTTGTTCCATTATATCTTTCAGTTCCTTTCGTTAATTATGTATGCTGCCACGAGTTCAGGCGAACTGAATAAAAACGGGGCTCCATGCCTGAAAAGCGGTAAGTCACCCCTTATTTTATTCAGTTCGTCTGAACTCTGGTTACTCAATCAACTCCTGTAATCCGCATTAATCTTAACATAATCATAGGTAAGGTCACAGCCCCACGCCGTCGCCTCTGCTTCACCCATATCCATATCCACAAGCGCCCTGACCATAGGAGAGGCAAGAATACGGCTTGCGGTCTCTTCGCCATAATCCGTAAATACGCCGTCTTTATATATCTGAATGCTCTCTTCATCGTTCTCAAGATACAGTTGTATTTTCTCCGGCTCAAATTCTACGCCTGAATATCCGAGCGCGCACAAAATCCTTCCGCAGTTGGCATCATGCCCGAAAATCGCCGCTTTGGTAAGATTAGAGCAGATAACGGACTTGCTAAGCTTTCTCGCTTCTTCTTTCGTCCTTGCATGTATTACCTTCGTCTCAAACAGCGCGGTTGCGCCCTCGCCGTCCCCCGCCATCATTTTAGCAAGCGTCGTATCTATATAGTTAAGCGCCGCTTTGAATTTCTCGTAATCTTCATTTTTCTCAGTAACTTCCGGATTCCCCGCCATGCCGTTGGCAAGTATAACTAAAGTATCGTTGGTGGAAGTGTCGCCGTCCACGGATATCATATTAAAAGTATCAATTACATCTTCGCTGAGCGCTTCCTGAATAAGCTCTTTAGACATAGCAATATCGGTAGTTATAAACCCTAACAAAGTGCACATATTGGGGTGAATCATGCCCGAACCCTTGCACATACCGCCAATCGTTACGGTTTTTCCGCCGATTTCTATTGTGACTGCCGCCTGCTTGGAGATAGTGTCCGTCGTCATAATGGCTTCCGCCGCCGTCTGCCCTGCTTCGATAGTATCCTTTTTCTGCTGCGCAAGCTCCTTAACGCCCGCCTCAATGCGCTCTATCGGAAGCTGCATGCCGATTACGCCGGTAGACGCTGTCAAAACTGAATTTTCCGGAATATTAAGACATTCTGCCGCCGCTTTTGCCGTGCGCTCGCAATACTCAAAGCCCTGCTTTCCCGTACAGGCGTTGGCTATTCCCGCATTTACCACGACCGCATGGACGCATGGAGAGTTCGTCACGATTTCCTTATCCCAGACTACCGGAGACGCTTTAACGACATTGCTTGTAAATACGCCTGCTGCCCTGCACGGCGTCTTACTGTAAACAAGCGCCATATCTTTTCTGTTCTTATATTTAATCCCTGCTTCCACGCCTGCCGCTTCAAATCCTTTTGCCGCGGTAACGCCGCCATCTATGATGTTCATCTAACTGTCATGCCCCTTTCCACACTCTCTTTATAATAAAATAAGAAACTCTTTTTGTAAATTCCTTTTATGCGTTAAATGCCGTTATATTTTCCGTATTTAATACAAAATCGTAATAATTCAAATCTTCGCGCTTCGTCCAGCCGATTTGTTTCCAGAACGCATTGCCGATATCGTTTTTGGTAAACGCAATCAGCGACACTTTGTTTATATGCTCTTTTTTTAAGGCGTTCATGCAAAATACCACCATCGCTTTGCCTATGCCGCGCATTCTGTACTCTTCCGCTACACAGACATGGTAAAGGCAGCCACGCCTGCCGTCGTGCCCGCATAAAATCGCGCCTACAATCTTTCCATCTTCAATATCGACTACACTGGTCAATGGGTTCCTTTTAAGAAAAGCTTCTACGCCTTGTCTGGAATCGTCCACGCTCCGAATGCCGAAGCCCTTAATTCCCATCCATAGCTTATATACCTCGTCATAATCATCTATCGTCATTGCCCTTAACATATATGTACTAGTCCTCCAATCTAACATTCCTTATTCTATCACACAATTTGAAGATAGTACATAAATTTTTACAGGGAGTGTGATTTTTGTTCTAAGTAACTAATATTAGGCATGGCAAAGAAGCCATTGCTCAAGCAGACTATTCATCTACTTTTGCAACAGCTCCTATTATCGCCCATAACCCGCCAATATTTTAAGATAAATTTCCTAGCCGACTTTACCGGCAGACTGAATAACTTTAACTTCAACCAATTCGTCTGTAACGCCGCGATTGGCATCTTTCAGTCTGTATATCTGCAAGATTGCCGTCCGCTCCTTTTCATCGGTATTTTTGTCCACAGATATAAATACTTCCGCATTTTCTCCGCTGCCTTTATTTTGGTCCGCCCTAATCCATGAAGGAAGCTTATCCGTTTTAAGAGACCATGTTCCCTGAACCGCTATGTTCAGTTTCTGCGTGCCGCCGTCTTTTTCATACATAAGGCTTTTGGTATCGACGCCCAAAAGCGGCGGCATATTAAAGGTAATATCAAAGGAAGTCTCGCTCACTTCACCTTCTGCGCATTTTCCCGCAATGTTTTTGGGAGACTGCGAACCGCTGTAGCGGCTGATGGTATTCATAATTCCAATTTCCATTTTGGAAGTAAAGCTCTTATAAACGTCCCGCTTATTAGTATCAAACTTCCATACCCATGAATTTAAGGGCGAGAAGACGGAGCAGGAAAGCGCCGCCGGATCATGAAGACGCTGCCATTTGCCGGCTGTCCTGTTTTGGGATGCCCTCTTAAACTTATATTCCCATTCCGCCGAGGCGTTATTTTCACTTAGGGAATTTCCTTTACAGGTACAGTCCTGCACTTCAAATGTATATGACGAACTAAAATTAGCGCCTGCTGAAAAAGAACCGCTTCCTTTAGCTTCAACATCGCTACCGCTTTTGCCGGCTTCAAATCCTACCGTTCCGCCGACTTCAACCGATTCTGAAACAGTATACGAAGTCACGCTGTTTATTGCCTGCGGTTCCGAATAAACTAATTCTGCCGAAACTTTGTCTGAACCCGTAGGACACGGAATATAGTTTTTCATCTTATAATAATCTACATAGTTCAGACAAACCTCGCCTTGCCCTACATACCATGAATCATCATTGACATCTACGCGCGTTCCTGCCCAATATTTATTATATCCGGGCGCTCCGTTTAAGATTCCATACTGTTGAATAAAGAACCAGTCTTCACCACCATCAACCTCCTTACCTTCATACTTATGGCAGGAAACCATATAATAACTAAGCGAACACGGCTTTCCCTGCAACTTAAAGCTCTTGGTAAGAACATGCTGTTTTGCCACTTTAGCAAGATTGACATCATCTGAACCTATCGCTTCAAGGGCTTTTATATTTAAAAGCTGCAGTTCTTGTGCATTCAGCTCCTGCTCATCTTCCAAAAAGCCTATCATATTCGCCGATATTTCCTCTGATTGTTTATCATGGTCCTCAAGCACATAGCAAACGCCGTTTTCCGTCATTTTAAGCCCAAACAGGCTATGCTTTGATGCCTTATTGACGGCGCTAAAGTATTCCCTTCCTTCCAGCCTTTCATAGACTGTATTGATTTCATTATTCGTAGGTTTATACAAGATGATATGCTGATTAGCAAAATAACTTTTCTCGATGTTAGCCAAGACAGCCTCATCCTGTACATTTACTCCGTCGCACAGGATAATGATATCCGCAGCCGTATTTTCATTATCATCATCCGTAAAGTCCTTAACCATAATTTCTGCGTCCAATTTTTCCGCTAAGTTAATCATGGTTTCCTCCAATGCGCTGTTTTCAACTACCGGTTCGTTACTAATGTAAATTAGTTTTTTTGACATTGCTTTCCCTCCTGAATTTGATTTAAATAGCAGCTACTATCTGATTCGATGATATCACAGGTAAAAAGCAATTGAGCCTGACGGCTCAATTGCTAAAAAGCAATGTCAAGGGGTATTGTTTTATTGTTTTTCAATAAATATTTATTGACAATCAAGGTGTAACATATTATATTATGGGTAATAGAGATTATTGATAATTCAATTAATAATTAAGCTTGGGTGGAACGGAGGCTTATCATGTCCAGACTCAAACGTGAAAAAAGCACCATCATTATTTTTCTTATTGAAATAAGCATCCCCATATTCTTTTTTGTGGGGATTCCATTAGGAATATTTATGCTTGCCACACATGAAGATTCCAGCAAAGTAATCAGGGAATCTTATTGGGGAATTGCGCTTCCAACAAGCACGGAAATGGACAGAGTTTTAAATGAGCGGACCGAAACCGGACCTCACGGCGAGTGCATGCGCCACAGTATATATGTCGTTGAGCGCAGTGGGATTAATTTTAAACTCCGTATTGATACGGAAGATGATGTTGAAACTAAATGTTTGGAATATTGTGAAACGGTGGGGACTGCCGCAGAGTATATGCCGGATTTCTCTAAAGAATACAGATGGCGTAAATTTGAGAAAGAACAGGACACTCTTATTCTGGTGTATTTCGTAGAAACGAAACAGTTACATATTTTTGAGGAATTTTTTTAAAAAATAAGTTTCAAAAAGATTTCAAAAAAATTATTTTTGGGCATTGTATTTTTTACTATTTCTGCGTATAATAGAATTGTAAGACGCTTTACAGTGTGTGGCATAAAAACACTGTTTATACAAATACGTTTCACAATGTACGGCAGAGAAACATTGTTTATACAAATACGCTTCACAATGTGCGGCAGAGAAACATTGTTTATCAGCCTTCGGTGACAGCCGGAGGCTTTCTTTGATAAAACGTCTATGGATAATGCGGAGGTAGTGCTATGGTTGAACGCGGATTATATTATGCAACCGCCAGTTTTGCACAAATGATAAAAAATAACGGTGGTACATGGAACGATACCAAACACCGTCCAATCGTCTGTCTCATCAAGTCCAAAGAACATGAAAAACTATATTGGGCTATCCCGATGGGAAAACTAAACCACCGTGATAGCGCCGGACAGAAGCGTCTGGATTTCTACCTGAACCTTCCAGAACGTGATATCCGCTCCTGCTACTACCATATTGGGCGAACTTCCTCACAATCCATTTTCTTTATCAGTGATGTCATACCCATCACAGATAAATACATAGACGGAATCCATGTCGGCGGCGATAGTCAGCACTATATCATTAAAAACAAGAAACTAATTTCCGAACTTGAACGTAAAATGTTCCGTGTCTTATCTGTTGAAAACGTAAAGAATAACAGTTTTCGTCAGCACATTACTGACGTGAAGCATTTTCTTCTTCAGGAACTTGAATCTGACAAACAGTAAAAAATGAACAAGATTTTAAAAGAACGGACTGAAACCGGATTACAGGCTATCCTCTATTAGCAGTAGAGAATAGCCTTTTCCGTTTCTATGAAGGACAACCGCAGACTATCTCTACTCGTTCTAATCTGACTAAAAAAATTTTATGATATACTATTGACATATAATATACTGTGTAGTACGATGTATATACAGGAGGTGATATATATGAATATTGATGATTGGAAGTCGCAAATCAAACGGGGCACACTCGAATATTGTATTCTGCTAATGATAAAGCAACGGCAGTCATATGGATATGAAATTATCAGTACATTAGAGAAGTATCCTATTCTTGCCGCCAAAGAGAATACAATTTACCCGTTGCTCAGGCGGTTAATGAAAGAAGATTATGTTACATCTTCATGGCAGGAAAGCACCGAAGGCTTACCGCCGAGAAAATACTATTCCGTTACAGACAAAGGACTTGAATACATTTCTGCAATGTCTGAGGAATGGAACAACCTACTAAATGCAATCAATGAGATTAAAGGAGAATAAGACGATGGAAAAAATTTTGAATGATTATCTTGAAAATATTGAAAAGTATTTGAAGCCCCTGCCGGTTTCTGAACGTGTTGATATTGTGAAAGAAATCAAGAGTGAAATTCTTGAATTGCAAAACAGCGGAAAAACCGCGGAAGAAATTATTGAACGACTGGGCGACGCCAAAGAATTAGCAAAAGCTTATCTGGGAGACTTAATCGCTAATAGTAATTCTTTTAGCCGAAACAGAATCCTTGCATTATGTGCATACTACAGCCTTGCAAGCATTTCCGGTTTGATTGTAATACCGACGCTTGCAATTTGCGCTCCGGTATTTATTCTTTGTGCAATAATTACCCCTATTTTAGGCACAGTCAAGCTGGTTGAGGTGTTATTCAATATGGGGATTCCCTACGCCGACCATATCACTGTTATCGGGGTTGAAAATCCGTATGCTGTTTTTATCCTTTGTATTATAATAGGAGTAATTTTATATCTTATCGGACTCGGTTGTTGGAAACTGCTGATTTATTATATTAAAGGAGTCGGCAAGGCTAAACAGCATTTATCAGTCTGAACAATATTACATCTTGCTTTATCGCAATAATTGATGTATATTGATTTCATACTATTTTTACAAATACATAAATGGAGGAATTATTATGAAAGAAAAAGTCGTTCTTGCATATTCCGGCGGACTTGATACTACTGTTATCATTCCGTGGTTAAAAGAAAATTTTGATTACGACGTAATCTGCGTATGCGGCAACTGCGGACAGGGTGAGGAGCTTGACGGTCTGGAAGAAAGAGCTTTATCAAGCGGGGCTTCCAAATTATATATCGAAGACCTGACGGACGAGTTCTGTGATGATTTCATCGTTCCCTGCATACAGGCGCATGCAGTTTACGAAAACAAATATCTTCTCGGCACTTCCATGGCAAGACCTGTTATTGCTAAAAGGCTTGTTGAAGTAGCACGCAAGGAAGGTGCAACCGCAATCTGCCACGGCGCAACGGGCAAAGGCAACGACCAGATTCGTTTTGAGCTGGCAGTAAAAGCGCTCGCGCCCGATTTAAAGATTATCGCTGCATGGAGAAACGATAAGTGGAACATGGATTCCCGTGAGGCAGAGATTGAATACTGCCGTAATCACGGAATCAATCTTCCGTTCTCAGCCGACAACAGCTACAGCCGCGACCGCAACTTATGGCACATCAGCCATGAAGGACTGGAGCTTGAAAATCCTGCCAATGAGCCTAACTACGAGCATCTTTTAGTGCTTGGCACGACTCCTGAAAAGGCTCCCGATGAAGGCGAATATGTCACCATGACTTTTGAAAAAGGTATTCCCACATCGGTAAACGGCAAAAAGATGAAAGTAGCCGAAATCATTAAAGAATTGAATAAACTCGGCGGAAAACACGGAATCGGCATTGTCGATATCGTAGAGAACCGTGTAGTCGGCATGAAATCCCGCGGCGTATACGAGACTCCGGGCGGAACCATACTTTATGAAGCGCACCAGCAGCTTGAAGAACTGATTCTTGACCGTGACACGTATGCGTTAAAGGCTGATTTGGGCAGCAAATTCGCCCAGGTTGTATATGAAGGTAAATGGTTTACGCCGTTGCGTGAGGCGCTGCAGGCTTTTATAGAGTCTACGCAGAAATATGTGACCGGAGAAGTCAAATTCAAATTATACAAGGGAAACATTATCAAAGCGGGAACTACTTCGCCGTATTCTTTATACAATGAGAGCATAGCTTCATTTACCACAGGCGATTTGTACGACCATCATGACGCAGAAGGCTTTATTAACCTGTTCGGTCTGGCAAGCAAAGTACGCGCTATGAAGATGCAGGAGACGGAAGGAAAATAGACAGCTTGTAACTGTTACGTTTTTATACTAAAAGAGGGTATCCGTGGACGTTATATCATATATCGTTTCTTATTTGTCAGTCATAAATATAATCGGAATTGCCATTATGGGCATTGACAAACTGAAAGCAAAAAAAAGAGCGTGGAGGGTTCCTGAATCCACGCTGTTTGTCATTGCCTTAATCGGCGGTTCTTTGGGCACTACAATTGGTATGTTCTTATTCCACCATAAAACGAAACACTGGTATTTCCGCTATGGAATGCCCGCAATCCTGATTATTCAGGTGGCAATCATTGTACTGCTGCTTAATTCGCCAATCCACTTCTCTATATTGTAACCACTATTCCGCCGTCGTTGGCGTACATGCTGCTGACTCCTGCGGTATCCATGATGATGACCGATTTTACCTCGGTTCTTGCAAGCAGCTCTTTTTTCATAAATTCCGCCCTGTCAGGACAGTTGCAATGCGATATCATAAGGGTTCTGTCCTTAATATCCGGCACTTCCCTAACCATAATGTCGGCAAGTTTGGTAATCGCCTTTTTCATTCCGACTGACTGGCTCTTCTGCGCAATTACGCCGTGGTCGCCATACATAATCGGCTTGATGTTCAACGTGGAAACCACCATTGCTTTCACGCCGGTAAGTCTGCCGTTCTTACGCAAAGTTTCCAGATTGTCAAGAATAAAATAGGTCTTCATCTCATCTCTGAAAGCTTCTAAGCGCTTAACCGTATCTTCAAAAGAAACACCCTGATTTTGCAGTTCCGCCGCCATTATCGCATACTGCGTCTCGCCGCTTGCAGCGGATTCAGAGTCAAATACACAGATGTTTTTCTCCCCGTAATTCTCGATATACAGGCTCTTACCCACTTCCGCGCTGTTATAGCTTCCGCTTAGGTGCGATGAAAGAGTAATGACAAAAACATTCTCCGCCTCCGTATTATAAGCTTCCATGTACTTTTCAGGGGAAGGGCAGGACGATTTAGGGCACAGCGGGCAGTTCGCAACCTGCGCTAAAAATTCTGCCTGATTAAAGTTCTTATCGTCAAGAATCTTGTAATCTCCCACTTCCAAGCCCAGTGGAATTATCTGAAACCTCTCATCCTTCTTATAAATCTTCGGCAGTTCACAGCAACTATCTACTACTATTTTGTATTTCATAAAGCCTCCACAACTATTCCATGTAGTTTTAATTACTACTTATGATAACATATAATAACATGAGTGGCGGCACTTGTAAATAGGATTTGGGATTTTTGTTGGGTTAATTTTCTTTCTCTCCGTTTACTTTTCTCTGTCGTCTACTTTAAAATACCCTCAATTTCATCTTCTGTATAAACAAACAAAAATAAATAACCTATTGTAAGCATAGATAAAACAATACATATATCTGCAAAATTGAATTTAGGGAAATCAATAGGTACAAAATATATAAAATCTATGACAAAACCATGTGTCATACGGTCAATTAAGTTGCCAACAGCTCCAGACATGAGAATTACCATTGCCAGTCTAATATTGTAATATTTTCCCGTTTTATATAGTTTTCGATACATTAACAGTAAAAATAAAATAATAAACATAGCCGTCACCATAATCGCTACATTTTCACCTGCAAACGAACCAAATGCCGCACCTGTATTTTCAATATATCGCAATTCCAAAATAGACTTTATCAATACAATTTTTCTTTTCTCTCCCAATAAATGAAACGCATAATATTTTGTTGTTTGGTCAATAAGCAGAATTAAGAACACTATTAACATTGTCATAACACAGAATTTATCTCCTTTTCTGGCAACATATTACAGACAAATGATATGAAACAGGTATGATAACAAAACTGATAAGCAAACTCATTATCTCTAATACTATTTGATTTTTTAGCAATCCTATTACAATACTTGAGAACACATCAATAAAAGAAGGTAAAATGCAGATTGCCATTATTAATACAAACGGCAACATGCACCATACTCTAGCTTTTGTGTAACCTAATTTAAAATATATTGGTATTTGAATACCAATAATTATTGTAAATGCAAACAAAGAAATACTTATGCCCAAAATAATATCCGCATAATTAACATCTCTATTTTGTAAAAATGAAATCACTATTCCAATAAAAATGGATACAATCATCGCTAATATATAATTTACAAAGGTAAAAATATATCTTCCACATATTATATTTTTCGCATTTAATGACAAAGCAGCATATAACCGTTCTAATTCATTCTTTTCCTGTATTGCAAAAATATTTGTCAACAGCAACGCGGTAAACCATGAAACTGTTATAATCAATGTTACAAAAGAAGAACTCATAACTGCAAACATGATTATCATCAAAATTAATGCGGCATATGCTGCAATTTGTGATTTAAATGCAAAATAGTCAAGCCTTGCCATTTTAAGTGAATTGGACATTACCGAACCTCCTTGTTTATATGGATTATAATTTCATCTATTGTTGGTATATCAAGAATATATTTACCTTTATACTTCCTTGCAGTTTCCGCAGCAACCAATCCTTCAAACCCCATATTAGTCTGACGTATACCTAGAATATGCTTTTTCAAATCATCTGTCATTTGATTTGGCGCTCCTTTTATTATCACATACTTTTGCAACAGTTCTTCCGTACTCCCTGTATAGATAAGTTTTCCCCGTTCAAGATAAGTGATATAGTCTGCCACCTGCTCTAAATCAGTTGTAATATGTGTGGAAAACAGCACACTTCTTTCTCCGTCCTTAATATAGTCCTGCAAAATTTCCAAAAACTCATTGCGCGCTGCGGCATCAAGACTACTTGTTGGCTCATCAAGAATGAGCAGCTTGGCATTGTGTGAAAATGCACAAGCTAACATAAGTTTTATCTGCATACCGCGAGAGAAGTCTCCGATTTTTATATTATCAGCCAATCTGAACTTTTCTATCATATCTTGAAAAACTTTGTGGTTCCATTCGTTATAAAAAATAGAGATTGCCTTTTCAGTTTCTTTTACTGTCCATGTATCCACAAAAAAATTGCTGTCAAATACAACTCCTATGTTCTGCTTTATTTCCTTTTCATTATTAACATTATCACGTCCAAAAACTTCAATTTTTCCCTGCTCCTTTTCCAACATATTCAAAATAAGCTTAATCATTGTTGTTTTTCCTGCGCCGTTAGAACCAATAAGCCCCATAATAAACCCTTTCGGAAGGGAAAAAGAGATATCACTCAAAATGAAATTTGAAAAACTCTTTTTAACATTATGAATTTCCAAATAATTCTCAGTCATCTGCTACCTCCAATAGTAATTTTAATAAATTTATCAGTTCTTCCTCCGTCATTGATACCCTTTTGGCTGCCACAATCGCATTGTTCAAGCCGCTTTCAACTTCCCTAATTAACTGCTCTTTAAGCAAATCAGAACCACTTGGCATAACAAAAAACCCTTTTCCCTGTCTGCTGGTAATATAACCTTCTTCTTCTAACTCGTTGTATGCCCTTGTCGTAGTCAAAACGCTTATTTTTAAATCCTTTGCTAACTGGCGTAAAGAGGGCAGCATTTCATTTTCACAAAGTTCTCCTGATAATATTTGCTCTTTTATCTGTTCTTTAATCTGTTCATAGATTGGTAAATCAGAACTATTTGACAGTACAATGTGCATTTCCTCATCTCCCCATGACAATCACTGTATATCTATTTACATATACAGTATATTCAGAAGTGTCAGTTTTGTCAATGAGTATTACTTCATTTTTATTTCCACTCTGCAAATATAAATGACACATCAACGGCTTTATAGTATAATAAGCTCAGCCTCAGCAGGCTGAAAGGATAATATGATGAAAAGAAAAGATATTATAGCTAATAACGAGATTTCCGAACTATGTACATTTTCCCTCGGCGGCTTCGAGCAGAAAGTATTGATAGAAGGGAAAAAGAGGGAACTCCCCATCGTGATAACGCTGCACGGTGGTCCCGGAACCCCTATACCTTTTTCAGTTGGGTGCCGCGGGTTATTTCCTGAATTTACCGATAACTTTATTATGGTTTATTGGGACCAGCTTGGCTGCGGAATTAACAACTATCCGATTGACGCTGGCTTTAAAATAGCTGATTTTGTTAAAATGACCGCGGAACTCATTGAACATATACGTTTGAAGTTTCCTGACAATAAAATTATGATATTTTCAACTTCATGGGGTTCAATTTTAAGCGCCATGCTTTTAGCCCAAAATCCCCATGCCGTCCATGCCGTGACAGCCTGTGGACAGATTATCAAGAATGTCTTTATATGCGGCGAAGTTGTGAACGCTTTAGAAAGAAGCAATATTCCCCCGAAGAAACTGGCGCAGATAAAGAACATAACCAAAGAAAATATTACGGGGAAAGAATTGCAGCTTATATCAGGTTCTTTGCGAAAATACACTAACGCATACCAGAATAAGTCAGGCTCAAAAGCCCCTGTCGGTCAAATAATAAAAGGGTTGATGACAAGTCCCGATTACACGATGAAGGATTTCAAGGCGATAATGGTAAACGGTTATATGAAAAATTTTTCTTTATGGCAGGAAATATTGAATCTTGATATCTCTAATCAACTTAGTAATGTGGAAATTCCTTATGTAATTTTACAAGGGGATACGGATATCGTCGCATCTACGGCAACAGTAAAAGAGTTAGTAGAAACAAGCAACAACCCTAGTCTTCGTTATAAAATTATTGCTAACACGGGACATATGCCCGGCGTTGAAATGATGGACGAACTACTGCGTACTTTGAAAGAGATATGACGAGCGTGTGCCAGTTATGTATAAATATAAAATCTTTTGAATATGATATTCTTTTGACATTTTTCCTTGAAAAATAAATTGATGTATGTTAGTATAATATAGTAATTACATAAAAGGAACAACCGCCCACAAGGTGGGTTGACTTAGTTTTGAGATAGAAAATCCACCCCGCCACTCGGTCAAAGTTTAGGGGTGGTTTTCTATGTAGCTTTACTTACAAAACGTGAAAACGAATGTAAGCAATGCCAAAAGAAATATACCAAATGTCAGCATATCCATAAAATCAAAATGATTTTTCAAGGTCAAATTTTGACCTTGGCATCTACCTCCATTCCATAGGAATATCAGGTCAGCCCACCCTGCAACACGGTTGTCCTTGCAAATATTCTAGCACATAACTGGTATGAAAGCAATCATAATTATATAGATGTAATTTTTTTTAAGATAATTAATTAATGTTTTTTAGCTATATTCATTTCCACTCCATGAATATAAATGACACCTCAAAAGAATTTAGCATTAATAAGGAACTTACTGATTTATGATTGGTGTTCCGCCACCATAAAGGGCGAATTATGATGAATGAGTAGGGATATCTTTCCTTACTCATTGCTTTTTAGGGAAATCCCGCTCCAGACTTCACGGCACAAGCTTTCGCAATACTCTGCTGAAAACTCTGCGTCCTGAGCGGTAATCATATTCTCTTCCGCCATCTGCTGTGTATAATCCGAGAGAAAATACGTCGTAACGCCGTTTGCCCCTTCTCTTAGATGGCAGACTAACGGCTCCACGCCATAATCTAATATACAGACCTCACCATCTTCATTTCTTGTCACGGTAATCTGCGCCATTCCCCCAACCATGCGGTTAGCCACGCCTTCTCCCCTGCCGGATGTCCAATTCACGAAATTCCCCAGCGAATAGTAAACCAACATTTCGTTTCCGTTATCGTCGCCCACCCACTCTATAGGTTCTATCACATGCGGGTGAGTTCCGATTACAAGGTCTACGCCGTTTTCCAGAAAAAAGTCCGTCCACTGCTCCTGTTCAGCCGACGGCGTAAGCCTATACTCCGTCCCCCAATGCGGGCAGACTATGATAAAATCCGCAGCTTCTTTTGCCTTGCCGATATCTTCCGCCACTTTTTCTTTTTCAAGCATATTGACGGCATAGGGCATATCCTCAGGCAGCGGAATACCGTTAGTTCCGTAAGTATAGTTAAGGATTGCGATTTTTACGCCGTCCTTTTCATAGACATATATATTCTCCTGCTCTTCTTCGCTTTCATTTATTCCCAGCACGGCAATCTGCGGATAATTGTTTTTCCAGAAAGAAATGCAGTTATTTATCCCCTTACTGCCCTTATCCAGCGCGTGATTAGTAGCGTGAAGCACTATGTCGAAGCCTGCGTCTACCAATGCGTCGCCAAGCTCGTATGGCGCGTTAAAACACGGATACCCCGATACTCCAAGCTCTTCCCCACCTATTATGACTTCCTGATTGACTATCGCCAAGTCCGCGGCGGCAACTTCTTCTTTTACATTAGCAAAAACAGCGTCGAAATTATAACTGCCGTCTTCCTGTACGCCGCTTTCTGCCACAGGCGTATGAAGGAGAATGTCGCCAACCATGACTATTGATATTTCAGGGCATACGGCATTGTCAACTCCGTCAGTGCCAGATGTTCCTGCGTCGTCAACAGTGCCATCAACGCTATGCTCGATTTCGCTAACGCCGTCAGCGTTCTCTTCTGATACACTTACGCTGTCAATAGGTTCTCCTGTCTGCGCACGACTTCCGCAGCCAGTTGACGTAATTAACATAGTTAATGCGCATATTATTAAAAAGATGTGTGCTTTTATCATAACAACCTCGTTCATTTTACCTAAATATTACTCCAAAAATCCAGTTATGGCAATAAATGAAGCGCAGCGTTTGACATCTGGAAGAAAATCTTATACACTAAAATCACAAAATGAATATTGCCAAACTTATTTTTGATTGGAGAATAATTCATATGAAAAATCGGATAAAAACCCCGCTTTTATTTGTGTGTATTTTATTTTCAGCTTTTTTATTATTAATATTTTTAATTAATCTTCGAAAACCGGACGCACCTGTATATATGGGTTCGTTTACCCTTGATAAAGTTTACAGTTATGATGAAAAGTATTATGCGATACAAGAAGCTGAAGACACAGGCTCCTCATTTAAATATATTAAGGTCAGCATTTATGAAAGCGAAACCAACTCTCTGATATTCTCTTTTTATCCGGCAAGGGCATTGGATTTCTGGGGAATCTGCTGGGAAAATGACACTTATAATATCTGGACTCAGTCCGCCGATATTGGAATTTACTGTTATAAATATGAAGACGAGCAATGGGAAATAGACTATTCAGCCCAACGTCCGGAGTACATAATATCCAAATATGATAAATATAAATAAGGAGCGCACACTATATGATATCTTTAAAAATCACGAATATTAAGCAATTCATGGGAAAACTCTTAACCACGGAAGACTTTGACTCATTTATGTTGGAAGAAGCCGTTATCAGCACTTACAATACTTTTACGATAGACGGGCGGCAGAACCGGAATTTCTATAATAGTGAAGAATGGGAAGACAAGGAAATACGCCCCTATGAGTTCTCCGCATGGAAGCAGATACGCCCTATCTGCTATTCCCTAATCAAAGGAAAGCATACTCCCTGTGCCTTTAAATTCACCCTACATCTTATACCTGACTATGTGGCGTCTATTTTGAAAAATGGTGACACATCTGTCACAATCCAGCAAATACGTGCCTTAGCGCTTAATATAAAATATGACGGCACTGACTTAACGCTTATTACAGGCATGTCGTTTCATACCTTTGTCATGGATAAATCCGTAGACGCGCTATGGGACAATGCCATCAGGCAATTTCTTGTTAAACGCGATATCAGCTATGAAGAATTATAAATGATAGAGTAGCCGCTCTGTCATACAAAAGTCCGCTACTGCCATAACCATTGCAATAAAAAGCATCATTATGATAATCAGTACCGCCGGAAAATCATAGATGAACTTCTTTTCTTCATTCTTGCCGCCTATGGAGCAGGCAAGAATCTCAACTCCAAGCAGTATCAGAATAACCGGCCACAGCCTGAATATAATCTCATAGTTAAGCATCGGCAGCGCCATACGCAGCAGAAACAATACCCCATACATTATCAGAACCAGACCGCAGGTTATCGTCCCAACTCTGTGCGTGCGGCAGCCTGAATCCTTTTTAGAAAGCTGCCCGCCCGAAATCATAGCTGTATCCTCCGCCGCATTTATATTTCTTTCTCCGTCCATACGTATCACAGCTCCTTTCCACTTACTCTTCATTCTAACTAAACCCGTGACAACAACTAAGAGTTTCTCAATTATTTATATTATTCTTCTCTTCTATTTCTTTCGACTCTTTCATACCATCAGACTCCGTGCCGTCAAGCTCTTCTTTCTTTCCCTGTATAAGCTTTATGCCAAACCATATTATCAGAAGAGCGATAATAGTTCTCGGAACATTGGTGCTGATTGAATATATAAATGGCGCTATATACTTGTTGTACCAGTTTTTTCCCATAACATCATACAACATGTCGCATACCACGCCCCACAGCATCGAGGCGCCTATAAGGATTAGCACAAAGGCAAAAACTTTATGGAATTTCCCTGATAAAAGCCGCTTTAATGCGCCTGTATCCTCAATATCCGCAAATAAGTATCTGTCCTGCATTCTGTTTAATTCTTCCACAGTCAGCCCACCGAGATTGTTAGCGTTAAAAAAGCTATAAAGCCAGATAACCGCTAGAAACATCGATATTATCCCAAGTCTCGTAATTTGGGAAATTACAATCGTGGCTATAAAAATACTCATGATGCTTAAACCCATTTTCATAAAGCCCATATACATTTCCCCCGCGCCGGGTACAAATGAACAGCAAAATAATAAAAACCTATTCTTTCTCCTTCTCATCAAAATCTACCTCCATTCTGAGTAATTGATTTAATCTGTCATTCAACATGTCATAATATTCGTTTATCTTCCTATCAAACTGCCATGCCGGATTTTCAACATATGATTTTTCCTTTTCCTGCTGTTCTAAGAGGTATTTCTCCCTGTCACGAGCAGTCTTTTCAGGCTCGATATTATCCGGTACAAAAAGCAGAATGCCAATAGCCGCCGCGGTCGCTGCGATTACCTTTACACTGTAGGAAAACAACTGCATATTTTTCTTATATTGCCTTTTGCGGTCTATCCGCTCTAAAATTTCATCTTTAAATCTTTTAGGCGGACGCAATAACGGCTCTGACTCTGTATCTGCAATCAGCTTTTGCAATTCTTCGTCGCTTAGATACGCTGTGTTGCCGCTCTTTCTGAATTTTGTTAGATTATTCATGCACTGTTCTCCTTTCTATAAATTTTGCGCAGCATGGCGCGCGCCCTGTATATTTGAGTCTGCACTGTCTTGATTTTCTGGTTGCGTTTCGCCGCAATCTCTTTTACGTCCATTTCATCATAATAATACGCCTTTGCCACTTCGTTATATGGCGGTTTCAGCCTCATACAATTATCAAGCAGTTCGCCCCTTGCTTCCTGCTCCATATAGACAGCCTCCGGCGTTTCGGCTATGGGACTTAATTCTGAATCTTTTTCAAGATAGACGTCCTGCGTCGGAATACTACGCCTTGCGGAATGAGACATATAATCTATACACTTGTTCGTCGCTATCCTGCAAATCCACGCTTTAGGATTGCAGCCGTCAAAGCTTTGCAGATGTTCATAAGCAGATATGAAGGTGTCTTGTGCAAGGTCCTGCGCAGCAAAATAATCCGCCGTCATCTTATAACAAATGGAAAAAACAAGATTTTGGTAAGAATCAATCAGCGCTGTCAATTGTTCTTCCCTTTTTATATATCTCACCTTCTCTCTGTCTGCCATACTTATATTTTCACAAGGTCAAAGCAATAAATACACAGACCTGTCAAATAGCTATTCATCAAGCTTCAATAAATATAACGGAGATAGATACGGAATGTCTTCAAGTATTTTAAAAAAAATTTGTGGATTTTGTAGGTTCAGCACAAATGAATAAAGTAAGGGACTCCATGCCTGAAAAGAGGTAAGTCGTCCCTTACTTTATTCATTTGTGCTGAACTTTGCCATATTAAAAAGCAATAATTCAATCTTCTTCCGACTCCTTCTTAAACATCAGGTATTGTCCATATGCTGATATATAAGCGCCGGCGGCGCGGGTATCTTTAAAAATCTCTTCTGCATTATTATTCAAGCTTTCAACTATTTCCATACCTAAAGGGGCGTACTTTTCTTTCAACACAATTCCCAGCCTGCATGCTTTGATAATCGCATACGCCGCCATTGCGTTTACGACATTATCCGCGCCTTTTATGGAGAAAACTTCTTTCTCATTGTCACGCTCTTCTACAAGCTTCTTAAGTGCACTCTTAAACATATCCTGTATTTGTCTATACTTTTCATAGATTTCAAAACTCATTACGGAAAGCGAGTCAATAAGCGCCGCCATATATAGACTGAACTGGTCAACCGGATTGCCTTCCGCTTCAAGCTGGCTTTCCGCCTTTTCAAACTGCTTGATTATATCGCCGTATTTCGCCTTTTTATCGTATCTGGTTTCATATTCTGTATAGAAGGGCTGCAACATATAAAGTTCTTCCGCGGACATGCACTTGTCCGCATTTTTATCAAGATACTCTCTTAACCCCTGCATAACATTTTCTATAGCATTCTTATATTTTTCATCGCCTGTCTTATCATACATGAGAAAAAGGAGCTTCGCATAATTAACATTTATGGCGTCAAACTTATCTTTGCTATTATTTGCCATGCTTCCGTCGTCCGCGACGCATTTTTCCATATAATCGCTGATAATCTTTAAGTATTTATCATCTTCGCTTGCATCATACATGTTCTTAATGCTGATAAATGCGCTACTGTCTGCAAAATTCTTACCGTATGCACCATTTTTAAATTTGTCCATAAAACCGTCAACCAATCCTTCCGTCTTCATTTTCCCACCATTTCCTTTCTTTTATCATTATATCATCTCCGCAGTGCACATTCGGAAAACCTTTGGTTTTCCTCATTCGCGGGCTTCGCCCTATATAGCCGCAATCTGAAAAAATTGTCAGCAAGCTGCCATTTTTTCATCTTACGTCTATGCACTGCTCATTGCCAACACGTACATTATATCCGTTTCTTCTTCCAAAGTCCTGTCTTATATATAATATAAAGCGACAGCGCGGAGAGTCCGTTGCTGACTACGACTGAATACCATATGCTTCTGACTCCCATATGCAGCCACACTTCACAGACATAAAGCGTCGCAAACCTGAATACCCAAAGCCTGACGGCGTCAATAATCATCGTCACTTCCGTGTGCCCGCTGCCCTGAAACAGCCCCATTGTAGAATTGTGGATTCCATTTGCAAAGCACCAAAACGCCATGATACTTAAGAAATCCGCCGCCATCTGTATTACCTCGGCGTCATCGGAAAAAATCTTTACAATAGCTGTCGAAATAAACATTCTTGAAAGAATCATACCGCCGACAAATAAGAAAATAACGCTTATACGTCTGGATAAAAGGTAGCCCTGTTCAGCCCTGTCATACTGCCCGGCGCCTACATTCTGTCCTACTATTGTCGCCACCGCCGAACCGATTCCGTTGGTGGGAAGCGTAATCAGGCTGTTAATCTTATTGCCGATTCCGTATGCCGCCATCGCCTGTGTGCCGTATTTAAGCACGTTCCGGCTCATAAGCAGAAAACCGAACTGCATCGTGCTGCCGCCGATTGCGGTCGGCATACCGACAAGCAGAATGCTTTTAAGCTTTTCTTTCTCGAACTTTAGCTTTCGCAAATTCAGATATACGTCCTTATTCTTATTCTGCAATAGTACAAAAGCGATAATCGCAGGCACCGCCTTAGCGCTGACTGTGGCAAGTGCCGCTCCAGCAACGCCCATATGAAACGCCACCATTAACAACGGGTCCAAGACCATGTTTAAAAGGATTCCGGTAAAATTTAGCAGCATAGGTCTTAGCGTATCGCCCTGCGCCTGATTAATCGCCGTATACATATTTACAGTGAAAAGAAACGGCATATCTAAAATAACAAGCTGTAAGTACGTCTTGCTGTACTTCCATGTATCGCCCTCTGCGCCAAGCCATGTCACTATATAAGGCGTAAACAGTGCGCAAAATCCGGCACATACCAGCGAAAAAATCAGTGCACAGGAAAAAATCTGGTTTGCCATGCTCCTTGCATCATCATCTTTCTTTGCACCCAAATACTGTGAAATCAGCACAGAACCCGCTACCGTCAGTCCGGAGCCGAAATTGACGACAATATTCTGCATCGGAGTTACAAGGTTGATTGCCGCCAATTCTTCCGTTCCCAGCTTTCCCAACCAGTATGTATCCGTCAGATTATACATAGTCTGCAAAAAGCTATTGATGACAACCGGAATCGCAAGCGTCAATATCGCCTGCATCATATTGCCATGCAATAACAAATCGCGGTTAGTATTCTTATTATTTTTGTCTACATATTTCTTTAAAAACGAAACTACCGAATTTGAAACTTTTTCATTCATTTCTATCTGCCTCTGTCTGCGACGGTTGCTCTTCATACCTGAAATCTGTAAATTCCATATATAGCGGCTTATCCGCACCACCGGAATATCCATACATTCCGACCATAGCTCCGGTGAAACGCTTACCCATGGAAATGCCTTCGTCGCATAAATAATATACATTAGTAAGCTCTTTGACCGTTTTGGTCTCTTCCGTCCATCTGTAATAGAAACTTCTGTTCAGATATTTTGCATTGACTCCCAGCGTGAGTATCATACCTTCCGGTAATGTAACTTCCGATGATTTGTCTTGCTGTGATATATCGTCTGGGTTATTACCCGTCCGGTCAACAAGCCTTTCTTTCTCATGCACAATATCTTCCTTGCCTATATGCTCCTTAACTTGTAAGAAATATGTCTCCGCGTCCCTTGAAATAAAGAAGCACACCCACGTATTCTCATCATAATAACAGGTTATACCTGCCTCCTGCCCTTCTGAAAGCTCAGGTATACGCAAATCAGCTTCCGTCTTGAAGCAAAATGCGCTCTGCCGCCTTACAAGTATATTCCTTGCACTCACATCGGAAAGCTGAGAACTGCTTGCCTTGAGGATAAGGCTGCCATTACGGAAGTTTATGCCGTCCTTTTCCGGCGGTCTGGGAGTTATGAAATCCTTCGGCAAACCGTTTTGAAATGCACCGACCGTATCAGTCACTATACCTTCTGACTGCTGTGTCGAAACGCCTTTTTCATGCGACATCTGCGTCTTAATCGCTTCTGACACCCTCGGCATAATCTGCAATACGCTCGGCCCTTTAAGGTTATTTACAATAGGCCAGCCGTCCTGCGTCCATATAATCGGGTCCAGCGCTGTCTCCCTTCCTAATATACTATAGCCGCCTCCAATTCTTCTGCCGCACAGATAAACCATATACCAATCGCCATTTTGTGTACATACCGGCTTTCCATGTCCACACCTTTGTATTCCTGCTTTTTCGTCCATCTGCCGCATAATCGGGTTATAGGGACAAGGTTCATAATTTCCCATAAGTTCCCTGCTTCTTGCTACGGTAATTCTATGTCCGGGTCCCGTACCGCCTTCGGCAAGAAACAGATAATAGTATCCGTCTTTTTTCAAAAGATGTGGTCCTTCGGGCGCTCTTTTCTGACTACCATAATATAGTAATGAAGCTGGCGATATCTGCCGCTTGCAATCGTCGCTTAATTCAAAAATTCTCGCGCCCCTGTTAAGAAGCATATAATGTCTGCCGTTCTCATGGAAAATGGACGGATCGATTCCATCTTCGTCAATAATCGTGGGCTTACTGTACGGTCCCTCCGGCTTATCGGACGAAACCACAATCTGTTTCCTATAAACCGGCGGAATATCATTAAGGCGATAGGTTGCCGTTATATAGAAAGTCCCATTATCATAAGAAATATCCGGCGCCCAATATCCTCTTCCGCCCTCAAGTTCATCTAACGCCGCCCATTCAGGATTAGTTATCGCATGACCGATAATCTCCCAATGAACTAAATCTTTAGAATGAGAAATCGGTATACACGGGAAAAATATAAAAGAAGAATTTACCATATAGTAATCCTCGCCCACCCTTACAATCGACGGATCGGGAAACATTCCCGTGCGGATTGGATTGTGGTACATCTTCTCATATGGCGCGCCCACTATCCTTTCATAATACATAAGCAGCGCTTCATGCCCGCGCTCCCATGCTATCTGATAGGGAGTTACCAGATTGACGTCTCCCGCCGTAATATCCATACCCACCTTTTCAACCAGATATTGATTTACGGGGACATTGCCAGACATCGCGGCATAGTGCAGAATTGTGCGGTTTTCACTATCTACCGTATTCATACTCGCCCGCGAATACTCGACTATGTATTTTACAATTGAAAGATTACCCGTCTGCGCCGCATACATAAATAGCGGTACGCCGTCCTTATTTTTCCCATCTATACATGACGGATTTGCTACTAAAATCTCTATAACACTATCCAAGTTCTGCGCTTCAATCGCCTGTTCTAAATTCATGTCCGCCCCCTTTAATCCTTCCATATATCTTCTATGAATTAACTACTTCGCTGAAACATGTATAAACTCAAAGTCTGCATATCCGTTAGCCTGAGCCGCTCCGTTATTACTTTCGCAATTTTGGACTTCTGCACCGCCTGCTCCGTCTGCATACACATTCGCAAAAAGTCCGATTTTCGCGCCTACCCATGTGTGATCTGACGGCACGAAATTTGTCGGCACATTAATCTCTTCCCCATCTTTCAAGGAATAGTACATCTTAAATACCGGAGCGTCGTTATTTTTTTTACCTTCTTGAATTTCGCCATTCTCTTTGCCTTCGCCGCCCTCTTCCATCACAAATGAAAGATATATCTTCTCCGTATTATTTTCCAGTTTTCTTATAACGGAAGTCCTTTCTTTTATTCCATCTTCTGCGTCATAGGCTTCGGAATATACCAGAGTCTTATCTCCGTCAACGATTCTCACGGCAAGATAAGCATAATGTCCGCCCATCATTACCACGCCTGCCTGCTCTTTCTCCTTAAGTCCGCTAAGACATACACATGTAACCGCCTTAAAATACGGGCATACCAATTTCTGAGTAAGCACGTTAGCGCATTCCCATAATATAGGCTCTGCTTTTCCCGATGGATTCAAGGCGTATAATCTTAAGTAACCCGCATTCTCCGTAAGAGAATAGAATGACTCTTTAGGATTGCCAAGCCATTGCCACATAAGATTTAATTTTTCTGCATTAAAATCGTCGGAAGCTTCCAAAGAAGCCGGCTGCTCGCTTACTGCAGTCTTAGGCTTATCATATACAAGACAAGGCTCTCCACAACCGTCCTGCGCATTTATGCCGATTATGGGCCAGTCATTCTCCCATACTACCGGCTGCATATGTATAATACGCCCATATAAGCCTCTATCTTGAAAATGTATGAACCATTCATCTCCATTGACTGTATCAGTCAAACCACCTTGATGCGGTCCGTTTACGATAGAATTTCCCTGTTTCATGACAATTTTTTCTTCATATGGCCCATAGATATTTTTTGAGCGCAGCGCCGTCTGCCAGCCTGTCTTAACCCCTCCCGCCGGCGCAAGTATATAGTAATATCCGTTTCTTTTATAAACCTTTGGACCTTCTATTGTAGGCTGTGTCTCAACACCGTCAAATATAAAATGGTCTTCACCGATTGCCTTTTTCCCATCAGAAGACATGGGAAATATTCCGAGATAGCTCTTAAACCCAATACGGCTTTTAGCATATCCGTGGACAACATAAGCCTTACCGTCCTCGTCCCAGAAAGGACAGGAATCAATAAGTCCTTTTCCTTCCAGCACAAGCACCGGTTCGTCCCATTTTCCAAGCGGATCTTTGGTGCTTACCATAAATATCCCTTCGTCCGGCATTCCATAATATATAAAGAAACGCCCATCATGGTATCTTATCGCCGGAGCCCACACGCCTTTGGCATGCTGCGGAATATCATATTTTTCATAATCTATCTTATCTAAGGCATAATTTACCAGCTTCCAGTTCACAAGATCCTTAGATATCAGTATCGGAAGCCCTGGCACATAATTGAAGCTGGACGCGGTCATATAATATGTATCTTCAACTCTTATCACATCGGGATCGGAATAGTCGGCAAATATCAGCGGATTCCTATATGTTCCGTCCTCTAAGTCAGCTTTCCATAAATATTCCATTTTACATACTCCTTCTTAGTTTTAATATTTTCAGATAATTATAGGATTTTCAGGATTTAACCAGAATCCTGATTTCACAACTATAAACGTGCACCGTCAGGTATACATTGTAAAAATGGCTCAGAGTCGCATCTGAACCATTATCACATATTTCATAATTCATCAAGCAACAGTTCACTATATACGCCGCCCAACTCTTTAAGTCCTCTGGCAATGCAGCCGCCATATACTACGGCTCCCGCATACTTTAAATGGGTATCATCGGCAAGTCCTTCCATATGGTATGGATATATTCCTTCCGGAATGTGCATATACCAGTTTTTAGTCGCCTGTTCTCCGACTCTTGTCATTTCCGCACGGCTCATAGTATATAAGTCAACCAGTGCAACATCAAGGTTTTCCGCGGTCTGTTTCATTGCTTTCACATAATCACCATGTCCGCCCGGTCCTAATGTCTTTTCATCGACAAAACATCTTCGCTCAACCGGAGTTATTAACACCGGATAAGCCTTTTTATTTCTCGCCACATTGACGAACTTTTCCAGATTAATCATATAATCTGTAAACGGATCCGTATATCTGGCAGGATTTTCCTTCTTCTCATCATTATGCGCAAACTGAATAAAAAGGAAATCTCCTTCAGTTATTCTGTCATAGATAACGGCAAGTCTGGATTCGTCAATAAAATCCCTCGTGCTTCTTCCGTTTTTAGCATGGTTTTCTATTCTTATCTCAGGCTTCACAAACAGATTAAATACCTGACCTATTCCGGTCTGTGGATAAGTCATAATACTATTATACTGTACTGTGGAATCGCCTGCCCAATATATTGTCGTCATACTAAGCCTCCATTCGCCTAATAAACAGGGGAAACCTAAGTCTCCCCTGAATAATTCATTATATCTCTTAATATCTTTAGGTACAAAACTTATTCCTTAACAGCGCCGATATTGACACCCTTTACAAAGTATTTCTGTAAGAAAGGATACAAAATCATGAAAGGAATAATAACGATAATAATCGCCGCATTCTTAATAGTGTTCTCTGTTGCATTTCCTGAAGCGGTAGGTAAATCACTACCCTGAATCATACCACGCAGCTTCATCTGGAAGTTATATAAATTGGAATCCAAAATATACAATTTGTAATGGGTATAATCATTCCAATAGGAAACTGCAAACATCAATCCAACAGATGCAAGCGCCGGTTTGGACATCGGCAATACGATTCTGATAAACGTCTGCATCGGTGTACAACCATCAAGAGTAGCCGCTTCATACAAACTGGCGGGTATACCTTCAAAGAAGTTACGCATAAGTACCAGATTATATACGTTCAATGCTGGGAAGAGAATAACAACCCATAATGTATTCGTCAAATGCAGGCTTCTCAATACCAAGTATGTAGGAATCATACCACCTTGGAATATCATGGTAAACAACAGCATATTGGCAAAAAGCGTACGTCCGGGCATTTCCCACTGAATCAAAACATATGCGCCCAGTGTTGATAACGTCAGGGCTATCAATGTACCACTGATTGTCGTAATAACAGAAATTAATAACGGACGATACAATGTCGGATTAGAGAATACAAGTTTATATCCGTCAAATCCGAATGACTCCGGCCACAATTTCATACCGTAAGCCGTCCTCAAATCCAATGAGTCAACCAATACCTTCCACAATGGGATAATAATGATAAAACATACAATGATAAAAATAAGTCCATTTATTATTGAAAAAGCTGATATTTTTTTCTTTTTTTTCATATCTGCCGCTCCTTCCTACACAATTCCGCGGCCATCGCGTACTTTCTTGCTCCACTGGTTACATACGAGCACAAGCACCATGCCGACTAGGGATTTGAATAAACCAACAGCGGTCGTGTATCCATAGTTGGGAATTGCACCACTGTTAAAACTTTGATAGTAGATATATGTCTCAAGAACGTTAGCGGTTTCGAGAACGGCGTCATTCTGCAATACGAAAGCAGATTCAAATAAGTTCATAACTTTTGCCAGATTCAAAATAATAACTGTCAAAATTGTATTAGCAAGAGCCGGGAATGTTATGTAACGCATCTTTCCCCATCGTCCTGCACCATCGATAGAGGCAGCTTCATAAAGTTCAGTATTCATGCCTGCTAAAGTCGCCATAAAGATAACGGTCTGCCAACCGGTCTCTTTCCAGAGATTTATGAGATAATAAGCGCCTCTCCACCATTTAGGACTTCCCAAAAAGTAAATCATACCGTTTGCATCAATTGCGCCAATTTTTACAAGGAACGTATTGACCAAACCATAGTTGCTGGGCGCTAAAATCAGTGAAAATAAAGAAGCCGTAACAACCCAAGACAAAAAGTGCGGAAGATAAATAATCGTCTGTACTACCTTCTTAAAATGAATATTAACAATTTCATTCAAGAACAAGGAAACAACAACTGCAACCAAAGTAGTTAGTATAAGTTTAATTACGCTGATTTCCAAAGTATTTCTAAATGCTGACCAAAAACCCGGCATGCTGA
The DNA here is from genome assembly GCA_023663185.1 of Clostridiales bacterium. Taxonomy (GTDB): domain Bacteria; phylum Bacillota; class Clostridia; order Lachnospirales; family Lachnospiraceae; genus UBA3282. The sequence goes on along the minus strand of JAMPHY010000001.1, from coordinate 106,198 downwards.
ACATTCTCTTGAAATTATCAAAAGCAACAAACGTCGGTTCTTTGATTCCGTTATAATTAGTAAAAGCAAATCTTATGCCAAACATTGGCAAATAAAAGAAAATAAGTGCAAAAACTAATACAGGAAGAAACATCAAATAGAATCCTCTGTATTTATAGATACGAGTCCCCAGCGATTTACTGGTTCCACCCGTTTTAGGTGGTTTAGTTTGATTATTTTTTTTCGCCATATACATTCTTCCTTTTCCTAAACTATTTACCCCATTATCCTTAATTATGAATTATGTGAAGCTACAGCTAAGCTAACGCTGCCATAACTCCACATAATTCTCTTTTTAAGGAATCCCTAAATTATTTTAAGGAAAAATACCTCTTAATTCAATTACTGTGCGTTCAAAGAATCAACAATCATCTTAGACCACTCTGCTCCGCCGTCAGCTTCAAACTTCGCATATGCGTCGTCAATTGTCATTTCGCCTAATGCAACCTGTGCGATTAACTGATTCTTTAATGTTGTCAAGTCACCGTTGTACTGTGTCATTGCATCAGTAGTCGGAACCAGAACAGCCGTTACAGAATTCTGTGCAAACAATGTTGCAGATGCTGTATTCTCTTCTGCTCTACTCTCTTTTGCAGGATCGCCTGCTAAATCAACCAGTGCAAGAGCCGGGTCGATATGAGCTTTTGTATACTGTGTTCCGGGATTCTCAAGGTTATCAAGTCCGTGGAATTCGCCTTCTGCATATACTTTCTCAAGAGATTTTCCATCATCGTTGGTCTGACCTGCATATAATGTCTCAGCCTTTGTTGACCAGTGAACATCTTCTACACCATATGTCCAAAGGAACTGTACATCTCCGCCGTCCTGCATTGTCTCGATGAAGTATTTGAATACGCCTTCAGGATTCTCACATGTAGATGTAATACACCATACCGGAGGAATACGGTCAAGGTAAGCGCCTACTTCTGCAATAGGTACTAACGGAACCAGTTCACCGTCAAGACCATTGTTCTCAAGGTTGGTCTTTAAGTTAGTTGCCCATGTTCCAGCCCAGTATGTGAATACGCCAAAGTCATCACTATAGAATTTGTTACGAGCATCACCGGTACCCTGGTCAAGAGAAGCCTTATCAAGAGCGCCTGAAGCTACAACCTCAGCGAGTCTTCCCATAGCTTCTTTCATAGAATCCTCTGTAAATCCGTCTACCCATGTGCCGTTTGCATCTTTGTAGAAGCTCGGATAAGCGTCCTGATAAATTTCAGGCAGATAGTTGATATACGGAGCTTCTCCACCAACGAAACCTGCTGAAGCTACTGCTGCGTATGTATTGCCGTCTACGCCGTCGCCGTCAGGATCGCCTGTCATGAATGCGTCAAGCATTGCTTTGTACTCTTCCCAGTTTGTAGGAGCGCTTGTGATACCGCAGTTGTCCATCCATCTCTTCTTTACATAAGTAACACAACCGTTACCACGAGCTGCCGGCATACCATAAAGATGTCCGTCAATCTTAACACCTTCAACAACGCCTGCGCCGTTAAATGCTTCCTGTCTCTTCTTCAGTTCGGAATTCTCCCATGCGTCTGTCATATCCCAGAGTACGCCTTCTGCAGCATATCCTGAATAATATGTGCTGGAAAGAATCATAACGTCCGGCCAGTCACCGCTTGCTACGATCTGTCCTACGTTATCATAGTATGCGTCATGGTCAGGCTGGATAACATTAATCTTAACGCCTGTCAACTCTTCCAGTTTAGCCATGAACTGATCACGAGCGTTTTCCTGTGTAAATACAGTACCGTCAACCAGAATAGTAATCTCGTCCGGTTTCTCGATGCCATCAGATGAAGCATCTGTGCCAGAGTCTGCGCTACCTGTATCAGTGCTTGTTGTGCCTGAATTATCGGTAGACGCCCCCCCCGTGTTGTCTGTAGTTGCTGTATTATCATTAGAACTTGAACTTGAATTATCAGTTCCACTATTACCGCATCCAACTAAGGAAGCAGTCATAACAGCAACCATGAGTAAAGAAATAATTTTCTTTTTCATAAAAACCTCCTTATATAATATAGTATATAGTATTTTTGAGATGTAATTACTACCATCTCATTATCTATGATATCCCTATAGGGTGATTCTGTCAAGGATATTTTTGATTTCAACCACTTACAGCCACCCTAAGCATAGATTTTTAAAACATTACTTTATTGAAGCGTTCCTGCTTTTTTAAATCTTAAATACCGAGATTTCAGACTTTAACCCCTGCATATTTTCACCAAGCAAGTCTGCTGTCTTGTTCAAATTCTCCACATGCTCTAGCAGTCTGTCGGCAATATTCTTAACTTTCTCCGCACTGTTAGCTGTTTCTTCTATAATATTTGAAATATTCTGTACGCCCTGTACGGTGTTGCCGCGCTCGGCGTCCGCCTTTCCAATGCTGGCAACGATTTCCTTAAGCCCGTCGGCAAGTGCGCTCATCTGTACACGCATGTCTCCAAACACCTTAATAACCTGCTCCACCGATTCTCCCTGCAAGGCAACCATCTCTTTAGCCAAAGAAGCGTTCTTTACACTACTCTCCGTCTGCGACATAATCTGCGTTACGTTATTCTGGATTTCCCCTGCTGCCGCTGCCGAATCGTCTGCAAGCTTACGAATTTCCTCCGCTACAACCGAAAATCCTCTTCCTGCTTCACCCGCTCTTGCGGCTTCAATAGAAGCGTTCAGCGATAATAGGTTCGTCTGCTCGGAAATAGATGTAATCGTTTCTACAAAAGAATTAATGATTTCATATTCTTTCTTAAGCGACTCAATGCTGCTGCCGACCTCGGACGTCATATCCGTTGTCTTCTGCGCGCGTTCACCCAAAATCTTAATGATTTCCATACCGCGATTAATCATATTTTCATTTTCATCTACAAGAACTTCTACTTTTTCTACTACCTTGCCTACTTCCTTTATCTCATTGGATAAAATATCCGTCCTCTCTACGCAATCCGCTGCGTTTTCCGACTGTCTGGCGGCGCCGTCATGAATCTCGTCGATTACCTGCGTAATATCTTGAGAACATTCATTAATAGTAGCAGAAACCTCCTCCACGCTCACAGCCGATTTTTCCAGCTCATTTGTTGCATTATTTACTTTATTGACAAGCTTTTTCGTATTGGTAATCATGTCGGTTGCCGAAGCAGCAAGTCCTCTAAACTCGTCTCGTCCTTTTGCCTGTACCGTAACAGTCAAATCACCTTTTGCCACCTCGCCAAATTTCTTAGAGATACTCCTCATATTCCCCTGAATACCTGCTACCACGAAAACGCCTATTACCATTGCTATAATACACGCCAATATGACAAGCACCACCGTCAGCGATTTAATCTCCTGTGCCTGACTTGTCACAACGCTCATCGGCACAAGCGCACACACGGTAATATCTTCCACATCTTCGCTTCTGGCAAAAAGGAACAGATATTCCGTACCATGAAAATCAATCTGTGTAGAACCGGACATATTTTCCTCATTGATAGCGCCAAAGAAATCCTGCCCCCAAAATACGTTTTCACCCTCTGCTAATATGCTCTCTTCCCCTTCTTCAAGCTGTTCTATTACAATCTCCCTGCCATTTTCCGTCACAAAGCCGATAATGCTTCCCTGTCCTAAATCAAGCCCTTTTAACAAGTCGGCGACCGCGGATTTATCAATATCAACGACAATACAGCCCGCTTTGTTTTGTGTCAGAATTTCATATGCAAATATGTATTCATTCTCGTTCTTACTAATAGCTTCGTCAATAAGCGGGTGACGGTCAATCCATGCTTCAACGCCTTTGCCGACTGCAACCGACTCCCTATGCTGATCTAAAATGCCATCTACATTGCTTTTTCCGCTCGTTGTTAAGATATTGGTGCCTGAACGTGGAATAATATGAACATTTCCAATGAAAGAGACAGCGGACCGCGATGACGTCATGTTTGTTTCAATAGCTTTGATACGTTCGCTTTGTTCAACGGGAGAGTCGCTCGACATACCCAGCAGGTATTTAGTGACGTCTGCATCGAAGGCGTATTTTAATCCCTCCGCCTTAATAAAAGAACAGGCAAGTTCCAGATTTTCTTTTGTCATCTCAATGGTCTGCAGCGTAGATTCCTGAAATTTCTCGCTCAAACCCTCTTCTGCTTTTCTATATGCCGAGACGCCTACTATTACCATAAAAATAATAGGAACAAGAAAACATATGACAATTTTATTTCGGATTCCCAACAGCATAAAGCCAGAAGATTTCTTCAGTTTTTCAGTCTTTCCTAATTTTTCAACTTTTTCAGTTTTTTTGACCTTTTCAGCTTTTTCAACTTTTTCCGATTTTTTCAGCTTTTCTTTTGGCTCTTTCTGTTTAATGTTAAGTTTCTTCATTCCTATTCATCTCCCATTCTTGCGTATTTATATATATTATACAATAGTTTTTATTATTTTGAAATATATTTGTTCTTTTTTACTTAATAATTCTTTTGTGGTAAAATTATGGATAGGTAATTGCAAAACAGCCTAAGTGCATGTCCGATTGCAAAAACGACGAGTTGCGCAATTATCTAACTAATATAAATATAGTAAGAAAGGAATTATACCCATATGCTTAAATTTGAAAAAGCCTCGCCGGAAGAAACCGGTATCCCCGCTAAATGTATTGCTAATGTTATAGACCGATTGAGTCAGCGGAAGATTGTCATGCACAGTCTGCTTCTAATGCGGCATGACAAGCTTGTCTTTGAAGGATACTACGCCCCATACACAGCCGACACCCTTCACCGCATGTTTTCCATCAGCAAAAGCCTTACGTCCATAGCTATCGGTCTGCTTGCCGATGAAGGAAGGATTTCTTTAGATGACACTATTGTCAGCTATTTTCCCGAAAAGCTTCCGCCAAAAGTCCATTCTTGGATTTCTTCCATGACGATTAAAGACATGCTGATGATGCGCTCCTGCCATGCTTCGACTACATATAAGATTAACATGAAATCTGACTGGGTAGAAAGCTTTTTCACCACTCCGCCCACACTCCCGCCCGGAAGGATTTTCCATTATGACACTTCTGCCGCCCATACTCTCTGTGCCTTGACAGAGAAATTGACCGGTATGGTTATGCTGGATTATATTAAAGAAAAGCTTGACTGTCTGGGATTTTCTAGGGAATCCTATATGCTCAAAGACCCGTTCGGCGTGTCTATCGGCGGCTCCGGTCTGGTAGCGCTGCCTATGGATTTATTAAAGTTCGGCTATTTCATTGAGCACAGGGGATTGGTTGAGGGAAAGCAGCTTATATCTCCTGAATATATCGACATGGCGGTATCCTCTCTAAGCGAGACATGCGTAACCGCCCCTCTTCCCAGCGAAGCACAGGGGTATGGAATGCAGTTCTGGCGCGGTGAGCACAACGGATATACCTGCTATGGCATGGGCGGTCAGCTTATAATATTTCTGCCCGATTATGATATTATTTGTGTCACGACAGCGGACACGCAAGGCATTAGCGGCGGCAACCAGCAGATTTATGACGCATTATATGAAGAAATTCTGCCCTATTTGACAGATGAACCCTTAATCCCTGATTCAGAAAGCACACAGCTACTTAAGCAGAAGGCTGCGACGTTGCAAATAGAACCGCTTAAAGTTTCAATACAAACTGATACGACGACTTCCAAGCAAGTCTCCACGAAGGACGATATGACGACTTCTAAGCAGTTCTCTGCACAGACCGAAACAGTCAAAAAAATAAACGGCAAGACTTTCACCGTACAGACAGCGGACTCCGGCTTTGAAAGTTTTACCGTTAGTTTTGATACGTCAGAAAAAACAGTTGCAAAGACAGCAGAAAAACTATCAAAAAATACAAATTCAACGACAGTTACAAATACAAAAGAAAAGACTACGGGAACATTATCCTTTGTTTACAACCATGAGAAATATTCGCTTAACTTCGGCATTGGCTGCATGCAAACAGGTTCTTTTCCTATATATAACCAGAATTACGCCGCCAGCGGCGCATGGCTTAGCGACGGCACACTTTATATTATGGCGCACATTATAGACTCATATGTAGGCAGCGTCCATTTTCAGCTATCCTTTGGCGATAAGGACCTGACGGTGTTTATGCGCAAGAAGGAAGAAACGCTCTTTAATGAATTTAATGGACATCTATACTGCGTAGCTGTATAAATTAATCGGGCAGCCAGCCGTCTTCACCACAGAGTACGCGCTCCTTAGTGAAAGCGGCGGTCTGCTCTTTATTAAGCTCCTGCACAAAGTCCGCCTTACATGGAAACAGAACTGACTCATCGCTCATAAGTGAAGAGTCAACCGCTATCGCAGACTCGCCTTCTACCTCATACATACAGTTGTAGACCGCATAAAACACAGTTTTTCTTGCGTTTTCTTTATTCCAGTCATGAAACAATTCCGGACGGATATGCTTGCCAAAAGAGCAGTCCATAAATACGGTCTTAGCATACTCTCTCCACGGTCTTCCCAAATAGACCGTGTTCTCTTTGCAATCCTTCGAGATAATATCACACTTGGAAAACACATAGCCGTATTCCTGTCCTTCCGGCGTGGACGCTGCGGTCACATATCCCTGGATTTTAGTTTCCGTTTCAACTTTCTTGGACACATCTTCACCATTTTGCTCTGCTTCATCATCAAAACGCTTCAACGATTCAATCGTACAGCTTTCAAAATATGCAGTCGCACTTCCGAAAATAAAATCCACATCTCCGCAGATATAACAATTTTTATAATAATGCCTGCCATTAATGCGCGGCGCATACTGCTTCGGTCCGATGAAGCCGTTTTTCTGTACCTCTTTAGGCGGAAGCGGTCCGGTAAAAAGCGTATCCTGATGACCGATAAGCCTGCATGAGTCTACAATAATCCTGTCGCCGTCCGCATACAGAGCAAGCGCCTGACCGTGTGTGACGGAGTCTCCTGAAGCGTTCTCGATGGTAAGATTTTGAAACGTCACATCATGAGCGTCAATAAATACGGAATAAGAGCGGAATGTGCCCATCTTCATGCCATCGTCCATATCTTTATTCGCATAATCGCTATATGTAATCACTGTATCTTCATTACTTTTTCCCACGCCCTTTAAAGTGACGAACGGTTTATTGATTGTTATTTTTTCACGATAAGTTCCCGGCGCAATGCAAATTGTCACCGGTTCATTGTTGTCCTCTGGAATACTGTTAAGCGCCTCCGTAATACTCGGATAGCAATTCGGAATTTTCGCGAAACGGGCTACAAATATTTTTTTATCCTCCATATAGTCAATGCTCCTTTCAAAAGCTGAAAGATATCGCTCTTTCAGCTTTTCATCTTAGGTCTGAAAATAAGGCTTGCCAGATAACCGAATACAAGCGCCGCGCTGCAGCCTACCGCTCCGTTTGTGAAGCCGCCTTTAAACAAACCAATAAAGCCGTCTTTATCAACCGCCTCTTTTACGCCCTTCATCAGTATATTACCGTATCCCAAAAGCGGCACTCCCGCACCCGCTCCGGCATAATCCATAAAAGGCTCATACCAGCCGAATACGCTTATAAATGCGCCTAAGCATACGAGCAGCACCATAATACGTCCCGGCATCATTTTTGTCTTTTCCAAAAGAATCTGCGCCAGCGCGCAAATCAATCCGCCTACCCAAAAAGCATTTACATAATCCATCTGTATAACCTCGCTGTTTTTATTTTTATTGTGCGTATTATCAGCGAAATTATACATTTGCTTTAAGTGTTTGCCTAAAATTATCCAAGATACGCAATAACCTCGACTTCACACAGCACATCTTTAGGAAGCTGTTTTACTGCCACGCAGCTTCTTGCCGGTTTCTGCGTAAAATATTGCTCATAGACTGCGTTAAATGCTGCAAAATCCGCCATTTCCGCCAAGAAACAGGTCGTTTTCACTACATTTTCATAAGTTGTTCCCGCTTCTTTCAGGATTTCACCGACATTCTTCATCACCTGTTTTGCCTGCTCCGTGATATCACTGCCTGTTATCTCGCCCGTTGACGGCTCAATCGGAATCTGACCTGAGGCAAAAAGCATTTTATCTACAATAATTCCTTGTGAATATGGTCCGATAGCCGCCGGCGCCTTGTCTGTCGCTACTTTTTTTAACATAATAATTCCACCTTTCTTTTATCTTAATTAAATACCGCCTTTACATAAAAACCCCTGTCGTTCTCAATGATATCCAAAACCTCACCCTCCCGCTCAAGCATTCTCTCATTAAGCGGGATATTGCCCGACATGGCAAGCGAAGGATCTATCGTATAATAATAGTTGCTGGGGAGCACCCCCTCGGTCACAGTAATATGGTCGCCCTTTTTAAGCAGACCGGGACGCTCCATCTTAAATTCCATTTCGCGCATCTTTATAACCATACTCCTTTCTCAACCTGCAAATCTATTTTCACACCATACACTTCCCCCTATACCAGATACTTCCCATAATAACTGCAATCTGCCTTTTTACAGTTCAGCTTCATCTGTATGCCTTCGGCAAGGTACTGTGTTTCATAGATTACAGCGTTTTCGTTCAGATAGGATACCGCCCTTCCGTCCGTATAGGGAATAAGCATTGTGCACTCCCTATAGCCGCCCGCAAGCTTTTCCTCAATCAAAGTAATCAGTTCTTCAAGCCCGATTTGCGCTTTTGCAGACATATAGATACTGTCCTGCTTTACTATCGGCAGTCTGCCTTCGGATACCTTGTCCGCCTTATTATAAACATAAATAACGGGAATCTTCTCTGCGCCAAGCTCCTTCAAAGTACGCTCAGTCACGGCGATATGCTCCCTATAATGAATATCGCTGTAATCTATAACCTGTAACAGAATATCCGCTTCTTTCGCTTCCTCCAATGTCGAACGGAACGCATCGACGAGGTGGTGAGGCAACTTATTGATAAAGCCTACCGTATCCGATAAAAGAAATGCGTGGTGGTTTTCCGGCTCTATTCTGCGCACCGTCGTATCAAGCGTGGCAAAAAGCATGTCTTTTTCCATTACTTTCTTTTCTTCCACGCCTGCTTCGTCTGTTCCATAAGCCTCCAACATGGCGTTTAGCAGGGTGGACTTACCCGCATTCGTATAACCTATCAGCGCTACGCGCGGCATTCCCGAACCTGCGCGCTGCTTACGCTGCGTTTTGCGCTGTTCCCCAACCTCTTTTAATTCCCTACGGTACTCTGTCAAGCGGCGTTCCAGCACACGTCTGTCAAGTTCCAGTTTCGTCTCGCCAGCACCTTTATTACTTAAAGTCCCGCTGCCTCCGCCCTGTCTGCTAAGCGCGGCATGCAATCCTACCAGCCGCGGAAGCATGTATTGTAATCTCGCCACTTCAACCTGCAGCTTGGCTTCTCTTGACTTAGCGCGTCTGGCAAAAATATCTAAAATCAGCGTACTTCTGTCTAAAATAGGCTTACCGATTCTGTCTTGAAGGTTGCGAAGCTGAATAGGTGAGAGCGAATTATCAAATATAACTATGTCGGCGTTCTTTTCTTCGGCTTCCGCCCTTACCTCGTCAACCTTGCCCGTACCGATATAGAACGCCTTATGAACCTCCGGAATATTTTGCTCCACAGTTCCCACCACTTCCATATCGCATGCCTTAGCAAGCGCTTCAAGTTCTTCCAAAGAGAGCTTATAGTCCTCGCCGTCATTTAAGTTTACTCCCACCAATATTGCTCTCTCCATACCTACTCCCTATACTATCCATTTCTCCAGCATTTCTTTCAATTTCTCAATATCTATCGGCTTTGAAATATGGTCGTTCATACCGGCTTCCTTCGACTTTCTGATATCATCGGAAAAGGCGTCCGCCGTCATCGCCACAATGGGAATATTCTTTAAATCTTCCCTTCCCAATGCGCGAATTGCTTTAGCCGACTCGTATCCGTTCATAACCGGCATCTGTATATCCATAAAAATCAAATCATAATATCCGGGCTCTGTTTCCTGCATACGCTCAACTGCCAGTTTTCCGTTAAGCGCTGTTTCCACCTGTATTCCTACGATGCTAAGAATCTCTTGCGCCACCTCGATATTAATTTCGTTATCTTCCACTAACAGCACCTTTTTACCTGTGAAATCCTGCTGCTTGAAGTTTTCAAGCTCATCGGTCCTCTCTTCTTCCACACCATGCCCTAACACAGTGCGCAAAACGCGAATCAATCTGGATTTAAACATCGGTTTGCTGATAAAAGCATTAGCCCCCGCCTCTACCGCTTCGCTCTCTATATCTGCCCAGTCGTAAGACGAGAGTATAACAATAGGAATATCATCACCTACAGCATTACGAATCTCCTTAGTCGTCGCCAATCCGTCTTTATCCGGCATCTTCCAGTCAAGGAGTATTACCGAAAAGTCCGTTCCAGCTTCGTTTGACTCTACCAGTCGACTTACCGCCCTGTCTCCGTCAAGCACATATTCCGCCTTCATGCCTATGCTTCGCAAAATCTCGCAGGCGCTTTCGCAGGCGTCCTCCTCATCGTCTACCACCAATATCGGCAGCGAAGTAAGCTCGGACAAATCTTCCTGCACGACATTATCAAGCTTCAAATGCACCGTGACCGTAAACTTAGAGCCCTTACCCAGCGTGCTTTCCACCTGAATATCGCCGTCCATCATACGCGCGATATTGACCGCTATAGTCATTCCCAAACCTGTTCCTTCTATCTTATTGCCGGTTGAGTTCGCCGCACGTGAAAACGGCTCAAATATCGTCTTTATATACTCTTGCTCCATACCGATTCCGGTATCTTCAAAGATAAATTCATAACAGCCGCTGCCCGGAATATTGGATTGCTTCTCAGCGATATGTATATTGATACTGCCGCCCTCCGGCGTAAACTTAACGGCATTCCCCATAATATTCATAAAAATCTGCTGTAAATGCTGCTCGTCTCCGATAACATTTTCATGCTCCAGCTCTGCAATACCGGCGTTCAGCTTCAAGCCTTTTGCCTCTATCTGCGAATGGAATACCGTCAGAATGCTGTCAACGGTATCGGACAGCTTGAAGCATTCCTCTGTCAGACTGACTCTGCCGCTTTCAATCCTGCTCATATCCAACACTTCGTTAATCAGCCTTAACAAATGCTTGCCTGAAATATTAATCTTATCAAGCGCGTCCATAACACGACTCTTTTCATCAATGTGCATTGCCGCAATGGACGTCATTCCTAAAATAGCGTTCATAGGCGTGCGGATATCGTGGCTCATTCTGGAAAGGAAATCGCTTTTGGCGCGGCTCGCCGCCTCTGCGCGCGCTGTGGCAAGCGCAAGCGCTTCGTTCTGCTTTTCTTCCCTGCGCATTACGTCATTGATATTACGAATCGCCATGCTGAACGCCAGTACTTCCCCGTTTTTGCGCTCTGCAATGGTAACGGCAACAGAACACCATTCAAATTCTTCCCCTATATTTACCCGCTTATTGACGTCGAAGTTTCTACGCTTAAACTGGAGTTCTATGTAGTCCTTTTTAGCAAGCTGTCTTTTGATATTGTCTAAATCCAAAAAATCATTCATCTGTTCAGCATGCTCTTCCGCTATAACTCCATATTTGAAACGGTCTCTCCTTTCTTCTTCATAGGGGCAATGTCTGGGTTTACCGTCCGCCCCCAGTGGATAAACCGTGTCAAGATATCCTTTTTTAGCATCAACATAATAAATTGCGCGGTATGCGTGCAGGGTGCTGTTCATGGCTTTCTGATACATAACATATATTTTTTCCTGCTGCCCGCTCCTGTACTCACGGATGCTTTGAAAAATAATCAGGATAATGCCGATAATAATAGTTATAAGGCTAATACTCTGAAATTTAGCGTAACCTGATAAAATCTCATCTCTCGGTATAGTTAGTATCCCCGTCCAGCCATTGTCAATATGGTGAAAATATACATTGCGCACAATTCCATCGGAAGCTTTAACATTTTCTGAGACATGGTTTGACATATTGCAGTCGGCGTTGTCCCTATAGCTGTCCACTAATTGCTGAAACTCTTCCCGCTCATAGTCGTCTTTTGGCATATAATAAAGCAGTTGACCAGTCTGGTCTATCAGACAGTAGGTAGCTTTTTCCGGCAGGCTCATATCTATGTCATTTATTTCAAAATAAGTATTCTTTATGTCAATGGCAAAAAAACTGCCTGTCTCCGGCACCATCTTACACATAGTAACTACCGGAACCCCTGTTACCGCATCTATATAGACAGGAGATATATAAATCTCTCCGTTTGCCGCCTTAGCGCCCTGATACCAATCCGTCGCTGTAATGTCATATCCTGTATCCGTCAGGCTTTCGATTGCCGGATTGTTTGAAATCATTTTCTCTCCGCCAAACGCTCTACCGTATATCTGAATATATTCCTCGCCGTATAAGCTTTTCAGCCCTTCGATAAAAGGGTAGAGACCTTCCTGCATATCCGTCTCCGAAATCCCCGCTTTCTCACCCTTTGCAATATAATTGGCGCAGATATTTATGACTGCCTCACAGGTATGAATGCTCTGCTCTTCTGCGGCTGAATAATTTTTTACAAGCGACAAGCCCATCTCGTTAGTATTCTCCCACAAAATACTGCGCAGAATAATCATGCAGCCTATAACCACGCACACAAAAACCGCTACAATAATCGTATTAAGCCATATTTTTCTAAATGTCAGTCTTTTTTTATCCATTTCAATTCACTCCTTCCAATATCACTCCATGCGCGATACCCGGAATAGTCTGTCCTTCATTAAAACTTGTTTTACTAAGCAAAGCGCCCGTAGGCGCAAAAAGCACTCTTTTCCATGTGCCTTCTTCTATTTTCTTTAAAATATACGCTGATAAGGTGACGGCGGCGCAGCCACAGCCCGAACCTCCCGCGTTAGTATTCTGTTTTTCACTGTCAAATATTTCGATACCGCAGTCCATATGCTGCTTGCAGATATCTATTCCTTCAGCTTCAAGCAGCTCAAATAACAATTTCTGCCCAACCGAGCCTAAATCTCCGGTAATAATCTTATCATAATCAGCCGGCGTCCTGCCAAAATCCTGCAGATTTCTTTTTATAGTATCGGCAGCCGCCGGAGCCATACATGCTCCCATATTCATTGAATCTTTAATGCCGTAATCCATAATTCTGCCAAAAGTCGCGCCCGCTACTTTCGCCCGCGCCTTCTCCTTAGCTCCATGCGAAAGCAGAAAAGCCGCGCTGCCCGTTACCGTCCAACTTGCCGAAAGCGGTCTTTGATTTCCGTAACCAAGCGGATAACGGAACTCTTTCTCTGCACTGGCAAAATGGCTTGACGTAACGCACGCCGCCTTCTCCACGAAGCCACCGGCAACTGCAAGAGAGCCGATAGCTATCGTAAGACCGCAGGTAGAACACGCGCCATACATGCCGACATGGGGCGTGTTAAAAGACGCCATGCCAAAACTACTGGCGATTGACTGTCCAAGTAAATCGCCAGCAAAAATAAGTTGAATATCTTCTTTTTTTAAACACGCCTTGTCCAGCATAATCTGCAACGCTTCCCGCTGTAAGCTGCTCTCAGCTTCTTCCCATGTACTCGCGCCGAACATATCGTCCCACCCGACTTTATCAAACAGTTTCCCCATAGGTCCCTGTCCTTCTTTACTGCCGACAATAGAACCGCTGCTTATAATATAAACCTGATTATCAAACTGAACGCTTTGTTTTCCTAACATCTGCACACTCTCCTTTTTATGCTGATTTTAGGAGTAGTATGTGCAAATATGTATGGAATATACCGTCTATTATTTAGGTCTTACGGTAAGGTTGCAAATCAATCCGTCTTCACTCACTTCACGAACCGTAGCGATAGCCATAATATTATATCCGCCGAAATTAGCCACAAATTCAGCCTGCGTATCGTTTACCACTTCCGCCTCCGCTATAGAGTACTGGCGGAAACCGAATTTGTTCCTAAAGAACATATTTATAGCTTCCCTTCCATATATATGATATTCTTTCTGCGCCGAGGAATTGGTACAGTAATCGCACAGAATACCGTCTTTTGTAAAAATATCGGCAAGTCCGGCATAGTCTTTATTCTGCATAACTTCTACATATTTTTCAATAGGTTTCATTTCCATGCTCCTTTCCTAATATACTTTTTCTGAATTAAGTAAAGCGTCCGTGCCACCGTCAACAAACATTACATTGCCGTTTACGCCCCTTGCAGCATCGGATACCAAAAATACCATAACTTCTGCGATTTCTTCCGGCTCCATCAGGCATTCCTGTCCGTATTTGGTAGGAATCGGAAGCGCGTTAAGCGCCATTTTGGCCGAAGTATCCATGCCCGCCGTCATTGCCGTCTGTACGTTGCCGGGCGCGATAGCATTGATACGCACGCCTCTTGCCGCCCATGAAGAAGACACGCGCCTTACCCATCTTGAGAGAGCGTATTTAGTAGAAACATACATGCTGTTTCCTACTGAAAGGTTAGTTGAATCCATCTGAGACACCAGATGAAGCACCCTTGCCTCATCACCGATATTATTAAGCAAGTCCGCTATATCCATGCGCCCCGCCCCCTGAGAAATCGTGTTGGACGCCGTTACCACACAGCTTCCGTGCTTTTTCTCCAAAAGGTCGAATGCACCCTTTGCAAGAGCTATCGTACCGAAATAATTCAGCGATATAATTAATTGAAGATTGCGCGACGCGCCCGATACTCCGGCATTACATATAATACCGTCAAGTCCATCAGGACACATTCTATGCAGCTCGTCTACTGCTTTCTGCCTGCCTTCTTCAGTTGCAAGATTGACACAAATATCTCCATCTTTCAAGTCGATATTGATTACTTCGTGTCCGCGTTGTAACAGGATTTCTTTTGCTTTGGCGCCTATCCCGCTGGAAGCGCCGGAAATTGCGTATACACCCATATTTTGTCCCTCCAATTCTTTTTACTGCATTATTTTTTCCTATTATAACAAATTATTAATGAAAAAACCACTACCCTTATTTATAAATTCCCTATTTCAAATTTTTTATCGTCATATTGCAAAATAAACTTGTATATAAATCTTTATTTTTGTATAATTTTATATATATTATATTAAATGCGAAAGGAGAACTGGATATGTCATATATTGACTTAATGAAGGAAAAAGCAAGAAGTGACAAAAAGACAATTGTATTACCGGAAAGTACTGATAAGAGGACGTTAATCGCCGCCGCTCACATTATTCAGGAAAAAATCGCCAATATTATTATGATTGGCAATGAAGAAAAGATTATGGACGGCGCGACATGGCTGGAAGTAGAGCTGGACGGCGTTCAAGTCGTAGACCCTGAGAAAACCGAAAAGCTGGACGAGTATGTAAATCTTTTGTATGAAACAAGGAAAAATAAGGGCATGACGCCTGAACTGGCAAGAGAGACTCTTTTAAAGGACTACCTGACCTTCGGAGTCATGATGGTAAAAGCTAACGACGCAGACGGAATGGTAGCGGGAGCAAACCACGCAACCGCAGACACTTTACGTCCGGCGCTGCAAATTCTTAAAACTGCTCCCGGCGTTAAGTTAGTATCCGGTTTCTTTATTATGGACGTGCCGGACTGTGAATTTGGCGAAGGCGGCACCTTCCTTTTTGCCGACTGCGGCTTAAATCAGGACCCTACAGCAGAAGAACTTGCCGCTATCGCAGACTCTTCCGCTAAAAGCTTCAAGAGCCTTGTAGGAGCTAAACCGATTATCGCAATGCTGTCCCATTCTACCAAAGGCAGCGCCAAACATGCGCTCGTTGATAAAGTGACGGAGGCTACCAGAATCGCACATGAGTTGTATCCGCACTTATGCCTCGATGGAGAATTACAGGCAGACGCAGCTTTAGTTCCGCATGTTGCCAAAACGAAATCACCGGGCAGCGAAGTTGCCGGCAAAGCAAACATATTGATTTTCCCGAACTTAGACTGCGGTAATATCGGATATAAATTAGTGCAAAGACTTGCCAAAGCGGAAGCTTATGGTCCTATGCTTCAAGGTATCGCTAAACCGGTCAACGATTTATCACGCGGCTGTTCATGGGAGGATATCGTAGGCGTTGTAGCATTGACAGCGGTACAGGCACAATTATCTTAAGTTCAGGAGGCAGATGTTATGAATATTTTAGTTATTAACTGCGGCAGTTCTTCTTTAAAATTTCAGTTAATTGACGCAGTAACGGAGGAATTAATTGCAAAAGGCTTGTGCGAGCGTATTGGTATCGAAGGAAGCCAGCTCGTATACCAGCCTACAGGAAAAGACAAAATTACCACCGTAACTCCTATGGAGGATCATACACAGGCGATAAAGCTTGTTCTTAATGCATTAAGCGATAAGGAAAACGGCGTGGTAAAGGATTTATCTGAAATAGGAGCAGTAGGACACCGTATAGTCCACGGTGGCGAGAAATTCGCATCTTCTACGGTGATTACCGACGAAGTTATTAAGGCAATTACCGATTGCAACGAACTTGCGCCATTACATAACCCCGCCAATTTAATCGGTATCGCCGCATGTCAGGAATTAATGCCCGGCACCCCGATGGTCGGCGTTTTTGATACGGCGTTCCATCAGACCATGCCTAAAGAGGCTTATCTGTACGGTATTCCTTATGAGTACTACGAGAAATATAAAATAAGAAGATACGGTTTCCACGGAACCAGCCACTCTTATGTATCGAAGAAAGCGGCGGAAGTATTAGGTCAAAAATATGAAGACCTTAAGCTGATTGTATGTCATCTTGGCAACGGCGCCAGCGTTTCGGCTGTAAAGAACGGAAAATGTATCGATACGTCTATGGGACTGACTCCGTTAGAGGGCTTAATCATGGGAACACGCTCCGGCGATATAGATCCCGCCATTATGGAGTTTATTGCTCATAAGGAAGGCAAATCCATTGACGAGGTTATGACTATTTTGAATAAAAAATCAGGCGTTCTTGGTTTATCGAGCAACCTTTCTTCCGATTTCAGAGACTTACAGGCTGCTTATGAAAACGGAGACGACGCGGGAATCCGTACCATAGAGACATTTGCTTACCGCGTAACCAAATATATCGGCGCTTATGCAGCCGCAATGAACGGCGTGGACGCAATATGCTTTACTGCCGGACTCGGTGAGAACAGTCCTTTTGTCAGAGACATGGTATGCAGCCGCCTCGGATATCTAGGCATTACTTTAGACAAGGCGCAGAATGCAAAGCGCGGTGAAGATTTAATAATCACCACCCCTGAATCAACCACTAAGGTACTTGTGATTCCGACCAATGAGGAGCTTGCGATTGCAAGGGAAACTTATGCGTTGGTAAAATAAAGGACAAGGTAAAATATGAAGAAAATTCAAAAAAACTCGACCGTCATGACGGTCAGATTACTTGCGCTTATGCTCGTGGCGGCGTTTCTTATGTCCATAGGAGCTGTCGAAACAGTACATGGAGCGGAAAAACGCACTGTCCGGATTGGCTTTTTCCCTATGGGGGGATATAATGAGACCAAATCGGACGGCAGCCGCGCGGGTATGGACGTGGAATACTTAGAAGCGCTGAACGACTATGTCAATTGGAACATTGAGTATGTGGATTGTGAAAGCTGGGACGAGGCGCTTAACATGCTGGCTGATAAACAGATTGACCTAGTGGGTTCCGCGCAGTATTCTGCAGAGCGTGCAAAGCTATACCAGTATGCAGATTTGGCGAGCGGCTATACCTTTGGCGTCATTGCGGTAAACGGCGACAGCGAATTTGCCTATGAGGACTTTAGCGCTATTCACGGCGCTAACTTTGGCATTGTGAGCAGCTATATACGGAAAGACGAGTTTTATGAATATATGGCAAGTCATAACATTTTCAATCTGAATGTGCGGGAATATGAAAATACGGCGGCTCTGCATGACGCACTTGATGCGGGAGAGATTGACGCGCTTGTACATTCCCTGACAGAAGTACGGGAAGGACAGCGGGTTATCGGCAGGTTTGCGCCTATGCCTTTTTATTACATAACCTATAAAGGCAACAACGACTTGATGAGGGAACTCAATCAGGGAATCGCTGATTTGAAGATGAATCGACCGGGGCTTGAAAATGAGCTGATGGTGAAATATTATGACAACAGACTTGACCAGAAAATTCTGCTGACCAGCAAAGAGAAGCAGTATATTGCTGAAAACGGGACATTGACGGTTGGATATCTGGACGACTACTATCCATTCTCTTATGAAAATGACAACGGCTACTCAGGCCTTTCCAGACAAGTGCTGGAGGAAGTGTCTGTGAGCACCGGCATAAGCTTCAACTATGTGAAGCTGGAAAGCATGGACGAGGCGAAAGGCGCCTTGAAAAACGGTGAGATTGATATCTTAAGCTACTGTGGGGAAACATCGCAGCAGACACAGTCTGAAGAACTTGCCGCCACCAAAATATACGCCAATGTTCCGCAGGTCATTATTATGCTGCGAAATGGTAAGTCAGATTCTATAAATACGCTGGCGGTAGAGGAAAGCAATCTCTCCGGGACGCTCGTACAGAACTTTATTGATGAAAATACAACGCTTCTGCCCTGTTCCACGCCGCTTGATACCTTGAATGCGGTGAAGGACGGCAAGACGGACGCCGCTATATGCGACGGATATCTGGCGGAATACCTGCTCGGTTCACAACTTCGGTTTAACCAGATGGAAATTCACAGTGTATTGAGCGACGTCCACAGTATCCATATGCTCGTGCGTGACGACGAGGATTCGCAGCTTCTTGGCATTTTGAACAAGGAGTTGATTGAAGTCAGCGATAAAATGGTCAATGACTATATGCTGCAGGACAATTTTTATTCCAAGATGAGCATGGCGAACTTCATCAGCGACCACAGCATTCCAATTATTCTGATTTTAACGGTCGCTGCTGCGGCGGTTATCCTGATTCTGTTTTACTTGTTACGGAACAGTATACGGGTTCAAAAGCTGATGTATAAGGACACCGAATTTAATATCTGGAATCTGAATTATTTACGATACCGTGCTGAAAAAAGGCTGGCGCTTGATAAAAGCAGCAATTACGCTATCGCCTACACTGATATCGGGCAGTTTAAAAGCTACAACACGCTGTACGGCTGGAATGCGGGACAGCATATACTGGAACTGGTTATCGAGACGCTCTCTGAGGAAGTGAACGACCAAAAGGAGCTTTACGCAAGGAGTTACGGAAGCCATTTTGTACTTTTTATAAAATATGAAACGATAGATGCGCTGCGTGAACGTCTGACTGATATTGCAGACAAAATTTCTACACGCATTTATGAGAAAATGGATACCCATATGTCGCTTGCCATCGGCGTTGGCTGTCTGGAAAATGGAGACGATAATTTACAGCGCGCCTTGTCCGAGAGTATCCAGCTTGTAGATTCTTTAAAAAGCAGCTATGACAATGCGGTACAGATTTATGACGACAAGCTGCGTGCGCAGCTGCGAGAGACGCATGAGCGGGAGAAGCTTTTGGAGTCCGTAGATATCAACAAAGATTTTGTCGCTTATTATCAGGCAAAAGTGGATATCCGCAATAAAAAAATCGTGGGAGCAGAGGCGTTGGTTCGTTTCAAGGATCCGACGGCGGACGGAGCAATCCGCACACCATGGTTCTTTGTTCCTTATTATGAGCAGACCGGCAGAATTAAAGAAGTGGACTTCTTTGTAATGGAAAGCGTATGTAAAATGATGCGGCGGCGAATTGATAAGGGGCAAAATGTCGTACCAGTGTCCTGTAATTTCTCGCGAATGCACTTTACAGAAGACGGTTTCCCGCAGAGATTTATATCCATTATTGACAAGTATCAAATTCCGAAAGAATTAATCGAAGTGGAAATTACGGAAACGCTTGTAGTGGAGGACGTGCAGCAGCAGAAGGTCAAGGAGACGGTGGAGATTTTACGGGAAAACGGCATACATCTCTCCATAGACGACTTTGGCTCAGGATATTCTTCACTGGGAGTATTTGAACAGATACCGGCGTCCGTTATCAAGCTGGACCGTTCTTTCCTTCTCAACAATGAAAACCGTACAAGACAGGTGCAGATTATGCGGAACATCGTCAATCTTGCAAAGGACCTCAATGCACAGGTTGTCTGCGAGGGCGTAGAGACGGAGAACGATACGGAGCTTATGATGGAGATTGGCGCTTATGTGGCGCAAGGATATCGCTACTCTAAGCCGGTGCCGGAGGAAGTATTTGAAGAAATGCTGGAGAAGGGTATAACTATTTGAAGGATATAACTATTTAAAGCTGATAGGGGCTGTCATTGTGCAGCCCCTTATTCATGATTAAAGCCCTAATACTTAAAAGGATAATGAGAATATGATTAAATCAATACTATATAGTGATGTGTATAGACCAATGGCATATAGCCTTATTTCTGTGTTTATGGTATATAGTCTACGGGAAGCAAATACTAAGAAGCAAATATTTTTTTATATTGTCTATATATTATATGCAATTGTTCCTTTTTCAATATTTTCAGTGTTAGTAATACTTGAAAATGAACATCTTACTGCAAGTTCATTTCTTTGGGGAATAGAAAGGATTATTTTTTATATTGTGATTGTAATTATACAGCATTTTATTTATAAGCTCGGCGGCATAGGTAAAAATAAAGATTTACTTATTATAAATGTAGCAATTGCCTTGATTTCAAGTTTCATTGTTATGACATATTTTATATAACCCTTTAACATATCGATTTTTACCCCTACCCGAATCACCCATTAATAGCATAATATTATTAGTAAAGTGAAATTCTATTTAAAATAAAACATTTCCCTGCGACAAAAAAGTAAAAGTAAATGTAAAGCAATCAAAGGGGCTTGCCTACACGACAGCCCCTTGTTTAATAAACTTATTCTGCAAATACCACTTTAAAAATACTGCTTCAGTCAAATATCACTCCGGCCTTAATTCTGACTCCAACTCCTTTGGCTGATATACCACATATGTAACCGTACCGTCTTCATTAAGGATAAATACATCTATGTATAAATCCGCCAGCCCCGACTCAGAATAATCGTAGTTGAATATGCTGCTCATTCCGGGCTTACCGTCCGGAAACAATTTATCAAACGACGTAATTCCTGCGCATGTACTATCGCCTAAATCATATGAATAGCTGATATTCTTTTGTTCATCAAGCCGGCATATCTGTCTGGTCGCTTCAATAGGCACCGCATATTCATCAATATTCTCAGGCGTCAGCTTTTCCATAAACTCATCTACGCCGAGGTCAACCGCGTTCTTTTCATAAGGCTTAGATGGTGCATTCATAGACATCTCAAACTCTTTCAGATAGGCTTCCGCCGCTGCCGGATCTGCCTTACTTTTATCAACAGGCAGTTCAAATAGGGCGTTTACGCCATCATAATCACCGTTACGGCTCATTTCTCCGGTATTTTCATCATATGTATACGCCGCCGCATCATAAAAGGTTCCGGAACTTACCCCCACATAGATGCCTCTATCCGCAAACATCTCGATATTGTCCATATCCAAAATCCGATACATGATTCCGTCCCTGACAAGCGTCGTATATCCGCCCCCCATACTCATTAAACTGTATCTTGCGGGATTCAGCCCATGAATATAATGCGATACATAAAAAGCTTCTTTTCCATAGTCGTCGGAAGAAGTATCAGGCATGGGAGTGCCGTCAGTGCGTTCTATTGCCACTACCGTATATATTCTGTCATTCTTTGGCACTCCATCAGAGATAAATTCATTTATATCTTTGCCTGTTACGCTTCCTAAAAGAGTGATTTTGTATCCGCCGCTTTCTATTGTTTCATTCACCAGTATCGCGTCTTCGCTTAAAAACGCCTTTTGCAGCGCATCGTTGCTTGCCTCCTTTGCCACTTCCGCAGGGCTTAAATACTTATATATGGCAAATGCCGTGCCTGAGCATACTAATAAAACGCCCATTACTATTGCTGCCGCTGCGCCAATTCTTCCCTTGTAACGTCTCTGTTCGTTTTTCATATCATCTCTCTCCTTTAATCTTAGAAGAACCCGGTCGTTTAATTCATTTAATTCTGCATTCGGCAGCTCTATCGGAGTTAAAGCAGCTTTAAGCAGCTTATCCATATCTTTATTCATAATAACCCTCCAATTTTTCCCTCAATATTTTCTTTGCCCTGTGTATCCTTGTTTTTACCGCACTTTCAGAAATCTGCATCATCGCCGCAATATCCGCCTGTGAAAGTTCTTCCATATAAAATAAGATAACCGGAATCCTATACTTATCCGGAAGCTTATTTACAGCCCTTCTCACAGCCTCACACTCTTCCTTAGAAATCATCACCTCATCGAGTGCTTTTTCTTTTGAAGGAATATCTGCGGAATTTTCATCGACCTGCACTCTATTCCCCAAAATCCTCTGCCTTATCGATGTCTTTCTTTTATAGTTCCGATAAAGATTTAGCGCCACTCCCATTAAAAAGCTTTTAGGATTAGTTATGATGGTGATTTTTTCCATTGCTTCATACATTTTCAAAAATGTGTCCTGATACAAATCCTCGGCTTTCTGACGGTCATTCGCCACACAGCAGCAAAAAGAATATAAATCTTTGCCGTATGTATCAATATAGACTTCCAGTTCTTCCTGTTTCATTGCATTTCCTCCAAGGTAACTATGTTCCGGAACAGAGATTTTACCCCTTCACTTATATAGGGTAATGATGTGGGGAAAGGTTTCATAATTAAATATAAAAACTAATTACTGTTCAAACAGACGAAAGAACTCTGCCTCATCAAGTTTGTTAGAAGATGTATCCACTACTATTTTTCCTGAATTAACTATAATAATGCGCGGAAATGTTTTTATCTCGCTCCACTTATGTGAAATGGCAATTACTGTTTTCTCACTAAATTCATTTTGAATTATGTTTTGTATCATCTGACTGTTCTCTTCATCCATTGATGCCGTTATTTCATCAAGGACTAAAACATCTGGAGCTGCTAGTATTAATCGTGCAATGGCAAGCCTCTGCTTCTGACCTCCAGAGAGCCTAACCCCGCTATCATGGATTTCAGTATCAAATTTTTGCGGCAAATTTTGTACGAAGCTTAGTAAATTTACTTTCTCGCAGGCTTCAACCATTCTGTCTTCACTCATTTCAGGGTTGCTGATTGATAGATTGTCTTTTATCGTCCCATTAATAAAATGTGGAGTCTGTGGAAGATATCTTATTTTTTTATATATGCTTTTTTCATCTATTTCCCTTATGGGTATATCATTAAGCAGAATATTCCCATTTTGGACAGGCTGTATCCCCATAACTGCTCTGAGTAAAGTAGTTTTTCCGGAGCCGTTATGACCAGCAATAACAATATGTTCCCCTTTATTTATGGTCAGATTTATATTTTTTAAAGCATCTATATGAGACTCCTCAAATGAGACTGAAACATTTTGCAATTTGACTGATGAAAATGACTGTAATATTTTATGCTGAGGAATATCAATATTTATTGTCTGGGCAACATTTTGTATTTGTGGAAGGTTTTGATGATATTCAAATATATTGTCTGAAATTTCAGTTACACTTTTTAAAAATACCGACAAATATCCCATAAATGCAATCAGAGAAACAATTGTAAGTTTATCGCTAAAAACCAATATCCCGCCTATGAAATAGAGTCCCATTTCAAGTACAATATAATCCTTAAAGGATATAAAAGCTCTATTTGCAAAAGAGACCGTCTGCTTTTTAAGGATTTTTACGGATAATTTCTGCCAATATATCTCCACTTTGCCTATGATTGTAGAAAAAAGATGGTTATATTTTATAGATTCCCAATTTCCTAATATGTTATATAGCAATTTCTCATATTCCCCTTGTGTATTTCTTATATCTTTCGTTAATTGTTCCGCTTTTCTCCCTATTTTTTTAGTTACCCAAAAAGAGAGCGGAATGAACATGTAAGCTATAATTGCAAGTACCGGAGACATCACAAATAACAGTATGGATAATGAAAAGATAGTAATTATCGATAATATATAACGGAAAATATTCTTTTCTACCAATACTAAAACAGTTGCGGCATCTTCGGTAATAGTTTTTTTCAGATTTCCTAAATCACTTCTCAAAATTTTCCCAATTGGCATATCCAAATATTTATTAAGCAGCGCATTCTGAAGGTTTTTCTCAAAGTTCAGGAAAAACCGACTATGGAATTTCCATGATACTATTTTGGCTATGCCAGACAAAAAATAAACAATAAGAATTGATGCAATAACATATTTTAAAAAGTATAATTGATTCTCAACCATAATTTTATCTATTAACTGTATATAAATAAATGGGTTTGCCAGAATTAATATTTTTATAAATAACTCAAAAAGCGCCCAAATATACAAATCTGTTTTTCTCTGTGCCATATATGGTGAAAACTGCATAAAATAAGACATTCTATTTTTCATTTGCCAGCTCTCCTTTATTAAGATATTTCACATAATCACTGTTTTTAGCAAGTAATTCTTCATGTTTGCCAACTGCTTCAATTTTTCCATTTTTAATAAAATAAACCCTGTCTGCCGCTTTTAGCGTCTCTACCCTGTGTGAAATCATAATTATTGTTTTTTGACGATAAAATGCCTGACACATTTCAAGAAAAACCTGTTCGCTTTTCCAGTCAAAAGCCGATGTCGGTTCATCAAAAATAATAATGTCTGTATTTTTCAACAGTGTCCTGGAAATGCCAATCCTTTGTATCTGCCCGCCTGACAGATGGGTATTCAGTCCGGATAATTCAGTAGACAATCCACTGGTAAGTGAATTAATATACTCAGACAATCCGACTCTTTCCAGTACAAGCCAGATTTCGTTATCACGTTCCATATTATCAGAGAATATCAAATTGTATCTGATACTTCCCTCAAAAATGGCTGTTGTTTGGAAAACCACACCTATTTTTGATGACAAATTCACATTTTTATTTTGTTTCATATCCATATTTCCAATATAGATATTTCCGTTATCATGGCTATAAAAATTCATCATCAGACGGGTTATCGTCGTTTTTCCACATCCACTTTCCCCCGCAAATACCACATGTTCTCCGGGGTTTATATAAAAAGATAAGTTATTAAGAATTTGAGGTCCTTCCTTCTTGTATCTGAAATTTACATTTTCAAAACGTATGTCGCTTGCGGCAGAGGCAAATATTTCAGGGACAAAAACGTCCTGCGGTAAGGATATAATATTTCGGACACGGTCTATCGCAACCATGTTTTCTGTAATTGGATTTGTCCGGTTAGCTATTTCATTAAAAATAGTAAGTGAAGAGTTAAAATATTCTATTACCGAGATAAAGTTTCCTATTAACATTTCTTTTCGTATAACCAGAAACGCTGAAACGCTGTATAAAAGAATTTTCAATATAACTGCTGTTCCTTCTATTCCAATCTGCGTAAACGTTTCAATCCTTGTTGTAGATTTTCGGATACTTATGTAGTTTTCTTTCTGTTTAAGATAATCGAAGTTTACCTTTTGTTCTCCGGAAAGTAAACGGATATCAACCAAACTGTTAATAATATCAAAAAACCAACCTGTTAATTTTCCATCTATTTCTGATTGCTTCTGATAATATCTTTTTAATATTCCTGAACAGAATCTTGGAAGAAGGAAAGATATCGGCATACAAATAATGGTAAGAATTAATAGTTTCCAACTTATCCGCAGAATCAAAACTATCTGTGAAGCAAATTCAAAAATATCCGAAATAGAATAAAAAAGGTTGAAATAAATATAGTCGAGTATTTGATGAACGTCCTTTTCTATTCTCGATATTGTGTCACCTCTGTCCATCTGGGATAAATAACCTGCTGATTTTGAAAATATGTTTTTTAAAGTATCTCTTCGTATATCAAAAAGAAGAGTGGTTTCAAGAACAGCATACTGTCTTGTATTGATAAAACGCATTAATTGTTGCACCAAGAAGAATGCGCCATACAAACAGAAGTTGCGAAAAAAGAGAACATAATCCCTTCCATATAATAGACTATTAATCATTTTTCCAAGGAAGAAAGGGAAAAGCGCTCCGGATATAGATGTTAATAGGATACTAAAAAGCATTACAGACAATCTGATTTTGTAATTCCTGGCATATAGCCAAATAAATTTTAAGTTTTCTTTCATAAAAATCTCCTTTTTGGGCATAAAAATACTTGGGATATGTGACTCCCAAGCTAAAAGGATTTTTTTATCTACTCTGAAAACTAATCTATAGTTTACGAACTTAATTATCACCATATGAAAAAAGCGTATGTTTCAGCTAAGAAAGAATAATGGTTGTTTATATATAGACATCTCAACTTCATACATTGCAATAAAATGTAGTAATAATAAGTATCAATAACTAGAGTTGACTTTATGCTGGGAGCCATGTTTAGTTACTATAATATTAATTTTTCTCATAGTACATCGCTCCTTCCATCATTTAGTCAAATGAATTATATCTTATTTTGTTTATCCAGTCAAATATAAATTTTCATTTGGACATTTAGATAGATTTTTGTGTTCTACCTTTTTATGTAAATTTTACTTTTACTTATTTTTTTCTTTTGTGTTGAAATCTTTTACTTACAGCTTTTGCTGATGGCTGCAAAGAATTTTCCAGCCCCATCAGCAATCTTTCGTTCTCATCTAATTGAGAATATTTCTCTTTCAATGCTGCAAGTTCATCTTTCAAAACATCGTTTGTCCTTCTGAGCCTTGTATTATGTACAGATGTTATAGCGCCAGTAACTCCTGAACATAATAATCCCCATATAATAAAAACAACAATATTATCCCACATAATCTGATGATTATTATAAAAAAATTCCAGAAAGTCCTTTATCATAGACAAACATATCGCTCCTAACCTATTAAATCCACAATTTTTGAAATTATCGCTTCCTTGCTAAAATCTCTATTTGCCAAATCATAATAAAGGTCTTTTACAACACGTTCTGAAAAATACTTTGCTTTTTTCTTATTCTTTGCACATACTGCTGAAATAATGATATATGAAGCAAATGCATCACTCACTGTACATCCATGACTATTAAAAAAATGTTCATCATCCAAACTATTAACAAAATTTATAGGTTTATATTTACATACCCAATATGCCCAAAGGGCTAATTCTTTTTCATGTGACATCTTCATAATTTTCTTATCCGTTGAATGATAATACATATAATAATCTTTTCGTTGATCAACCCGTACAAATATCCGACATACTATCGGTAAGTTTATTTCAATTTCTCCCGATTCTATTGTCATAGAAAAATCATCTAACAATTGTTTAAAATAACTATAAGATTTCTTTATCTTCTTTGCAGATAGTGTCTTATACCTAAAGTCTTTCTCTGAAATCACATCTGGTAACAACTTTTAGTCCTCCTAAGCTTCTAAATAACCCTGTGCCTCTAAATATGCTTTAGAACCTTGCAAAGCAATCTCAAAAGCATCGTCCTCACTTGAACGGTCATTTGTTGTAATTATATTTTCTTGATTTCGGAGAATATCTTCAATTTTCTCTATGGTAACTTCTCTGTGTACTACAGTAGAATGCCTTGTTTTCTTTATAGACATTTCTTCAGTCCTCCTTATACCAAAACTATTTGCTATTCTACTAGAAAAAGTAAAAACAATCAAGCATATATGCGGATATGGCATATAGTATTCTGTATTTTAATATATTCATAAATAGTATCGCTTAATATATCACTTCAATCTCAACATCTCGGTATACGCCAGCAAAAATGGTCCGACGCCTTTAGCGTCGTCTTTTACTACCGGCTCCGACATATAGTAGTCAAAGGTTCCGGAGCGCATACCCTTACCGCCAAGACCGGCAACCAGACATATTCCGTCCAGATGCAGACTTCCGTCCTCGTCCGTGGACAAGTATTTGTCACAGATTCCTTCAAAAGCCTTCTTGCCATAGTCGCGGTAATTCTCAGGCAGGAATCCCAGACGTACTCCTTTTAACAACGCATATGCCATAATCGAGCTTCCGCTTGTTTCCAGATAATTTTTCTCCATGCCGCCTACGTTTACCACTTGATACCACATACCGCTCTTATCCTGATAACGCAGCATTGCGTCCATCAGCTCTACAAATACTCTCTTCATATTTTCATAGGGAGCGCCGTATGAAGCGTCAGCCTTATCCAGCGTATCTAATAGCGCCATTGAATACCAGCCAAGCGCACGCAGCCAGAAGTTCTGGCTAAGTCCCGTCACCTTATCGCACCAGAACATCTCTCTTGATGAATCATAGGCGTGATAATACAAGCCGGTCTTAGGATCGCGCATATTATTTACCACCTGCTCAAACTGGTTGAAGATATCGGCGTAATTTTTCTTATTATTGAAGCGCGTCTCGTATTCCATATAAAACGGCTGGCACATATACAGACCGTCAAGCCATACCTGATTAGGATATATATTCTTATGCCAGAAATTTCCCTCTTTAGTGCGTGGCATCTGCTCAATCTGGCTATAGATTAAGTCAATCGCCTTGCGGTATTTCTCTTTCTTTGTCAGGTCATATAATTCAAAAAGCGTCTTGCCTGCATTTACATTATCAATATTGAGTTCATTAACGTCGTATCCGTCAATCGTTCCGTCCTCATACACCTTATGATCTATAAAATCATCAGCGAACTTAAAATATTTCTCATCGCCCGTAATGGCATACATCTCTAAAATCGCCTTAATCATGCAGCCGTCTATGTAATTCCATGTAGACTTCTTCCCCTGAAGAATCTTCTCAATATTCCAAATCGGTCTGTCCGGCGTACTTTTTTCCATTAGTTCTTCGATGTACTTCTCAATCCTATCCATACTGCTATCCTGTCCTTTCAATTTTATAACTTTGTTCCACAAATACCTATACGTTATCCCACAACCCCTGAATATACTTCCTCGCCTCAACCGCATTATCCGGAACGGTATTCTCAAGCGTCACATGTATATACGGTTTCTGCGCCTTAATAAAGCGGATAATCTCACCATAGTCCATCTCGCCTGTGCCTGCTGCCACGGAAACCATCTTGCCGTCTTCAATCCTGAAATCCTTGATATGAACCATCGCAATATCCTGACCTAAAAGGTCAATCGCCTCATGGATAATCTGTCCTCTATCCTGATAATTACTGATATCCAGCAGATTGACCGGATCGAAAATAATCTGAAGGTTAGGAGAGGCTATCTCGTCTAACACCTGTCTTGCTCGCTTAGGATTGCATACAATATGTTTATATACCGGCTCGATTGCAAAAATAACTCCCATCTTTTCGGCACATTCCACTACCGGTCTTAAATTTTTAATAAAAATCTGCAAAGCCTCGTCAGAATGGTTGCGCTCTTCGTACTTATACTCTTCATTGACCGCTCCGGTCTCAGTCCCCACTACGCCTGCGCCTAGAAGTGAAGCGAACCGTATATGCGCCATATAGCGTCCTTGTATCTTTTTCAGGCTTTCTTCATTAGGATTTGCCAGATTCAAATAACAGCCAAGCACAGCAATATCAAGCTGCGACTCGGCAAATATCCTTTTTAGATAACATGCAAAACCCGGCGTCAGCGCAGAGTCAGCCGTCGAATATTCCGAAATAACTTTGGACAGCGCCAGATGACCGCACTTAAATCCCTGCTCATTGGCGATTTTAAGCCTCTCCTCTAGCGGAGCCTTTTTAATATCGTGCAACCGTATCCCTAACTGCATTATTAGCACTCCTTTCCATATATCAGCTTTTTAATACTTCGTCCACGCCCTGTAATTCAAGAGCTTCTCCCGTATTGCCTTCTATCTCTACATTATCTAAAACCAAAAGCTTCACATTAGTTGCATGGATTCCCTTTTTGGAACATGCGTCCACTCCGAATGACATAATCGGCACGTCGGTTTTAGTTTCTTTAGCAAAAGAAATGAAGCAGTTACGCATTTCAAGCTTCTCAATCTTTTGCTCCGGCAACCCTTCAAAAAACGCCGCCGCCACATGACAGTTGGCTGCATGGATATTTTCAAAGAGAAAATGCCTCATTTCCGGCGTATTATCATCTATCGGATATGTTTCCCTGGACTGCACATACTCGGTTCTGCCGTCAGGATCGCAGAAATAGAAGGCGTTGGCGGTAAACGGAGTCATAACATTGTCCATCTCGATATTTTTAAAAACGATTTCGTCTAAAATAGAATCTTTACCGCGTCCCCTTCTGGTCTTAATCCTAAGTCCGCGGTCAGTACGTGAAAATCGGCAATTCTCCACAGTCATATTTCGCACGCCCGCACCAATCTCGCTGCCGACAGTAACTGCGCCATGCCCGTTCTCCATCAGGCACTGGTACACATGGATATTCTCTGAAGGAGTTTTATATTTTTTACCCATATACACCTTGCCTGATTTAACCGCTATGCAGTCGTCCCCCAGTGAAAAATGCACGCCCAGAATTTCCACATTTTTACAGGATTCCGGATCTAAGCCGTCG
The DNA here is from genome assembly GCA_023663185.1 of Clostridiales bacterium. GTDB lineage: Bacteria > Bacillota > Clostridia > Lachnospirales > Lachnospiraceae > UBA3282. Next base: position 75,646 of record JAMPHY010000001.1, on the reverse strand, counting down.
GTATTAGGCGACTTCTGCGGATTCTGTATATTGAGGTTACTGAATATAAGTTCATTACTAAAATACGGGTGTATAACCCACGCGGGACTATTGCAGAATGTCAGTCCCTGCACCTGTATCCGCTCGCAATGGTTCAAAAACAGCATTCTCGGTCTGAAAGCGCCTACCATAACTTTCTCATTATGCCACCAATTATCGTGGCTGGCACAACCGTTCACAGTCCCCTCACCGTACAATTTTACGTCGGATACTCCGATTCCCGTAATAATTCCCGCAAACATCGGCAGCGGATTGCCTTCCCATGTTCCGAGATTATATTCGTCCTGCTCGTCATAGCTTTCAATCATACCCGGAAACTTCACAAAACGGTTTCTGTCAGTCTGCGCCAACAACTCTGCGTCCTTTGCAATTTCCAAATTGATGCCGCTTTTAAGAAAAATACTGGTAATCTTATACTTTCCTTTAGGAATAAGCACGCGGCTTTTCTCAGGACACGCCATAATCGCAGCCTGTATAAAGCTGGTATCGTCCGATACTCCGTCTCCTGCTGCGCCCAGCTCCCTTACATTTATCGTCACAAATTCTTTATCGGTTCTAAAAGTAATACTCCCGACGGTCTCATCATTTTTATTTTTTGCTTCTACCAAATACTCAGTATTCGGTTTCAAATCATATATACTTGTAATGACTGTATTAGTCAATTTATATTCCATATTATTAACAAATAACCGATAGGTTTCTACAGTCTCATAAATTCCCCCATCTTTCAATTCTAACGACACGCTGCGCGCCGTCTTCATAATCAGTCGAATATCCACCCGCTATACTCCTCCTATACTGATTTGCTTTTTTAAAAAGGTGGCAGCCAACATTATGCTGCCACCCCTAAATCTTAATAATCTTATATAATCTTTAGACTTATTCACCCTGAGGCTGTTTTCCGATATAAGCAAGGATACCGCCGTCTACATAGAGAACATGACCGTTGACAAAATCTGACGCATCAGATGCAAGGAATACTGCAGGTCCCTGAAGGTCTGAGGTATCTCCCCATCTTGCCGCCGGAGTCTTAGCGATGATAAACTGGTCGAACGGGTGCTTTGAACCGTCCGGCTGAACCTCGCGCAGCGGAGCCGTCTGAGGCGTTGCTATGTAACCGGGGCCAATGCCGTTACACTGAATGTTAAACTCACCATATTCAGAAGCAATATTTCTTGTGAGCATCTTTAAACCGCCCTTTGCAGCCGCATATGCGGATACGGTCTCACGTCCGAGCTCACTCATCATTGAGCAGATGTTTATAATCTTGCCGTGTCCTTTCTTAATCATGGAAGGAATAACCGCTTTAGATACGATGAAAGGTGCGTTCAAATCTACGTCGATAACCTGTCTGAACTGCTCAGCCGTCATATCGCACATAGGGATACGTTTAATGATTCCGGCATTGTTTACGAGAATATCAATAACTCCGACTTCCTTCTCTACCTTTGCTACCAGCTCGTTTACCTGCTCCTCATTAGTTACGTCGCATACATAGCCGTGAGCCTTAATGCCTTTCTCTTCATAAGCAGCTAAGCCCTTATCTACAAGCTCCTGCTTAATGTCATTGAAAACGATGGTTGCGCCTGCCTCCGCATATGCGGTTGCGATTGCAAATCCGATTCCGTAGGACGCTCCTGTTATAAGAGCTACCTTGCCTTCCAATGAAAATTTGTTCAAAATTGCCATTTCCTTGTCCTCCTTATATTAAAATTATTGATTCATTAACATAGTAATTCATTATTCTTACTTAACCTGTCAAATTATGTTTTACAATGTAACGCCTTGTTTGAAAATAGCCATATCGTGAAATCCTGCTTCTTCGCTACATACCTTTTTACCTGACGCCACATCGATTACATAGTCAAACAGTTCCTTTGCCGTTTCGTCAATATCCTTATCCTCTACCAGAACGCCCGCGTTAAAGTCAATCCAGTTCTTCTTTTTACCCGCTAAGGCGCTGTTACTGGAAATCTTGACTGTCGGCACCGGTGAAGCAAACGGCGTTCCGCGTCCCGTAGTAAAAAGTACGATATGCGCCCCGCTTGCCGCTAACGCCGTAGACGCCACCAAATCGTTGCCCGGCGCGCTAAGCAGATTAAGTCCTGCCGTCTCCACTCTTTGTCCATACGCCAGTACACCCTTTACCGGCGCGCTGCCGGACTTCTGCGTGCAGCCTAAGGATTTATCCTCCAGCGTCGATATGCCGCCCTTCTTATTGCCCGGCGAAGGGTTCTCATATATCGTCTGATTATTGCTCTTAAAATACTGCTTAAAGTCATTAATCAGCTTCACCGTCTCGTCAAACAATTCCTTATTTTCACAACGGTTCATCAGCAAAGTCTCCGCACCGAACATTTCCGGCACCTCTGTCAAAATCGTAGTTCCGCCTTTACTTATGAGCAGGTCAGAAAATCTTCCAACTAAGGGATTAGCGGTGATACCGGAAAATCCGTCGCTGCCGCCGCATTTCATTCCCACAATAAGCTTAGATGCGCTGACCGGCTCCCTCTCAAACGACGCCGCATAATCAATCAGCTCGTCTAAAAGCTTCGCGCCCGTCTCCATCTCGTCTTCCGTTTCCTGACACACTAAAAACTTAACCCTGTCCCCGTCTACCTCGCCTATATACGACTTAAGCACATCGATATTACTGTTTTCACAGCCTAAGCCCAATACCAGCACGCCGCCTGCATTCGGGTGTTTTATCAAATCCGCAAGAATTGTTCTGGTATGCTCTTGGTCGTCGCCCATCTGAGAACAGCCGTATGGGTGTGGAAAAGCAATTACCTCATCAACGCTTCCTTTTATGCGGCTGCATGCAGCCTTAGCAAGCGCCGTCGCAATATTATTTACGCAGCCTACAGTCGGAATAACCCATATCTCATTACGTACTCCAACCTGTCCGTCCGGTCTTACAAATCCCATGAACTCTGCGTCTTCTGAAACATTCTCTTTGATTTCCACCGGCTCGTAATTATATTCCAGCAAATCTCCGAGCGCCGTCTTGATATTATGCGTATGTATCCACGCTCCAGCTTCAATGTTTTCTTTTGCATTTCCGATACGGAAACCGTACTTAATAACTTCCTCACCCTCAGCTATGTCGCAAAGCGCCATCTTATGCCCTGCAGGAATCGTTTCTTTCGCAGTCACTTGAAGATTTCCAGCGTTTACGGTCTCTCCCGCACTTATTTCCTTAATTGCAACAACTACATTGTCGCTCTCATGAATCTTAATATAATCCTTCATGCTTGATATATATGCTTCCTTTCCGCCTGCCTTGAGTTGCATCAGGCTTATATACTGTCCGAAGATTTATACTGCTCAAAGATTAACGCTATCCAAAGATTTTCTCCATCGTCTTACGCATTCCAACGGCACGAATATCTGTCAGATAAGATGTAATCGCCTCTTCCACTCCTGAAAGAGCGCTTAAATCCTGTCCCCAGAAATCCGTATTGCTAAGTACCGCATGTGCATACTGCGCAGGCTCCTTGCTGCTGTTAGCTGCGAAAAATTCCAGTACCGCAGCATCGTCCATTATGTTATACTCCTGCCCGTCGCGGTGTCCGATTAAAGCCTTATCTCTTATCTCGGTTCCGGTATAGAACGCCATCAATGCAGCAAGCGAGAAGGTCAGGTGCTTAGGAAGGCTGCCTTTTTTATCAATGTATTCTAAGAAGCTTGGCATACATCTTGCTCTCCACTTAGAAACGGAGTTAAGCGAAATCGACAAATGCGCATGTTTTACATACGGATTGTTGAATCTTGTAAGCACAGCTTCCGCAAAATCTTCCAACTCCTGCTTAGGCAGCGTCAGAGTCGGGATAACCTCGTCAAAAATAGTCGCCTTAATAAATTTCAAGATAAGCTCGTCATTCATGGACTCTAATACAATATCATTTCCGCACAGATAAGAAGCAAGTACGAAGGAAGTATGCGCGCCGTTTAAGATACGCACTTTTCTCTGCTTATATGGCTTCTGGTTATCCGTAAAGATAACCGGAAGTCCTACCTTCGCCAGCGGCAGTTCATCGCTTATATCCTTAGCGCTCTCAATTACCCAGAGGGCAAACGGCTCGCCCGTTACAATCAGATTGTCTTGATAACCAAATTCTTTACAGAGTTCTTCTGCTTCATCTCTCGGATATCCCGTAACGATTCTGTCAACCAGCGTAGAAGTGAATACGCAGGCATCATTCAGCCAGTTTGTAAATCCGTCTTCGAGATTCCAAAGTTTTGCCAATTTAAGCACGCATTCTTTAAGGTGTATACCGTTATCATCAATCAGCTCTACCGGGAGCATTACCAGACCTTTATCCTGCGCTCCGTTAAAATGCGTATATCTTTCATATAAAAACTTCGTCAGCTTGCCGGGATATGTCTTTGGCGGATTAAGCTCAAGCTTATCCGTATCGTCGTAAACAATGCCCGCCTCTGTTGTATTGGATACTATGAAGCGCAGCGAATCAAGCTTCGCATATCCTGCATACTTCTCATATTCCTCGTAAGCGTCCACCGCGTCAGTTACGCTCGTGATGATTCTGTTAATCTTCTTGGCTTCACCGTCCGCTATACCGCGAAGCTGTACCGTATACTGACATTCCTGCTCATGAAAAAGCTTCAAATTGCCAAATTCAATCGGCTTAACTAAAACTATGTCCCCGTTAAATTCGCCGCTTTCATTTGCGATATCAATCATATAATCGACAAACGCACGCAAGAAGTTCCCTTCGCCAAACTGTAAGACCTTTACCGGTCTTTCCACCTTCCCTGTTTTCTTTTTGCTTAAAAGTTCCATGCTGCAAAATCTCCTTCCTTAATTTTCCCCCAAATCTTTTGTGCATTTTTTTCATAATTACAATATTTCACTTAATATTTTTACACATAATATACAACTTCGTCAAGGCTGAATTTAGAAGTTTTACCGAAGTTTTTCTGTTGCTTTATTTATCTTCATATTGTATCATGTTATTAGGTGTTTTTTTAAGTATTTTTTAAAGAAAAGAGGGAACAAAATGAAAAAATTCATGGACAAAAACTTTTTACTCTCTAACGACACGGCGGCGAAGCTTTACTTCGATTATGCGGCGGATACCCCGATTTTAGACTACCACTGTCACATCAATCCGCAGGAAATCTACGAAGACCGTCAATTTGAAAACATCACTCGCGTATGGTTAGGCGGCGACCATTATAAGTGGCGTTTTATGCGCTCCTGCGGAGTCGATGAATACTACATAACCGGCGGCTCTTCTGATAAGGAAAAGTTCTTAAAATGGGCTGAATGTCTGGGCAAAGCTATCGGCAACCCGCTTTTCCACTGGTCACATCTGGAATTGCAGAAATATTTCGGCTATCACGGCGTATTGAACAAAAATACTGCTGAAGAAGTCTGGGATATCTGTAATAAAAAGCTTGCCGAACCTTCAATGTCGGTGCGCAACATCATTAAACAGTCCAATGTCACCTTAATCTGCACCACTGACGACCCGGTAGATTCTCTGGAATGGCATAAGAAAATCGCAGAAGATGACTCTTTCGACGTTCAGGTGCTTCCTGCATGGCGTCCCGACAAGGCGATGAATATCGAGAAACCGACATATAAGGAATATATTGACAAACTGACGGAGGTATCGGGAGTTAAAATAAATACTTTTGCCGATATGTGCAAGGCTTTATCGGTCCGCATGGACTTCTTTGCTTCTATGGGCTGCTGCGTTTCCGACCATGCGCTTGAATATGTAATGTATGCGCCGGCTTCCGTAGAAGAAATAGAAGCTATCTTTGCAAAACGCCTTTCCGGAAAAGATGTGGACCGTGCGGAAGAACTTAAGTTTAAGACAGCTTTCATGCTCTTTGTCGGCAGGGAATATTCCAAGCGCGGCTGGGTAATGCAGCTTCACTACGGCTGCAAGCGTGACAATAATACGCTCCGTTTCAATGAACTTGGTCCCGATACAGGCTATGACTGTATCAATAATTATGCTCCGTCTTCCGAGATGGCGGATTATCTGAACGCACTGATTAAGACGGACGAACTTCCTAAGACCATCATATATAGTTTGAATCCTAATGACAATCAGGCAATCGGCACGATTTTAGGCTGCTTCCAAGACTCTACGGCAGTTGCCAAAATCCAACAGGGTTCAGCGTGGTGGTTCAACGACCATAAGACAGGTATGCAGGACCAGATGATTTCCCTTGCAAACCTCGGCAATCTGTCTGGTTTCGTAGGAATGCTTACCGATTCAAGAAGCTTCCTTTCCTATACGAGACATGATTATTTCCGCAGGATTCTCTGCAATCTGCTCGGTACATGGGTAGAAAACGGCGAATATCCCGACGATTACGAGACACTTGAGGAAATTGTTAAAGGAATATGCTATAATAACGCGGTTAAGTATTTTGGGTTTAAGTTGGATACTCAGAAATAAAATTTAGAAAGGAAGGAAATGAGATGGAATTAAGGACAGCGGCATCTCCTAAAGATGTCAAATATTACACTACGGAGCGTTTAAGAGAAGAATTTTTAATTGACGATTTATTTAAAAAGGACGAAATCAAGCTGGTATACAGCCATATCGACCGTATTATCACGGGTTCCGCCGTTCCGGTAAAGCCTTTGCAGCTTACGGCAGGTGACGAGCTGCGTGCACAATATTTTTGTGAAAGACGCGAGCTGGGAGTTATCAACATCGGTGAAGCCGGCAAAATCACCATTGACGGCAAAGTATACGAAGTAGGTCATAAAGAAGGCATGTACATCGGAATGGGCTCTAAGGAAATCGTATTTGAGAGCGTAAATCCTGCTGCTCCGGCAAAATTCTATTTAAACAGCGCGCCGGCGCACAGAACCTGTCCTACCGTTCTGATTAAACCAGAAGGCGAGCCGGCTGAGGGCGTTGTAATCGTAAAAGACAGTAATAAGGTGGAATTAGGCTCTTTAGAGTCGGCAAACCACAGAACCATCTGCAAATATATTTTACCCGGTCAGGTAGAAAGCTGTCAGTTGGAAATGGGCATGACTAAGTTAGAGCCGGGCAGCGTATGGAATACTATGCCTTGTCATACGCATGACAGACGAATGGAAGTATATCTGTATTTCGATATGCCGGAAGACGCGCTTGTTATGCACTACATGGGCGAGCCAAAAGAAACCCGCCATATAATTATGAGAAACGAGCAGGCTGTCATATCTCCAAGCTGGTCGATTCACTCAGGCTGCGGCACGCAGGCATACACTTTTATCTGGGGTATGGTAGGAGAAAATCAGGACTTTGACGATATGGACGACTGCGCTATGCAGGATTTATTGTAAGCAAAGTATATTATTGCTAGAAAATAAAGGTTTAGAAAGGAATGATGTTATCATGAAAATTGCATTAATAAATGAAAACAGTCAGGCGGCAAAAAATGAGCTTATCTGCAGTACATTAAAATCGGTAGTAGAGCCGATGGGACATGAAGTGTTCAATTACGGCATGTATACCGCCGAGGACGAGCATCAGCTTACTTATGTGCAGAACGGTATTCTTGCCGCTGTTTTATTAAATTCCAAAGCTGCGGATTTCGTTATTACGGGCTGTGGAACAGGTGAAGGCGCTATGCTTGCATGTAATTCATTTCCGCAGGTATTGTGCGGACATATCGAGTCACCGTTAGACGCATATCTGTTCTCACAGGTAAACGACGGAAACTGTATCGCCCTTCCTTTTGCTGAAAATTTTGGCTGGGGCGGCGAACTCAACCTTACTTATATCTTTGAAAAATTATTCTGCACGCCGGGCGGCGGCGGATATCCTAAGGAAAGAGTCGTTCCTGAGCAAAGGAATAAGAAGATTCTGGACGAGGTAAAGAAGGTAACGCATAACGATATGGTTTCTATTCTTGAAAATCTGGATAGGGAACTGGTTAAAGGCGCTTTGAGCGGCGAACATTTCGCTGAATATTTCTTCGCGAACTGCAAAGATGAGGCTATTGCGGCGGCGGTGAAGAAGGTATTAGAATAAGGGTATTGGATATAAGACATGGACTCATATGTTTCCATGAGTCCATGTCTCCAACGCTGTGAATAGCACTGGTCTATCTTTGTTAATATAGCTTATCTTGGTTTTATGCGCCTGCCTGCTTACGCGCTTCTTTGCAAAGCTCTGTAATCTTGTCGAAGTTTCCGGCTGAGATATCGGCTTTCTTGCATACCCAGCTTCCGCCGACTGCAAAAATTGCCGGATTTGCAACAAATTCTGCTATGTTTTCAGTATTAACCCCGCCTGTAGGTATGAACTGCATATCCGTAAACGGAGCCGCAAGATTGGTGATTGCCTTCAAACCGCCGTATATATTGGCAGGGAAGAATTTAACCACTCTTAATCCTAACTTACGCGCCGCCATGATTTCTGTCGGGGTAACGCAGCCCGGCGTCACGCTGATATCCTGCGAAACACACCATTTTACAGTTTCTTCGTCAAATCCCGGAGCTACGATGAATTTTGCCCCTGCTTCTACAGCCTGCTTAGCCTGCTCAAGATTAAGAACCGTGCCGACTCCCACTACCATGTCGGGACACTCTGCCGCAACCTTACGGATACTCTCAAGCGCCGCTGCGGTACGCAGCGTAATCTCCATTACGTTTATTCCGCCCGCTAAAAGCGCTTTTGCTGTAGGAACTGCGTCTTTAGCGTCCTCAATAACCACAACCGGAACGATAATTGAATTTTTCATGCTTTCTGTTACATTACTCATTTTTATACCATGCTCCCTTCCAATATTTATAAAATTAATAGTTATTATCTCTGTACTCTCGCGCCTGCGCCGCCCATGATAGCTTCCACTTCTTTTTTGCTTGCCATAGTCGTATCGCCGGGCGTCGTCATTGCAAGCGCGCCGTGCGCTGCTCCGTAGTTTACTGCCAGTTCAGCGTCTTCCGTAGTCATCAGCCCATAAATCAGTCCCGATGCAAATGAATCTCCGCCGCCGACGCGGTCCATGATTTCCAGACCATTGTAATCTTTTGCCTTATAAATCTCTCCGTCCGCCCAGCAGATTGCGCTCCAGTCGTTCACTGTCGCTGTCTTTACCTGACGAAGCGTAGTAGCAACCGCCTTGAAATTAGGATAGGTTTTAGCCGCTTCATTAATCATCTTCTTGTATCCATCAAGATTCAGAGTCTTGAGATTTTCGTCATTTCCTTCGATTTCAAAGCCGAGACACGCCGTAAAATCTTCTTCATTGCCAATCATAACATCTACATATTTAGCAATCTCTTTATTGACTTCCTGTGCTTTTTCCTGTCCGCCTATCGCACTCCACATGGAAGGACGGTAATTCAAATCGTAAGATACGATTGTGCCGTATTTCTTCGCCGTCTTAATTGCTGCAAGAACAGTCTCGCAGGACTGCTCGGATAAAGCCGCATAAATTCCGCCCGTATGCAGCCAGCGCGCTCCCAGCTCGCCGAATATGTAATCAAAATCAAAATCTTCCGGCGTCGCTTTGGAAATCGCTGTATTCGCACGGTCAGAGCAGCCTACCGCACCGCGAATGCCGAATCCTCGCTCCGTAAAGTTCAAACCATTACGGCACACACGTCCGATACCGTCTGTTTTCATCCACTTAATCAAGGAAGTGTCAACTCCGCCCTGATTGATGAAATCCTCCATCAGCATACCTACTTCATTATCTGCAAATGCCGTAATTACCGCTGTGTCCAATTTAAAGCATTTCTTTAGTCCACGGATTACGTTGTACTCTCCGCCGCCTTCCCACGCTCTGAAGGAACGTGCGGTGCGGATTCTTCCCTCGCCCGGATCCAGTCTGAGCATAACCTCGCCCAAAGATACCGCATCAAATTTACATTCGCTTTTCGGTTTCAAATTCAAATTCATAAGATAACTCCCTCCTGTTTTATATTTTCTGCCATCCCATTACCATTGACTTATACAGTCAATCTTTTATAGCATTTGCCTATATACTTATTATAATTTGCGCGGGCAATATTCTCAATCTTTTTTTTATAATTATTGCTTTTAATTTGGAACAGGACCTATCCCCAAAGCTCCAGCCATGAAAAAAAATCCTATAATAATAATGAGTATCAGCAATAAAGCCAATGCTATTGTAAAAGTTTGACCGCAAGGCTTACCCGTTACTTTTCGCCATATTGCATTAGCCAATAGTGCAACGAAACCGAATATGCAAAGCAAAGGGAAAACGACGCCGACACATGCAAAAATAAGAGTATCTATTTGCCATTGTATGTTATCAAGAAATAAAACAAAAATTATAATTGTTGCCGCAATTCCTAAAATAAAAAGTGCATTTTTGCGCTCTCGCTTACGCTGCTGCTTTACAGTATTTAGAGTATCAGTAAAGATATCTGCGGCTTCTTCTTTTGTTACTTCATTTGCTGCAATCCGTTCAGATTTCATAAGCTCAAGAATACTTATTTCTAAAGCTAAAGCCAATTCCTCAATTGTGTTAATATCAGGAAACCCGACTCCTCTTTCCCAACGGCTGACAGCCTTATCGGTGACATTCAATTTTGCCGCCAAATCTGCCTGCGTCATATTTTTTTCTTTACGGCATTCAGCTATAAATGCACCGAATATTTTTGCGTCCATTCGCTTCACCCCCTTATCACTAACATACATCTTATCGCTGCTTTTTTCAATCGACGTATCGTTTAGTTGGGGATTATGGCAAGATATAAGACGTTAATCCACCCAATATAGCTCTATTTTTTCGTTGGCTTCATTTTCTTTCAAGGCATACTGCTGAATAAGCTGCTCACATGCCGCCATTTTAGAAGCACCAAGCATTCTGGCTCCCTTTATAAATTTTTCTATGCCAGCTATTATCCCCTCTTCATATCCTTCAAGTCTCATATCCTCAAACGCTTTACACATATTGTATCTCTCCTCTCCATTTTCTTCGGTCTTAAATTTTTCAGGTATCCTTATATTCGCCACAACTTCAAGCATATCCTTTGTTTCACTGTCTATATTACTGTATGCTTCTTTGTTCTCTTCCATAACTTTTCTTAAGCCTCTCTTTGTCCTTTGAATACCTGACTGCTTCTTTCTCTCTGCTTCCTGTCTTTTCGATTACTACTTTTTCCTTCCTGCCCTGTACCGCCGTCAATATTTCCTGTGCTTACAATCTGTAAGTCCTCCGGCTCCAGCTCTTCTGGTTTTACAACTTGTTTTCCCTTGAATAATGCTCCGTTTATCTGGTCTGCAAACCTTGTATTGTCGTCCAGATAATCAAACTGATAATCGTCTTTTCTTCCCATCAGTCGTCCTCCCTTATTTTATTAATCATATAAGGGATTCAGATTCTATGATGTGAAAAAAGATTTTCCAGAATTTAAGACTCCCAGATATGTTTAGTTAATCATAACCTAGTTGTTGGAATTTTGTCAAGCAAAAAATATAGAATTGTAAAGCAATTCTATTCAAGCCATTGTATAAATGCTGTTTTATCCGTACTGTTATATCCTGCATGACTATAAAATTCAAGCGTCTTTTCTTCCCTTGAACCAGTAAGCAGCATCATTTTATAACAATTTGCGCCTTGTGCTATTCCTTTAGCATAATTAAGACATTCCGTTGCATAGCCATTTCCACGATATTTTTCATGCGTAACAACATTTTCAATAAATGCATATGGTCTGACATTTCTTGTTAAGTTCGGAATAATCACGCATACGCAGGAAGAAACAATTTTACCATCAATAATATTGACGATAATATGATGATTTTCATCTTGAATAATAGTATTCCAAGTCTTTCTTAAATGCTCTGTCATTTCCGGAATAGACTTTTCATGTAAATACAAATATAATTGCAATAATTCATTTAATTCGTTTTTATAAATTTCTCTAACCATATGATATCTCCGCAAATGTTAAACTTCTAAGTCTATCGTAAATATTTCCTCAACCGGAAACGTAACTTTTACCAATCCTATTGATACAAATTTACCGCTCATTTTTCTAAATTCGTGAAGCAGCAAATCACTTGCTTTAAAAAAAGCATCGTCTTTATCTTCACCGGTTAGCGCAATAGTACAATGCGGCACCCACCTGTCCGGACAATACCATTCCCAGCCTTTTGTATCAAAACAATTTAATGTTTCATGCAGTTCCCGTTGAAATTGGTACATGCCGCTAGTCATTATGGGTGATACGAAAATAGTTTTGCTATCGTTAAACATTCCTATCGAACCTATGTATGCCGGCATAGCCTTATGATTTTTGGCAAATTCTCTTATTTTCTCTATACATTCATCATTATCAATATCATTAAAACACGCTAATGTAAGATGCGGTCTTGTCTTCCACTCTAAAAACTTAGTGCTGATTTTTTCAGCGGCAACCTTTTCTGCCAATTCAAAAAGTTTATTTTCTGTTTCATTATCAAAATACAGTTCTACTGCATATTGCATTTTCTACACCTCCGTTATGGTTTGCTATTCCCTTACAACGATATTCTTTTTCCGTACATACTGCGCAGCTTAGTCCAAAATCGGCAAATTATTCAAGCAGGGAGGTAAATGCATCATATGATGATTTGTCATAGGAGTTAAAATCATGCCGCCCCTTGTCAATCTCCCCCAAAATACCAACAGCCACACAGAGCGGAAATCTGTAGTCACTCCTCCCTCTTCTAATACTCTCATTACCCATTCTTCCGGCACCATAGACTGTATTTGCTCCAATGTTAAACTTTCTAATATGCTGCGTGTATTTTTTCCTACTGTAATCATATAATCACGAAGCGCAAGGACATCTATCCCTTTTCCAAACGCGACTGCTTCATCAAATTCCAGAGCATTTCCAGTGTCCGTAATTGAAGCGCCGATTTTTTTCTGCCAGTTGGCATTAAAAATCTGATTTTGATTTACCATTATGATATTGCTTACAATATCTTCGATGCGGTATGTATGCCAAAACTGCCAGCACATAGGAACTCTTTTCGTTCCTGCGTAATGCAAGTCCGTATCATGATTTTCTCTGGGCACAATAACATTCTGATTTCCCGACAACATATACTCCAGAACATAATCCGCAACTGTCTTTTCCGCTCTTCCGGATATTTCCGCGGGGTGTACCAGAGCATGAACTTCCAATGTCAAATTTCTTATTTTTTCAATGTCCGTTCCTTTTAAAGCCTCTTTTAATTCAACATACTTTTCTCTGATCCCAGCAAATAATTCTTCTTTTTTCATAAAACATAATTCCTTTCTTGTATCTGTATTTTATTACATAATACAGGATACCTGCGACAACTATATGTCGTAATTAGACAGAAAATTTTTTGCCGTTTCAATCAATTCTTTTTTATACTCCTCAGGTTCTATTATTTTTACTTTATCTCCAAAGCTAAGTAATAATGCTTTCCATAATCGCTCTTTTGCCGGAACGTCAATAAAAATCCGGCTCACTGTTTCTGTCAGTCTTTCAACCGGACAATCAGGAAAATATTCTGACATTAAGTTTGTATTCTCATTGTCAAACTGTACTTCAATGTGAATACATGTCTGATAATATTCCTGTTCGGAAGCTTTCATAAGTTTTTCAATGTCTCCATGCTCGATAACAGAGCGTGTATCGTTTATATATAAATTCTGCATTCGGGCAACCTTAAATGTCCGGTATTGCTTCTTTTCAGGAGAATAGGCAAACAGATACCACGCATACCATTTATAATGTATTGCCAATGGTTCTATATATTGCTTTGATTCTTTCCCACTTGCATTCCGATAATGAAATGTGATGTGTTTTCTTTCTGCAATAGCCTGCTCTAACAAATGATTCATGTTTTGTACATAATTATTTTCCTTTGTTACGCCAAAATCCCAAAATACCTTTTGTCCGCCCTCTTTTTCTATAATGGCATTGTATTTTTCAATCAATGCTCTTAAAGTATCACTCGTATAGGACGTTGCCAGACTTTCGAGCGCTTTTATTATCATCTGCTGTTCATCGTCTTTAATATTACTGTTTTTTATTTTATAAGTTGGTAAAATAGAGTATCCCCCGTATTTTCCCCCTTCTGCATAAACAGGTATACCGATTGAAGATATGCTGACCATATCCCTCTGTATTGTTCTGACAGATACATGAAAACGCTCTGCTAAATAACTGGCTGGAACATTATCATGGTTGACTAAATAAACGATAATTTCCAATATTCTGTCTATTTTCATCTAAAATATCTCCTACCGATTTGTAAATACAATTATAGCTTACTTTTAACAAGTACACAATTCTAAAAAGCGAGCCTACAAAAGCAACTCACAAAACAATCTTGTATATATCCGCAGCTTCGCCTTCAAATTCAAAACTCCGTTCATAAACGCCGCCGTTATATTTTATTGTCTTTACAGACGGCTCGTTGTCCCTTTCGACAGACAAATGCAGTTCGCTCATGCCGGAATTAATTGCCACTTTTATTATCTGCCGCAGCATTTCGGTCGCATAGCCTTTCCTTCTTTCTGATGGGCGGACGCTGTAACCACAATTACCCAGATTTTTCAAAAAATCATTGAGCGTATGCCTTAAATCAATAATTCCTATAATTTTATCATCTTCATCTATGGCGAAAAATGTATCCGTCACAACCCAGTCAGGATTTACGGTTTCAATTCTGGTATTGGCAGTTACAGCCTTTAGCCATTCGTCATAGTTATCGGTTTTATCAAGCAACTCGCTGCCATTGATTATCATTTCACCATTATCAAAAAATTCCTGCTTAAAAGCTATCGCTTTTTCCTTTAGTTCCGCTGTCGGTCTGACTAATTTTAGTTTCATCGCTGTATTAATGCCCTTTCTCAGCCTGTCTTGGCTGTGGTCATTATATCATCTAAACTCACAAACTGCAATTTTGCTCTTTCAGCGCTTTATCGCCTGCTCCGCAAACTGCCTACTCATTATGTAATCTCAAAAAACACCGCCGAAAACCGCTTTACATTTATTCTCATAACCGTATGTCTGATTGTTATAGCTGTATCTTTTTTCGGAATTGTCCCACCATAGCATTCCCAGCCGCTATTTAAGATTAACACAGCTTTATGGGCGGCAGGTATTTTTATTTCATAATTTGCAATATCTTTATCAGAAAAATTGAATATAGCGAGTATTTTCTGCTCTCTCGATTTACGCAAAAAGGAATAAACCACAAGCTTTTCATTATTGCAATCCACCCACTCAAAGCCCTTACGGTCGTAATCGTTTTCATATAGCGCAGGATTTTTCAAATAAATATCATTCAAATCCATCATAAAATGGTGAAAAGCGTCATGCGCAGGAAACTTTAGCAAATCCCAATCCTGCTGCCTTTTCTCGTCCCATTCCCTCATATATGCGATTTCATTTCCCATAAAATTAAGTTTCTTTCCAGGGTGGGCGTACATATACATATAAAGGGCGCGCGCCTGCGCAAACTTATCTTCATAGTCAACACTGTTCATTTTATTAACAATCGTCGCTTTTCCATGTACTACTTCATCATGTGATAAGGGCAGAAGAAATTTTTCATTATAAAAATAGTGCATGGAGAATGTCAGCTTGTGGTAGTGCATTTTACGGGTATCGGGCGCAGACTGCAGGAATCTTAGAGTGTCATTCATCCAGCCCAAATCCCACTTATAGTCAAACCCCAGACCGCCATTTTCAACCGTATCGGTTACGCCCTTATAAGTGGAACTGTCTTCCGCAATCAACAGTGCCGAAGGAAACAGTTCTTTTAAGCCTTTATTCATGTTCTGTATAAATTGGACAGCCTGCTTATTCTCTCCGCGTTCAGAATTTCCCTGCCAGTAAATCAAATTGCTGACCGCGTCCACCCTTAGTCCGTCAAAATGAAATTCTTTCAGCCAGTAACATGCGGAAGATTGCAGAAAACTGCGCACTTCTCCCCTTGAGTGCATAAAATTACAGCTTCCCCACTCGTTAATACCCACATCATTATGCGGATATTCAAAAAGCGATGTGCCGTCATACTTAAGCAGGGCATAATCATTAAGTGCAAAATGAACCGGAACAAAATCTAAAAGCACGCCGGTATTTTCCGCATGGCATTTATCAATAAAGTATTTCAAATCGTCCGGCGTGCCATAGCGGGAAGTGGGGCTGAAAAATCCGGTCGCCTGATACCCCCACGACTCGTCGCACGGATATTCGTTTAACGGCATAATTTCCAGATAATTATATCCGTTCTCAAGCAGATATGGAATAAGCAGATTGGCTAATTCCCTGTAAGTGTACCAACTGTCTTTATCATTATCAGGCTTTTTCCATGAGCCTGCATGGATTTCATAGATATTTAAAGGCAAGTTATCAAGATTAACGGCATCTGTCTGTATTTTAGCGCCGTCATCTTTCAAGGCGATACCGCCGTTATTTTTCAAGGCGATGTCGCCCGCACCCGCAAGCTGCCAGATAATTGACGCTGTCTGCGGTCGTAACTCTGAGTAAAAAGCATATGGATCGCAATGGTCAATATATCTACCCGTTTTATCATAAATACGGTACTTGTATTTCATTCCTTGCCTTGCATTTTCTATATGACATTCCCAAAAATTACCGTCATATACTTTCACCATCGGGGTTTCTCGCCAGTTGTTAAATTCACCGATTACGGATATTTTGTCTGCATTCGGCGCAAAGGTGCGGAATACTACGCCATCGTCCGTAATATGCGCCCCTAAGTATTCATAGGCATGAAACTCCTGCCCTGTATAAAATCCGTAAAAATCCATTTTAAATTCATTTTTCACACTATCCATATCTTTTCTCCTATCAAAATAATAGACACCAGTTGTTTTTTTGATTATAATTGATAAAAAGCTAGAAACACACCGACAATGATATGACAGGGTAGGATAAACAACTTTTGAGAGAGATTGTCGGGAAAATTCATATAGGTGATTATGGAAACAGAGTTTCGCAATTATCTGAAAATTTATAAACTGAAAGGACATGCTCATAAAGATGGATATGCGAATTATTAAAACCCAAAACAGCATTATTAACGCATTTTTAAGTCTACGCGCCAAAAAAGAAATAGAAAAAATCACCATTAAAGAATTGTGCGAAAAAGCTATGATAAACAAATCTACTTTTTACTCACATTATTCTGATATTTATGATTTATCGGAATATTTGGAAAGTAAGGTTGCAAGTGAAATTGTTGCAAATCTGGAACGTCCCGAAGATATTTTTACAAAGCCCGAAGAATTTAACAGGGAATTATTTTATGCTTATATCTCGCAGGAAAGCCTGATTCAGACGCTTTTCTCTGGAAGCAGGTCAAGTCAATTGTTATACCGAATTGAACAAAGTCTGAAAGAAATCATATTTAAAATACGCCCTGAGTATAAAGAAAATGTTATCGCCAATGTCACACTTACTTATAGTATCTATGGCGGTTTTTATGCGTTTGAGAAATGCAGGCAGTTCGGAGATAACGAAGTTATTGAGATTATGGCGGCGCTTAATAAAAAGGTGAATGAATTGCTGAACTAGCACATCTATTTAAAAATATTTTTAAATACCTATTGACAATTTCAATTTCTTTGCCTATAATCAAATTATATTCTATTTAAAATTATTTTTAAATAGTTACAAAATGACAACAGTTCTTTATTATACCCCTTATATACGGGGAACAACAGACGTATTAAAATGTGGAAAAATGAGCGAAACTAATATTTTTAAAGTATTATCAGACAAACAAAGACGAGATATTCTCGTAATGCTAAGAGACGGCAGGCTAAACGCCGGAGAGATTTCGCAGAAGTTAGGCGTTACTCCTGCGGCGTTGTCTTACCATCTTAAGCTGTTAAAAGGCGCAAATCTTATAATGGAATATAAAAGCGGGAATTTTATCTATTATGAAATCAATACCACAGTGTTTGACGAGTTGATTTTATGGGTTGAGCAGTTTGGCAAAACAGCGGGCAGTAAGCAGCATGCGCCAGAAGAAAGGTATGAAACCGGAAAAATATGAAATTGGGGAAAGATATGAAACCTGAAAAAAATGTGAACATGGAAAAAAATATGAAACTTAAAAAAGCAATGTGGATAATATCAATAATTCCGCTTATTATTACTATGCTGATATTAAGGAATATGCCGGACTCCGTCCCCATGCACTATGATATGTCGGGGAAAATCGACAGATGGGGTTCAAAATATGAGAACCTGATTTTTCCGGCTCTGATACTTATTTTCACTCTGTTCTGGCATATGTTGGTTCTGTATTTTGAGAAAAAAGCGCGTAAAACCGAGATTGATAAAGAACGCGCCGAAGCAGAGTCGAATGCCGTACTGCTGAAAATAGTCGCAATTTCAATGGCGGTTATGTTCGGAGTCATGCAGTGCTTTATTCTTTACGGCGCTTATATTGAAACCAAAACCAACGCCTCCCATTCCGCCGTGGATATAGGCGCCATCTCCTGCATTCTGTCGGGCATATTGTTTATTGTTCTCGGTAACTTTATGCCTAAGGCAAAGCTAAACAGCCTTGTGGGATTCAGAGTTTCATGGAGCATGTATAACGACGCCACATGGAGAAAAAGCAACCGTTTCGGAGCCATTGCCTTGATGACGGTCGGAGTACTGACAATTATTACGGCGCTTTTTACTGATTCAACTATTACGGTATTTCTGATGCTTGCCTATCTGCTTACCGCTTCGGCAATCATGCTGGTCTACGCCCACAAGGTCTATGTTGAAGAAAAGGCTAAAGAATAAGAGCGGCGCGCTTTCACTCTTCTGTACCCTCGTTTCTTCTCTCCAATGCCGTAATTTTATCATAACCCTTTTGAATAATACTTTCCAGCCGTACAAACAGCAACGTGTCCTTATCTGAACCTTCTGTCATATTGCCTTCTTTATAGTCTCCCTGTCTGGTTATGTATGCAATCAATTCCGCCTTCATATTTTCTACCGCCGTCCGATAGGTTTCCTGCTTATCCGTGCATTTAAGGTAAGCAAACAATCCTGATGCAATGGTTGATAATGTCGTAAATGCAGCAATCAGCGGCGGCCATGCCCCGCACACCGTCAAAAATGTGGCAATAGCCGGCAGCACTATCCCCAGAATTGACAACGTCATTCCCATATATTTATAAAAATTTGCACACTTTACATAATACTCAAAACTGTATTTTATCCTGCGCCGAAAATCCTTATTCTCTATTTTGTCACAAAGATATCCATATCTCTCCATCTCTTTGCATATTTTGATTTTATGCTCTTTTTCCTTTGATTTCTTTTCTTTAGGATTTTCCTCATTATGTAATTTTTCTTTTGGAGTATTATCAGTCTGCGTGGTTACTGCTGGAACTGCAGTTTCTCGAACACTCTCTGCCTGAACAGTTTCCTGCACATTTTCTTCCTGAATGGTCTCTGTTTGTTCATCGTTCTCTTGAATGTTTTCTACTTGTGTGTTCTCAACTAATTCATTTTCGATATCTGCCATAATCATATCTCCTATCTGTGTATATTATATATAAGTCTGTTTTATCCTCTTTAATCCCTCGCATAAATTAGGCGCTGCTAAAATCAATCGGCAGTAAAATCTATGTCATATCTGGTTCCATGCGAGAAAAGAGTACCATTTGTTAATTGAATACATAAAATAATTGTGTTTTTATCATCAAAGTTATTATGCCCATTATCAATCCATTCACTAAAAACTTTTTTTAGCTTATCTTTATCATGTCAAGCCCTCCAAATACAATAATTCACCAAAATCCCTAATATAATAATCGGCATTCTCCATTATGCTGCTTCTTTTTTCACCGCTTTTAATTTCAAGCGCTTCCGTAAATACCGTTTTCATACCGACCGATTTTGCCCCGTATAACTCATTAGAACCGCCATCGCCTACAAATAAACACTCAGACGGTAAAACATTTAAGTTGTGCATTGCAAGTTCATAAATACGTTTATCCGGTTTTAAAAGTCCCACATTACATGAAAATACCGCATTATCAAAAAAAGCGTCAAGACCGGATTTTTCCCAATACTTACAATCAATAATGTCCGCATTGCTTATTAAGCCAAGCTTAAGCCCTTTTGATTTTAATATTTTAAGTATATCCGTTATATTTTCCGAAACATTTTGTAACGCTGTCTCCATTCGCTTTTCGCGGGCAATTATGACTTTTTCTTTTTGAATATCATTTATATCAAATGGCATTTTCGCTGCAATCTTCTCAATAATTTCCCTTTCGGACTTAACTAAGCCTAAAGCCCTTTCACGATACAGGTCGGCGTCTTCTGCATATTTCTCCCACTCTTGCAGGGATAAATTCAATATATCAAATTCACTATATCCTTTATCGTATTCAGGAATAATTAAGGTAAAAAACAAATCAAAATATATGGCTTTTATCATTTTGACCTCATAGGTATAAGCTTTAATAATCACCCAATTCTTTAAGCAATTCGTTCCGGTAATCTCTATCCACGGCTGCACGCCTCAAATCGTCAATCCTATTTTGTTCTAATAGAAATATTGTCAGCCTGCTTATTTCTTCCCTGCCCTCTTCCTTTAAGGATTTCTCATATTTTTTTACATCAAACTCTTCCAACAGCATGCCTAAAACCTCCGCCCGATATTTTCTAAGAAATTCAGATAAAATATTATGGTCTATACAATAATCTATTGCCATGCTTAATGCTTCATTGCGCTCGCTTCCTTCTGCTATGTACGCCCTTGCTATATCCACAAACTTCGCATATTCATCAAGAACGCGGCACTTATTCATTAGTTCCGTGTTATGACCGTGATTTATATTAAGAAGCCTTACCCTGAGCTCCAAATCCGCTTTTCTTTCCTTATTTTCATATAGATCCGATAAAAACATTACTTGTTCTTCAGGTATTTCTTTCTCACCATTATAAAATACTACGCACTGCGGCGTTGGCAGCATAAGCTTCTTCGCCCCGTATAAACTTACTTCCGTCTGCTCTATGAGTTTCTCATACTCCACAGCAAGATATATCAACATGCGCACAGGCATATTGGGATTGTACGTACTTTGGTGTTCATACATATTCAATGTTCCCGCTATCACAAATGCGATATCATTTTTCATGGATACATAGACCGCATTTTCTATGGTCATAACCTGAAGGCTGGAAGCATCTCGATAATCAGTTCCATTAAGCGCATTATATAGTTGGAGCAACGCCTCTCTGTCTTTTTCAAACAAAAATCTGAAAAGTCTGTCCTTTATGGTCCGCTGCACTTTTCTACGCCTTATAAAACCTAATCCTCTCTTTACAAACTTCTCAGGACTGGTAAAAAGACGCTCGTCCTTATTTGCATATTTTTTGGCTGCTTTTTTCTTTAACATATATAATCCTCCCTATCCGGCAGGAGTCAAAGAAATGTAGCGCCATGTAGCAATCGCATATATCGCCTTTATGCCAATTCTCAGCTCCCGCCATATTTAATTGGTTGTTCCGGAAAATATGACAGAAACTGTCAGAATGTACCAAACGCACATTTATTAGAATTTTCCTGATAATTATATTTTAAATAGTTCAATATCGTTTGTCAACTGTTTTTTAACGAAATTTTATCCATAAGTCAAAACTATATTGAAATATTCTCCCAAGTAGCATAAAATTATAATTAAGAAAGTTTGCTTCAAGCAGATTATCTATTATAGACTCACACATGAAAGGAGAAACCATATGCAGCATTCAAATCCATTATTAACAGGCGGCGACAGCACTCATAAATTCATAACCATAGGTGAAATCATGCTTCGCTTAACGCCCCCTAATTATGAAAAAATCCGTATGGCGTCGAGTTTTGAAGCCAGTTACGGCGGCAGCGAGGCAAACATAGCGTTAGCATTGGCTAACTTAGGCGTTGATAGTACATTTTTCAGCGTCGTACCAAACAACAGTCTGGGAAAAAGCGCGGTGCGTATGCTGCGCAGCAACGACGTACACTGTACCCCTGTTATCTTAAGTACTCCCGAACAGACGCCCACTCACCGTCTGGGAAGCTATTATCTGGAAACCGGATACGGAATCCGGGCAAGTAAAGTCATTTATGACAGAAAAAACAGCGCTATCACGGAATTTGATTTTAGCGCAGTGGATTTGAACGAACTCTTAGACGGCTTTACATGGCTCCATTTAAGCGGCATTACTCCGGCGCTTTCTCCAAACTGCCGCAAGTTGATACTTGACTGTCTTAAAGTTGCTAAGGAAAAAGGCATTACGGTAAGCTTCGACGGTAATTTCAGAAGCAAGCTCTGGACATGGGAAGAGGCAAGGGATTTCTGTACGGAATGTCTGCCGTATGTCGATGTTTTATTGGGAATAGAACCGTACCATCTGTGGAAGGACGAAAACGACCACAGCAAAGGCGATGTTAAAGACGGTATTCCGCTGCAGCCAAGTTATGAGCAGGAGGACGAGGTTTTTCAGGCATTTATAGCAAGGTATCCCAACATTAAATGTATCGCCCGCCATGTACGTTATGCACACAGCGGCAGCGAAAACAGCCTCAAGGCTTTTCTATGGTATGAAAATCATACATTTGAAAGCAAGCTGTTCACCTTCAACATATTAGACCGTGTAGGCGGCGGAGACGCTTTTGCAAGCGGGCTCATCTACGCAATCATGCACAATTATAAGCCGATGGATATCGCTAATTTTGCGGTGGCAAGCAGCGCAATCAAACATACAATCCGCGGCGACGCCAACATAACCGATGATGCAGAGAGCATCCGCAACCTTATGAATATGAATTATGATATTAAAAGATAGCTATATGGATAAAAGGGAATAACGCGTGGCAGCCGTTATTCCTTCTGGCATTTCGGGCAATAGACGCTTCCTCTGCCGCCCACTACGGTATGGCAAAGCGTTTCGCCACATTTAAGACAGGGCTTGCCGCTGCGTCCGTAAACCTGTAGAAACGGAGTGTTGCGATAGTCCTGTCCTTTAGTTTGTAAATACTCTTCCGGAGCTATTTGATTTTTCTCGATAAAATAAGCGAGGCTTTGGGGAATAATGGAGGCAAGCCGTTCCCACTCTGCATTTTTCAAGCTATTTGCCGGACGCGCCGGATAAATCCCCGCGGTAAATAAAATTTCATCAGAATAGATGTTGCCTATTCCTGCGACGATATTCTGGTCTAACAGGCATTCTTTTATAGCTCTCCTGCTCTTCCCGCAGCCAGCCAGCAAATATTCGGGGGTAAGCTTTTCATCAAACGGCTCTAGCCCCAGCTTTTCTACTCCACTGTATGTATCTGTTCCGCCGCTTTCAATAAACCAGAAGCGTCCGAAACGGCGTGTGTCAAAGAAGCGTAATTCCATATCAGAATTAAGTCGCAAAACGATATGCGTATGCTTTTCTTCCGGATAATCCGGCGGGGTAAGCAGCAGGCATCCTGTCATTCTAAGGTGCAGGATAATGCGGTCGCTGCTGTTTAACCATATTGTCAAAAACTTTCCCCTGCGCGTCATATGGGAAATAGTCTGTCCTTCGAGACGGCGGCAGAATGTATCTGCATCAGGATAGGCTACGACTTCCTTGCGCCTCACTTCTGCTTTTTCAATGATACGTCCGCGTATCTGCGGTTCAATTACATTTTTTACTGTTTCGACTTCCGGAAGTTCCGGCATGATTTTCACCTCTTTCGTGCAGATTTTTTAATTTGCTCATGATAAAAATAGTTGACTATTACAGGCGGGGCGTTAAAGTCCCTTGCCATACTGTCGTCATTTGTCACATAATCAAGTCCGTTTTGGGCGGCAAAAGTTTCCAGGTCCTTATCAAGCGATATCCAATAGCTTTTGTCTTTGCAGTCATATATTTCATGGTACAATGGATAAAGCGAGGGATATTTTTCCTTTATATAATCCATGATTACCGCTTTATAATCGCCCCGCAGATTAAGATTTTCAAGCCAGATTAAATTGCAATGCCGCTCTGCCTTATGAATAATCGCTTTTATATCCGTAATCTCCGGAAATATCGGGGAGATAAAGCATGTAGTCCGCACACCCGCCTTATGAAACGCCTCCATTGCGGCAAGCCTGCGCTCTATGGAAACCGCGTTATCCATATCTTTGCGGAAATCTTCGTCCAACGTGTTGATGGACCATGAAACCCGCGCATTAGGAAAAGTCTTTATTAAATCCAAGTCCCGCAGAATCAAATCTGATTTTGTCGCAATGCTTAGGATTGCGCCGCTGCCTTTTAACTGCTCAAGCAAAGCCCGCGTACGTCCGTACTTTTCTTCCAGCGGGTTATAAGGGTCTGTAACAGAGCCTATAAACAGTTCCTTATTCTTATATTTTTCCGGTTTCCTGATTTCCTGCCAATACTTTATATCTAAGAAAGTCCCCCATTTCTCCGTATGTCCTGTAAATCTTTTCATAAATGACGCATAGCAGTATTTACAGGCGTGTGGACAGCCTACATATGTGTTGACGGAGTATTCGCAGACAGGAAGATTTGACTTCGTTATGACGCTTTTTACTTCTGTTTCCTGAATAATAGGTACACTCATCACTCTCAGTCCTCCTAAAACTTAAGCGTTTCTTGAACATACTCCTGTTTCTTCCTAAGAAAACTTTTCTGCGCCCCTTGTATGATGGTATCGGTTTCCTGCACCGCGCCAAGCAGCAAGGGGGAATTTTTGTCATGGTACTTGTAATTTTCAAAAGCTTTCTGCGGGTTTTTATTGGCATAGCAGTATTTACAGCCGTTCATACAGGTATCGTAAGCCCCTATGTCACGGCTTTCTACACAATGACAGCCCTGCCTTGTGCCTTTATGTTTTAAGTCCTTAAATACGACGCCGTTGGCTTTTCCCAGAATATCAAGCGTCATACAGCCGGAAGAATGTATTCCATAGCGGGTAAAATCGCCGTTTGTTCCGCAAGTCTGTATATGAATGCCGTATTTTGCCGCAATAGCGCCCAGACCTTTTGCCAACGTATCCATATCCTGTCCAGACAGCACGATGAGCTCCGGCATATTGGTTTCCAGCTTTTTATACATTTCCACAAAGCTGAAAATGCAGCGGTCGATATAGGGTACAAGCTCCTTTGCCATTCGCTCAAAAGTCTCTAAATGCCGCTCTATAGTATATTCTTTTGTCAGCAATACAGGATCATATCTCCATGACACGCGCTGTCTGCCTGTAAGAGAAGACAGCTCTTTTAAGGTTTCAATGCTTTCTTCTATGCTGGGAACGCCCGGTTCAATGTCTTTGCCGTAGGCGGTAATCGTGTAGTGAAAATATGTATTAAAACGCTCGGTAATTTCATTCAACCGAGGAAGTATAGGTTTATAATTCTTTGAGCAGAATACAACGCCGTCTACCGTGTCCGGCGTCAGTTCATAACGTGTCACCTTATCAGGAAATAAAGGATTGCGTGACAACGCATAGCCTTCTGCAAAGCGGTTTAAAAGCCATTCTGTATAATATTGGACGGTATCTGTACGCGCGCCGGTATTTATAATCATTTTTCCACCTCATACAACCTATTAAGCTGCTCTTCCGTCAGCGTCTTTTCAGGCGCAAAACGCTCTGATTCCGCGTAGGAAAGAAGGCTCTCGTACAACCAGTTCTCTTCCGGCGATACAGCGCATAACAAATCCTTCTGACATACCAGCAAAGAGCCATCGCCCACCTTTGCCTCATAAATTAAGCCGATTTTATGATTTCTGTCAAAATTATCAATCGTCCACACTATAGGTTCGACTTCCGTATTATCCAAAAGCGCCAGCCTCGTCCCTGTAACTATCTTCCACCACTGTGGCGTCGTATAGCTTTCTGTCGGGAATAAATCAAACGCCGGGTGCGTGCTTTCTATGCAAAGTCCCATAGTTCCAATCGGTTTTTCCTTCCCCATATTCTCAGAGATTGACGCAAACATGGGATAATTCCAAAAATTAGCACAGTAAGTTCCTTCCATGCTATAATCATCATGCAGTCTGCCGCCAAGATAAAGGACTTTTTTACCCTGTTTCAGATTAATGAGCATTTCCGCCCTATCGTTCGTAACCACAACTTTATCCGATGCGCGCCTCTGAATATCAGGATAAACATAAATCTCATAACTGTTCCTAATCTGCGTATCGCATATTTCCACGGTAATCCTGTATTTCTTAGGTCTGTATTCTTGCGCCCCATATTCTTGTGTCTTGTCTTTTTGAGTCATTTCTTTATCCGGCAGTAATATCTGTCCTTCATGTAGGCAGGATAGGCGTGTCTGCGTCAAGTTCCCAAGAGGAATTAGCTGTTTTGCGACTTTATTCTGAGCATTCATATCAGAATTGGCATTGCATTCTTCCAATGTTATCTGCAATTTGGCATTCTCAATAGGGTTAGGATTTCCGTTATAAAATAAAACCTGATAATTAAAATTCTCCCCTGCCTGATACACATATCTAGGAAACTGCAGCATAATAACGCGCTCTGAGCAGAACTGCCGCCATTCTCCTGCTTCAATCAAGCCTTTGCTTTCCATAAAAGCATTTAAAATTCCCACCAGCGAAGTGCCTTGTCCGGGAAAGTCTTGTAAATCCAGAAGTTGAAAACCGGCAAGTTTACTGCTTCTAAAAGCTGTTTCCAACTCTCTTTTATAACACGCCACCGCCAATGCGCCTGATGATTTGAAGAAATCGTGCGCTTTATGGAGCATTCCCGCATCTTCTAAACGTTTCTTAAAGATTTTAAAGTTTTCCGCCCCCAGCACTCCCGTATAGCGTTCTATTTCACGAAAATCCGGATAAGTTTCATACTGCCCGATTTCATGGGACACTACCGGAATATGTACTTCCAACTGCTCATTTGTGTCCGCGGCTTTCACCTTTTTTGTTCCGGTCTGATATTGGATTTCTACAGTGCCGTCGTCCAGTGCCAAACCCACTGCGTTCGCACTCTTGCGACGTTTTTCTGCACAAGAGTTGAAAACCTCATCATAACTATATGTATTCTCAGGCTCCAAAAGCTGCACATGCCCCTGCGGAGCGTCGCACATAGCATATGAACCCCTGAAAAGCCGCTCTTTTGAAAAACGCACTCCGCAGAAGAAATCATCTTCTTCTAAAATCACCGGCGTAAACTGAAAATTATTAGAACCCTGCGTATACCAATGGCGCTTATCCACCGCTTTATAAAGCCGCAAAATCCTGCTTAGTTCCTTCGCGCTCCCCCAGAGCTCATTTCCCAGCGAAAACATCAAAAATGACGGGTGGTTTCCAAATTCCTGCAAAATCTTATAACCTTCTTCAATCAAATAATCCTGTCTGGCTTTATCATATTCCGGCTCGCCCGGTTCCGCTATCGTTCCCCAGAAGTGAATTTCCGGCTCAAGATAAATCCCCATTTCGTCTGCCGCTACAAAAGCGGCTTCCGGCGGACAGCAGGTATGGAATCTGTAATGGTTGAGCCCATAGTCTTTAGCTATTTTGAAGCGCTGCCTCCACGCATCTGTATCCATTGGCGCATAACCTGTTATCGGAAACGCCAAGCCTTCCTGCTTTCCCCTGAGAAAAATCGGCAGTTCGTTTAAATAAAAGCAGTCTTCGGAAGTATGAAGGTCACGAAAACCTGTCGTCACTGTAACACTGTCGCTGCTCTCTGCCGCATTCCCGTCTCCTTTTGACATACAATCATCTGCATTTACTGCCATTTTTGGCATACACCCCTCTGCATTTACACAAATATTAACTTGATAAAGTGAAGGCGTAAACTCATTCCAGAGAACAATCTCTTTTTCTGCCGCAATATCAAAACTCAATGCAATCTCATTTTCACCCTTTTTTAGTCCAACCTTGCGGATTTCTTTCAAAAGAGAACTCTCAACTATGATTTCCCCTTCGCCTGTATCTCCAAAGTTTGATACAACTAACTTCATATCAATTCTTCTATCCTCGGCGCTTGTATAAATCTGCGCGTCTGCAATCCGCACAGTCTGATACAGATACAACGATATATCCCCCAGAATGCCGTTCCAGTTAGTCTGTGTATCGGGCGACGTCATATGCCCGCCCGGAGCCTTGTAATCTACATTACTCACCATGACAGTGAGATAATATTTCTTCTTTTCTTTCCGACCATTTGCGACGAAATTCTTAGTATTTGCCTGCCCACTTACGACACGGTTCTTCACATCTACCTGTCCATTATTGTCCCCGCACGCCAAAATAGCGTCCGTCAAATCATACCAATGTGCTGAAATCAGGCTTTCCTGCGTACCTACGAATACATCATTCAACCACACGCTTGAAATCCTCGTCCTCTCCATTCTTAAGAAGCACCTTTGCCCTTGACTAAGCTCATCAAGTTCAATACATTTCCTATACCATGAATAACCTTCAAAATGATAGTATTCGGTTAAGTACATCACGGATTTTTCATTGTTTTTCGCGCCTTTGCGCGCCTGCGCCGTTGTTGTAGGCAGTTTAATCATGTCATTAAAGCCGTGTTCAAAGAATTTCTCTTCTACGCCCTGCTTTTCTACATCAATGCAAAATTCCCATTCACCGCTTAAATCTATTCGCTGCACCATTATTCTATGTTCCTTTCAATGTTTATTTTTATAATCTGCGAAAAAATTTATAATGCTATTTAATCCCATAAGCGCATTACTATCATCAATCGCAGGTCTTTCATTGGTATTATGGCTATATACCACTTCATGAATGTTATAGCAGTTCATATGATGTAAAAGCGTACACGCTGTACCATAAGCTGTATCTATATGACCATCACCGCCCCCAACCAATATGACTGCGCCTTTCTTGGATTTTATAATCGGTTCTTCTTTCCTGAAAAATCTGGCGCAAAAATATGTCTGAAGCCTGCTTCCAACATCTAATAATCTCCCTGTCAACTCCGAAAAATAAAGTGGTGAGGCAATTAAAATATTATCACATTCCTGTATGTATTTATATACCTCCTGCATTTCATCATTTATTGAACAGCCTTTATTCTTCCAACAGTATCGGCAATCAAGGCAAGGCGAAATATTGCACTTATAGGCATCTACAATTTTATACTCACCTGCAATTTTTTCAGTAATTTTCTTAATAAGGCTAGCGGTATCGCCATTTATTCTTGGAGAGCCATTTAATATCAATGTTTTCATTATAATGTGCCTCTATAAATCTTGATTGCATTGTTAATTGTATTAACGACAAATTAGAATTTGATTATTTACGGCTCAAGCAGCCTATTCGCGTAATTACTCAGCGCTTCACAAGGCTCATATTTTGTCTTATAACCAACGCCGTCAATCACGAAAAACGGATTATATGCCCTGACATTTGTTTGTGTACCATCTGTCATAGTCAATGTGAAAATAATAGATTGTCCACTATAATCTGTGTAAGAATTATCTTTATTATAAATGACTATATCTTTGAGATAAGCTGTAAATTCTTCAATTTCCGTAATTTGTACGGTTTCGTTCGGTGGTATTAAGTGAACCGTAACAGACGCTATCTGAGCCGCATTCAAATCCTTGTACGGTCTCCTGCCGAAAAAAGCGCTAAAGCCAATTACAAGAACGACCACTAGCAGTATAGACGTCAGCAAAATAATACATATTCTTTTTTTCATAATAAAGGCTCCTTTCTACGAACAGCTAATAGTATGATAACATATTTGGGGATTTAATCAATCACCCTTGACATCATTTTAAAATTCCTGTAAGATATAGTCACTTGCTCGGAGGGCGGATTATTCAGAAGGAAATAAGAAGCCGGATAAGGCACGGACTGAAATGTCCGGAACTTATCCGGTTTTTATTTTTGGAGCTATGATAAAAGGAGTGTCAATAAAAATGAACAAACTGAATGAATTTACAGAAGGGAAAATTGTAATGCCACTAATCAAATTTGCGCTTCCGATTCTTCTGGCGCTGTGCCTGCAGTCTCTATACGGAGCGGTAGATTTGCTGGTAGTAGGGCAATTTGGTACACCGGCAGATGTATCCGCAGTCGCAACGGGAAGCCAGATGATGCAGATGGTCACGTCCATTATTGTAGGACTTTCCATGGGAACCACTATTCTCTTAGGTCAAGCCATTGGCAGAAAACATGATGAGGATGCCGGCGACATTATTGGAAGCAGTATCTGTTTCTTTTTTGTGTTGGCAATCGGGCTTACAGCCGCCATGCTCCTTATCACACGCCCCTTTACGTCCATCATGAATGCACCTGCGGAAGCTTTTTCAAAAACGATGGGCTATGTAAAAATCTGCTCCACAGGAACAATCTTCATCGTTGCCTATAATGTGCTAGGGAGTATCTTCCGTGGACTAGGCGATTCTAAAACTCCCATGCTCACAGTAGCTGCCGCATGCGTCTTCAACATCGCCGGTGATCTGCTGTTCGTGGGCGTATTTGACCTAAAGGCTGAAGGCGCGGCGCTTGCTACCGTCCTCGCCCAAGCTTTCAGCGTAGTTTTATGCGTCCTAATGGTCAGAAGGCAGGGCTTGCCCTTTCCCTTCGGGAAGAAAAATATATGCTTCCATAAAACATTTATCGGAAAGATTGTGAAAATCGGACTTCCTGTTGCCTTACAGGACGGACTTGTGAATATATCCTTCCTCGCAATCGCCTCCATCGTAAACACGCTGGGAGTCACCGCCTCTGCGGGCGTCGGCGTCGCGGAAAAAATATGCGCTTTTATCATGCTGGTACCATCTGCTTTTTCCCAATCCCTTTCCGCTTTCGTAGCACATAATGTAGGAGCCGGCAAAAACAGCCGGGCAAGAAAATCCATGCTCTGCGGCATGTGTGCTTCTCTGGCAGTCGGAATCATCATGGCATATTTGGCGTTCTTCCACGGCAGCAGTCTGGCGGGAATCTTTGCTAAAGAAGAAGGCGTCATTCTGGCGGCGGCAGACTACCTAAAAGCTTATGCCATCGATACGCTGATTGTATCCTTCCTATTCTGTTATATTGGCTATTTTAACGGATGCGGAAAAACCACCTTCGTCATGCTGCAGGGCATTATCGGGGCATTCGGCGTCCGTATCCCAGTTTCTTATTTTATGAGCAAAGCTGCAAATGTAACTTTATTCCGTATCGGGCTTGCCACGCCATCTTCCACGGTCGTGCAGATTGTTTTGTGTTCCGTGTTTTTCCTCATACTTTTGCATAAGGAAAAGAAAGATCACCATATTTGACATGACTTGTAAACTCTATTATCCCCTTGTCATTTTGCTTAAATGTGCCAAAACACTGTCTTCCGTCAAATTTAAGCATATCTTCAACCGCTTTTTTTATATAAACGTCTGTTATCATTTCTTTTGCTTCTTGTAATGAAAACCAATTCACCTCTATGCTTTCGTCTGAAATGCTTTCTTTTCCACCCTCGTATCTACAAATAAACGTCAAATTAACTGTCGGGGGCAATATCATTCCTTCAAGAGGCCCATATCCTGCTTTCATTGATGTTCTTTGGTAAATTCCGACAAGCTTCTCCGGTTTGGCAATTATACCGCTTTCTTCAAATATTTCCCGTTTCAATCCATCTAATATTGCCTCGCCCTGTTCTACAACGCCGCCGGGAATTTCCCAGCCGCGTTTCTTTGACCTGATTAACAGAACTTTATCATCTTTAAATACTAATCCTGCCGCAGACACAAAATGCACTTGTAGCTGCCTTGTCTCTAACCATTTATCCATTGTTAATTCTCCCTTGATTTCAGCAATAATGAAGCCATGTCTAACGAACCCGATTTTCAAAGCAGCATAAACTACTCAATATAGCTGCCCGTAATCTCAATCGGGTTGCCGTCCGGGTCCATAAATGAAAAATACCAATATGGCGATGTATATTCTATAAATCGTATGGGCGTTAATTTTTCAGCAATCCCCAAAGATTTTATTCTGTTATATTCGTTGCGCAAATCATCTACTCCAAGATTAATAAAAACCTTTCTCGCATTTTTGCTTTCTGCAATAGCGTCCATATCATCATAAATTTCAAAATAATCGCCTTTTGTAATTACTTCATTTTTATGTTGACTATCAAAATGTCCATTCATCAGGCATAAATTAAGCCCTTGCATATTAAACATAGCAAATCTGCTTCCATTAGTCCCGCTTACTTTCATATCCAAAATTTTCTCATAAAAAGAAACTGACTTTTCAAAATCCTTTACCACCAAATAAACTGAACCGTATCTCATACATTCTGCCTCCGTCCAAATCCCTATTTTTCAGCTCTACGAACCGGAAGTTGTGCAAATTCTTTCTTTTATTCTTTTCGCAATTTCTGCATTTGACTCTTTATTCCCACTACTAAATGTCCAAGCAAAACCGTCCCCTATATATCGGGGAAATATGTGCAGATGATAATGACCTACATCATTAAACGCCCCACCGTTTTGCATTATACTATATCCATCAGGTTTGTAAACTTCCTTTAAAGCTGATACAATTTTCTTTGAAATTATCATCAAATGCGCAAATACCTCATCTGGTATTTCATCTGCATCAAGGTAATGTTCCTTTGGCACCAACAATACATGCCCTTCATTTATTGGCTCCATGTCCATAAATGCCATAACTGTATTATCTTCATATACAAAATCAGTTTTTATCTTGTTTTTGTCACAAAAAACACATTCACTCATTCCGATTACCTCCGGCAATTACAATTCGCTCATTTATTTCTATCTCATTATGCTATTTTGCATATCTAAAAATTCCAATTCTGATAATACACTTTTTATAGCATTTATTAACTGTTATACCTTATCTTCAAAAAGTCCACAAACTCCTGAAAATGTTAAATTTATGACGGAGTGAAGACAAGATAAATCTGTAACAAAGTATAGCACAGAATAAATCGTGCGAAAAGAGCTGATTAAAACGCTTGCAAAAATTTGAAAAACAATACAAAAAATATCAATACTTTGGTAAAATAATTGACAGGCATTAGCTGAATTGATACAATAAAGAAGTCCTTAACAAGGATGGGAAGCACTGCATAG
>JAMPHY010000001.1:0-42489 GCA_023663185.1 Clostridiales bacterium | reverse complement strand
AGTCATTTTACGCACGCGGACATCAGTAATTCTCATGAAGCTCAGCCTCCTTATCGTATGATACCGAACAGATTACTGTCGGTTTTCACAAGCTTTTCCACACAAGTCATACCCATCAAGCCACGTAGCTTGTAATCAATAGCAACTTTTGTTTTATGTTAAACTAGATAACATATCTGTCATTATGCTCGACAACAATCTCTATACCATTTTCCCCCCTGTAATATGAATTGGCACGGATTGTTCCCCGGCTTTCAACGATACAATTCTCAATATGCGTATTATCTCCAATATAAACGTCATTTAAGATAATTGAATTTTTGATATAACAATTATTTCCTACATAAGTTTTCTTAAAGATAATCGAATCTTCCACAGTACCGTTCACAATACAACCGCTCGAAATCAAGCTGTTTCTAATTCTGGCGCCCACGTTATATTTAGCCGGCGGATTGTCGTCTACTCTCGAATAAACGTCCGGATATTGTTTAAAGAAATAATCCCTGATATCCGGCTTAAGAAAGTCCATATTAGTTCTGAAGTAATCGTCAACTGTCGCGATATTACTCCAGTACTCTTTGATTTTGTAGCCGAAAATCCGCTTCATATCTTTATAGCGGATAAGAATGTCTTTTACAAAATCATGACGGTCTTCCTCTGCGCTCTTTTCAATCATTTCAATCAACTGCCGCCTTCTGACGACATAGATACCGCAGGAAATCGTATTGGATTTGGCAACCACAGGTTTCTCCTCAAACTCTTCTATACGGCTTTCCTCATTCATCTTGATTGTTCCGAAGCGTTCTACATTAGTATCCGAGCCCATGTCCTTGCATACCACGGTGATATCAGCCTTCTTATCAATATGATATTCCAAAACTTTATTATAATCCATCTTATAAACGCAGTCGCCGGAAGAAATAACCACATATGGTTCATGGCTATTTTTTAAAAATGCTAAGTTTTGAGCTATTGCATCTGCCGTGCCTCTGTACCATGCGTTACTTTCTGCTGTTACCGCCGGCGTAAAGACATACAAGCCGCCCTGCTTACGTCCGAAGTCCCACCACTTAGAAGAACTTAAATGTTCGTTCAGGCTTCCCGCATTATACTGTGTAAAGACCGCCACTTTGTTTATATGAGAATTAGTCATATTACTGAGTGCAAAGTCGATACCACGGTAGCTTCCCGCAATAGGCATGGCACAAACAGCTCTTTTTTGAGTAAGCGTCTTCATTCTGTGATTGTTACCGCCCGCTAAAATAATTCCTATTGCTCTCACTGCTCATCACCTGCCTTAATCAAGGTTCTGCCGCTTGGCAAATACCCATTATCATAATCTTTGTTGGTTGTAACGCCGAATACAACTGAGTTTTTCCCTACGGATACATCTTTAGGAATAACGCTGTTCTCGCCGACCGTCACTATACCGTTATTATAAATATGCGGATCTGTCTCGTTAGGTCTCTCTTCTCCTACGCCCAGCTTCACGTTTTCACTAATAACAACATTCTCAGCAACAATCGCTTTATTTATTTCGCAGCCACGCTGTATTTGCGTAGAGTTCATAATAATAGAATCCCTTACAACAGTTCCTTCGCCAATCACAACTCCACAGCCGATTACCGAATTATATACCTGTCCATATATTTCAGAGCCTTCTCCTATAATGCTTCTCTCTATTACGCTGTCAGGCGCAATGTACTGTGGTGGAAGAATCTCACATTTGGTATATATATTCCAGTATTCTTCATATAAATTGAACTCCGGAACTATATCGATAAGCTCCATGTTCGCTTCCCAATATGAATGCAGCGTCCCTACGTCCTTCCAATATCCGTTAAACTCATATGCGTAAAGAGGCGAACCGTTCTTATGGCAGTAAGGAATAACATGCTTGCCAAAATCCAGCCCCGGCTGTTCCGCATTCAGAAGCAGCGCTTCTTTCAAGGTTTTCCAGTTAAATATGTATATACCCATAGACGCGAGATTGCTTCTCGGATTCTCAGGTTTCTCTTCAAAATCGGTAATTCTATGATTTTCATCAGTAATCATAATGCCAAAACGCTTAGCCTCTTCCATCGGCACCGGCATAACTGCAATCGTGACGTCCGCTCCGTTCTGTTTATGGAAACCCAGCATTACCTCATAATCCATCTTATAAATATGGTCTCCGGAAAGAATCAGCACATATTCCGGGTTAAAGCTCTCCATATATGCAATGTTCTGATAAATTGCATTCGCTGTGCCTGTATACCATTCGCTGTTAGAGCTTTTCTCATATGGTGGAAGCACCGTAACGCCTCCGATATTTCTGTCCAAATCCCACGGAATGCCTATGCCAATATGGGTATTTAAACGAAGCGGCTGATACTGCGTCAGAACACCAACTGTATCAACCCCCGAATTAATGCAGTTGCTCAAAGGGAAATCAATAATTCTGTACTTACTTCCAAACGATACCGCCGGTTTAGCCATTTTGGAAGTCAACACGCCTAATCTGCTTCCCTGACCGCCCGCTAAAAGCATGGCAATCATTTCTTTCTTAATCATATCCTCACCTCTTGTTTATATATCTACTTGTCTTTTTCACATATATTATAACACAATTATATATGAAAGTGAATATTATTTACAAAATTATTATCATTTTGTCTCAGTTATCTTATTAATATATTATATTATTTTGACAAATTTTGCAATTTTTTTGTTCATTTTTCATAAAAGCAAAAAAGTATAGAAAAATATGGTTGTACATGATACTATATTATGTAACTACAGAAATTAGAACTGTTAATTGAAAGGGCAATGAGAACATAAAATGAAGATTTTATTTCACATAAACAGCATGGGACGCGGAGGCGCGGAGCATGTAGTAAGTGTTTTAAGCCATACTTTTATCCAGCGGGGATATGAAGTAATACTTACAACGCAATGGCGCTCCGAAGATGAATACGAAACAGACGAACAGGTCAGACGGATTCATGTAGGGCTTACGGATAAAGATATAAATCACGGCAGACTTTATAATGCATGGCTGCGGTTTGTCAGACTCAGAAAATGTATACGCGCAGAAAAACCGGACTTAGTAATATCATTTTGTAATAAGGCAAATTTCAGAAGCGCTTTCGCAATGTTTGGCATGAAAACGCCTTTAATTATATCGGTAAGAAACGACCCGCAGGTTGATTACGCACCCTACAAGATACCGACATGGTACATGGAGAACAAGGCGTCCGGCGGTGTATTCCAAACCCCTGATGCAATGCGCTTTTTTTCTAAAAAATTTCAGCAAAAATCGTGCATTATCTTTAATCCACTATCAGAAAAATATTTGAATTCAGAAGATAAAGTTTCCCATTCACTAATACGAGATAACGAAATTGTTACTGTAGGGCGCATAAGCAGACAAAAAAACCAACTGCTGCTGCTTCGCGCATTTCAAATTATTGCCCAAAAATATCCCGCGTATATTTTAAAAATTTATGGTGTGGTGGAAGAACAGGATTGTTACGAAGAACTACAAAGATATATTGACAGCGCAGGCTTAGAAAATAAAGTATTTTTTATGGGCGTCACAGATATATTACACGAAGAAATACAGAATGCGGCAGTCTTTGTATTGACTTCGGATTATGAAGGAATGCCAAATGCCCTGATAGAAGCGATGGCGCTCGGACTTCCCTGCATTGCCACAGATTGTCCGTGTGGGGGGTCTGCGTTATTGGTTCAGAATGAAATATCCGGTATATTAGTTCCCACCGGACAGGTGGAACCATTATGGCAAGCTTTAGACTATATGCTTTCAAATCCGGAAAAAGCCGAGGCTATGGGGCAAAACGCCAAGAAAATACTAGCAAAGGTTCAACCCGATAAAATATGCGATGAATGGATCAAATATATATCCGAGATAACAATATCATAGCAGGAATGTTGTGAATTTTTGATAAAATTTCTTACATGTAAAAAATATTGGTTTTTTTATTGCAAATGCGTATAATACTTATAGAAGTATATTATTATATTTAGATAGGAAGTTGCAATTATGTATCACATCAATTTTGAAAATCCGATTCATGTATTTTTCATCGGAATAGGCGGCATCAGCATGAGCGGCCTTGCCGAGATACTACTTTCCGAAGGGTTCAAGGTGTCCGGCTCTGACAGACAGCAGTCATCTCTCACCGAAACCTTAACCGCTAAAGGCGCCACTGTTTACTATGGTCACAACAGGGAAAACCTTAGACCTCTGCCGGATTTAATTGTATATACCAACGGCGCCATCAAAGACGATAATCCGGAGCTTGCTGCCGGAAGAGAAGCCGGTATCCCTATTCTTACCCGTGCACAGTTGCTTGGACAATTAATGAAAAATTACCAAGTCCCCATTGCCGTAAGCGGTACACACGGCAAAACCACCACTACCTCCATGCTGTCTGAAATTTTGCTTGAAGCGGATACAGACCCGACTTTATCCATCGGCGGAATTTTTAAGGAAATAGGCGGAAATTTTCGACTGGGGAAATCCGGCTATTTTGTCACGGAAGCATGCGAATACACCAACAGTTTTTTAAGTCTTTTTCCCAAAATCGGCATTATACTTAATATAGAAGAAGACCATCTCGACTTTTTCAAGGACATTAACGATATCCGTAATTCATTCCGTCAGTTTGCTAAGCTGCTGCCCTCTGGCGACGACGGCGGCGCTCTTATTATAAACGGCGATATTGCAGACTTGGAGGAAATTACGTCGTCGCTTTCATGCAAAGTTATAACCTATGGCATGTCCTCTGGCTGCGACTATATACCTACGAATATTTCCTATGACGAATTCGGACACCCTTCATTTAACATCGAAAAGGCGGGCGTCAAAGACAGCGTAGCATATTCACTCCGCGTTCCCGGACTTTATAATGTTCAAAACGCCTGTGCCGCTATTGCCGCCGCTGAATTTCTCGGTATTGATAATGGTATTATCAGAAAGGCTTTGTCCGATTTTAACGGAACAGACAGACGCTTTGAATATAAAGGCGAGGTAAACGGCTTCTCTATAATAGATGATTATGCGCATCACCCTACAGAAATTACCCAAACTTTAAATGCGGCAAAAAAATATCCGCATAAAACAACATGGTGCATATTCCAGCCGCATACCTATACAAGAACTAAAATGTTTCTTCCTGAATTTGCTAAAGCGCTTTCTATTGCCGATAAGGTTATTCTCACGGATATATATGCCGCAAGAGAAAAAGACACTCTGGGTATCAGCTCAGAGACTCTTAAGGAAGAAATAGAAAAGCTTGGACACAGTTGTTATTATTTTCCTTCTTTTGATGAGATTGAAAATTTCGTTTTGGAAAATTGCACAAAAGATGATTTGTTGATAACTATGGGCGCCGGAGATGTCGTTAAAATAGCGGAAAACCTTCTTAAAAAATAATTTTCCACAATATCCACATAAAAAGGACTCTTTAACCGTTCTTTTGACTGTGGATATTTTTTATCGCAAATTCATAGGTTGACCTTGTTATCCACATTGTCCACATAGGCTGTGAACACGTGTTTGTTTTTTCTTTCTGGCATATTTACTATATCTTTTTAAAATTTCCCATGCTATAATTCATATGTTTTCAATGTACAAGCGTATCTTTTGTCCGCGAACTACATGATAACTTATTTTCTTATGATGCAGAAAGCAGGACGATTTAATATGAATAGTTTAACTATCTATCAGGATAATTATACGGACGCCACAGTTATTCCCAATCGATTTATTGACGAATATATGAAAGAAGCCAATGACGCACAGATAAAAATATACCTTTATCTGACTCGTATGATGAGCGCCAAACGCACCACCAGCGTTTCTGATATTGCGGACATGTTCAATTACACGGAGAAAGACGTTCTTCGCGCCTTAAAATATTGGGAAAAGAACCGTCTGCTTACGCTGGATTATGATGAGAATAAGAACCTTAACGGCATTCATATACTGGATTTGAATGTAAATACTATAGATACGCATACTCCTACTGTCAGCGTCATGGAAGCGCCCGAAATTAATCCCTATGAAAAGCCTTCTTATACATTAGATGAATTAAAGGCTTTCAAATCGGACGAAGCTGCTTCCAGACTATTATTTATTACCGAGCAGTACCTTAAGAAGACTTTAAGCGCGGCGGAAATGAAAACAATCCTTTTCATCTCAGACAAACTGGGATTTTCTGAGGACTTAATAGACCATCTGATACAATATTGCGTGGACCACGGCAAGAAGGATTTAAGATATATCGAGAAAGTTGCTATTGACTGGGCTCAGGCAGGAATTACCACTCCTAAACAGGCGGCACGGTATGTACATAAATATGACAAGACCGTATATGATATTATGAAGGCGCTTGGTAAATCCAACACGCCCACTCAGACGGAAGTGACTTATATAACCCGCTGGACTAAGGAATTTGCCTTTGAATATGATGTTATTTCAGTGGCGTGCGAAAAAACAGTGCTTGCCACGGACAATCACCGTTTTGAATATGCCGACCGCATTTTAAGCGACTGGTATAAAGCGGGGGTTCATCATAAAGCAGATATACATCAGGTTGAAGAGAATTATCGCAAAGCCAAAACCACCAAAATCTCTTCTACCAATAAGTTCAACCAATTCAAGCAAAATCAGTATGATTTCGATGCGCTTGAAAAAGAGTTGTTAAGTAATTAGTCCTATCTGTTACTATTAGTTTAGTCAAAATGAACAAAAAGGAGACCTAAAGTGTCGCTTACCAATACACAGTATGATATCATACTCCGAGACTATGAAAACAAACAGTTAAAAAACCGCCACGAGCTAGAGCGCAAAATGGCATATGTATACGACAACGTTCCCGGTTATCGTGAGCTGGAGGATTCCGTAGCCGCTATTTCCGTACTTCAAGGCAAAAAGTATCTGGAGGGCGACGAAGCCGCCATAGAAGATTTAAAAGATAAGCTTGGCGACATTGCCGAAGAAAAAGCTCGTCTTTTAATTAACGCCAATCTTCCGGAAGATTATTTGAAGCCCGTTTATGAATGCCCCGACTGCAAAGACACCGGATATATCGACGGTCAGAAATGCCATTGCTTCAAGCAGGCAATGATTACGCTTCTATATGAACAGTCTAACATTCGCGAAATGCTGCAAAGCGAGAACTTTGACTTCTTATCATATGAATATTATGAGGGGGAGCATTTAGCGCACTTTAGAAATGCCGTTACGACCTGTCAAAATTTTATTAAAAATTTCAATTCTGACTACCATAATTTATTTTTTTATGGTACAGTGGGTACAGGGAAATCATTTTTGTCAAATTGTGTGGCAAAAGAGCTTATTGAAAGCGGACATTCCGTTATTTATTTTAGTTCTTCCAGCCTTTTTGACTTATTATCCAAATATTCCTTTGATTACAAGAACAGGGAAGAACAGCGCGACAGGTATAATGACCTTTATCAGTGCGACTTGCTGATTATAGACGATTTAGGTACGGAAATGACGAATCAGTTTGTTGCCGCTCAGCTTTTTGCATTATTGAATGAGCGTCATATGTGGAAGAAATCTACAATTATTTCCACTAATCTTTCTTTGGAAGAGCTGCGGAACAGATACTCAGACCGTATCTTTTCCCGTATAACCAGTCATTATGAAATCTGTAAATTAACAGGTCCCGATATTCGCATGTACAAGAAGCGATTGCTAAACAGAAAGTGAGGATTTATATGGCAAAACGTGAAGAAAAGAGAAATCTGGAAACTATTCCCGTCGGTTCTCTGGGTATTATACCATTAGAAGGCTGCAAGTCTCTGGGTGAAAAAGTAGACTATTTTCTGGTAAAATGGAGAGCCGAGCGTGAAAGCGAGCACAAAGACAGTCTCGCTTTTACCGGATATCAGCGGGATTCCTATATATTAAACGCTAAAGTTCCACGCTTTGGCTCAGGAGAGGCAAAGGGCGTTATCAATCAATCAGTCCGCGGCACAGACTTATATGTGCTTGTGGATATTGCCAATTACAGCCTTACATATTCTTTATGCGGGCATGAGAATCATATGTCGCCCGATGACCACTATCAAGATTTAAAACGTATTATAGCCGCGGTAGGCGGTAAGGCAAGACGTATTACAGTAATAATGCCATTTTTATATGAAAGCCGCCAGTCTAAGAGGACTACAAGGGAATCTTTGGACTGTGCCCTTGCGTTGCAGGAAATGGTCAGTATGGGAGTGGACAATATCATCACCTTCGACGCCCATGACGCAAGAGTGCAGAACGCAATTCCCCTGCACGGCTTTGAAACCGTACAGCCGTCCTATCAGTTTATTAAAGGTTTACTGACTAACGTAAAGGGACTTACTATTGATAATAATCACATGATGGTAATCAGCCCCGATGAAGGCGGTACAAGCCGGGCTATTTATATCGCTAACGTATTAGGGCTCGATATGGGTATGTTCTATAAAAGAAGAGACTATACCGAAATAATAGACGGTCAAAACCCTATCGTCGCGCATGAATTTCTAGGCAGCAGCGTAGAAGGCAAAGATATGATTATTATTGACGACATGATTTCTTCCGGCGAGAGCGTACTTGAAGTCGCTGCCGCACTAAAAAAACGCAAGGCAAACCGTATTTTCATATTTGCTTCCTTCGGATTATTTACATCAGGTCTGGAAAGATTTGACAAATCATATGAAAGCGGTATAATAGACAGAGTTCTGACTACTAACCTTATCTATCAGACGCCAGAACTGCTTAAGAGAGAATGGTATATTAACTGCGATTTAAGCAAATATATCGCCTATTTGATTGATACCCTTAATCATGACAGTTCTATAAGCGATTTGCTCAATCCCGTAGAGCGTATACATTCTATCATTGCAAGATATAACGCGGGTGAGTTGAATTAACAAACCCGCTCCGGTCAGTTCGAGACCTTCCTGACCGAATCGTCTATAGACGAAGAAAAAAACAAAACTAAAGGAGATAACTAAATATGAAAAAACAATCTCAGGCAGCTATGATTGCTGCCCTCTATGTAGTGTTGACATTCATTGCCAATTCCTTCGGACTCGCAAACTACGCTATACAGGTCCGCTTTTCAGAAGCACTCACTATTTTACCTTATTTTACGCCTGCCGCTATACCCGGTCTGGTTATCGGCTGCTTTCTTAGCAATATCTTGACCGGCTGTGCATTGCCGGACATTATTTTTGGAACCCTCGCTACCCTTATCGGCGCCTTAGGTACTTATGCGCTTAAGAAATGGAAGTGGTTCGCGCCTATACCGCCAATTCTTGCCAATGCAATTATTGTTCCATTTGTACTGATTTATGGCTACGGATTGCTGATAGAAGGCGTTTCCGTGGCATACTGCTATGTATATTATTTTCTGACCGTAGGCGCGGGAGAAGTTATTTCATGTGGAATCTTAGGAATGATTCTTATGTTTGCTTTAGAAAAAAACAGAAAAAATATTTTTGCATAACATAAAAACAAATAGAAATAACAACATGCAGTATAATTTATAATTACAAAATATCCTCACTCTCACCAAGTATTTTACGGGTAAAATGAACATCAAAAAAGTTGATGACAGGTCCTAAGCCAAACGCTGATACGAGGGTTCCCAGCCCAATAATACCGCCTGCTAAAAAGCATATAAGGGCGCATATTGCATCAGTGCATATGCGGTGCCAAAAGTAGGCTATCTTAGGCATTCTTTTCGCCATAATTACAGCAAGGCTGTCATATGGCGAGATGCCTGCGTTGGGCGTCTGGTATAGAGAAAGTCCCAGTCCGGTAACAACGGTTCCTATCAGCATAACAACTATCTGAACCGGCAATATCTCAGGCTTGCTAAACAGACGTAATAATATTTCATAAGAAATCGTGGTTATGTATCCAAGAAAGAGCGCGTTAAATATAGTTCCGGCGCCAATGTATTCCTTACCAAAAATAAATTCCAGTATAAATATGAATACATTTAAAATCAAGAGAAAATGAGCGTACTGCATGCCGGCGTTCTCAGAAAGCGCCATAACCATGCCGCTAAACGGATCGTTTCCCAATCCGGCAAATTTGAATATGCTTATGCCTATCCCAAGAAATATATTGCCAGCTGCCATCGACGCCAAGCGTTTCCAGCCTGTTTTTCTGAAATATTCAAATATCTTTTTCATACTTAAAACCATTCCTTCTCTGTTAATTTCTAGTTACTATTCATAATCTTGGGCGGCATGGACTCATATGATGCTGCATCCAGCTACATATCTTCAAGCTTTACTCTCCACGTCTCTATTAATCTGTCCAACGACCACTGTGCATTAGCTGGACTTGTAGACGGCAGGATAATATCGTCCATTTCCGTCTGCTCTTTTATGTATTTTTGATAATATTTATGAGCAGTACCGCCGTTTGTATATATCCTTGTTATTTTAGTTTCATTAAGAAGCCGCCCTATATCGTTAGGTATCACGTTTCTTATACTGCTATCACTTGAACCCGATATATCACAGCTTGCTATTACGTCCCACATTGCCGCATGATTTGACAGCATCAACCTTTTCTTCTCTTCTATTGTCTTAGGTACAGAACTCCCATATATAGCCGCCATTACCTTCCAGTAACGGTTCTGCGGGTGGTTATAGAAAAACTGCGCCTCTCTGGATTTTACGCTTGGAAACGAGCCCAATATTAAAATCTCTGAATTTTCATCATATAAAGGCGGTATATTATGATATTCCATATAAATAATTTACTCCCCTGTTCACAGCCTTCAGGCTACATTTGAACTATGAACAGCAGTCCTTCCTAATTCTGCTTATTTCTGACATAAGTAATAAAATGGTTTCCGTTTTCGGCAAGCCACTCCGTAGAGTCGTTCATGCCTTTTTTATAGACCTCGCCGGTAAGC
This sequence comes from Clostridiales bacterium, assembly GCA_023663185.1. GTDB lineage: Bacteria > Bacillota > Clostridia > Lachnospirales > Lachnospiraceae > UBA3282. The sequence goes on along the minus strand of JAMPHY010000001.1, from coordinate 31,543 downwards.
GGATCCATTACCACTATATTAAATTCATTAAATCCCACAATTAAAACAGCATTACCGTCACGCAGCATCGCCAGCACCGGAATATCCATATTCACATAGTAGAGAACGGCGTCCAAGCTACAGCCGGTCAAATCCAAAATCTGTATATCATTCAGACTTGCTTCCAGAATCGACGAAACTGTTTCGCCCCTTTCCAGAAGATATCTGGTTCTTTTAGATACACCCTCAAACCTTAAGATTGTATCCAGACAGACGGACAAGCTGGTATTATACTCTGTTACCGACTCTCCTTCTATCGCCATAATCTGATTTCTGACGTTCCGCGTACTCCTCTTCCATATATATTCACCTTCTTTATTAACTACTACTCCGGCATTTGCATAGGCGTAAATCACAGCCTTACCCGGACCGGAAAAAATTCCTTCAATTCCATGCTTCCCATATACATAGAACGTATCTTCCAAAGGCTCGTTGTTTTGAATGGCAATATCACGCTCTCCCTCAAAAAGAACTTCCTTAGGCGTAAGTAGCTTTAGCGCTTTAGTGTCGATATCTTCTTTAACCTCAATTTCCCATATGGTCTCATATATGTCTATTACTACGCTTATAGCATGGTTTCTCTGCGCCTTAGCCTGCTCCGTACTCACAATCTGGTCGTTCGCTACAGGAACGTACTCCGCCGTTTCCTCATCTCGCATTACCCTTGACAAAATAATCTGATTATCTTCTATGGAACTGTCTACAACAAAAATTCCGTTTTCATTGTAGGTTTTTAAAACTTTTCCTGCGTCGTTCTGTATTTGCAGACGATACATCGGAAATGTCACTATACCTATATGGTCATTTTCAATGTCTCCCTGCTTTACAAAACCGTAAATCATGTCCTCTTCCATAAAGCCAATCAGTGAGATGTATTCTCCATCTTTTGCCTTTATCTCAGTCTCGGTCTCCGTACTCAGATTAAGTAATTTTAACGTGGTACAACTATATTTATTTCCGCCCTCCTGCCATACCAGCATTTTATTCGATTTAGATACTTTAAAATTATCCTCGGTCAGTCCGGAAGCAATAACGGAATAGCTTCTATCTGCGAGATTAATGGCATATACGCTTCCCTCCAGCATAATGTAACAAATATCCGACTTATTTATATACGCCAGCTTTTCTATATCGGTTTTCAATAATTCATAAGATCTGTCATACGGAATATATACGAGCTCCTCAATCACATTACTCATGCTGTTATAGAAATATACGGAAACGCCCACTTCACCTTCATGCCTGCCTCTGTTCATATATCCATATACCATGAACTTAACATTTCCAACTTCGTCTACATTGAGGATTTTAATTTTATGCCTATTATAGCTATTTCTATAATCCGTAACGTCCCCGCCTCTTTCATAAAACGAGAAGAGGACCGCCAATTTTTCATCTGACACATTGTAACTATATAACTTATTAGAGCCTACAAAGGCAAACACATTGCCGCCGTCACTCTCTTTTATTTCAACCTCGCTATCCACAATACCCAGCATAATTTTGTCATTGGCAAAAACATCTGCTTCATCATCAAAAATCTGGTTCATTTCCCTCTCAAAGTCTAACAGATACATGCGCTCAGGAGTATAACGAATACGATAAAATTCACTGACTTTATAGTAGTTTTTCTTTCCCCCGTCCCGCGTAATCACATCATATTCTAACTTAAACGAGCCTGTCCGTTCATCTAGTTCTTTAATATTAACTACGGGAGCGGTTATCCGGTCTACATTCAAATCCCCCCATGTAACCTGATTGAAACTGCTGTGTATTGTAACTTTATGAAATGTCGAATTATCTCCTTCTGAATTAGATTCGAGATATTTGGTCAGCTCCGCCGCTTCTTCTCTGTCAAAGGTGCGATTGTGAAAGTCCAGAACATATTCCAGCTTCTCCTGAATATACATTGATTCAGTCTGTATGATTCTTGTATAGTAGCGTATAGGCTCTCCCTCGGCAGGCGTTAAAAGAAGTACAAACATATACTCTTCACCTGCACTGATTAAATCCTTAAGCGTAACTTTACACTGAATTGCATTATCCTCTTCTTCGTAATCTTCAACCATCGTGCTTTCTACCAGCCGTTCACCATTAATACTTCTCACCTCAAAGGCGATTGTATCAATAGCCCTACCGTATGTTTCTATCGCAAAAGACACATTCCTGTCTAAGCCGACCGGCAGCAATGCGTCCCTTAAATACCTTGTGTCCATACTCTTTGCGTAACCGTGCAGTCTGTTTACCTGATATTCGCCTATATTCATGGTGACGATGGGAAAAGTTGCCTCTCCCATCTCCGTAGTCATGTCCGTATTTCCTTTATTCATTGCTTTGCTTATAAAAAACAGCGATGCAGCAAAGACTATCAGCAGATAAACGCCTTTTAAAATTGTTTTTTTCATATTAATAACCGTGCTCTTTCCTTAGCCTGCGAATTTGTATACCGGAGTATCTACGATGTCTGCACAAAGAAGAGCCAGTCTTATGCCTAACCCTTCTTTGTCTTGCATATCCACAGTTGCCCATGATTATATTTTAATCAGAATAGTGCAAAAGCTCAACTAGAATTTTAAAATTCCTCTATGATTGGCGTGTCTCTTCTTATATATCTCATAATAGAGCAGTACTTGAACAAAGTCTTCAAAGTTTTCTCCATATTTATCGTTCTCAGCCGGACTCGCTGTTCCAGCGTTTTCTGCTTGCGGATTTTGGTTCTGAACTGCTTCATTTATACCGTCCATTCGTCTTATTTTATCCATTACTGTCTTAGTTAGTCTATACAACTGCCACTTATCAGGATATTCATCATATATGACGCTGCCGTCGTAGTCTATCTGATTTAAGATTTCCGCTATTACTTTCTGATAGCGTTTGGCTTCGGCAGGATACATTTGCTGTAAGTATTCCAAATCGCGCGTTACGGTATCTTCCTCCTGATAATACAGGGGAAGCGGATATGCCATATAGAAAGGAAGAATCCTCGATTGATTCATTTTGGCTATACTCCTTTCCTATTCTGTAATATTGCTATTTTTATCTTATCATATGCGCCGCCCCAAAAGTTTGTTAATATATTCTTATCACATTCAAAAGGGACAGCGCCAAATTAAGCCTGTCCCTTTTAATAAATAATTATACTATTTTACTGCTTCAATTCTGGCAATCGCACGTTTAAGCGACATCTCGGCACGCTTCATGTCAGTGCCCGGAGCTTTTTCTCTGATTCGGTCCTCCGCACGTGTTTTTGCGTCCTGCGCCCTTTCCAAATCAATCTCCACGGGCCATTCAATAATCTCCGCCAGAATCGTCACCCCATCGGGTAAAACCTCTACGAAGCCCGCATGTAATGCAGCTTCTTTAATATCGTTGTCCTGAGTAATCGTCAAAATACCGGGAGCGATAATCATAGTCATCGGAATATGCTGCTTATATATACCGACTTCTCCCTCTATGGTATTAAACTCCACCATTGATACTTCATCTTCGTAGAATACCCTGTCCGGTGTAATAATCTTTAAGGTAAACTTATTATCATTCTCAGCCATGCCTAACCCACCCCCTACTTCACACGGGCAAGTACGTCATCAATGCTCCCTGCATTCAAGAAATAGCTTTCAGGAATTTCGTCATGCTTACCTTCCAAGATTTCTTTAAATCCTCTTATTGTCTCTGCAATCGGCACATATTTTCCTTCCAGTCCTGTAAACTGCCCCGCTACGAAGAAAGGCTGTGACAAAAATCTCTGAATCTTTCTTGCACGGGAAACAACCAGCTTATCTTCTTCGGAAAGTTCGTCCATACCTAAGATTGCAATGATATCTTGTAATTCTTTGTATCTTTGCAGAATTTCCTGTACGCCTCTGGCTGTCTGATAATGATCCTCTCCCACAACTCTGGGATCCAAAATTCTAGAGGTAGACTCAAGCGGATCTACGGCAGGATAGATACCAAGCTCAACGATTGACCTTGACAATACCGTTGTCGCGTCCAAATGGGCAAACGTCGTTGCCGGCGCGGGGTCAGTCAAGTCGTCCGCAGGTACATATACAGCCTGAACAGATGTTATGGAGCCGTTCTTAGTAGAGGTAATCCTCTCCTGCAAAGCACCCATCTCCGTCTGTAATGTAGGCTGGTATCCAACTGCTGAGGGCATACGTCCAAGCAGAGCGGATACTTCCGAACCTGCCTGAGTAAATCGGAAGATATTATCAATAAATAACAATACGTCTTTTCCACCTTTGTCACGGAAATACTCTGCCATTGTAAGTCCGGTCAAACCTACTCTCATTCTAGCGCCGGGGGGCTCGTTCATCTGTCCGAACACCATCGTCGTCTTATCGATAACGCCCGATTCTTTCATTTCGTAGTACAGGTCGTTTCCTTCCCTTGTACGCTCGCCAACACCGGTAAATACCGAATATCCGCCATGCTCTGTAGCAATATTTCTAATCAACTCCTGAATAAGTACCGTCTTACCTACTCCGGCTCCTCCAAACAGTCCGATTTTACCGCCCTTCTGGTAAGGACAAAGCAGGTCAACGACCTTAATACCGGTCTCAAGCATCTCAGTATCCGTTGCCTGTTCTTCAAATTTCGGAGCAGCTCTGTGGATAGGTTCATACTCCACCTCTGTCGGAGCAGCTATGTTGTCAATCGGCTGACCTAAAACATTAAATATACGACCTAAAGTATTCTCACCGACAGGAACGGTAATCGGGGCGCCGGTTGAAATAGCCTCCATTCCTCTTACAAGTCCGTCGGTTGAACCCATGGCAATACATCTAACAGTATCATCACCCAAATGCTGTGATACTTCAACAATCAATTCGCTTCCATCTTTAAGCGGAATCCTGATTGCATCGTTGATTTCAGGTAAATTTCCTTCAACGAATTTGATATCCAATACAGCGCCGATAATCTGAGTGAGTTTTCCACGGCTTTCGCCACTTTTCACTTCTGCCATATTTTTTTCCTTTCCCTGTTTTCATACTTTGCCATCTGTCAGATATTACGAAATGGCATTTGCTCCCGCAATAATTTCTGTTAATTCCTGTGTAATAGAGCCTTGTCTTGCTCTGTTATACATTAACGATAAGTGGTCTATCATTTCTTCAGCATTGCTTGTTGCGGAATCCATCGCCTGCATTCTCGCACCATTCTCGCTGGCAACTGCTTCTATCAGACCTCCGTATATCAGGCTGGTAACATACTTCGGAATAATCAGTTCGAGCGCCTCGTCGTCTTCCGGTTCAAAGTTCATTAGCGCTTTACTTGATTTATCCTGTACTTTTTCATCTTTTTTCTCTGCCTCTACCGGAAGCAGTTTCAACAAAGTGGGTTCATGTACCACAGTGTTCTTAAATCCGGTATAAGCAAGATAAATTTCTCCAACCTCGCCTTTTGCATAGGACTCCAAAACCCTTGAACTGAGCGCCATCGCATCTACGTAAAGCGGTTCTTCAATAATGTCGGAATTATCTTCCACTATTTCATAGCCTTTACGATTCAATGAATCACGTCCCTTTTTTCCTATCGCATAAATACGTAGGTCCTCTTTCTTCAAACCGCTCTGCATAATCAGCTTCACAACATTAGAGTTATATCCGCCCGCAAGTCCTTTGTTAGAGGTTATAACTATTACGGCTTTCTTTGAAGACTCTCCGCCTTTTAGATAAGGATGGTTTAAGTTCTCTGTTTTTGCCAGCATAGAGGTCACTGTCTCATACATACAGTTAAAGTATGCTTTCGCCTGTTCTGCACGATTTTTTGCCTTCTGCAGTTTTACAGTAGAAACCAGCTTCATTGCTTTAGTAATCTGCTGAGTACTTTGGATACTACCCCTTCGCCTTTTAATATCTCTCATTGAGGCCATAGCATCACCTTCTACTTTCTAGCTAAGCTTTGTTTAGCTAAACGTTGTTTAGCTTCTTATATCCTGTTTAGAACTGCGCCTTAAATTCACTGATAGCTTTCTTAAGCTTCTCTTCCGTCTCGTCCGAAATCACCTTTTCGGCTGCAATCGCACTCGGAATCTCAGCATACTTAGTATCCAGAAATTCAAAGAACTCAGTTTCAAATCTGGTTATGTCCTCTACAGGAATATCCAACAGATGTTTATTCGTCGCAACATAAATAATTATTACCTGATACTGTACCGGCATAGGCTTGTACTGTGGCTGCTTAAGGATTTCCTTAATCCTTTCACCCTGCGCAAGCTTCTCCTTCGTATCTGCATCAAGCTCCGAACCAAACTGCGAGAAAGCCGCAAGTTCACGATACTGTGCAAGCTCTACACGGATAGGCGCCGCAATCTTCTTCATCGCCTTTATCTGCGCCGCGCCACCTACACGCGATACCGAAAGTCCTGCATTTACGGCAGGTCTGAAGCCGGAATTAAACATCTCAGTCTCTAAATAAATCTGACCGTCTGTAATTGAAATAACATTGGTCGGAATATATGCTGATACGTCTCCCGCCTGTGTCTCAATAATAGGAAGCGCCGTCAGCGAACCGCCGCCGTACTCATCGCTCATTCTTGCCGCACGCTCCAACAGTCTGGAATGAAGATAGAAAACATCTCCGGGATAAGCTTCACGCCCCGGCGGCCTCTTAAGCAGCAATGAAAGTGTACGATATGCTACCGCATGCTTGCTCAGGTCGTCATATACAACCAGAACATCTTCGCCATTCTCCATCCATTCTTCTCCAATTGCACATCCGGAATATGGCGCTATGTACTGCAATGGAGCAAGCTCACTTGCCGAAGCAGCAACTACCGTAGTATAGTCCATAGCTCCGTACTCTGTTAAAGTCTTAACGATAGAAGCAACAGTTGAGGCTTTCTGTCCGATTGCCACATAGATACATTTAACTCCCTGTCCCTTCTGATTAATAATCGTATCAATTACAATCGCTGTTTTACCGGTCTGTCTGTCACCGATAATTAGCTCTCTTTGTCCCCTTCCGATAGGAACCATCGAGTCGATTGCTTTGATACCGGTCTGTAAAGGCGTATCAACTGATTTTCTTGTAATAACACCTGACGCCACTCTTTCAATTTTACGATATTTGTCCGTCTGGATCGGCCCTTTGCCGTCAATCGGCATTCCGAGGGCATTTACTACACGTCCCAGCATACAGTCTCCTACCGGTACTTCTACAACCCTGCCGGTTGTTTTAACAATATCGCCTTCGTTAATGTTGTGCTGGTTTCCAAGAAGCACGGCTCCGACATTGTCTTCCTCAAGGTTAAGTACCATACCGTATACTTCGCCGGGGAATTCCAACAATTCACCCTGCATTGCATTTTCAAGTCCGTGCACACGAGCAATACCGTCCGCTACCTGAATAACCGTTCCAACATCGGATACTTCAAGTGCAGAAGCATATCTCTTAATTTGATCCTTAATGACTGAACTAATCTCTTCTGGTCTTAAATTCATGGATCATACGCACCTTTCTTTTAAAATTAGTTTAAATCTGAACTTTTAATAAATCTCTCTGCATTTCATTTAATTTTGTTTTTATGCTGCTGTCCACAACCCTGTCGCCGATACGTACTACCATACCGCCAATCAGTGCAGCATCCTGTTTATAATGCATCTCCATAGACTTATATTTTGTTGTATCAAGAAGTCTGCGCTCAATCTTTGCGCGCTGTTCGTCCCGGAGCGGAACTGCCGTAGTAACAGTAGCGACGCCTATTCCTTTATACTTCTTCACTTCCATAATGAAGTATTCCAGAATATCGTCTATTTCCTGATAACGATCTTTGGAAATTATAATTGTCATAAAACCTAACAGTTCGTCGGAAAGTTTTCCCTTAAAAACATTGTCAAGCACCTTAAGCTTCTCTTCTTTGATAATCTTTGGATGTTCCATAAGTCTGCCAAATTCATCATTTTTCTTAAGGATATCCCGTAGCTGTTGTATCTCTTCATACAGCTCGTCAACTTTGTTTTCTTCTACTGCTAGTTCAAACAACGCATCTCCATATGTCTTTGAAATTAGCTTAGCCATGTACTTTCACCCATTTCGCTCAGCGTTTCATCAATCAGACTATCCTGAACAGTCGTATCAATTGCCGCATTTACGACCTTTCCTGCCATCAAAGATGCCAATACCACCATCTCTCGCTTAACTTCGTCAGCCGCTTTCTTCTTCTCCAGTTCGGCTTCCACATTAGCTCTTTCAACAATTCTTGCGGCTTCTTCTTTTGCCTCGGCAACAATCTTGTTCTCATTCGCTAATGCTCTCTTCCTTGCTTCGCTTAAGATGTTCTCCGCTTCTTTATCAATATCTTTCAACTTGGCTTCATACTCAGCCTTCAACTCTCTTGCATCCGCCATGTCCTTTGCAGCGTTATCGAGTTCGCCCTTAATCTTATCCTGTCTTGCTTGAAGCATATTCCTGACAGGATTGAATAAAAAGTGCGATGCAATAAAGAACAATGCAATTACCGCAATAATGGACAATCCTGCATCATGAAGCAACTGAAAGTCTAAGTTGAAAAGTCTTGGCTCCATTTCAGCCGATGCCAATACAAGATTCATTCTAACTATCGCATTCAAGCTTTAAGCCTCCTTTCACTTATTTTTGCCAGAGGCTCTTACTTTGCTAAAGGCTTTACAAACAAGAGCAGGAATGCAATCAGCAAACCATACAAACCTGTGGTCTCTGCTACTGCCTGTCCAAGAAGCATGGTAGACGTAATATCCGACTTAGCTCCCGGATTTCTTCCTACTGCTGATGCAGCGTGTCCTGCCGCAATACCCTGTCCAACACCGGGACCGATACCTGCGATAACCGCAAGACCTGCGCCAATTGCCGAGCAACCTAAAATAAATTCTCTGTTAAATTCCATTTCTGTTTCCTCCTTATTATGACTTTGCTTTTAAAGCATTTTAATAACTTAATAATGTAAAGCAGCCCTTATGATATTCAATTATCCGCCGCTTAACCGTCTGTCGTACAGGCGTCTGTAATGTATGTCATAGTCAACATACAGAATACATATGTCTGAATTGCGCCTGAGAACAAGTCGAAATAAACATGAAGCGCCGCCGGCCATATAATCGCAATCTTGGATAGCAGACCGTAAACCAACGCCATCATAACCGTTCCGGACAAAACATTGGCAAATAAACGCAGCGAAATCGAAATCGGCACGGCAACGTCGCCAATGATATTGATGGGCGCCCAAAAAGGCCACGGATCACACAAACCGGCAATAAAGCCCTTTACCTTCTGGTATCTTAACTTATTGAAAAGTATCAGTGTGAAAGTCATGATACCGAGCGGGAAAGTGACTCCATAATCAGCCGTAGGCGGCCGCAGTCCAAACAATCCGGAAAAATTGCTTAGAAGAATAAAGATAAATATCGTTCCAATATAATTCCGGAACTGGGGCGAAAATTTACCCATGACACCGCTAACCATATTGTCCAACATTTCCACAACCATCTCTACGATGTTCTGAAAAGTTCCCGGAACCTCAGAGGCATGTTTGATTACTTTATTTGCTGCAATGCAAAATCCGATAATCACCAGCATGACAATCAGTACGCAGACATGAGTCGTCGTAATCCAGACAGTCTGCCCAAAAAGCTGATAAGAAAACACTCCATGTATCATAAAGTCTATATCAGCGTCGGCAGACAATAGAATTCCTTGCCCCATAATCTCACCCCCTTTGTACTTAAATTATTGCATTCCAAATACTTTGGAACTGATTTTATGTGTAAAAGGCTGCATATATGCAGACACTTTCATTCCCATATAACCACAAAATGTAAAAATCGGATTAGCAAATCCACTTTGGTAAAGTACTGCCATTACTGCAAAAAGCGCCGCAAACCTTACAATGCTCTGTCCTCCTATTGTCCTGACGGCATCTTTCTCCGGCATATCAAGACCTCTGTTAAGCGACCACCACATATGTATGGCGCCAAATATCCCCAATATAACGCCAATCCACAATCCTATGCTGTATTCGGCGCTGCGCGAAAATATCAGCATAATCATCTGGAACACCAGCCCATAAAAAAAAATACCCAGACACAAGTCAAAGAGTGTTGTATCAATTTTTATCTTCCGGCTCTTCTCCATCGCGTTCATCTTTCCGTCCTCTGTCCTTACGCCTGCGCGTTTCGGCTGGGACTTCATATATTTTCTTGGCAAATCTCATTACATTCTTAAATCCGGCAGCCGCTCCGACAAAAAATAAAATAATCACCCAGATATCGGTTCCGCATTTTTCATCTATGAAAATACCTATAACAGAACAAAGAAAAATCGGAACAAGCATATTAATACCAAACTGGCTTACCATCATCAAGGCATTATAGACATTTTTATTATATTTCACTTTTTTCCCTTTACAAAGGTTTTTTTATATCCATAAATAGAATTATATCCATTTTTTGTCTAATTGTCCAGTAAATTTCCACCAAACATGTCATAAAAAACAACTTATCGTTGACTTTTTAAATAATGCGGTGTAACGTCTTATATATAATAATGTAAAAGTCAGGAGAAAACATGTCAGAACCCATATTATATCGTAAAAGAATTATCCCGGAAGAATGTATCCTGTTAAAAGACGATAAAATTTTGTTTCAAGACAAGGAGATAATTGTTACCGGTTGGAACTCCCTAAAACCCAAACGCGAACTTCACCACGGCTATTCCTGTTATTATCTTAATGAAGGTTTTAAAGTCAGTAAATTTCTTCGCCAGGACGATTCCCTGATGTTTTGGTACTGTGATATTGTGGAATACGAATACTCTCAGGAAACAAATACATATATCGTCACCGACCTTCTCGCAGACGTAGAAGTTAGTCCGAACGGCTTTGTAAAAGTAATTGATTTGGACGAGCTTGCCGAGGCATTAGAGAAGAGGCTCATATCGGAAGCTACTCTTAAAAAAGCCCTGCTGCAACTGAACAATCTGCTTAGGAGCATATACGCCGGAGATTTCGGCAGGCTCCAAGCCCCGATTGAACAAGCCATAACGCATGTCACGTAACACATGCTATTTAATAGAAAATATGTCCGCCTATGGTATATTTAGGCGTCACTCCGCTTACCGGAGTCCTGAAATACAGGCATGTCCCAACATTAGTTGTACCTGACATAACCTCGTCCGCCGCCTGATAACAGCTCTGAGTCGCTCTGCCTTCTGCAAGCGCCAACGCCAGTCTTCCGCTTGCCACAGGCGAAAACTGCTTATTCTGATAAATAACGCCCACTATTGTATTCGGATAGACCGAGCTTAATACCCTGTTCATAACGACAGAGCCTACTGCAACTTTACCTTCATACGGTTCTGCACCGGCTTCACAATAGATAAGATTGGCAAGAAGATATCTATCGTCTTCGGCAAAGGTTACTTCTGAAATATCACGCCAGCTTGACTGTGCTGCAAGCTGTGTCATACGAATTTCCTCTTCCAGTTTTGCCTTTAGCGCCGTAATGTTTTTATCCTGTTCTTTAAGCTGCTGTTCATATGCTTCCGCCGCAGCTTCAGCGTCGGATATCTGGTCGGACGTAACGGCAAGCGAGTTACTTGCCTGACTTACCAGTCCCGATACCCTGCTCTGCTCTGCCACCACCTGTACTTTATACTGGTCAAGCTCACTCTTATCTGTCTCTAATGAAGCCTTATCCAACTCAAGCTGGCTGGCTATTTCTTCAATCATCTCCTGCGTATCTATATAGCTTTGAAGCGTTCTTTGCTCATATGCCGACAACTGCTCTATATATTCTCCACGGTTCAACATATCTGAAAAACTTCCGGCAGAAAAAAGCATTTCCAGATACAGAATATCGCCGTTTTCATACAAAAACTTGACAAGATTTTTCATATTTTCATATTGCGCATCTTTTACGGCTATTGCAGCTTCCAAATCCTTATTTGCCTGCTCGATTTTTAGATTAGTCGCATTAATCTCGTTTTCCTTCGCATAAATCTTAGTCTCCAAATCGCTTAGGTTATTGCTCACCTGAGACAACTCCGTATTCAGATTAGACAAAGTTCCCTTTAAAGAATCCCTCTGGTCTTCAAGTCCTTCCAGATTCTCCATCGTCTGATTAAGTTCGGACTGCGTCTGATTACGCTGCTCCTCCGCTTGCTGCAACTGTTGTTTTGTTGACTCTGAGGCGTAGACGCATGTATACGCTGCGCAAAGCAGCGCTAAGAGAACAATCCCCGCTGCCTTTCGTTTAAAATCCATAAATTCCTCCACTTTTATTTTAATGTATCATTCACCATCGCCACACGTCTTATGTGCTTCTCTTCTTTAGAAAACTCTGTATTCAGGAATGTATCCACAATACTAAGCGCCAGATTGTTTCCTATGATTCCGCCGCCCATAGCCAATACATTCGCATCGTTATGAAGCCTTGTGAGTTTGGCTGATACCGTGTCGGAGCATAACGCGCAGCGTATGCCCGGTATTTTATTCGCCACCATAGAGATTCCTATTCCGGTCGTACATATAACTATGCCCTTCTCGCAAGTACCGTCAGCCACAGCTTCGGCTACAGCCTTCCCATAAATCGGATAGTCGCAGGAGCTTTTATCCATGCAGCCATAATCTTTATATTCTATTCCCCGCTCGTTAAAATAATCTATTACCGCCTTTTTTAAATCGTAACCGCCGTGGTCGCTGCCGATTGCTATCATATCTTTTCCTCCAACATCTGTTCATATTTTGTGGTTATTATACCATAATATTTTAGTCTTGGCTATCTTCTATTCAATTTTGGCTATCGCATGTATTAAAGTTCATTCAAATATTGCAATATTCCCATATGTATAGCCCATGCGAGCTTCTCCTGATAATAGTCTGAGTCCAATTTCTGAGCTTCGTCCCTATTTGAGAGAAAACCGCATTCCACGATTACAATAGGCGATGAAGTTTTCTTCAAAAGATAATAACTGTCATTAGCTTTTGCTTCACGGGTATTGTCTTTATCAAGACCATTTAATAACACCTGTTGTATTTTCTCAGCAAGAATCCTGCTCTGCTCACTGCCCGTATAATAAAAAGTCTGCGCGCCATGTACATATTCTTCATGATAGCTGTTTTGATGAATACTAACCGTTACAACCGGCTTCGTCGTTTCTATCAGCTCCACCCGTCTCTTCATGTCCTGTACTTTTTTATTGGAAGCATTTTCATCATACAACCCCGCGTCAAATTCTCTGGTCAGAACCACCTCTACGTCTTCCTGCTCCAAAAATTGCTGCAGCTTCTTGGCAATTTCTAAATTAATGTCTTTTTCAAGCGCGCCGTTTATGCCGACCTTACCCGGATCTATACCGCCGTGTCCTGCGTCAATGACTACGCACGGTTTTTCTCTTTTAGTTATAAATTTGTCAGACGTCGTCTGCGTGGTTTGGGGAGTTGAAAGTGAATATAACGCCGTAATAGCAAGCAAGATTGCGGCAACTGCGGCAATAACTTTAAGCTTTTCTTTCTGTTTCATATACTCATTCCTGCATAATAGTATTGTTATACTTTATGCAGGAATGGTACAAAATATCATCATCAGAATATCCTAATTCCTTCAATTAATATTGAATTTAGTATTCTTCATCAGTATCCGTTTCTTTTTCTTCAATATCATTGACAGGCTTTTCCAAACCTTCAATCTTTATATTATTCTTTTGAGCATAATCCCACAATGCCGCATGAATAGCCTCTTCTGCAAGCAGGGAACAGTGCACCTTGACCGGCGGCAGCCCGTCAAGAGCTTCCATAACTGCTTTATTCGTCACCTGCAATGCTTCCTGCACAGTCTTTCCCTTTACAAGCTCCGTCGCCATACTGCTTGTCGCAACCGCCGCTCCACAGCCAAATGTCTTAAACTTAGCTTCTTTGATAATTCCTTCATCGTCTATATCAAGATATATACGCATAATATCTCCACACTTTGCGTTTCCCACGGTGCCTACGCCGCTAGGATTATCTATTTCCCCCACATTTCTAGGGTTATTGAAATGGTCCATTACTTTTTCGCTATACATTTTATATCTATACTCCTTCCTAAATTTATATGTCCAAAACATCAGTAATGTTTGTGTATTAATAACATGTGTCATTTATTCTGTTTCCTGATAAAATCTTCATATAATGGGGACATATTTCTCAATCTTTCAACTATTTCCTTAATTTTATCTACCGTATAGTCAACATCTTCACGAGTCGTACTCTCCGATATGGTTAGCCTTATCGAACCATGTGCGATTTCATGCGGCAGCCCGATTGCTAACAGTACATGCGAAGGTTCTAAGGCTCCCGACGTACACGCTGAACCGCTGGAAGCACAGATACCATTCTGGTCTAAAAGAATAAGTAGAGATTCTCCTTCAATAAAGCGGAAACAAAAACTTGCGTTATTCGGAAGCCTCTTGGTTCTGTCCCCATTAAGCCGCGAATAAGGTATTTCATTTAATACGCGCTCAATCATATAGTCCCTTAACTCTGACTCGTATCTGCTGCGCTTATCCATATCTCCACACGCAAGCAAAGCCGCTTTGCTAAAGCCGACGATTCCCGGAACATTATGCGTTCCCGCCCTTCTTTGTCTCTCCTGTGCGCCGCCGTGGATAAATGAACGGACTTTGACGCCCTTACGAATATAAAGCAAACCGATGCCTTTCGGTCCGCCCAATTTATGCGCGCTTGCACTTAACATATCAATATTCATTTTATCCACGTCGATTGGAATATGCCCGAACGCCTGAACTGCATCAGTGTGGAAAAGAATACCGCTCTCTTTAGCTATTTCGCCTATTTTCTCAAGCGGTTCTATCGTGCCAATTTCATTATTAGCCGCCATAATGGAAATCAAAATTGTATCGGGGCGTATTGCCGCCTTTAGCTCTTCGGGATTAATGAGTCCATTTTCATCTACATCAAGATAAGTTATCCGATAGCCTTTTTTCTCCAGATATTCTGCTGTATGGAGAATCGCATGATGCTCTATTTTGCTTGTAATAATGTGTTTTCCTTTCTCTGCATATGCTTCGGCAGCCGCCTTTAGCGCCCAGTTGTCCGACTCGCTGCCACCGCCGGTAAAATAAATCTCTTCTGAACTCGCTCCCATGCCCGCTGCCAGCGCCGCCCTTGCTTCTTCAATAGCCTTTTTCGCCTTGCCTGCAAACGTATAAATAGACGAAGGATTTCCATAGTATTCTCTAAAATACGGTGTCATGGCGTCAACCGCTTCCTCATACATCTGTGTCGTAGCCGCATTATCCATATATATTAATTTGTCCATCTCACAATCCGCCTTTCATCGTCGATATATCTTATATGCTATACGAATCCGTCTGCTCCGCCTGCCATTCCAGCATATCGGCAAGAGTGATATTATCCACTACGTTACTGACCGCATCATATATCTGCTGCCAAATTTTTACCGTGACGCATTGCTCTCTCCGCCTGCATTCTTCTTTTTCTTCACCGACGCAGCTTACGGGCGTTAAGTCTCCCTCCGTGAGACGCAAAATCATGCCGACCGTATACTCAGACGGCTGCTTTTTAAGCATATATCCGCCCTGTGCGCCTCTTACACTCTTTACGTAACCCGCTTTATTTAAAACCGAAATAATCTGTTCCAGATACTTGTCCGATATCTCCTGCCTTTTAGCCACATCTTTTAAGCTTACCGGTCCACCCGTATTATATGTTGCCAAGTCCAGCATTAACCTCAGCGCATATCTTCCTTTTGTCGAAATTTTCATATCAACAGTCTACTCCTTTTCATAGTTTTCCTGTATGAATTATATTATAATTCTATCTTATAAAAAAAGTCAACTGTCATTTTAAATTTTTATTTTATAATGTCCTTAACTATTTCCGAAGCGATAATCAGCCCCGCTGCCGACGGCACAAAAGAAACGCTGCCCGGAGTAGAACCGCCTGCGGATACTTTTAACGGTTCCTCTTTAGAATATAATACCTTCAAACTCTCAATCCCCCTCTTACGCAGCTCTCTCCTCATTACCTTTGCCAATGGACATACTGAGGTTTCATAAATGTCGGCAATCTCAAGCATCGTAGGGTTGAGTTTATTGCCTGTACCCATGCTGCTGATAATCGGTACGCCAGCTTCTTTAGCCCGCACAATCAACTCTATTTTAGCCGTTACCGTATCTATAGCGTCCGCCACATAAGAATAACACCTGATATCAATCTGGTCTGCATTCTCCGGCAGATAAAAGCATTTATATACATTCACTTCCGCTTCCGGATTAATCGACAGAATCCTCTCCTTCATCACATCTGTTTTATATTTATCAAGCGTCTCTTCCGTAGCAATAATCTGCCTGTTAAGGTTAGACATACAGACTTTATCGTTATCTATCAAATCAAAATGTCCAACGCCGCTTCTTGCAAGCGCCTCAGTTATATATCCGCCCACTCCGCCGATACCAAATATGGCGACATGCGCATTCTTAAGCTTAAGCATGGCTCCCCCACCTAACAGCATTTCCGTCCTGATAAACCTATCTGACATAATAGTCCTCCATTCTTATCCAATCTTAAAATTTAGGTGTAAATACCAACTTACAGGTAAATGCGACATGAACTCATATGCTTCCTCTTGAGGCGCGCTCCCGCTCCGTGTAAAATCGCAACGGTACTAAGCTCGAAAACACCTCGCTAAGTACCGGCGTTTTACAAGGACCTCAAAAGGAAGCATATGAATTCATGTCGCCTCGATGCTGTGAATAATTCTACGATTCAGTACCCAGGGTTTAGTTGAAATAAACAACCTAAGGAGTGACTTACCGCTTTTCAGGCATGGAACTCCTTAGGTTGTTTATTTCGGCTAAACCCGTGACTAGCAGCGCTAAATATCACATGTTATTTATTCACATACTCCTCTATCGTCTCCCATACATAAGCTTCTTCCAAGCCGAGTCTCCACTCCGCCACGCCCGCTATATTATACTTGTCCATAATAGTAAGCTTGACCTGAATAGAGTCTGCGTCCTCCAGCCATATCTGGATATAGCTGTTTTCCGACTGATACTCGCCATAATTCTGACAGGTCTCTTCGTCCCACTTTATTTCAATAGAATGATTATCCACATATTCATCTGCAATTCCCATGCCGACTGCCTGACTACTTAAAGTACCGCCGTTTGTCTCCCAAATTCTTGTATAGAACGGAATCGCATTGATAACCTTATTTGCCGGAACCTCTTCAACCGTCTTGGCAATACCGTCTTCCACATAATCAATCGACGCTACAGAGCCCGCCTCTTCACTATTTCCATGATGTTCATCATAGCCCATTATAATTACATAGTCGGCTACTACGCCCTGTTCTTTTCTATGATAATGGTTATTGTATCCCTTAGGCACATAGTTATCTACCGACAAAACTATTCCGTTTGCCCTGCACGGTATGGAAAGCTCCCTGATAAATTCAATAAAACCTTCGCCCGCAGCCTCGCTTATGCTCTCAAAGTCAATGTTAATACCGTCCAAATCATATTCCAATGCCGTGTTAATAAGATTGTCTATCAATTTGGTTCTTGAAGATGTACGGGAAAGAAGCGTATACATATCTATCGTTTCCGTTTCGGATATATTACTTATAAGCGCCCATACCTCCAAGCCCATTCCATGCGCAGCGTCCACATAATCATAAGAAGCTAAACTGGTATAATCGCCTTCAACGCCTGTTAATACAAACCACGTAGGAGAAATAGTATTGACGCTCTTAGTCGAAGCAAGCATATCTTTCAATTTATCGTTATCCGCAAGTCCATATACGGCATGCCACGCCAGATTAATCTTATAATCCTTTGAAATACTTGCATACTCCGGCTCGACGTAATCCGTCACAGGCGCAGGAGTCTCGCTGCGCTTCTCCGTAAGCCTCTTATTTTCCACATATCCGATATAGGAGTCGCTTGTCTTTACCTTAGTCCATGTTTCCATTTCTTCCAGCACGATAACAGTATCACCCTCGGATACGTCTGTCAGGATATCGCTTTTAATGCCGCCCTGATATCGCACCTGCGTATCTTTCGTAATATCAGCTACCTGCCTTTCGTCCCACTGTGTATAGACCTGCATATGATACGGCTCGGTAAAAAGCTCATATGAAAAATTAGCATACTGCCTAACATAGTCAGCCGCTACATAAAGCACGTCCCCGTCATATCTGGAAATAACATAGCCTAAATCTTCATACTCCCCATCGCCTGTTTGACAAGACGATGTGCCTATCTGCGTACGTATAATGGTATCAGGCGTCGTATATATAAGAAGCTGTTCAATCTTATCTTCATAAAATCTATCGTTAAAATACTTGTGCACTGTATCAAAATCAAAATAACATACGTTATCCCATATTTTTGCATGTTCCGCTATCCGTTCGTCCTGAAGAATAATCGGCACGTCGTCCGCCCCCGTAATTTCAAAGTATTCCTCTAAGTCAGCGCGCTCGTCCGAATATGAATATTTTTCCATTATGTTTGCACCGAAAGCCACCGCCACAACAATAAAAATAAGGACGATTGCAATCAGCGCCGGAATTATCTTTTTCATCTATCCAGCTCCTTTCTAATCGTCCTTATTATAACAGACTATAAGCGCAACGTCATTATGATTTTTTACTTTTTTTGACTGTTTTTGCGAAATAACGGTAAGAAGCGGGGACTTCACAATATATTTATTATCTCCGCAAAACTACAGTCTAACCATATTCTGTGAAAACCGCTTAAATTCCAAAAGGATTTTGTGACATTAATAACATACAGTGACAGTTTATCCAAAATATGACAAAATTCAAAAACCGCTTAAAAACGTGTGTTGTAATCTGTAAGATGTTTCCGACATGCTCAAAAAAATAAAAATAACTGTATAACCTTTTCAATCCTTGTGAATTATAATTGTGAAAATAGCGAATGAAAAAAATTATTCTACGATTAGGCACATAAGCCTGTAAGACTTTCTCATACTATATAGATGTATATATAATCTTAAAAATTATATAATTGTATAAGAAACAGATTTCTTTATTAAATTTTGCATTGCCTCCTTCCTGAACTGATTGTCGGGAGACATCTCTTATTTATTATATACAAAGTTTGACAAAGAATCAAGTAAATTTTTGGAATAATATAAAATTTATTAAATTTTTTTAAAGAGTTATGTCATACTATTGACTTAAATCTGCACAAAGTATAATATGAAGAGCAGAAAATACCTTTTGCACAAACTATTCACATAACTTTAGAGTATCAGTATCTTATTAGTAAGAATGTGATAGTTAGAATGTGATAGTAAGAATGAGGGATTATTATGAAAATAGAAAAAGTAAATGAACACCAAATCCGCTGCACACTGACAAGGGAGGACCTTGCAGACCGGGAATTGAAAATAAGCGAACTGGCATACGGTACGGAAAAAGCAAAAACCCTGTTCCGCGATATGATGCAGCAGGCGGCTTATGAATTTGGCTTTGAAGCGGAAGACATTCCTCTTATGATAGAGGCAATACCGCTGAACGCCGAATGTATTGTGCTGATTATAACGAAAGTGGAAGATCCGGAAGAGCTGGATACGCGCTTTTCCAAATTTGCTCCTTCCGTTCACGATGATGGCGATGATGACGATGAAGATTCCGAAATCATTGACGCTTTATCGGAAAGCACCGATGAAATGTTAGATATGCTGCGCAGGATTGACCGTCAGAGCAAATCGTCTGCGGCTATGGACACAGGCATAACTCACAATACGCCTGTGCAGGAGGGTGCCTTAAAACCGTATTCAAGCCGCATTTTTTCATTCGATTCAATCTATGAAATAATACGCTTCGCTCATATTGCCAATACCTTCTACAAAGGTCTGAGTTCGTTATATAAAAGGGCGGACGACGGTATGTATCTGTTGATAGTCAACCCTTCGGGGCAGCTTGCTTCAACTTACCATCGTCTATGCAATACACTCTCTGAATACGGGCATTTGGAGCCTTCATCATCTGCTGTGGAGTCCTATTTAGAAGAGCATTGCGAACCGATTATCAAAAATAAAGCAATACAGTCATTAGCAAATATTTGAGGCGCCCCTTAGAGCGCCTCAATTTTTGCCATCAAATCATCAATGTCCATTCCATGCACCATAGCCGCTTCCTCTAACGACTCTCCCTGTGCTGAAGGGCAGCCTAAACAGTGCATTCCTGCGTTCATTAAAACAGGCGCAACATCAGGATTAACCCTTAAAATTTCGCCGATTGTCATTTCCTTAGTAATCTCTGCCATAATTTTATACCTCCGCATTTTTTATATAGTATATCTGAATTTTTATATAGTATAATCTGAAAGATAAATTACTGCAAGACTTTCAAAAACTTTATGGCATATTTCACAAAATTTTACATTAAAAATCTAATTTTGTATGCGAAAAAGTACATTGCCTGACTTGACTAGGCTCCATCTTTTAAATATAATAATTTTACTGGGGAAACATATTAAAGCACTAGGTGCTCAATATATTTTCAAAAATTTTTAAAATAGGAGGTTATTTCAAAATGAGACCAGAATGGAAAGATTTTGTAGGCGGCAAATGGGACAGTGAAGTTAATGTGCGCGACTTCATTCAGAGAAATTATCATCCGTATGATGGCGATGAGTCATTCTTAGCTGAGCCTACACAGAACACAAAAGACTTATGGGCACAGGTTCTTGATTTACAGAAGCAAGAGCGTGAAGCCGGCGGCGTACTTGATATGGATACTAAGGTTGTATCCACAATCACATCTCACGGTCCCGGTTATCTGGACAAGAGCAAAGAGAAAATTGTTGGTTTCCAGACAGACAAACCTTTCAAGCGTTCACTCCAGCCTTACGGCGGTATCAGAATGGCAGAGAAGGCATGCTCCGATAACGGATATGAAGTTGATCCTGAAATCAGCGAGTTCTTCTCCACACACAGAAAAACACACAACGCAGGCTGTTTCGATGCTTACAATCAGGAAATGAGAGCTTGTCGTTCTTCCCATATCATCACAGGTCTTCCTGATGCTTACGGTCGTGGCCGTATCATTGGCGATTACAGACGTGTAGCACTGTATGGTATCGATTATCTGATTGAAGACAAACAGGCTCAGAAGGATTCTACCGGACGTGTTATGACAGACGATGTAATCCGTCTTCGTGAAGAGATTTCAGAGCAGATGGTAGCTCTTAAGATGATGAAAGAAATGGCTGCTTCTTACGGCTGCGATATTTCTAAGCCGGCATCAAATGTTCAGGAAGCTATTCAGGCTACTTACTTCGGTTATCTCTGTGCAGTAAAAGAGCAGAACGGAGCTGCTATGTCCCTCGGACGTACTTCTACATTCCTTGACTGCTATGCAGAAAGAGATTTAGCTAACGGAACATTTACAGAAGAAGAAATTCAGGAATTTGTTGACCACTTCATTATGAAGCTGCGCTGCATCAAATTCGCACGTACACCTGAATACAATCAGATTTTTGCAGGCGATCCTGTATGGGTAACTGAATCTCTGGGTGGTGTTGGCGTTGACGGACGTCCGTTAGTAACTAAGATGAGCTTCCGTTATCTGCACACACTTACTAACCTCGGACCTTCTCCGGAGCCTAACCTGACAGTATTATGGTCTACCAGACTTCCTGAAAACTGGAAGAAATACTGCGCTAAGATGTCTATCCAGACCTCTTCTATCCAGTATGAGAATGATGACCTTATGAGAGTTACACATGGCGACGATTATGGTATTGCATGCTGCGTATCTTCAATGGTAATTGGTAAAGAAATGCAGTTCTTCGGCGCTCGTGCTAACCTTGCTAAATGTCTGTTATACGCATTAAACGGCGGTGTTGACGAAGTTACCAAGAAACAGGTTGGTCCTAAGTATCGTGCTGTTGTCGGCGACGTACTTGACTATGATGACGTATATGACAAATTCATGGATATGATGGAGTGGCAGGCAGACGTATATGTAAATACTCTGAACATTATCCACTATATGCACGATAAATACTGCTACGAGAGAGCAGAAATGGCTCTTCATGACAGAGACGTTAAGCGTTACTTCGCAACAGGCGTTGCAGGTCTGTCCATCGTAGCTGACTCATTATCAGCAATCAAATATGCTAAGGTTGAGCCGATTAGAGATGAAGACGGCATTATCGTTGACTTCAAGACAACCGGCGACTTCCCGAAATATGGTAATGATGATGACCGCGTAGACTCTATCGCGCAGGAAGTAGTTCATAAATTCATGACTGCTATCAGAAGACATCATACCTACAGAAACGGTGTTCCTACAACCTCTATCCTTACAATTACGTCTAACGTAACTTATGGAAAGGCTACAGGTAATACTCCTGACGGACGTAGAAAAGGACAGCCGTTTGCTCCGGGCGCTAACCCGATGCATGGACGTGATACCCACGGTGCAGTAGCTTCCTTATCTTCAGTATCTAAGCTTCCATTCAAGGATGCTCAGGACGGTATTTCTAATACATTTACCATCATTCCGGGCGCTCTTGGTAAAGAAGATCAGGTATTCGCAGGAGATATCGAGGTAGATCTTAGCAAATAAAAAGACAAAAGAGCATATATTGCAGAATGGAGGGATTATAATGGATGAAAAGCAGATGATTGACGACTTTGTTAAAATGTTGGATTCCGGTATGGCGCAGGGCGTCGGACACGTGAATGTCAATGTTGATGAGAAGTCCAATAATTCTAAAGATGTGCAGACTATGGGATGTACGGATTGCTCCAGAACCCCTCTTGCCTGCAGCGTACCGACTCTGGAACAGGGGTTAGACGATTTTCATTAAGCTCTTTTGCATGGCGCGAAAGCGTTATGGATATAGTATAATAATTATAGTTATTAATATAAGGAGGAATTTAACATGGCAACAAACACAGCACAGGTAGATAACCTTGTATCATTATTAGATGGTTATGCAACAAAAGGCGGACACCACCTTAACGTAAACGTATTAAACAGAGATACTTTATTGGACGCTCAGAAGCATCCTGAGAATTATCCTCAGCTTACAATCCGCGTTTCCGGATATGCAGTAAACTTCATCAAACTGACACCGGAACAGCAGGCAGATGTTATCTCTCGTACTTTCCATGAAAGTATCTAATGCTTAAAGCATCTTATGCTTTTATGAACGTTAGTATTAATTATTAGCATTAAAACAGAACCTTGGAAGCAATTTCAAGGTTCTGTACATTTATATAAGAAAGGAATTTGAGTATGCAGGGTAGAATTCACTCATTAGAAAGTTTTGGTACAGTAGATGGTCCCGGCGTCAGATTTGTCGTCTTTGTTCAGGGCTGCCCTATGCGGTGCGCTTATTGTCATAATCCGGACACATGGGAAATGAACTCCGGCACCTTAATGGAACCGGCATATATAATCGAACAATACGAAAGAAATATCAGCTTCTACAAGGGTGGCGGTATCACCGTGACCGGCGGAGAACCGCTAATGCAGGTCGATTTTCTTCTTGACCTCTTCACTCTTGCCAAACAGAAAGGTATTCATACCTGTATCGACTCTTCCGGTATAGCTTATAAACCTAATGCTAATCCAGAATGGCTTGCAAAGCTTGATAAATTAATGACTTTAACAGACCTTGTAATGCTTGATATCAAGCATATTGATCCTGAAAAGCACAAGGAACTTACTTCGCAGCCCAATGACGGCATTCTCGCTTTTGCTAAATATTTGGACGAGAAGAATGTCGATATGTGGATTCGCCATGTAATCGTTCCCGGCTTAACCGATGATGATAAGTATTTATATCAACTTGGATATTTTATAGGTCAGTTCAAGAATCTTAAAGCATTAGACGCGCTGCCCTATCACACTATGGGCGAGAGCAAATATAAAAAGCTCGGTATCGAGTATAAACTAAAGGGAGTACCCGCGATGGAAAAGAAGGACTTGCTTGCTAAGAAGGAAGTGATCCTTGAAGGCATACGCAAACGCCGCGCGGAACAATAGTACAGACAAGGAGAAAAGTATATCATGGAAACAATTGTCACCGTTGCTTTTGTAGTAGTTGCGGGAATAGCTATTATAAGCAATCTTATAAAATTGAAAAAGAAAAAAGACGAAGAGAAATAACCGCAAGACAGACTTGTATATTCCCATCTTTTATATTAAAATAGGGAGTGAATTAATAATTATTTATTAATAAGGAGGGTAAGATTATGGCATATGTAATTGGAGACGCCTGCGTAGCATGTGGAGCTTGCGAGGCACAGTGTCCTGTAGGGGCAATCAGTATGGGAGACGGCAAATTTGAAATTGATCCTGATAAATGTATTGATTGCGGTTCTTGTGCAGGAACCTGCCCGACCGGCGCTATTTCACAGGGTTAAAGAAAACAAACAAAATGAAAGAGCATCCAGCTTAAAACGGTTGGATGCTTTTTATATTCTTACTAATTATACAATACCTATTCTGTTCTTCTTCCTGCTCTTCTTTTCATGTTTGATTTTGGGCGCCTTTTCTTTACCATTATATCTTGCGCGAAGCATTTCATCTATTTTACGGAAATGCTCTTCCTCTTTTTTCCATTGCTCTTCTTCACGTTCCTCTCTTATGCGGAACTGGTAGTCCAGTTCTTTTAATATGCTCTCCTTTATCTCAGCGCACAACTCTCTATTGGCATTTTTAACCGTTTCCGTCATCATATGTTGGAGTAAATATTGCAGGCGTTTTGCCTTTTCTTCCTTATCGTTATCTTCCGATAAAGAGACAACAAATTTCTGCCTTTTACCAAGCATGAAATCCGCGGCATTATCTTCCTTTTCTCCAAGTTCAAGCCCTTCATTCTGTAGAATGGTCTTGATGGCTTTCAGTTGTAATCCCTGTTCTTTCATAACCTTGATTTCTTTAAACCTTTTAACGTCCTCAGCAGTATAATACCTGTGTCCCATTTCATTTCTCTTAATCGGAAGCTGCAACTCCTCCTCCCAGTACCTAAGCACATGAGTTTCTACCCCAACCTGCTTTGCTGTTTCTGAAATTAATAATGTCTCCTGCTTTAATTCCATACTAATCTCCTTCCCCTTTCGACAAAATCCGCACCGAAAATCATAAAAGAGACAACCAATCAGGCTTGTCTCTTTTGTGCAAATGCTTAATTTAAAAATATTTATTTCTGCAAATTCCCAAACTTTGTAAAATCCGGCAGCCATACCAGCTCTACCGTGCCGATAGGACCGTTTCTTTGTTTGGCGATAATTATTTCCGCAATATTTTTCTTCTCCGTATCCTTATTATAATAATCGTCTCTATAAATAAACATAACTACGTCCGCGTCCTGCTCAATCGCACCGGATTCACGTAAATCAGAAAGCATTGGTCTGTGGTCCGGTCTCTGCTCAACTGCACGGCTCAGCTGTGACAAGGCAATAACCGGTACATTCAACTCCCTTGCTAATGCTTTCAGCGAACGTGAGATATCTGAAATCTCCTGCTGCCTTGAATCAGTAGAACGTCCGCTTCCCGACATTAACTGCAAATAATCAATTATAATCATTTCCAGTTTATGTTCCAGTTTGTATTTACGGCATTTAGAACGCAGTTCCGAAATGCTTATTCCCGGCGTATCATCTATAATTAAATTGGACTTTCCAATAACGCCCGCACTTTCTATCAATTTCTCCCACTCATCGTCAGACAGGTTTCCTGTTCTAAGGTGCTGCGAATCTACTTTGGACTCCATTGAAAAAAGTCTGTTCACAAGCTGCTCCTTCGACATTTCCAAGCTGAATATCGCTACTGTCTGGTTCTGCTTAAATGCCACGTATTGAGCAATATTAAGCACAAATGCAGTCTTCCCCATAGACGGCCTCGCCGCTATGAGAATTAAGTCCGCGGGCTGCATTCCGGCAGTTTTATAGTCCAAGTCAATAAATCCGGTTGCAACGCCTGTAACATTACCCTTATTGTGCGACGCCCGCTCAATTCTATCCATTGCGTTCATGACAATCTCTCTAATTGACACAAACTCACCGGTATTCTTGCGCTGTACTAAATCGAATACTCTTTTCTCCGTATCCTCCAGTATTACTTCAAGGCTTTCTTTACCTGCATAGCAGGTATTCGCAATCTCTTCATTCAGCTTAATAAGCTTACGCAGTACAGATTTCTCAGCTACTATATTGGCATAGTATTTAATATTTGCCGAGGTCGGTACTGTAGTTATAAGCTCCCTGACAAATTCCAGACTGCTGACTTCCGGCGGTACGTCTTTTTCTTTCAGCCTATCCTGTAAAGTTATTAAATCAACCGGCCTGCCCTCGTCATTCAGTTCTATCATAGCTTCAAAAACTATTCCGTACTGCCTGCTATAGAAGTCATCTCCGGTGATAATTTCGGAAGCTATCACAATCGCTTCCTTATCCATAATCATAGAGCCGATGACCGACTGTTCCGCTTCAATACTGTGCGGCAATATTCTTTTTAACAAAGCCTCTTCCATCGGCTGCGGCATCTTCCAATCCCATCCTTTTGTATTTCTGACTAATACTTTTTCTAACCTTCAATAATCTTTACTTTAAGCTTACCTGTCACCTTAGCGTGAAGCTTAATACCTACTTCATATACGCCAAGCGCTTTAATTGCTTCCGGAAGCTGTATCTTCTTTTTATCCAAATCCAAATTACATTGCTGCTTCGCCGCCGCTGCAATTTCCTTAGAAGAAATAGAACCAAAAGCCTTTCCGTCCTTGCCCGATTTCATAGTAAGCGTAACTTCCTTGTCCTCTAAGAGTTTAGCCATCTCCTGTGCTGCCTCAAGCTGCTGTTTAGCTTTTCTTGCCTCGCTCTCTTTTTGGAGTTTCAAATCATTAAGGTTTTTAGCGTCAGCCTCTAGCCCCAAATTCTTGGGCAGTATAAAATTACGTGCATATCCGTCACTGACGTTTACAACCTCGCCTTTTTTACCTAACGACTTAACATCTTGTGTCAATATAACCTTCATTTCGATTTTCACACCTTTCTTTTACCGTAACTCTATATCTTTATCTAATCCAGCTCTCCTTCTTCAATCATCTTATCAAGCGTATTCTTAATTACAATAATTCCGCCTTCTATAGTACTGTCTTTTAACTGGCAGCCTGCCATTGTCAAATGACCGCCGCCGCCCATTCGTTCCATAATTACCTGTACGTTGACTTCATCGATGGAACGGGCTGATATATATATCTGTCCATTGTACTGTGTCAAAACGAAGCTTGCTTTTACTCCCTTGATATTCAATAGTTCGTTCGCCGCCTGAGCGCCTACTACGGTCGGACTCTGTAAATGCTCTCCATGACATGCAGAAATAGCGTATGCCTGTCTATAGATTTCCGCCTGACCGACTGCGTCCGCCTTAGCTTTATATTCAGCCGCATCATCGCGGAAAAGCTTGCGTATCCATGTTACGTCAGCTCCGTTTCTTCTAAGGAATGCCGCTGCTTCAAAGGTTCTTACGCCTGTCTTAGTCATGAAGTTATTAGTGTCAATCATAATACCAGCATATAAACATGCCGCTTCTTCTGATTTAAGCTTCATGTTATCGCTCGTATACTGTAATATTTCTGAAACCATCTCACAAGTAGATGAAGCATATGCCTCTGTATATGACAAGGTGGCATTTTCAATTATTTCCGAACCCTGTCTGTGATGGTCGAGCACTACGACTGACTTACATTTCTTAAGCAGCTCCGGACATTCCGTAAGGCTTGGCTTATTCACGTCAACCACTACCAGCACGGCATTGCCGCCAATCATTTCAAGCGCCTGCGCGCTGTTAATAATCATATCAGGTTCATAATCGTCATTATCTTTAAATATTTCAACCATCGGCTGCATCGACGCGGTAACATTGTCCAGAACGATATGCGCCATTTTACCCAAAGTCTTAGCAATACGATAAATTCCAACCGAAGCGCCAAAACTGTCGGTATCTCCCATACTGTGTCCCATTACATATATTTCGTCTTTTACCGATATAATTTCCTTAAGCGCATGAGCCTTGACTCTCGCCTTGACACGTGTACTCTTCTCTATCTGCTGACTCTTACCGCCAAAATACATGATATTTTCAGGCATTTTCATTACCGCTTGATCGCCGCCGCGTCCCAACGCTAAATCAATAGCGTTTCTGGCAAATTCATAGTTCTGCGCATAAGTAAGTCCATTAAGCCCTACTCCGACACTGATGGTAACAGCCATCTCATTACCAATATTGACAGTCTTAACGTCTTCTAGGATATCAAAACGATTTTCTTGAAGTAAGGATACCGCCTTTTTTCTCATTATGACAAGATATTTATCCTTCTCCAGCTTCTTACAGATACCGTCTAGCGCCGCAATATATTTATTTACTTTTCTATCAATCAGCGCAATCAGAAGCGACCTTCGCACTTCCTCTACACTCTCTAGCGCTTCTTCATAGTTATCAAGATAAATCAAGCCAACCGCAAGACTCTGGTCGTCTACCTCCTGCAAAGCAATCTGCAATGCAGTCTCATCAAACAGGTACAGTGCAACCAGATAACCGTCATAGCCTTTTGCTTCGATAATATCACTGTTTTCAGCCATTTCTTTAAGTGAAATCTTCTTGAGCTTCGCTAAATAATTGCGTTCTCCGTAATCAAGCCTGATTTCCACCTCGTCGTCTCCGCCTGTTCCCGGCAGTTTGTCCTTAGTAAGCGACGGAAAAAGAGACGCTATGGATTTACGATATCCTTTTTCTTTATTCACAGCCTCCTCAAAGGCAATGTTTGTCCAAATTATCTTCCCGTTGTCATCAAGAAGAGCATGAGGAAGATCCAAATCCCGCAGCAGTCTTCTCTGTATCTGCCCGTACTGCGTGGCAAAACTTATCAACTCATTAATAATAATGGGTTTATTATAGAACATCAAAGAAATAATAATCGCAAAATAAAAAATAACGAAACAGGTAAGCAGTATTCCTGCACGATACTCGATAAGATATATAAGAACATTTAAAGCTATCAGTAAAAATCCTAAATATAGTGAGGATTGTAAGTATGACTTCAATCTTCCTTTAAGTTTTACGCTGTTTTTCATTATAACCTCTTAATTATTGTATATGACATAATCCCTAATAAGTATATCACTTTTGATAAATCTGCGCCACCTCAATATATTGTGGTTCTTCGCACATTTCGACATATTGCTACAATTTCTTTTTAACCTTATCGCATAATAAATTAATCAGATTATTATATCCAAGTAACGCTTTAGCGCTCTCAATTATCGCAGAAACAAGCAGGCTAAACGCCAATACCGCCATATATATTTTCCACGAATCAGAAAGACCGTATATGACGCCGGCATAAAAGTAGCGGTAAATAAACGTATGTATAATAAAAATATTTGTCGCGTGTATCCCTATAAATTTTAGCACATGGCTTAAAATCGGAACATATGATATATATTCCTGAACCAGTATAGGCAGGAAAAATATAAGCAGCCAAGCTAATGCGTAATTTACATATCGATTCAGTTCAAACGAAAACCAGCCGCATAAGAGCATTGCCGCAAAAAGAAGCGGTTTTCTCCATGAAGTATTCCATTTCTTTATCTTTTCAAACCAGTTTTCATATGCAAATGCAGTTCCAAGAAACGCTACCGGAAGCAGTTCCGTATACAAGACATCCGTATTTATGAATAATACCGCAGGAAGCAGACATGCCGGAGCGATAAGCAGATACCTGCCTTTAGAATACAAATAATAAATAAGCGGCATCGAAACGATGAGCAGTATTGCTAACGAAAGATACCACCATGTAACATTTATAGTTGGAGTTCCCGCATAGTTCGCCAGCCCCAACATATCAAAAAGCCCATATATTACATTCTGCACAATATTGTAGCCATAGTCCATGCTCATGTGCATAACGAGGGTTTTATACAGAAGCGCTATTATGTATACCGGGAAGATTGTCATTTCTAATTTAATCAGGCGGCTTGCCGTCACCTGTGCATAATCGTTAAATTTAAGTTCCTGTATGCTCATAAATTTCTTAGTAATTCCATATGCAGTAATGAAGCAGAAGCCCGCAACGCATATCTTAAACCATGTGACTAATGAAAGCAGTAGTATCGGGTCTTCAATAAATGTATTTACCGAATATTCCTGCAGCTCGTCAGGATAAAACAAATGATGAAAGAGCAGCATCAAAATCAAAATTCCTTTTAGTATTAGCGTATGTTCCTTTGTAAAACCATTCCCATTATCACGATTATCCTTCATATAGCAGCCCTGTCCTTTCTCCCTCGTACTGACATAAGCTTCTTATACTTCTTCACTCAACCTGTACTAAAAACTAAAGGCAGAGTATAACCCTGCCTTTATTGTCACTCTCTAATCACTTTTGATATTAAGCGCCGCTTAGTCCTGAACGTAAGGCATCAACGCTACATGTCTTGCACGCTTGATTGCTACTGTAAGCGCTCTCTGGTGCTTAGCACAGTTGCCTGTAATTCTTCTGGGAAGAATTTTGCCTCTTTCAGACACATATCTTTTTAATTTATTGACATCTTTGTAATCAATTACATTATCTTTTCCGCAAAATACACAGACTTTCTTTCTTCTGTGCATTCCGCCTTTTCTTTTTGCAGCGAAATCAGGCTTTTCTGTTTTAGTATAAGCCATATAATTACCTCCTATCAATTTCGATTAATTGAATGGCAGCTCCTCGTCTATTCCATCGGGAATATTCATGAAACCATCGCCTGCGTCTGCCGGCTGTGGTCTGCTGCCACCGGCGAATCCCCCGTCGCCTGCGGAACTGCTGTTTTTACTCTCAGCAAATTCCTGCTCATCAACAACTACATCTGTGGTATATACCTTAACCCCGTCCTTATTAGTATAGCTGCCTGTCTGAATACGTCCGGAAATCGCAATCTTAATTCCCTTATGGAAATACTTCTCTGCAAATTCTCCTGCCTTGCCAAAAGCAACACAGTTAATAAAATCTGCGGTGTTTTCGTCTCCGTTACGATTAAATCTGCGGTCTACCGCCAATGTATATCTGGCAATCGCCATTGCACTATCATTCTGTGAATATCTCACTTCAGGATCACGGGTTAAACGCCCCATAAGTATAACTTTATTCATCAATTACCTCTTTCTACTATTTCTCGTCTTGTCTTACGCACAAGTACCTGATTACATTGTCCATAATACGAACACGGCTTTCGATTTCTGCCGGGACAGTGCTCTCAGCGTCGAACTGAATGAAGTAATAGAAAGCATCTTTCATTTTCTGAATCTCATATGCTAATCTTCTCTTACCCCAGTCGTCAACGTTTGTAACTTGTCCGCCGAATCTTTCGATAAGAGCCTTGCATTTTTCTACAATCGCTGCTCTTTCGTCGTCTTCGACTTTCGCACTAACAACAACGGCTAATTCATATTTGTTCATGCTTGTTACCTCCTTT
>JAMPHY010000019.1 GCA_023663185.1 Clostridiales bacterium | reverse complement strand
AAGGAATTGAAAGAATTTAGTGATTTTCTAAAAAGGTAACAGTAACGAAAATTCCAGTTTGTGTGTATGTTGGACATGGAGTTAAATAATCCTTTTCAATTATTTGACGGAAGGAAGCTTTTACAATGGAAACTTTGTTAAGGAGAACGTAATGATTGCATATTTAACAAGTCATATAGGTGGTTCATATAAAAAGAATGGTTTAAGAGTACCTACACAGTTAAGCACAGAGAATGGCCTATTGTACAATTTGCAAAAACATTGGAAAGATAATTCAAAAGTTTTGATAATATGTGCAGATGAAAACGATACAGAAGTAAATGACAGTATTCTTTATATTTTTAAGACAGCATTTCCTATGAGCAGATTATCAATTTCTCAAATGCACATATGCGATAAAAGAAATGAAAAACTTGTAACTGAAATTTCCCGTTACGATGTACTTATACTTGCTGGTGGACATGTTCCGACACAAAATAAATTTTTTGCAAGAGTTCGTTTAAAAGAATATATGAAAGAATTTGATGGAATTTTAATCGGCATTAGTGCAGGAACAATGAACAGCGCAGACGTTGTATATGCACAGCCTGAACTGGCTGGTGAAAGCATTAATAAAGATTACGAAAGATTTCTATTTGGATTAGGGATTACGGAATTAATGATTTTGCCACATTATCAGGATATAAAAGACGATATTTTAGATGGAAAACGATTATTTGAAGATATAACTTATGCGGATAGTTATGGAAGGAAATTTTATGCGCTCGAAGATGGCAGTTATTTTATTATTGAAAATCAAACAACAACTTTATTTGGTGCGGCATACCTTATCGAAGATGGAGATATCAAACAGATTTGCGAAAAGGGTAAAAGCATATGTATGACGTAAATATTTTGCATTACATATAAGAAGCGTTGAAAGCGTATGATAAAAAGATACTGGATAGACCGATGAAAGTTACAGTTATAGCATAATTAATTAGGGACACTTTTCCAAAAAAGGGAGTTAAAAATGAAATGTACATGTGTGCAATGCGGTAAGACGTTTGAACTTAGTGATTCTGAAATTGAGTTTTACCGTAAGAAAAATTTGCATTTGCCTAAGCGGTGTAAGGAATGCAGGCAGAAGAATAAACAAAAATCATCGCCCAATGCGGCTGATAATTTAAGTTCACGCAATAGTCATAACAGTTATAACGCGCCGTCAAATCGAAAGCCTGATAATAAAAACGGTAAGTGGATATACGCTGTAATTGTGGTGGCTGCATTGCTGCTTATTCTGGGTATAAAAGTATCGAGGAACTTTTTTGACACATATGTTGATGGTTATACATATCCGGAAGAATCCACGCAGAGCGACTTTGCCGGCGAGATAGATTCAGGTCAGAGTGAGTCTGTAAACGCGGTACAATCCGAGCAGAATAACGTCGCGAACAATGGTTCTGCAGACTTTGCGCCTGATGATTCTGTAAATCCCGTAGAACCGATACAAGCCGAAAATTCTGATTCTGCGGAACCTGCCGCGAGCATTGTTGATACTGTTGATTTAGAAACGGAATCCAAGCAGGAGTCCGAGCTGAAATCAGAATCCAAACAGGAATCAGGACTGGAACCGGAATCAGAGCTGAAATTGGAAACTGTGCAGGAATCTGAACTGCAGCCGGAGCCTGAATCGGATACGGCTGATAATATTGAGACGACAGAGCAGATACAGGATAACGTCACAACATTTCGACAGTATAGTTTCCGTAACGCCGAGTTATTGGAAGAGCATTATCAGAAGCACGGAGTAGAGATGGGCTTTTCATCTTCGGCGGAATATCAGATGGCGGCAAACGCAGTAGTTAATAATGAAAATTCTTTACATAAACTTGAGGCGGAGGACGGCGACGATGTATATTATTTAGAGGCGACCAATGATTTTGTTATTGTTTCCACAGACGGATATATTAGGACATATTTCCGTCCGGACAGCAGAATTAATTATTATAACAAGCAGTAAATGAAAGGGCAGGGAAATAGGGATTATGAAGTTAAGTATTGAAAATAAAAAATATACGTTGCTGATTTTGCCGCTTGCCGGCGTAGTAATGGGGATATTGATGTATACTCTTTGTATGCTGTGCATGGAATACGGTTACGGACAGGCTTTTTTTGCACTGATTGGCGCGGCGGTTCCGGTACTGGTGACAGGTGGAATTAATCTGGCTGGCTTTATGAGAACTGTGGAAGCGCTTAAAGGCGGAAATTCCGTAGAAAAGCGGCTGGAAATGCTTAAAGAGAACCGCGTCGGCATTTATTCCGTAATAGCCATTGGAGCATATTATCTGTTGTATGCGGGCGGTCTGGTTATGGTTTGGAAGGACAGGCAATTACTACTATTAGGAGTCGGATATGTCATATCCGTGACTCTGGGCGGCATGGGAGCAGTCTGGTTTCCGCAGGCGAAGGTAAAAGACGGTATATATACTTTTGCTTCAAACTCTGAGAAACGTGTATTTAAGATATTTTTATGTCTTATATTGACATTATGCTTTGGGACATGTATTGTGTTTTCAGCTATAATGGGAATGCTTGAGGCGCTGCTTTGCATGTGGATATGGACATATTATTATTATATGTCTAAGAAACGTTTCGGCGGCGTTACCGTGGAACTGACAGGGTATTTTATAGCGATATGCGACCTTGCAGTAGTTTTGTTTGTCGGGGTAGTCGGAAGGGCAATTTTGTAGAATGGAACAGATGGAGAGAAAAAAACTGGTAGTCGGGATTTTGGCGCATGTAGACGCCGGAAAGACGACTTTAGCGGAAAGCATGCTTTATTTAAGCGGCATTATACGGAATACGGGCAGGGTGGACCACGGAGATACTTTTCTGGATACCTATTCGCAGGAAAGAGCAAGGGGGATTACTATCTTTTCCAAGCAGGCGGAAATCAAGTGGAAAGATATGGACGTGACGCTTTTAGATACGCCGGGGCATGTAGACTTTTCAGCGGAAATGGAGAGGACTCTGCAAGTGCTTGATTACGCTGTGCTGCTTATAAGCGGCGCAGACGGAGTGCAGGCGCATGTGATGACTCTGTGGAAACTGCTGGAGCGCTATGACATTCCGGTTTTTATTTTTGTCAACAAGATGGATATGCCGGATACTGATAAAGACAGTCTGATGAAGGAAATACAGGAGAAATTGAGCGCTCAGTGTGTGGATTTCAGTTATGCTTCAGCAGCAGATACAGATATGGTTGATGTGTCCGCAATAGACGCGGATATGAATGTCGTGTCTGCGCAGATGGAAAAGTTTATAGAAAGTATCGCGGTTTGCGACGAAAATCTGTTAGAACGATATTTAGAATATGGAAATCATGAAGTGGGGAGAGAGGACATCGCGGCTTTGACAGCCGAGAGGAAAATCTTTCCCTGTTATTTTGGTTCGGCGTTAAAAATAGAAGGTGTGGAGGAACTTCTGGACGGGCTGGGAGCATATAGTAAGCGGACAGCTTATCCTGATGATTTCGGCGCAAGGGTATATAAGATAGGAAGGGACGAAGCGGGAAACCGCCTTACCTATATGAAGATTACCGGCGGCTGCCTGAAAGTAAAACAGACGCTTTGCGGCGAAGGCGTTGAGAATGGCGGGAACGGCGAGTTAAAACACTGGGAAGAAAAGGCGGACCAGATACGAATTTATTCCGGCGTAAAATATGAGATGGTAAAAGAAGTCAAAGCGGGAACCGTATGCGCTGTTATGGGACTTAGCATGACTTTTGCCGGAGAAGGTCTGGGAATAGAGCAAGGAAGTACCGCGCCTATTCTTGTTCCGGTTATGACGTACAGTGTCAAACTGCCGCCGGAGCAGGACGTATATGTAATGTATAAAAAATTGTGTCAGCTTGAAGAAGAGGAGCCGCAGCTTCATGTAGTTTGGAAGGAGCAGGCGGGTGAGATTAATATTCAGTTGATGGGCGAGGTTCAAATTGAGATATTGAAAAACCTTATAGCAGAGCGTTTCGGGGTGGCGGTAGAGTTTGACGAAGGCAGTATCGTATATAAGGAAACAATTAGTAATAAGGTAGAAGGCATGGGACATTTTGAACCTTTGCGACATTATGCTGAGGTGCATTTGATTATGGAGCCGTCTGAGGCAGGGAATGGGATTTCTTTTGATACAATATGCAGCGAGGACGAACTGGACAGGAACTGGCAGCGGCTTATCTTGACACATCTTAGGGAAAAAGAGCATATAGGCGTTCTGACGGGTTCTCCGCTTACGGATATGAAGATAACGCTAGCAGCGGGGAAGGCACATTTAAAGCATACCGAGGGCGGCGATTTTAGGCAGGCTGTGTATCGTGCAGTAAGACAGGGACTTCATCAGGCAGACAATATTCTCCTTGAGCCTATATATGAATTTAGGCTGGAACTTCCTACTGCTATGATAGGGCGCGCCATGTCGGATATACAGGCTATGTACGGTCGGTTCAATCCGCCGGAGACAAACGATGGTATTTCCATTTTGACGGGGACGGCGCCGGTAGCAACCATGCGCGGATATCATACAGAGGTGACGGCGTATTCAGGCGGAAGCGGCAGGCTTATATGCAGTCTGAAAGGTTACGAGCCGTGTCATAATACGGAAGAGGTAATTGCGGCTATCGGCTATAATGCAGAGCGCGATACGGACAATCCTGCGTCTTCGGTTTTCTGTGCACACGGGGCAGGCTTTGTGGTGGACTGGCAGGACGTTGGGAAGTATATGCACATAGAGAGCGTGCTTGCTAAAGCGGAAGGCAGCGCAGCGGCTGGACAAGATGAAAATACGAATGCAAATGCAGGGAGTGGAAATACAAGCGATACGGGAAACGTGGGTAATGGATACCGCATGTCTTTAGCGGACGAAAAAGAGTTGGAAGCCATATTTAACCGCACATACGGAAAAGGTTTAGATGCGGGGCGCGGATACAGAAAGAACGATTCGAGCGCAAAAATAATCCGCGCAGAAGAAAAAACTGATAAATACTCTGATAAGGAAGTAAAGCCCAAAGAAAGCGTAAAAGACTATCTGCTTGTAGACGGATACAACATAATTTTTGCATGGGAAGAATTAAGCGAGCTTGCTAAAGTCAATCTGGACAGCGCGAGGGGCGAGCTTATGGATATTTTAAGCAACTATCAGGGCTACCGCAAAATGACGTTGATTTTGGTATTCGATGCATACAAGGTCAGAGGCGGGCAGGGCAGTATTTTTAACTATCATAACATTCATGTGGTGTATACCAAAGAAGCGGAGACGGCGGACCAATATATCGAAAAGGTCACGCATGAGATAGGGAAAAAGCATAACGTGACGGTAGCGACTTCCGACGGACTCGAACAGCTTATAATAATGGGGCAGGGAGCAAGACGGCTCTCGGCAAGAGAACTAAAGGAAGAAATCATGTCAACCAGTGAGGAGCTCAGGGAACTTTTTATAAATAGAAAAACGTCGCAAAAGCAATACTTGTTTGATGAATTATCCGTGGAAATGGCTGAGCATATAGAAGCCGTCAGACTGGGGAAAAAGGAATTTTAAAAGCGATTTTATAAGCAAATTCTTTCTTGACAAATTTAAAAAACAGAGTAATATATTTTTGGTTAATAAAGGTTTGTAATATCAGGGAAGGGACTGGCTTAGAAATGTTTTTACTGTACTTTATATTATGGGTGGTTTTTAACGGCAGTTTTACATTGGAAATCGCCGTGTTCGGAGTGGTAATCGCCGCCGCCATGTTTGCCTTTACATGCAGATTTATGGATTACAGTATTGCTAAGGAAAAAAGGCTTTTTAAAAATATATTTTTGATGCTGCGTTATGTCTTTGTATTGGTAGTGGAAATAGTTAAGGCGAATTTTGCCGTTATTCATTTAATTCTATCAGAAGAGGAAGAAGTTGAACCGCTTCTCGTTTCATTTAAATCTGATTTGTCGGAATCGGCGTACCGTTCTGCGCTGGCAAATGCAATCACCCTCACACCCGGAACGATAACCGTACTGCTTGAAAATAATGTATATACGGTTCACTGTCTTGACGAAACTTTTGCCGAGGGTATTAATAAGTCGGTATTCGCGGATATGCTGGCGAAGATGGAGAAGTAGTAACTGTGAAGGTGCTTGGCAGTTATAAGCAGGGAAAGGAGAAAACATGGGAAAGGGTATACAGGGATTGGAAAGTGCGTATCATGCTTTGTTTGTTGCCGCGCTGGTTTTTCTGGCTGTAATGATTATCCTGTGTCTGATACGCGCAATCATGGGACCTAAGGTGGCGGACAGAATTGTGGCAACTAATATGATGGGAACGATGGTTATGGTTGTCATTGCCATACTTGCCATTATGCTTGGCGAAGGTTATCTGGTTGATATCTGCATAATTTACGCAATGATAAGTTTTCTGGCGGTTATCGTATTAACTAAGGTCTATATGGGCGTGTATCGTGAGAAGAAGAAGGAGGAGAGAAATGGAAGCGATTGAATGGATTCGTTTTATCTTCGGCGCGCTGTTTCTGCTCTGCGGGCTTTCTATCTTTTTAATTGAAATGATAGGCGTTTTCCGCTTTAAATATGTATTAAACAGAATGCACGCCGCGGCGATGGGCGATACTCTTGGTATTGCCAGCTCGCTTATAGGCTTGATTATAATAAGCGGTATTAATTTTACATCCTTGAAATTGTTTTGCATTATTGTGTTCTTGTGGTTTTCTTCGCCCACGTCTTCGCATCTGATTGCAAGGCTGGAAGTAGCGACTGACGAAGAAAGGAAGGAACACTACCGTGTGATAACGATGGACGAGCTGGAAAGGGAATCAAAGGGCAGAAAAGAGCAAGGTGCAGATTCGCAGGATAAGAAGGGGGAACAGTTATAAAAATGGAGATATTTGTCAATATTTTGCTGGTATTTTTAATTATATGCGCCATAGCGGCAAGCCTGTCCAAAAATCTGCTGAATACGATTTTGATTTTTATGTCATACAGCCTGGTTATGTCTATCATATGGGTGCTTTTGGAATCGCCCGACCTTGCCATTACCGAGGCGGCAGTAGGAGCGGGCGTGACAAGCGTGCTGTTTTTCGTCACGCTTAAGAAAATCCATGCGATAGTGAAAAGCGATAAAAAGGAGGAGACGGCGGATGAGCAGGAGAATACCTGACAGTGAATATAAGAAGACGTTTTCTTTTAGATTAAAAAGATGGTTAAGCGGCGAGAACGACTCCTTTGTGGGAAAAGTCGAAATGAAGCCGCAGGAAGAATATAAAGAAGACGTTTTAGACGTAATAAGCAGAAATGCGGATAAGGCACGACGTTTTGCTAAAGTCTATGATGTGGCAAATAACTTGGAAGTAAAGGGTTTTGAGAAAGGCTATAGAATATTCAGCGCTTTATTCTGTGTCTTTTTAGTAGTGATGCTGCTTATCGCAGTCTCTAATCTGCCCTCCTACGGACATATGGAAAATCCTGTCAATAACGAGGTGTCGGCGCGTTATATAGAAAACGGACTTCAAGAGACCGGCGCGGTAAACATAGTAACCGGCATGATATTGGACTACCGCGCGTTTGATACGCTGGGAGAATCGCATGTGCTTTTCATTGCGACCTGTACGGTGCTTATATTGCTGCGCAGGGATAAGAAAAAGGACGAGTACGGGAATGATATCGAAGAGAATGACCGTATCTACGAACCAAAAAACGACGTTATTCTGCAAAGTGCGGCAAATGTGCTTGTGCCGTTGATAATAATATTCGGCATCTATGTTATTTTATGCGGGCATCTTGGACCGGGCGGCGGCTTTTCGGGCGGCGCAATTATAGGGGCAGGCTTGATTTTATACCTTAATGCTTTTGGATTTAAGAAGACGGAGCGGTTTTTCTCACAAAAGACATATAAGGTACTCAGCGTATGCGCTCTGGGCTGTTACTGCCTTGCTAAAAGCTACTCGTTCTATACGGGGGCGAACCATATAGAAAGCGTGATTCCGCTTGGGACGCCGGGGGCAATCTTAAGCAGCGGGCTTATTCTGATATTGAATATCTGCGTAGGAATCGTCGTTGCCGGAACTATGTACACGTTCTATGTAATGTTCCGTAAAGGAGGGTACTAAAGTGAATTTTGCAAATTTGCTTACTAATTATGAAGAAGCCGTGACAATGATTTTGTTCGGCATCGGATTTTCTAATCTGCTTATGCAGAAGAATCTGATTAAAAAGATAGTCGGCATGAACATTATGGATACTTCGGTGTATCTGTTTCTTGCCCTTAAGGGATATATATCGGGGCATAAAGCGCCTATGGTAGTGGACGGGGTTCAGAGTGTGGAGGCATATATCAATCCCATTCCAAGCGGTCTGGTGCTTACGGGAATCGTTGTTTCCGTTTCCGTAACCGCGCTTATGCTCTCTCTTACGATACGTCTTTATGGCAGATATCATACGCTGGACTTGGACGAGATATCGCTGATGGTTAAAAGGGGGGAAGCGTAATGGCTTTTGTGCAGAATTTCCCGTTTATATCCATTCTGATATCATTATTTGCCGGTCCTTTATCGTCCGTGCTTAACGGAAAGTGGGCGAAACGCTTAAATATAGCCGTGATTACGGCGGTAAGCGTAATGTCCGGCGCGGTGCTTGTCTTTGTGATTGGTTCGGGGCAGGAGTATATATACACAATGGGGCATTTCCCTGCACCGTGGGGAAATGAAATCAGAGTCGGGATTTTGGAAGCGGTAATGGCTCTGATTTTCTGTGTCATTATGCTATTGTGCGTCGTAGGCGGCGAGCTGGAGCGTGAGCTGGAAATAGAAGAGGGCAAGCAAAATCTGTATTATATAATGGTAAATCTGCTGTTATGCTCCCTGCTTGCGCTCATATATACCAACGATTTATTTACGGCGTATGTGTTTGTGGAAATTAATACCATCTCGGCATGCGGGCTGATTATGATAAGGCAGACGGGGAGGACATTTGAAGCGGCGGCGCGGTATATGATTATGAGCCTTTTAGGCTCGGGGCTTCTGCTGCTTGGCATCTGCTTTTTATACAGTCTGACCGGACATCTGCTTATGAGCAATATAAAAGAACAGGTTGCGTATATACATGCATCGGGAGAGTACCATATGCCGCTTTTGGTTTCAATCTGCCTTATATCGGTAGGTATAGCCATTAAGAGCGCATTGTATCCTTTTCATACATGGCTGCCGGACGCATACGGATATTCGACGCTTTCTTCTGCGTCGATATTGTCTTCGCTCGTGTCTAAAGGCTACATATTTTTGCTTGTAAAGATATTTTACCGTGTTATCGGTTTCGAGATAATAAGGGAGAGCAAGGTAATCAACGTGCTGTTCGTTTTCGGCGTGGCGGGCATGATAATGGGTTCGATTAACGCGATTAAGGAAACGGATATACGGAGGATGATTGCCTATTCTTCGGTGGCGCAGATAGGATATATCTACATGGGCTTTGGTTTGGGGACTACGTCGGGCATGATTGCGAGCATCTATCATATAGTTTCACACGCTGCGACCAAATCCCTGCTTTTTACGGCGGCATCGGGAATTACCGACGCGTCCGGAAAGAGCAAAGATTTCTTTGATTTGACAGGGGCGGGATACCGTAATAAACTGGCGGGCGTCGCCTTTACCGTAGGCTCATTGTCGATGGTGGGATTCCCGATGTTTTCGGGCTTTATCTCCAAACTGCTTTTTGCGCAGGCGGCTGTGGAAAATAAACATAAGATTCTTATCACACTGATAGCATTGGCAATCAGCGTGATACTGAATGCGGTTTATTTCATGAAGACGGTAATTCGTATTTATACGCCTGAGAAGAGGGAAGTAGTTATTGATAAAGGGTTTGAAAATGTGTCCATCTGGGAGCAGCCGGCAAAAAGCTGCGCGCTGGTCTGCTTTATTATTTTGAATTTGTTCTTAGGGTTGTCTTCGGAACCTGTGATTGAGTTGATTGAGCAGGGGCTGCAGATGTTCGCATGAGGGAATGTTATTTGATAAGAGACGTTGTGGAATAATGAGTTTGGGAATTGTCTAATGTTCTTATGATTGTAAGAAGGAGCATGATTTTAATATGAACCAGATTTTAGATAAGAAAGAATCCGTAAAAAACATGCATATAGTTGTCGGCATAATTATGACGCTTGCGGCGGCGCTGGCGCTTGTTTTGGCGTGGTGCGTGGACGGGAGTCTGACGCTGTTTTATCTGATGGACAAAATTCCGGTATACTTTCATATAGACGCGCTGGGAAGGCTTTTTATTACGGTGACGAGTATTATCTGGCTTGTAACGGGGTTTTATGCGTTTGTCTATATGCAGCATGAAGGGGCGGAAAAGAGATTTTTCATATTTTATATATTGGTGTATGTTATACTTATTGGTTTGGAGTCGGCGGGCAATCTGATTACGTTTTACTTATTTTATGAGCTTATGACGTTGTCTTCCATGCCGCTTGTACTGCATAACGGTTCAAAAGAAGCGATTATGGCGGCGTTGAAATATTTGTTCTATTCTATGTGCGGGGCTTATTTCGCATTGTTTGGAATTTATTTTCTCTATCAGTATTGTGATACGCTTACATTTACCGCAGGCGGCACATTGAATATGACATTTGCCTCGGAAAATAGTGCTATACTCCGTGTGGCAGTCTTTATGATGCTTATAGGATTTGGGGCAAAGGCGGGTATGTTTCCGCTGCATTCATGGCTGACCGCTGCGCACCCTGCGGCTCCTGCGCCTGCTTCGGCGTTATTGTCCGCCATCATAGTAAAAGGCGGCGTGCTTGCCATTATCCGCAGTATCTACTATATCGTGGGAACAGATTTTATAAAAGGTACATGGGTTCAGACCGCTTGGCTTGCGCTCACGCTGCTAACCGTATTCATGGGCTCTATGCTTGCATATCGGGAAAAAGTGTTTAAGAAGCGGCTTGCTTACTCCACGGTAAGTCAGGTGTCGTATATATTGTTTGGTCTTGCCCTGCTTACGCCGGCTGCCGTAAGCGGCGCGCTGCTGCATTTTGTCTTTCATGCCTTTGTTAAATGCGCACTGTTTCTGACTGCTGGAATCTTTATATTCCGCACAGGTAAAACGAAGGTGGACTCGTATACAGGAATTGGAAAACAGATGAAGGCGACGTTGTGGTGCTATACTTTTGCCGCACTTGCACTTGTGGGTATTCCACCTTTTAATAGCTTTATCAGTAAATGGTATCTCGCGCAGGGGGCGCTGCAGTCGGGTACGGGAATATTCAGATTTTTAGGTCCTATCGTGCTGCTAATCAGCGCGCTGCTGACAGCGGGGTATCTGCTTCCAATTACTATTAAGGGCTTCCTTCCGGGGAAAAGCGATACGACGGAGGTAAAAAAAGAAAAGATAGATATGATGACGGCGGCGCTTTTGATATTGACGGTTATTTCGGTGATTTTAGGCATTCTGCCGAATCCACTGATTAAATATGTGGACGAAATTGCGAAGCTTCTCGTGAAAGGAGTGTGAAGATAAAATGGAGTCGTATTTTATGGTGATTGCGGTGCTTGCGCCAATAGTATGCGGTGCGCTCATTCCCGTGCTTCCATTTAAAAACAGAAATATTATGGCAGTTTATATAGAATTAGTGGTTATTGTTACATCGGTGTTTGCATTTATGTTGATTTTCAATCGTCCGGCAGAGGCGTTTGTACTGTTTAAGTTTACCGGACAGCTTAGCATAAGTTTGAAGCTTGACGCGGTTGGCAGCGTATTTGCCACTATTCTTGCGTTTTTGTGGCCGTTTGCGACGTTATACTCATTTGAATATATGAAACAGGAGAAGCATGAAAAAATATTTTTTATGTTTTATACGGTTACTTATGGGGTAACGCTTGGCATAGCGATGGCGGAAGATATTGTAACCATGTACTTTTTCTATGAAATGCTGACTATGGTGACGGTGCCGCTTGTGCTTCATACGCTCTCAAGAGAAGCGGTATTGGCGAGCCGTACTTATCTGTATTACTCTTTAGGTGGCGCGGCGTTTGCATTTATTGGCATGATTTTTATATTGATATATGGAACTACTCCAGATTTTACGCCGGGCGGCGTGCTGGATATGTCCCAATTAGGAGACAAAGCAAATCTGCTTCTGTTGATTTATGTACTCTGCTTCTGCGGTTTCAGCGTGAAAGCCGCCATGTGTCCGTTTTCGGCATGGCTGCCTAAAGCGGGCGTAGCGCCGACTCCTGTTACTGCGCTTCTTCATGCCGTAGCTGTGGTTAAGGCGGGAGCGTTTGCAACGCTTAGGATTACTTATTTTAGTTTTGGCACAGAATTTTTACGCGGAACATGGGCGCAGAATCTTCTGTTGGTTATTACGATTTTCACGATTGTGTACGGCTGCAGCCGCGCGCTTAAAGAAACGCACTTAAAACGCAGGCTGGCGTGGTCTACGGTCAGCAACTTGTCGTATATTTTGTTTGGCGTAGCGCTTATGACGCCGCTCGGACTCATGGGCGCGCTAGCGCACATGCTCGTACACGCGGTTATGAAGATATGTTCGTTCTTCTGTGCCGGAGCGGTTATATATAAAACTGAGCGGACTTATATACACCAGCTTGACGGGCTTGGCAGGAAGATGCCGAAGGTGTTTGCGATTTTCACTGTATCGGCTATGGCGCTTATGGGTGTGCCGGGGCTGTGCGGCTTTGTCAGCAAGTGGTATCTGGCAAAAGGGGCTGTGGCAAGCCATAATCCACTTGGATATGTGGGCTTGGCAGCAATCCTTATTTCTGCACTTTTGACGGCAATTTATATGCTGACGATTGTTGTTAGGGCGTTTTTTCCGGGTAAGGATTTCGATTATGGAACGGTAGCAGACGTCAAAGATCCTAATTGGTTGATGGTGCTGCCGCTGGTGGTTTTTGTGGTAGTGATGTTCTTTATTGGATTGCACCCGCAGACGCTTACAGAGGCGCTTGAGAGTGTGGTTGCAGCAGCGGTGGGAGTAGGGATTTAAAAAGGAGTTGTATATGATGAATGAAAATATAATATTACCCGTACTGGTATTCTATCCATTTTTGGGGGCGCTCGTGGCGTATATTATTGGAGCGAAAAAAGAAACACTAAGGGATTTGTTTGCGGATTTTATTGCCGTCAGCGAGTTTATCATGGTGTTAGTTTTGTTTATTGCTAACTGGAACAAGCTGTATGCGGACGGTTTTTCGGTTTATGACTGCAGTATTCCGGGAGTCTGCGGCATGGGGCTTAACTTTACGCTTG
Source organism: Clostridiales bacterium (assembly GCA_023663185.1). Classification (GTDB taxonomy): domain Bacteria; phylum Bacillota; class Clostridia; order Lachnospirales; family Lachnospiraceae; genus UBA3282. The sequence goes on along the minus strand of JAMPHY010000019.1, from coordinate 43,936 downwards.
AGAGTTTCCGCCTGCTTTATATTCTGATAGCCGCTTTCATGTGGATGATGACGACCATTATTTCAAGGGAATATATGCAGCATCATGAGAATAAAAACCGTTTCTATCTATTTATGCTTGCTACGCTGGGGGCGACTATGGGCGTATTCCTGGCGGCGGATTTGTATACAATGTTTATTTTCTTTGAGATTATGTCGTTTACTTCGTATGTATGGGTGGCGCAGGAAGAGAGTGCGGCTGCGTTAAAAGCGGCGGCGACTTATCTTGCGGTAGCCGTTATCGGCGGGCTTGTAATGCTGATGGGAATTTTCCTTCTGTATCATACACTCGGTACTGTGAAGATAGATGAGCTGTTCTTTGCGGCACTATTATATGAAGGCGACCATAGGCTGATTTATGCGGCGGGCGTGTGCCTGTTAGTCGGTTTTGGGGCAAAAGCGGGAGCTTTTCCACTCCACATCTGGTTGCCGAAAGCGCACCCGGTAGCACCGGCGCCTGCGTCGGCGCTGTTATCAGGTATTCTTACGAAAGTCGGCGTATTTGGGATATTAATTACAAGTTGCGACCTTTTTCTAAACAATGTGGCATGGGGACAACTGATCCTGACAATTGGAGTCCTGACTATGTTCGGCGGCGCGCTTTTAGCGGTTTTTTCCATGGATTTAAAGCATACGCTTGCCTGTTCGTCCATGTCGCAGATAGGCTTTATTTTGGTGGGAGTTGGCATGCAGGGGCTTCTCGGAACGGAAGGCATTATGGCAGTACACGGAACTCTGCTCCATATGGTGAACCACTCCCTGATTAAACTGGTGCTGTTCATGGCGGCGGGCGTGGTGTTTATGAATACACATGCGCTGAATTTGAATGAGATAAGGGGATTTGGCAGGAAAAAACCGCTGCTTAAGGTGATTTTCCTTATCGGCGCTTTGGCGATAGGCGGCATTCCTATGTTTAGCGGCTATATCAGCAAGACGCTTTTACACGAGAGTATTCTGGAATACGGCGGCGGAAGCATGATGAAGCTGGTAGAAGTCATTTTCTTAATAAGCGGCGGGCTGACAATCGCATATATGACTAAGCTGTTTGTGGCGATTTTTATAGAAAAGAATGAAGATGCAAAAAGACAAAAGCAGTATGACGAAATGAGGCGGTATATGAATAAGGAGAGCGGTTTCGCGCTTGTAGGAAGCGCGCTTGTGCTGTTTGCGTGGGGATTGTTCCCGCATACCGTTATGGACAAAGCGGCGGCGATGGGAGAGCGGTTTATGAATCCGCTGCATTCTGCCGGCAATACAGTTTTGGTCGGAGCGGATGCAGCGCAGACAGCTACAGTACAAGCAGTTGCAGTTCAGACTGCTGTGGTGGAGTATTTCAGCCTTGCCAATCTGAAAGGCGCGTTGATTTCCATTATAATAGGCGCGTTTGTCTATGTGCTGGTTATACGCATATTACTTCTGCGCAAGGGAAAATATATCAGTGCATGGCCAAAGTGGTTAGACTTAGAAGAACTTGTTTACAGACCGCTGTTGCTTAGCTTAATTCCGTCAGTATGCAGTATCGTGAGCAGAATATGCGACAGTCTGGTGGATATAGTTGTTGTGGCGCTGCGCAAAACACTCTATAAAGATTCACCGATTCCGCATGAACTCAGCGAAGGAAATGTGTTTACGGTCTTTATAGGAAGGATAATGAACGCTGTGCAGTCGCTGCGCAATAAGCTGTGGGGCAGGAAAAATCCGACTCATATTGATTTCGTACACGCCGCCGCTTCGGGCGTTGAAGACTTTAGGGAGAGTTTCGTTATCATACAAAGAAGCATATCTTTCGGGTTTTTCATGTTCAGCGTCGGGCTGGCGTTGACGCTGATATATATTATATGGTGGTAGGAAAGCAAAATGAACAAAAACGGAGCTCCATGCCTAAGGTAAGTCGCTCCTTATTTTGTTCATTTTGGCTAGATTTGATTACTGAAAACAAATAATTGATTGGGATTGAGATAGGAGAGGGATATTTGGATAAAAAGACATATAGCCTGATGGAAAATTATATGATTAGCTGCATGGAAGATTCGGCACATGATAAAGAGCATGTGTACCGTGTGCTGTATAATGCGCTGGAAATTGCGAAAGCAGAGGAAAATGTTAATTATGATGTCCTGATTGCCGCGTGCCTGTTGCACGATATCGGAAGAAAAGAGCAGTATGAGAACCCTGAGTTATGTCATGCCGTGGTAGGAAGTGAAAAAGCCTATCAGTTTCTTTTAGAGCAAGGATTTGAAGCTTCTTATGCAGAATGGGTAAAACAGTGCATTAAGTCACATAGATATAGGAAAGATAATCTACCGCAGAGTTTAGAAGCAAAAATTTTGTTTGACGCGGATAAATTAGATGCAGCCGGAGCAGTAGGAATTGCAAGGACGCTGCTCTATAAGGGCGTTGTCGGTGAACCGCTGTATTCCATGCTGCCTGACGGCTCTGTTTCTAGCGGAGAAAATGATGAAATGCCGTCTTTCTTTCAGGAATATAAGTATAAGTTAGAAAAATTGTATTCCAATTTTTATACGCAAAAAGCCGCGGAAATTGCCAAGAAACGGCAGCTGATTGCAGTTGAATTTTATAATAGCTTGTATAAAGAAGTAGATTCAGCGTATCGGAATGGAATTAGGGAATTGGGTAATTTGTTGAAGGGGGAAGGGTAGTTACTCTGTCAATTATCTTACCTCAAAATTTTGCGTTTTTAAGTCACAATAATATCTGCCGCTTATGGCGGTAAATTTTAAAACACAATAATCCGGATCTGTAACGCCCTTTTTATAAAATATGGTGTCGCCCTTTTGCCAGATTTCATTTTTAATTTTCTGGTCTGTTAAGACTTCCATCTTACCTTTTAACATAACGCCAACATACCTGAATATTCCTTTATGGTAGAAATAGATACAGGCATTAGAATTTTTACGGTATTGGCTCACCCGCATTGATGAAGTGTTGGTAGAAAAATAAAATTCTTTAAGTCCGTTTCTTTTTCTAAATCGGAGCATTGCTTTTACATTTGGATAATTTTCATCGTCAAGTGAACATATAAAACTTACCTTTTGCTTATCAATAAAGTTTTCTATTTTCTGTAAATCCATGTCAACACATGTTCCTTTCAAGCCGGAAATTAATTGTTACTATTTATGCCATAACGATTGTGAACAGTAACAATCAATTTCCATAATTTTCTTCAAGTTCTTTCAGATAATCAAAGCAGAGAATTTCGTCGCAACGATAGAAAAAAGGATCATCTCTAATAGTGCCTGCGCTGTTGATAATAAAGCTGTCGATGATTTTTCCGTTTTCGCCTATAAAATCCATTCTGAAACTATACCCTGTGTAACCTATGGAGATTTTATCCCTTTTCATTTTAATGCCCTGGATATTTTCTACAACCTGCCTTATCTCGTCGGCTTCTTCAATGGTAAACCTGTTGCCGTTATTGCCGTCAACTACATATATAGATGTCACATCTGCTGCTTTCGCCCTGCCTAAAAATCTCTTGGGCGTAAAATACCATGCTGTGAGAAGGATTGCGGCAATGATTATTACTGCTAAAAAGAATAAAACTGTTTTTTGCTTTTTCATTTCTGCAAATCCTCCCAAAAGAAAATCCCTTCTGTTAGATTGATAAACATTTCTTTTTCCTTTATTGTATAAGACTTATCATTCCACCAGACAGTAGTATTGTTGGCAGATATTGTCTTATCTGTGCCGTCTTTTAGGTGATATGTAATTGTAATCAAGGGTTTTTCAGCATTATCTACTTTTTCAAATAAATCATACCTTAAAAATCCGCTTAACTTTAACGCTAATTCAATATCTTCCGGACTTGACACTTCTTTAATATCTTCTGTTACGTTTGGATATGAGACGCTGACAGATTGAATATCTGCTAAATCAGGCAACCCCAAAAGATACATGCCCTTTGTAAAAATATTGATTATGACAAGCAAAACAGTTACAACAGTTATCTCTATCAGAAGTCGAATAAGTTCTTTAACATATTTGTTCATGACTACTCCCTGTATTTAATACTATTCTGCAAACCAGAATTTATCGAGCCAAAGCCAGGATGCCCGCACAATATGAAATCTGCGTGAAAGACAGTTGCGGAAAATCCCTTTTCAATTCATCGGCAACAAAATAGATTTCTTCCCCATCCCATTCATAACCGGCTTTTTGTCTGCATTGTTTAAGTTTCTCACGGGTTTTGAAAGCAACATCGCCAATCAAAATTTGTCCGTTTTCATTTAAGCAGTCGTACGCAGCGTGGAGAAAAGTAATCTTCTGTTCATCAGTCAAATGGTGCAGAGAGTATGTTGCCACAATGAAATCATACTTTTGATGACGCAAAGGTTCTGCTAATCCTTGCGAAAAATCCCCTTGATAAAGATGCGCACCCGGCATTTTCTCATATGCCAATTCAATCATTCTTGAGGAGAAATCCTGTCCGTAAACGGCACAGCCATGTTCATACAGCTTTGTTGTGAGCGTACAGGTGCCAAAGCCTATATCAAGCACTGTTGCATTTTTCTTTTCCATGATTGTCTGGAAGATACTTCCAAGCACGTTTTTGTAGCCGGCAAATGGATATGTATTCTCTTCATCAGAAATACTAACCGTTTTATCATAATAATCTGCCCAGAAATCAAATCCTTTTTTATCCAGCATACGCATTCCTCCAAATCCGCTTTATTGATTTGATTATATTATACTTAAATGCCCTTAATCAAAACCAGTTCCATTGGCTGCTCATATTTCGGAACATCAATAATAAAACCGCCACAGTCTTTATACCCCAGTTTTCTGTAAAAATGCTGCGCCTCTTCATCAACCTGAGTAGACGTCAACAGTATGCCATATCCTTGCGATTTCATATCGTTTTCCCAATGTTCCATAAGCCTTTTTCCATAACCTTTTCTCTGATAATTCCGGTCAATACACAGCATTGTGCAAAACGGCGTATTGTCCCAGAAAAGATTATACCTCAATAACCCAATCGGCTTATTGTCTTCTAATAAAATATATCCTCTTTTGCTGCTGACCTTACTATTAAATTCCTGTTCCGGCAAATGTTTATCAAGACTATACCAAAATTCTTTATCTTCTGAGCTTACATATCTGATTTCTATCATTACATTTACCTCATAAATTCTGATATATTGTAATAATTCACTTTCCTCAAAACTTATTCTTCCACATAACATTCCATGTATCTTCTGAAAGTCTTTAAGCCCACGCTTTCATAAAATGCCAATGCGCCATCGTTAAATTCCCACATATCAAGTTCTATCTTTTTAAAGCCGCGTTTTCTAGCATCTTCTTTGATAAAATCAATTATGGCGGTAGCAACGCCTTTGCGTCTATGGCTTTCTTCCACGCCAAATTCTTCTATATGGAGAAATCTCCGCTCCTTATTAAAAGGAGATTCCGGTTTCACTATATACTGAACCACGGCAAAGCCGACTATTTTCCCCTCAATAGCGGCAACAATAACCCCGCTGCTTTCTTCATCAAACCTTGTATATACAAAAGGCTCTATAAGCTGCCAGCCATCATCGCGGAATATATCCGGACGTCCATTAACATGAACTTCGTTGACTTGTTTACGGATTATGTTTACAGACTCGAGTTCTTCTCTTTTTGCATACCTTACAATTACATTTTCCATATCTGCTCCTTAGTCAATATGCCTTTATCCATTCAAAACAGAATCATAAATATTGCTCACAATGCTTTCCGTATCTTCATCAGCTGTAATGCTGCGCTCATTTAATATGTCGGAAAAGTCTTTTTCACGCCACCATCTTCGCATTTCCTTTTCGCCGAATTCATTACAATTAGGCTTTGTTTGATGACGTTTTAAACAATCCTCAAACGACAAATCAAAATAGTAGGCGTATATCCTCGTATCATATAATTGAACGGCTAACTTGAATAACGGCTTATACCAGTCAGCATACATAATTCCCTCCAAAATAACTATATCGCTATGGCTGTTTCCATATATCAAAAGCTCTTGCATAAGTGGTATCGCCGGAGTGCTTTCCTCATCTTTAACCCACAACATATCCCTTCTAATCACATCTTGCGAAATAAGCATGGTATTTCTGCCCAACCTTTTCTGCAATTCTTTGGCGACAGTAGTTTTTCCGCTGCCTGAATTTCCCCTGAGTATAATCAATTTCGGCATATTTTTCTCCCGTAAATATATTGTTTTGATTATAGCATACTATTAGTAAGTTATACTAGGATTTTATGAATAATTGAATGCCTATTATCTTTGCTTCGGTTTTATTAGAACGATGCTGTATATGCCTAATAACGTGTATATGATAACAAGCCCGATTAGGCTGATTGTTTTATATCCGCTGAATGTGGTGAAGCAGTATGGCAGGGCGCATATATCAATAAAGCCATGCAGGATAATCGGCACCCACAGATTATTTGTCCTTGTGTATATTGCCCCAAAATACAAGCCCATTCCGATAGTCGAAATTACTTTAAATAGAATTACAAGCGACTCCATGCCAATCATACCGGGAATATGCCCTAATCCGAAAACGATTGATGATACCCATATGGCGATGGCTGTATGCTGCCCCCTTTTGTAAGCAATTTTGTCAACAATGTTAAGGAGTAAACCCCTGACATATAGTTCTTCAATAATTGCCACGCCAAAATAATATAAAACGCCTTCAATCAGGATTTTCCATAGACTAGGCTTGTAATCAAAAGGTGCAAGCCCAATGATAAATGCAGCGCAAGAAAAAATACCTGCGGCAACGCCTGCAAAAGCATACTTTTTTAACCCCTCTGCCAACCCGAAAGCGTGGAGTCCAAGCTGCCAGTCTTTGCCAAATGATTTCATGGTAAACCAAGCCAAAAGTCCTATGATGAGAAAATTTACCAACAGACTAATGATATATGGCGTCACATCATAGAAACGGCAGTTTACAAACAATACCGCAGGCAAGCCGGATATATCCATAAAGGCTAAAATTAATGTTAAGATTGTCATAACGGATATTTGTTTTTTATTCATGTTTAAAATACCTTAATCTCGCCATCATAATTCTCTGCTTTATCTAATAATGGTCCTTTTGCGCCCATAGTAAATGCAATATCGCTGCTCCTGATAGAGAGCAGTTCCATACCCGCTTGTAAATCGAGAAATTTTATCATATCGTCGTTTAATTGGATTACGCCGTCATCAGATACTTTTATCCAACAATAAGAACGACCTTTATATTTAATAAAATCTCCTTCTGCTGTTTTATAATTTTGCAACGCTGGATTATCTGTTAAGATATGACATAGTTTAGACTGCTCTAAAAGTCCTTTTCGTGTCACACAAAATCCGCCTGTAACTTTGCTTCCGGTAAATAAATACAATTTTCCTTCCGAAGCAGCGTTATATTCTTCAAGCGCCTGCGGTGGCAGGGTTATGGTTAAATCTTCTCTAATCAGAGATTTTCCAAAAATAAATTTACCGCCTTTATTCATTTGCGGCATACTTATCATCTCCTTGTACTTTATATCTGTCCATTTATATTGCGGTACACTATATAGCAATTATGAAATGGAAAACGACTTAATGTGTATCGTGTCAGAAGATGCCCCTATAAGATAAAATGTGTAATTTCCGGCTTTAGGAGCTACAAATTCAATAGATTTGTTGTGTGTAATCTTCCCGCTGAAAATGTCGGTATATGAATTATCAATAACATAACCAATAACTGCTGTCTGACCGTCCTTAAAGATATCTTCAATATTTGTAGCTATGCAGATTGTTTCTCCCTGCTTCAATGACAAAGTATTATTTTGGTCTTTATAAAGCAGCATTTGACCGTTTTGGACATCATGTTCTGCTGCAGTACCATTTATCAGATTAATAACTTCTTCCGATTTAACAAAGTCAACAGAAGAATTGGCTGTGTTTGTTTCCTTAAAATTATTCGGTGTTTTTATTTCTTCAGAAGCTATATCCTGTGCGGCGTACCGAACGTTTCTAGTTGTATCTGAAATGGAGTCAGCAGTAAATGCAATCGGAATACTAATAACGATAATAAATGCTGATAATATTCCTATCAAGCTTATTTTGCGAGTTTTCATAATAAGACAATCCTTTCTTCAATGGGATTATTGCTAAATATTTTCTTTAGGATTATCTTATCAAAAAATGGGAACGGCTACAATAGCATTATGGGAGAAAAACATACGTTTTATATGCTGCATGCTGCGCATAGTTCTTGAGATTTTGAACCAAAGTTGAATTTATTGAAAATACTTCGTTAGGATTTCCGAAGTCTATGCCTTATAATTTAATTGTGTATACACAGGGAAAATAAGCAGAAAGGTTGAAAGGAGATAACAATGGATATAGGACATAAGATACTAATGCTTCGGAAACAACAGAATATTACGCAGGAAAAGCTGGCGGTGGAGATGGGCGTGTCGATTGCGGCGGTTTCCAAATGGGAAACCGGTAATTCCATGCCGGATATCATAATGCTCTGTGCCTTAGCGGATTTTTTCAAAGTAACTACTGATGAATTGCTGGGACGGAATAGTATGGAAGAATTTATTATCTGTGATGACGCGCCTGTGGTGCGCGAGGCGTTGCGTAGTATTCTTGTAAAAGAAGGCTATCCCCATATCGTACTTACGGAAAATGGCGGACAGCTTTTAGATGCGTTGGAAAAGAGAGCGCCTTATGCGGTATTGCTGGACATTCATCTGCCGGATGCGGACGGACTTAAGCTTCTGCAGAAAATCAAGTCGCGAAACGGAGAGATTAAGGTGATTATGGTCACAGCGGATGCTTCCGAACAAACAAAGAATCGGGCGGTGGAGTTTGGCGCGGACGCCTATGTTACCAAGCCGTTTTTAGCGGAACATATCTCGCTTGCGTTGGGGGCGCTGTAAGCATAATAATTTGAAATACTGTAAAGCTAGGACTTCCGTGATTTTTCGGGAGTCTTTTGCAAGTTTGAAGCAGTTTGTTTCAATAAAAATATAAAAGCAAGCAAAAAAGCACAAACCATAGTAAACGTAAAGTGAAAGTGGTATAATCAAGAAAACCGATTTAGAAAGGGTATTTATGAAAAATATAATAAAGCAAATACATGAAAAAGACATTGCAGAATGTGTAAACGTTATAAAAGAAAGTTTTCTTACGGTTGCAGACGAATTTGGATTTACAGTTGATAATGCCCCGCGTTTTACGGCGTTTGCCACAACAGAAGATAGGCTGCTGTATCAATTAAAGAACGAGCATAGACTTATGTTTGCATATTATGATGATAGTAAAATTATTGGCTATTATTCATTGACATTACAAGGTAATAATGAGTGTGAGCTTAATAACCTATGCGTTATTCCTCAATACCGCCATAAGCATATTGGCGCAAGGCTGCTGGAAGATTCTTATATAAAAGCAAAAGAAATGAGTTGTCAAAAAATAAATATTGGAATTGTGGAAGAAAACGCAGTATTAAGAAAATGGTATGAGGAAAACGGTTTTATTCATATTGGAACAAAGAAGTTTGATTTCTTTCCGTTTACCTGCGGATATATGAAGAGGGATTTGTAAGATTGACGCTTTTTAACAAAAGAAAATAAAATTTTTTGATACCTATTGATTTTGTATGATTTATTGTATATAATAAAATTAACCAAAGAAACTTATGATTTTTCGGATTCATAAGCGGAGGTTCTTCCGTAAGTTACGGTTCACTTACACCGAATAGGCGCAAGCTGAAGAAAAGAGAACCGCTTTATAGAATTTTAGAAAGCTCTTGGCTGCGGTCAAGGGCTTTTGGTATATATGGAGGACTATTTGAACCAACTGCTAGATAAATTTAATGAGTATAAATCAATATCCAATTATCGTATAGAGTACATATTTGAGAATGATTCTGGAATTTGCTTTAAACTTAAACAAACCGATTTTCCACATTTGTTGGGATTGCATAAACTGATAGACATTCCAATCATACGTCAGTTTAACGATAAAAATAATCTTGTAATTGGAGCAAAATATATAAATTCCAAGATTAAAAAACAGGAATTTCTGACAGAATATATCATTAAGAGAAGTGCTTATTTCCCTGATATAGAGGTTCGCTTTAATAGTTTCAGCAAAGAAAACATTCTCACAATGTCATATACGGATGTGATTGTGGATTTCAACGCTGCTTTGATAAGTTCTAATTTAAAGTCAAAATATATTTTGTTTGAAAAAAGGGAACAGGGGTATAATCACTTGTGTGTCGCAGAGGATGGGAATGGTAAAAAGTATGCAGAATCTTTTTTCTATAATACAACTGACTTGTATATACGTAATCAAAAAATACTTAAAATAAAAGGTGTAAAGATTTATGATAATTTTGGTGCATTGTATTTAGAGGATATCTTTTCGGGAGTCCGGTTCTAAAATTAATTGCTAAAGATTTTTTCTAACAAAAAGCGCAGGCTCACGGCTTGCGCTTTCGATTTAAGCACGGTTTACATTATTAATATTTTTTAAAGATACTGGCTCAGTTCCTTACAGAACTGCTCTTCAATAGAAATAAGCCTCGTACATAATTCCTTGGATTCATGGTCTGCCGCCTTGTACTGATTAAGATAACGGTTCAGTGACTTGACTCCCATATTGCAGCCGTCGGTCAAAAGGTCGGCTACGGTTTCGTCACTCTTATCCATACACATATTCATATTAGTTTTCATCCACGACATACTTTTCGCGGCAGCCGAAGGCTCTTTGCCGTCCACGTCATGTCTGCTCAAAAGGGAATGGATTTCATTTCCAAGCTTGCTATGATGGTCTTTTGTTTCTTCCAGCAGACTTTTCATATTAGAATTAGTAACCTTGTCCATTACCTCGTCAATCGAAGTTACCGCCATTTTAGTTCCGGCGTCACATTCCTGCAGGAGTTTTTCGGTATCTGTTTTTTCCATTATTCTGGTGTTCCTTTCTTTTATTCATTTATTAGGTAATTGCGAAACTCACTATCTTATAAACATGATTGTGCAAAGTATAAAATCCAGACATAAACTTAGGTTGTTTCGCAATTACCTATTCATTTATTTTTATAATGTTTTATTGTCTCAACCAACCCCGAAAATATACTGAAAAAATTTCCCACTTACATATTTACTATCGACAAAAGCGGGAATATAATATTAATATTTGGTGCGTAACAATACGTTGCTATTTACAGCCCAGGGGCATGAACTCATATGTTTTTGTGAGTGGTCCTTGGAAAACGCCGGTACTTAGCGAGGTGTTTTCGAGCTTAGTACCGCTGCGATTTTCCACGGAGCGGGAGCGTGCCACTCATAGAAACATATGAGTTCATGCCATATAGACTGTGAGTAGTAATACAACACGCATAATGTCAGAAAAGTACAATCTGACGAGGAGGCTTACATTATGAAAAAAATCCAAAAACCGAGGCTTGCGTGGCTTTGGGAGAACATGAAAGGATATAGGGCACTATACATAATAAGTCTGATTGGCACCATGATTTACAGCATGATGCAGCTTGCGGTTCCTTATTTATCCCAGAGCATTATCGACCTGTTTTTGAGCGGAGAAGAGGCGGCAGAAAATCTGGCGACTAAAAGAGACCTTTTTTGGCGTCTGATTATCGCTATGGTAGTGTTTACGCTTATTAGGACGTCAATAGTTTATCTGTCTTGTATGGGTTCGGAAAAAGTGTCGCAGAAGGTTTTATACAGGATAAGGACTTATCTTTTTGATAAAATCGAACGTCAGGATATGCACTTTTACGCCGCATACCGCACGGGAGACCTGATGACGAGAATGACCGGAGACTTGGACGCTGTGCGCCACATGATTGCGTGGGTTATCCGCACGATTGTGGAGTCTTTATCGCTTATGGGAGCGACCGTCGTGTATTTCTTATATATGGACTGGCGGCTTGCCTTGTGCATGTTTGCCATTGCCCCGTTTATTTTTTTGATTATTATTTTATTTAAGAATAAAGTCGCACCGCGCCATAAGGCGTTGCGTGAAAAGCTGGCGCAGATGAACACTATCGCGCAGGAAAATATCTCAGGTAATCGTGTCGTAAAGGCGTTTGCACGGGAAAAATATGAGATTGAGAAATTTGACGAATGTAATACTTCTTATTCCCAGACCAATAGGAAAACGGCGCTTACATGGCTGACGTATTATCCGTATGTGGAATCAGCCGCCAATCTGATGCCTGTGGTGCTACTGCTTGTAGGCGGTATTTTCCTGATTAAAGACCAAATCACGATGGGGCAGTATGTGGCGTTTTCCAGTCTGATTTGGGCAATCGCTAACCCGATGCGGCAGTTGGGAAATATTATGAATGAGTTCCAGCGGTTTGCCGCCGCGTCAGAAAAGGTGATGGAAATATATTATTCCGAGCCGGAGATTGTTGATAAACCGGACGCTATAGACAGGCAGGAGCGGTTTGCAGGGAAAATAGAGTTTAAGAACGTAAGCTTTAAATACGCAGACGGCAAATTGCCGATTCTGCATGATGTAAGCTTCATTGCAAATCCCGGAGAAACCATAGCCATTATGGGCGAGACCGGCTGCGGAAAAACGTCGCTAATTCAGCTTATTCCCAGATTTTATGAGCCGACGGAAGGTGAAGTGCTGGTGGACGACATTCCGGTGCAGAATATGAAACTTCACCAGTTACGTAAGAATATCGGGCTTGCGACTCAGGACGTGCTTCTTTATTCGGATTCTATTGATGGAAATATCGCTTTTGGCGACAGCCATATTACTCAGGAGGAAGTGGTAAAATTCGCTAGATATTCGGCGGCGTCGGATTTTATTGCCAGAATGCCGGAAGGCTATGACACCATAGTAGGAGAAAGGGGCGTGGGACTCTCAGGCGGACAGAAGCAGCGTATTTCCCTTGCAAGGGCGCTGGCGGTACGCCCGTCCATACTGATTCTTGACGATACGACTTCGGCTGTGGATATGGAGACGGAGAAGCAGATTCAGCACAGCTTAAACGAACTGGATTTTCCATGTACTAAGATTATCATTGCACAGAGAATATCAACTACCAAATATGCGGATAAAATATTGGTTTTGCAGGACGGACGTATTACCGAGTCCGGTACGCATGAAGAACTGATTGCTAAAAAAGGCTACTATTATCAGGTCGTGAAACTGCAGACCGGAGAGGAGGTATAGAGATGGCCAGAAGAAATACTTATCGTGAAGACGAAGTGCTGGAAACCCCATTTGACTTTCACCACTTGCTGCGCGCATCCGTCTATATTAAAAAATACATGGGGAAAATGATTCTCGCTCTCTGTTTAAGCGCCATAGGCGGCATAGCGGCTTTGTTCGGGCCTATGCTTACGCAGAAAGCGCTGGATGAGGCAATACCGGAGAAAAATATGCAGATGTTGATAACGTTGGTTGTGACATTGGTGTCAGCTTATGCCGTAAGCGTTATTTTCACCACTGTTCGCTCACGAATCATGGTACACGTGGGACAGGGCATTATCTATGATATCCGTAAGGATTTGTTCGCACACTTACAGAAACTGCCTTTTCAATACTATGACGACAGGCCGCACGGCAAGATTTTGATTCGCGTGGTAAACTACGTGAACTCCGTGTCGGATATGCTGTCTAACGGATTGATTAATGTGGTATTGGAAATTTTGAACCTTATTTTTATCGTAATATTTATGTTTTTAGTCAATGTAAAACTTTCACTCGTGGTAATGGCGGGCGTGCCGGTTCTTGCCGTATTTTTGCTCTATATCAAGAAACGGCAGAGAAGGGCGTGGCAGCAGGTATCTAATAAGAACTCCAACCTGAACGCTTATTTGCAGGAAAATATCGTGGGTGCGAGGATAACGCAGATTTTCGTAAGGGAAGATGAAAATGCCGAGACTTTTGGCATATTGTCGGACAGATGCAGGGGCGCATGGATGGAGGCTGTAAAATACAGCAATCTGGTGTGGCCGGGCATTGATAATATCTCCGTCTGGGTGCGGGCGGCTGTGTTTATCGTCGGACTGCTGGTAATGGGACCTGAAAATGTGAAACTCGGCGTAATCGTGGCGATTACTTCATATGCTTCAAGGTTCTGGCAGCCGATTATGAATTTGGGAAATATATTTAATAACTTTATCAATAATATTGCCTATTTGGAGCGTATTTTTGAGACGCTTGACGAACCCGTGGCTGTGGCGGATGCAGAGAATGCAGTTCAGATGCCGCCTATAAAAGGGAAGGTAACATTTGAAAATGTGACTTTTGCTTATGAGGAAGGTAAAGACGTGTTGGAAGATTTGTCGTTTACGGTGCAGCCCGGCGAGAGCGTGGCGTTAGTGGGACCTACCGGAGCCGGTAAGAGCACCATTGTGAACCTGATTTCCAGATTTTATAACGTGAACGGCGGCAGGGTTTTGATTGATGGACACGACATTTCGCAGGTTACGCTTGAGTCGCTCCGCTCCCAGATGGGAATAATGCTGCAGGACAGCTTTATTTTCTCGGGAACGATTGAAGATAACATCAGGTACGGCAAGCTGGATGCCACGATGGAAGAAATAAAAAAAGCAAGCGAAACAGTGTGCGCCGACAGCTTTATAGAGCGTATGCCGGACGGATATCAGACGGAAGTAAAGGAGAGGGGTTCGCTGTTGTCTCAAGGGCAGAAACAGCTTATTTCCTTCGCCAGAACCCTTCTTTCCAATCCTTCGATACTGGTACTGGACGAGGCTACGTCAAGTATTGATGTGCAGACAGAAAAAGCGCTGCAGCAGGGGCTTAACGCCATGCTTAAAGGGCGGACGTCATTTATTATTGCGCACCGCCTCTCAACCATCAAGAATTGCGATAAGATAATGTATATCGATAACGGCGGTATTATGGAATGCGGCACGCATGATGAGCTTATAGCGAAAAGGGGATATTATTACAGACTTTATACGGCGCAGATGGAGGATATCGCCTGAACTAAAAAACAGGAAGGAGTATACACTATGCAGGATAAAGTAAGAAACCTACTGGCTGTACAATCGGATCCCACCTAGAACAGCCATTAGATTGATAAACTTACGAATTCTAATTCAAAAACAATTAAATAAGGAGACTTTATTATGTCATACTACATTAAAAAGTTTTGGAAAATGAACCTGCTGGCAATTATATTCCAAATTCTGATGTATATATTCAATGCCTGCGTCCGACTTATTCTCATGCGGGAATTGCAGGGAGTCATTCAAGGTGACATAAGGCGTTTTTTGCTCTGGACATTGGCAGAGGTGGGCGGCTGGGCGCTATATTTCGTATGCTATGGGTTGCACACATGTTTTCGCAGTCGGGCAATTCTTAGAATGAACAATGCTGTCCGGCGGGACTTAGCTGTGACGCTAATGTGCAAGTCACACATGGATTATCATACTCAGGACACCGGCACATACCTTTCTTGGTTTACCGGCGGGGTTGAGCAGATTGAAGATAGTGCATGGGATTCTTTCTTTGCCCTTACCGGCTGCATTGCACAGATTGTTACAGGACTGGTTGCACTGGCGTCTCTTCATTGGAGTCTTGTTCTGGTCAGCTTGTTTTCCGCAGTCCTGATGATTGCTGCGCCAAAGTTATTCGAGCAACAACTGGAGCGTTTAGGTAGTTCTTGCGCTCAAGCGCATGGCTCTGCATCTGCCAAGCTTAAAGACCTTTTAGCTGGATACGATGTGTTATCTGCATTTAATCGTGGTCCACGTTTTTTGACGGATATTGACAAGGCAGGGCAAGAGATTGAAGCCCCGCGATACCGAAAAGCTTGTAGACAAGGTATGATTTACAGTGGCACGGGGTTGGTTAATCTTGTTGCACAGACTGTGGTAACTTGTGCCATTGCACTGTTGTCCATCAAGGGCGTTATTATTCAGACCGCTCTTTTGGGTGGCAGCGGTTTGTGCAGCGATATTGCTGAAGGTCTGAACGAACTAAGCGCCCATAGATTGTCTTTTGCATCGGCAAGACCATATTTTGCACGAGTTACGGACCATGAGCGAGACGAAGCGCACTTGACAGAGCAAGCGCCTGTGGCGGCTTTGGAAAACATCTACATAGAAAATCTCAGCTTTTGCTACGGTGATAAGCCCGTGTTGCGTGACTTGACGCTTCAATTTAGAAAGGGTGGCAAATATGCTATTATTGGTCCATCGGGTTGTGGAAAATCTACATTGTTGAAAATTCTGCTGGGCTGGCTGCCGGATTATGTAGGAAACATTCGATTTGACGGAAAAGACGCCAGAGATTTCACCACAGAACAGCTCAAACAGCAGATGAGCTACATTGAACAGAATGTGTTTCTGTTTAATTCTACTATCCGTGACAACATTACTTTGGGCGAAAAGTTCACCAATGAACAGATGGAGAATGCTCTTCGGGATAGTGCATTGTCCGGAGACCTTGCTGCTATGCCAGATGGTTTAGACACTGTGGTAGGTGAAGATGGAAGCAATCTTTCCGGTGGACAGAAGCAGAGGGTAGCCATTGCCCGTGCACTGATTCATAATCGCACTATTTTATTGGTTGATGAAGGTACTAGCGCGCTGGATTATAAGAATGCGGACATTGTGGAAAAAAGTTTATTGTCTAACCAAGATTTGACGCTGATTTTGGTGAGCCATCATCTCACTCCTGAACGCAAAGAACAGTTTACCGGCGTATATGATTTGCAGCCATTGACTACTTAAAAAGAAGGATAGGGAACAATAGTAAACGACATAACTATAATAAAAACAGCAGACCGCAATATCGTCTGCTGTTTTTTTATCTTTACGCCTGCCTTGAAGCGTTGCTTACCGCAAGGAGTTTGTGGCGCATTTCGTCTTCAATTCTTATAAGTTCCTGTTCTGCGCTGCGCCTCTTAGTGCGTCCTTCTTCCTGAATCTTAAGTACTTCATCTAAAGTGCTGATTAGCGTCTGGTTAGTGGCGGTCAGGGTTTCGATATCGACGATACCGCGTTCGCTTTCTTTGGCGGTGGCAATGGTTGCAGTCTTAAGGTTTTCAGCGTTTTTCTTAAGCAGCTCGTTAGTCATATCCGTGACTTCCTTTTGCGCTTTTGCCGCCTCACTTGAATGATTAAGCCCTATCGCAATTACCATCTGGCTTTTCCATAACGGTATGGTATTGACGAGGGTGGACTGTATCTTCTCGGACATTGCCGTGTCGTTGCTCTGTATGAGACGGATTTGCGGAGCCATCTGCATTGAGATGGTGCGCGTAAGCTCCAAATCATAGATTTTCTTTTCAAAGCGCTCGCACATGGCGGCATAATCATTTGCTGCCTGAGTATCTTCCGGAAGTCCGCTTTTCTCAGCCTTTGCAAGTAGTTCGGGAAGTTCGACAGCTCTTGCCTGTTTAAGTTTCTGTTTACCTGCAACGATATACATGGACAGTTCCTTGAAGTAGTTCAGGTTTAAATCGTACATTTTATCCAGCATCGCCGCGTCTTTAAGCAGCGTTACCTGATGGTTTTCCATTACCTTGCATATTTTATTGATGTTGACTTCTGCTTTGTCATATTTAGCTTTAAGATTAGAGAGCTGATTGCTGCTCTTTTTAAATATGCCGAAGATACCTTTCTTTTCTTCTTCGTCAAAATCCTTAAGCTCTGCGACTACGCCTGTTAGCATTTGCCCGATTTCACCCATATCTTTGGTACGGACGTTGTTTAAGGCGTTTTCGGAGAAGTCGGCGATTTTCTTCTGGCTGCTTACCCCGTACTGCATTACCATCTGTGTATTGGTAATGTCAATCTTAGCGGCAAAATCGTCCACCATTTTCTGTTCTTCCGGCGTCAAGACCATTTCCGGTACGTCCTCGGATACTTCTTTTAATGCAGTAGAAGCATTCTCCGATACCTGAACCGCATTATTGCTGACAACTATGTCAGTTTCTGTGGTTTGCTCTGCAAAAGGCTCAAGAGTTAAAGAAGGCGCTTTTTTCAACATCTCATCTAAGTTAGTGCTCATTTTTTTCCTCCATTCAAATATAATGTATGTAGCTGTTCCACAAAGCGAGAGCGTGCCTCAATTGAAATCTATGAGTTCATGTTACTCGCGCTTAACCGTGGCAAATTCCATCTCGTTCATCAATCCTTCTCTGGCTAGCATGGTCTTAAGCACCTGCGCGTCAGTGGTGGCGTCGAATACCGTATCTTGAAAAAGGTTGTTCAAAAGCTCCGTGAATGCGTGGTTAATCGTATCCAGAGTGTTTTCTATCTCAGCTTTTGCCGCTATTATTTCGTCCCCCGGAGCGCTTACGCGGTCAAATTCTTCATATGCCTCCACCAGTTTAAGCGTGGTGGGAAGATAATAGTCCATCAGCTTGTGCATACGGTGCATTTGTTCGGGGTGTTCCCTGATACTGCTGAATATTTCTTTTAAAAGGCTTTCTAAGCGGAATAGTTTAGTGGAAATAACTTCGCCGGGGATTTTATCATTCAGTTCCCTTAATTTGCGGATACATTCCATGCCTTCCGCCACCATCGTATTTAGTTCGGTATTCTGGTCTGCCGATATTTCGGGGGAAGAGTTGCTTTCAGCTTCCTTTGTATCCTCTACAGCTTTAGAAGCAATTTGGTTTTCTTCTTCTATACGTCGGCGGTTCTCTTCCACGTCAAGATACTGCCAGTATATAGCGTCGCTTAGCATAAAGCAGGTTTTTTGCTCGTCAAGATGTCCTTCTGGGAAAAAGCCCAGATTTATCATTTTCTGCAAATCTTTGACAATGTAGCGTTCCTTTTTGCCGCAAGCCATTGCCAAGTCTTTAATATTTTTATACATCTTATGGTCGCATAACTTTACATAACGCTCCGCGCGTTTTAGGCGTTTGCGCTGACTGATACCTACGCTTATCATGCCGTATGATAGTGCCAGAAATATCAGATTGACTATCCAGCCGCCTGCGCTTAAGTGTACATCGGAGGCAAGCATGATAAGCCTTACCAAAGTCATAATGCCTGTAACGCCGAGGGCGATTCCGCCGAATACCTGATATAATACGTTGGATACGTTTCCGACCTTTTTGATTTTGAGTTTATTCTTTATTTTATCCTGTCTGGCAATCCGCGTCTGTTCCTGTATGTTGTGGGAGTCCTGCCGCAACTGCTGCCTGCGCTGTTCTTCCTGTGCCTTGCGCTGCTCAGAATTGGCACGTTCTTCCGCTGCCCTGTGTTGTTCGGAATTAAAATCCGGTACGATATTTGCTCTGAAATCATCAATTGCACTATTGACAGTCTGCGACACCAAATCATTTAATTTACTAAAATCGCCGCCCTGCAGTGCTTCTGCAAGCGCGTCTTTTATCTGTTCTCCCATATTGTTTCGATTCTGATAGCCGCTCATACCGTCAAACCTCTTATCTTCATTGTCTGTGAAGCTTATTTAAGACATTTCTCTGCTTAATATTATCACATATCGGATTTAGATTAGCAATAGTTTCTTTGCTAAGCGAGCGAAAAAGTAACAGTAAAAATATGGATATGTTTATTGACAAGTAATTAAAAAGATATTAATATATATAAAACACATGGGATAAGTATGAATTAAAATTCGCAAGTGAAGTAAGAGTGAAATAAGAGAGGAGTAAGATTAATTATGAAAAATACGATTTCCGTGAAGGATATAACCATCTCAGCCATTTTTATGGCGCTTAATATTGTTTTGAGTTCTTTTAGTATTCCCGTACCTGGAGGGCATTTATATCTGTGTGATATAGCAATTTGTACGGCGGCTATTCTGCTGAATCCTTTTTATGCGGCAATAGTCGGGGGCGTAGGTTCGTTTTTGGGCGATTTTTTCTTCTATCCTGCGCCGATGTTCGTTTCGCTGGTAACGCATGGAATACAGGCGTTTATCATATCGTTATTTGCGAACGTGATTTTTAAGAAAAACCATAAAGCAGGCGCAATAATAGGAGTGGCTATAGGCGCGGTGATTATGGTAATAGGGTATACGTTAGGACGGGCGTATGTTTACAGCACGCCCGAATATGCGATTATCAAGCTGCCGTATGAAATTATTCAGGCTGCTATCGGCGCGGTGGCGGGAGTGATTATATGTTTTCATTGCAAGCTGTGGAATGTTTATCAGAAATATAAATACTGACAAATAACGATATTCGTGGTAAAATCGATATAGTTACATAATGTAAATTTGTGTAGCAGATTACATACAGAAAATATACATAGAAGATAATCTGTAAAAGATTTATATAGTAATTATTTATTAAATTAAGGAAACTAAAAAGTCAGCATGGATTTATTTGAGTACATGAGAAATACGAATATGGATAAGGAAGCGCCGCTTGCCGCAAGGCTACGTCCGGCTACGCTTGACGAGGTGGTGGGGCAGCAGCATATAATAGGAAAAGATAAGCTGCTTTACCGCGCTATCAAGGCGGATAAGTTAAGCTCTATTATTTTCTATGGACCGCCGGGAACCGGCAAAACGACGCTTGCTAAGGTTATCGCGAATACCACCAGCGCGGAATTTACGCAGATTAACGCGACCATAGCGGGTAAGAAGGACATGGAAGCCGTGGTGGAGCAGGCGAAAAACGTAAGCGGAATGTATGGGAAGAAAACCATACTTTTTATTGATGAAATTCACCGTTTCAATAAGGGGCAGCAGGACTATCTGCTGCCGTTTGTCGAAGACGGGACGATTATACTTATAGGCGCAACTACGGAAAATCCTTATTTTGAAGTCAACGGAGCGTTGATATCGCGTTCGATAGTTTTTGAGTTAAAGCCGCTCTCAAGGGAAGATATTAAGGAATTAATCAGACGTGCCGTATATGATAAAGATAAAGGTATGGGTGCGTATGATGCGGTAATCGACGATGACGCGCTGGAATTTCTGGCGGATTTATCCGGCGGAGACGCCAGACACGCCCTGAATGCAGTTGAACTTGGCGTCATGACGACTAATAGAAGCGAGGACGGAAAGATACATATTACGCTCGAAGTGGCGCAGGAGTGTATTCAGAAAAGAGTCGTAAATTATGATAAGACAGGCGATAACCACTATGATACAATTTCGGCTTTTATCAAAAGTATGCGTGGCTCTGATCCTGACGCTGCCGTATACTATCTGGGAAGAATGTTATATGCGGGAGAAAGCGTAGCTTTTATCGCCAGAAGAATTATGATATGCGCCGCAGAGGACGTAGGAAACGCAGATCCGAATGCCTTGACGGTCGCGGTCAGTGCTTCGCTTGCAGTCGAAAGAATAGGAATGCCTGAGGCGCAGATTATTTTGGCTCAGGCAGCAGCTTATGTGGCGTGTGCGCCGAAGAGCAATTCTTCCAGCAATGCAATTTTTAAGGCTATGGAAATGGTAGAGCAGACGGGGAATCTGCCGATACCGACGCATCTTCAGGACGCGCATTATAAGGGAGCGGCGAAACTCGGTCATGGCACAGGCTATAAGTATGCGCACGACTATCCCAACCATTATGTAGAGCAGCAATATCTGCCCTATGAACTTAACGGTAAAGAATTTTACACGCCTTCCGGCAACGGATACGAATTAAAAATAAAGGAACATATGAAGCGTATAAAGGGATTAGAATAATTGCTCTATTAGGCTCTGATAGACCGTCTGATTATTCTTCTGCCAGTTGTCGCATATGGCGGCGGCAGTTTCTTTATCTGGAACAGATAGAGTTATATCGACCAGACGCACTTTTTTCTCTATTGCCTGCAAATGCGCCTCGTATTCTCCAGAAGTGGACTTATAATAATCGGAGATAATAGAAACCTCGTTGCGCATTTCCATTTCGTTTTCCATATAGAAGCTGTCGATTTTTTTCTTAGTGAGGGCATTGAGTCTGTTGCCAAATAACGACAACGTCTCTTTGCCCTCTGTAGTAATCGCAAGATGTGTGCGGTTGCGTATAGTGTTGGCGTTAATCATGCCTGAGTCCGCCAGTTCGGAAAATACCTGCTGCAGAGTCAAAAAGTCCATATACTCGTTTTCAAGAATAAAATCTGCGACCTGCGCCTTCGTAATGGGAAATGCGGCGCGGTCCAGCATATACAGTATAATAAGTTTATATAATATCAGGGTATCTTCCTTAGTCATTGTAGCTCTCCGATAAATTTGCTTTCACTAATAATCCAGCTTTTCAGCCTGTAAATTTGAATTTATCATTCTATCTTATCATTTACGGATATGCGCTTTAACCGCTTCCGCCACGACTTCCGCAACTTTAGGATTAAATGCTTCCGGCATAATGTTGTCTTCATTCAGCTCATCGTCGGGAACCAGTCCTGCGATGGCATAGGCAGCAGCTAACTTCATTTCCTCCGTAATCTGCGGCGCGCGTCCTTCAAGAGCCCCTTTGAAAATACCGGGGAAAGCCACTACGTTATTTATCTGATTAGGAAAATCAGAGCGTCCCGTACCTACTATACGTGCGCCCGCAGCTTTAGCTACATCGGGCATGATTTCAGGGACAGGGTTAGACATTGCAAATATAATGGCATCTTTATTCATCGAAGCTACCATTTCAGAAGTTACGACATTGGGCGCTGATACTCCGATGAAAATATCGGAATCTTTCATAGCGTCGGCAAGCGTTCCGCTTATATTATTGGGATTGGTGCATTCCGCCATCTGCTGCTTTACTTTGTTCAGATTGCTTCTCGATTTGCAAACTATACCGGTGCTGTCGCACAGAATGATATTTGAGAAGCCGTAGCTTTGCAAAAGCTTGGTAATGGCGATTCCGGCGCTGCCCGCACCGTTTACTACTACCTTGCAGTCTTCCTTCTTTTTACCTATTACTTTCAGGGCGTTGATAGTGCCTGCAAGCACGACGATTGCCGTACCGTGCTGGTCGTCGTGGAATACCGGTATATCCAGCGTTGCTTTTAATCTTTCTTCTATTTCAAAGCAGCGCGGCGCGCTGATATCTTCCAGATTGATACCGCCGAAGCCCGGAGCGAGATAAGTCACCGCCTTGATGATTTCTTCCGTGTCCTGCGTGTCTAAGCAAATCGGAACAGCGTTGACGCCGCCAAATTCTTTGAATAAAACCGCTTTACCCTCCATAACCGGCATGGCGGCGTGCGGACCGATATTTCCAAGCCCTAAAACCGCGCTTCCGTCGGAAACTACGGCTATCGTATTGGACTTCCATGTATATGTGTATGCGGCGTCCTTATCTTTGGCGATTACTTTACAAGGCTCCGCAACGCCCGGCGTATAAGCGATTGCCAAGTCCTCTCTTGTTTTTACCGCTGTTTTGGAAACTGTTTCGAGTTTACCTCTCCATTCTTCGTGCATTTGAAGCGCTTTTTCTCCTGTTGTCATAATAATCCTCCATTCATATTCTGTCTGCTAATTCATTTAATTTATAACAAATCTTTATTAATGATATAGTATTTATGTTTTTTCTGCAATATACTCTTTTGCACTTTTTGCTTATTTTCTTGCAAAAATTTCAAAATTTCCTCTTCCTATTTTGTCCAACATGGTGTATAATGATTTTTATAAATAGCTTGTTATTGCATTTCAGTATACATATCAAGAAATGAAGTCCCTTGACCAAAGAGTGAATTAAAATATAAATGTATAGCTTGTAAGTTATTTAAAATAGTATTAAAAATGGGTATTTTACTTGAGATTATGCGTTAAAGGCACAAGATGAAGAGGGGTTAAATTTGAACCATGCAAAGAGTAGAAAACAGACTTATGTGGATAGGTCTTATAGGGTTGATAGTGGCTTTGCTGTGTGTTATTTATCCGTTATATGTACATGGGGTTGAGGGGAATTACACGAAGAAGTTTGCCGTTGTTTTAAATTCCCATGATATGAGGCAGTATGACAAATTTTTCTCTAAAGATACAGTGTTTGAACTTAATGGAGAAGAAGTTGAATATTCAAAAGCAAGAGAAGCTATGGAAAAGGTACAGAAATTTTCATGTGGCAGCTCTTATGGAGACTTAGGGGAATTTACTGATGTGTACCTGCAAAAAGAATATGAATTTGGTTTGATGCTTCCGGTTTCTGAATATGATAACGGGAAGGATATTGTTAAAATCGGAATGTTGGAAGCGGATATTATAATGGAAAGGAAATTTTTATTTTTCTTTTCTATAAAAAAGGTGATATTTTATTATGACAAAGAGGGATTTTTAGAAAATTTTCTTGGAATAGGAAAAGTTGAAAATGAATAACTTGTAAGTTATTTAAAATAGTATTTAAAATGGGTATTTTGCTTGAGATTACGTGTTAAAAGCACAGGAGGAAATTTATGAGAGAAAAGTATGAATCATTGGCGCTTGCGAATTTGAAAGAGCTCGCAAAGGTGCGAGGCATTAAGAGAGCTTCTACTATGAAAAAATCTGAGTTAGTAGAGGCTATGCTTAAGGAGGACGAGAAAGACAGGGCTGCGGGAAAAGAAGTCGTTGTCAAGTCTTTAGTACCGAAGAAGCCGGAAAAGACGGAAAGACCGGAGAGAACAGAACGTACAGAAAAACCGGAGAGAACGGAACGTGCAGAGAGAACTGAACGCACAGAAAGAACAGAGCGCACGGAGAGAACTGAGACGTCGTCTTCTAGCAGCGAAGAAGAAAAATATCCTGCTGAGCTTGACAGCGGAATTCTTGCGCATGGGATTCTGGAGGTTATGAGCGACGGTTTCGGCTTTATCAGATGCGAGAATTTTCTTCCCGGTGAAAATGATGTTTATGTAGCTCCGAGTCAGATTAGAAGATTTGGCTTAAAGACAGGCGACATGCTGGAAGGAAATACCAGAATCAAGACGCAGAGTGAGAAATTCAGCGCGCTTCTTTATGTTAAATCCATCAACGGCTATGCACCGGACGTGGCTATGCGTAGGGTTAATTTTGAAGATTTAACGCCTATTTTCCCTAATGAAAGGCTTAAACTTGAGGTGCCGGGCTCTTCCGTAGCGATGAGAATAATGGACTTAATGAGTCCTGTCGGCAAGGGGCAGAGAGGTATGATTGTATCTCCGCCGAAGGCTGGTAAGACTACCTTATTAAAAGAAGTGGCAAAGTCAATTCAAAATAATACTCCCGACGCGCATTTGATTATACTGCTGATTGATGAGCGCCCTGAGGAAGTAACGGACATTAAAGAAGCTATTGAAGGTCCTAATGTGGAGGTTATCTATTCTACGTTTGATGAACTTCCAGAGCACCATAAGAGAGTCTCCGAGATGGTTATCGAGCGTGGTAAGAGGCTGGTAGAGCATAAAAAAGACGTTGTAATACTTTTGGACAGCATTACCAGATTGACAAGGGCTTATAACCTTACCGTTCCGCCGAGTGGACGTACATTATCGGGTGGTTTGGACCCGGCAGCGCTCCATATGCCGAAACGCTTCTTTGGTGCGGCGAGAAATATGAGAGAGGGCGGAAGTCTGACGATACTTGCAACTGCGCTTGTCGAGACGGGCAGCAAGATGGACGATGTAGTATATGAGGAATTTAAGGGCACCGGCAATATGGAAATGGTGCTTGACCGTAAGCTTTCCGAAAGGAGAGTATTCCCCGCGATTGATATTCCTAAGTCTGGAACCAGAAGGGACGATTTGCTGCTTTCACCTGATGAACTCGAAGCAATTAATGTTATCAGAAAGGCGCTTAACGGTTTGAAGCCGGAGGAAGCAGTAGATAAAGTGTTAGATATGTTTGCAAGGACTAGGAATAATTTTGAGTTTGTCAATATGGTTAAAAAGACGAGATTCCTTTAAAAAAATACTTGCATACGTTAAACAGCTATGCTATAATACATAAGCTGT
This sequence comes from Clostridiales bacterium, assembly GCA_023663185.1. GTDB lineage: Bacteria > Bacillota > Clostridia > Lachnospirales > Lachnospiraceae > UBA3282. Next base: position 18,065 of record JAMPHY010000019.1, on the reverse strand, counting down.
CGTTTACTTTGACAGGACTGAAAACTAAACATATAGCAGCGATTTTAAAAAAAGGAGCGTAGATATAAAATGAAAGAAGGAATTCATCCTGAATATTATCAGGCAACAGTAACATGTAACTGTGGAAACACATTTGTAACAGGTTCTACTAAACCGGAAATTCACGTGGAAGTTTGTTCTAAATGCCATTCGTTCTACACAGGCCAGCAGAAAGCGACGCAGGCAAGAGGACGTATTGATAAGTTCAATAAGAAATACGGTATGGACAACAAATAGTTTACTTGGGAAAGGTTGGGGTGAATATCTCAACCTTTCAATTTTACGGAGGCATGTAAATTGAGAAAAAAGAAACGCAGGCAGTCTTCGGGAATAGGCGGTCAGGCTGTTTTAGAAGGCATTATGATGAAAAATAAAGATAAGTATGCGGTGGCTGTCCGTAAACCAGATGGACAGATTGAGGTAGAAGTGGATACTTATCAAAGTATTATACACGAAAGTGTGCTGCTTAAAATTCCTTTTATAAGAGGCGTCTTTAATTTTATTGATTCGATGATTTTAGGCATGAAAAGTCTGAATTTTTCTGCGGAATTTTATGAAGATGAGGGCGCAACGGATAAGGCGGCTGATAAGGCGCTTAATAAAGTGTCCGGCGGTAATTCTGAAAAAATTCTTACCGGAATAGTCACAATTTTTTCCATAGTGCTTGCCGTTGCAATTTTTATGGTGCTGCCGTGGTATCTGACGTCGCTGTTTCAGGGATATATTAGGAATGATTCTTTGATGGCGATTATCGAGGGCGTTATCCGTATTGTCATTTTTATTGCCTATGTGTTAAGTATATCGCTTATGAAGGATATCAGAAGGCTTTACAGATATCATGGGGCGGAGCATAAGTGTATTAATTGTATTGAAAAGGGGCGTCCGCTTACAGTTCATAATGTAATGAGAAGCTCCAAAAGGCATAAAAGATGTGGAACCAGTTTTATGCTGCTGGTTATGCTGATTAGTATTGTGCTGTTTTTCTTTATAAGGGTTGAAAATCCGGTTCATAAAGTGCTGCTTCGTATAGCGCTTATTCCGGTTATTGCGGGTATTTCATATGAAGTTATCAGATTGGCGGGAAGAAGCGACAATATTCTTGTCAAGATTATTTCTGCGCCCGGTATGCTGCTGCAGGGCTTGACAACAAGGGAACCCGATGAAAGTATGGTGGAAGTAGCGATTGCGGCGGTAGAGGCTGTATTCGACTGGAAGGCATATTTATATGATGTATTCGGTTACGAAGTGGACGATTCGTGGTTGTCGGACGAAGAGCCGTCTGACGATGATGAATGGGAAGTGCCGAAAACAGAAGCTGATGAAGAAGCGGAGTATGAGGCTGAGGCTGAAAGTGAAGGAGTTGAGGTAGAGATTGAGCCGTCGGTTGAGGTAGAAGTTCAGGCAGATGATGAAGTTGAAATAGCTTCTGAACCTGAGGCTCAGGTTGAGGCAGAAAGTGAAAAGGTTGAGATTGAACATGAAGTCAAGACAGATGTTGAGCTATCTTCTGAATTAGCGATAGAACTGGAAGTTAAGACAGAACCAGCGTCGGCAGAGGAGCCGAAGACAGTGTCGAAAGGCAGTTCTGCACAGACAAAGCGACCTAAAGCTGAAACTAAAAACAAATCCGCGCAGAGTTCTAACAGTAATCGAAAGAGGAAAAGAAATAATAAGAAAAAGTGAGAATGATTAAGAGAAAATAGAATGTCGAATATATGATGAAGCTGTGACGGTCTGGCAGGTGTAATCTATGGCTTTAAATTATGGACAAATTTATACGTGGGGTGAGGGACAGCTTGTGGAGGCGGGAATCGAGGAAGCCGCGCTGGACGCAAGACTGCTGCTTGAGTATGTATGCGGAACTGATAGAAATACGCTGCTTGTACATTCTGAGCGAGAGGTATCGGAGAAAGAATACGAATGTTATGTAAACCATATTTCCACAAGGAAGAAACACGTTCCCTTGCAGTATATCACAGGCGTCCAAGAATTTATGGGCTTGGAATTTCAGGTAGATAAAAATGTACTGATACCGAGGCAGGATACAGAGATATTGGTGGAAGAAGTAATGCGGTATCTGCATGATGGAATGCGTATTTTGGATATGTGTACCGGTTCGGGCTGTATACTGCTTAGTCTGCTGTATTATTCCAACGACTGTAACGGAGTAGGCGTGGATATATCAAATGAGGCGCTTAGCGTAGCAAGGAAGAACGCCGATAAATTGAAACTGCAAAAGCCCGAATTGAACGTAGACTTTATACAGGGCGATTTATTTGAAAAGTTTGAAAATAAACAGTTTGAAATAATTGTATCCAATCCGCCATATATAAAAAGCGGCATTATTGAAACACTAATGGAAGAAGTAAAAGAATATGAGCCGCATTTGGCATTGGACGGAAAAGCGGACGGTCTGTTTTTTTACCGTAAAATAATAGAGCGGGCAGGAGATTATCTGAGCGGAGGCGGCGGGCTTTTTTTTGAAATAGGGTGCGAGCAGGCGGCAGATGTGAAGTCTATGATGGAAGACGCCGGATACACAGATGTGCAGGTAGTTAAAGATTTTGCGGGACTTGACCGCGTGGTGCATGGAACATGGAATTAGAGGGGATAGAGAGATGTTTGATAAATTAGATGACCTTTTAAGAAAATTTGAAGAGATAATGAATGAATTGAGCGAGCCTTCCATAGCTAATAATCAGGAGAGGTTTCGCGCTTTAATGAAGGAGCAGAGCGAGTTGACTCCGATTGTGAATGCGTATAAGGAGTATCGGAAGTGCAATCAGGATATTGAGGACAGTATCGTTATGTTGGAGAGTGAGTCTGATGAGGAAATGCGGGAGATGTTAAAAGACGAACTTTCCGCCTCAAGAAAAAGAGTAGAGGAGCTTGAAAACGAGCTTAAGATACTGCTTTTACCTAAAGATCCCAATGACGAAAAGAACGTTATCGTGGAGATACGCGCAGGCGCGGGCGGAGACGAGGCGGCGCTTTTTGCGGCGGAAATATATCGTATGTATGTCCACTATGCAGAGGGAAGGCGTTGGAAAGTAGAGACGGTAGAGGCAGAGGAAATCGGAATCGGCGGAATGAAAAGCGTTACTTTTATGGTAACGGGACAGGGAGCATATTCCGTATTAAAATATGAAAGCGGAGTACATCGCGTACAGCGTGTGCCGGAAACGGAATCGGGCGGACGTATTCATACCTCGACTATCAGCGTGGCTGTTATGCCGGAAGTCGATGATGATATAGATATCGTAATTGAAGATAAAGACATACGAATAGATGTAATGCGTGCTTCCGGAAATGGCGGACAGTGCGTTAATACAACCGACTCGGCGGTGCGCCTGACACACTATCCTACGGGCATAGTGGTATACAGCCAGACGGAGAAATCCCAGATTCAGAATAAGGCGAAGGCATTTGCGCTGCTTAAAGCGAAGCTTTATGATATCGAGCAGCAGCAGAGGCATGACGCAGAGGCGGAGCTGCGCAGAAGCCAGATAGGTACGGGAGACCGTTCTGAGAAAATAAGGACATATAATTTCCCGCAGGGGCGCGTGACTGACCATCGGATTAACCTGACATTATATAAATTGGATAAAGTAATGGACGGCGATATTCAGGAAATTCTCGACGCCTGCATTGCAGCCGACCAAGCGGCGAAGCTGGCGAAGATGAATGAGAATTGAAGGGTTGGCAAATTTCTTCGGCTCAACCTTCAGTAGAGCCGACTTTCCTACACGGTCATTGTAAGAAGATGTAAATATGTTATCCTAATGTAGACAGCCGCGCATATATTAAATGCCGGCTGCGAAAGGAGACATATTTATGAACTTTGGTAAAAAAATGAAAGAACTGCGGCTGCAAAGAGCCGTAACACAGGAACAGTTTGCTGCATATTTAAACATTTCGCCGCAGGCGGTTTCTAAATGGGAGAATAATGTTACGCTGCCGGACATTCAGCTTTTGCCGGAAATATCCGTATATTTCGGAGTTACGATTGACGAACTGTTTGAAATGACAGACCAAAAGCATCTGCAGCGCATTGAGAACATGGTGGATACAAAGCGAGTTATAGACAAGGCGGATTTTGAGTATGCGCAGAACTTTTTACAGAATAAGCTGGCACAAAAAGAATGTATGCCGCAATGCCTGACGCTAATCAGCGCCCTTTATAATTCAAAAGCGGCGGAATACCATTCTTTAGCGGAGTATTACGCCAAAGAAGCATTGCTGCTTGAGCCGGAAAACAAAGACAATCATAAAAATCTGTGTGAAGCGCAGCGGGGGACATATTCCGACTGGAATATGGCAAGCCATACGGAGCGTATCAGATTTTATCAGGATTTTGTCGGGAAAAATCCAAAATATGCCAGAGGTTATCTGTGGTTGATGGACGAACTGATTGCCGATAACAGATGTGACGAAGCGCAGGAAGTTCTCGATAAACTTGCGCCTATGGATTCGTCATGCCGTATCCCGCTCTATCAAGGGCAGATTGCATGGACAAGGGGCGAGCATGAGCATGCGCTGGAAATCTGGAAGAAAATGTCAGAACAATTTGCAAATGACTGGCTGGCACAGTTTTGCATGGCGGACAGCCTTGCGCATATCTGCCGTTATGACGAAGCGGTTGTTTATTATAAGAAGGCGCTTGAGCTGCAGCCTAAACCTCGTTATACGGACTACTGGATTTCTATAGCGCAGATATATGAAATTCAGGGAAAATATGAGGAAGCAATTCAGGCGTGGGAGAATGTTGCCCTGATATGCCGCGAGGAATGGAATGTAAAGGAAGGCGAAGGGCTTGACCGTCCTGTACGGGAAATAAGCAGGTTAAAAGAGCTTATTAATAGTGGTAAATAAAGCCATATATTGCATGACGTAAGAATTTGGCATAAAGTTGATGTAAAATTTTCTGTTTCGATATTGACAAGGAATAAAAAAGCTGATATCTTATTTATTGTTATTTATATAAGAGCAGTTTTGGTACTGCCAATATCTAGGGAGGAAATAGACAGATGAAAAAGAAACTTTCAATTATTCTTGCATGTATTATGGTAATGAGTGTACTCGGAGGCTGCGGAGCTTCATTTGATGCAGCAGCATATGTACAGGCTTTATTGGACAATTCTTATAAGAATGATTCCAGCCAGCTTGTATCAATGAAGATTGCAACTGCTGAAGAAGCAGCGGAAATCTATGAAGAGGGAATTGACGCAGAAGTAGACGCAATGGTTTCAGGAATGGGTGAATCTCTTTCAGCAGAGCAGGAAGAAGAGTACAGACAGGTATTTAAAGATGTTCTTGCAGGAGCTAAGTATACTGTTGATAAGGCTGAAAAGCAGGACGACGGTTCTTACATCGTAACAGTAACATATGAGCAGTTCAATGTATTTGAGCCGGCTATGGAACAGTACATGAATGAGATTATTAACGGAAGCGCAGATATGATGGGCGCAACCGAAGAAGAGGCAATGGAGTGGATTATTAATTTACTTAAGGATTGCATAGCAGACTCTATTAAGACAGCAACCTATGATGAGCCTCAGACAGCTACTGTCAAGGTTTCACTTGTAGATAATGTTTGGACGCCAAGTTCGACTGACCTTGCAAATCTTGAAGAAATATTCTTCGACCTTGATGATGCAAACAGCGCATTAGGTTATTAAACTTATTTAGTAAAACAGAAAAATAATTTACATATCCCCATCGGAAATTCCCGGTGGGGATTTTTGAAATATGGCATTTAGGAATGGCTTGATATAAAGATATTTATATATAAATGATATGGTAATTAAAGAAGATTTGTGCTGGGAAAGGGACACGGTTGGTTATTAAAATGATTAAATCAAAGATAAGAATGACCAGAATAAAAATAGCCGGAGCCATATTGATAGCATTGGCAGTAATATTACTTTGCATTCGGGCTAAGGCTAGTGCCAAAGCGCCTATATTTGACGGATTTTCTAAGATGGATTACTGTCTGTTTCTGGAGACAGACGTAGGGTATGGAGTTACCTCAGACTATTACAGGTATGGAATTTACGGCGACTTTGTTAAGACGGCGAAAGAAGGGGAAGAAATATATTTTCTGCTGAATGACAAAATGGTAGGAAGTAAACTGAACCTGAATACCCATGAGGAGTGGGAGTCAAATGTAACGCCGCATATACAAAACGTGTCGCCGGACTTGGAATGGGTGATATCAAGGCAGTATACTGCGGCGATACATACGGATTATGTAGACCGATTATATTATCAGAATAAAGAAATAGCACAAAGGGAAGAGTACATTTACGATGATTCTATGACTTTTACATTGAAAAAAACGGAAAATAGTGAGTCATATGAAGTGATGGACAGGGAGAAGTGGTACATAGCTAAAGATTTGATTGCTGACATATGGGGACATTATATTGTAGAGGAAAGAACAGCGGTAAGCTGCATTGATGAATATGGAAAACTGCTTGCAATATCTGAAAAGAGTAACGATTCCATAAAGATATACGATATGGATAACTGGGACTTGCTGCATGATATAAAAATAAAGGATATTGATAGTGACTGGCCTATTGAAATATCGCAAATAGTAGGAAATGCAGAAGAAGGCTGGCTGGTATTTTCAAATGGAGACGTTACTTATAAAATGACTTATCCTGATGGAAACATGGAGAAAATAGGGGAATTTATGTATGGCACAACTTATTCTCCCGATGGAAAATATCTTGCGTATTGCACGGGAAATATAGTTCTGAATGATATATGGATGGAGCTTCCCGATGAAAAGCTGGATAAATTCAATTCGCTTTATAACAGATGGAAAAAAATTGCTCCCGGCTGGTATGTGGAGGAATTAGAAACAGGCAAAGTGGCGTACATTCCCGTAGAAACATGGGAGCAAGACGGCAGACCGCTTTATAGCGGCAGATGTGTATGGATTAAGCGCGATGAGCTGTTAGATATGCTTGAAGAAGTGCGTTTTTTGAGGCGGGAAGACAATACCCCTAAGCTTTACGCTTCGATAGAGAAAACAGTTAAAGAATCTCAGGAGGCATGGCAGGAGTTTGAAACAGTTTGGGAAGAAATAATTACATATGGAGAGCATACTTATCTTGCCGCCTTTGAAAGAATTAGTTCGGTTAATATGACTCCGTCGGATTTATATAGCGGATATGCAGATTATCGGCTGGTTGTAAAAGATGAGGAAGGAAATACCGTATCAAGCCAGATTTTTACCGACTATCCGATTTGCATGGAGGAGGTATATTGGGTTAAAGATATTTCCAGTGATGATTTTTCTGATATAATATTGTGCTCTTCTTATGTGGAAGGACATGCTGAACGCTTTACAGAGTTAATCTTTTTAATTTGGAATAATGAAAAAATAACATATGAAGCAAAGCCGCTGCCGTGGGATACAGCCCTTGATTCGCCCATATGGAATGAGGAGTTGTCCTCACTGATATTTTTTTACGGCGATGATGAAGTCAAGGAGAAAATGTTTACATACAGGGACGGGGAATGGAAGCTTAGCGGAGAGCTTGCGGCAGAAAGTGAAACAGAAAAGGAAAATGGTGATATAGAAATTGTCTGTGGCGAGTATTTTTATACAGATAATCAGACCATAAAGAATGAAATCAAGGTTACTTTGCCGGAACAGGAGCTGCCTTGGCATGATGAAAACAGTATCTGGTCTACATATAATGCTCAGAATGAATGCCTGTTTCCAAACCGTGAGTGGAATCAGGTAAATAAGAAATTGAAAGACGGACAGATTGTATGGAAATTTTGCAGAGACGGCATAAGCGGGAGCTGAAGTTAGAAATAGTGCCTATTAGCCGTAAATTTCCTTATAGGCTTTCTGATATTCTTCATCTGAAAGCTCATTTTCTTCCATGGTTGGTACGCCATTACGGACGCTATATTTGACGCTGCAAGGACCGTCTAAATAATAGCCCTCATATTCATAATCGGACGCTTCGGCAGCGGCAACAAATTCTACCAGTTCGTCGGCTGCCGCCAGGCTGTCGGCATCATGGTTTCCACCGATTGACGGGCCGCTGGGACCGCTGTAAACCTGAAGATAGACTTCTTTTCCGTCTTTATCTGTGGCTAATATGCAGTAACCATATTGATTATCTAAATCTTTCGTTACATATAAAGGCTTGCCGAACAGAGTCTTTAACCGCCCAAGACATAATATGCTTTCGTCCGGCGGAAAATACCCTGTGAGACTTTTGATTTTAGAAGTCCCTGTTACTGTCCTGTTCATTGTTCTTTTATTCTGTGCTTTAAATTCAAATCTTCTTTCCATCGCTATGCCTTTTATACCTTTCCCATACTCATATAATATCATGCAAGCTTATATATTTAAAATAACACAGTATAAAAAATATGGCAACAGAATATTGTGCCTTTTATTTGAATAGTTTAATTTATGATGATATGGACGCAGGGTGAACTGTTATTATTTATATTGAAAATTCTGACTGTTGCCTGTTGGAATTGTTTGTGATATAATGAGAAAAACGTCGCGTATGCAATATAGGAGAGTGATTAATAGTGTTAGAAAGAAAAATATCAAACTACTTGAAGGAGTGGAAACAGAAAAAGAAGAAAAAGGCTCTGCTCGTGACCGGAGCCAGACATACAGGCAAGACGTACAGTATACGGCGTTTCGGGAAGGAACAATATACGAATCTTGTGGAAATTAATTTTTTGGAGGATAAAAAGGCAAGGGAGATTTTTGCGGAAGTGTCGGATATCCGCGAACTTATAACGAGGCTGACCGCTTATATCGGGAACAGTCTGAAAGCGGAAAAGACTCTAATCTTTTTTGATGAAATTCAGGCGTGTCCGGAAGTCAGAAACGCCGTAAAGATGTTTGTGGACGATGGAAGGTTTGATTGTATTGAGGCGGGATTTCCCGAATCTTCCTTTTATTATGAGGAAGTGTATGAGTTGTATCCGCTCGATTTGGAGGAGTTTTTATGGGCGAACGGTATCAGGGAAGCGGCAATCGAATATGTCAAGGAATGTTATGATTTTAATATGAAAGTGAGCGGAAGCGTTCATGAGATGCTCAAGCGGCTTTTTAAGGCGTATGTTGTGGTGGGCGGAATGCCGGAAGTGGTTCAGGCGTTTGTTGATACTCATGATATGGCGCAGGCGCTGGAAATACAGAAGAATATCTTAGATATTTTTATGAAGGATATTTCTACTGCGTCGAACAACGGGACGAATATTGACAGGAATAAAATGAAGAAAATCATGGAATTTATTCCTTCCCAGCTTAATAAGGAAAACAAGCGGTTTATGCTTGCGGATATCCGTAAAAGCGCGAGAATGGAGCGGTACGAGCAATGCTTTGACAGGCTGGTGGATAAGGGCATGACGCTGCCGTGCTATAACGTGGGCGAACCGAAAAACCCGCTCAAAAATACGCAGAAGGACAATCTTTTCAAGCTTTATCTTGCGGATTCGGGGCTTTTGTGCGCCATGATTTCTGAGAATGTGCAGTTTGAAGTGTTGCAGAATAACCTTGATATAAATAGGGGCAGTATTCTGGAAAATGCGATGGCGCAGATTCTTGCGGCGCACGGTTTTGTGCTTAGGTACTTTAACGAGAAGAATAAAGGAGAGCTGGATTTCCTAATTCAGAAGGGGACGACGGTTATTCCCGTGGAAGTCAGGGCAGGGGACGATTATATGAAGCATAGTGCGCTGGATTATGTGCTTGAGAATAAAGACTGGAATCTGAAAGAAGGAATCGTATTCTGTGATAAGAATGTTGAGAAAAACGGCATGGTGCGTTATCTTCCGTGGTACATGAGCATGTTTTTGCGCGCATAGGCGGGGAGTCCCAGATGAAAAGAAAGATACTTATAATTGAAGACGACGGCGACTTAGCCGCTATTACGCGGGATATGCTGGAAAGTTACGGATATGAAGTGGATTTTGCGGCTAGCAGTGGGCAGGCGTTTGAAATATTAGAAGGCAGGCAGTTTGATTTATTGCTTATAGATATCAATCTGCCTGATGGCAGCGGGTTTGAAGTGTGCAAAGAACTTAGGCGGGTATCGAAAGTGCCTGTCATTTTTGCGAGCGCAAGAACAAGCGAGGACGATAAGATTAGAGGGCTGGACATGGGCGGCGACGATTATCTGGCGAAGCCCTATTCTTTAAGGGAGCTGCTTGCCAGAGTCAACGCTCTGATTCGCAGAACATATGGCGATGAAGATGAAGGGCGGATTTATTGTTTCGGCGGGATTAAAGTGGATACGGGGATAAGGAAGGTTGAGCGTGACGGGGAAGAGATAAAACTGGCGCTTAGGGAGTTCGACCTTTTAGCATATTTGTGCGCTAATCCGAACCGCAGTATCACTAAAGAAGAACTTCTGCACGAGGTCTGGGGGGCTTTCTCGGAAGCAGAGACGGCGACTGTGGCTGTGCATATTAGATGGCTTAGGGAGAAGCTTGAAAAGGAGCCGGCTGAGCCGGAGTTTATTAGAACGGTGTGGGGGATTGGGTATTGTTTGGATTTGCAGGGGTGAGTAACTGAATGTGGCTAATGCGGATAATGCGACATGGACTTATATGCTTCCACTTGAGGCACGCTCTCGCTCCGTGGAAAATCGCAGCGGTACTAAGCTCGAAAAGACCTCGCTAAGTACCGGCGTTTTCCAAGGACCTCAAGTGGAAGCATATGAGTCCATGCCGCCCAACGACTGTGGATAGTAATAGACTTGCAAGGTGAGTAAGAATGGAGAAATAATATGAAAAAACAGCTTATACGAACAACGCTTATATTTGTTGGAGTATTTATAATTGCGACGTTTTGCTTAGAGCGCTCTCTGGAAAGGCATATGCTAAAAACCAATATGGTAAAAACAGATGTGGAGAATGAATTGCTGGTACTGAACGAGATAGAGCAGTTGACGATGAATGAAGAAGGAGTCAGTCCGGTGGAAAGGCAGATAGAAGTTTTGCGGGGGCGTATGCAGAATGATACTGTGCGGCAGCAGAAAAATAATATGCGTAAAGTTGTGGCTTTTAATATGGGTTTAGCTTCTTTGTGCCTGATTGCAGGCTTTTTTTATATATTTTATAGAATATTGCGACCTTTCTCTAAACTGGAGGAATATGCGGGGGAAGTGGCGAAGGGGAATTTTGATTTTCCGCTGGGATATGAAAGGGAGAATTTCTTTGGCGCGTTTACATGGGCGTTCGACCATATGAGAAAGGAAATAGTAGGAGCGCGGGAAAATGAGGCGCGTGCTATAAAAGAGAATAAGACTATTATTGCGACGCTTTCGCATGACATTAAGACGCCGATTGCATCTATAAGGACATACGCGGAAGGGCTGGAGGCTAATTTGGACTCGGATTATGAGCAGAGAGAGCGTTATCTGCGGGTGATTATGAAAAAATGCGACGAAGTCTCTGCGCTTGTGAATGATTTGGTGCTGCATTCGCTGTCGGAACTTGAGCGGTTGGAGATAAAAAAGCAGAATTTCAGTATGCGGAAGCTGTTGCAGGAAACCTTAGCGGACTTTGAATCTTCGTATATATCGCTGGAACAGCCTATTCCGGATAAAGAGCTTGCTATAGATAGCAGGCGCATGTCGCAGGCGTTGTTGAATATTTTGGAGAATGCTGCTAAATATGCGCCTGATACAGAAATCAAAGTATGGGCGACGGTGAATGATAACCGTTATGAAATCCATATACGCGACCACGGCAACGGCATACTGTCGGAAGATATGCCGTTCGTGCTGCAGAAATTTTATAGGGGCAAAAATGTGGGCGATAGACAGGGCTCAGGACTCGGCCTGTATATCGTGAGCTATATAATGGAGCGAATGGGCGGCGGCATTGAACTTCATAACCACGACGACGGGCTTGAGGTGGTGCTTTATATTAATCTGTAATTGTTCAGTTTTCTAGGCGCATGGACGTTGAATTTCTTAGTAATTTATTTTCTTAAAGACTTCTTAATAATTATTCTGTTATCATAGTATCATCAATAGGTAATTAAGGAGAAGAACATTATATGAAACCCATCATCATGAAATCCATCGACCTTTGCAAAAGCTTTGCGAACAACGGCGGGCAGAACCATGTACTCGATATGATTAATCTGGAGATATACGACGGTGATTTTACCGTTATCATGGGCTCGTCGGGAGCAGGAAAATCCACGCTGCTTTATGCCTTAAGCGGCATGGATACGCTTACATCGGGAGAAGTGTATTATAAAGAACGCGCCATCAGCAAATTGAAAGAGAAGGAAATGGCGTCTCTTCGCGCATCAGAATTTGGTTTTGTATTCCAGCAGGCGCATCTTGTCAGCAATCTGACGCTTTTAGAAAACGTGGCGGTCACAGGCTATCTGGATAAATCAAAGAAAGAGAAAGAAATAAAGGAAGCGGCCCTTAAGCTGCTTTGCAAGATGAATGTGGAAGAGGCAATGATGCGCCTTCCTTCACAGGTATCGGGCGGAGAAGCGCAGCGCGCCGCCATTGCAAGAGCGCTTATCAATAAACCCGGAATTATTTTTGCAGACGAACCGACGGGTGCGCTTAATAAACGGAACACTGAGGAAGTATTAAGGCTTTTAACACAGTTAAACGATAACGGACAAAGCATACTGATGGTAACGCACGACATTAAGGCGGCGATACGCGCGACCAGGCTTCTGTATCTGGAGGACGGCAGGGTTATAGGGGAAATGCCTATGCCAAGATACCGTGAAGAAGACGCCCGCAGCAGAGAGAAACAAGTCGATGCGTGGCTGTCGTCGATGGAGTGGTAGCGTATGGGAAAGGACGGTAAATCGTTATGAAATATTTTACATTGTTAAAGGCTAACATTAAAAGCCAGAAGGGAAGTTTCATCGGCATTTTTACGCTTATCTTTATTATAACCGTATCCTTGTGCGCGGTATTATCCATATGGAGAAATTCGAGTATATACGAGGCGGAGCAGATAGAAAGGGTTGGATTTGGCGACATTACCTTCTGGATTACGCAGCTTAATGAAAATTCTGAAGAGATGGAGAGTTTGCTTAACAGAATCAGGGAAATTGATGATGTGGACACGATAAATACGCAGGAATTTATAGCATGCGACGTTTATCGCATAGTGACCGATGAAAAAACAACGACCATTCAGGGCAGTCTATGCGTACTTGCCTATGGCGAGCCGCAGTATGACTATAATATTTATAATGAAAGCCTTACAGGGATAGAAGAAAATGAAAAAGGCTTAAATGAGGGGGAGATATATGTATCTCCTTCATTAAAGGGAATGTATGGCGCGGATATCGGCGATATGATGGAAATTGAGATAGATGGCGAGCAAAACGTCGCAAAATATGTTATTAAAGGCTTTTTTGAAGATCCCGTTGACGGCAGCACCCTGATGGGAATAAAAGACATACTTATGTTAAAGGAAGATATGCAGAAACTGGGCGATAGATTTGAAGAAATACGGAATAAAGCAGATGAAAAAACAGGCGTATATATGCTAGGAATAGGGAGCATGATTCATATCTCTAAGACAAAGGACAGCAGTCTTAATATGGGGGAATTTCAGCGTCTTTTAAATGAGAAAACAGGCGTATACAGCGAATTGGGCTTTGCCTATACCAAGTCGTCAATAATGGGATTTATGCTTATTCTGCAAAATATTTTCTCCGCGTTTCTGTTAGTATTCGTGCTGGTTTTGCTGGTGATAGCGGTAATTATTATCGGACACAGCATAAACAGCAGTATCGAGCAGGATTATGTAGATATGGGAATTATGAAAGCCGTAGGATATACCGGCATGAAACTGCGTATACTGCAGTTATTTCAGTATATGCTGATTGTTCTTATCGCAATGGCGCTTGGCGTGCCGGCGTCGTTATTTGTTGTAAGAGTGATTGAAAGTATGCTAGTCACTACTACCGGGCTGATTGTACCGTCAACTATGCCCGCGGCGTTAAGTTTCATGGCGCTTGGCGCAGTAGGACTTATTATTGCGGGATTTGTCATAATAAGGACGAAGAAGATAGAAAAAGTGCTGCCCATTCAGGCAATCAGGGGCGGTGCGCCGGACGTATATTTTAAAAGCCGTCTGACTGCGCAGATACATCAAAAGGCGCTTGATTTTTGGCTTGCCTACAGGCAGCTTATATCAGGCAAAAAGCAGTATATAAGCGCAAGTTTTATTTCCGTGCTTTTGGTTTTCTTTCTGGCGTTGGTCGTCAGATTGGACGCATGGCTGGGAGAAGACGGAAAAGGGCTGATGGGCTGTTTTAACGCTGCGCCGTATGATTTCGGCGTCAAATATGGGAGTGAAGGGATAAGAGAAGAAGCGGAAGAGTGGATTGACTCTGAAGCGGGCATCATAAATAAGTATGAATTTGTTATGACAAGGGCAACAATTAACCAAATAGAATATCTGATGAACGTCGTATCCGAACCGGAATATTTTAACATATTGGAGGGAAGAACCTGTCTGTACAAGAATGAGATTGTCATAACGGATTTGGTATCGAAAGAACTTGAAATAGGTATAGGCGATACGGTGTTAATCAGTTTTGGAGGAAAAGAGCTTGAATTTATTATAAGCGGCGTCTACCAGTGCGCTAACGATATGGGGACGAATTTCGGTATCAGCCGTAAAGGAGTTGGGCAGTTTATTGAAGATAATGAACTGGATTATTACAGATACTATCAGCTAAAAGAGCCGGAGCTTGCCGATAAGCTTGCGGACGATTTGCGTGAGCGCTATAAGGAAGATGTGGTTATCGACAATAATACATGGTCGGGCATAGACGTTATAGTAGATGTAATGTCCGCCCTTGTCGCCATAATGTATGTGATAACAGTTGTTTTTATACTGATAACGGTGTATTTGACAGGGAGTAAGGTTTTATATAGAGAGCAGCACGATTTGAGCATTTATAAATCACTAGGATTTGCTTCAGGGAAACTTAGGTTTGCATTCGCGCTACGCTTTGGAATCGCCGCGGCGATTGGTTCGGTAATCGGCATTGTGCTCAGCATATTTTTAACCGATCCTATGGTGTCTGAAATTATCGCGATGTGCGGGGTGAGCCATTTCAGCTCTGATTTAAATCCGCTAAGGATGGCAATGTTAGCCGTAGTTGTGAGCGGGCTGTTTTTCATCTTCGCCTATCTGTCGTCGGGCAGGATTAAGAAGACGGGTGCGGGGATTTTGATTGTGGAGTGAAGAAAAATAGCGGGGAACTTTCCCGCCGTCTGGTAGTCCATGACTTTTCGACCAGCTCAATCAGTGATACTACTGATTTATTTATATATTAATTCTAATGAAAATATGCCACATTGTCAGTTCAGAAAAATTTTAAATTTTACGGTTACATTATAAAAATTTCTTGACATAAGTTTTGATTTTCGGTATAAATTAATCAGGGATAAGCGCAGCTTGCCCTATAGGAACTTATGTTTCTGTAAAAAGCGGTGAGTCCTACCGAAAGTGGAGCCTATAAAAGCGGTGAGTCCTACCGAGAGTGGAACCTATAAAAGCGGTGAGTCCTACCGAGAGTGGAATAAATCTGAGGCTGCGTTAAGGCGTAGCCTCAAATTGTGTTTACAAAAGTCGTGAATGATATTTTGTCGAAAGGGGAGTTATGGAACAAAAAAGACTAAATTTATATCTCATAGATATGAAATACATACGAAATTTGGCAAAGGCGGACGACAAGGTTATGTCGGTGTCGCCACAAGTAGATAAGGCAACTAGACCTTTTGTGGGGATTGTAATAATATGTGGGGAACAAAAATATTGTATACCTTTAAGCTCTCCTAAACCAAAACATAAATCTATGAAAAATGATGTGGATTTTATGAAAATTTTGGACAAAGATAAACTTATAGGTATTTTGAATTTTAATAATATGATTCCGGTTGATGATAGTTGTATATCTCTTTTAAATCTTCGGATTAGTGGAAATGATGATATGGCAACAAAAAATTATAAAAAGATGGCGGTAAAGCAGTTGGATTGGTGTCAGCACAATCAAGCTGCCATTGTCAAAAAGGCTAATAAACTGTATATGATGTTGCAATATGATAAAGTCAGTGGAATTTTAAAAAGGCGATGTTGCGACTTTAAGAAGCTGGAAATAGTGAAACAGAAATGGGTGGAAAAACAACAGAAAGGACACTAATATCAATGAATCAGAAGAAAGCACTACAAAAATTATTTAATTTTATAGACGAAAGCCCGACCAGCTACCACGCGGTTGAAAATCTTGAGAAAATGCTTGATAAAGAAGGGTTTATGAAATTAGAGGAAAGGGAGCCGTGGCAGCTTGAAAAAGCAGGTAAATATTATGTAAACCGAAACGGTTCTTCCATTATTGCATTCACACTTCCCGATAAAAAGCCGCTGGGATTTCATATGGTCGCGGCGCATAGCGATTCACCGTGCTTTAAAATAAAAGAGTCGCCGGAGATAGCGGCGGAAAATATGTACCTGAAGCTGAATGTGGAGAAATACGGCGGAATGATTCTTTCCACATGGATTGATAGACCGCTTTCCATAGCGGGAAGAATCGTAATTAGGGAAAATGATGGTATTGTCTGCCGTTTGGTTAATCTGGATAAGGACGCGGCGATAATTCCTAACCTTGCAATCCACATGAACAGGGATATGAATAAAGGCGTTGAATATAATCCGCAGACGGATATGCAGCCGATTATCGCAGATGTGGATTTTAAGGGAAACTTTTTAAAGCATATTGCTAAAGAAGCGGGAGTAAAAGAAAAGGATATTTTAGATTGCGACCTTTTTCTATACAATAGGGATAAATGCCGTCTGATAGGAATGGACGACGCTTTCATAGCAGGACCGCGGCTTGACGACTTGGAGTGCGCTTTTGCGGGAATGACTGCGTTATGCAGTGAAAAGCCAGAGAACTATGTTAATCTCTGCGTGGTTTTTGATAATGAAGAAGTGGGAAGCGGCACGAAACAGGGGGCTGCGTCTACCTTTTTAAAAGATACGCTTGTAAGAATATGCGATAAGCTTGGCATAGGAGCGGAGGAATACCGCTGCATGATTGCCGACAGTTTCCTTATTTCTGCGGATAATGCGCATGCGGTTCACCCTAATAATCCGAGCAAGGCTGATGTGACCAATCGCCCTGTGTTAAATGGTGGAATTGTAATTAAATACAATGGAAGCCAGCGTTATACTACAGATGCGTATTCGGCGGCGGTAATGAAGGACATCTGCCTTAGAGCTGATGTGCCGTATCAGACATACGCCAACCGTTCGGATATTGCAGGAGGTTCGACGCTTGGCAATATAGCAATGTCGCAGGTGTCCGTGAATACGGTTGATATCGGACTGCCCCAGCTTGCCATGCACTCGGCTTTTGAGACGGCGGGCGCGAAAGACTTAGGATATATGATAGAAGCGTTTAGAGCCTTTTATAAATAAAGGCTCTAAACGAAGAATTATGATTTAAGTGAGCAATGAGGTAAATGCCGCTAAGCTGTTAGCCTACTTGCTGCTCTTAATCGCATTGTGCAGTCCGGAGAACATCTCGTCTATACGGTTGCATTTTTTAAGACTGACGGTAGTGACATGAAGCGAGAGCGGTATTTCACTGTTCTCATATGAGAAGGTACTGTTATTCATGTCGCGGATTTTCGTAGCAATCCCTTCTGCATAGGCGGCGTCGTTGCTCGCTGTCAGCATACAAAATTCATCGCCGCCGATACGGAATACTACGTCGTCCTCACCGGAGCACGCTGTCATGCGCCGTATCTGCTCTAAAATGGCTAAATCCCCAGCTTTTCTTGATATTTCATTAATTGATATCATATGTTTAATATCACAGGTGACAAAAAAGCAATCTTTTCTTTCCTTAAATAAATCATATAATTCGCTGATATCTACAGATTTTTTCTGCATAATATAATTATCTCCTCGTATTATATAGTAGTAGTGTTTATAGACCTTCTCCAAGGTCTTGATAC
>JAMPHY010000018.1 GCA_023663185.1 Clostridiales bacterium | reverse complement strand
AAGAGGCTTGTTTTCTGCAATATTAGTGCGAATTATTTTTTCCTTTCAGGGCTGAGCATGAAAATCAGAGATTTTCATACTGTGTTTGTAGGTCAAATGTGCATGTAAACACGCCCACTTGACCTTTGTATAACAAATTTTTTAGAGAAATTTATATTTTTATAATAAAGAAAACACACTTTAGACACATTTCCCCCATATCATAATAACATAGATAGTTGAAATCAAACTATCTCCCCCCTCATAAGAAAATGCGAAAAAGTCTGAGACTGCTCAGGCTTTTTCTGCGTAGTTTTCTGTTTAGTTTATCTGACAAGCTGCTTATCATATCCGCCTTATCTTATCTGCTCCGCCGTAGCGCTCTCAAGTAACTCTTGCGCCGTATCTTTAGGAATATCCGCACTCACAAGCGTAGTGGCGTTAGCCGCCGCAATCGCTACCGCTCTTTTCAATGCGTTCTCATTACGTTCCCTGTTCATAACCGACATGGCGTAAGAGGCTACTACGCAGTCCCCGCAGCCTACCGTGTTCACCGCCTTAACCGTCGCAGCTTTGGCAAAGAAAACTTTACCGCCGTCCGCTGAGAGCAAGCCCTTTTTTCCCATCGACGCCAGCACATGAGCCACTCCTGATTTGTGTATGCTAAGCGCCGCGTCCGCCACCGAGTCCCTATTTGAAAGTTTATGCCCTACGATATATTCTAATTCCTTCTGATTGGGTTTAATCATATAAGGTTTAGCCTCGATTCCTTTCTTAAGACTTTCCCCGCTGGTATCAAGCATAGTTTTAATGCCGCGCATACGGGCTTTTTCTATCAATACCGCATAAATATCGTCGGGCAGCCCCTGCGCTATACTGCCGGACATTATCACTATTTCGCTCTCCGATAATAATTCCTCATATCGCACAAGAAATCTCTTAAGCTGGTCTTCGCTTATTTTAGGTCCCGGCTCCAATATTTCCGTCACATAACCGTTATCCGCCAAAATATTCATATTGCTTCTGGTCTCCGCCTCTAAATGTATGAAACGGCAATCCACCTGAATACTCCTAAGATAATCCTCGATAAATTTTCCCGCATAGCCGCCCAGGAAACCCGTAGCGCAGACCGGATAATCGTACTGCCTGAGTACCTTAGTTACGTTTATTCCCTTGCCGCCCGCAATGGACATCACCGTGCGCATTCTGTTCACATGCCCCGTAATCAGTTCTCCCGATGTGTACGTTTTATCCACCGCAGGATTCAATGTTACCGTAAGTATCATAATTTTTGCCCCTCTCATCTCTATATGTAGCGGATATGGTATATTCTCTACACCCTATATCCCTGCATAACAATCTGTAAACTCTCCCTACCTTGATAGACATTTATATCAGGATAGTAAATTATCTGAATCACAATAGAAACGCTCCCTTTATGGTAGAGTTTTTCAATTTCCTCATTTCCAAAGCTTTCCTGCAAAAAATCATGCCAATTATCCAAATTTCCAAAATATATCATATCATATTCCCCGCCGGAAGAATCCTTGATAACATATTTACCTACATTTTGATTTTTACCAAGTATTCTCCCCCGCAATACCTGTATGTCTTTCTGTGCAAATACAGGTTTAGGATTACCGTTGCCAAAAGGCTCCAACAGCTTAAACTGCTTTACTAACTCCATACTTACATAGGATAACGGCATCGGTACGTCTATTAATATTTTTTCTTCAAAATCATCATCTGATAAATCGCAGTTCATATTAAGGCTTTTTCTAAATTCTTCCAGATTTTCTTTAGGCATTGACAGCCCCGCCGCCATCTTATGTCCGCCGTATTTGGTAAAAAGGTTCTTACAAAGGCTCATCTGCTCATACATATTATAACTTTCTATCGAGCGTCCTGAACCCTTTAACCCTTCGTCCGTATCCGTCAATACGAATACAGGTTTATGGTATTTCTCCTTAATCCTGCCCGCAATGATTCCGGCAAGGCTTTCATGACAGTCCTCAAGATAAACTACCAATACCTTATCTTCTTTAAGCGCGCTGCCCTCTATAATCTCTACTGCGCGCTCCGTTCCCTTCCTTGTCATTTCCTTCCTGCTGTCGTTCAATTCCTTAAGCTGCGCCGCAAGCGTAACCGCCTGCGCAAAGTCGTCGCTTGTCAGCATTGCAAGCGCCTTCTTTGCAGTATCGAGTCTGCCTGTGGCATTAAGGCATGGGCCTAGTATAAAGCCGATATGATAAGCCGACAACTCCTTTCCTTGCAGCCCGTTGACCTCGATTAATGCCTTAAGTCCGTTATTTTTCGTATGTTCCATCTTCTTTAAACCATACTTGACAAGAATACGGTTTTCATCGGTAAGCTCCATCACGTCGCCCACCGTGGCAAAAGCGGCAAACTCCATAAGTTCTTCTAACATCTGCTGCCTGCCGCCGTCATGCTCAAGTCTAATACTGCCTAACCCATTGCCATCACTCTTATCTATGCAACTCTTATTCCCATATATGTCATTTCCTTGCGCTTTCTCATATTCTTCAACTAATACTTGTACAAACTTATATGCGACAACCGCCCCGCATATGTCCTTAAACGGATAAGTACATCTTTCCTGCTTCGGATCTATAACCGCCTGCGCGTCCGGCAGTAATTCCCGCCTGCTTCCATCAGCCATAGTTTCATACGGCACTTCATGATGGTCCGTTATAATTACGTTCATTCCGAGTTCTTTAGCATACTCTACCTGAGGCGCCGCCGCTATTCCGTTATCACAGGTAATAATCGTATCTATTCCGTCGTCATAAGCCTCTTTAATCAGGTTATCATTAAGCCCGTAACCGTCTTTTATGCGGTGCGGTATCACGGTATCAACCACCGCCCCGCAGGATTTAAGCCCCTTAAGCAGAATATATGAAGCGCAGATACCGTCGATATCGTAATCCCCTATTATTCTTATCGCGGCATTTTCTTCTATCTTAGCCAATATGAACTGAACGGCTTTATCCATATCATAGAGCAGCCTCGGAGAATAAAAATCCTCAGGCGTACCATTTAGAAACTTATCTATCTGCACATCGCCGCAGACGCCCCTGTTTCTTATAATACGCGCTAATACTTGGTCTATGCCATATTTTTGTGCGATTTCTTTAAAGTCCGCTTTTTTAGCCGCAATCAGCCATTTTGCCATCTCTGCCGCCTCTTTCTTAAGCCCGTATGATTAGCGTGCATTATAAAAGGCATACCCGAACCGGAATATGCCTTCGCATAATCTACATATCACAGCTTGAATACATTCATATTCTGCTCTAATTCGTCCGCAACGTTCTTCATTCTCGACGCATTTTCGGAAATATTATATACAATGCTGCTGACTTCCGTAACCGAAGACGAAGTTTCTTCCGTACTCGCTGCATTCTCCTGCGCTATTGCCGTCAGATTCTGTACCACGTCAACTACATTAATCCTTGCTTCGTCCATCTTCTTAGTCTTTTCCGCTATTCTGTTTACTCCGTCTATGGAGCTGTCGATTCCGGACTTAACCTCTGCAAAGATTGCGTCAGTCTTAGTAACATGTTCAATCTGCTCGTTCATGACTTCTTTGACTTCACCCATCGTCTTTACAGCCTTCTCTGAGTCGGCAATCAACGAATCCGTAATATTTTCAATCTGCTGCGCAGATTCATTGGACTGCTCGGCAAGCTTCTGAATTTGTGACGCAACTACCGCAAAGCCTCTTCCCTGCTCTCCGGCTCTTGCCGCCTCGATACTTGCATTCAAAGATAAAAGGTTTGTCTCTTCTGCAATCGAAGTAATAAGCGATGTAGCCTCTCTGATTTTCATAGCCGATTCATTGGTCGTATTGGTCTGTTCATAAATAATATCAATCGCTTCCTGAGCATGCTTGTTAATCTTCTCAAGCTGCAAAAGCGTCGAAGTCGCCTTATCGCCGGACTCCTTCATTGACGTAGCGTTGACAATCAGATTTTCAACTTCCTTGGAAGTATCAACTACCATGTTTCCTATTAAAATAACGTTCTCAGTCGCTTTCTGCGTCTCATCTGCCTGTGAGGTTGCGCCCGCGGAAATATCCGATACGGCTTTCTCCACCTGCTCTACCGTTGCAGCCGTTTCTTCTGCATTCACCTTCAAAGAATCCGACGCTTCTAATATGTTATCGCTCTGGGTTTTCAGCCCGCTTACTACTTCTATCAATTTAGTACGAAGCACGCCGACGGCACGGCTCATCTCTCCCGTCTCGTCTTTACGTCTGTTTAGCTTCTTCTGAATCTCATTCTCCGTAAAGTCCATATCGGCAAGCTTATTGACTATCTCGTTCACCTTAACAAGCGGAGAAGTCAGCGACAATACTATAAAATATCCCGTAACGCCAAAGAGTACGATTATACAAAAACCTACTACCGCGCTGATAGACGTAATCCTTGTAACCGATTCCAGCACTTCGTCTTCGTCTGCCGATATAACTAATATGTAATCGGAATTAGCATTCACATAATAAGCCGCATACTTTTTTACGCCCTTAAAATCATATTCTATTATCTGCGGTTCGATATTTTTCTTTCCCGCTTTAATCTCATTGACGACTCCCGTTACCACCACATTTTCAACCGGCTGCCCGATTTTAGATTCGGTAGGGTGGTATAACATGGTTCCGTCGGCTGATACCACATAGGCGTAGCTTGACTCCATACCTGTGATACCTACGCTGCCCACCATATACTGTAAAGCCTCCGGCTGCAGCATATTATTTATATCGACGCTGACTGCCGCCGCCAAATCCAGCTTTTCACCGGTTGCCACGGTAATATCATACAGATAATTCTGCGTCTGTTCTTTCATAGTGTCTCTCATATTGGGAAGAATTAATAGAATCAATACCATCACAGGAATAAAAATAAACAAATCCATTGATACTGTCACTTTACCCCTGATAGACTTGAAAAAAGGAACTCGTTTCTGCTTGCTTTGTTTGCTTTGGTCCATATGTGTACCTTCCTTAATTGTATTGTATTTAGTTGTGGTTTAAGTGGACCAGACGGGAGTCGAACCCGTGTCCAAAAGCCCATTCCCTGTCCTTCTACTATCATAGTCTGTTATTGCGGATTGCTCCTCATTCCCTTACGTATCAGGAAGCAGACACCCCGATACGCTTAGTAGCTTCATAATACGTCCACAGGCTCAAAGCTTTGCCTGTGCCGTTTCCTGCATAGTCGATGCCCGGTTCTTAATGTGCAGGTGCACTAAGGCGGACAGCTGCCACTAGGCAGCGTATGCTAAATTATCTTCAGCGTTTATATTTAGTTTTGTGATTTGACGCATCACCTGCGGATAGCTTCTCCAGCTGCAAAGCCCCTGTCGAAACCATGACTGGCCCTTATTATTACTATAATATCATACATTTACTATTTTTTAAATAAAAATATTTTTTAAATTACAATTTATAAATTTTTTATCTTAAAATCCCTCTCATGCTCCCTTCTCTGATCCTTTTTAGCGATATCCTGCCTCTTATCATAGAGCTTTTTACCCTTTGCAAGACCTATTTCCATTTTTGCCCTGCCACTCTTAAAATAAACCTGCAGCGGCACGATGGTATAGCCCTGTTCCGCAATCTTGCCTTCCAGCCTGTGTATCTCTCCCTTATGCAGAAGCAGTTTCTTTATCCTCAGCGGATCTTTATTAAAAATATTCCCCTTCTCATACGGGCTGATATTCATTCCATAGCAGTAAGCCTCGCCGTTTTCGATACGGATATAACCTTCCTTGATACTGCATTTGCCAAGTCTCATCGACTTAACCTCCGTACCGTGCAGCGCGATACCTGCTTCAAATTTCTCTTCTATAAAAAAATCATGATAAGCTTTTTTATTATTCGCGACTAACTTCATCGCTTCTTTCTCAGACATGCTAATCACCTACCCTTCATACACGGAGAAATCCACGCTTCCTGTATATTCGTCCACGCCGTCAACCCTTATTTTTATCTGCTCTCCGAGCATATACTTTTTACCGCTATCCTGCCCTACCATTTCGTAGGCATTTTCATCATAATAGAAATAGTCGCCCGGCAGTTTTGACACATGTATCATGCCTTCCACGGTATTTGGCAGCTCCACATAGACTCCCCATGCCGTAATCCCTGAAATAACCCCATCATATACTTCTCCGATATGATTACTCATATATTCCGACTTCTTTAATTTATCCGTCTCACGCTCCGCCTCGTCTGCACGGCGCTCGGTATCCGACGAATGCTTAGCCACCTCCGG
Organism: Clostridiales bacterium; assembly: GCA_023663185.1. Classification (GTDB taxonomy): domain Bacteria; phylum Bacillota; class Clostridia; order Lachnospirales; family Lachnospiraceae; genus UBA3282. Next base: position 53,599 of record JAMPHY010000018.1, on the reverse strand, counting down.
CAGTTTCGCCTGATAATGCTCTATCCGCTTATCTTTCAAGCGTCCGCGGAGCTGCTCCTTAATAATACGGTGTATCTGCAAATCCGGATACCGTCTTATCGGTGATGTAAAATGACAGTAATATTTACAGGCAAGCCCGAAATGTCCCGTACACTCCGTCGTGTATTTAGCCCGCTTAAGACTTCTTAACGTCAGTCTGTTTATCAGCATTTCTTCGGGAGTCCCCTCTATTTTATCCAATAATTTCTGTATCTCCTTAGGGTGTACCTCGTCCTGCGCCATCTTAATATGATAGCCGTAATTATTAAGGAAAGTGGAGAGCTTCATAATTTTCTCCGCGTCCGGATTGTCATGCGTCCGATATACAAACGGAAGCTCCAGCCAGAAGAAATGCTGCGCCACTGTCTCATTGGCAATAAGCATAAAGTCCTCTATTATCTTCGTCGCCACATTCCGCTCATACGGCTTGATTTCCAGCGGGCGTCCTTCTTCATCAAGTATTATTTTGCTCTCCGGAAAATCGAAGTCAATCGAACCTCTGGCGTGCCTCTTTTTCCTAAGAATCGCCGCCAGTTCAGCCATCAACTCAAACATCGGAACAAATTCTTCATATTCCTTACGCTCGGCTTCGTCATTATCTTCCAGAATTTTCTTCACACTTGTATAAGTCATTCTTCTGTCAACGCGTATAACACTCTCCACAAGCTGATAATCCACGACGTTGCCTTTACTGTCAATCGTCATCAGACAGCTTAAACTGAGCCTGTCCACCCCCTGATTAAGCGAACAGATTCCGTTGGAAAGCTTCGGAGGCAGCATAGGAATCACGCGGTCTACCAGATATACGCTTGTGCCTCTCTCAAGCGCTTCCCAATCTAACGCAGAGTTCTCCTGTACATAGTTGGAGACGTCTGCGATATGGACGCCCAGCTTATAAAATGCACCCTCTTTAGACACGCTGACAGCATCGTCCAAGTCCTTAGCGTCCTCACCGTCTATCGTCACCATCTGCACATCGCGCAAATCCATACGCCCCGCCATATCCGCTTCCGAGATTTCATCGGGAATGCGCTGCGCCTGATTCAAGACCTTTTCCCCAAACTCCACCGGTAAGTCAAAATCCCTTACTATCGACATAATATCCACGCCGGGCTCACCCATGCGCCCTAAGATTTCCACTACTTTTCCTTCCGGCTTATGTCTCTCATCTCCATAACTTGTCAGCTCCACTACTACTTTATGCCCGTCCATAGCTTTCTTAGAACATTCCTTAGGCACAAAAATATCCACGCCTATCTTAGCGTTATCCGGAATCACGAAACCGAAATTATTAGACTGCTCGTAAGTCCCCACTACCTGCTTTATCCCATGCTCTAAAATTTTACGCACTACGGCTTCCTGCCTTTTACCGCGTTTGCCGGGCAATAACTCCACCTGCACCTTATCCTTGTGAAAAGCATTGTTCACCATATCTTCGGGAATATATAAATCTTCTTCCCTGCCTTCTATCTCGACAAAGCCGAAGCCTTTAGAATTACTGATAAATGTCCCCGTAAGAAAACGCTCGTCAGCCTTCATATATCTGCCCTTAGACGTAAGCTGCAGCCTGCCCTCTTGCAAAAGAACGCTCAGCACCCTGCGGAACTCTTCCCTGTCGTCCCCGGAGACCTGCATAAACGCCGCAAGCTCCTTTTCCTTCATCGGCACATATAAATCATCTTCCACAAGCTCACATATTAACTTTTTCCTTTTTTCAAATAATTCTCTATCCATATCTTAGTCCCCGTTTCTGCCGCGCACCACGCGCCATTCCTATTGTAAAAAAGCACTCCCATAAGGAGTGCTTCGCATTATCTAAAAGATATTCAGGTTCAAAATAACTGCAATCAGCATAAATCCTACCGCCAGCCACGTCGTTATCTTAACGAGCTTTCCTTCCATAGACCTGCCTTTATTCTTCCCCCAATATGTTTCTGCGGCGCCGCTTACAGAACCTAAGCCTGCGGTCTTGCCCTCCTGCATCAGCACCAGTACCACCAGCGCAATACAAAGTATAATATATATAACGGTCAATATGATTCTTAACGTTCCCATTTCAAAATATACTCCTTTCACTACATCAAGCAGATTTTAGTTTAACACAGATACGCGCGGTATGCAAGTAAAATTTTTATATGTGTTACTATTTTCCACTCTTACGATGAGATACTACATCGAAGATGACGGCAAGCAGCAGAACGCCGCCCTTTACGACATACTGCCATGAATCACCGATACCCATGATAGACATACCCATATTGATAACGCCAAGTAAAAGCGCACCAATGATAACGCCGGGAATCGTACCGCTGCCGCCGTATGCAGACGCGCCGCCGATAAAGCAGGCGCCGATGGCGTCCATTTCAAAAGAACTTCCGGTAGCGCCGTTCACCGAGCCTACCCTAGCAAGACAGAGCAGACCGCATAAACCGGCGAGAAGCCCCATATTTGCATAGGCTATAAAATAAACCTTGTTCGTATTAATACCGGAAAGCTGTGCCGCTTTCTCATTACCGCCTACCGCATAGAAATAACGCCCGAATGCAGTTTTAGAAGTAATAAAGTGATAAATCAGGCAAATCGCCACAACCCATACCAGCATCACGGAAATGCCTTTATACTGGCAGAGTAAATAACAGTAAAATAACAAAGCCACGGAAATAATCGTGCTTCGTCCAAAATCAGCAAGGGCGCTGTTTTGCTTATAGCCTTTTTTTGCCTTATTTTTACGGGAAGAAACTGTGCTGTAGAAAATAAAGGCAGCCGCCAACGCGCCAATTATAAGCGGAGACAAAATATGTGTATCCGTATCCAGTATGGGAATTTTAATATAGGCAGTAAAAATATTTAAAAATGCCGTATCCTGAACGGCTACCGTCTTACTGTCCAGTATCAGACGGCCAAAACCACGGAAGATAAACATACCGCCGAGCGTAGTAATAAAGGGCGGGATACGTACATAGCCGATTAAATACCCCTGCCATACGCCAGCCAAAAGACCTACAAGGATACAGAGTGGGATTGTCAGGAAAATGCCAACACCGTAGTTGGTAATTAAAACTGCGGCAATACCCCCGACCATACAGATAACCGAGCCGACAGAAAGGTCAATGTTGCCGCCGGTTAAGATACAAAGCAGCATACCGCACGCCATAACTAATACATAACCATTTTGAAGCAGCAGATTGGACATATTCTGCGCATATAAAAGGCGTCCGCCCGTCAGGAAATAAAATAGAATAAATACAATAATAAGGGCGATAACCATACTATTTTTTGTTAAAAATGCTCCTAAGTTAAATTGGCGCCCGCCCGTAGTTTCTTTGTTAGCTGACATTATAATAAGTCTCCTCTCCATTAATCTTTTGCGTTTATGATATAACCCATGATTTTTTCCTGTGTAGCGTCTTTAGCAGCAAGCTCCCCGCAGAGCTCTCCTTCGTTCATAACATAGATACGGTCGCACATACCGATTAATTCCGGCATTTCAGAGGAAATCATAATTACCGCTTTACCGTCTTCTACCATTTTATTAATCAGGCAGTAAATATCATATTTGGCGCCGACGTCAATACCGCGGGTGGGTTCGTCCAAAATTAAAATATCCGGCTCCGTAAACAGCCACTTGCCAAGCAGAGCCTTTTGTTGATTGCCGCCGGATAAGTTACCGACTTCCTGTTCGATTGACGGCGTTTTAGTTCCCATCGCCTCTGTCATATTTTCCGCGGCGTTCTGCTCGGCAGTTGTATCGATAATGCCTTTTGAGCAGACTTTATTCAAGTTCGCAAGTGTTGTGTTGAAACGGACAGATTTAGTAAGAATGAGTCCATTGACTTTTCTATCTTCTGTTACATAGGCTAGTTTATGGGAAATTGCCTGCTGCGGATTTTTTAAATCAACCTTTTTGCCGTCTAAATATAATTCGCCTATGATATTGCCGCCATAACTCTTGCCGAAAATCGACATAGCAAGCTCTGTACGTCCTGCGCCCTGTAAGCCAAAGAAACCTACAACTTCACCTTTATGCACTTTAAAAGAAACATTTTTAACGGCAATTTTTTCATGATAAAGCGGGTGATGGACTGTCCAGTTTTTCACCTCAAGACCAATTTCTTTACACTCTCTATGTTCACGCTTCGGATAGCGGTCGTTCATCGGACGTCCCACCATTCCTTTTATAATGCGGTCTTCGCTAAATTCATCAACGCCCTTTACAAGAGTTTCAATACAGGCGCCGTCTCGAATGATGGTTGCCTTATCTGCGCAATAAATAATTTCATTTAATTTATGGGTAATAATAATGGAAGTCAGTCCGTTTTTCTTAAATTCCATTAATAAATCCAGAAGCATTCCCGCGTCTTCGTCGTTTAGTGAAGAAGTCGGTTCATCTAAAATCAGCAGTTTTACATTTTTGGAAAATGCCTTTGCAATTTCTACAAGCTGCTGCTTACCTGTACCTATGTCTTTGATTAAAGTCTGGGCAGAGTCGTTTAACCCGACCTGCCGCATATGCTTTTCCGCTTCGTTATAAGTTAAGTCCCAGTCTATAATTCCAAGTTTATTCTTTTTCTCATTTCCTAAAAACATATTCTCGCCGATTGTAAGAAGCGGAATTAAGGCAAGCTCCTGATGAATAATGACAATGCCCTTTGCCTCGCTGTCCCTAAGCGTCTTAAAGCGGCATAATTCCCCATTATAATATATTTCTCCCATATAAGAGCCATACGGATAGGTGCCCGACAGCACATTCATCAGCGTAGATTTTCCTGCACCATTTTCACCGATTAAGGCGTGGATTTCTCCCCGTTCCACGCTCATGCTTACATTGTCCAGCGCTTTTACTCCCGAAAACTCTTTAGTAATAGATTTCATTTCCAAAATAATATCTGCCAAAAGAAATCTCCTCCTAGTCAGTGGCGGACAGATACCCATCAGCGCCCATTGTGTATAAGCCTGTGTCAACTAAATCCTGCAAGTTATCTTTGGTAATTACATTCGGTACAAGCAGGAAAGAAGGACATTTGTGTCCTGCCGATGTTTCATAGGAGTCCGTATCGTATGCGCATTCAATTTCCAGAGTATCAATTAAAGCTGCATCGATAGTATCGCCTGCGATAATAGCCTGCGCGAGAGCCAATGTAACAACCGCCTCATTACTAACGTTCTTATAAACAGTCATTGTCTGAATACCGTCAACAATATTTTTCAGATTAGCCTCATCACCGTCCTGACCTGTAATAAGTACGGAGTTAGAACCTGCATAGTCGGAGGTAATAGCCTGCGCAACGCCTAGTGCGGTAGAGTCGTTAGAGCAAACCCATACGTCAAGCTGTGTTCCGTCTGCATAATAGGAAGAAAGCACGTTCTGCGCCCTTTCAAGAGCCGTATCGGTATTCCATTGTGCCGTAGCAACCGTATCAAAGTCCGTCTGTCCGGAAACAACATTTAAAGTCCCTTGGTCGATATAGGGTTTTAGTGTATCCATAGCGCCGTTATAGAAATATCCTGCGTTGTTATCGGCAGGATCGCCTGCGGTAAATTCTATATTGTAGACTTTATCTCCCGCATTAGCAAGGTCGAGCGTATCTACCACGAATTGCCCCTGAAGTCTGCCAACCGTATAATTATCGAAAGATACATAATAGGAAACCGCATCGTTCAAAATCAGACGGTCGTAAGAGATAACCGGAACATCTGCCTGCGCAGCTTCATTCATGACGGTATTTAACGCCTCGCCGTCTATAGCGGCAACAATAAGCAAATCAACGTCGTCTGCAAGCATATTCTGGATATCATTTACCTGTCTTGCGGAATCATTGTCTGAGAAAGTAAGAATAGTTTCATAACCCGCCGCCTTGAACTTGTCGTTAAGATATGCGCCGTCACGATTCCAACGCTCCAGAGATTGTGTCGGCATGGAAATACCGATTTTTCCCGCACTGTCTGTCGTAGTACCGCCATCAGAGCCGCAGCCTGCCAATAAAGCTGCCGCCAAGATAAGACTTAATAAAACGCTAAATAATTTTCTTTTCATTTTATTTTACTCCTCGCAATCGTTATAGTTTTTTCGTAAGCTTTAAAACATTATGACCGCCTTCATAAACATACTCCACCGCGTCCATAAAATTTTTTACAATATAGATGCCCATGCCGCCTTCTTCGCGGGAATTTTCTATGACTGCCGCGTCCGGAGCGGCTTTCTTTGTCGGTTCGAAAGGCTCGCCGTTATCCGTAAACGTAAGGCACACCTGACTTTCTTCCACATTACACGCCACTTCTGCGCTTTTTGCCTTGCTGTAACGTACAATATTGGAAAAAATCTCGTCCACCGCAATATTCAGCTTGATAATAATTTTGTGCGGCACATGGTTTTTTTGCAAAACGTCTTCTACAAAAGCGGAAACCTCCGCCATGCTCTCCAGCGTGGGAGCGACCGTAACAGAGTTTATAAAAAGCAGCTTCAAATGAAGCATCGTCATATCGTCGAACTGCGGCGCGTCCCCCACAAATCCATCTACGTCCGCTTTCACGTCAGTACACAGTTCCTTCGCAGCTTTCCCCTTAGAGCAATTTAGTACCGTAAGAAGCCTTTCATTGCCATACATCTGCTGCCTTGCATTAGTCGCTTCCGTAACTCCGTCCGTATACAGAAAAATTTCATCACCCGGCACAAAATCCGTCTCCCCTATGCGATAATGAAGATTGCCGAACTCTCCGAGTACAAAGCCGGGTTTAAACTTCAAAAATTCAAATTTCCCGCCATTATGACGAAGCAGCGGCGGATTGTGTCCTGCGTTCGCAAAAAAGAGCTTTCCTTCCTTTATATCCGCAATCCCCATAAAGCAGGTTACAAACATTTCCGCATCATTATTCTCACACAACTGGTTATTCACCTTTTCTAACGCCTTATCAGGTGAAAGCCCCGCCTGTGCAGCGTTATTTAACAGATTTTTCGCCACCATCATAAACAGCGCAGCCGGAACCCCCTTACCTGATACATCTGCTATCACAATCGCAAGCCGCGTTTCGTCCACCAGAAAGAAATCATAAAAATCACCGCCTACCTCCTTTGCCGGCGTCATCGACGCATAAATATCAAACTCCTGCCGTTCCGGAAAAGCAGGGAAAATACAGGGCAGCATAGACGTCTGTATGCGGGTTGCCACATCAAGCTCCGCCGCTGTGCGCTGACGTTCCTCATTGTCCTTTGCCTGTTTCTCCAAAAGATTCCTCGTCCGTCCTGCAATCGTCATACAAACAGCGTGTGCACCGATTAAAATCAAGGTTCTTGGAAGGACAAAAAACAAGGTATTCTCTAATAAAAGCCTGCCCGTAATAACACGCTCGCCGGAATAATAAGGCATATCTAAAAGCGTCTGATCCCACTCTCCGAAGTACATAGCTATATAGATTGAGGCAGAAAACAATACCACTGACAGAATCAATACAAACCGCGTCAGCTTTTTGGAATAATAATGACAGCTTAAAATAAGCGGCAGCATCCACGCAACCACCATATGCTTTGAAATTGCACAGGACAGTATGAATATTCCGCTAATCGAACAGCACATGACCGCATATTTTACCCATGCCTTATCTAACCTGCAAATGAAAGCGGGCAGAATGGAAAACGCTAAAAATATGGGCATCGCCGTATTCATGATTACTTTTGGCGTGATAAAAATCCCCACAATATCCAAAATCCAGCACAGTATGGCAACCAGCGAAACGATTCCGATACATCTGGCAGCATACCTGTTCGCTTCCCACTCATTCTCAAGGAACAGATTGTAATCTGCCGCTTGTCCTGTATGCTTCTCCATAATTTTATCTTCCTCCCGCCGCCATTACTGCTCAAGTGTCAGTATATCAAGGGAGCCTGTCACATCGAATACTTCCAGCACATCTTCATTTGCGCCCCTGATTACCATTTCCCCCTGTCTGTCCATGACCTTCTGCGCAGAAAATATTACGCGGAGTCCTGCGGAAGAAATATACTCTAATTCTGAAAAATCCATAATCAGCTTTTTCACTCCTTCAAGTGATTTCTTTAATTCCGCATCCAGTTCAGGAGCCGTTGTCGTGTCCAGCCTTCCCACCGTCTTGATGGTCATTTCATTTCCAGCAGTCGTTTTTGTAATCGTCATTTTCTTCTCCTCCATTTTTGACACTATCTTTACTTGTCGGATAACACTTTAATACGTCCCTGTTCTTTGCTATATTCGTCCCCGATTGTTCCGCCTAAATGCTCCCTTATGTATGTGCTTAAAACCTGATAATCTGACATTCCCTCATCAATTATGAACTGATTATCTGTAAACATATTCAAGCCGTCCCCACCTTCCTTCAACAGATAGTTGTGAGACGCCACTTTATACATCTTATCAGGCTCGATTGCCTGATAGCTTCCATCTTTCTGAAGCACTTCCACATCTTTTACGCGCCGTTCTCCTTCCACCGATACAAACATACCGTTTTCGTCTGTTATAACAGAGGACTCTACCGATAAATCAACCATGAAGCGCAGCCCCGACACCTGCTGAAAGCCGCCGTTTTCTCCGATGGCGTTCCCTGCCTCTGAAACCTCAGCCATCATCTGTGAACATGACATTTCCAGACAATCTAATATCTCCTGTCCGCTTGCCCATACCATGCAAAGCGTATTCCCATACGGGTGTACCGCAATAATGTCTCCATAAGTGATATCGCCTGCCTCAATATCCGCCCTGATACCGCCGCCATTGATAAAGGCAATATCCGCTCCGGCAACCTCCCTGTACGCATCTGTGCAGAAATCTCCCAGATTTGTTTCCCTGCTGCGAACAAGCCGCACGCCATCTGAACCTACAATCGTCAGCGCCACGCCGCTGCTGCCTATAATCTCGTTAAGCGTAGCTTCATATCTTAACTGAATATCCTCCACACAGGAAGCCATTTCATCATCTTCTTGCGGATAGCCCGTAATCAAGGTGGACACTATTTGTCCTTTAGGCGTAATCATAAGCTGTCCGATTGCGTCAAGCTTTTCTCCGGTGGAAGATAAAAGTACTAACTCTTCTTCCTTGTTTTTCACATATTCACAGGGAATCGTGCTATGGGAATGTCCGTCTAACACGGCATCCACGCCCGTAGTTCCCATAATCAAATCAACCGAACGGAAGGGCTTAGAGACCTCGTCCGTTCCCAGATGCGTAAGTAAAACCACATAATCGGCGCCTTCTTTTAAGCAGTCGTCAATGCTTTCCTGCACTGTGGCATAAAATGTCTCTTCATCTTCTGCGCTAAAGCCATATACATACTCACCGTTCTCGTCCATAAATACAGAGGGCGTCGATGAAAGAATAGTCTCCGGCGTAGACACCCCGATAAATGCTACTTCCACATTCCCATATTTCTGAATGGCATAGGGTTTTACCACGGAGAGCTTATTTTCTCCGGTTCCGGAATAAGTGATATTACAGCCAAGATACTCTGCTTCTGAAAACTCCAGCAATTTGGCAAGCTGCTCCATGCCATAGTCAAACTCATGGTTGCCTAGCACCGCATAGTCGTAGCCGACCTTATTCATAAGTTCCACCGGATATTCCCCGTCCGACACGGTGCCAAGAGCATCTCCCTGAATGGCGTCGCCGCAATCCACCAGCGTCACATAAGGCGAGCTCTCCTCAAGCGATTCTCTGTAAGCTGTAAGCTCGGCGTACCCCATATTCCCGTCCACAGCACAATGGACGTCATTGGTATAAAGGATATATATATTACTGTTTTCTTCCCTTCGTGTGCTGCCAAAAAAGGCTGACAGCCCGACTGCCAATAGAACAGCCGCACATATACACAATATAGATAGCTTCTTTTTTTTGCTCATCTTCTGTCCCTCTTCCATATTTGTATTCTATAAAGAAATCTCTAAGCGGTTCTTACCCCTCTCGTACCCATAACGGCTTTCCTTGATTGCTGCCATTACCAGCTTAATCGAAATCTCGTCGCCGCTTTCTAAAGGATTGTACGGTGCGCCGCCCCAGACAAAGCTCATAGTCAGCGCGCCGTCCGCCTCGTAATACTGTACGGATATCTCCAGCATATAATTCCCTTTTCGGTTCGGAATGATATTAAGCGCACAAACCTCCTCAAACACACGCCTTAAGTTTTCCGTCTGCCGCTGGCTTAGGAACTGCTTTTCTCCAAAGCTTCTTAGCTGCTCGCTCATGGCGATGAAATCATATTCAGGAGAAGAAATCGTAAACGTCAACGCTTTTAAGCGCTTCACAAATGCCCTCGTCTGCTCCCGCTGCGGTGAATCAAAAATTTCCTCCGGCGTGCCTTCCTCATATATTTCACCCTGATCCATATAAAAAATTCGCGTGCTGACGTCTCTTGCAAACTGCATTTCATGGGTAACAATCATCATGGTAAGCCCGCCTGCCGCCAGTTGTCTGATAACGGAGAGAACCTCGCCTACCATCGTCGGATCTAACGCGCTCGTTGGCTCGTCAAACAGCACAATTTCCGGTCTCATGGCAAGTGTCCTTGCAATAGCCACCCTCTGCTTCTGCCCGCCGGAAAGCTCGTCCGGATAAGAAAGGGCTTTCTCCGCCAGTCCTACCGTTTTCAACAGATACATTCCATATTCATACGCTTCCTGCCGTCCCTCGCCCTTTAAGAGCGTTGGCGCCAGCATGATATTCTCAATAACTGTCAAATGTGGGAAAAGGTTAAAGCTCTGGAATACCATACCCATTCGCTCTCTTAAAGCGTTCAGGTTCGTTTCCTTTCTCCCCATGTCCTCGCCGAATACACAAACCTTACCGCCCGTCGGCTCTTCGAGCCGGTTCAGGCAGCGCAGAAAAGTAGACTTTCCCGTACCGGAGGGACCGATAATGGTAATGACCTCTCCCCGCTTAATCTGCGCATTTACATCTTTTAACGGAGTTGCGCCTATAAATTCCTTCTTTAAATGCTCTACCGTAATCAGCTCAGACGCCTCATACGACGCGGTTTCCTCTTTTTCCACATATACTGACATCACATCTACGCCTTTAGGGTACGCCCTCGGCTTCCGTTTCACGTCAAGCTTAAGCTCAACCCTTCCAATTAAAAAGGCGAAAATTACGGAAATCAAAAAATATATCGCAGCAGTCGCAAGCAACGGGAAAAACGCCTCATAGGTACGACTGCGGATAATATCCCCCGCCTTCGTCAAATCCTCAATCGAAATATATCCCACGATAGAAGTCAGCTTCAACATGGTGACGAACTCACCCCTGTAAATAGGAAGAACACTCCTTACCGCCTGCGGCAGAATAATACGGATAAAAGTTTTACCCCTGCTAAAACCAAGCGCCGTAGCTGCCTCCCACTGCCCTGCATCTACCGTCTCTATGCCGGTATTCAAAATCCCCGCGACTGCCACTGCAAAAATCAGGGAAAAAGAGATAATCCCGACCGTCACAGGCTCAATCTTAACCGAAGCAAACACTACAAAATAAATAATCATCAGCACAACAAGACTTGGTATACCCTCCATCAGCCTGCATATCACCCTTGCAAGCCCCGCAAGGAAGCGGTTCTTACAGCGCAGCCACAGACAGAGTAAAAATCCCAGAACCGTCCCGAAAATTCCAGCAAGCACAGTAATCTCAAGCGTAACTAAAAGTCCGTCCACAATCAGCTTCCAACGGTTTTCACGCACAAAGGTCTTTTCAAAGCTCTGCGCTATTCCTGCAAAAATACCCTTTCCAGCACTCGCGCCCGTCTCCACGGCAATCGTTGCCGAAGTGCTGTTTAAGTCAAGCGTCCCTGATACGCCCTCTAAGCTTTCGGTTCTGCATAAAAAAACCGTGCCCCCCGAATAATAAGACTCACAGAAATCCACGCTCTCGGCGCGTTCCGCAGTTACAATGATACAACATGCCGCAATATCCGCCTTATCCTGCTGTATAAATGGAACAAGCGAGGCGAATTTCGTCTCAATCAACTCCACGCCCATATCAAGCCTGTCCGCAATTATAAGCACAAGCTCCGTCTCAAAGCCGGACGGGTTGCCGTCGCTGCCTATGTACAACATCGGCATATTCGTTCCGTCAAAGGCAAAGCGCAGCGTCCCATTCGCACGCTTAGATAAGTTATACTGCGTCCAGTCAATCTGCATGGCTTCCTCGTCGCCGCCCAGCCATTTGTCCGCCAGTTTGTCAATGACTCCCTCTGCCTTAATCTCACGGATAACGCCGGATACCTTATCAGTCAGCGCACTCCCCTTTTTCAACATCATGCTATACGCATCACTTGATATAATCTCCGGAAATATTGCAAACTCATCTGGTCTTTGTGCCGCAGCCATCTGCGCCACCGGACTGTCTAAGGCAAGCGCCTCCACATCACCTTTTTTCAACGCCTCAAGCTGCGTCGTAAGGTCGTCATAGTAATTGTAGTTAAGATTTTCAAACTTATCTCCTAGCACTTGGTCATAGAGCGAGCCCGTAAGAACGCCAATAGTTTTCCCGTTAAAATCTGAGAACGACCGGTAAACCTCTGTTTCCTTTTCGCTGCCGGCACAGCCTGTAAAAACCATGACAACAAACAGCATAAGCCCGATTAGCCATGCCGCCTTCTTCATTCTTTTTTGTCTCATTTTCCCTATAACCTCCTATATCCTGAACACCCTCATTCTCTCCATCAGTTTCTTTGCTTCCCGCTCTAATTCCTTCGCGTTACGGGCTACAATATCACTGTCCTGAGTTACCGTTTCGGTATAACCTTCCAGTTCCTGCGCCGACTGAGTAATCCGCTCCATTTCCTGCACTTGATAATCAGCGATTTTGTGCATATTTCCTGCAACTTCTTCTGTCCTTCCGACCAATTGCACCATGCGCTCCACCGCAGTATCCGTCTCTCCCACCTTTTCGTACACCATATCAAAAGTTTCCCTGTTCGCGCCGACCAGCTCCGCGCTTGTCTTTACCTCCACAACACTTTCCTTCGTCTTGGCAATGGCGCGCTGCATAGCCTCCTTAATCTCCGACGTCAATCTGGAAATATCATCTGCCGCGTCACCGCTATTTGCTGCAAGTTTTCCAATCTGGTCCGCTACAACCGCAAATCCTTTTCCTGCCTCACCCGCACGTGCCGCCTCAATAGAAGCATTTAAAGACAGAAGATTCGTTTCCTCCGCAACATTGACAATCATCTCCACCATACTGCCAATCTGCTCCATCGCAGTATCCGTCTTCATCATCTGCTCCGCAAGGGAAGATATGCTTTCTTCAATATGGCGCATACTTTCGCTGACACGCTCCGCCGCTTCTCTTCCGTTCGCCGAGATATCCACCGTCTGACGCATAACTAAACCTGCGCGCCTGCCCTCTGAGTCCGCCTCTTTGATAACTTCGGAAAGCATCTCCATCTGTTCGGATACTCCCCTAGCCGCTTCAGACAGTTCTTTTACAATCTGTCCAAGAGCTTCCATTGCTTCCGACTGGCTTTTAGAAGAACCGGTCAGTGAGCCTGACACATGGCCATTCTCCACCGACTGACGCTCCAGCCATTGCGCGATACCGATAATATCGGATATCGTCGTGCGCATCTGTGTCAAAAATTCCTGCATATGCGCACTCATAACAGCAATCTCATCTTTTCCTTTAACTTCAACCGTCTGTGAAAAATCACCTTGCGCTACATTCTGTATGACATCTGTAATGCGCCCTACCGGTTTTACAACGCGGTTCATCAAGTTAAATGTCGCAAAAATCAGCACTGCCGCAGCAGCCGCAGCAATCACTATCATAATTATCTCCAGCCGATGTAATCCCGCAAGTGCCTCGCTTCTGGACATATAGCTGACTAAAACCCAATCCGTCCCGTCAATTTCATTCAAACATACAAAATAACCCTGCACAGAAAAGAAATCATCTGCACCGGCTTTCTGATTTCCAATTTCCTTCCCGATAGCTGCATACAATTCATTCAAGTCCGAATCAGAAAGCGTGCGCGCTATCATATCGGTATTCGGGTGCGCAATAATCGTCCGGCTTTCCTTTGTCACTAAGAACGAGCTGATTCCGCCGCTTCCCTCAATATTCGATACAACCTCAGAAAGATAATTCAGATATACGTCTACGGCAAGTACCCTGACTGCATCAGTATTTCCCATGCGCACAGCAGCGCTGACGCAGATATCGCCTGTCTGTGAATCGTAATACGGCTCCCCAAAAGCAATCTCCTCATTTTCCTTTCCGTCAAGATACCAATCCCGTTCCGTCAAAACCCAGTCGTCACCCGGCACCCAACCTGACGCATCTAAATACACTCCCCGGTCATCACCCATATACAATCCCACCGGATAAGCATCACTCTTTTCAAAAGAAGTCTCCATAAATGCAAGCACCTCTTCATCGTTAGCAAATCCGCCTTCTTCAATCGTATCCTTATAGACCTGAAGCTCGCCAAAGATCCGATCTGTCCATGCGTAAATATCACCTGCACAGACTTTTGCATTAGCGGCAAGATTCTGCTCTGAAATACTTGTAATCATTTTTCGTGAAAGTCCGAAAAACGTTATAATAATAACCAGCACAATAGGAATAATGACCACGATTAATTTTGTACGGATTCCAAACGTTATGATTTTCTTCTGTCCATCTTTATTGTCCATGAATTTTTATCTCCTTATCGTTTCTCAAATACCTTATCAAACAAGGTTTCCCGATATCTTTTTCTAACCTCATCATAGTAGCGTCTGGATATCGGTATTCTCTCTCCTGCTATTATCAAATCCGTACCGTCCAAACCTTCCACACGGTTTAAGTTGACGATAAAGCTCTGGTGGCACCGCATAAGGATTTCCCCGCACGCCTGTTTCTCCAAATCACTCAACTTTCCCGCGCTTTCCTTAATACTCCCGTCCGTACAGTATATAGACAGAGTGTGCCCCCTGCTGCTGATATAGCGGATTTTCCCATAGGGAACCGAACCGACCTTCCCACGCCATGAGTATGAGAGCTTCTTCCCACCTTCATGCTCAAGGTTTTTCTGCACCTTAAGAAGAAGTTTATTCAAATCTTCCTCCTGTACGGGTTTAATCAGATATTGTATGGCATATAAATCATAAGCTTCCCTGTAAAATTCATTACTGCTGGAAGTAAAGCAGATTGCCGCATCTTCATTGGCTTCCCGCAGCCTCTTGGCAAGTTCAATCCCGTCCATAGAGTCCCCCATAAAAATGTCCAGCAGGTATAAGTCATATGGCGTCTTGTCCATGTCTGCCAAAAGACCGTCCGCACCCGAATACACGCTGACCTCATGCCCCGACAGACATTTTTTAAGAAACAACGCATCTTCAGCACAGTCGTCGCAGACCGCTATCCGCATAGGTATCCCTCCTTCGCACAGACTTATAAACATTAAATATAAACGTAAAAATTTATTAATAAACTAATAAGCATAGTTATCTACAATAATTCATTATAGTATGATTTCTTCTTTTTCGTTATGTTAATTTTGTTTCCAATTATGTTAATTTTGTCGTAAGGCACGATTTATACAGCTTACGACAGGGAATTGCGCTTCTGGTAGGCGGCACAGATTATTATCATCTGGAATGCTAGATGGAGAACGATCATGAAATGGTGATACGTATGTTTGCCTATGACGTGCATTTCGCAATCACCCATGCGAAAAACATGAATAGTGATACCGGAGAGATAACGCTTAAGATTCCGACTGTCAAAATCCAGAGTTATTCTTTGGACGAAATCAGGAATAAGCATTTGACCTTGTTTCTGCCCTATACAATACTTCGTTTCCGTATACAAAAAACCGCAAGAAATTTACCAAAAAAGAATTGACAGAGCATTTGAAGGAGGTTATATTAATTTTAGAGGAAGAAGTATCTACAGGCAATCTTACACAGCTACAGTATCGTGATTATAGGAGAAAAACGCTATACAGGAGAATGAGATTGCCAAGCAAATGGAAGAAAACGCCAAGTTGATGGCAGAGAACCAGAGTTTACAGAAGCAGCTTCAACTAGCAGGAATTAATTAAACTTAAGGGGCTGTCGCTTTAACGATTGAAATCGTTACAATATATCGCTATCTGCATATCATTCACTACTTTCTTTCGTCATTTTCTGCCATTTTATCATAGATTGTCAAAAATGACATATATTCTTTAAGTATGCTCTCCACATCATAATTGGGGGCGTATTTCTTTGCTATGTCGCAGATACGTTGAACGGCGTCTATATTATCCTCTTCTAATTCTTCTGTGATTGTTTCGGGCGTCTTACCTTTTGCAAGTTTGCGGCAGATTAAGTATATTTTCGCTGATTCTCTTCCCTCAGCCTTGCCTTCTGCAAGACCTTCTTCTTTTCCTTCACGCCTACTGTCCCACATCATTGCCTCAAGCTTCATATACTCCTGCCTCCATTCCTCATGCCGCCTCGCCTTTAGTACTTCCTTATCGAGTTCTTCCGTAAAGGCGTCCTGCGGTTCCATACTGTCAAAATATTTTAGCAGATTGATGAGCTCCTTGTCTACATCATTCATTGTTCCTTTTGTGTTTAAGAAGATTTTCTCCGTCCCGTCATTAAGGCGGATTGTGGTATCTTCCAGGCACAGATTTTCAAAATGGTATATATGCCGCCCTTTGCCAAATAAATCAAAGGTACAGATAAAGATTATGTAGTTCTTGCCCAGCTGGTCATATTCTGCACCCTTCGCTATCATGTTGACATCGATTACCGCTTGGTAATATCGGCTCCTTTCCGGAAGCACTCCGGTGTTCCGCGCCTGCATTTCCACCGCGTAGACGGTATTCGCATCATCATCGGCGTATACGTCAATACGCACGCCTTTTGCTATGTAGTCAGGCGCAACCGACTGCTGTTCATCTACAAATACCAGTTCGCGAATTTTCATATCCAGAACTATTTCCAGCAGCTTTTTACAATGTTTCGGGTTGCGCATTACTTTCCCGAACATAAAATCGTCAACAATCGTAAGTTCCTCGTACTTCTTTCTTTGTTTCTCCATAGTTTCCTCCTGTTTCTTGCAGGAGTCTAACTTGAAACCCCTGCTTCTGTTATGTTGTGTCGTGTTATTAGCATGGGATTTCTAAAAGAGAATCCATCATGAATACAGAGTATTTACCGCTCTGTATATAGAAAATAACTGATAAACGTAGTATAGCATATTTGTGTCCAGAAATGCAATACCAATTCTGAAATTTTATATAAAAATTTCTCCCCACGTAAAAAATCGGAACAGTCTAAGCCATTCCGGTTCTCTGTAACTTTCATTAAGTAATCATATTCCCCAGCCGTTATTCAATATCAATCCAGCCTTTTACTGTCTCTACATTATACCCTACGCCCTGAGCTATCTTTTCAATATCTACGCCAAGCTCATAAAAACTTCTGGATACTTCTTTAGCCTTATTTAACTCGCTTTCTTGTTTACCAGCCTGCTTCCCTATAAGCCTTTCTTCTTCCCGCATCTCCTTAATACCCTGCTTAGATTTTCCTTATCCTTAGAGTATTTGATAAAAAGCAGAACTTCTCTTAAACTGGACTGAAATTTCATTATTTCATCATCTGACATCTGCGCCGGCGCTATTTTGGCGGTATGCCGTTCAATAAGCTGCTCAGGACGAATAACCTGTCTACCATCATAAATATAATAGATAAAAATATCCGCAAATATTCCTGTATCTTTTACATAATCTTTCGTTATTGTATCTGTTTTCAACGACGTTTGCCCATCTTCCCTATAATATATAGTTATTAAGATTGTTCAGCCCCGCCGTGATTTTATTATACCAAAAAATCCTCTTTTTCAAACATAATTTAACTTTCAATTAAATATTACAGCGCTCTTTCTTCCAAAAACCGTTACAATTCCAATCCTGCAAACACATTATCCATATCCACCCACCGCTCACAGCAGTTCATAAGAAACGATTTCATTTCTGTATGCTTTTCTCCCATATCAGAAAGCACCGCCTCAAAGTTATCTCTATCAATACAGTCGAAATCCAACAAAAACTGATAATACTCCTTCTCGTCTCCGTGCTCTTCTAAAACCACCTTCCAAGTTTCTTCCGACTCTCCGCCCTTCTTATGTAGTTGCAGATAAGAAATAAGCTTAGCTCTTATTTCCGTATCAAGCCTGACGTCATACATAAGCCTTAACATTGCAAGCCTTACTTTAAACCTCTTTCGCTGCTCGACATAATAATCCAGATTGTTCTCCTTGCTACCGTAGTCCTCCTCACCGCATAACAGCATTTTGGAGAAGCCTTCCATATCTTCCTGCTCTATAAGCGACATCATGCGCGCGTCCCACTGTTTAAACCATTCCGCATTTCCAGCCGCAGATAAATCAAACAGATAAAAGGCGTCCAGCACTGTTACAGCAGCGGCAAGCAAACGCGGAACACATTCCGACACAGCCGCATTTTCAGGCGCAACGCCCACTTCTTCATTCTTAGTCGGAATAATTTTCTGCAGGCTGTTACAGTCCTTAAAGATACCAAGCCCCACCGTAATCTTTCTACATGGCAAAAAAATCGTCTCCAAATTACTGCATGAGGCAAACGCCCACTCTTGTATCTGCATGAGACTCTCAGACAATATTAGGCTGCGCAGACTCTTAGCGCCAAGAAACGCCTTTTTACCGATTATCGTCACCGGCATATCCGCAAGTATGTCCGGTATTATCAAAGATATGTCCTTCCCCTTATATTCAGTCACCATAACTTCATTATCCAGAACATTATACTTTAAAACGCCGTATTCAGTTTCCCATTCATACTCCTTCATTATATATACCCTCATTCTAACTGTTACTATTCACAGCCTCCGGCGGCATGGACTCATATGCTTCCTAAAGCCCCAACTCCTCTATCTGCCTCACCAATACGTCCTGTCGTTCAGAAATCATCATTTCTTCATTATGTCGCTTATAGTCCTCACAACCATAGAGGGCAATAAATTTCGCGCTATCCTTATTCACCGTACACTCCGTAAGCAGCACAAGCATCTCGTTGCCGTCCCCAAACGCGCCCTCCACAAAGGCAAACAGATAATGCAGCATATCTCCTGTTTCTTTCGTCTCCTGCTTATAAGAGAGCATTTCTGTTTCATAACGCCCCTTTAAGAATGAAAACGCTTGCCCGCCTTCCGTTATGCCCTCAAGCCGCAGACTCCTTGCACATTCCTGCAAAAAGCGTATGACGCTGCGCTGCTTGCGCTTCTCCCGTTCGGAAAGAGAACCCGCTTTTAAAAGCGACTCCATACCTTTCTTTCTGCCTTCTGCCTGTGCGTCTATCATGGCATATACGTCAACTGCTTTTCCACACTCCGTACTATCTTTTCCACTCTCCACACTATTCTTTACCGCTTTTAAGTGATTGAGCACATTGCTTATATAGTCAAGCTTCTCCATATTTTCCCGTATTGCGCACTGCACGCAGTCAATCAGCATTCCCATAAGCGAGAGCCTTTCGTCAAAATCCGCTTTTCCCACTTTTGCCTTTATCTGCTCTGATACCTGACCGCGCAATATATCTTCAATATTGTAGTCTTTTCTATATTTCAGATACAGGTCATAATAGGCGCTAAATTCCTTAACCACACGCTCATTTCTGATATACTGTCCGACAAGAGAATCCTCTACCTTAATCCCTTCCTCTTCATAGAGTGTCAGCATGACGGACAAATCCTCCCAGCCCCTTGCCGTCACATAGCTTTTTCCTTTAACCGTCGTCTCCACCAAATAAAAGTCTTCCTTTTTTATATCCAGATAATTCACTATTGCCGTATGAAGATTTCTCTCCTTCGCATATTCCTTCCAAACTCCGTAATCCGCCTCGACTTCTAAAATCTTCATTCTGTCCAGCGTAACGACGTCAAACTCTCTAACAGACTTGTTATATTCCGGCGGATTGCCCGCCGTAACTATCACCCAACCGTCCGGAACCCTGTGCCGCCCGAACACCTTATATTGCAAAAATTGCAGCATGGAAGGCGCAAGCGTCTCCGATACGCAGTTAATCTCGTCCAAAAACAAGATTCCCTCCTTGATTCCGCTCTCCCTCATCACATCATAAATAGACGCAATAATCTCACTCATGGTATATTCCGACACATCATAGCTAATCCCTTCATATTCCTTATGCGCAATAAAAGGCAGCCCCAGCGCCGACTGTCTGGTATGGTGCGTCATGGAATATGAGACAATCGCAATCCCCAGCTCCTGCGCTATCTGCTCCATAACCGCCGTCTTACCGATACCCGGAGCTCCCAGCAGAAAAATAGGACGCTGTCTTACCACCGGAATCCTGTACTCCCCGTCCTCGTCCTTCTTCAAATATATCTTCACTGAGTCCTTAATATACTCCTTCGCCTGTTTTATATTCATTGATTTGTTCCCCTTCCAGCACAACCTTTATCGCCCACGGCGGCACCGCCGGCGCTTCCCCATCGTCACTTAAAAACACGAACGCAGTATCATAATCCGGCATATGCTCCGGATATATTCCGTATCCGTCCGTAAAATAAATAAGCCCCTTTAGATTATCGAACTCGCCCTCGCCCTTAAGCTTCTCAACATACTGAAAAACCGGTCTGAAATCGGTAGAGCCGAATCCTCGCAACTTCCCGCTTTTCATAAATCTATCAAAATCTTCCCTGCATGTTATCTTTATATCGCTTTGCACTTCATTATCGCACTGTATAATATGCACATTAATCTTTCTGAAAAAATTTTCCCTATCCTGAATAATCTGATATGTTTTATTAAGAAATGCCCGCACAAGCTCGCCCCTGCACGACGCAGAAGTATCAATCGCAATCACAAAATCCCTGACTTTATTAGCGTCCTTGTATTCAAGCGGCTCCACCAGCGGCATATTTCCATAATGCGACAGTCCATAAGTATAATAAATATAGTCGAACTCGTCGTCATTCACCTGCACAGTCTCGCCCATAACCATAAACCGCTTCAGGAAATCTGTATAATCATATCTCTCCCTTACCGCCTCTTTAAGATTTTCTTCCATACTCTGCGCTTCATTCTTATCTTTGGAGAAACTTCTTAAATCTGCCTTAATCCGCTCGCTCACCTTGCGCCATTCTTCCCCCGAAAGCTCAAGTTCTTCCTTCCTATCCCAATATATATGCTCGTCATAACGACACAGACTGCGCCATTCCTTCATAGCTTTCATAGACGGCGGCTCGACTCTGAAATACCTGTATATCTTTTCTGCGCTAAGACCGCCCGCCTGCTTCTTAAGAATATCCAGCTTATCTCTTAATACCGCATCCGAGTTCATAGCTGCCAAATGCAGATTAAGCTCCAAAATCGTGTTTTCCACGGCAATGTCGGTTGCAAGGTTCCAATACTCTCTTTCCAGCTTATCAGCCTGAAAAGCGTGGTAAAAAATACAGTGCAGCAGCACATGCAGATAAAGCCTTACCGCATAGTTCGGCTCATTGCGGTATTTTTCAAGTAGCAACACCGAATCATAATAAAGGGTTCTGCCATCATAAGCAAAATCCCCCATTCCCAAACGTTCTTCCAGCCCCAATTTAGATAACGCCACGTCCAAAAAACGCATATTAATCAAAATCCCATCATGCGCCAATTTAATAATCTCACGAGCAAGCTCCGATATACGCATCTCTCTATCTGTAACTACTGTTTTGTCCATTCCTTTGCCCATTCTCGTTTTTGTTATCATTCACAGCCATTAAGCGACATGGACTCATATATTTCCTCTTGAGGTCCTTGTAAAACGCCGGTACTTAGTGAAAAAGCTGCTTTTTAAGCTTTTGAACTTAGTACCGCTGCGATTTTACACGGAGCGAGAGCGTACCTCAAGTGGATATATATGAGTTCATGTCGCCTCCACCCAATTCTTCAAAAAAACGGATTAAAATTCTTCTCATGCCCAATATCCGTACTCGCGCCATGTCCTGGATACACCTTAACATCGTCCGGCAGCACGAAAATCCTCTCCTTAACAGAACGTACCAGCGCGCTCATGCTTCCTGTTGGCAAGTCCGTTCTTCCAATCGACTCCTGAAACAGAGTGTCCCCGCTTATCAAAATCTTATCGTCTTCAAAATAATAACAGCAGCTTCCAATGGTATGCCCCGGCGTCGCAATCAGCTTACATGTCATATCCGCAATCGTAATCTCTTCGCCGTCCTTTAAATATCTATCAGGGACTACGGTATACGCTCTTCCTGCATTTTCCGACACATTTGTCACCGCGTCTTCGCATAACGCCTTTTCTTCCTCATAAGCGTAAATAGGCGCGCCGGAAAGCTCCCTTAATTTATTGGTTCCCCAGATATGATCGAAATGCCCGTGCGTAAGCAGTATTCCCGCTACGCTAAAACCTTTTTCCTTAAGAGTGTCGTATATATAATCTCCTTTATCAGCAGGATCGAAAAATATAACGTCCTTCGTCCCTTCCTTATATACAAAATAACAGTTGGTCTGGCATATACCCAGCATAAGCCTGCCTATCTTTAAATCCGCCATCTTAACCCACTCCTTTAACTCGTCGTCCTCTCTATATCCAACACACTCTCGATTGTGCGTATCTTATCAATAATACGGTCCAGTTCGTCCCTGCTCTTTATCTCAAAGCTGACCGCCATCGTCGCCGTTCCCTTTTTGCTTACTCTGGTATTAAGCGCCAGAATGTCTATGTCTTTCTCCGTCAATGCTTTAGAGATATCCGCAAGAAGACCGTTTCTATTATTGGCGTAAATCGTAATCTCCGCGGCATATTTCTCATTGCCTTCGCTCTCAACGCCGCTTTGCCATTCCGCATCAATCAGCCTTACGCGGTCTAGTTCCGGCAGGTTCATGATATTGATACAGTCCGTTCTATGAATGGAAACGCCTCTTCCCCTCGTGACAAAACCGACAATCTCGTCTCCCGGCACGGGACTGCAGCACTTGGAAAATCTGACAGCCACGTCATGAATGCCTTTTACCGTGATACCGCTTGAACTCTTCTTATCGCGCATTCTGCTAAATTGCGCATTTTCCTGTATTTCAGCCAGTACGTCTTCATTGGACATAACCTTTTGATGCTCGCCATCATACAGCTCCTGCATACGATTTATAATCTGTCCTTCTTTCAGACCGCCATGCCCTACGGCCGCAAGCACCGAATCCCAATCCTGAAAACCATATTTGCGCATAACCGCTTCTTCATACTTGGGCGTCAATATATCCAGTGTATTAATGCCTTTCGCCTTACAGTAATTCAGAAGAAGTTCCCTGCCTTTTACGATATTGTCCTCTTTAAGCTGGTGCTTGAACCACTGGTTGATTTTATTCTTAGCCTGAGTGCTTTTTACCACACTCAGCCAATCGCGGCTGGGCCCTTTAGAGTTCTGGGAGGTCATTATCTCTATACGGTCTCCATTTTTTATCTCATAATCGATGGTAACGAGTTTACCGTTTACCCTCGCGCCAATCATCGTATTGCCGACTGCGCTATGGATACTATAAGCAAAGTCAATCGGCGTGCTGCCTGCCGGTAAGTTCTTAACATCTCCCGTAGGCGTGAAACAATAGACTTGATCGGAAAAGAGATTCAAATCGCTCTTTAAAAGCTGCATAAACTCCCTGTTATCCTCTTCTGTCTGCTGCCACTCTAAAATCTGCCTTAACCATGCAAGCTTCTCTTCTTCCTGCGTCTCTACTTTCTTACCGTCGGACGCTTCTTTATATTTCCAGTGGGCAGCGATACCGTATTCAGCCGCCTTGTGCATTTCATAGGTGCGAATCTGTATTTCAAACGGCTGTCCGCTTGTACCTACGAGCGTTGTATGCAAAGATTGATACATATTTGCCTTCGGCATGGCGATATAGTCCTTAAAACGTCCGGGGATAGGTTTATACATCTCATGTATAACGCCGAGTGCTGCGTAACAGTCCTTTACCGTATCCACGATTATCCGGACCGCAAACAAATCATATATCTGATCGATAGTCTTATTTTGATTTACCATTTTCTTGTATATACTGAAAAAGTGTTTGATACGTCCGTCGATATGCGCCTTAATCCCCGCATGTTCAATATGCTCGCTGACTTCGTCCACTATTGTCTGAATATATTTTTCGCGCACGTTTTTACGAATCGCAATCTTATCCACCAAATCATAATAAGCCTCCGGCTCCAGATACTTAAGCGATAAATCGTCTAACTCTACCTTTATCTTGGAAATACCAAGTCTCTGCGCAATAGGAGAATATATATCCAAAGTCTCTCTTGCAACTTCCTGCTGCTTCTCCGGATTTCTATATTGCAAGGTACGCATATTGTGAAGCCTGTCGGCAAGTTTAATTAGAATTACGCGAATATCCTTTGCCATGGCAAGAAACATCTTACGAAGGTTTTCCGCCTGTCGCTCCAATTTTTCGGCGTTCTTATCCCCGTCATTGCTTCCATGAAAACTCATTTTATCCAGTTTCGTCACGCCGTCTACTATAAGCGCCACGTCCGCGCCGAATTTCTCTTCAATTTCTTCGTCCGTTATCGGAGTATCTTCCACTACGTCATGGAGCAGTCCGGCGATAACGGTTTCTTTATCAAGTTCCAAATCCGCCAGAATAATAGCCACACATAGCGGGTGGATAATATAGGGCTCGCCTGATTTGCGAACCTGCTCTTTATGTGCCTCATAAGCGACATGATAGGCATTTTCGATTAAAGAAATGTCGTCGGACGGGTGATATTTGCGCACACGCGCAATAAGCTCCTGATATAATGTCTCAGGAGACTGAAACTCCTCAATCGATTCAATTCTTCCATCATCAATAACAACTTCTCTTTTTTCTTCTTCCGCCATTCTCTTCTCCCAGCCGCTTTATCTTCGCCTATTACTAATTTATTATCCCACTTTATAATATGTTATATTACTTTACTGTGCATTATAATGTTCACATTCACAATGTATTATAACATTTACAATGTATTATAATATCAAAAGTTATGTAAGTCAAAATATTTTAACAAAACCAGCAAAAAAGAAAAAAATCCAGCAAAAAAGGCACAGGTCAACCCCATGCCTTTTAATCAATAATTTTAATGAACGTCTTACATCATTCCGCCCATTCCAGCTCCGCCCGCAGGCATTGCCGGTTCTGCTTCCTTGATGTTAGCCACTACGGACTCCGTAGTTAAGAGCGTAGAAGCAACGCTTGTCGCATTCTGCAGTGCACTTCTTGATACCTTCGCCGGATCAAGAATACCAGCCTCTACCATATCGACATACTCTTCCTTCAATGCGTCAAAGCCTACACCGACTTTAGATTCCCTTACCTTATTAATGATAACCGAACCTTCTAAGCCTGCATTCGCTACGATATGATACAGCGGAGATTCCAAAGCCTTTAATACAATCTGCGCTCCCGTCTTCTCGTCGCCGTCCAAAGTTTCAGCAAGTTTCTCAACGTCTTTCGCTGCATGGATATATGCTGAGCCGCCGCCTGCGATAATGCCTTCCTCAACTGCCGCCCTTGTAGCCGCCAGCGCGTCCTCAAGACGAAGCTTAGCTTCTTTCATCTCTGTCTCGGTAGCTGCGCCGACGCGGATTACTGCAACGCCGCCTGCAAGTTTAGCAAGACGCTCCTGTAATTTTTCCTTATCAAAGTCAGACGTGGTCTCCTCAATCTGTTTCTTAATCTGTGAAATTCTTGCCTGAATAGCTTCCTTATCGCCTTCGCCGTCAACAATAACGGTGTTCTCTTTCTGGACTTTTACGGATTTCGCATGTCCAAGCTGGTCTAAAGTAGCGTCTTTTAATTCAAGACCAAGCTCTGAACTGATTACCTGACCGCCTGTTAAGATAGCGATATCCTCTAACATAGCTTTTCTTCTATCGCCGTATCCCGGCGCCTTAACTGCAACTACGTTGAAGGTTCCACGGAGTTTATTGACAATCAAAGTCGTCAAAGCTTCGCCTTCTACATCTTCTGCAATAATCAGAAGCTTCGCGCCGGACTGTACAATCTGCTCCAGAATAGGAAGGATTTCCTGAATGTTGGCAATCTTCTTATCTGTAATAAGGATATACGGATTATCCAGAACCGCTTCCATCTTATCCATATCTGTCGCCATATAAGCTGAAATATATCCTCTGTCAAACTGCATACCTTCGACAAGGTCGAGTTCTGTAAGCATTGTCTTGCTCTCTTCGATAGTGATAACGCCGTCGCCGGAAACCTTTTCCATCGCGTCAGCTACCAGTTTACCTACTTCTTCATCACCCGATGAAACAGCCGCTACCCTCGCGATATGCTCTTTTCCATTTACCTTAGAGCTCATCTTAGCGATTGAGTCTACCGCAACGTCAGTTGCCTTCTTCATACCTTTTCTTAAGATAATCGGGTTAGCTCCTGCGGCAAGATTCTTTATACCTGCATTTACCATAGCCTGCGCTAATACGGTTGCTGTAGTAGTACCGTCGCCTGCTACGTCGTTAGTCTTAGTAGCAACTTCTTTTACAAGCTGTGCGCCCATATTCTCAAATGCGTCTTCTAATTCGATTTCTTTTGCGATAGTAACGCCGTCATTTGTGATAAGCGGCGCTCCGTATGATTTATCTAAAACTACATTCCTTCCTTTAGGTCCAAGCGTAACCCTTACGGTGTCCGCTAATTGATTTACGCCTGATTCCAAAGCTGCTCTTGCTTCTGCTCCATATTTAATTTCTTTAGCCATGATTCATTGCCTCCTAAATCTACATTTAACTTTTAATTTAACCTAATCAATAACATCTGCTATTTTGAAAGAATTGCCAGAATATCGCTCTGTCTTACGATAATATACTCGTCGTCGCCGAGCTTTACTTCTGTTCCTGCGTATTTGGAATAGATAACCTCTTCTCCAACCTTTACTTCCATTTTAACTTCTTTACCGTCTACAACGCCGCCTGGTCCTACTGCAATAACTTCCGCCTGCTGCGGTTTTTCTTTACTCTGTCCGGGAAGAACGATGCCGGATTTGGTTGTTTCTTCAGCCTCTAACTGTTTCAATACTACTCTGTCGCCCAATGGTACTAATTTCATATCTCTGCCTCCTTGAATATAATAAATCTTTTCCTTTTACAGCCGCGCTTTATTCATAACGACTGCTATTTTATCTATTTGTTAGCACTCATTTATGTTGAGTGCTAATCATTAAACATATATTACTCAGCCTACATTTACTTTGCAACTGTAAGCAGAAACGTTTTTCTGGGTATTATCTCATTTTATCTCTTGTTTTCTTAATTTTTCTATTATTTTCTTATCATTTCTCAAAAAATGGGATTTAATACTTTTTTTATAATTTCACCTTTTCCAGACGTGCCCTGTACCCCGGAGCGTTTTTAATTGCAAGTTTATTATTAAACATCTCGTATTCCGCGTCTGGAAGCACATCTTCTATTTTTTCTTCTACATTGGTCTTATATACTATGCCGCATGCAACGGACGGTGCAATAATATCGTCTTCATATTCCATGCAGGCTTTCTGCACCCTGCGGCAATAATCTTCGGCTTCATTGTCCTCCGCTATAGGTATCAGAATGATGAACACATCGCCGTCTATGCGCCCTATAAGATAGTCGGACTTAGCTTCCTTTTTCAATATATCCGCAATTGTCTTTATCAGACGGTCGCTTTCCTCGTCGCCGTAATTATCGTTCACATATTTCCAGTCATTGATATTGGCGTTAATCACCGCTACCGGAACAACTCCGGAGTTATCAATAGCACGCATACGCTCCTCAAAGTAAAACTTATGGTATACTCCTGTAAGAACGTCCTCATTACCGCCGGACGCCGCATTTGCATGGCGCTCGTTCAATTTCTCCTCAAGTTCGTCCATATATATAGAAGATTCCCGGTGTAGATATGCTTTCTCACCCATATATGAAAACATAATAACCGTCGTATCTAACATTCTTTCCACATCTTCCAGCCTGTCTGCGTCTACCGCGTCCGTCTTAGCATACAGATGCGCCACTGTTCTATTATATATGCGCACCTTTCTTCCGGGTTCTCCTACGACATCGGGCGTAAAACCCGCAAAATTGCCCACCGAGACTACCTTTTCCCCGTGTCTGTCCGTGAGTAAAATCTCTGCGCCCGTTACCGCCGCAAGCGCTTTAAGATGTGCGGTAAGCGAACCCACCGGATACAGATTATCCATCGCATAATTTCTGATATTCTCATTGATTCTCTTGTCAAAAGGAACTTCATTATACTTCATACTGTATACCTCTCTCGTCCTTGTTAATCTACTTGCAAACCGCGCTTACACGCCCTATTTTGATTGATACCACTCTAATTCCTTCGCCGGTATTGTTGTATAGTTGTCCGCGCCCTCTCCTATCCTTAATATCACATTATTTATTCCCGCCTGAATAATCATTCTGGCGCATAGCGGACAGGGCTTCGCCCTATGCACAGAACAGTCCTCCGGATTGACGCCCGCTAAATATAAATCGGCTCCCATAGTCTGCTCCCTTGAGCAGTTTAACAAAGCATTCGCCTCTGCATGAATGGCACGGCATATTCCGTAGCCTTCGCCTTGGTGCATATTCAAGGGGATACGCGGGCATTCGCCGATATCGCAGCAATTTTCAAAGCCCCGCGGGGAGCCGTTGTATCCTGTGGAAATAACGGCGTCGTCTTTTACTATTACCGCCCCGTACTTACGCTTTATGCACGTGCTTCTATAGGCAAAAGCCTCCGCACAGTTCAGATAAGTATCGCATTTTGATATCCTTATATTTCCCTGTGGTATTACCATAAAAGACCTGCTCCTTTCATAACTTATCCCGAAGACATAACAACTCAACACTCAGATGAATGAACTGTCACCTAAAAACTTCTCAGCTTATCGCTTCCATCGTCCACCGTATTCTCTATTGATTTTATTATAACATAATATCCGTAACTGTCATTTACCTTTATATACACCCTGTCCCCAACTTTATGTCCAAGCAAAGCTTTTCCCAGCGGCGATTCCGTACTGATAAGACTATTAAGTGAATCTGCCCTTACGGTCGTCACAAGCTTATACTTCTCAGATATTCCATCTTCTTCAAAAAACACCTCTACCGTATTATTCATTCCGACCTCGTCCTCAGCGGATTCATCGGATACAATAACGGCTGTTTTTATCATTTTTTCAAGGTAGCGGATTCTGCTCTCGTTTTGGTTCTTCACCTTCTTAGCTGCATGGTACTCAAAATTCTCGCTCAAATCCCCATGCGCACGTGCTGCTTTCACATCTTCAAGCGCTTCCTTGCGAACCACAAGCTTTCTGTATTCTATTTCTTTCTGCATCTTCTCGATATCCTGCTTAGTTAATTCATTATTCATAGATGCACCCCTTCTCAAATACAGGGGACAAATCCTTACGGAAATGCCCCCTGTGTGAAATCCGTTTTCTATACCGTCTGCGACTTACCGATATAAACAGGGAATGTATCAGTTCCCTTCATTTCCTTGCCGGCTGAAATAATGACATTCTTATCAGTAACAAGATATTCAATATTCGCGCCCGCTCCTACTTCCGTGCCCTGCATAAGCACGCAGTTCTTAACCTTCGCGCCTTTGGCGATTTTTACTCCACGGAACAGCACGCTGTTCTCTACCTCGCCCTCAATAACGCAGCCGTCGGCAGCCATAACCTCCTGTACCTTCGATCCATCGATATATCTGGTCGGATCGCCGCCGTGAAGCTTCGTATAAATCGGCGCCCCTGAAAACAGTGCGTCCAGATTATACTCGTCCAAAAGCTTCATATTTTCATCAAAATAACTCTTCATATCGCTGATACGCGCCACATATCCGTCATACCTGTAAGCATGGACATTAAGCTTACTAAGCAGCGGAAGCAGTACATCACGCTCAAAATAATGCTGTCCATGTATAAACGCCGTATTAATCATATCAATTAAAAGCTCGCGTTCTATTACATATATATTCATGGAGAAATTTTGTACCCCTAAATCCTGCGGATTAACATATATTTTCGTGACTCTGTCATTCTCAATTTCAAAAGTGTAATAATAACACTTGTCATCTAATTGTGCCGTAACAAAGCCAAGCGGCAGCTCCTGCTCATTATACGCGATTGTAACGTCCGCCCCGCTGTCGATATGCGCCTGTATCATCGCCTTAAAATCGAAATTAACGGCTATATTGGTATCCGTCATAATCACATATTTTTCCTTCTGGTCCTTTAAGAAATTCAGGATACCCGCTAACGCTTCAACACGTCCGATATACGGCTTGGAAGTCTTCTCCGCAAAGGGCGGGAATATGTTTAAGCCCCCGTTTTTACGCACTAAATCCCACTCCCTGCCTGAGCCAAGATGGTCCATAAGCGAATGATAGTTGTTATTTACCATGATGGAAACATTTCCTATATTACAGTGCGTCATGCTGGATAAGATAAAATCTATCATACGATAACGGCTAGCGAAAGGAATCGATGCCATCAGCCTGACATTGACAAGCTCCGGAACCAATGCATCATAACTGTTTGGGAAAATAATACCGAGAGCGCTCATATCTGAATTCAGCATACTTCTTCACCGCCTTTCACATCTTTATTTACCATAGCCTTCGGACCTACCACCGCATTGTCTCCAATCGTAATGCCCGCGCCGATTGTTGCAACATCGTTACTTTCTCCCGACGGCATGGCTCCTACTATCGCATTCTCGCCGATTGTTACATTTTCCGCAACTATACAGTGGCGTACCACCGCGCCCGCCTTAATTACGGTGTTACCCATAACAACCGCGTCTTCAATCAATGCGCCTTTTTCTACTCTGACGCCTTCAAACAGAATGGAATGCCTTACCGTACCTTTTATGCGGCAGCCGTCCGTAACCATTGAATTCTCGACTTCCGCTCCCGCACTCACCTTCTGTCCCGGCAGCGCGCTCTTGCGGCTATAAATCTTCCAGTCTTCATCAAACAGGTTGATTCCGCTGTGTTCCGGATCGAGAACCTCCATATTTGCTTCCCACAAAGACGAGATAGTTCCGACGTCCTTCCAATAGCCGCTGAAATGGTATGCGTACATTCTTCTATTGTCCCTTAAAAGATTAGGAATGATATTATTACCGAAATCGTTCTCCGAATTAGGATCCGCTTCGTCCTCTTCAAGATATTTCTTTAAAATATCCCAATTAAAAATATATATACCCATTGAAGCAAGATTCGACTTAGGCTCCTTTGGTTTCTCCTGAAATTCTGTAATTCTGTCGTCTTCGTCCGCTACCATCAAGCCGAAACGTGAAGCCTCTTCCCACGGAACCTCCATAACGGCTACGCTGAACTCCGCGTTCTTTTCCTTATGGAAACGAAGAAAATCGCTGTAATCCTGCTTGCATATCTGGTCTCCCGAAAGAATAATCACATACTCAGGATCATATCTCTCGATAAATGATAGATTTTGGTAAATTGCATTTGCCGTACCCTTATACCAGTCTGACTTTTCAGCCTTCTGATAAGGCGGCAGAACCCGTACTCCCCCATAAAGACGGTCCAAATCCCACGGTTGTCCGTTTCCGATATACTCATTCAACACTAACGGCTGATACTGAGTCAGAATACCCACCGTATCAATACCGGAATTCACGCAGTTAGAAAGCGGAAAATCGATAATACGGTATTTACCGCCAAACGGAACTGCCGGTTTCGCAAGCTTCTCTGTCAGCGCGTACAGACGTGAACCTTGTCCGCCTGCAAGAAGCATTGCAATCATTTCCTTTGCCATAGTTTTACCCCCTTAATTTATTATACTCATATTTCTATATTACCATAGAAATATTTTCCATGTAAAGATAAAAAGGAGTAAAATATAGCCGGCTCCTAACGAATTAGAAAGAAGCTGGCATATTGTCTCAATATTTATTTTTTAACAAGATATAGGTGCCTTATCAACGCTTATAATCAGAGGCGCTGATGGGAACGCCACCCCACTCCGAGCTTCCCCCTGCCCATGAAGCTCCTTTGAGGAAGTTGTGGCGAGAGATTCCGTAGTCCTGATCGTCATTAGTGCAGTCAATATAATACCACTGACCGTCAATGTTGACAATATTCCATGCGTGTCCAACTCCATTCACAGTTCCGCTTGCTACATAACAGGGAATCCCCATGTAGTCCATGAATTTCTGAAAAAGCAGCGCATATCCCGTACAGACAGTGGTCTTATAATACAATGCGTCGTATGCGGATTGAAAATATGCGGTTCCGGCTGCAGTCTCATAGGAATATGATACCGTATTACATATGTAATCATGTACAGCCTTGATTTTATCATAGGTAGAGCCAGTATTAAACTGTGGGACAAGCTGCGCAACAGTTGCGTCTGTATATAGCTCTTCCTCAATGGTACTCAGATACCTATAATTGATTGTAGCATCCTTTGAGTTATAACTGATACTTACCCCATAAATATTTGCCATAGAATAATCACCAACAGGCTCAGCCGGAACGCCGTAAAATAAGTTAAGAAGCGCGTTATTGTCAACTCCTTTATTATGCAGCACAATACGAGACGCATGCTTAGAGATTGCATCAGCGCGCGCTGCATTGGCGCTTTCCATTGAAGTAACTGTATATTCCACGCTGTCCTTATACTGCGGGGTAGGAACAGTTACAGTACTTGGCGCAGGCGTTGTTCCGGCATTCTGCGCCATAGCGTCGCCCGATATGTAGAAAACGCCGCCAGCTTCGATACGGAGCCAGCCATTAGAAGTGATACCCGTGACTTGCACAGGCGTACCGGCAGGCAGCGCAGCAACCAGCGCAGACGACGCATCGGGTTCGAGATAACAGCCGGAGTCAACCGCAGTATAGATTACAGCGCTTGCTTCAGTGACCGTAAACTCTACGGCGTGTGCCGAGATACTTACTTGAAGCGACAATGCGAGTACCAAAATAAAACTATAAAGCCATTTACGGATTGCAAAATGCCGCTGTTGTTTAAAAGTAGAATACATATTGTTGCCTCCCTATATTTTATATACGAATATTACACTTTTTTAATATAAAAATCAAGGCAGATAGAAAACTTACAATCTGCCTTTGTATACTTATCTGCCCAAAATCCGCTCTTTTGCACTCTTCTTTTCTTCCGGCTGATTTGACGCCTGCCTGAAAATACCATCATAATAATTTTCAATCCATGCAAACGGATTGTGGATTCCTTTAACCGTCCACTCTTCCGAAGGCGTCACCACAACATTATAGTCATTCACAGAAAAGTCCGTATCTTTCTCTTCCACAAGTTCTTCAAAGCTTCCCGCCATATATAGCACGACGCCCTCAATGTCTTCGTCCGTCTGAAATCCCGTAAACTCCGCCTGAATATGCTCGGTTTGGCAAACCGCGTGACAGACATGAATATCCAAACTGCCCGTATATCCATACTTCACACCGTCAATAGTATAACAATACGAAAACATATAAATATCCGTTCCGCTCTTAGCGCTATATTTGTGAAATTCCAAATCAGAAACCTGCGTCTTATAATTCTTTTTCACATAATCCGTAATCAGCTTCTTAACATTCTCCCAATCCGCCATGCTTTTTACACCCGCATTTTCTTTATCATGCAAAAGGCAGACTACCGCCGCATCGGATTGTCTATCATAAAAAGCGTCGTTTGCATAGGCTTCACCCTCTCCAAGAACCCCAAAAGCCCAATCCACAGGCATTCCATGTCGATATTCCGGCGTCCTAATGCCGTTTACTCCCGTCCGTTTTTTGACATAGACATTCCTTTTCACTTCAAGCCGTTGCCCCGGATAAATCAAATCAGGATTTTCAATTTCTTCTTCATTCTGCCTGACAAGCTGCATATAATCGCCGCCGTTTCCTAAAAGCTGTTCTGCAATGCTCCATAGACAGTCCCCTTCGTCAACCTCGTATTCGTCCAAATCTTCCGTCAGAATATTATAATTCCCCTGTTCTTGCGCAGGCACATCATAATATATTCCGTATGTTTCATATGCTTCTTTTGCCTGCGCCTCATTATTGTATGCAAATGCCAGAATACATACAAGCGTCACGGTTTTAATTATTTCCGATTGTCTTACCGCTTTCGCTGTCCTCACAATTTTCGAGGTCCTTACCATTCTCTCTCTTCCCAAAAACTCCATACGCTTGCGTCCTCTCCTAACCAAATGTTTTCCGTCAGTTCACAATCAATCACTTCGCCCGTATTCTCCGATTTATCATATAATTCCCAAAATTCCGACTCCGTGCGGTAAGCTTCCAAATCCGCTGCCGCAAAATGTACATAAAAAGTATCGTCCGTCGGCGTACCCGCTCCAAACCCGCTCGGCTTCGGATTACATGAAATGCCAATCACAAAATCCTTATTTTCATCTATGTAAAAGAAGGGCATAAACATATAATATTCCGCCGATTCCTCGTCTTCTCCCAAAAACCATGCAAGGAACGTATCGCGCGTATCTTCGTCATCAACAACCAAATCATCGTACATTCCATCTTCCTCCACCTGTGCGCACCAGAGCGAGATGAAATCATCATCTATCCTAAAAATGTCGGCAAGCTGATACTGCTCTCCGGTCATAAGATTAAGATTGACGCTACGCCGCGTCATTCTCGTATAATATACAGGCGAAATCGGCGCATATGCTTCATTAAAACCTACACTGATAAGATATTGACTATGAAAGTCAACATCGCACGACACATCGCTGCAATAAATTGAATATTCTTCTTGAATCTCCTTAACGGTTTCGTCCGGCGTAAAATGCCAGTAGTTCGATATTTCCATCGCCGTATCATAAAATGCCTTATTAATTTCTTCCGTCTGCTCTCCCTCAATCCCCGACAGAACCGGATATTCCACAGTAATTACGTCCCAATAATCATACTGCTCCGTATACTCGTCCACATACTGTTTCTTTTCCACGGTATAGTCCGTATAGCCTTTAGGCGCTCCCATGCCCCCGCAGCCGCCAAGCATAAGGCAGACTGCCGCAGATACAAGGCTTAGGCATACGGTTGCCGTTTTATTTTTCTTTTTCCACATAATGTTGCCCCCTCTTTGATGTTTGTACCATTATTGTAAATGATAATTGCATCAAAGTTGCATCATAATTGTATCAAAAGTGTTTCATTTGGGGGAAAATTATTCATTGCTTTTCATGTAAATAATGCCTTAAGCACAATTCAATCAAGGCGCATAGATTACAAACTATAAACCATGCGCCTTTTATCATAATAACACTATGTAATATTTAATCCTTTTTCTTAATATCTTGCCCAAAATGCAATGCTATCTCGCTCTATTTCAGATACATCTTGAATCATTGCCTGACATTTACTATCATAATCGGGCTTAATAATCATTAAGCCTTGAATCTCATCAAATTTAAAATCATCTTTATAATATCTTATTAAAGACCTTACTTGTTCGTAATCAGAATTATCTGCTGCAAACAAATATAAATACTTACAGCCCACTATACATATTGCTTCCTTAATCTTAGGAATGATTTTTTCCCAAAACAGACCTGCTCCTAGAGAAACGCCTTGCATATCATCTATGTTATATTTATAATGAATATTCTTACAAAAATGGGCTATTTCCATTGCAGAAAAAGTTTCATGCACTCTTTTAATATAACGACCATCATTTGATGTTCTCTCTTCCTCTGCAGCATAGTATCTCTGGTAAGCAATCTCCAATAACTTATCTTTCCGTTCATCAGTGATTTGTTCATAGCATACATAATAAGCCTGTATAATATCATCTTTATCAGAAAGATTCATTTCATACTGTTCAATTACTAAATTTACAAATTCAAGCTCATCACCCTTTAATTTTTCATACTCATGGCTGTCATACAAAAGACCACATTTGATAGAAAAGAAGGCAACTAAAAAGTCATTTTTATCCTTAATCAAATAAACCTTCGTTTCGCCTTCTAAATCATCGTTCCATGCTTTTTGGTGGAGATACCATTCCAGCATAATCCCTTTTTTTGGTGCCTCAAAAGCCTTGATTAAGTTTTTATTCTCAGCTTTAGAAGTTAATCTCTCCACATAAAAATTGTCTTGAAAGTATGACTTTATCTCATCTATTGTCATACCTGCGCCTTTTCATTATATTTTCTTTGAGCCTTTTCTCTGACTGCATCGACTCTCATCATTTTCTCTGTCAAAGGAACGTTTCCGTTATCCTCTGGATCTAATCCTTCGCGTGCATGTTTCCATGACACCTCATCATGTGAAAGCCTGCTAAGGCTCCACGAAGTACGCTCCGCATATCTGGCTAATACCCTCTCAAGAAGCGAACTGGTATATTCATCAACAGACTGCGCCACATCATAATATGGAGTAGCCTTTCTGTACTCTTCTCTTACACTCATCAACACCGGACCAAATTTCCAGCCGAAAAAAACTTCATCAAAAAGAAGGTTGTCTGTATCCATTAATGACTCTCTCTGAGCAAAATACATCAATTTATGCATCTTCATTTCATCCATGCTTTCGCCAAAGCGTGATACATACATATCATATAAAGCTTTTCCTACAAATTTTGAATTTTGCATATATTGAACCTCCTTTCAAAATCGATGTTTGGCTATTCTAACATATTACTTCACAAATATAAACCACTTTACAGTTTCATTGTAACATACATTTTATAAAAATAGTCAATTATTTTATCGGAAAATAAAAAAATTTGTTTAACTGTATAATAGTATATTCAAATTATCAATTTATGATACCAATTTACATTTCGTATATAGATTTTTCAAAATACATGTTACCAATATAATAAGGCATTTCTCACCTCAAATACCGCCCCGTCTTACTTGCCAGCTTAAACCGCTGTGCCTCACCGCCTGATAAGCTCCTCCACCTCTCTAATCTCAGGCATCACCCTAAGCGCACCCTTTCTGGTCGTGATGATGGAAGCAGCCGCATTTGCAAATGTCAACATCTTTGCCAGCTTTTCTTCGTCCAGACTATCAAGCCCGTACTCTAGAACATAATGCAGGCAGCATGCGCCGAACGTGTCACCCGCGCCGGTTGTCTCGATTGTGCCACTCTGTAGAAAAGGTGCAGCCTCCACGCGCAAATCTTTATAGTAAGCGCGGCTCCCCGCCTTTCCCATCGAAAGCACGATAAGCGGGATATCATACCGCTCTTTTAATTTGCTTATCCCCACATCGAAGTCGTCTTCCCCTGTAAACCACTGTATTTCATTATCCGATATTTTCAGGATATCGCACTGTGCAAAGCCGTATGCAAACTGCTCTTTCGCTTCGTCCAAAGACTTCCACAGAGGCGGGCGCAGATTCGGATCAAAGGAAATCAGCGCGCCGCTCTCCTTTGCCGTTACTATTGCCGCTTTAGTCGCCTGCCGCACATCTTCATGAGTCATGGACAAGGTGCCAAAGTGGAATATCTTCGTATCCCGAAGCAGCTCCATATTCAATTCTTCCTTACGCAGCATCATATCCGCGCCGGGATTACGATAGAAGGAAAAATCCCTGTCGCCGTCCGGAAAAGTTTCCACAAAGGCAAGCGTAGTACGGACGTCATCAGCTATAATAAGGTTAGACGTATCAATTCCTACATCTTCCAGCACAGCTTTTAAACGGTTGCCAAAGATATCACGTCCGACTTTGCCGATAAAGGCGGTCCTTCTGCCCATTTTATTAAGCATGGCAAGAACATTGCAGGGCGCGCCTCCCGGATTAGCTTCATACACCGCATTCCCCTGCGCGCTGGTTCCATTCTGGGTAAAATCAATCAACAGTTCCCCAAGAGCGACTACATCAAAATTTTTCATGTTAATCCTGTTCCTTTCCCGTCACTTTCACTCAACCGTCGTATTTCCCATTCAGCACTCCAAATCATACTTTACCACATCAAGCTTCACATTCCCGTCTGCAAAGAAAGAAATCCCGTCCGCTGCCTGCTCGGTATAAAGGGTTGCGCTAAGCGCCTGTTCGCCGTCATTCACAAACACTTCCATGCTGAATCTGTCAAGGATAATTCTTAGTTTCAGCTCTCCGCCCTCGCTGTTCACCAGACTCCGCCTCTGATGGATAATCGCCCTTCTAAAGCCGGAAAACTTCCTGTCGATTTTTAAGATGGAATCCCGCGGGTGAAAGCTTAACGACGTAAAATACCGCTCATTCTGTGCAAGACGCAGAGCAAACTTACGATATATATCGTCCTTATTTTCAGGGCGGATTTCTATTTCCATCTCAATTTTGCGGCCTTTTACTCCATCTAGGCTTATATTGCCCGATAAAGCCACATCTTTATACTCAACCTTATTAGTGCGGATACTCTCTATTTCCCTTATCGGAGTCTGATAGAGTCTGCCGTTCTTAATAGACAATTCACGCGGAATGCTCATCTGTCCAAACCACGCCATGTTCTGCGAACGGAAATTACAGGTATCCCAATTCTGCAGCCAGCCAATCATAATACGGCGCCCGTCGGGTGCGAGCATGGTCTGCGGCGCATAGAAGTCAATGCCATAATCCACCGCCTGATTATGCTGCTCTCTAAATTCGTCAGTCTCCTCATTATAATCACCGATAAGGCAGAGCGTACCGTTACCGTTATGGTATTCAAACTCATAAGGCAGCATATCCTGCGGACTGGTAATCAACACCCATTTTCCGTCCAGCTTAAAAAAGTCCGGACATTCCCACATCTTACCATAACGGTCGTTATTTTTAACCAGCACCTTTTTAAAATTCCACTTGAATCCGTCAGGACTCTCAAACAAAAGTATCTGTCCATCTCCGTCCATCGTGCAGTTTCCGGTAACGCAGCGGTATGTACCATCTTCTTTCTGCCACAGCTTCGGATCCCTAAAATCATAACGGCTGGCGTCTTTTGGCAAGTCACCCTCAGTCAGCACCGGATTGCCTTCGTATTTTTCATAGTCTACTCCATCGCCTACGGCAAGGCACTGAGTCTGTATGTCGCGGGGAACTCCGTTATGCTGGCTTTCATGCAAGACGCCGGTATACATAAGCAGATGTCTGCCGTCTGGAAGCGTAACCGCGCTTCCAGAGAAACAACCATCTCTATCACAAGCCTCGTCCGGCGCAAGCGCTGCCGGAAGATATTCCCAATGCAGCAAATCGTCGCTTACCGCGTGTCCCCAGTGCATCGGTCCCCAGTGTGAATCATAGGGGTGATACTGATAGAACATATGATATTTGCCATTAAAGTATGAAAATCCGTTCGGATCATTCATCCAGCCCGTCCGCGCCGATAAATGAAACTCCGGACGCTCATCAGGCGAAATTGTTTTTTCAAAAGTTTCCTCATATTTTCTTGCCTCACGCAAAGTCTGACTTGTCATAATCAATCATACCCCTTTCACCAGAGTCTAGCCTAAATGAACAAAATAAGGGGCGACTTACCGCTTTTCAGGCATGGAGCCCCGTTTTTGTTACAGATAATTTACGAAGTAAATTTTCTGTTTTTGGCCTAGACTCGTCAAGCAATCAATTATCCGCACTTTCCACTCCCGCATACCGATTATACGCATTCTGATACACATTAAGCAGCTTATCCATACCGCACTTATCCCGCAAATGCTTAATATAAGCCTCCCACTCTTCATCGTTAGGTCCGCCGTTCTTAATCCACAGACCTTCCTGCTCGGATACTGCGCTTTCAAAATCCGCCTTATACCAGTCGATATCGTCCAATTCCCTGCCGGTAAATACGCAGTCTACCGGATAAACGCTCTTGCTGTCCACATAAGGCATCCAAAAATCATACAGATCCGTCAAACGCTCAATGGCGCGGTCTTCCATTTTAAATGTCGTCTTATAATAGTCGCTTAAGATAAGCTTCGGTCCCGCTACCTCGAGTTCGCCTTTAAGTTCGCCTGAACCTTTTCCATATTTCTCACGGCTCTCCTCATCGGAAATGCTCAGCCATACTCCATCTTCATCCTGTCCGGTGAAGTATACGCCAATAGGTCCGTATTGAAGCTGCATAACTATCTCCGGATCATACCATCTATCATAGAATTTTAGCAGATTAGCCGGACTCTTACAAGCTTTAGTAATATTGAGCTGTCCGCTGCTGATTCCGCCGCCGGTACGAATTGTGACATTGTGCGTGCCGTCCGGTCCGTCCAAAATCGGCAAAAATACATAGTCGTCCGCATAATCGCCCATCAACTCTTCGATATACCACCATGTCGATACTCCGACATAGCCTTGTGAGCATTTGGAAATCAACTGCGTATCCGACTGGCTGAACATTTCAAGGTCCATCAGCCCTTCCGCATACCAGTCATGAAAATAAGTAATCGCTTCGCGGTACTCATCGGTAACACACATAAATTCAACGCTGCCGTCAGCATTTAGAACCAA
This sequence comes from Clostridiales bacterium, assembly GCA_023663185.1. Classification (GTDB taxonomy): domain Bacteria; phylum Bacillota; class Clostridia; order Lachnospirales; family Lachnospiraceae; genus UBA3282. The sequence goes on along the minus strand of JAMPHY010000018.1, from coordinate 13,122 downwards.
ATCATTGCAGACGTCATTCGGCCAGTTGGTAAATCCAAAGCCTGCATAGAAAATATTCTGTCCCCAGCACCACTGGTCGAAGCCCGTACTCATGGGAATAGTACTGCCTGCGGCATTGCCGTAATATTTCGCGCTCATATCGTTATCCTTAAACGCTTTGAGCACATCATGAAGTTCATCTAAAGTAGTCGGCATCTCAAGCCCTAAATCGTCCAACCACGCCTTATTAATCATGGCAAACTGAGGAATCGAATAGATACTGTAATCCTCCGGCGCGCCTATACCTGCCGTTCCCATGCGCTCTCCTGAAGGAAGCCCATAAATATATCCGTCGTCCATAGTAATCGCGCTTTTTATATCAGGATTTTCCTCTAAAATCTTACTTAAGTTAGGCATATATTCCTCTGTCAGATATGGCGTCAAGTCGATAAACGTGCCGTCATCGCCATAACGTGAGATATCGTAATTGCTAAAACCTACGCCCATAAAAGCGTCCGGAAGCTCATCTCCTGCGATACGGATATTAACCTGCTCGCCAAGCGACTCGCTCATAGTGGTCCACTCTATATTGATTCCGGTTTCCTCCATGAGTTTGTTCAAAACCACGTTGTCGTCATAGCCTTTGCTAAGCGCGCTCTGTCCGCCCATAATGTCAAATTCAGTCTGAGAAGTATCCGTATTGGCAACGCCTTTTTCATGATGTCCGTAATCTTTATTTCCACATGCCGTTATTGACATTGCCGCGCCTATCGTAAGTATGACAAGCGCAAGCTTTTTTCCATAATTACATTCTTTATGCTTTCTCATAATTTGATTTCCTTTCCGATACGATAGAAGGCGTTAAAGCCCTTCAACTATCACTATCATTCATTAACCCTTAACCGCGCCTGCCATAAAGCCTTTTTCAAAATACTTCTGCACAAACGGATATATAATAAGCATCGGCAGCGCCGCTATAATAATAGACGAAAACTTAATCATCTCTACCATTTTATTCAGTTCGGCAAAACCGCCCGATATGGTGCTTGCCTGACTTGCGCTTGCGGAGCTCTTAATCAGAATATTACGCAGTACAAGCGGAAGCGGAGCCTTGTTTGGTGACGGAAGGTAAATCATCGCCGTAAACCAGTCGTTCCAGTAAGCTACCATGCTGAATACCACCATAACCGCCATGATGGAACGGCTTAATGGAACGACTATTTTGATGAACGTCGTCCATTTGGAAGCTCCGTCTATCTCCGCCGCCTCTATCATTTCCTTCGGAATACTGTTTTCAAAGAAATTCCTTACAATAATCATATTGCCGACTGCTACGCCGCCCGGTAAAAAGAGCGCCCATATATTATTAATCAGCCCGGTATTCTTTACAACCAGATATGTCGGAACCATTCCGCCGCCGAAGTACATCGTTATTATGAAGAAAATACTTATAAATTTCCTGCCCGGCAAGTCCTTTACGCTGAGCGGATACGCCGACAGATAAAGCATTACTACGGAAAATATTGTTCCTATTATAGTATATTTAAAGCTGTTCAAAAGACCTGTCAAAATCTGCGGATCGGCAAATACCGACTTATAGCCGTCTAAGGTAAACTGACTCGGCAAAAGGAAAGTCTTGCCCGCATATACATCATACGGATTCGATACTGAAGCAATCAATATATAGTATAACGGATAGGCAACTATAAACAAAAATATTGCACAAATAACCACCAGAATTATGTCGCTGGTCTTTTCGGAAAATCCTCTCAGTTTTCCTGATTTTGTTTTTGCATTCATACCGCACCTCCTAAATAAAGCTTGTATCTTCGGATATCTTGCCTGCTATCTTATTAACTATGATAAGCAGAATAATATTGATTGCCGTATTAAACAGTCCTACCGCCGTGGAATAACTGTACTTGGCATTTTCGATACCCTGTTGGTAAACATATACCGCGATAACGTCACTTGTTGCCTTATTCAAATCGGTCTGTAACAGCCAGACTTTTTCAAATCCTACATTCATCAAACCGCCCGCGCTCATAATCAGGTTTAGCACCATAATCGAGGTCAGCGCCGGAATATCTATATGGAGAATACGCTGGAACAAAGAGGCGCCGTCTACCTTCGCAGCTTCATAAAGCGAAGTATCAACATTGGAGAGCGTAGCCATGTAAACGATGATTCCCCAGCCTGCGTCCTGCCATATGCCAGAAGCTATATAAATAGTACGAAAAGCGCTAGATTCTGTAAGAAAATCAATACTCGTTCCTGCGATAAGGTTAATCAAGCCGCCAGAGGGACTAAGGAAAATACGAATCATACCGCAGATAACCATAGTCGAAATAAAGTGCGGCGCATAAAGCACTGTCTGCGTAACTCTCTTAAAACGCTGGAAGCGCATCTGGTTTAACATCAGCGCAAGTATTATCGGAATCGGAAAGCTCCACAACAGACTAAAAAGGCTCAGCAAAATCGTATTTTTCATCATACGTCCGAATGTCGGAGCGCTAAAGAAGCGTGTAAACCATTCAAAGCCTACCCATTCGCTCCCTAAAAAGCCACGACTCGCCTTGTAATCCCTAAAAGCAATCTGTATGCCGTACATAGGTATGTACTTATAAACAATCGTTAGTACAACCGGAACAATCAGCATCGCATACAACTGCCAGTTGTCCATTAAACGTCTTTTCAGCGGTCTTGCCGTCATAACCTGTGGTCCGGCAGCCGCCGACTTGTTCTTACTCATAACCTCTCTCCTTTCTTTTCGTGAAACGTTATTTATATTGTGTTTATAAATATATCATCATATTTTTATAAAGTCAACATTTCACCTGTAAAATATAGTCATTTTTTATAATTTTAGTCGTTTTATACAATTTTGTTTGTGCTTTTTTGTTATATATGTTTAATTGGTATTTTGAAAATTATTGCAATATTTTATATAACGTTTCATGTGCATTGCCCGCATTACTTTACAAATCCTTTTCTTTACATTATAATAGCGATATGTAATTATTATGAATTGGTTCGGTTCATTTTTGACACTATAATCTTATAAATTAGCACGAGACTTCCGAACCCTACGGAGATTGATATGAAAAAAGAAAACGCAGCTCCTACCATGAAAGATGTAGCAAGAGAGGCAGACGTGGCGCTTGGCACGGTATCCAAAGTCGTCAACGGGCTGCCGGTAGGCGAAGCCTATAAAGTACGGGTAGAAGAGGCAATCAAGAAACTTAATTACCATGTAAACAGTTATGCAAGAGGACTTAAGGCAAATAAGACTTATACCGTCGCCCTTCTTGTCCCCAACACATACACTCCTTTTTTTGCTGCGCTCACCTACCATATAAATCTAGTGCTTTTAAAAAGAAACTACCGTATGCTGCTCTGTTCTACGGACTATGATCCGGGACTTGAGCAGGAATACGTTACAATGGCGCAGCAGAATAAAGTGGACGGAATTATAGGACTGACTTATAATCCTAATCTTATAGTAGAAGCAAACACCCCTTTTGTATCAATCGATCGCTCAATGGGGCCTACAATCCCCTGCGTCGCCTGCGATAACTTTGCCGGCGGACAGCTTGCTGCCGAGACGCTTGCCGATTTAGGCTGTAAAAACGTCGCATTTATGCGAATCGGCTCTTCCTTAAATAACGAGCCTAACAAGCGGAAAGCCGGATTTGAAAACGGCTGTCTCTCACGCGGACTTAAATATGAAATGAAAATCCTCAACGACGGAGATTCTTTTGAAGAATTTGAGAAATTTCTTACAGATAATATATCAGGCGGCAAACTTAACTTTGACGGGATTTTCTGCGTAACGGACAATCTTGCCTTCTCGGTAATCAAGATGCTTAACAAGCTCAAGATAAAAGTCCCCGCAGACGTACAAGTAATAGGCTTTGACGGCACGCGGCGTTTCGGAAACATGGAATATACCTGCTCCACGATAGTACAGCCGGTCCCCGAAATCGCTAAGATGTGTGTAGAACTTCTCCTGCAGGAAAATATGCAGACCAAACCGCCGCTTGTATGCCTGCCAGTCACTTATGCTTACGGCGGCACCACAATCGAAAAAAATAAAAATCAATAAAAATCGGAGGAACAATAAATAATGCGAATCGGTAACGTAGAAGATATGGACAAAGAAAAAACAGCAGACGCCGACAATCTTGCCAAGCTTATCAAGTCCTCTCCCGAGGAGAATATGACAAAAGCCGAGAAAGCGTCGAATTGGTGGTATTACCGCAAATGGTATGTAATCGGCGGCGTAGTCATCGCACTCCTCTTATTCCACTTGATAGGGACTTTGTTAGGCTTTTGGACGACAGAGCCTGACCTTCAGATTGCATATCTGGGGAAATATACGCTTCCCGATGAAGTGGAATCAGCTCTGGAACGCGAATTTGCCGCTATTGCGGGCGATTATAACGGCGACGGTGAAGTTGTTGTGCAGGTAAACCAATATTCAATGCCCGGACAAGCCGAAGAAAACCCCGCCCTGATGTATGAATATGGAAACGAGGTCCCATTGATTGGCGATATCGCCGCCTGTGGCAGCTTCCTTTTCTTGACAGATAATCCTGCCAGCCTGCAGCAATGGGTTCATGTATTATCCGACTTAAACGGCAACGAGCCCGCAGACGACGACTACTCTATCGATGATAAGGTCATTGCATGGGCTGACTGCCCTATTCTTGCAAATATGGAACTAGGCGAATTTGACGCCACCTACGGCTATGGAGACGCAATAATGATGGACAGTCAGGAGTTTCTATCGGAATTTTATATCGGAAGACGTTATTACATCGAAAGCAAGATTCCGGATAATTATGAGGAATACTGCGAGTTGTGGGATACGATATGTAATAGCAGATAGCGAGAGCGTCATTTAAGTCACGAGTTCAGTCAAAATGAGCAATATGAAAGGATACCACGATGAACATTAGAAAAATTCTCTGCTCGATATTTTTCATTATTATATTAACAGGCTGCGCGTCTTTTTCTTCTGATACGGAGAATAATCAGGCAGACGCATGGAATGAAGACGGTTATATTAATGTCGGAGACATTCTTACAGTGAATAAATCCGATAGCCGTTTAACGCTTCTGGATAACAAAGACACGCTCGCTTCGGACGGACTATTCTATTGTTCATGGACGATTGGAGACGCCATTCCTTATGAAAACAGCGAAGGCGATACCATAGATTTGTACGACGCGCAGCTTTATCTTTTACTCGGAGAATTTGTAAGCGCTGCAAAAGCTGAGGAAAACATGGACGACTGGCTTGCTACGGCAAAAGTTAATTATGATGTGGTAAGTGAAGAAAATATTGACTTAGATGGTCAAACATACACAATCATTACCTATGGCTATATAAACGAAAATAATCCGTATGCCCGCGGCGCGTCGGCTTTTGGCTTGTATGAAAGCAATGCCGTCTGCATTGAACTATCCTGCAGCAGCGATTTTGACGACGAGCCTAAGGACATACTTATTGATTTTCTAAATAACTGCACTTATAACGCTAAATAACATCTTTGCGGGGATATATGTCTCTCCCGACTAATCCGCCAAGAACAAATCCCGATACCACTTCAAAGACTGGATATAGGCTTCATATACCGCATCAATATCAATATTCTTTAATACCATCTGTCTGGATACTTCCTGCCATGACGCGCTTTCGTAATGGATAATAAAATCCAGCACGGGTGCAAATTCGCCCTTATCTTCAACTAAGGCGTCCCTGATATTCTTAGATACCTTAACCATATTGAGCGCTTCCGCCATAGGTTTGTCAAGAATCAAATCCAGCACCGAGAACAGCCCCATCAGGAACAATTCCTGTGAAAATCCGGCAAGTTCAAATATCGGAGCCATATTTTCTGCAAACTTAGCGCGCAGAAGCGATAATCTGGTGATTTCATTCGGCTTATCCGCGCACATCTCATTAGCGACCGCGGTATTAATCCATTTCTTCAATTCCTTCTGTCCAAGCATCGCCGCCGCGTGCCTGATTGAAGTAATCTCGGAATTAACGCTCATTCTATTTACCATCTTAAGTAAGGAAATAACAAGCGCAGTATCCCTTCCTATTACGTCTGCTGCCTTCGTCAGCTCGAAATCATTGGCGTTTACCAGATTCAGCAGTTCTATATAATTTATCTTTAAAGGCGCTACCTCTTCCTGCCCTTTTGTAACTGGCACACGGAAGAAAAGACCTTCATACAAATCATATCCGCCATCAGCCTTAAGTTTATCAAAATCCTCCTGTGAATCCACATTTACCGCGCACAGCTTGATATTAGGATAAACCTTACCAAAGAATACTTTGGCATTGCGTATGTTGATTTTCTTATGGTCTAACAGAATATAATCCATAAGCTTAAGAATTTCCTGATACTCTTCAAAATTGCCGACCGGAAGCTTCCTTATCGCTATCTTATATCCCATCTTCTTTAACTCTTTAAGACGGTTAATATACATCTCCTCCGGCTTAATCGTCGGATCTATCAGTAAAACAAGTCTGTCATGCGAGGCATGGACGCCAGAGTCAATATCTGAAAAGATGGAAATATTATTAACTTCAACAAATATGTCACAGTCCACAGATAAAGTCTCAATCCCCATACTGTCGATAATGTCAATTCCGGCAATACTCGCAGCCCCGTCATTACGCCCTGTTCCAAGAAGACTCGGATTCAAGAGGAAATTCTCCTTCTGCGCAAATAATGAATAGGCACGTACCGCCACGTTTTCATCAAATAATGGTATTAAAGTAGCCAGCATAATTCTTCTCCTATCAAGAGTGATTTTTAATTAGTTCCGTATCTATATCATACTATATTTTCCCAAATATTCATATATTTTTTTGCATAATTTTTTATAAATTTTTCCCACCCCCGTTAATGTGCATTTATTATATTTAAAAATAGTATGTCATTTTTCGTCAATAAAGTGTATGATGTAATTAGGCGCAAAGTAAAAACAAGCGTCTGCGCAGCAGACATTTGTTTTTACTGCGCCATTAACGAGCAAATGTCCGATGAAATCGGACACAAAGCGCTGCAAGCGCGGATTTGCGAGTCTATACGATTGGGATTGGGAGGAAAACAAAATGTATCAGGATAATCTTCAAGCAATTCAGGACGAAGTAAATAGTATACTGCGCGGCAAGGAATATGTAGTGCGCAAAGTATTAGCGGCGATGATTGGCGGCGGACATATCTTAATGGAAGATATTCCGGGCGTCGGCAAAACCACTCTTGCAACTACCTTTGCAAAGGCGCTCTCTTTAGATTATCGCAGGGTGCAGTTTACGCCGGACGTACTCCCTAGCGATATCTTAGGTTTTTCCATGTATAATAATAAAAGCGGGGATTTTGAATTTCATAAGGGCCCTATCTTCTGCAATCTGTTTCTTGCAGACGAAATAAACCGTACTTCGCCTAAAACACAGTCGGCGCTGCTTGAAGTTATGGAGGAAAGACAAGTAAGTATCGAGGGAGAAACAAGAGCGTTAGACGAACCGTTTATCGTCATCGCTACGCAAAACCCTACCGGTTCGTCCGGCACCCAAATGCTGCCGGATTCCCAGCTTGACAGATTTCTTATCTGCTTATCTATGGGCTATCCCGGACATGCTTCGGAGATTTCCATGCTTAAACATGAAGTTTGGAAAAACCTTTCATCTGTTAAATCGGTTATCTCAGTAGATGAATTTAAACAGCTTCGCGATAATGTAGAGAAAATTTTTGTGCACGACACAATTTATGAATACATAGTGTCATTGGTAGAAGCCACCAGAACGAACGAGCTTTTTATGATGGGCGCAAGTCCGCGTGCGGGAATTGCGCTGCTTCGCATGTCAAGGGCAATGGCTCTGCTTGATGGCAGAGATTTCGTGACGGCGCAGGACGTACAGTGCGTGCTGTTAGACGTGCTTGGACACCGCGTAAAGTTAAGCGCAAGAGCGCGCGCCGAAGGCAAAAACCTGCCGGCGTGTATGCAGGCGCTTATGCAAAGCGTAAAAAGTCCACAAAGTTAAGTGAGGTGCCTAATGGAAGAAAAAATGAGTTTCAGGCTGCGCCCGATTATGATAATAGGATATCTGATTTCCATTAGTTTAAATATTTTTCTTTACTATGTCCTTCACAGTTATTTTCTGTTACTTATTGCCATAGTTATGTCAACCACGCCGTTTATATCAATAGCAGGAGCCTTCTATATATATAAGAACCTCAAAGCAGAGCTTGGAATAGGCAAAAGCACGTTAAACTACGGCGAAGAAGTGTTGATGGAGATAAGGCTTAAAAATCGTGCATGGTTTCCCGCGCTTCAAAGCAGCATGAAATTATCATTATCAAATACTTTTCTGGAAAACACAGCCCAGAGAGTTATAGAAATGCCGATTAAAGCGCATGGAGAAAGCACGCTTAAGTTATCGTTCCGTTTCATAAATCTAGGACGTTTTACTATAGAAGCCGATACACTTTCCCTTCAAGATATAATGGGACTTATTATTATAAGAAAACCGATAGATATTTCAGGCGAGTTATATGTGCTGCCCAATTTGGCTGCCGATACGCTGCCGAATATTACACATTTCATGGCGGGGGCGGCGGAGGTTGATGAAAGCACGCATAAAGGCAGCGATTTCAGCGAAGTGAGCGATATTCGAGAATATATTCCGGGCGACCGTATCAGAGATATCCATTGGAAAATATCGGCAAGATGTAACGAGTTAATGGTTAAGGACAGAGTCGCAACGTCAGGGAGCGAGATGGTATTGTTTCCTAACCTGATAAGAAACGAGCAGGCGGCGCAGGATATCCTCATGTATACATATGCCCTCGCCCTTTCGTTCATGCGTCAAAGACTTCCGGTGTGTATCTTATGTTGGAATCAGTCGGAATATTGCTTTAATGAGTACAGGTGCGGTTCAGACGCCGAATTAGTCAGGGCTTACTCGGAAATATACAAGTTTCCTCTTGCCGCGCGCATGAGTGGAGAATGGCTGAGACTAATCGGCAGTTTTTTCCCGTATTTAAAAGTTTATCTTTGTATCGGCTTAAAGGACAGTTCAATACAAGCCGTAATGATGGAGAACGGTTAAACGAAGGAGACACAGATGAGTAACGTTAAAAGGAATAAAAAGGAAAGAGAAAGTACAGCTTTTCAGGAAAATGGAATTATAATAAACTGCGACGGCGTTTGCCATGAAGAGAAACGTAAATATACGCTGCTCCTTAAAGGACTGCTCGTATATTTAATTGTGATGGGCGCTATGGGCTGCTTTTTATCCTCATTTAATATAAACTATTCCGCGGTTACTCTCCATGTAATAATCTTTTTATGCGCAATGTTCTGCTCCATGCTTTACTATAATAGACACTCGGAAACTATAGGCTATATATTCCTGCTGTTCTTAGTCCTATTCTTCGGCAATCTGTTCCGCACTTATATAAACAGCGGATTTTACGCCATAGCAAATAGTATATCCGAGCGTGCGGCAGTATTCTTTGATACAAGTGCGATGAGGAATTATAGCGAACAGGTCGGAAACCGTTATGCATCGGTTACTATATCCATGAGCTTTATCGGCTGTATATGCTGCATTACTACTAATATTATGGTTTCCCGTAAAATGCGGTTTCCATTTTTAAGCGGCGTCATAATGCTGATACCCATGTATCTTGAAATGGAACCCGATATACTATATGTGGTAATGTATGTGAGCGCATTGATTTTGGTTTACATAATTGGTGCAAACGGTCACTATGCTCTGACACAGAATAATAATACCTATGAATTACAAAATAAGCGCAAAAAGATTACATATACCTATGCTGTGCAGACCAATGCGTTAGTAGTGGCAGCGGTCTTAATAATAAGCTCTGTCTTAATCGGCGCTTTTTCCATAATTTTCCCTAAAGAACAGCTTAAAGGCGCCCATACTATGAGCGCAATTAAGAAAAGCACGATGGATACCGTAGAAAACATCTCCATTCTCGGCTTGATGGGGCTGTTTAATTTTTCCACAAATACAGGCGGACTCACGCAGGGCACGCTGGGCGCAGTAAGCTCTGTCAGGCTCGACCTGCAAACAGACTTAATTGTAGAGTTTGCGCCATATGATGATAAACGTGTATATTTAAAGACTTTTGAAGGCAGACTCTATGCTCCGTACAGCAATAAATGGAGTCCTATTGACTCAAGTAAACCAATAGCAACCAGCCCCGATGAGACGGCATTACTCCTTACAAAGCGCTATGATGATGGCATGGACTACTCGGCAAAAGGCGTTATCAAGGTTACAAATGTGGCGGCGGCAATCGGCGTGTATCTGCCCTACTACTGCGTGGAGACGGATAAAGCGGTCTATCTGGGGCGTACTCAAGAATATACTTATTATCCGCGGGTGTATGAGGGCGCATTAAAAAGTGCGGACGAAGATTTTTCGCAAACAGGCGGGCGTTATGTGTATGAGCCGGAAGAAGACGCGAAAGTTTTGGAATGGCTGTATGTACCGGAGGAAAATCTGGAAGTTATAGAAGAATTTGTAGAAAAGGCAGGACTCATCTCCTGCTATGGCAATCCGCAAATGGCGGTCGAGGCGCTTTTAGAATATTATCAGGAAAATATCCCCTACACGCTGCGCCCCGGCATGACTCCGTATAGAAAAGATTTTATCAACTATTTTCTTGCCGAAAATAAACGTGGATACTGTGCGCACTTTGCCAGCGCCGCTACCCTTATCTTCCGTTATCTTGGCATACCTGCAAAATATGTTGAAGGTTACGCCATTGATCCGTCCGATATCGCTGGCAGGGGCACGCTGCTTACCGATGAAGAATACAGTAATTACTATGACGGTTTTTCACCACTTAATACAAATGCGGTAGTTTCCGTAGAAGCGACTGACGCCAATGCTCATGCTTGGGTGGAAGTCTACGATAGTGAAGTCGGCTGGATTGTGGCGGACGTAACTCCTTTTTCATATGAAGAAGAACCCGGCGAGAGCCTTTGGGACCGGCTTGTGAATTTCCTTGCAAGCGGTCAGGACTCCGATATTCAGGACGACGAAGACACCGACGCCGAAGAAGATACCGTGATAGACGAACAGACCAGACTGCTATATATTAGAATATTCTGCCTTATAGCTACATTTATTATAATTGTATTGATATGCCGCCCACTTGCTAAAAAGCTTGTATTTATCTACCATTACCGTAATTCCGACATAAACGGCAGACTGGTTATGCGTTATCAAAACTATATCCGCAAAACTGCAAGAAAGAACAAAGAATTAGCTAAAATGCTCAACTACGAAGAGCAAATTAACTGGTTAGCCGATAACGGCTTATGGAAAATGGACGCAAAAGAAGCCGCCGATTGCGTGAAAATATTGGAAAAAGCTGGTTTCTCGCAAAACGAAATTTCGGAGACGGAATTTGACAAAATTGTTTCTTTTTGCCGAAATATGTAGTAGAATAAATGTAACCAGAGTTTATACCAACAACAGAAAATTTACTTCGTAAATTATCTGGAACAAAATAAGGGAGGTACACCATGCCAGCATTAATAGTAATCATAATTATCGCCATAATAATTCTTCTCATTCTTTTCTTAGCTGTCGGATATGTGAAGGCGCCGCCGGATATGGCTTATATAATTTCCGGATTTAAGAAGAAGTCCACCATCGTAATCGGCAAGGCAAGCATCCGCATTCCTTTTTTGGAACGTCTGGATAAGCTGAATTTGCGGCTTATTCCTATTGACGTAAAAACCAGCAATGCGGTTCCTACAGCGGACTACATCAACATCAACGTAGACGCCACAGTTAATATTAAAATAAGTAACGATCCCGATAAACTCCGTCTTGCCGCCGAAAACTTCCTTAATAAAAATACGGAATACATAGCAGGCGTGGCAAGGGAAGTCTTAGAAGGAAATGTCCGTGAGATTGTAGGTAAAATGAAGCTTGAGGAAATGGTTTCCGACAGACAGAAATTCGCCAATCTGGTAAAAGAAAACGCCGAGCCCGACCTTGCGGCAATGGGGCTTGATATCATAAGCTTCAACGTACAGAACTTCGTAGACGGGAACGACGTTATAGAGAACCTCGGTATTGATAATATAGTAAAAATCAAAAAGACTGCTGCCATCGCAAGAGCGGAAAGCGAAAGAGATATCAAAGTAGCACAGGCTGCCGCCGATAAGGACGCCAATGACGCCGCCGTTTCCTCGCAGACCGAAATTGCTAAGAAGCAAACAGAGTTATCGATTAAGAAATCCGAATTGCAGCAGGAATCGGATACCAAAAAAGCTATGGCGGACGCTGCATACGAAATTCAGAAAGAGGAACAGCGTAAAACTATCGAGATTACTACCGCCAACGCCGATATTGCAAGGCAGGAGCGCGAAATCGAACTTAAACAGAAACAGGTTGCCGTAAAAGAGCGCGCTTTGGAAGCAGAAGTCAAAAAACAGGCTGAGGCGGATAAATACGCGGCACAGCAGAAAGCCGACGCAGCGCTTTACCAGCGACAGAAAGACGCTGAGGCAAAGCAATTTGAAGCGCAGCGCGAAGCAGAAGCAAGAAAAGCGCAGGCAGAGGCTGACCGTTTCGCAAAAGAACAGGAAGCGGAGGGTATCCGCGCCGTCGGTGAAGCTGAGGCTTCTGCAATTCAGGCAAAAGGTATCGCCGAAGCCGAGGCAATGGAGCGCAAAGCCGAAGCTTACGCCAAATACAATAAAGCTGCCGTAGCTGAAATGATGATTAAGGTGCTGCCCGACATCGCTGCTAAGATTGCAGAACCGTTAGGACAGATTGATAAAATCACTATTATCGGCGGAGACGGGGACGGAAACGGTGTTAATCAGGTTGCCGGTAACGTACCTGTCGTTATGGCGAAACTGTTTGAGAGCATGAAAGAAGCAACCGGCATAGATTTGTCAGAAATCATCAAAGCTGACACCTACGACGCTAAAGTCAACCGCAACGTCAATGTGACCGGGCTTGATGATATAAATCTTGTGGTGAAAAAGGAAACTCAGGACTAGACAAAAAGGGGAAATCGGCTAATGCCGATTTTTCCACTTTAAAAGTGAAATAGGGATACC
>JAMPHY010000017.1 GCA_023663185.1 Clostridiales bacterium | reverse complement strand
AATTTCCCCGATATTCAAAGTTTTTGTTTTGATTATCGGGGAAATATGGTAAAATATATAAAATGGTTGAATTATCGGTTATTTTGCATTTATTACACCGGGAGGAATTACATGCGCAAATCTTTTAACATTACAGCTTCGGATATTTACCCTTTAGGTGTGAAATTTGTACCGGAAGGGCTGCATATCTCGGCGGTCTGTGAGAAAGAGACCGATTTTGGCATAGTTTTATATGATAAGAACAATAAATCCGGCGCCTATATTCCATTTCCTAAGGAATACAGACGCGGGAATATATATTCCATGCTGCTTAAAGGCTATCAGGACAGGAACTGCTCATACCTTTTCTATCAGGGCGATGAGCTTATTCAGGACCCTTATGCGATGGCACTGGATAGAGACAGAAAATACGGAGAAGTGAAGGATACGCCTTCACGCTGCAAGGTATATGAGGACGTCTATGATTGGGAAGGCGACTCGGCTCCCTTATATTCATTTGAGGACAGTATTATATACATGCTGCATGTGCGCGGTTTTACCAAACATAAATCTTCGGGGGTAAACTGTCGGGGGACATATGCGGGAATAAGGGAGAAAATTCCGTATTTAAAGGAATTGGGAATAACTTCTGTACTGTTAATGCCGTCGTATGAATTTGACGAGGTTTTTAAAGAAGAAAATCAGCCGATGAGCATGGAAGAGGCGGCGAACGCTTATAAAGCAGGAAATTCAAAGCAGGTTGAGATAAAAGAAGAAGGTGCGGATAAGATATTGACTACAAGAGTCAATTATTGGGGTTATCAGGAAGGCTTATATTTTATGCCTAAATACGCCTATTCCTATAACAAAGACGCGGTGACGGAGTTTAAGGATATGGTAAAGGCGCTGCACCGCAATAAAATAGAAGTAATGCTGCAGTTTTATTTTCCGCCGGGAACCAGTCATATAAAAATAATAGATATACTGAAATACTGGGTAATTGAATACCATGTGGACGGATTTCAGCTAATGGGTATGGATATTCCGATTAAGCTGTTGAAAACTGAGCCGCTTTTTGCCAAGACGAAGCTTATCGGTGAGAAGGACGACTACTCGATAAGCGGCGCGGAAACAGGAAAAACAGAATATAAGAATTTCGGTTTTATGAACGACGCCTTTTTATATGAGATGCGTAAGTTGTTAAAGGGCGATGCCGATATGATTGGCAGTCTGATGAACCTTTGCCGTCAGAATTATTCAGACAGGAGCGTAGTAAATTATATGGCAAGGCAGAGCGGATTCTGTCTGTGCGATTTGGTTTCATATAATAGTAAGCACAACGAATTAAACGGCGAGGATAATAAGGACGGTATAAACGAGAATTATAGCTGGAACTGCGGCGTGGAAGGAAAAACCCGCAAAAAAGCGATATTGGAGCTGAGAATGCGCCAGATGAAAAACGCGCTGTCATTTGTAATGCTGTCGCAGGGAACGCCGCTTATCTATAGCGGGGACGAATTTGCCAATTCGCAGGAAGGGAATAATAACCCGTATTGTCAGGATAATCCGTTGTGCTGGCTGCAATGGAATAGGCTTAAAACCAATAGAGAGCTTTTTGATTACGTCAAAGAGCTTATCGCTTTTCGCAAAGAACAGCCGGTTTTGCATGCAAAAGAGCTGCTTATGGGAATGGATTATTTTTCATGCGGCTTCCCCGATATTTCTTTTCATGGAAAAGACGCATGGATACCGGATATGGAAGCGGATAGCAGAAGTCTCGGAATTATGTACTGCACACGCTACGGAAATAAAGGTGAAGCGGATTGCGGGCTGTTATATATAGCGGTGAATATGTATTGGGAACCTTATAGCTTTGGTCTGCCGCAGATATCAAAAGGGCGGGAATGGACGCAGCTTTTCACGACATATGCGGCAAAAGATGAAATGGCAGGCAAATCTGCGGGAGTATCAAAAGCGGCAAAAAAAGAGTCTGTGCCGGCAAAGCAGCAGACAGAGGAAAAGCAATTATCGGAAGCAATGCAGCTCGATAAGGTTATGCTTCCGCCGCGTTCGATTGCTGTGTTTGGCACAATAAAATCAAATACATTAAAAGGAAAGAAAAACATATGAACAAGGCGTGGCTTCATTTCAAGACAGTAACATACCATAGATATTTGGTGATGAAGGGCTGCTTTAAGGTAGGCTTATATAAACAGGGACTTTTACATGATTTGTCCAAATACAGCCCGACGGAATTTCTTGCTGGTGCCAAATATTATCAGGGTTACAGGAGTCCCAATAATGCCGAGCGCGAGGACATAGGTTATTCTTCCGCATGGCTGCACCATAAGGGCAGAAACAGGCACCATTTTGAGTATTGGCTCGATTATAGTGAAACCGAGGGGAAAATTGTGCCCGTGCCTATGCCGAATGAGTATATTGTGGAGATGTTGATGGACAGAATCGCGGCGTCTAAAGTATATAATGGAAAGAATTATACAGATAAATCACCGCTTGAGTATTATAAAAAGGGGAAAGGCTTGGCAATGCTTCATAAAAGCACTAAAAGGAAACTGGAACTGTTGCTGCGAATGCTTGCCGAAAAAGGCGAAGATTATACATTTAGGTATATTCGCAAACGGGTACTGACAAAATAGTGGCAGACTGCTCCTTTTTGCATAAGATATCTTATGAGAAAAAAGGAGAGGGAAACATCTATGAATGCGTGGATTATTTTACTATTTTTATTAATGGGGAACAATGGACGCGGAAGCTGTCAAGGGCAGAACTCATGTTCAAACAACAATAACAACAGTTGCAGTAATAACAATAATAATGACTGCGGCTGCAACAGCGGCATGAACAACGGCAACAACAATGACTGTGGCTGCGATGATTTGAAATTTGAACCGAGGTTTGAAGCAAGACCGTTTAGAGATAACAGAGAGACTTGCGGCTGTGAAGAAAAAGAAGATTAGGAGTAACTATCCATTAGGGTTGATGAAGGGGCATTCATATTGTTATGAGTGCCCTGTTTCGTTTTGTTTTTAAGAAATGAAAAAGTTTAAAGGTGTGATATAAGATGTATTTCGAAAGAACCTTGAAATAACAAATATAAAATGTTTTATTGGGATATAGAATTTTGCGGAAGATTTTGTTATGATATATAACATAATATTATTGAGAGAAGCGGAGGAGAATATAATGACAAATATACAGGCATGGGATTATGCGGTCGGAATGATAAAGGTGGATGGACTTGAACCAACGAAAGAGTTTAAGGAATATATTGAGAAAGAAAAACGTGGTGAAGTTACAATGGCAGATATTAAGCAGTATCTTGATAAGAAGTACAAAGTAAAAGAGGCATAGATTTATGCAGGATATCTATATTTATGAGGATTGTAATGTATTAAAAAATCTTTTGCATATAAAGGATAAAGCTCTTTTAGACGATGCAGAGGCGGATTATGTGACATATCGTTTGAAAGAGATTGCAATAAATCCTTTGCCGGGATCATACGATTATAAGCATCTTTTGGAAGTACACAAATATATTTTTCAGGATATTTATGAATGGGCAGGACAAGCAAGAAAATTGAATATTTATAAAGAAGAACCGGTATTAGGTGGAATATCCATTGATTATTCTGATATGTTGTCTATTTCAAAGGATGCAGAAGATATTTTGTGGGTAATGAGAGAAAAATCATGGAATGATATGAATAAACATGAAGCTGCAGTACAGTTTGCGGATTCGTTGGCGAAGTTATGGCGAGTACATCCGTTCAGAGAAGGTAATACTCGAACAATAATTACTTTTTGTTGTCAGTATGCGGACGAGATTGGATTAAATCTTAATCGCGATTTGTTTGAAAATAATGCACAATATGTCAGAACTGCATTGGTAGCATATAATGCAATATTTGATGACTTGGGTGATTTATCTAAGAAGGAGTATTTGCTAAAGATTGTGGAAGATGCAATTATGAGAGGATAAGTTAAGTATATAAGAGTCTTATTAGTAGGAGTATACGAATATTTAAAAGTAAAGTGTCATTAGTTGCCACTTTTCGTATGCCAGACAGTATTGACGAACCATGAATGCAATGTTAAACTTAGTTGTGTCGTTTTTTGTCTCGGCATAGACCTTAAGGTCGGGAAAGGAGCATCAACTTAATTATGATAGATGGAGAAAAGGTACTATTCAGCGGTATGCAGGCAACGGGAAGTCTGACGCTTGGCAATTATCTGGGGGCGCTTAAGAACTGGGTGACGTTAGCGGACGAATATCTGTGTTTTTACTCTGTGGTAGACCTTCATTCGATTACTATAAGACAAGATCCCGCGGAATTGCGCAAGCGTGCAAGAAATCTGCTCACGCTTTATATTGCGGCGGGCTTGAACCCTGAGAAAAACTGCATATATTTTCAGTCGCATGTCTCAGGGCATGCCGAATTGTCATGGATATTAAACTGCTTTACATATATGGGCGAATTAAACCGTATGACTCAGTATAAGGACAAGGCGGCAAAGCATGCGGATAATATCAACGCGGGGCTTTTTACTTATCCTGTGCTGATGGCAGCCGATATTCTGCTTTACCAGTCAGATGTGGTGCCGGTAGGTAAGGACCAAATGCAGCACCTTGAGATTACCAGAGATATTGCTCAGCGTTTTAATTCGATTTACGGCGATGTTTTTACAATTCCCGAAGCGTATATCGGCAAAACCGGTGCGAGTATCAAATCGCTTCAGGATCCGACGAAGAAAATGTCAAAGTCGGACGAGAATCCGAATGCGAGCATATACCTTATGGACGACGCCGATACGGTTATCCGCAAATTCAAAAGGGCGGTTACGGATTCGGAAGGACAGGTGCGCTATTGTGAAGAGCAGCCCGGCATACGAAATCTTATCGATATATATTGCGTATGTACTAATAAAACACCGGAGGAAACAGAGAGAGAGTTCGACGGCAAGGGCTATGGCGACTTTAAAATGGCGGTCGGAGAGGCGGTTGTAGATATTTTGCGTCCGCTACAGGAGAGATTTGATAATCTTAGCAAGGACAAAGGATATATCGACGGAATTATTAAAGCGAATGCGGAAAAAGCCGGTTATTACGCTAACAAAACCCTGCGTAAAGTGCAGAAAAAAGTAGGTTTTCCGGAAAAAATCAGATAATTAAATTTTCATATTCTGTTCCCTATATTCACTGGGGGACAGTCCAGTCTCTTTTTGGAAAGAGGAAGAAAAATAGCTTCTGGAACCGAAGGATAGTTCATCGCTGATTTCCTGGATGCTCAGTCTTGTTCCGGAAAGCAGCAATTTGGCTTGGCGGATTTTCTCGCGTTTGATATAATCCGCCACACTGCAGCCGATTTCATTTTTGAATTTGTGGGAAAAGTAATATTCTGTATAGCCGGCCTCCTCTGCTAGAGCGGCAATGGACAGTTTTTCTTTAATATGTATGGAAATGTAATCACATACGCTTTTAATCTGTGCGGAGATAGCGCTTTTTTCTTTTTCTTGACGAACCCGCTGCACATAGTCTTCCATTAAAGTGCTGCAGGCGTTTGACACTTCCGCAATGTTTTTACAATCCTCGATTATTTGCATATAATAATCATTCAGCGTATAGGCAACAGAGGGATTTATTCCGCCCTCGATAGCAGCCCTAGAGCAAAGAGTCAAAAGGACAATAGAAGTTGACTTTGCTTTGCGCAGGGAATCACCTACATCAAATCGTGGACCGTCACTTAATCTAGAGGAGCGTGCAAGAGCGTCAAGGTAGTTGGGATTTCCTTCTCGCAGCATATTCATAAATTCCTGTTCTGCAATCCATATTCCACGGTGATCTTCTGTAAAAATGTTCATTTTGGTGGAAGATGTGTCTTGAGAGGATTCATCTGTAAAATGAATATTATTTGTAGTAATTTTTTCACCAGTGACACAGTAATGCAGCATAACGGCATACTGAAAGAGCTGGTTGATAGGAACAATCGGAAAATCATCAAAGAGCCGAAAAACTTTTGCTCTGATATTTACAGACAGATTATGTTTATCCAGTTCCTTTTTGATTACCTGATAGGAATTTCTTCCGGAATAGGCAGGCCCCAGAATATGGATGCCTCGCAGGGCGCCTTTTTCCTGTTCAAATGCCACAATCCATATCAGTCCCAGATAGTCGTCAAAGAATAGGGGCTCCCATGTTTTGCTTTCCAGATGTTTCCTAATTGGTTTTTCCAAACTCAATAAAATCAAAGCCTCATCATTTGCGTAAGTATCTTCCTTAATTTCGGAATGTGCAAGGACAAGTTCCGGTTTATAACTGCGCAGTGTTAAATTATAGCTGCATTGAATTAACTGCTGAAAAAAGTCCAATTTTTCTTGAATATTCATATTTCCTCATTTCCGAGCTGCATTCCATACATAACGGAGCCAGCATCTTTTCATTTTGCATAGTTTGGTCGCCGTATAACTAACTACATAAGAAATTATCTAAAAGCTTTCTGTCCTCTTCCTGCTCAAAGCGTATAGTTCCGCTTTGGAGCAACTGTGGATTTTGAGCTATTGTACAGAAAATATATTGACTTAAGGTGGATTTCAAGGCAATGCAGTCCCCCTCTTTAGTTTCAAAAAATACTTCTGAAGAACATTTCTTGATCTGTTTTAGAAAATTTAAGATATCAATATTGTTTTTTATGTGCATAAACAGTCCTCCTTCGTGGATTAGCTGTATCTAAGTATACAACATACAGAACAAAATGTGTTATTAAATTCGTGTTTAGGTTAGAAAAATAATGTTTGTAAAATCTGTCACGAATAAGAGAAAGAAAAAATGAATTTGGAAACATTCTATTTTAAAGAGTAAAGTAAAATATACATAATATAAACGAGTAGGAGGTTTTCTTATGCAAATGGGTTTTCGTTGGTATGGAGAAGGCAACGATAATATCAAGCTGTCGGATATTAGGCAGATTCCAGGTGTTACAAGTATAGTCTGGGCGCTGCATAATAAACTGCCAGGTGAAGTATGGGAAGTAGAAGAAATTGGCAAGGTACAGAAACAGCTTGAACCGTATGGCTTCAATATGGATGTAGTGGAATCGGTCAATGTCCATGATGATATAAAAATAGGCGCAGCCAGCCGTGACCAGTATATCGAAAATTATATTCAAACAATTCGGAACTTATCTCAGTTTGGCGTTAAAGTGATTTGTTATAACTTTATGCCAGTTTTTGATTGGACACGTACAGACATGTTTCATCCAGTAGGAGATGGTTCCACGGCGTTATATTATGAGGCGGATAAAATTCACAATGATCCAAAGGAAATGGCAAACTATATTTTAAACAATCTGCATGGATTGACTTTTCCGGGGTGGGAACCGGAGCGTATGAGTAAGCTGGACGAATTATTTGAGGCATACAAGTCTGTAACTAAGGAAAAATTGTGGGAAAACCTGAGATGTTTTTTGGATGCTTTGATGCCGGTCTGCCATGAATGTGACATTAAGATGGCAATTCATATGGACGATCCGCCGTGGGATATTTTTGGTCTACCTCGTCTGTTGGTTGATGAGGAGTCCATAGAAAAATTTCTAAAGATGGTTGATGATCCATATAACTGTCTGACTTTATGCTCGGGAAGTTTAAATGCCAATCCTAACAACAATGTCGCAGAAATTGTGCGCAAACACTGTGAACGTATTGCCTTTGCACATATCCGCAATGTAAAACATTTCCCGAATGGCGACTTTTTGGAAGCCAGCCACCGTGACGGTGATGGAGATACGGGTATTTTGGATATTATCAAGGCATACCATGACTGCGGCTTTAAGGGATATATCCGTCCTGATCACGGGCGCCATCTGTGGGATGAGGGGCCAGGCAATGTTCGCCCCGGATATGGGTTGTATGACCGAGCGCTTGGCATTATGTATATGTGGGGCATATGGGATATGCTGGATAAGTTAGAGAAATGACAGGGAGGGGTAAAGCAATGAAATTAAGTGAACAAGGGCTGCACAACAGGTCAGAATGGGAAGCAGCTGGATATGCGCTACCGAAATTTGAGCGCGGAAGAGTTATGAAGGCGACAAGGGAAAATCCGTTTTGGATACATTTTGGTGCAGGAAATATTTTTCGCGCATTTCAGGCAAATGTGGTACAGAAGCTTTTGAATGATGGTATTTTGGATAAAGGGCTGGTGGTAGCGGAAGGCTTTGATTATGAAATTATTGAGAAAATGAATCGTCCTCATGATGATTATAGTATTGCCGTGACATTAAAAGCAGACGGGAATATTGAGAAAACGGTGGTTGGCAGCGTTATGGAATCTCTTATCCTGGATTCTGAAAATAGTGCGGAGTATGGACGATTAAAGGAAATATTTGAAAAGGATTCTCTTCAAATTGCCAGCTTTACTATTACGGAAAAGGGATATAGTCTTGTAAATGGGAAAGGAGAACCTCTTGCGGCGATAACGGCTGATTTTGCGGCTGGCCCTGACAGACCATCAAGTTATATTGGAAAAGTGGCGTCTTTGCTGTATTTCAGATATAAAGCGGGGGAAAAGCCTATTGCTATGGTAAGCATGGATAATTGTTCCCATAACGGTGATAAACTGTATGCGGCTGTCAGTGCTTTTGCGGATAACTGGGTGGAGAGAGGGTTGGCTGATGCAGGGTTTAAGACCTATGTCAATGACAAATCCAAAGTTTCTTTTCCATGGAGTATGATTGACAAGATTACACCGCGCCCGGATGCTTCTGTAGAGCAGATTTTGAAGTCGGACGGTGTGGAAGATCTGGAGCCGGTGGTTACTTCCAAAAATACTTATGTGGCGCCGTTTGTCAATGCCGAGGAATGTGAGTATTTGGTAATTGAGGATGCCTTTCCCAACAAAAGACCGGAGCTTGAGAAAGGCGGGTTAATATTTACTGAGCGGGGAACAGTGGAAAAAGTAGAAAAAATGAAGGTGTGTACCTGCCTGAATCCATTACATACCTGTCTTGCGGTTTTTGGCTGTATTCTTGGATATGGGAAAATTTCCGAGGAAATGAAGGATGCGGAATTAAAGAAGCTGATAGAAGCAGTGGGATATAGGGAAGGGCTGCCGGTAGTTGTCAATCCGAGCATTTTGGACCCAAAAGAGTTCCTTGATACTGTAATTAATGTCCGGTTTCCGAATCCGTTCATGCCGGATACGCCGCAGCGCATTGCTACGGATACTTCACAGAAATTGGCAATCCGCTTTGGAGAGACCATTAAAGCGTATCAGGCAGATCCGCAACTGGATGTAAAAGATTTAAAATTGATTCCGTTATTGTTTGCCGGATGGCTGCGTTATCTGATGGGGATTAATGATGAGGGTAAAGCCTTTGAACTTAGCCCTGATCCGCTTCTGGATACGGTATGTCCCTGTGTTTCAGGATTAAAGCTTGGCGGAACTGTGGAAGAAACCGCAGTTAAGTCTATTTTAGAAAATGCTGAGATTTTTGGTGTAAATCTGTATGAGGTGGGTATGGCAGAATCCGTAATAGGTTATTTGGAAGAAATGATTGCGGGCACAGGTGCGGTGCGAGCAGTATTAAAGAAATATGTATAATATTTATAATGGATTTAAGTTATAAGATTTTTTAACTTTCACGAAATAATTAATGAAATAATGAAATAGGAAACAACGCTAAAAATCCTTTTTTGTATAATTGATATAAAAGAACCGTAGGCTATTTATATCAATTTCAAAGGAGGATTTTTGTATGTCTCAAAGTAAGGTGAGTCCGGTTGAAACTGATGGAGTACAGTACCGTCGGGCAAAATTGTGGCAAATTATTATGGTAGCAACCAACGCATTTTGCAGTATGGGATTTTACAGTCTGCTTGGAATGGCAAGTTATAGCGCCAATCTGGGCTTTGGCATTGCAACGGTAGCGGTAGGCGGGATATTGACCTTTACTCGTATCTTTGACGCGATTACGGATCCGATGATTGCTTTTGTTTATGACAAGGTAAACACCCGTTTCGGAAAAGTTCGTATTCTGCTGGTCAGCGGCTGGCTGATTATGATATTCGCTACATTGATGATGTATAACTGGGCGGCTGGCAAAGGGCTTGGAGCTGTGGCTTTTATAGTATTGTATGTTATCTATATTATTGGCTACACGCTATACAATATGACAGGTCAGACTTTATATGCCCTGATGACAAATGATCCTAAACAGCGTCCGATGGTAGGCGTGTGGAGTACAATCTTTAACTATGTGGTTCCGATTGCTTTAAGCATAGTCAATTTTGTGATACTGCTGCCCAAATATGGCAGTTATAATCTGGAATTTTTAGCCAGTGTCTGTTGGGTGACTGTTGCAGTATCAGCCATTGGTATTATATTTACCTGCATTGGTATTTCTGAATATGATAAACCGGAAAATTTTGTGGGTATTACCGGAAAGAAGGAAAAACTAAAGCTGAAAGATATGGTGGAAGTGTTAAAAAACAACCGTCCTCTGCAGTGCTATATCGCATCCGGTGCATCTGATAAGATTGCTCAGCAGGTGGCAAGCCAGTCCATTATTACTACAATGCTTGGCGGTATTATAATTGGCAATATGGGAATACATACCACACTTAGCACAATAAGCATTATTCCTTCCATTCTGTTCGCTTTTATAGGCGCTAAATATGCAGGAAAGCATGGAAATAAAAAGACGATTGTATCATGGACTTATATGTGTATTTATGTAACATGCGCAACGATACTTTTCTTTGTATTTTTACATCTGGGCGGGAACACCCGCGCTATTTCGGCGTCCATGCCGCTTATGGTTCTCTATGTTATTTTAACATTAGCACAAAATGCCACGAAAATGTGTGTTACTACCGGAACCAACGCTTTTATGGCAGACGTAATCGACTATGAACTAGACCGCGGCGGCAAATATATACCGGCAGTAGTATCCGGCGTATACAGTCTGATAGATAAGCTTGTATCTTCCGCCAGCGCATTAATCGCTACAGGAGCGGTTGCGTTAATCGGATACCGGGCGACGATGCCGCAGCCGACCGATGAATTAACCGGGGGAATTTTCTGGATGACGATGGTGCTTATGTACGGTCTGCCTCTTATAGGCTGGGTTGTCACATTGATTGCCATGCGCCTTTGTACCCTTGATAAAGATGAAATGGTGGGAGTGCAGAAGCGTATCGCCGACAAGAAGGCTGCATTACAGGGTGAGGAAAAGGAATGAAACTTGCATAAAATTTTGTGGATAAGCATTTCTTAAAAATCTATAACGAAAAACAGGAATCCGGATTTCATTTTATACGAAAATCCGGATTCCTGTTTTTTATGAAAAGAAAAAATGTATATAAGTAGAGCTATTTATGAAAACTTCCAAGATAAGATAAGCTTTCTTTGGAATTACGTGTCTGTGTAGTCCTATCCACAGCAATCAGTCCGAAAGTCATGGAGTAGCCTTTTTGCCATTCAAAATTGTCTAAAAGGCTCCAGTGGAAATATCCTTTTACCTGAAGACCGTCACGAATACAGTTTTGTACTCCACTAAGAGCCTGTTCTATAAAAGCAATCCGACGTTTGTCGTCGCTGGTGGCAACGCCATTTTCCGTGACGATTAGTTCTCCTTTAAAATCCTGCGCGGCTTTTCGGATAACATGTTCGAGGGCTTCTGGATAAAATTCATAATTCATCTGAGTAAGCTCTGCATTATCAGGTGTAGGAAGTTGGCCGTCTGCTCCAATAACAGAACGGGTATAATTCTGTATGCCGAGGAAATCATCATTCTGAATATAGGGAAGATAATGTGTAAATTCATCGTTCCATACGTTGACTGCATTTTCTTCTCCACCGGGCACGGCCTGAATATCGTGCAAACTTAAAGTCAATCCTACTTTTATCTCAGGATAAAGTTCTTTAATTATTGTCCGCGCCGCTTCATGCGCACGGCATACTATTTTATCGCCGTTTGAAGTTCGCATGGAAGTAAAGTTCTGAGGATTCTCAACGCCGAATACCTGCATATTTTCTTCCACGGCAAGTTTCTGTCCAGCCATCATCTTGTCTAAGTTGATGCCGACCTGGACCGTGCCGTCGCTGCTTGATGTATCAGCGCTGTCAGTCTGAACATTGGAAGCGGTACCGGAAGCTTGCGCATTGGAAGCAGTGCCAGCGCTGGCAGCTTGTGCTTTGGCAGCCTGTGCTTGCATTTGGAGCATATATCGTTTGGCGATAGCTGCTACCTGTACGCCCATGTTGGCTTCATTAATGGTGCAGACGTAATTAAGTTCGCTTCCAAGCTTCCCGATAATATAGCGGACATAACGTGCAAAGTCATCTACCGTGGATTCAGCTTCCCATCCGCCTTTACTAATCAGCCATTTAGGGCTGGAAAAATGGTGCAGGGTTATGACTGGTTCTAACCCATGTTCTTTGCAGCAGCGGATGACATCCAGATAATGTGCTGCCTCAGAGTCGTCAAATTGTTCTTCTTCAGGTTCAATACGCGCCCATTCAATAGAAAAACGGTAGGCATTCAGTCCGGCGTCTGCCATGAGCTTAATATCCTCACGGTAGCGGTGGTAGTGGTCTACTGCGTCGAGAGAGGGCTCTGCATAGCTGGTGTATTTCATCTGTTCCATTGCCCAACAATCGCTGTTTACATTGTTGCCTTCGACCTGGTGCGCTGCAGTCGCGGCTCCTAAAAGAAAATCCGGTGAAAATTTGTCCATAAAAAACCTCCTTGTGTAATAATTCTTTAAAAGTGGTCTCCAATACTTTATTATAATTATAATGAAAACAAAAAGAACTGCGTAAAATTTTTCGTGTTGGTGTTAAAAAAATAAATATATTCATAAATTTCCTTAATTTTAAAACAAATTATAGAAATGGTGAACACACAGCCAAGAAGTAATCTGTAAAATTAAAATATGAAAAGTGTTCACTAGTCAAGTTTTCGCTAGTCACGAGTTTAGTCTAAATGAACAAAAATCTTATCAGAAAGGAGCATGCACAGTGAGAAGGGTAACAGAATTAAAGAATGACTGGATTTTTGTAAAAAATGCGGAGGATACAAACGCCGCAGCGGTTGCGGAAGGCGTTTCCGTATCACTGCCTCATACATGGAATGCCGTAGACGGGCAGGACGGAGGAAATGATTATTATAGAGGAACCTGCTGGTATCGGCGTGTTTTGGAGAAACCTGAACTTAAAGCAGGAGAAAAAGCATATCTGGAATTTGACGGCGCGGCCATGACTGCGGAAGTATATTTGAACGGAGAAAAGCTGACGCATCATGAAGGTGGATATTCAAGGTTCCGCATAGATATTACGGAAAAACTTGAAAAGCCGGAGAATGAATTAATTGTTTCTGTTGATAATTCGGATAACGACCATGTATATCCGCAAAAAGCCGATTTTACTTTTTACGGTGGGCTATATCGTATGGTACGTCTTATCATAGTTCCGGAAAGCCATTTTTCTGTGGATTACTACGGGGGAAGCGGGATAAAAGTTACGCCTGTGATAACTTTGCCTGAAAAAGAAGGAGAATCTGCAAGTGCGGTTGTTACAGTAGAGATATGGACGGATGGCAATCCGAACAGTGTTAAGCTTACAGTCGCAGGGGAGACGAAGCAGGAAGCCGTGATAGAAGGATATGCAAAAGCAGAGTTCAATCTTGATCCGGTGCACTTGTGGGATGGAGTGAACGATCCATATCTCTATACTGCGAAAGCAGAACTAGAGAGCGGAGATGAAGTAGAAGTACGTTTTGGATGTAGAAACTGCCATGTAGACTCACAAAAAGGCTTTTTTCTGAATGGCCGTTCATATCCGCTGCGGGGAGTAAGCCGCCATCAAGACCGTGCGGGAGCGGGTAATGCATTGACCTTTGCAATGCATCAGGAAGATATGGAAATAATAAAAGAAATCGGCGCTAACACATTACGTCTGGCACATTATCAGCATGCACAAGAATTTTATGATATGTGTGATGAAAACGGCATTATTGTGTGGGCGGAGATACCGTATATCACATTACATATGCCAAATGGTCGGGAAAATACTTTAAGTCAGATGCAGGAACTTGTAGTTCAGAATTACAATCATCCTTCCATTGTCTGTTGGGGACTTTCAAATGAAATCACGGCAGCCGGCATTGTTTCGGATGATTTGTTGGAAAATCACAGACTGTTGAATGAACTCTGTCATAAGCTTGACCAGAGCAGATTTACAACAATGGCGGATGTATTCATGCTGGAAACAGACAGTCCTATTCTGGAGATACCGGATGTAAACAGCTATAATCTTTATTTTGGCTGGTATCTGGGGGAATTGGAACAGAACGAGGAATTTTTTGACGAATACCACGCCAAATATCCTGAACGGGCTATCGGTTTCTCAGAGTACGGTGCTGACGCGAATCCGCAGTACCAGTGTGCAGCACCGGAGAAAGGAGATTATACGGAGAGTTATCAGACCGTGTATCATGAACACATTCTTGAGATGATTGAAAAGCGGCCGTGGCTATGGGCTACTCATGTCTGGAATATGTTTGATTTTGCCGCTGACGGCAGGGACGAAGGCGGTAAGAACGGACAGAACCAGAAAGGACTTGTGACGTTTGACCGGAAGCTGAAAAAAGATACGTTCTATTTATATAAGGCATATTGGAACAGGAAGGAGCCTTTTGTTCACATCGCAGGCGGACGGTATATAGACAGGACAGAGGATGTGACCGAGGTAAAGATATACACTAACCAACCGGAAGTGGAATTATTAGTGGATAGTAAAAGTTTTGCTACACAGACCGGGAATAAAATATTCCGCTTTAATGTGCCTATAACTGGTGAGCATACCCTGTTAGCAAAGGCTGGGGAATGCACTTCTTCCATCATTATACGCAAGGTTGATACGCCGAACCCCGATTATATGTATAAGCAGACCACGCCTGTTATAAACTGGTTTGACCAGGGTGAATTGGATGAGAGCTGTTATTCGGTGTATGACAAGATGGAAGATATCAGGAAGAATCCCGAAGCTGCTAAAGTCATCGACGCTATGATGGCTAAAGGCGCTTCAAGCCATGGGGACGTGGCAGACGCGGTAAAGGACAATCCGAATCTGCAGCGTATGATGGGCAGAATGACAATGATTTCACTGCTTAAGCAGGGCGGTGCGGATGAAGAAAGCGTCCGTGCATTGAATCGTACCTTGCAGCAGTTTAAGAAAGTTTAGGTTATTCTGACAACCTTGTGAATATATAAAGTTAGTCAAATACCCCGTAGCAAGCAGCCCTCTGGCTCGTTGTCGCGGGAATAAAGGAGTGATTATCATGCCTGTAAAGGCAATTCAACAATTTATGCTAGGCACTGTAATGAACAAAGAAGCCCAGGCTAGGGAAACCTTGCGCCTTTTAAATGAGAGCGGCTATCAGGGCATCGAACTGTGCGGTTTTATGATTCATCCTACCGGTATGATGGTACGAATGTTGACTAAGGCTGCAGGCATGCCCACAGGTAACGGCGGCAAGCTGGATTGGCCGATGCTGATTAGTGAGAGCGGTTTGCAGGTAGTTAGTCTGCATACTGATTTAGGCAGTTTGGAACGTGATTTGACCGCTATTGTTAAGGATTGTAAATCTTTTGGCACAAAATACGCTGTTATTACCGGTATGTACCGTTTTGCCTATAATGATAAGGCGGCGGTAAAGGATTTGGCAGCTCGTTTGAATAAGGCGGGTGAAGAGCTGGCTAAGCAGGGGATACAGTTGCTTTACCATAATCATAACTGTGAACTTCTAAGGGTGGAAGGCAGCACGAGGGCTTTTGATATTCTGCTGGATGACACTGATTCTCGCTATGTGAACTTTGAGTTCGATAGTTATTGGTATACAGAGGGCGGGGCTGACGCGGGAAAAATGATGAAGCGTATGGGACAGCGCATGAAGCTGTGGCATATCAATGACCGGGGAACTAAGCAGACCGGTCCAGCCATGACTCCTATTTTAAAAAGTGACAGTATGGAACTTGGAACCGGCAATATGGATCTTGAACGTCTAACGGAGTTAGCGCTTATAAACGGCATTGACGCTGTTATACTGGAAAGCCACCGTAACTGGATAGATAAATCCCCAATAAAAAGTTTCCAGACAAGCGCAAAATTCTTAAATGAACATTTTAAATGACTATTTTTAAAGAAAAGTGGAGGTAAAAAAATGACAGACTTTTATTTTATAACTACTGAACGCCCCTACACTGAGGGCGCAGTAGAAGTATTTGAACAGCCTGTAAGCGCAGGAGCAGTGAAAAAGGCTACTTTAACCATCACAGCATTAGGCGTTTATGAGTCGGAAATCAACGGTCAGAAAATCGGGGAGGACTTTTTTGCACCGGGCTATACATATTATCCCAGGCATCTTACATATCAAACCTATGACGTGACGGAAATCTTGCAAAAATGTATTTTAAAGCAAAATTCTGCGTTAAATAAGACTGATATAATGCAAAACCAGCCTGTTTTGCGGGTATATCTGGGCCAGGGCTGGTATTGCGGCCGCTTCACATGCGATAATAAAACTCAGATTTATGGTGAACGTCCGGCAGTATCCTGGGCGCTGGAAATCACTGATGTTGATGATAAAGTAATCCGCCATACTTCAAGGGATAAAGATGTGACTGCTATCCCTTCTCCTTACGCCTACGCAGGATTTTATGATGGGGAAGTGTATAATGAGGATACCCCCCAGACAGCGTATCCGCCCGTTCCTTTCTCCGGTCCGCTGCCGGATGTAATCGAGCTGAGTAAAATAGCTACCAGATTGCAAGAAATCATGCCGGTACAGTCAGTGACGAAGCATGGCGATGTGACTATCTTAGATTTTGGACAGAACTTTGCGGGTATTATTGAGATTAATCCGGAAAAAATGAATAGCGAATGCCTGACTCTGCGCCACGGTGAGATTTTGAATGCGGACGGAAGCCTTTATACTGCCAATCTACGTAAGGCGAAGGCTCAGATTGTGTACCATAAAAGCAAGAATAACCGTTTTTATTGTCCACGCTTTACTTATATGGGTTTCCGGTATGTAGAACTTTCTGGCTGCGATTACGCCGAAGGTCTTTTGACGGCGCGTGTACTTCACACTGAAATGCCACGCACCGGATATTTTACCTGTGACAACGCCAAAGTACAGCGGCTTTTCGACAATCAGCTCTGGGGGCAGCGTTCCAATTATATCGAAGTGCCTACCGATTGTCCACAGCGGGACGAACGAATGGGATATACCGGAGACGGTCATGTCTTTGCACAGACAGGGGCTTTCAACTATGATACGGAAGCTTTCTGGGACAAATTTTTCACTGACATACGTCATTCTCAGACAGACAACACAGAGGGCTATGTAGCTCCTACAATTCCGGCACAAAGTAGCGCGGGCGTTGGCTTTATCAATATGCTGGGTTGGGGAAATGCCGTAACCATCATTCCGGAAATGCTTTTGCAGCAATACGGAACCGATCGATATCTGCGGGAAATGTATGACAGCATGAAAGCCCATGTAGACTGTGAAATACGTCATATGGACGGAAAGAATCTGTGGCTTGGCGCTAATCTGGGCGACTGGCTGGCAATGGGAAAAGACACGGCATGGCAGGCACAGCACAACAATCCGATTTCTAATTCTTTTATTGTCCATGATCTGAAAGTCTTAAGTGAGACAGCGGAAATGCTTGGAAAACAGAGAGATGCGTCACACTACAAAACACAATATGAGGCGACAAGAAACACCTATATGCAGATGTTTGTAAAAGAGGATGGAGATGTGGCGGGCGATTATCAATCGGCTTATATCATGGCGCTTAAATTTGTAATCCCGGAAGGTGAACTGCGTAAGAAAGTCTTGAAAAAATATGCGGAAAATGTCCGCAGAGATGGTTTGACGACCGGATTTTTTGCAACAGAGCATTTACTTCCTCTGCTGATAGAAGCAGGGGAAACGGAATTAGCATATGACGTCTTGCTGCATGAAGGGTGTCCGGGGTGGATGTACCAGATTAACAGAGGAGCCACAACCACATGGGAGCGATGGGATGCTATCCGTGAAGATGGAACTGTAAATGAAGATAAAATGTCGGATGATAATATGGTTTCTTTCAACCATTATGCTTTTGGAAGTGTAGGAGAATTTTATTATCAGTATATATTGGGAATAAAACCGTTGGAACCCGGATTCAAAAAGGTGAAAATTCAGCCATATCCGGATAAGCGGCTTGTCAGTGTATCAGGAAGATATTTATCAAGGGCAGGAGAAATTAAATCTGCATGGAGTTATCATGATGATAGACTGACTATTTCCGTGGCAGTGCCCACGGAAGCGGAGATACATCTTCCAGATGAGAGAGTGGAAAAGGTTGGTGCGGGTGAGTATTCGTATGAAATTTAATGCAATCCAGTGTATTCAAGATTTAGAATACACTGGATTTATTTTTATGTAAAAGCAGGCAGCCCGAAAATGTAAATATTCGATACAAAATGTAACAAAACATCTTAGATTTTTCGTTATAATTAATGAGAAAACCAAAGAATAGCATTAACGAGGGAAAAGCATGATTTTTTTGATGATGATAGATACTGCGGAAGAGAGAAGAAAATTTGTCATTCTATATGAAAAATATAGATATTTGCTGCAGAAAGTCGCCACAGATATACTGCAGGATAGTTTTCTTGCAGAGGACGCGGTACATGAGGCGTTTATGCGTCTTACTAAAAACATGGATAAAGTAGGCGAAACGGACAGCGTGGCGACAAAAAGGTATCTGATTGCCATTACAAAGAATGTGTCAATAGACATATATAGGAAGAGGCGTATGCAGATGCAGAAAGAAATATATATAGATGAACTTAATGAGAATGCGCAGTTATCATATACGGAGACAGATGTGGAAAATAGCGTTTTAGAGGTGTTAAAGAACCTGCCGGTAAAATATAGGGATATTTTTTTACTGAAATATTCGGCAAATTTAGAAAATAAGGAGATTGCAAAATTGTGCGGAATTAAGGAAGGAACGCTCAGACAGCGGATTGCCAGAGGAAAGCTGATGATTGAGGAAGCGTTAAGAAAATTGGAGGATAACGAGAATGGAACGTATTCAGGTAACTGATGAATGGCTTTATAAATATATGCCGCTTGTCGATACGGCTATTATAAAGGAGCTGGAAAGTCAGACTAATTATGAATATCAATTTTCAGATAAATTTGAGCGCAGAATGAAGAAACAAATACGAAGGGAAGCGCACCCGTGGATAAATATATTTGTAAGGCAGGCTAAGAAAGCGGCTGTTTTAATAATATGTGCAAGCGGTTTGATTTTTCTGCTGTCAATGAGCGTTGCGGCGTACAGAAATAAATTTTTTGAGACTATGAAAAACATCTGGGAAGATTCTGTTCTATATAGCCATCATACAGACATAGGAGAAGAAAGTACGCTTTTGACAGAAAACAAATTAATTGAAGGAGATGCGCTTGCCATTAATTCAGAATCGATATACTTAAATCGCGAAGATACCTCATTTTCTTTAAATGACAACCATATATCCTTTCCGCAAAGCGCCATAATAGCTGTTACAAAGAAAATTGCTGGAAGGGACATGACGATAATTCAAGATAAGCGGGAAGATATTATTGATTTTATAAATAGTATTGAAAATTCAAAAATACTTAGCGAAGCGGAAACAATAAATCCGAATGCGCATTTATTGGGAATTGATTTTTCTATTGTATTGCTGACGATGGATAGTGAACGTATACGGGTGAATTTTAGCGTATTTGACGATGATAGGATATGTATATATGTAATTTCAGATAAAGAGGAAAATGATATCTGCTTTTGGCTGAAATCATCAGAGGCGGTGGAAAAAATTAAAGCGCTGGCAGAATATAGAGAATTGAACGGTATTAAGTTTGATTTAATTGAAAAAATTGAATTGTCTATGGATAAAGGCGAGTCATATCAGTTTAGTGAGAAGGAAATAGAGCAAATGAAGGGGATATTAAAGCGGGCAAATATCAAATCTATTGATTCTAATTGTCTCTATGATATAAATTTTATCTTTTATGTCAATGGCGAAGAGTTGTATGCAAAGTTTTGTAACGATAGCTGCAAGCTTTTGGCTATTGAAGGTCATTATTTTGAATTGGAAGAAGAGGACGCAAATTGGATTTTAGAGATAGTTGGAAATATCAGCACCACTGGGTAAGCCGGCGGTTATGATTGTTACAGTTGTAATAAATGAGTTAAAATGTATTGATTTAGCAATGATTCAGCATTATAATTTACATAGGGGTGAAATAATGTATAGTGTGAAAATCACAAGCTAAGAGAGGAGCATGGTAATTATTATGGCAAGTACGATTCAGGTAAGGGTAGATGATGATTTAAAACAAAAATCGGATACGTTGTTTAAAGATCTCGGTACGGATACGACAACTGCAATCAGAATGTTTTTAACACAGGCTGTTGCAAATAACGGATTTCCTTTTGAAATTAAAAAAAATGACAGAGCAGGATATGTTCCATATGAGGCAATGACAGAAGAGGAAATTCTGGCAAAGTTAAAGCGTTCCAGAGAACATTGTGAAGAAGGAAAATACCAAGAAGCAGATAAGGTTGTTGCTAATCTGAGGAGGAAGTATGGATTATAAGGTAATTATCACAGAGGATGCAGAAGCAGACATGGATAAGTTTGTGCAATATCTTCTGCTTGAAAAGAAAAGCAAGCAGGCTGCCTGTAATCTGTTGGATGATTTTGAAGCAACTATAACTACGTTGACTCATGCTGCTGAGAACTTAAAGATGTGTGAAAATCCACATTTGAAGGAACTTGGATATAGGCGCATTAATTTTATGTCCCACAGATATTTTATGATTTATAGAGTTGAAAAGGACACGGTCTTTGTGGATAATATTTTTCACGAACTTCAGGATTATGAAAATAGGATGATTTGATAATTAAGTCACCAAAAAGCATAAATGATTGATTTATAACAAATCCAAGCTGCCTATCAACCCTGAAATACATCTGTAAAATACCCTGCCGCTGAAATTGGTTCTGCTCCGTCGTGAAGATGGGTAGTATCGCCCAGAACTTGCGTGCGGAATACCGCCTTGCCCGGAATACGCTCCTCGGTTGTAAGGATAGTCAGGGAAGTAGGCGCTACAAAGAAACCGTGGAAAAGCACCGCGGGCGAGACGCCGAGCAAATGGCTCATCATTACAAAAGTGACTCCAAGATGGCAGAAGAACACAATAGTTGCGTCCTGAGTTTCGGGAGTTTCTTTATGCTCCGTCACATAATAGTTATGGTAACGTTTGTAACCGTATTTTTCCAGAATGCTGTCTATACCGGCGCATACTTCGTTATATGCCGGCGTCAGTTCAGGGTTAGAACGGTAGATTTCCGTATTTTTCCAATTGTCCTTATCGTACATATCGTCGATTTCAGTCCAGTATTCAGGCATAAAGTCCCACGGAACGCCGTGTCGTCCAGTAGTGGGATCATCAATCGGATAGAAAAATTCTTTAAGCCATTCATAAGTTGTGGCTTCGCGCTTCATCGCTGCAAGTGAATATGACGCCGTCTTTTGCGCCCTGCCAAGCGGAGAACAGTATATGTCTGTGATGTTTTCCCATTTTGCCGTCCTTTTTGCTAGAAGTTTAGCTTCACGGACGCCTTTTTCCGTAAGGGAGTCATTGATGTAGTCCGGATTGCCGTGTCTTATAAAAATTATTCTCATGTCGGGTTTTATGTTCCTTTCTCATACTAAATATATATTATAACATATCACCATAAAAATGTTTAACAACATTTCCTAATAATTTTAGGAATATTTTATTAGTATTATATAGAACTTTGTTATATAATATCTTTTAGTAAAAATAAGCAATTATATACGGGAGGAAAAGTTATGATTGGAGGAAACAGGGTGAACCAACCGCAAAGAAACAAAAGCCAAAATAGCGGCAAAACTGCATTTATAGCCGTAATTGTGGTAATAGTCATTGCGGCGCTTATAGTTGTGAGAGGTTCGTATTATACCATTCAGGAAGAGGAGCAGGCGGTAGTATGCACCTTTGGAGAGCCGAAGGCGGTAACGACGCCGGGACTGCATTTTAAAATTCCCTTTATTCAGACGGTAACTAAGGTAAATACGACTATTAAGGGTTTTTCCATCGGATATAGTCTCGACGGCGGCGGAGACGATACGGACGCGATAATGATTACGTCAGATTATAATTTTATCAACGTGGATTTCTATGCGGAGTACCGTGTAACAGATCCGGTGAAGGCGTTGTACGCTTCCGAGGATCCCGAAGAAATACTTAGGAATATCGCGCAGAACTGTATCAGAACCACAATAGGTTCATATAAAGTTGACAGTGTGCTGACGACAGGTAAGAATGAGATTCAGGCGAATATTAAGCAGATGATATTGGAGAAGCTTGATTCTTATGATATAGGCATTCAGCTTGTCAATATTACCATTCAGGACGCAGAGCCGCCGACAGAGGAAGTAAGCAATGCCTTTAAAGAGGTGGAGACCGCGAAGCAGGGGAAAGAAACGGCGCTTAATAACGCCAACAAATACCGCAATGAACAGATTCCCAATGCAGAGGCGGAGTCAGATGCGATTTTACAGAATGCAGAAGCGCAGAAGCAGCAGCGTATCAATGAGGCGAACGGTCAGGTTGCAAGATTTAATGCCATGTATGACGAATATGTAAAATATCCGGAAGTGACAAAGAAGAGAATGTTCTATGAGGCAATGGAAAATGTCCTGCCTGATGTTAAAGTAGTAATTCAAAGCTCGGACGGCACGACAAGCACGGTTCTGCCGTTAGATAGTTTCGTTAGCGATAGCGAAAATACCGTGACGGATAATAACGGTATGAATAATGGTAATATAAGCGGACGCGGTACGAATGATACTGCTGGCAGCGATTCCGCAGGGGAGGAATAAGGCATGGTATACAATCAGAATCAATATAATCAAAATCAATACAATCAGTCAGGACCGACGGGACAGAACGGCGGACCGAATATGGAGTATGAGCGTTTTAACTCCAACGGCACGAAAAAAGGTTCCGGCAAGGGTAAAAAATCTTTTGTCGGGATTGTAGCGTTAATCGTTGTAGTGGCGGTTTTTATCGTCGGAGCTAACAGCATGGTTATCACTAAGGAAAACCAATATAAACTTATTAGGCAGTTTGGAAGGGTGCAGAGGGTAATTTCTCAGTCGGGACTCAGCTTTAAAATGCCTTTTATCGAGACGGTGGACGTAGTTCCAAGAGAGCTTCTTTTATACGATTTACCTGCCTCGGACGTCATTACTTCCGATAAAAAGTCGATGATTGTTGACAGCTATGTTTTATGGCGGGTTACTGATCCTCTTAAATTCGCGCAGACCTTGAGCGGTTCTGTGGCAAATGCGGAGAGGCGTATAGACACTATCGTATATAATGCGACCAAGAATACCATTTCCAATATGAAGCAGGACGAAGTCATAGTGAGTCGCGATGGTAAAATGACTGTTGTATCGGACCAGACGGAGACTGACGTGGTGAATAATGATATGCAGCTTCCGGCGGAAGAGGAAGTCATTGAAATTAAATCTTTGACGGAAGAGATAATGGACCAGATAGCGAATGTGGAAGAACAGTATGGAATCGAAATTGTGACCGTGGAAGTAAAGAAGCTGGATTTGCCGGACGATAACAAGCAGGCTGTATATACCAGAATGATATCCGAAAGGGAGAATATTGCCGCGCAGTATACGGCAGAAGGAAAATCGCAGGCGAAAATCATAGAGAACACGACGGATAAAGAAGTTTCAATTATGCTTTCTAACGCCGAGGCGCAGGCAGAAGCGGTTATTGCTGAGGGCGAAGCGGAATATATGCGTATTCTTTCAGATGCGTATTCTGATCCCGATAAGGCGGATTTTTATTCGTTTGTAAGGGCGCTGGATGCGCTTGAGGCAAGTATGAACGGCAATAAGACTATTATTCTTTCTGATGACTCGCCGATTGCACAAATTTTTAACGGACAGTATTGAAACATATGTTCGATTGTGGTAAAATAAGTTTAGCCTCGGTAGGCTGAACTCAAGAAGGAGCAGGTTTTATTAATGACTAAAGCTGATATCAGGCTGGTATTAGTGATATGTGCAGCCGCGTTGCTTATCCTGTTTGCTTTATATATAAATCGCACTCAGGGCAGCTATGCGGCTGTATCCTATGACGGTACGGTTTTGCTTAAGATTCCGCTTGCGCAGACAGATGAAAGATATTATCTGGTTACGTCCGTACATATAACGGAACTATCTAAAGAAGAATGGGCTGATATAAAACTTCCAGAACAAGATTACAATGTGATTATGTATCGTGACGGAAAAGTAAGTATGATAGCGGCAAACTGTCCCGATAAGATTTGCGTGCACCATATCGCTGTTAGTTCGGCGGGCGAGAGCATTATCTGTCTGCCGCATAAGCTTGTGGTTGAAATTATCGGGGAAGAGGAACAGGAGCTGGACGGAGTGACGTATTGATGAAGAAAAAGTATGTTACGCTGGGTTTTTTATTGGCGGCGTCGATGATTTTGGCTTATATTGAATCGCTCATTCCGTTTACCATAGGTATTCCCGGCATTAAGCTTGGACTGCCGAATATGGCGGTTGTTCTGCTGCTTTATACATATGGATATAAAGAAGCGTTGTCGGTCAATCTGCTGCGGATACTGCTGACAGGCTTTTTGTTCGGCAATATGTATTCAATTATTTATGCGCTTGCAGGCGCGTTGTGCAGCTTTTTGCTGATGCTGCTTTTTAAAAAAATCAGTGCCTTTTCGGTTATCGGCGTAAGCATAATCGGGGGAGTCGCGCATAATATCGGGCAGACGCTTGTTGCGATGATAGTTGTTGAGAATTTTGCGCCGTTGTTTTATCTGCCCATTCTGCTTATTGCAGGCATAGTTACAGGCTTTTTAATCGGAGTCGTGAGTATGCGGGTTATGGGATATTTGAAAAGAATGGTATAAAATTCAACGCTCAGCTTATAAGAATAATAAGAAGAAAGAGGACATAATACGATATGTACGCCTATCTTAAAGGAACTATAGAAGAAATTACGGAAGATAATCTGGTGCTGGAGGTAAATCAGGTTGGTTATAATATCAAGGTATCGGCAAGAACCATTAATGCCATTCAGGGAATAGGGAGCTTTGTCAAAATATATACATATACTCTTGTAAGAGAGGATTCTTTCAGTCTGTACGGCTTTCTGACGAGGGACGATTTGGAGATATTTAAGAAGCTTATTACAGTCAACGGTATCGGTCCCAAAGGCGGACTCGCCATTCTTTCGATTATGAGCGCCGACGAGCTTAGGTTTGCGATTATCGCAGGCGATTCTAAGGCGATATCTAAAGCGTCGGGCATAGGCGCCAAGACTGCGGAGCGTGTGATTTTGGATTTAAGGGACAAGGTTTCCTTAGATGACGCCTTAGCGTCTAAGGCTGATACCGTAACAATGTCTTTGACGGAAGAAGATAAGAATAACGGCAGAAATGAAGCGATTGAGGCGTTGGTTGCGCTTGGATATTCTGCGACCGATGCGCTAAAGGCGGTTAAGCAGGTGGAGGTAACGCTGGACAGCACTGTGGAAGAGATATTAAAAGCTGCGCTTAAGTATATATTTTAGTGCCATAAATATGAAAACGAAGGGATAAACTGCAAAAATGGCAAACAGGGTGATTGAAACAAATCTGATGGAAGAAGATATCAAAATAGAAGGTACGCTGCGTCCACAGAAGCTTGATGACTACATCGGTCAATCAAAAATCAAAGAAAATCTGAAAATATATATAGAAGCAGCAAAGCAGAGAAACGACGCCTTAGACCATGTGCTGTTTTATGGACCGCCGGGGCTTGGCAAGACGACGTTAGCAGGCATTATCGCTAATGAGATGGGCGTCAATATGAAAGTTACCAGCGGACCGGCGATAGAGAAGCCGGGAGAAATGGCGGCGATACTGAATAATCTGCAGGAGGGCGATTTGCTGTTCGTAGACGAAATACACAGGCTGAATCGTCAGGTTGAAGAAGTTCTATATCCGGCAATGGAAGACTATGTGATAGATATTATGATTGGCAAGGGTGCTTCCGCAAGGTCAATCCGTCTTGAGCTTCCACATTTTACGCTGGTCGGGGCGACTACGAGGGCGGGGCTTTTGAGTGCGCCGCTTAGAGACAGGTTTGGCGTGCTTCATCGTCTGGAATTTTATTCCGTTGACGAACTTAAGCTTATTATACTGCATTCGGCAAAGATACTCGGCGTAACTATTGAAGAAAAAGGCGCTTTGGAGCTTGCAAGAAGAAGCCGCGGGACGCCGAGGCTTGCGAATAGAATGCTTAAGCGGGTGCGCGACTTCGCACAGGTTAAGTATGACGGGATTATCACGGAGGAAGTTGCCAATACCGCATTAGATTTATTGGAAGTGGATAAGCTGGGACTCGACCACATAGACCGCAATATTTTATTGACACTGATTGATAAATTTCAGGGCGGACCTGCGGGCTTAGACACATTGGCGGCGGCAATCGGAGAAGACGCAGGGACTTTGGAGGACGTATATGAGCCGTATTTATTAAAAAACGGGCTTTTAAACAGGACGCCGCGCGGCAGGGTTGTCACAGATATGGCATATCATCATTTGGGGCTTGAAATTCCTTCATAAGATATATATAATAAAAGTGATAGATTTTGCTTTGACGGCATTTTTACTTTAGATAAATGTGTTGCGGGCTTTCTACATGAAGGGAGACGTTTGATGTCAACAAAAACAGATACCGAAGTTATAATAGGCGGAAAGGTTTTTACCTTAAGCGGTTATGAAAGTGAAGAATACCTACAGAAAGTGGCTTTATATATCAATAATAAAGTGGCGGAATACGGGAAGGTTGACAGCTTCAGACGGCAGCCGTTAGACACTCAGAATGTGTTAATGCAGCTTAACATAGCGGACGATTATTTTAAGGCTAAACAACAGATATCTCTTTTGGAAGAAGATATTAAGAATAAAGAAAAAGAGCTGTTTGACATAAAGCATGAGTTGATTGCGTCGCAAATGAAGCTTGAGAATACGGAGAAAAAAGTTAAAACTCTTCAATTGGACGCAAACGAAAATGCGAAAAAAGTGGTTCGTTTAGAGACTGAATTAGCAGAATTGAAAAAGAAATAGACAATGTGAGGCTGTCTTTTTAAGGCAGCCTTTTATAACAATGTGAAAAATAAATTTTTCACAGGCAAGTTTGTGCGCTGCCCAAACTCGCAGGTTGAGATTCGCCGTATACGATGTGAGAATGGGAGGTTAATGATGAAGAAAAAAGTAGAACTGCTTGCTCCGGCAGGCAATTATCAGGCGCTTATAGGGGCTATAAATGCGGGGGCGGACGCCGTGTATCTGGGCGGAGACAGATTCAGCGCACGCGCCTATGCGGACAATTTCACTAAAGAAGAAATACTGCGGGCGCTCCGTTATACCCATTTTAATGGTAAAAAACTGTATTTAACGCTTAATACTTTGATTAAGGAAGAAGAATTTTCAGCGTTGTATGACTTTGTAGCGCCTTTTTATGAATATGGGCTGGACGGAATAATTATTCAGGATTTAGGCGTTTTTAATTATATAAAAGAAACATTTCCCAGGCTACCGCTTCATGTCAGTACACAAATGACCGTGACGGGCGTTATGGGCGCGTCCTTCTTAGAGAAAAGCGGTGCCTCAAGACTGGTGCCCGCAAGAGAACTATCGCTTAAGGAAATTGCGAAAATCAAGGAAAACACAGATTTAGAGCTGGAATGTTTCATTCATGGCGCCATGTGTTACTGTTATTCGGGGCAATGTCTGTTTAGCAGTATTCTTGGCGGACGCAGCGGCAACCGTGGAAGATGCGCCCAGCCTTGCAGATTAAGCTATAGTGTGCTTGATACGGATAAGTCTTATTTATTGAGGGAAGCTTATCCACTCAGCTTGAAGGATATGTGCACAATAGAATATATTCCGAAGCTGATTGAGGCTGGGATAGATTCCTTCAAAATAGAGGGCAGAAGGAAAAGCCCTGAATATGCGGCGGGCGTTACGGCGATATACCGCAAATATATTGACAGATATTATGAAAGCGGTGCGAGTAAGTATCATGTTAAGCCGCAGGACATGGATTGCCTTAAGAAGCTGTATATAAGAAGCGAACTCCAAACCGGCTATTATGAGCGCGCAAACGGCAGGGAAATGGTAACTATAAATAAGCCGGGCTACATAGGCAGCGATGAAGAACTTATTAAAGATATTGCGGATAAGTATCTTCAAGGCGAGCAAAAATGTCCTGTTATAATGCGCGGAATATTTAATGTGGGTAAGAAGGCAGAGCTTAAGATAGAAGGGCGCGGAATCACGCAGATTTCTTATGGCGATACGGTGCAGAAAGCGCTAAATAAACCTATGGATAAAGAGCAGTTTATAAAGCAGCTGCAAAAGACGGGCGGCTCTTTTATATATGCTGAGAGTATAGATGTTGAGGTTGATGATGAGGCTTTTATGCCGGTAGCGCAGCTTAATAAATTGCGTAGGGAAGCAGTTGCGGCGTTTGAAGATAAAGTTATTGCAAGTAAGGCGACTCCTTATAAAGAGAAGGCGGCATATACAGGTTTTTGTTCATTCCGGCTAAACTCTGAAAAGTATTCTGCCGTGTCAAAAAAAGAAAACACAGCAGAAACAAAATTTGGAAAGACGCAGCTTCACATCAGCGTAACGAGCATGGAGCAGTTAGAAGCGGCAAGCACATATAGCCACGCAAGTTCATGCAATGGCATAAGCTCATGCAACGGCACAAGCTCATGCACATACGCTTGCGAGCGGCTTTATATCGACAGCGATTTATACATAAAGAATAATGACCGAATTAGTCAACAACGTGAATTGTATGAAAATTATGAAATTTATCTTGCATTACCATATATTATCAGAGAAAAAGACGCCGAATATCTGCAAAAACTGCAATCTTTAATTCATAGCGGAATTAAAGGATTTCTCGTAAGAAATCTGGAATCGCTTTTTTGGGTGTTTTCTCTTAAAGGCAGTTATGATATAGTAACAGATACAGGCATTTATTGTTTTAACGTAGAGACGGTGAAATTCTTAAGCGCATACAGCTCTGAAAGCTATCTGCCATATGAACTTAATGAAAAGGAGTGCCACAGGCTTATAGAAAGTTATAATAATATTCAGGGGCATAGAATATCAATGACGACATATGGTACGATTCCGATGATGATTACCGCGAACTGCCTTGAGAAAACTGCCGCTACATGCCATAAGGAAGACGGCGGACATTTATTATACCTAAATGACAGATATAATAAAAAGTTTCCCGTATTCTGCAACTGTGAACATTGTTATAACATCATATATAATTCCGTGCCGTATTCTGTGCATATGAAGAAAGACAAGCTGTATAAATTAGGATTATATGCAATACGTCTGGACTTCGTATCGGAGTCGGGGGATAGAGTAAAAGAAATTTTAGATTTTTATTCCGGTGATAAAGCTTCATTTCCAGTTGACGAATATACGACCGGACATTATAAAAGGGGAATAGAATAAAATTGGAATTTTATATTACAGAGATTTCCAAGTATTTAATTACATTAATGCTCGCATTATATACGTTAGAATGTTTCCTTGTATTCCGTTATCCGAATGAAGAAAAAAGAAACGGAATTTATGTAAGGCAGACAATTTTGATGTTTTTACTGCATTTTTCATGCTTTTTGGTAATCTGCTTTGAAACGGGCGAGTTGGAATATTTATTTTTCTATATTTTCCAGCAGATATTGTTGTTTGCGGCGATAGTCCTTTTCCATATGCTGTATCCTAAGGGAAATCGGCTGATTATCAATAATATGTGT
The DNA here is from genome assembly GCA_023663185.1 of Clostridiales bacterium. Classification (GTDB taxonomy): domain Bacteria; phylum Bacillota; class Clostridia; order Lachnospirales; family Lachnospiraceae; genus UBA3282. The sequence goes on along the minus strand of JAMPHY010000017.1, from coordinate 36,189 downwards.
ATGCTCTCAGGCATTGGCTTTATAATCCTTACGAGGCTTTCGTACAGTAAGGCGATAAGGCAGTTCTTTATTGTGACGGTTTCGATGATAGTTGGATTGATTATTCCGTACTTAATCCGTAAATTCAGGTTTTTGCGCAAATTCATGTGGGTGTATGCCACAGTTGGAATCTGCGCTTTGGGAATAGTATTGACCTTAGGCTCCGTAACGCATGGTTCTAAGATTTCATTTTCGGTCGCCGGCGTTACCTTTCAACCGTCCGAATTTGTGAAGATTATTTTTGTATTTTTTATAGCCAGCGCCTTATATGAAAAAAACGACTTCCTAAGAATCTGTATGACTGCCGTGCTCGCGGGACTGCATGTTTTGATTTTGGTGGTTTCAAAGGATTTGGGAAGCGCCTTGATTTTCTTCATTGTCTATGTATTTATGATATATATTGCGACAGGAAAGGAACTATATCTATTGCTGGGTGCGTTTGGCGGGGCGGGAGCCGCCGTGGTCGCCTATCAGATATTTGCGCATGTGAGGGTGCGCGTGCAGGCGTGGAGAGATCCGTGGAGCTGTATAGACGATGCGGGCTATCAGATAACGCAGTCGTTATTCGGTATCAGCAGCGGTGGCTGGTTCGGGCTGGGGCTTTATAACGGTAATCCTAAGTCGATTCCTTTCGTAGAAGAGGATTTCGTATTTTCGGCGGTAGCGGAGGAGCTTGGAATTATCTTTGCCATATGCGTTATTCTTATATGTATAAGCTGTTTTATCATGATTATGAATATATCGCTGAAGCTGGAAGATAAATTTTATCAACTGGTGGCTTTCGGCTTAGGGATAACCTATATTTTCCAAGTATTTTTAACGATTGGCGGTGGAACGAAATTTATTCCCATGACCGGAGTTACCCTGCCGTTTGTAAGTTATGGCGGAAGTTCCGTATTAACCACGCTGATTATGTTTTTTATCATAGAAGGTCTGTATATTATAAGGCAAGATGAAGGAGCAAAAAGTGTCAAAAAGAAGAAACGAAAATCCCGTGGAGGAAGCAACTCACGAAAACCAGCAGAAAGTAAATATTCAGAAGTCGAAGGCGCAGGAGTCGAAGATACAGAGACGTAACCAGCGGAAGAAGACAAGTAAGCAAATTCGTTTTATTACAAGTATTTTTGTTATAGCTTTCATGTGCATGATTGGTTATACTTGTTATTACGCGACGACGCATAAGCAGGCAATGATAGACAACAGCTATAACAGCAGGCAGGAGATTTTGATTGCACAAAACAGCAGGGGCACGATTTATTCAAGCGATGGAGAGGTGCTTGCAAGGACTGTCACCGACGCCAATGGTAAAGAAACGCGGGAATATCCTTTTGAAAATATGTTCGCGCATGTGGTGGGCTACTCATCGAAGGGAAGATTCGGCATAGAGGCGCAGGCGAATTTTTATCTGATTCAATCTAACGCTAAGATGTACGATAAGGCGGCAAGCGAGATGTCAGGCGAAAAATTCCCCGGCGATAATGTTATAACCACGTTGGATACAAGCTTGCAGGAAATAGCGTATAAATCGCTTGGCACATACAAGGGTGCAGTTATAATAACCGAACCTTCAACCGGTAGGATTCTGGCGATGGTGTCCAAGCCGGATTTTAATCCGAATGAAATCGAGCAGATATGGGACGATTTGCTGGAAGAAAATGATAGCGGAATCCTTGTAAACAGGGTAACACAGGGGTTATACCCGCCCGGCTCCACCTTTAAGATAGTGACGGCGCTTGAATATATAAGGGAAAATCCGGATACTTATAAAGATTATAGGTTTAGCTGCAACGGAAATTTTAAATACGAGGACGAGCTTATAAACTGTTACCACGGCATAGCGCATGGCAGCGAGGATTTTACTAAATCTTTTGCCAAATCGTGTAATTCTTCGTTTGCAAACATTGGAATGTCGTTAAGCTTGACGGAATTTGACAAGACCTTAGACGAACTGCTGTTTAACCGCGACCTTCCGGTATCGTTTGCTTATAATAAGAGTAAGACCACACTTGATGAAAATTCTTCCGTTTTTGACATTATGCAGACTTCCATAGGTCAGGGAATGAGCCAGATAACGCCGCTGCATATGAATATGATAACGTGCGCGGTGGCTAACAAAGGGGTGTTGATGAAGCCGTATCTGGTAGAGCGTGTGGAGAATTACAGCGGTAATACAATTAAACAGTTCTCACCAAGCACCTATGGAAATCTAATGACGGAAGCGGAAGCGGAAATTCTTACAGGGCTGATGACTCAGGTAATAGAAGACGGTACGGCATCGAAGCTAAAAGGCGCGGGCTATACTGCCGCAGGTAAGACGGGTTCTGCCGAATACAACAGTAATAAGGCGGACTCTCACGCATGGTTTACAGGGTTTGCGCCGGTAGACGAGCCTAAGGTCTGTGTGACGATTATTATTGAAGGGGTAGGCTCAGGTGGAGATTTTGCAGTACCGATAGCAAAGAGGATTTTCGACGCCTGTTTAGAACAATAGAACAGAGAAAGTGCAAGAAGTACAAGATAGTAAGCTCCACAGATTAGGAGGAAGCAGGTTATGATTAAAGCGACAAGCTGCGGCGGCGTAGTTATTTTTCGCGGTAAGATACTTTTGTTATATAAAAATTTCTATAATAAAGATGAAGGCTGGGTGCTTCCTAAAGGCACGGTCGAAGCAGGAGAGGAACATAAGGAAACGGCGATACGCGAGGTGTTTGAAGAGACAGGCGCAAGGGCAAGCATTATCAAGTTCGTGGGAACCAGCGGCTATACTTTCACGGTGCCTGATGGCATTGTGGATAAGCAGGTGCATTGGTATCTCATGATGGCGGACAGCTATTACAGCAAACCGCAGCGCGAGGAATTTTTTACAGATTCGGGGTATTATAAATACCATGAGGCTATTCATCTGGTTAAGTATGCGAACGAGAGGCAGATTTTGGAACAGGCGTACAACGAATATATTAATTTAAAAAGAAATAACCTATGGTATAAGAAAGTATAGCCAATATGATACTGATTATAATTGTTCTTCCATTTTTTGTAATTAGGGTTTATAATACAAATATATGATTAAAATATATAAGGAGGTATTGTATGAGAGCGTCTTCGATGGATACACATATGGGGAACATCTCAATCGGGCATGAAGCCATAGCGCAGTATGCCGGTTCCGTAGCAATGGAATGCTTCGGCATTGTCGGTATGGCAGGTTTGAACGTAAAAGATGGATTTATAAAATTACTGAAAAAAGAGAGTATGACGCGGGGTATTCAGGTTACGGTTAAAAATAATAAACTGACACTGGATTTTCATGTGATTATTTCCTACGGAGTAAGCATTCTTGCCGTAGCGGATAATCTTATTGACAGCGTGAAATATAAAGTAGAAGAATTTACCGGAGTAGAAGTTGAAAAAATAAACATCTTCGTTGAAGGTGTCAGAGCGATTGACTAAGGGAGGATCTGAGGTGGCTTCAAATATAATTGATGCTAAGATGCTTGCCAAAATGTTCTTAACAGGGGCAAAGAATCTTGAAAGCAAAAAAGAATGGATTAACGAACTGAATGTGTTTCCGGTGCCGGACGGTGATACGGGTACCAATATGACACTAACAATAATGTCCGCGGCAAAAGACGTATCGGCGCTTAATAATATGGGCGCTATAGATATGGCGTCTTTATGCAAGGCAATCTCTTCGGGTTCGCTAAGAGGCGCAAGAGGAAACTCCGGCGTTATACTGTCACAGCTTTTCAGGGGATTTACTAAGGTAGTAAAGAACTATGAAGAAATTACGATTCCGATTCTTGCAGAGGCTAGTGAAAAGGCAGTCGAGACCGCATATAAAGCCGTTATGAAGCCGAAAGAAGGAACTATTTTAACAGTGGCTAAGGGTGGCGCGAAGAAGGCGAGAGAGCTTGCTGATTCAGGGCTTGAGGATATGGCGGAATTTTTAAATCAGATAATACAATATTCTGACGAGGTTTTAAGCAATACTCCGGAATTATTACCGGTATTAAAGCAGGCAGGGGTTGTTGACTCAGGCGGTCAAGGACTTATGCAGGTATTAAAAGGCGCATATGACGCATATCTTGGCAAGGAGATAGACTTTTCCATCTCGGAAGACGCCGCAGCCCATGCGAAGAAATCACAGGCGGGCAACTATGACTCGCAGGCGGGCGCTGATATCAAATTCGGATATTGTACGGAATTTATCATAATGTTAAATAAGGTCTTCAATATCAAAATGGAGATGGATTTCAAGGAATATCTTGAATCAATAGGCGATTCGATAGTGTTAGTGGCTGATGATGATTTGGTAAAGGTACACGTACATACCAATGATCCGGGATTAGCTATCCAGAAGGCATTGAAGTACGGCGCACTTTCCAATATGAAGATTGATAATATGCGGTTAGAGCATCAGGAGAAGCTCTTTAAGATGTCGCAGGATAAAGAGGGAACGGCGACGCCTATAGAGCAGAAGCAGGAGGAGCAAAGCGCGCCTGCACCCAAGAAGGAGACTGGATTTATTGCGGTTTCTGTTGGCGAGGGAATAAATGAAATATTTAAGACGCTTGGAGTCGATTATATTATCGAGGGCGGTCAGACGATGAATCCGAGTACGGAAGATATGCTGAACGCCATTGAAAAGGTAAACGCCGACAATATCTTTATTCTGCCTAACAATAAAAACATCATATTAGCGGCTAATCAGGCGCAGGAATTGGAGAAGAATAAGAATATTATCGTTATTCCGACTAAGACTGTGCCGCAGGGTATTACGGCGATTATCAATTATGTGCCGGATTTATCGGTAGAAGAGAATACCGAAACTATGATGGAGGAGATTAAGAGCGTGCATACAGGTCAGGTGACTTATGCGGTGCGGGATACCACCATCGAGGATAAAGAGATTAAGCAGGGAGATTTCATGGGTATCGGAGATAAGGGAATCCTCTCTGTCGGCAGTTCTATTTCAATGGTGGCGTTAAGCATGATAGACGAAATGATGTCCGACGATATGGAGCTTATAAGTATCTATTATGGTGAAGATATCACGGAGGACGATGCGAACGCGCTTCGCGACGAAGTAGAGAAAAAATACGGAAGCTGCGATATCGAATTGCAAAACGGCGGACAGCCTATTTATTATTATATTGTGTCGGTCGAATAAAAGGACGTAATAGATATACGTGCTTGAAGGCGGCATGAACTCATATGATTCCACTTGAGGCACGCTCTCGCTCCGTGTAAAATCGCAGCGGTACTAAGCTCGAAAATACCTCGCTAAGTACCGGCGTTTTACAAGGACCTCAAGAGGAAGCATATGAGTTCATGTCGCCCGAATGCTGTGAAATAGTGACGAAATATCTGGATTATTCCTCGAACGCATGATTATATTATTGTGTGGTCGGGGGATTTTTTTAAGAGAGGAATTATCATAGAATGGATATTACTGCATTGAAAGGAATAGGGGATAAAACTGCAAAGTTGTTTGGAAAGTTAGGCATAGGCAAGGCTGAAGAACTGCTCTATTATTATCCGCGGGATTATGACAAGTTTGAACTGCCTGTAATGATTGCGGAAGCGGCTGTGGGAGAGCGGGTGGCTATACGTGCGATAATAACGGGCAATATGGCTTCAAGACATGTGAGAAATCTTAATATACTTAATTTCACTGTTCAGGACGCATCGGGCATGGTGCAGATGACATATTTTAATATGCCATATCTTAAAAACACCTTAAAAAAAGGCGCTTTCTATGTATTTCGCGGCAACTTACAGAAAAAAGGCGACAGGCTTATTATGGAGCAGGCAAAAGTATATAAGCCGGCTGAATATGAGAAGCTTGAGGGGAAGCTCATGCCTATTTATATGCTGACTAAAGGTTTAAGCAATCAGGCTGTCACCAAAGCGGTAAAGCAGGCGTTTGCAATTCAGGAAATCGACGACTTTCTTCCCCCTGATATTATCCGGAAATATCATTTTATGGCGCGTAAAGACGCCGTGTACCAGATACATTTTCCCACGGATAGAAACGAACTTATTCAGGCAAGAAAAAGGCTTGTTTTCGATGAATTTTTCCTTTTTATATTAATGCTTCGCAGAATGAAAACGGAGAACAACGCGCTGCCGAATGTATATAAAATGATAGAGACTGCCGCGGCAGAAAGGCTTATAGAGGCGCTTCCATATAGGCTTACTAAGGCGCAGATTAAGGTCTGGTCTGAGATTAAAGCGGATTTATGCGGTGATTTAGTGATGAACAGGCTGATTCAGGGGGACGTTGGCTCAGGTAAGACGATTCTTGCCTTTTTATCCCTCATTATGTGCAGCGCTAACGGCGCTCAAGGTGCAATGATGGCTCCGACTGAGGTATTGGCAAGACAGCATTTTGAAGCTTTACAGAAATTAAAGACGCAGTATAGATTAAATATTAATCCGGTACTGCTTACAGGCTCTACGCCGGCTAAGGACAGAAAGATAATCTATTCACAGATAGAAGACGGCAGCGCCGATATTATTATCGGCACCCATGCGCTGATACAAGAAAAAGTCAATTATCATAAACTTGCGCTTGTCATTACCGACGAACAGCACCGTTTCGGAGTCAGACAGCGCGAATCGCTGGCGCAGAAAGGCGAATCCGTGCATGTACTTGTTATGAGCGCTACGCCGATTCCAAGAACGCTTGCGATTATCCTCTACGGCGACCTTCATATTTCCGTACTGGACGAGCTTCCTGCTAATAGGCTGCCGATTAAAAACTGCGTGGTGGGTACGTCTTATCGTGAAACCGCCTACCGTTTTATCGAAAAAGAAGTCAACGCAGGCAGACAGGCATATGTTATCTGTCCGATGGTTGAAGAAGGGGAGATGGACGAACTTGAAAACGTCGTATCATATACGGCGAAGCTTAAGTCAATCCTTCCGCCGTCCATACAGGTTGCGGCGCTGCATGGAAAGATGAAGCCTGCCGAGAAAAACAGGATTATGGAGGAGTTTGAAGCCCGTCATATTGATGTACTGGTATCCACGACGGTAATAGAAGTCGGGATAAATGTGCCTAATGCCACCGTGATGATGGTGGAAAACGCGGAACGGTTCGGGCTTGCTCAGCTTCACCAGCTTCGCGGACGGGTAGGAAGAGGCGAATGCCAGTCCTATTGTATCTTTATAAGTGCGGCTGAAAATAAAGAAACTATGGAGCGGCTAAAGATTTTAAACCAGTCTAACGACGGATTTTATATATCGAGTCAGGATTTAAAGCTGCGCGGACCGGGGGACTTATTCGGTATCAGACAGAGCGGGAATATGGAATTTCGCTTAGGGGACGTATTCACGGACGCTTCGCTATTACAGCAGGCGAGCGATGAGGCTGAGGAAATACTGAAAAACGATATTGACTTATCAAGTCAAGAAAATTGCAGACTGCGCGAGGTTATAGAAAAATCGACGGAAAATGCTGTTGACTTTAGGAGTATTTAAACGTAAACTTAAAATGAGTATAATTGTGCAGAACTTTCACAGTTACAGATGAGTTACTATAAAGGGGGACATTAAGTTATGGCTAAAGTTGCAATCGTTACTGACAGTAACAGCGGAATTACACAGGCGCAGGCAAAAGAAATGGGAATTTCGGTTCTGCCTATGCCGTTTATGATTAATGACGAGACATTCTATGAGGATATTACACTGACTCAGGAGGCTTTTTATGAAAAGCTTGCCACGGGCGCAAATGTGGTGACAAGTCAGCCGACGCCCGAATCTGTAATGAATTTGTGGGACGAGCTTCTAAAAGAATATGATGAAATAGTGCATATTCCAATGTCCAGCGGGCTTAGCGGTTCATGCCAGAGCGCAATAATGCTTGCCGAAGATTATGGGGGCAAGGTTCAAGTAGTCAATAACCAGCGTATATCAATTACGCAAAGACAGTCGGCGCTGGATGCGCTTGCACTTGTTGACAAAGGCATGAGCGCGGCGGAAATTAAAGATTTTTTGGAAAAGGATAAGTTCAATTCCAGTATTTATATTATGCTGGATACGCTTTATTATCTTAAAAAAGGCGGGCGCATAACTCCCGCAGCAGCGGCGCTTGGTACATTGCTTAAGCTTAAGCCAGTTTTACAGATTCAAGGCGAGAAGCTTGACGCTTTTGCTAAGGCGCGTACCACGTCACAGGGTAAAACCATAATGATTAACGCTATCAAAAACGACATGAACAATCGTTTCGGCGGCGCAACTCCTGACAATATATGGCTGCAAATGGCTTATACTTATGATTTGGACGCCGCTAACAAGTTTAAGAGCGAGGTGCAGGAGGCGTTCCCCGGCTTTGAAATTCATATGGACCCGCTTTCCTTAAGCGTATCCTGTCATATCGGTCCCGGTGCATTGGCGGTTGCATGCTGCAAGAAGATAAAATTGTAAAATAAATTATAAAGATGAGTTATAAAAGAAGTTATTAAGATGAGTTATAAAAGAAATTATAAAAATGATTAAAGGAAGGATTGAGAGGTATGGAGAAAGCGAAAGTCTATTTTACTAAGAAAATAACGCCAGAGGCAGTTATCGAGATGTACAAGGTGCTGAATAAGGAGCTTCCGGGCAAGGTAGCTGTGAAAGTACATTCCGGAGAAAAAGGAAATCAGAACTATCTGCGTCCGGAGTTTTTGCGTCCGATGATAGAAGCTGTAGACGGTACGGTAGTAGAATGCAATACCGCATACGACGGAGCTAGAAATTCTACCAATAAGCATATGAAGCTGATTAAAGAACACGGCTGGGCAAAATATTTTGAGGTAGACCTGATGGACGCCGAAGGTCCGGACCTTACACTTCCTATTCCCAATGGAAAAGTGATTAAAGAGAATTATGTAGGAAAAGACATTGCAAACTATGATTCCATGCTTGTGTTATCGCATTTTAAAGGACACCCGATGGGAGGATACGGCGGTGCGTTGAAACAGCTCTCGATAGGCTGCGCTTCCAGCAGGGGTAAATCTTGGATTCATTCGGCAGGATATACCGATGACCAGAGTATTGTATGGGAGCATACCGCAGAGCAGAACGCTTTTTGCGAAGCTATGGCGGAATCGGCGGGCAGCGTTATGGAATACTTCAAAGGAAATACCGCCTTTGTCAATATGGTGTGCAATCTGTCGGTAGACTGCGACTGCTGTGAGGTGGCGGAGGATCCGTGTATGGCGGATATAGGTATTCTTTCATCATTAGATCCGGTTGCGTTGGATAAAGCGTGTATAGATTTGATATATAAGTCTGATGATCCCGGACGCGACCATTTCTTAGAGAGAGTCGAGTCACGCAACGGCACGCATACGATTGAGGCGGCTGCTGAACTTGGATACGGGACGAAAGAATATGAATTAATCAGTATGGATTAACCATTCATACAAGATAAAAAGAAACGAGCACCCCGCTTGAGCTATAAGCTGTAGCTGTACGGTAAAAAACCCGCTTCTTTTCCTATATTATATGCTGATAGAAGGGAAAAAAGTCAAGAGAAATGTATAATGAAATTGATTTAAATAACATAGATTTAAATTCACGACCGCCCACAGAAGAACCACCCATACAAGAACCTGAGCGCCAGTATTACTATATAGCGAAGTGTCAAAAATGGGTGGAGGAATTTATTATTCAAAATGGACGCCGTCCGTCTTCGTTCACTCAGACCTTTGGCTGTCAGATGAACGCAAGGGACTCTGAGAAGCTTGCCGGTATCTTAGAGCGTATCGGTTATGAAACAGCGCAGACGGAAGAAGAGGCGGATTTCATTATATATAATACCTGTACGGTCAGGGATAACGCCAACCAGAGAGTTTATGGCAGGCTTGGCTATCTTGGCAGCATGAAAAAGAAAAATCCCCATCTTAAGATTGCGTTATGCGGCTGCATGATGCAGGAGCAGTCCGTAATTGATAAGATTAGCAAAAGCTATCGTTTTGTGGATTTGATTTTCGGCACCCATAATATTTTTAAATTCGCTGAGCTGTTCTATACGATGATTGAAAATGACACAACGATTATAGATATCTGGCAGGAGACCGAGCAGATTGTCGAGGAGCTTCCCGTCAGCAGAAAGTATCCTTACAAATCGGGGATTAATATTATGTTTGGCTGCAATAATTTCTGCAGTTATTGTATCGTGCCTTATGTAAGGGGCAGGGAGCGCAGTAGAGAGCCCGATGATATCATTGCCGAGATTGAGCGTTTAGCGGCTGAGGGCGTAGTGGAAATCATGCTGCTTGGGCAGAATGTCAATTCCTATGGCAAGAATTTAAAAGAACCGATTACTTTTGCTAAGTTGTTACAGAGAGTAGAGCAGATAGACGGAATAAAAAGAATCAGGTTTATGACTTCCCACCCTAAAGATTTGTCGGACGAACTGATAGCGGTAATGCAGGCTTCTAAGAAAATCTGCCGCCATCTGCACCTGCCGCTGCAATCAGGCTCAGACCGTATTTTGCAGGCTATGAACAGAAGATATACGAAGGCGCAGTATTTGACACTCGTTGAGAAAATCAAGGCGGCTATGCCGGATATTGCGATAACAACAGACATTATTGTTGGTTTTCCCGGAGAAACTACAGAAGATGTTGAGGAAACCATAGACGTAGTGAAAAAGGCGGGCTTTGACAATGCTTTTACGTTTGTTTATTCTAAAAGAACCGGAACTAAGGCTGCGGCAATGGAAAATCAGGTTCCCGAACAGACAGTGAAGGCAAATTTTGATAAGCTGCTTAAAGTGGTGCAGGAGACCGCAAAGGAGAGGACTCTTTTGCTTAAAGGCAAGGTCATGGAAGCGCTTGCTGAAGAGGTAAACGAGCATGATTCTTCGCTCATAACAGGGCGGCTTTCCAATAATATGCTGGTTCATTTTCCGGCAGACGCTTCATACATAGGAAAGCTTGTCAATGTTTCATTGGACGAATGCCACGGTTTTTATTATATCGGGCATATTGTAGAATAAGCTGAATAATTTAATATGCCAATTATAAAGTTATAAGAAAATTATGAAATAGATTAATTTAGTAATACGAAAATACAGAAAGATGGTAAATATCATGTCAGAACTTACTCCCATGATGCAGAAATATTTAGAGACGAAAAAGGAATACCCCGATTGTATTCTTTTTTATCGTCTGGGAGACTTTTATGAAATGTTTTTTGAGGACGCGCAGACTGCTTCTAGGGAGTTGGAAATCACGCTGACCGGAAAAAGCTGTGGGTTAGACGAAAGGGCGCCCATGTGCGGGATTCCTTATCACGCCGTGGACGGATACTTGAATAAGCTGGTATCAAAGGGCTATAAGGTCGCCATATGCGAACAGGTAGAAGACCCGAAACTCGCGAAAGGACTGGTAAAGCGCGAGGTTACGCGAATCGTAACTCCCGGAACCAATCTATATATTCAGGAATTAGACGGTTCTAAAAACAATTATATTCTATGTATTTCCTATTTCCCTGAAAAGACAGGAATTTCTGTTGCCGACGTCACCACGGGCGACTATTACCTGACGGAAGTTGACGACTTGCGGAAGCTGCAGGACGAAATAAATAAGTATGAGCCATCGGAGATTATCTGTAATGAGGCTTTTCTTGTCAGCGGCATGAATATTGAGGAAATGAAGAACCGTATCGGAATGATGGTCTATTCTTTGGATACGCATTATTTTGACGAGGATACCTGCCGTAAATGCCTGCTTAAGCATTTCCATGTAAATACGCTTACAGGGCTTGGAATCGAAGATTTTCCCATCGGGCTTATTGCTGCGGGCGCGCTCATGCAGTATTTACAGGATACACAGATGACTTCTTTGGAGCATTTTACACATCTGTATCCGTATCTGACTAATAAATACATGCTTTTAGACTCAGCTACGAGGAGAAATCTGGAGCTGCTTGAGACCTTGCGCGAAAAGCAGAAAAAAGGTTCGCTCTTAGGCGTACTTGATAAGACCAAAACTGCGATGGGCGGCAGACTGCTGCGTAAATACATAGAACAGCCGTTGATTGATAAAGAAGAAATTGAAAAGCGTCTGGATACTGTGGAGGAACTTTGTAATAACAGTATGCTAAGAGACGAGATACGGGAATACTTAAATCCTATCTATGATTTGGAAAGGCTGTTAGGGAAAGTCAGCTACAGGTCAGCTAATCCCAGAGACTTAATAGCATTTCGTAATTCGCTTGAAATGCTGCCGTCAATAAAGATGGTTTTAAACGACACAAATTCGGGGCTGCTTAGGGAAATTCATGATAATATGGACGACTTAGCCGATTTATTCAGCCTGATAGACGACGCCATAATCGACGATCCGCCGCTTACCGTCAAAGAAGGCGGCATTATAAAAGACGGCTTCAATGAAACAATCGACTCCCTGCGCCATGCTAAAACGGACGGAAAGAACTGGCTGGCGGCGCTTGAAGAAGAGGACAGGGAGCGCACCGGGATTAAAAACCTGCGCATTAAATTTAATAAGGTTTTCGGTTACTATTTTGAAGTGACTAATTCATATAAGTCGCTGGTTCCCGAAGACTATATCAGAAAACAGACTCTTGCCAATGCGGAACGCTACACTACGCCGCGCCTTAAAGAATTGGAAGATACAATCCTTAATGCCGAGGATAAGCTCTTTTCGTTGGAATATGACGTATTCTGCGAGATTAGGGAAAAAATAGCCGCACAAATCGAAAGAATACAGCAGACGGCAAGGGCGGTCGCAAGGCTTGATGTGTTTGCTTCGCTCGCATATGTGGCGGAGCGCAACCGCTATGTTAGACCGACACTCAATGAGAAGGGCGTCATAGATATTAAAGACGGCAGACACCCCGTAGTAGAGCAGATGATTCAAAACGGCATGTTCATATCCAACGATACATATTTAGATAATGGCAAACATTGTATCGCGGTCATAACAGGCCCCAATATGGCGGGTAAATCTACATATATGCGTCAGACTGCCTTGATTGTACTGCTTTCGCAGATAGGCTCGTTCGTCCCCGCCGCTAAAGCGAATATCGGCATAGTGGATAGGATTTTTACAAGGGTGGGGGCTTCCGATGACCTTGCCAGCGGACAGTCTACCTTTATGGTGGAAATGAACGAAGTCGCCAATATATTAAGGAATGCGACATCTAACAGCCTGTTGGTGCTTGACGAGATAGGGCGTGGAACATCTACGTTTGACGGCTTAAGCATTGCGTGGGCGGTGATAGAGCATATAAGCAACCGCAAGATTTTAGGGGCGAAAACCCTTTTTGCCACTCATTACCATGAATTGACAGAGCTTGAAGGCAAGATGGACAACGTCAACAATTACTGTATCGCCGTAAAGGAAAAAGGCGACGATATCGTATTCTTGCGTAAGATTATCAAGGGCGGGGCGGATAAAAGCTACGGCATTCAGGTGGCAAAGCTTGCCGGCGTGCCGGATATGGTAATCGACAGGGCAAAGGAAATCGTCAACCAGTTAAGCGATAATGACATTACCGAAAGAGTCCAGAGCATAGAAATCAATATCAAGAACGAGAAGTCCAAGCCGGTAAAATACGACGAGGTGGATTTAGAGCAGATATCGCTCTTTGATACGGTAAAGGACGAAGATGTGCTAAAGGAACTTACCGAGGTTGACGTGCAGAACCTTACGCCTATTGACGCCTTGAATACATTGTATAGGCTGCAGAATATGTTGAAGAACAGGTGGAAGAAGGGATAAAAAGTATGTGTGACTGAATGCAACATGAATTCATATGATTTCACTTGAGGCACGCTTTCGCTCCGTGGAAAATCGCAGCGGTACTAAGCTCGAAAATACCTCGCTAAGTACCGGCGTTTTCCAAGGACCTCAAGAGAAAGCATATGAACTCATGTCGCCCAATGTTACGAATAGTCAGAGAAATAATGATAATTAGTATGATTATTAAAATGAAAGGGTTATTAAAATGAAGATTAACATTTTAGATAATCAGACAATAGATAAGATTGCGGCGGGGGAAGTTGTGGAGCGTCCTGCAAGCGTGGTAAAAGAGTTGGTCGAGAACGCCATTGATTCGGGCGCAGACGCCGTTACCGTCGAAATAAAGGACGGCGGCATTTCACTTATCCGCGTTACAGATAATGGAAGCGGCATTGAGAGGACGCAGATTCGCAACGCCTTTTTAAGACATGCAACCAGCAAAATCACGACTGCCGACGACTTGACCAGATTAGTCAGTCTGGGATTTCGCGGCGAGGCTTTAGCGAGTATTGCTGCAGTTTCTATGGTAGAGGCAATCTCTAAGGTGGAAGAAGAACTTACAGGCATACGGTATGTAATAGAAGGCGGAGTGGAGAAGGATTTTGAAGAAGTCGGCGTTCCAAGTGGCACGACTATGATTGTGCGCAATCTTTTCTACAATACGCCGCCGCGGAAGAAGTTTCTCAAGCAGCCGCAGACAGAAGGCTCATATGTCGTTGATTTAATGGAACATCTGGCGTTATCACACCCTGATATAGCCTTTAATTTTATCATCAATAATCAGAACAGGTTCCATACCTCAGGGAGCCGCGATTTAAAAGAAATTATTTACCGCATTTATGGGAAGGATATTGTAAGAGAGCTTAAAGAAATCCATGTGGAAAAAGAGGGCTTATCTATTAACGGCTTCTTAGGCAAGCCCGTTATCAACCGCTCGAACCGCAATTATGAACTTTTTTATATCAATGGCAGATATGTTAAAAGCAGCCTTATAAGCAAGGCGGTGGAGGACGGCTACAAGGAATACCTAATGCAGCATAAGTTTCCTTTCTGCGTGCTTCATTTTAATATTGACACCACGCGCATTGACGTCAACGTACACCCTGCCAAAATGGAAGTCAAGATTTCAGGCGAACATGAATTTTATGAGATTGTCAGGGATATCGTGTTTGACTATCTGCACGAGCAGGAAATGATACCCGAAGTGCTTTTTAATACAGATAATGATAAAGCGGTGGCAAAAAATAATCCTGCGCCGCGCAAAACACCTGCGGCTCCTGAACCGTTTGAGACGGCTAGGATAAAGAATGAGCATATTAATAAGCGAGATAATGAATTAAGCAATATGCGAAATAATGTGCAAATCAATATGAAGGACGGTAGTTCTACGCTTGATTTGACGGCAACTCAAATACATGGTTCAGATACGGCTCATATGGCAGAGAAAAATATAGCGCATGAACCTGTAAATTATATGAATAATACTAATCAGACAGATACCGTTAAGCAACCGGAATATTTTGCGCAGACAGAACAATCTAAGCAAGCCGAGCAATTTAATCGCACAGAACAATCAAACCGCCCTGTTCAGCAGGAGTTGTTCGACGACAAACTCCTTTCCGCTAAAGCAAGAGAGCATTATGAGATAATAGGGCAGATTTTTGATACATACTGGCTTATTTCATATCAGGACAAGCTGATGATTATAGACCAGCATGCCGCCCATGAAAAAGTTAAGTACGAGCGTTTTATAAAGCAGTTTAAGGAGCGCAGTATAGTATCGCAGCGTTTAAATCCGCCGGCAATAATCACTTTAAATGGCAGGGAAAGAGACTGCCTTATACAGAATATGGAGCATTTTATAGCACTCGGTTTTGAAATCGAAGAATTTGGCGGCAATGATTATGCACTGGTGAGCGTTCCTATGGATTTATACGGATATAATGAGTCAGGGCTTGTATATGAACTATTAGACGAGCTTGCCGAAGAAGTAAACTCCGGCACTCCGGAGACTATCAGAATGAAAATCGCTACTATGGCATGTAAGGCGGCGGTAAAGGGCAATATGCGCATTTCCAAAGCGGAGGCGGAGGCTCTGATTGACGAACTGCTTTCGCTGGATAATCCCTATAATTGCCCGCACGGAAGACCTACCATTATATCAATGAGCAAGTATGAGCTTGAAAAGAAATTTAAAAGGATTGTTACATGATGAAACCTTTAATAATATTAACAGGACCGACGGCGGCAGGAAAATCAGCCCTGTCAATTTCATTGGCGAAGGCTGTAGGCGGAGAAATCATTTCCGCAGATTCTATGCAGGTTTACAGACATATGGACATCGGTTCGGCTAAAATCACACCAGAAGAAATGTCCGGAGTTAAGCATCATCTGATAGACGTTTTAGAGCCTGTCGAAGAGTTTAACGTCGTCCGTTTTCAGTCGATGGCAAAAGAAGCCATGCGCCAAATCTACGATAAGGGTAAAATCCCGATTTTAGTAGGCGGAACAGGATTTTATATACAATCAGTCTTGTATGATATCGACTTTGCCGAAACTAACGAAGACGAGGCGTTCAGGCAGCGTATGGAAAGCATTGCCAAAGAGCAGGGAAACGAAGTCCTTTTTGAACGCTTGCGCCAAATTGACCCGAAATCCTGCGAAATTATCCATGCCAACAATATAAAGCGTGTGATTCGCGCACTTGAGTTCTATGAAAAAACAGGCACGCCCATTTCTGAACACAACGAAGAACAACGGGAAAAAAGCTCGCCATACCGTTTCGTATATTTTGTTTTAACCGACGAAAGAAATATACTCTATGATAAAATAGACAGGCGCGTAGACAGCATGTTGAATCAGGGGCTGGTTGAAGAAGTGCGGAAGCTTAAAGATATGGGCTGCACTGAAAATATGGTTTCCATGCAGGGACTGGGCTATAAGGAAATACTTGAATATATAAACGGCAGTTGTACGCTTGATAATGCCATATACCGTATCAAGCGCGATACCAGACATTTTGCCAAAAGGCAGCTTACATGGTTTAGAAGGGAAAAAGACGTCACATGGGTGTTAAGACAGGATTTCAGGCAGAAGGCAGTTGATAATGGCTATGATGAAGATAGGGAAATCTTGAAGTATATGCTGAAGGAACTTGCTAATAGGGGAATATTAGATAGTGAACGGGTGCTAAATGACTTGCCAATATAAAGATAATATAAGGATATCAGCTATGAAAAATATTAAAAAAAGTAAACGCATAGTAACAGTATTGGTTATAACAGTTTTAATGCTGACCGGTTGCCAACAGGACAAACAACAGGCTGAATGGGAAAATGCCCTGCCCATTGAAACAGTAACATTTCAGATGACTCCTTCATCAAACGGCGTTGATGATTTTCTAAAGTCCTTCGATAATGATAAGGAAGAGCAAAATAACGGCAGTTTTTATAATATTGTACCGGAGGACATTGCAAATAATTATGGTATAAATATTTATAAAAATGATTCCACATGTTACACCGAATTAGCATATGATGATAAAACGTATACGCTTGGCAATTACTTTGGCGGCGACGGGGCAACCTCTTTCGCCATTGCGGATTTGAATAATGACGGCAAATTTGAACTATATTTTACCGGTTCATACGGTTCCGGCTTTCCCCATTCTCAAATTGGTTATTTTGATACTGCAAATAAGGAAATTGTAATATTTGACTCAACGTGCCTTTCCTCAGATGATAATACAGTTTCCATTGTCAATTACTTTTGGGGAGAACTGGTTTTAGAGACTGACAGTGATGATGCCTTGTGCGTTTATAGTGCAGATTATCCGACTATAAACAGAAAGTCTTTTGTAGATATTGAAATGTCCGCCGGGGAAAAAATTGCATCTGTGGTTGTAGAAAACGGAGAAATGTTTCTTGTAATGGAAGAAGATAAGTTACGGAAAGAATATCGCATGTATTGAAACAGTGAAGTTGGCAGGAAATATCTCTTAAGTTGGAATAGAGAAGTTATCAGGAAGATATCAAAGAAATATCTCTTGTAATTGAAATAAAGGAGTTATAAGAATAATGAAAGTAAATAATATAAACCTTAATGCCCAGTACGCCAAATTCGGCATCTCAGAAGAGGTTCTTAAATTTGGCAACGAGATTTTAAGCAGTTTAAAAGAAAGATTTGACAAAATAGACGAAATTGCCGAGTTTAACCAGCTAAAAGTAATTCAGGCAATGCAGGAGTGCAGGGTAAGCGAAGCCTGTCTTCTTGGCACTACGGGATATGGCTATAACGATTTGGGCAGGGATACACTAGAAAAGGTGTATGCGCAGGTTTTTCATACGGAAGACGCACTGGTGCGCCCACAGATTACCTGTGGCACACATGCGCTCGCACTTGCCTTAATGAGTAATCTGCGCCCCGGCGACGAACTGTTATCGCCGGTCGGCAAGCCTTATGACACCTTGGAGGAGGTTATCGGAATCCGGCAGTCTAGAGGCTCGCTTATGGAGTACGGCATAACCTATAAACAGGTGGATTTATTAGAGGACGGCAGTTTTAACTATGACGCGATACGCGCGGCAATAGGCGATAAGACCAAGCTTGCGACTATCCAGCGTTCCAAAGGATACCAGACCAGACCGACGCTTTCTGTCACACAAATAGGCGAGCTGATTGCATTTATCAAGCAGATTAAGCCCGATGTAATCTGTATGGTGGACAACTGCTACGGTGAGTTTGTGGAAACGATAGAGCCAAGCGACGTGGGCGCGGATATGGTTGTGGGTTCACTGATTAAAAATCCGGGTGGCGGGCTTGCCCCTATCGGCGGTTATATCGCAGGAAGAAAAGATTGTGTGGAAAATGCGGCGTACCGCCTGACTTCGCCGGGGCTTGGCAAAGAAGTAGGCGCCTCGCTTGGAGTTATGACTTCATTTTATCAGGGGCTATTTCTTGCGCCGACTGTTACCGCAAGCGCATTAAAAGGAGCGATTTTTGCAGCAAATATATATGAAAAATTAGGCTTTCCGGTTATTCCCAATTCCACTGAGAGCAGACACGATATTATTCAGGCGGTTACGTTTGGGACTCCCGAAGGGGTTATCGCCTTTTGTCAGGGCATACAGGCGGCAGCTTCCGTAGACAGCCATGTAACCCCGCAGCCGTGGGATATGCCGGGGTATGATTCGCAGGTTATCATGGCGGCGGGAGCGTTTGTGTCCGGCTCTTCCATAGAGCTTAGTGCGGACGGTCCGATTGCTCCGCCTTATGCAGTCTATTTTCAAGGCGGACTTACCTGGCAGCATGCTAAGCTGGGGATTTTGAAATCGCTCCAATCGCTGATTGATGGCGGGGTTGTAATTAGCATGAAATAATTGACAAGAGAGGAAGGATTGTAATATGTCGAAGAAACTCCATAAAATAGGAATTGCGTTTTTAGTTTGTTTTCTGTTTTCTTTTATGTTATTTATTTTCGGCCCATCGGAAATATTTTTTGCAAATGTTACAGGATTTCAATTTGTATATGGAGATTTTGGCGGATATATGGCTGCCATGGCATTAGCTGCGGCTGTAATTTTGACAGTAATTATTGCCTTCCTGCCTGATAAAATATATGGAATATTGCTTTCGGTTGTATTCGGAATATCTGTTGCAGGATACATACAGGTTATGTTTCTTAATAAGAATTTGGATTTATTAGGTGTGAATCCTGAAGGGTATAATACGCGGGGGGGGCAATTTTAAATACAATTATCTGGCTGATAATAATCTTGGTATCTGTAATTCTCTTTTTCATTAAATCTGATATTTG
The DNA here is from genome assembly GCA_023663185.1 of Clostridiales bacterium. GTDB lineage: Bacteria > Bacillota > Clostridia > Lachnospirales > Lachnospiraceae > UBA3282. The sequence continues at coordinate 16,572 of JAMPHY010000017.1, read as the reverse complement.
GAAAAAACTTGTGACAGGGCTTTCTACATTTTTATTGTGCATACAGCTAGCGGCGTTGATTTCACTTCTGGTTTCGGCAGATGAAGATGCATATCATTACCCTGAGGGAAAATGGCATCTCTCAGGAGAAGAGCAGTATACGGTATCTGCTGATAAAAACGTGATTGTGCTGGTACTAGATTACTTCAGTAATCAATATTTGACGCCACTTGAGCAAACCTATCCGGGAGCAACGGATTTTTTACATGATTTTACGTATTATAGTAATATGGATTGCACTTATTTCGGTACATTTCCGTCTTTGCCACATATGCTTACGGGCAGAGAAGTAGACATGTCCAAAACGATTAACGATTGGTGTCTGGATATTTGGGAAGACGAAAAAACCAACTCCTTTTATAATGAACTCCAAAAAGAAAATTTTAAATTTAATGTATATACGCCGGACACTAATATTCTCTGTGGTCTTAATGATGTAAAGATACTTGACGGCAGAATTTCCAATGTGGCAAACGAAGCGCAGGAGATAGATATATTTTATAAACTTCTATTTAAAACAATGGCTAAAATGTCAAGTTATCGTATGTTTCCTGAGTTGTTGAAACCATATTTTTACGCTAATATAGACGAATATGAGGACATTGTTGCTGTAAAAGATAATAAAATAAATCATAATAATTATGACTTCTATCAGGGGCTTATAGAAAAGGGACTAAAAACTGACAAATCATCTAATTATATTATTATTCAACATTTGATGGGACCGCATCTTTATACCACAGATATAAATGGTAATTATAAAGAGAATTCCACTTTAGAGGAGACTGCTATGGGCTGTATGGTAATTGTGGAAGCTTATCTGAATAGCTTAAAAGAACTTGGTGTATATGATAATGCAACAATCATTATTACAGCAGATCATGGCGGCCCATATGATTCTCAAGTTATTTTTTATATTAAAGAACCGGGTGAAACTCACGATGTATCGCCTATTACAAATGCGCCTCTCTCATTTAATGAATTTATGCCAACTCTTGCAAAAGCGGCTGGTCTTGACGCCTCAACTTACGGACAGACTATATATGATTTTTCACAGGACGAACTCAGAGAGCGAACTATATGGCTTAGAATGTATGATGAAAATTATCCCGCAGTCGAATGTTATACAGGTGACAAAGCCGGAAGTGAGAATGTCTATTATGGCTATACATATATAGGAGATATTGAAGATTTATTACGGATTACAGAAGAAGGTCCCTCTATAATTAAACCTATGGTGGATTCCTATTTCTGATTGACAAATATAAATATAAATTTTATTATAAGATTTATGGGTAATATTAAGATATGGGCAGATGTGTCAACATAAATCCGTAAAGGGAGAATGATTATACGATGAAAAATAAACTTTCAAAAATAGGAATTACGTTTTTAACTTGTTTTTTATTTACTTTTATGCTGTGTATTTTCGGACCATCGGAAATATTTTTTGCAAATGTTACAGGATTTCAGTTTGTATATGGAGATTTTGGCGGATATATGGCTGTTTTGGCACTGGCAGCCGCTATAATTCTGACAGCAATTATTGCCTTTCTGCCTGATAAAATACATGGGTTATTACTTTCTCTTGTATTCGGGATTTCTCTTGCAGGATATATCCAGGTTATGTTTCTAAACAAGAATCTGGATTTGCTCGGCATGAATCCGGAAGGGTATAAAACACAAACGGGAGGGGCGATTTTTAATGCAATTATTTGGCTGGTAATAATCGCTGCCGTAGTAGTATTTTCTTTTATCAAATTTGATATGTGGAAAAAATTGGTAGCAGGGCTTTCAGCATTTTTATTATGTATACAGCTTGTAGCCTTAATTTCTCTTTTGGTCTCAGCAGACGAAAATGCATATCGTCATCCGACGGAAGATGTATATTTTTTCTCCGGAGAAGAACAATATACAGTATCTGCTGATAAAAATGTGATTGTGCTGGTGCTGGATTATTTTAGTAATCAATATCTGGCTCCACTTGAACAAGCCTATCCGGGAGCAACGGATTTTTTACACGATTTTACATATTACAGTAATATGGATTGTACTTATTATGGCACATATCCCTCTTTGGTACATATGATTACGGGCAGGGAAATAGAACCGTCAAAGCCGATAAATGAATGGTTTGTCGATATATGGCAGGATGAAAAAACCAAAGATTTTTATAGCGCGCTTGCTCAAAATGACTATAAATTTAATTTATATACGGCTGAAGCTGCTTATATTTGCGGCATGAACGACGTGAAAATGCTTGACGGCATGGTTTCTAATGTAATAAACGTTAAACAGGATATGGATGTAAATTACAAGCTTTTATTTAAAACAATGGTTAAGATGTCAAGTTATCGTATGTTTCCAGAGTTTCTTAAACCTTTGTTTTATACTAATATGAGTGAATACGAAGATATTGTTATTATAAAGAAAAACAGAACTTACCACAATAATTATGAATTTTATGATGGTCTTAAAGAAAAGGGATTACAGGCAGATAAAAACTCTAATTATGTTATAATTCAACATTTGATGGGAACACACGAGTATACAACCGGTGAAAACTGTGAAGCCAAAGATGATTCCACTTTAGAGGAAACAGCCAAAGGTTGTATGGTGTTAGTGGAAGAGTATTTGAATCAGTTAAAAGAACTTGGGGTATATGATAATTCGACTATTATAATTACGGCAGATCATGGCGGCGAACGTGATTCACAGGTTATTTTTTATATAAAAGAGCCGGGAGAGTCGCATGAGGTAATGCCTGTTACAAATGCTCCCGCCTCATTTAATGAATTTATGCCGACCATTGCTAAGGCGGCAGGTCTTGATTCTTCTGCTTATGGACAAACTATATATGATTTTTCGTCGGATGAACTTAGAGAGCGTACTGTGTGGATAAAAAAGAGTGATTTTGCCAACTACCCTGTAGTACAGTGCTATACAGGACTTAAAGAAGGGGATCTTAACGTCTATTATGGTTATACTTACACAGGTGATATTGATGATTTGTTTAATCAGATAGATATAGGACCGAATGTGATTGTACCTATGACGGATTCATTCTGGTAAATCAATAAATAATTTATATTAATAACATAAATATATGATTAAATTTCAAAGGGAGATTATTACAATGAAAAAAACTGTGTTACAAATTTTTAAGTTCACCTACTTTTTTAGCTGCTTTTTTATGCTATTTACGATTCATGCGCATGCCTACATTGACCCGTCGGCTGTAACGTATATTATTCAGGGCGTTGCAGGCGTATTGATTGCGCTTGGAGCGGCGTTTACTATTTTCCGTCATAAGATTTTTGCACTTTTTAAAGGCAAAAAGAAAGAAACGGATACTGAGGGAAAGATTGAATTTAAGAAGACTGACGATGAAGACTAAAATGTATTTGTGCCTGTAAAATGCAGGCGCAAAGTTGTATGCTGTTGAAAGGCACGGAAATATTATGGGAATGATTGTAAATGCCGTGGTAGACGCTCTTTTATGGATAATTAATATCTGTTATCTTGTCTGCCACAATTACTGGATTGCTATTTTACTCTTTACATTTTTATCAAAACTGATATTACTGCCATTGTCAGTCTGGGTGCAGAAAAATTCAATTAAAACCGTCCGTATGCAGCCGGAGATGAATCATATCAAAGCAGCTTATATGGGTAACAGTGAACTGATATCCGAAGAACAGTATAAGTTGTTTAAAAAAGAGGGATATAATCCGTTTGCAGATTTGATTCCGCTGTTTGTGCAGCTTGCATTATTAATGGGGGTTGTGGAAGCGGTTAAACGCGGGACGACGCTTACGGCAGTGCCTATAAACGAAATGGGCGTTACTTTACTTGTTCCTGCATTGGCGGCGCTGTCGGCGTTTTTCATGTGTTTTGTGCAAAACAAAATTAATGTTCTGCAGTCGGAACAAGGAGCGCTTAACAGATACGGCACGATGATTTTTTCGGTAGCTTTATCGCTCTATCTGGGATTTTTCGTCTCAATAGGCGTAGGTGTATACTGGATATACAGTAATCTTTTATCTGTACTGCAGCTTGTACTTTTAAATATCTGGATTAATCCTAAAAAGTATATCGATTACGAAGCGCTTGAGGAAAGCAAAGAAGAGCTGCGCAAGGCGAAACAGTTTATGGCGCCGAAGAAAAAAGAAGCGCGCAATAATCCATATCGTAAGAAGGAGAAAGAGGATTATAAAAGATTCCTTGCAGCATCCGGGAAAAAGCTGGTATTTTATTCGGAAAAAAACGGTTTCTACAAATATTACAGAAATATTATAGAAGAAATAATACGCCGTACCAATATAACGGTGCATTATATTACAAGCGATCCGCAGGATGAGGTTTTTGCTTTGGCTAATGAACAGTTTAAGCCATATTATATCGGTGAAAACAGGCTGATTGTCCTGATGATGAAGTTAGAGACCGCTATTATGGTAATGACGACTCCTGATTTGGAAAATTTTCAGCTTAAGCGTTCTTATGTGGATAAAGATATTGAGTATATCTATGTGCCTCATGATGTAAACAGCGCCAATCTGACATTCCACAAGGATGCGTTAGACCATTTTGACACTATTTTTGTATCAGGACCGAAAAATAAAGAAGAAATTATGGAGCGGGAAGAAAAATACGCTCTGCCTAAAAAACACATTGTAGAATGGGGCTCAAGCGTTATTGACAATATGAAAGAGGCGTATGAGCAGCTTCCCGAAGTAAAAGAAGAAGGTCAAAAAACGATTTTAATCGCTCCTTCATGGCAGAAAGACAATATACTTGACTCATGTATCGAGCCGCTGCTTGATGGATTAAAGACATCGGGACATCGGATTATTGTTCGTCCGCATCCGCAATATGTACGTCACTTTGAAGCAAGGATTGATGCGCTTGCCAAGCAGTATGAGGAAGACGGCATTGAGTTTCAAAAGGATTTTTCCTCAAACAGCACCGTATATACGGCGGATTTGCTGGTTACAGACTGGTCGAGCATTGCATATGAGTATGCTTTTTCCACGCTTAAGCCTGTGCTTTTTGTCGATACGCCCATGAAGATAGTAAATCCGGATTACGCTGAACTTTCATGCGTGCCGATAGATATTGAACTGAGAAATAAAGTCGGCATTTCCGTGGAAGAAAGCAAAATTGCAGAAGCGGTGGGAATGGTTGAGCGGCTTTTAGGCGATAAACAGTTCTCAAAAGATTCGATGATTAAGCTGCGTGACTCCTATATCTATAATGTCGGCAACAGCGGCAGGATTGGGGCAAAATATATTATAGACAGCTTGGTTAAACGAGAAGCAGATAAGAAAGGAAATTAGATTCATATGGTAAAAAGAAATGTATTACTAAATCCGGGACCGGCAACAACCACGGACACAGTTAAGATGGCGCAGGTAGTGCCGGATATATGTCCGAGGGAAAAAGAATTTGTGAAAATTATGCAGGAGCTTGAAGAGGGACTTTTGAAAATTGTGCATGCAGGTACTGATGAATATGCGGCGGTATTATTTTGCGGTTCAGGAACTATCAGCATGGATATCTGTTTAAATTCCCTGCTGCCTGCAGATAAAAAGATACTGATTATCGATAATGGCGCATACAGCCGCAGGGCAGTGGAAATCTGCGAATATTACGGTCTGCCACATATTGACCTGCAGATGCCGCTTAATGCACAGCCTGACTTGGATAAAGTGGAGTCGGTTTTAAAGGAGAACAGCGATATAGCATTAGTATATATAACGCACCACGAAACAGGAACAGGGCTGCTTAATCCTATACGCGAAATAGGCGCGCTTGCACATAAATATAATGCGGTTTTTGTAACTGATACCACATCTTCTTATGCCATGATACCTATCGACATGGCGAAAGATGAAATAGATTTCTGTATGGCTTCTGCACAAAAAGGCATTATGGGAATGACAGGACTGTCATTTGTTATCGGTAAAAAGAAGGAAATCGAAGCCTCGGCATCCTATCCCAAACGCTCTTACTACTGTAATCTTTATATGCAGTACGATTATTTTAAGAAACACGGCGAGATGCACTTTACGCCTCCAGTTCAGGTTATCTATGCGGCTATTCAGGCATTAAGGGAATATTTTGAAGAAGGGGAAGCAGCAAAGTGGGAGAGGCATACGCGCGTCTTTAATGCAATCTGCGCTGGTCTTAGGGAACTTGGTTTTCAGATATATATGCCTGATGAAAACACTTCCGGTTTAGTGGCGGCGGCGTTGTATCCTCATGATGAAAACTGGGATTTTACGAAGATACATGATTATTGTTATGAGCGGGGATTTACTATATATCCCGGCAAAGTTGAAAATACCGGAATGTTCAGGCTGTGTGCCTTAGGCGCTATTGATGAGGCGGATATATATGAGTTCTTTAAGGTGTTTAAAGAGGCGCTTGAGGTGAATAATGTGGCAGTGCCTGTAAAAATGTGAAAGATGAATGCGGCATGAGTTCATGTCCCCAATATTATCAATGATAACAATTTGTATCTAGGAGGATTATTGTGAAGAGAGTTTATACATGTTTTTGTACGGATGTGATTCATGAAGGGCATATTAATATCTTAAATAATGCGAAAAAATATGGTGAAGTTATTGTCGGCATACTGGCGGACGAGGCAATGGTGCGTTTTAACCGTTTCCCCACTGTGCCAATCGAGCAGAGGATTAGGATTGTAGAAGATACTGGACTGGCAGATAGAGTAATTATACAGAAAGAAATAATGTATGACGACATTTTTGCTGAAATAAAACCGGACTATGTGGTTCATGGCGACAACTGGAAAGACGGACCGGAGAAAGTAATCCGCGACAATGTGCTTGAGAATGTTGTTCGTTATGGCGGGGAACTGGTAGAAATCCCATATACTTATAATGATGAAGTTAAAAAGACAGACGACCGTATGAAAGAAAAACTTTCCATGCCGGAATTCAGGCGTAAACGCCTTCGTCAGCTTCTTAAGATGCGACATATAGTTAAGGCTTTGGAAGTCCATTCCGGATTGACGGGATTGATTGCTGAAAAGACTGTGGTGGAAAGCAACGGGGAACTTGACCAATTTGACGCCATGTGGATTTCCAGTCTCTGTGATTCGACGGCAAAAGGGAAACCCGATATCGAACTGGTGGACATGTCTTCGCGCATCCGTACCATAGACGATGTAATGGACGTGACGACCAAACCGATTATTCTTGACGGGGATACGGGCGGGCTGGTGGAACATTTTGTTTATAATGTACGCACACTGGAAAGAATGGGCGTTTCTGCAGTTATCATAGAAGATAAAACGGGGCTAAAGAAAAATTCCCTTTTTGGTACTGAAGTTGAGCAGACTCAGGACAGCATTGAAAATTTTACCGCTAAAATCCGCGCAGGAAAACAGGCGCTTAGAACTGATGATTTTATGATTATTGCCCGCATTGAAAGCCTTATCTTAGAGCGGGGAATGGAAGATGCACTGAACAGGGCTTTTGCCTATGTTGACGCGGGGGCGGACGGCATTATGATTCATTCGCGTCGTAAGGAGCCGACAGAGATACTTGAGTTTTGCAGCTTATTCCGCAATAAAAATAAGGAAACGCCTATAGTTGTGGTTCCCACTTCTTTTAACAGCATTACGGAAGAAGAACTTGCCGCTGCAGGCGTAAATATTGTGATTTATGCCAATCAGCTTACCAGAAGCGCATTTCCGGCAATGCAGGGCGCTGCAATAGATATCTTGAAACACCACAGGGCTTTGGAGATTGATTCCCGCTTAATGCCGTTTAAAGATATCATAAGATTGATTGACGAGATTTAGGAGGCGCAATATGCAGGAAATTGCAATACTGATGGCGGCAGGTCTTGGCACACGCATGAGACCAATTACGGATAAAATGCCTAAACCGCTTGTTGCAGTAAAAGGAAAACCGATGATAGAGACTGTGATCGAAGGGCTTTTGACCAGACCGGTCGATGAGATATATGTGGTGACGGGTTATCTTGCAGAACAGTTTGAATATCTGCCTACGCGGTACCCGCAGGTCAAGCTGATACATAATCCCGATTATAATGTAAAAAATAACATTTCTTCCATTTATGCGGCAAAAAATGTGCTTGAGCGTGGTAATTGCTTTATATGCGAGTCGGATTTATATATTGCGGATTCGTCTATTTTTAAAAAGGAGTTGTCAAATTCATGTTATTACGGACGTATGCAGGCAGGCTATTCAGACGACTGGGTATTTGACCTTGAAGACGGTCATATCGTAAGAATCGGCAAAGGCGGTACGGATGTATACAACATGGTAGGGGTTTCCTATTTAAAATATACCGACGCTTTAATATTAAAAGAGGAAATTGAAAAAGCTTATATAGAGGAAGAAAACGGCAGTCTCTTCTGGGACGAAGTGATGAACAACAATCTGGATAAACTTTATCTAACCGTTGAGCCTGTAGCGGAAGGCCAGCTTATTGAAATTGATACTGTGGAAGAATTGGAGAAAATTAATGAAAGCATTTAAATTGTTAGAGCAGATAGAAAATATGGGAATTGAAGTAATCACGGGCGTACCCGATTCCACTTTAAAACAATTTTGCGACGGATTACAATTATATGAAGGTAAGTTTCGCCATTATGTGACGGCAAACGAAGGCGCTGCCGTAGGAATTGCCGTAGGCACATATCTCTCCTCCGGGAAACCGGCATGTATTTATATGCAGAATTCAGGTATCGGCAATGCCGTCAATCCGCTTGCTTCCCTTGCAAACAAAGATGTATACGGTATTCCGATATTATTTATAGTAGGCTGGCGCGGAGAACCCGGTGTAAAAGATGAACCGCAGCATGTATTTCAGGGGAAAATCACATGCAGACTGTTTGAGACTATGGATGTTCCCTATGCCGTTGTGGATTCTTCCACCACGGAAGATGAGATGCTTGCAATACTGCAGGAAGCGGAAAAAAACTTTAAGGAAAATAACCAATTTGCCATTATTGTTAAAAAAGGCACGTTTGAGGCGGATAAAAAATTCACATGGGAAAACGGAAATACTCTTCTTCGAGAGCAGACGCTTGGTACAATTCTTAAGCTTGCGCCAAAAGACGCCTGCATTGTATCCACCACAGGAAAAATTTCAAGAGAACTGTATGAGCAGAGCAACAGGCTTTTTGGCAACCATGATTCCATTTTTATGACGGTAGGCGGCATGGGGCATGCTTCCATGATAGCCTTCGGCATTGCCGGGCAAAGACCTGATAAAAGGGTAATATGTATAGACGGCGACGGTGCGGCTTTAATGCACATGGGCGCGCTTCCGTTTATTGCTTCACATGCTCCTAAGAATTATGTCCATATAGTGATTAACAATCAGGCGCATGAATCCGTAGGCGCAATGCCCACAGACTGCCCTGATACGAATTTTGCAGCTTTGGCGCAGGCGGCAGGCTATGTATATGCGGAGAGAATTACGGATATGGAAGGACTGTTGGGGATAAAAGAAGGGCTTGCAGCTAAGAAAGGTCCTGTATTTTATGAAGTTATGGTGTCTCTGGAATCCCGCGCCGATTTGTCACGCCCCGCAGAAACCGCTAGGGAAAACCGTGATGTATTTATGAAAGCGCTTAACAGAAGTCTGTAAATATATTAAAGGCTGAAATATCATAATTAGTAAAAAAATAATTCTCGCCACATATTGACAAATCTGTAAATAAAGTATAAAATATCAGAGTATGCCGCACAACGAGGTATAAGTATGCCCTAAAATATGCGTAATACATATTGTTACAGCATAAGAGGACGTCACCGAAGCTGGCGAGTAAGGTGGACTTAGAGTTCATGAAGGAGGTGCCATATGTACGCAATTATTGCAACAGGCGGAAAACAGTACAAGGTTTCTGAAGGCGATATAATCAGGGTAGAGAAGCTTGACGCCGAAGTAGGAGCTGTTGTTACATTTGACCAAGTAGTAGCCGTCAGCGATAAAGAACTGAAAGTTGCAGGCGATGTTGCAGGCGCAACTGTATCCGGAACAGTAATGGAGCAGGGACGCGGCAAGAAAATCATCGTTTACAAATATAAGAGAAAAACAGGCTATCATAAGAAAAACGGTCATAGACAAGCATACACTCAGGTAAAAATCGACAAGATTAATGCTTAAAGGTGTAAAATGACAACTGTAACATTTTATAAAACTAAGTCAGGGGAATATAAGGGCTTTACATGTAAAGGACATGCCGGCTTTGATAATTACGGCAAAGATATTGTGTGTGCATCTATTTCCGTACTGGTAATCAATACGATTAATTCATTGGAAGAAATCGTACACGAGCAGATGGTTGTGGATTCTAACGAGACAGACGGCGTTATTACATGCAGCTTCAAGACTCCTTTGAAAGAAACGTCAAAGGTGCTTGTAGATTCTCTGGCGCTTGGAATTACCCAGATTGAAAAGCAGTATGGGGAAAAATATTGCAGGCTTAAATTCACAGAAAGTTGACATACCAAGAGAAAGGAGCGGCTATTGTTATGTTGAATATGAACCTTCAATTTTTTGCACATAAGAAGGGTGTTGGTTCTACCAAGAACGGCAGGGATTCCGAATCCAAGAGATTAGGTGCAAAAAGAGCTGACGGACAATTCGTAAAAGCAGGAAATATCTTATACAGACAGCGCGGAACCAAAATTCATCCCGGCGTAAACGTAGGAAGAGGCGGAGATGATACATTATTCGCAATGGTTGACGGCGTGCTTAGATTTGAAAGAAAAGGAAGATATAAAAAACAGGCTTCCGTATATCCTGTAGAGAAAGATTGAGAGAATACATTTCTTTCAGTGCGCGAATGAATCGGGCTTCAAACATATTTATTGTTTGGAGCCTTTTTACACTATAGGAGAGTGCATTTATATGTTTGCGGATAGAGCGAAAATATTTGTTAAAAGTGGAAAAGGCGGCGACGGTCATGTTTCCTTCCGCAGAGAAAAATATGTGGCAAGCGGCGGACCTGACGGCGGCGACGGCGGTGACGGTGGCAGCGTCTATTTTGTCGTGGACGAAGGGTTAAATACCTTGACGGATTTCCGTCATATAAGAAAATACAGCGCAGGTAACGGCGAAGAAGGCGGGAAACGCAACTGTGCCGGTAAAAGCGGGGAAGATATTTTTATCAAAGTTCCGGCGGGCACCGTTATTAAAGAGGCGCAAAGCGGTAAGGTCATTACCGATATGTCTGGTGAAAATACGAAAGTGATGGTATTAAAAGGCGGCAAGGGCGGTAACGGCAACCAGCACTATGCCACCAGCACCATGCAGGCGCCTAAGTATGCGCAGCCCGGACAGCCGGCGATGGAATTAGAGCTGATATTGGAGCTTAAAGTGATTGCGGACGTTGGGCTGGTGGGCTTTCCCAATGTTGGTAAATCGACTTTTTTATCTAAGGTAACGAACGCCAGACCTAAGATAGCCAACTATCATTTTACTACTTTAAATCCTAATCTGGGCGTGGTTGACCTAGAGGACGCCAAAGGCTTTGTGATTGCGGATATTCCGGGGCTTATTGAAGGAGCGTCGCAGGGTGTCGGGCTTGGATATGAGTTCCTTAGGCATATTGAGCGCACGAAGATAATTGTTCATATAGTAGACGCAGCTTCTACCGAGGGAAGAGAGCCTATCGAAGATATATACGCCATCAATAAAGAACTTGAGGCATATAATGTAGATATCGCCGCAAGACCGCAGATAATTGCAGCAAATAAGATTGACGTAATGGCGATGAATCCGGATAAAGATGATATAATAGAACGTATCAAAAAAGAATTTGAGCCCAAAGGCATACCGGTTTATCCGATTTCGGCAGTCAGCGGACAAGGAGTACGGGAATTGCTTTATGCCGTGCAGAATATGTTAGATGGACTTGACGATAAACCTGTAGTATTTGAACAGGAATATGTGCCGGAGGAACATTTAAGCGTCCAAAACGAGCCTTATACCGTGGAATATGATGAAGAGAAGGACGAATATGTAGTAGAAGGTCCGCGAATCGAGAAGATGCTTTCATATACGAATCTGGAATCTGAAAAAGGATTTCGCTTTTTCCAGAATTTCTTAAAAGATAATGGTATTTTAAAGGAATTGGAGAAACTCGGAATAGAAGAGGGCGATACCGTCAGAATGTACGGGTTGTCGTTTGACTACTATAAGTGATGAATATTTGTGCAGGTTTTTATTTGTGTTGCACTAACTAAAAGAAAGGCATGGTATTATGACAAGCAAGCAGAGAGCATATTTAAAAAGTCTGGCGAGCAATCTGAATCCTATTTTTCAGATAGGCAAATCGAGTCTTACGCCGGAATCAACAGAAGCAATAAACGAAGCTTTTAACAACAGGGAGCTGATTAAAATCGCGGTTTTAAAAAACTGTGCCGATGATCCGAACGAGATTGCAGATATGGTAGCGGAGCGGACGCATTCGCAGGTAGTTCAGGTAATTGGAAAGAAAATTGTATTATATAAACCGGATAAGAAAAATCCTAAAATAATATTGCCGGTATAGTAACCGGAAAGGAGCCGTGTCATAAAGTTGAACAGAACGGGAATAATGGGCGGTACTTTTAATCCTATCCATATCGGACACCTTATTATTGCACAAAAAGCAAGAGAGCAGTTTAAGCTTGACAAGGTGCTTTTCATGCCTTGTGGGGTGCCGCACCTTAAAGATAATAAGGATATATTGTCCAAAACTGTGCGTACTGAGCTGACGCAGCTTGCCATTATGGATAATCCTTTTTTTGAACTTTCTACGATAGAAGTGGATAAAAAAGGCGTAACCTATACTTATGAGACTTTAGCGCAGTTAAAAAGAGAAAATGCCGATACGGAATATTATTTTATAATGGGCGCCGACAGTCTATGGACGATAGAAAACTGGAAGGCACCTGAAAAGATATTTGCAGACTGTCATATTCTGGCAGCGGTAAGAAATGGACATTCTTTAAAGGAAATGGAAGCACAGACCGCTTACCTTAAGGGAAAATACGGGGCGGATATTTCTATACTTAAATATAATGGAATTGAAGTCTCGTCCACTATGATAAGGAATATGCTGGCAAAAGGAGAGTCGGTGCGGTCTTATGTACCTGAACAGGTATATAATTATATTATGCAAAACAGATTATTTATAAGAAAGGCGTGATGCTCGCATGAAAACACCGGATTTGCCAAAAATTAGAAAAGCGATGGAAAAAGAACTCAGCCCTAAGCGGTATGAGCATACCTTAAGCGTGGCGTATACGGCGGCTTCGCTTGCCATGGTGCATGGCGAAGATACCGAGTCGGCGATACTTGCCGGAATGCTCCATGACTGCGCCAAATGTCTTCCCGGACACAAATTAATTGATATCTGTGAAAAAAATAAAATACATATTTCGGAGGCGGAAAAAGAGAACCCGATGGCGCTTCTTCACGCCGGAGTCGGAAGTTTTTTGGCACATGATAAATATGGTATTGATAATGAGAATATTTTAAACGCTATCAGATATCATACCACTGGACGCCCCAATATGAGCAGATTAGAGAAAATAATATATATTGCGGACTATATTGAACCCGGTAGAAAACATGCCGCTAATCTGCCGCAGATACGCCGTATGGCATTTCAGGATTTGGATATGACTATGATTAAGATTCTGGAAGATACTCTTGCTTATCTGTCGTCTGCGGACGGAAAAGTTGATACTATGACCGCAGAGGCTTATAATTATTATAAGAAGCAGCAAAATAAGACACAATAAAAATATACTATGATAAATAGAAAGGATAAAAATATATGGATTCTAAAGAAATGGCAAGACTTGCAATTACGGCGTTAGAGGATAAAAAAGCGGAAGATATCAAAGTCATTGATATAAGCAATATATCCACGATTGCCGACTATTTTATAATTGCCAGCGGCACTAATAAAAGTCAGATTCAGACCATGACCGATAATGTTGCTGAAACATTGGGAAGGGCGGGACAGCCGGAAAAACATATCGAAGGCTATCAGAATGCGAACTGGATACTTATGGATTTTCAGGATATAATTGTTCATATTTTTGACAAAGAAAACCGCTTATTCTATGATTTAGAGCGTATCTGGCGCGACGGCGTGGAGGTAAGCGCAGAAAGCTTAAAATAATTTTTTCTACGCAAAAAACAAAAAGTTCTAAGGCAGCGTTATAATTAAAACAGATACCGCCTTAGAACTTTTTCATATTTTTATTGCGACTCTTTGGAAGTTCCGCCCGCATACATATAGAATGTAATTATATACAAGCCGGCAACACCAACCAAAGCGTAAACAATTCTGGAAAGCCAAGACATATTACCGAATATAAATGCTACAAGGTCAAAACTGAAGAAACCAATCAATCCCCAGTTAATTGCACCGATGATGGCAATAGTCAGGGCGAGACAGTCCAATGCCTTATTATTCATGATTCATTCCCCTTTCCATAAGAAATCATAAAAGTGATGAGATAATTTCAATCATCATGTATTATTATTCCATATAGAAAAGAGTGTATACTGGAAAAATTAGTGGTATAAACGAAATACGCCGAATACTTTTCCTAAAATCTGGAAATTTTCCGTATTTTCCACGATAATCGGCTCCATATAATCATTTTCAGGCTGTAAGCGAATATGTCCGTTTTCTCTATAAAAAGTCTTTACAGTAGCGGAATCATCAATAAGCGCCACCACAGTATCGCCGTTATTAGCAGTAGAGCAGCTATTAACAAATATCTGGTCGCCGCTGTATATACCTGCATTAATCATAGAATCGCCTTTTACCCTAAGAATAAACGATTCTCCGCTGGGAACCACGTCCGCGGGAACAGGGAAGTAACTTTCCACGTTTTCTTCGGCAAGAATCGGCGCGCCTGCGGCAACACGCCCGACAACCGGAAGAGAAACCATCTCGGTACGTACCATCTGAAAATTATCGTCACATATCTCAATGGCGCGCGGTTTAGTCGGATCGCGTCTTATATATCCGTTCTTCTCCAATGTCTCAAGGTGCGAATGGACAGAAGAAGTGGATTTAAGTGAAACCGCTTCGCAAATCTCACGTACTGCGGGCGGATAGCCTTTTTTCAAAATTTCATCTTTAATATAATCAAGAATTTCCTGTTGCTTCTTTGTGATTTTACCGTATCCCATAAAACCCTCCTTTATTCATGTTTTATTAGATTTTACAACTAACTTATATTTATTTTAACACATGAATAAAGAAAAAGCAAACATATATTCAGAAAATTTGTTCGATTTTTGTATTGACAATCGAAAATTTGTTCGATATAATTAATATACAAAGAACAAGTGTTCGCAACATTTGTTCGCATTATAAAATATGAATATGCTTATAAATCTTAAAAGATTATGGAGGGTATGATTATGAGCGATAGAAGAAGAGAAAGAATAATAAGGAACAATAGAATAAGAAGGCAGAGGGAAATGCGTAAGAATATTATTCTAATAGTTATGACGATATGCTTAGTGATAACATTTTCGTTAAGCTTAAGCAGTTTCTTATCCAATGCAAAGGAAGACAACGACAAGACTTATAATAAATGTTACAAAAGTATTACGATAGCAAATGATGATACGCTTTGGTCCATCGCTAAGGAATATATGGACGATGAGCACTATGATTCTATCAATGATTATATTAAAGAAGTAAAGAAAATAAATACGTTAAGCACCAATGATATTACATATGGGGCGCATTTGATTGTGCCTTATTATGCTTATGGTGATTAGGATAATCAGAACTGTTAAAAGTGGATTAATTAGTATGGAAATTTGTGTATACTAGAGTTATAATTTTAATATGGTAGTTAAATCAATGTAATGAAGAATATAACAAACGATATGGAAGCTGCTCTAATTTTCTTTGGAAAGCACTGGATAATCTTGAAGTTATAAGAGTATTTCTGGCTAAAGATAAAGTAGTAGGAGAGCATCGAAAACGAAATAACAAATAGATGACGAAAGTGCTTTATATTTTTCAGGAATATATTCCTTAAAAATATTGTTTTTTGGATTTTTCAGGAATATAATTATTATATTAATATAGTTGCGGATTGAATTCGAGTGATGAAATAGGATTTTGAAACCTAGTGTTTATGCGGGTCGCAAGCAAATTTGTTTAAGCACTGGCAACGATTTGGCAACATTTTAGGTATCACTCGTTAAATAATTACATCAATGGCATAAGAAAAACCTTGCTGATTTGCGCGAGCAATGAGTCAAGCGGAAATGCTTGCATTTCCATTTGACGAATGCCGCGGCAGCCGCACGATAGTGCGGGTTCAGATATGGAAACTGAATATCGGCAAGGTCTTTTTGCGTTGACAATGAGCCGGATGGACTTGTGCTTGCACAAAAGTCCATTTGGCGAATGTCCGACATCGAGCCGTTAGGCGAGATATGCTTATTTCTGCTTTTTCTTTTTAGATGTTTTCTTTTCTTCTTTTTCGATTT
>JAMPHY010000016.1 GCA_023663185.1 Clostridiales bacterium | reverse complement strand
AAGAGGCTTGTTTTCTGCAATATTAGTGCGAATTATTTTTTCCTTTCAGGGCTGTCTGCGGACAGGACGAAGAACTTCATAGCCGATTACCTCCGGATAATGACGCTGATAATCCTGGCAGACATCTTCATTCCACTCGTATCCCTTAGTTTCGGGATCAAAATTCCAAGCCAGTGTTTCGACTTTTCCCATTACTTCACCGCAATCCTTAAGATAGTCAAAAGGCGGGTGGAAGAATACGAGATAATCGCTTGCAGGAATTTCCCTTATTTCAAAACCTTCCGGTATAGCTCCCTGATAATCCGCAGGTACGCCGAAGCCATAGAAATAACCTTTTCTGCCGTTCTCATAAAACCAGCCCGCCGTATGACAGGTAACAATCGGGTGCGAGACATGGCTCATACTGTCTATCGTTCCGCAAATGCTATCGCAGTCATGTCTGCCCCAAAAACTCATATAATCGGCAGCGTCAATATCCCATATGCCGACATATTTATGCGCCGGTATATGCTCTACACGGGTGTGCGCTTCTGTTAATAATGTTTGATTCATAGTAGGTCCCCCTTTATTGATATAATGTTCAGGGAAAAAAACGACCTTTAAATTGGAAAGAGCAATGGGAACGGGATTTTTCCTATATGCCGCCGGCGTACATTTAAAAGCATTCATAAAAGCTCTCGTCAGAGCTTCCTGTGAGGAATATCCATATTTAACCGCTACATCAAGAATCCGTGCGTCTGTATCTCTGATTTCCAATGCCGCCATAGCAAGCCTTCTTCCTGCAACGTAGCTCTTAAATGTCATTCCCGCAATTTCATGAAAACGACTGGAACAGTAATACGGTGAATACCCGATTTGACTTGACATTTCCAGAAGAGAAGGGTTTTGTGTCAAATGCGCTTCTACCCAGTCTATCATTTTTTGCACAGTCTCATTCCATTCAAACAAAGCTTTTTCCTCCCTGTAGGAAGTATATTAACATATTCGCCGGTAGAAAGTTTTGATATAAGTTGCATTTATATTTTCCAAATAAAATTGTATAAAATTCCTACTGCAAAATCAATTAGTTTATTTATCGGCATTATGATATTTATAGCTATTGCAAAAGTTTTAGAATAGTGATAGGATAGTTATTGAACGCAAGTCAATAATTATTTGCAAAGGAGGTACACTAAAAATTGGCTAGACCTGTTAAAAAATCACCAAATGAATGGCAAAAGGAAATTTTAAATGCTGCACAGAACTTGTTTATTTCTAAAGGATATGAGAAAACTTCAATCTCCGATATCATGAACATGGTAGGCGGAGCGAAAGGAATGTTTTATCGTTTTTTTCAAAGTAAAGAAGAAGTTATGCACGCATTAGGAAATCAGATGTTTTTTGAAAATAACCCTTTTGTTGCAATTAAAGAGCGTGATGATTTGAATGGACTACAAAAGATTAGGGCGTTGCTTGTGCTAAACCAATCCGATGAAAAACGCAATCATCTGAATGTGCAAGCAATCTCAATTCTGAAAGACTCACATATTTTAGCCTCAGCAATAGAAGAAAACAGACGTGTACTGACTCCTTTATGGTTAGAATTGTTAGAGGAAGGAAAAAAAGATGGCTCTATCAAAACAGAATACACAAAAGAGCTTTCCGAACTTCTGCCGCTCATAAACTTCTGGCTGATACCGACGATATTTCCTGCAACGGTGGAAGAGTTACATCATAAATACCGTTGTGTAATAGAAATATTAGACCATATGGGACTGCCAATTTTCAGTGAAGAAGCTGTGTCATTTACAGAAAAATTTATTGATGATATTTCAGAAAAAGGAGAAAATAGGCTATGACACAAAAATTATTTACAAAGAATTTTGTGCTTCTTATCTTAGGGCAGCTAACATCATTATTCGGAAATTTCATATTGAAGCTTGCATTGTCTATGTATGTGCTGGAAGTAACGGGTTCAGCCGCTATATTTGCAGGGATACTATCTGTTGCCACAATCCCAACGATTGTTCTTTCGCCATTGGGCGGCATTCTTGCGGACAGGGCAAACAGGCGGAATATTATGGTTGCGCTTGATGGATTAACAGGTGTGTCAGTTTTATGTGCCGCACTTCTTTTGTCTGAAAGAAACGCTCTCACTGTAATCAGTGTATTGCTCATCATGCTTTCTATCTTGGGAGCATTTGAAACTCCTACGGTACAAGCGTGTATTCCGACTATGTTGCAAGGTGATAGCATAATGAGGGGAAATGCTGTTGTAAATCAAGTGGCGTCCTTATCTTACTTGGTTGCTCCGATGCTGGGTGGTGTGCTGTATGCGATATTTGGGTTAAAGCCTGTTATGTATGCAAGTGTTGTCTGCTTTTTCATTACTGCTTTATTTGAGTGCTTTATAAAGCTAGATTATCAACGATTACCACACAAAAACGGTGTACTATCGATTGTTAAGCAGGACTTTATGTTAAGTATGCGTTATATTTCAAAAGAACAGACAAATATTTCAAAAATGCTGTTTTTAACTGCAATCTCAAGATTTTTTGTAATGGGTATCACCATAGTTGGCTTGCCTTTTATTATACGTACTGTTCTTAGATTAAATGCACAGTATTATGGGGCAGCAGAAAGCGCGTTAGCGATTGCCACGATTTTAGGAAGTATTGCCGCAGGATTGCTTACAGAAAAATTGAAAATACATAAATTATCTGTCCTGCTTGCTTCTATGGGAATTTTTATTGTTTTGGCAGGGATTGTTTTCTTATATCCGGCTAATCCAATTATAAAATATATTATCACTATTTTTTCTTTTTGTGGTATGCAGATTGTAATCAGTATTTTTTCTATTTTTGCAGTTTCCCTTATACAGCAAAGGACGCCCAATCATTTAATCGGAAAAGTAATGGCTTACACATCTACGATTACATTATGCGTTCAGCCCATAGGACAAATAGTTTATGGTTTTTTGTTTGACATATTTAGCAATATGATTTATTTATGTTTAATACCAACTGGAATAATTGTATGTGCTATTGGTTTGTCTGCAAGAGGATTTTTTAGGAAGATGGAAGAAGAACAGCCGATAAACTTACGAGTATCATAGTTTATCGGCTTTATATTTTGTAATAGTTTTTGGAATTCATTCCAAAAACTATTGATAATTTAATATTTTTTGGATATAATATAAAAAATAAACTATATATTGAGGTGCCATAATGAAACTAATAGAACGAAAAGAATATTTTGAAAAATTAAAAGCTTTGCGGGACAAACAGATTATCAAGGTCATAACCGGAGTTAGACGATGTGGAAAATCCACATTGCTTGAAATGTTCCGCGAGCATTTGAATAAGAGCGGCGTTTCTGAAAAGAATATTATATCCGTAAACCTTGAGGATTATGATTTCAAAGTCTTACGCCAGCCTGACGCTTTGCACGAATATATTAAAATGCGTCTGATAAATGGCGAAATGACCTATATCTTCATTGATGAGATACAACAGTGCGAGAGTTTTCCGGAAGTAATTGACAGCTTATATATCAAACCAAACGTCGATATTTATCTAACAGGTTCAAATGCAACATTGCTTTCAGGTGAGATTGCTACGTTACTCACAGGGCGTTACATTGAAATTTCAATGCTGCCGCTGTCCTTCAAAGAATATGTGATGGCGGTAGGGGACGATAATCTTTCACAGCGGTATCGGGAATATCTAGAAACAGGTTCGTTCCCATATGCGTTAAACCTGCTGGGACAGCCTAAAGAGCTTCGTGATTATCTTGAGGGATTGTATAATACCATTGTTGTAAAGGATATCGCAAATCGCCGCAAAATATCCGATACTATGATGCTCGAAAGCATTGTGAGGTTTGTATTCGACAACATAGGCAATCAACTTTCCTCCAAAAAAATTGCCGATACGATGACTTCTGAAGGTCGCAAAATCGACGTAAAAACCGTAGAGAAATATCTAAATTCCTTGCTTGAGAGCTTTATTGCGTATCGTGCAAGCCGTTATAATATTGCCGGAAAACAGCACCTTAAAACGCTCGAAAAATATTATGTCGTAGATATCGGGCTTAGATATATGCTGCTCGGTTCAGCTTCAACGAACGTCGGTCATATCCTTGAAAATATTGTCTATTTGGAGCTTATCAGGCGTGGATATGAGGTTTATGTCGGAAAACTCGGTGAGCTGGAAGTTGATTTCGTCGCTATCAGTAACAAAAGAACGACGTATTTCCAAGTTGCCGCTACCGTCCGCGATGAAAATACTTTGCGTCGAGAACTTGCTTCACTTGAAAAAATCAACGATCATTATCCGAAGTTTATTCTCACACTTGACGACGATCCCGAAGCCGATTACAACGGTATCCGCCGTGTGAACGCATTGGAATGGCTTGTCGGTAATGTCTGAAACTATATTTTTTAATATTAATTTACCGTCCAATATCCATCATAAGCATATCCAGTCTTTCCAATTAGAAAATGTTCGGATTTAGTAAATCCTGCTCTCTGAACCGCCTTAATTCTTTCCACGGCATATATTGGGGCTTTAGTAAGGACGCCCATACAGCCTATAAGTTCTTCAAGCTGCGGCGTGATAAGACTGAAAATATCATATAATATATCTTCTTTCTCATAATCACTTCTTACGTCTATTCTTAAAATTCCCATATTGTTAAATTCGTCTTCTGAAACTCGCAGGCACAATTCTACCGTCCCGATTACAGTCGATGAAGTCTTGTCAATAATTGAAAGTCTGGCAAACCAGCCGTTTTCATATGACAGACGCCAAAATTTGATAGCTTCTTCCATTCTTTCTTTAGTTGCATAATAAAAATTATCTCCGTCACAGTTGTCACTATTAAAAAACGGCAGCGCCATTTTATCGCTGTAAACTTTTAATAAATCGTCACAGTCTTTGCTATCGAATAGACGGATTATAAATTTGCTGCTTTCAAGTATGGGACATTTCTCGTAAATATTCATATTTTTGCTCCTTTTATATGGTTAATTTTAATAAATTATATGTTTAGCAATTTTGCATATTTTAAATTCACCGTATTGATACCGGAATAAAGCATAATATTATATAACTTCAATACCTGTTAAAGCATGCAAATATCTCCTGAACTCGCGGCATTGCAAGCCCTGATGGTACGTTGCCCTTGTCGCATATTCCTGCGATGCCTTTCGTTGTTAAAATATTTTCCAATGCTTTTACTATACTTACTATGTCATTGTCGGCTCCGCCGTTATGTCCGGGATTAGAATCGGCATAATGCTCCTTAGCATAACGCAGTAAATAAGCAAGCGCCTGCGTCTGTTCCTCGTCTACTAACTGTTCCACATAACGCAAATCCAGATTTTCTTTCCCTATTGAAAATGCGGTTTTACCTAAGCGCTTGATTTTCAGGCGTTCCTCCACATAGCCGTCTCCTTTGTAGGTTTTCCGTTTCTGCACAGTTCCCGATAAATCAATCATACGCTTATCGGACGGCAGTTTAAAATCAGGAGCCTGTTTAATGGGCGACGGATATTCTTTAAGAAGCTCTTTTGTCTTATCGGTTATGTCCATCGCTTTATATGAATCCATCTGTATAATTTTATCTGCGATATAAAAATATGAGCCGCAGCTTCCCACTACTAATATAGTAGAAATGCCCGCCTGCTTATATAAATCGCCTGCTCGCTCTAAGAATGGGGTTATCGGCTCTTTTTCCCTTGCAACTATCTGCTGCATTAGCTCATCTCGAACCATAAAATTAGTTGCGGACGTATCTTCATCTATCAAAAGAAGCCTGCTGCCCGATTCAATACCTTCTATTATATTCGCTGCCTGGGAAGTGCTTCCACTGGCGTCAAGGGTAGAAAAACTTCTCGTATTCTTTCCATTGGGAAGATGGTTTATGAATAAGGAAATATCTGTATTTGTAATCTTTCTTCCGTCTTCGGCGCGGAGTTTAAGCGCGGTTTCATCAGTAATGACATACTCTCTTCCATCTTCGGCTATATGGTTATACACCCCGCGCTCCAATGCCTTAAGAAGCGTAGATTTTCCGTGGTATCCGCCGCCGACTATCAGCGTAATGCCGTTTCTTATTCCCATTCCCCTAAGCTTGCCTTTATGCGGAAGCGTCAAAGTGACTGCCATAGTATCAGGCGCTATAAACGGTACGGCTTCTTTAAGTGGTTTATCAGACACGCCGCTTTCTCTCGGAAGTATAGCTCCGTCCGCCACGAATGCCGCCATGTCCTGCCTTTTTAATTCTTCTCTTATATATTGCTGGTCCTGCGCTAAGAAAATCACTTTTTCCAATTCCTGCTTAAGAGTCTTTGCATAATAAAGACTTTGTTCTACGCACACAGGAAGGAAGTCAAATATAATTTTTTCCAGTTCCGTTGAGTTGATAGTACGTCCATTTGCCGGAAATCCTACCTCGAACCTTACCGTAACATCTCCGTTTATAACTTCACACGCGGTACGCTCTAAAACCTCCTGCCCGCAGCGGCTTACAGTAATAATTCCGCTCTTTCCTGAACCTTTTGCCTGAAAACAGAACTTATCTGTCTGCCTATGAAAACGCCTCAGCAGGTAGTCCTCCAATGCGGTCTTAGTACATTTTTCCTTATAATATTCCACAGGAAAAGCGGCATTCTGTGAGTTTACCTTTACACTTAAACGTGACGGCGCCGCAAACGGATCGCCTTGAACATGCTCGATATTCAATATATATTTTCCGAAAGAATAACTTCCTGCTAACGACTTATATGCCGGATAACTCTTCCTATTAATAGCACGCATATTGCTGCGTAATTCTTCTGCTGATTTCATAATATATACCCCCGTATTTTCTTAAAATCTCCGTCCATAACCCGATAGTCCGCCTTAATTTTACCATACTCAGCCGGTGAAATCGCCGTATGGATATATAGCGTTGCCATGCCGACACTTTTTGCTCCTGCGATATCCGCAGCCTCGTCATTGCCAATCATGATACTTTCTTTCGCTTCCAGTCCGTACTGCTCTAAAAGCTTACTGAAAAAACGAATCGACGGTTTCTTACAGCCCTGCTCCGAAGAAATAAATATTCCGTCGAAATATTTTGTAAGCCCTAGCATTTCAATCTCCGGTCTTGTAAAATCCGACTGCGCGTTAGATAAAAGATAGACTCCTTTTCCACGCTGCCGCAATTCTTCTAAAAATTCTTTCACGCCGTCATAGACGCGGATATATTCTCTGGAAAGCGCCCGAAATGTGATTGCCGTCAATTTTGCCAGCGCAGCGTCACATTTGACTCCCTTCTCCTGATACAGCATAGAAAATACCTTTGTCAAGTCCGGTTCGGCATTTTCTTCTAAGCCTTTTTCTTTATTTTCCAGCTTGCGAAAAGTATGCTGTAACTGCTGCGGATTATATTTTGCTCCCATAGCGCAGTAAATCTCGCTCATTTTCTGCCAGAGATAAGGATTTTCTTCGTCAGTGCGGATATCCGCCAATGTTCCATAAAAGTCAAAAATATAGTTCTTGTACATGTTTTAATCCCTCAATAAATCATATACCTTAAGTATCTCACCCACACTCCACGCTTGTGCAAAGCAACCCTTAGACGACACAGGATTTAATCCATCATAGATTTCCGGTAACTGTCCGATACACCCTTCACGTAAAGCAGCCTCCATGCAAGATAACTGTTCCTTCACATAATTCTTAGCTTCCGCCGAATAACCATTTATCTTTAAATAAGCAAGATAGTATTCACCAAGCGGAAATGTCCATACGGTTCCCTGATGATACGCCAAGTCCCTCTCCCTTTGCTCTCCGCCGTAAAAAGAATGAAATTCTTTATCGTCAGGCTCAAGAGTACGCAATCCATAGGGCGTATAAAGCTTACGAAATACTACGTCCACTACCTGCTTTTCCTTCTCAGGCGGAAGTATTGAAAAAGGCAGCGACACCGCCCATATCTGATTACAGCGTATCTGGTTATCTGCTTCTGTTCCCGATAACACGTCTTTGAGACAGCCAGCCTCTTCATTCCAAAATTTATTAAAACTCTCCTTTACTTTAGCGGCAATTGCGCCATAATCTATTTCATTTTCTATGCCAGATTTCTCATACTCTTCCTCTATTTCAAATGCCTCAAATTCTTCCATTATGCACAGTGCATTATACCAATAGGCATTGATTTCTACAGGCTTTCCATGTCTGGGCGTAGGAAGAATATCGCCTATCCGCACGTCCATCCATGTCACTTGGTCATATTCCCGCCCCGCGCTAATCAATCCGTCGCTATCCATTTTAATGCCATAATCAGTACCTTTACAATACCAGTCGATAATATCCGCCATCGTATTATACACGCTTTTCACAAAATCGCTGTCCTGCGTCTTTCGATAATACTCATAGACCGCCAGAATAAAAAGCAAAGAAGCGTCCACCGTATTATATCTGGGAGCTTCCTTTCCTTCCGGAAATAAATTAGGCATCAGCCCCTTATTACAATAAGCCGTAAAAGTCTGTAAAATGCTCTTAGCCTTTTCATACTGCCGCGTCGCCAGACAACAGCCGTTTATGGCAATCATGGTATCCCGTCCCCAGTCTTCAAAAAAGGGGAAGCCGGCAAGCAATGTCTGATTGTCTGTGGACTCGCGGTAGGATATAAACTGGTTAGCGCTTTTTACCAGCGTATCGGCAATCTTATCTTTAAATCCCGCTTGCGTAGCTAAAGCCTGTCTGTACTGCATATTATCGCGGAACATTTCTTTTACATTGGGAAGATTAGGAGTCATTCCATATACTAATTCCAGTTCTTTTTCTTCACCGATTGCTACTCTCAGACATATTTGATGATTTACCACGCTGCAGCCTGTCGCCCTTCTGCCGTCGCAAGCGTCATAGGCATAATATAAATTGTCGTGAAATATTGTAGGAATCTCACTATATTCCCCGTTCGTCTTAAAATAAAGTTTATATCCGTTAGACTCAATACTGCTGCCTTCTGTCACAAACTTCTGCTCCTTTGAAAGTAAAGCGCCTTTAGGGATAAATTGCAAATGTGGAAATACCTTCAGCGTTATGCTGCTATCGGAACGGTTTATTATTTTATAGGAAATGCCTACCGCATTAATCCCCTGCGCCATCACAATGCTTTTTGTCACCTCTACGCCGTTTACAAGATATTTCCATTCAGGATAATCCTCAAATAAAAAAGATGTTTGGTACAAATATCCGTTTTCCGTAGCTTTGTTTTCTTTAGCTATATTTTCTTTAGCTTTATTTACTTTAGTTTTTTCTTCTTTTTCTTTAAGTTCATCGTCTGCATAGCTCTGACTGGAAATATGTATATTCTCACTTTTTTCATTATCGAAGCACAAAAGTTCTTCAAATCTGTGAATCATATTATAGCGGTGGTTAGGCGATTTTACACACGCCATTAACAACGCATGGTCGTTTCTACTACAAGAGCCAATCATGGTAAGCGAAGAAAAGCCGCCCAGCCCATTAGCCATCAGGTAGCAGTTTTCCTCCCCGCGCTCAAATGTTTTCCAATCCTGTTTACCGTAGATAAATTTCATTGTTGAGTCCTTTCTGATAATCTTCCAAGCAGCATACCACTATGCGCTGCTACCTTGATACTTCTATCGGCTTCCGTAACATCTCTACGACAGTCCGCGGTTTCGGCGTCTGCTAAAATCTGCCAAACGCCCTCGCCTAAAATAAGAGTATATTCGCTATCAGACATATTATAAACCACATATAATTCATTCCATTCCACATCATCAGAAGAATCTCTGTTATCCACCAGATTTCTGTTTTCTATCAAATTTCTGTTATCTACCAGAAAAGAAACTATGCCTTCTCTTACGATTTCTTTATTTCTAATGCGTTTTGCCGCAGATACGGATTTATCATACAGACCGGGTAAGCGTTTTCTAAGCCTGATTAGTCCTTTATAATATTCGACCAAATCCGAAAACTCCACTGTCTGACGCCATTTAAGCATATTAAGCTCCGGCGCAGAACGGTAACTATTGCCATCTCCTAATTTTGTCCGTCCGAACTCTTCCCCCGCCTGCATAAACAATCTTCCCTGACATGTAAAATAGATAAAGGCGGCAAGTTTATTAGCGGCGATAACATTTTCATTCCGCTCTGTAAAATTAGGATTTTCGCACATAGACATTACTAACTTATCCCATAGCGTGAAATTATCGTGGGCGGATACATAATTTATAATTTGAGCACAGCTTTTAGGGCAAAAATCCGCTCCGCCGCCGCACCAAGCATTGACGGCGTTTAAAAGAAACGGATCCAACCCTTTCCCACCGTTGACAGCTCCCGGATTTTTTGCAACAAAGGAATTTCCTTTTATTAAATCTCTGGTATTATCGCAGAATATTCCGATTCCGTCGTCCAAGTAATGAATGTTTTTCTTTAGTGCCGCCATCGTACCTTTTTCCATTGGTGAACTTCCGGCACTCCACGGTTCCCCGTATAGAAGCTTTTCACCTTTTCCAAAAGACTCGTCCAGCTTACGTTTAATTCTGTTTATCAATTCTGTGGTTAAAAGCCCCATTAAATCAAAACGAAAACCGTCAATATGGTATTCTCTAGCCCAATACATCACGGAATCCACAATATAATTATCTACCATCGCCCTGCCTGCTGCCACATCATTTCCACAGCCGGAGCCGTTAGAAAGATATCCGTCCTCATTATAACGGTAATAATAATCCGGTACGGTTCTTTGCAGCCATGAATCATGTTGGTAAGTATGATTATATACCACGTCCATAACCACGCGGAGTCCATTGGCATGAAAAGCCTGAATCATTTCCTTACATTCCCTGATTCTGACAACGCCGTCCGATACATCTGTAGCGTAAGAACCTTCCGGAACATTATAATTTAAAGGATCGTATCCCCAATTATACTGTTTATCGTCTCCCGCTTCATCTACGGAACCATAATCATAAAAAGGTAAAAGCTGCACATGGGTAACGCCCAATTCCTTTAAATATTTCATACATGTAGGAAATTTGCTCTTTGTATCATTAACCGTAAACGCCTTATATTTTCCACGATACTGCTTAGGGATACCGCTTTCAGAGTCATAAGAAAAATCTTTAATATGCAGCTCATATATAATCTGTTCTTCCTGCAATGGCGGCGCGGCGTCTGTCTCAAATCCTTCGGGATTAGTCAGACCCAAATCTACAACCATACTTCTTTTTCCATTGCAGCCGCATGCTTTTGCATATGGATCTGCAGTGCGAACCTTCTTTTCGTCTATTTCTATCAGATAATCATAATATATCCCATGAAGGCTCTCATCAAATGTAAGCCGCCATACGCCCTTATTTTCCCGTTGAAGCTCCTTAGTCTGCCAAACCTCATAATCATTATCTTTATAAAGACATAACTCTATCTTCTTTGCAAAAGGACTCCATACCTTAAATGTAGTTTTCCCATCTGAGCAATTTGCTCCGAGGTCTTTTCCGTCGTATCGGTATTTTTCATCAAAAATTCTCAACATAGCAGAATACTATCATTGGAAAGCAAAAATGTCAATGTTGATGTGTAAGGCGGATAGTCATAGGCAGCATCAGCGGCATGGACAAAATTATCGGATACAAATATCTGCCTCCGTAGTGTCCGTTGCATGGTCCCAACAGACAGCATACCAATACAATCATACATGGGAGCATAAGGAAAGCGACGGCGTTCTTACTTTTTTTTCGGAGAGCGTAGAAAAACAGCAAAATCAATGTCCATGTATACGCGGACGGAAGCATCAAAATGGCGATTGGCGGAAACGTTACCAAGAGGTCTTCAATGTGTTCATACGCGTTTCTGTAAGGCTCTAAAGATTCCGGATAATAAAAACACATTCCGAGCGGGACAATATGTTCATTTGTATGCTCCATGGCAAAGATGGAATTTGCGAAGAAAAGATGGTTAATCTTATTTCCCAAGGGATAGAAATAAGAATAGTAATTGTTCATCGTAGCCTGTATATAAGTTTCGGGATGTTCTCCAAGCATTTCAAACCATACCTTGAAATATCGGATTAAATCTTCTTTCGAAGCATTTTCCTTATATGAACTTTTTACACTGTCGGACACGTTTGCGTTATATCTTATTGCAATTGAGGAATAATCCAGTATATTGTTTATTGCCTGTTTCTGTTCTTCGGTGATATCTTCTTCATGATATTTTACATACCTTGCCGTTTGCTGAAAGGGAACGGAAAACATTTCCCTGATACTGCCCCGCGTAACGCCGCAAAGAGACAAGATTCCAGAGTATAAGATACTGAAACACAGAACAGCGATTACAAAACACAGCGCTGTTTTCCTGAGTTTTTTGTAAAAAAACGCAATGATTACAAACGACAGAAGGAATAAATATTTTGCGTCATTACGAAACAAAAGCATGCCAAGAACCGACAGGAACAATGCGGCATAAAGCTTTCTGCTTTTTTCTCCCAGATACAGAAAATACAAAGCAATCAGAAAATATAGTAAAAAGACAGCATAGAGAATGTCCTTTGTTACCACAAACATATATCCTTGTATGAGTGGCGAAATAATGCAATACAGCAGCATAAAAACTGCGTAGAATATCGGTACACGGAGTTTTTCCACCAATATTTTTACAGCATAGGAAACAGATATCAAAACACAGAGACATTGTATAACCGCATATAGAAAAATACCTGCATTGACGGAATGAAAAAGACTACTGCCTGTAACTAAGCATAAGTGGATAAGGAGCGTATGTACAGGAGGGTGATGTGTGTTCAGAAACACGGTATCCGAAAGCATATGTCCTTCCAGATATTCCGGCGCGACGACGCCAAGTTCGCTGTATGCCTGAACGATTTGAACTCTTGTATCATTCATCACAAAAAAAGCGGGATAGGAAACGATAGCACAAGGAAGATAAACAATAAATAAGGATACAAAAGCCGTTGTAAATGGTTTTTGGCGCAATTTTTCCAAATACCAGCGTAAAGGTGTAAATTTTATATTGACTGTATTTTTGACAGATAACTTTACAGGAGAATCTATACGGATATATAGCCATGAAATCATATAATAAAAGAAAAAGAAGTAACCGACTGACATGGCAGTTGTTTTACAAAGCTGACCTATATCAGAACTTACTGCCAGATTCCAGCTGCCATCATGCAGAAATGAGTATCCGAATATCATAAAAAATGTAAAAAGCGCGGCAGGAGCGGCTGTATAGAATTTGCTATATTTCTGGCGTCCGGCTGAAATGTTATCAATATAATGATATAATATTGCTAGAAGCAATACTCCCAAAATATAGACGACGCCATAAAACAGATTAAGCGCAGGCGTTTGGGAAATAACCTCCAGTCTCAAAAAGAAACAAAGAATTGAAAATGCCGCAAATACAATAGATTTTATATTTAACTTTTGAATGATAGTCTGCATATATAACATAATTCCTTTGTTTTCATGAGCATATTTATCCTTGTGTCCAGCGGTCAATCTTGTTTTATTATACTATGAAAAACAGGTTTTGCAAAGTTGAATCTATCGACTCAGAGCTATTTAGCAAAAGAAACTATCTTTTTATCTCCATATCACGTTATAGTATATAGAAAGCGCTTTTTAATATATGAAAGGAGGAAACGATGGGTATAACCGTGGACGAAGATTCCCTGCTTGTGCAGAAAATGCGTATGGGCGATGAAAAAGCCTTCGACAAATTTATAACAAAATACTATCCTGCGATACTTAGATATTGTCAGATACATATAAAAGATTACGGATACGCAGAAGACATGACGCAGGAAACTTTTACACGTTTTTTCCGAACTTTCAGACAATACAAGCACTATGGCAAGGCAGTAAATTATCTATATGTAATCGCATCAAATGTATGCAATGATTATTACCGTAAGAAAAAGGAGTTTTTACCGGGAGAACTGCCGGAAACCACAGATAAGAATATAAGCGATATTGACAATAAAATAGTGATATCGGAAGCTTTGGACATGCTTCCTAAGGAATTAAAGGAAGTGGCAGTTATGTTCTTTGTTCAAGAGCTTAAGCAAAAAGATATCGCCCTGATTTTAGAAATTGGCATTCCGCTTGTCAAATATAGGATACGGAAGGCAAAGGAGCAGTTAGCACAATATTTCGGAAAGGAGTATTTATGAAAATGTCAAATTACGCGCTACGCAAGCAGTTAGGTGCAAATAATCAGATTTTTTATAGGGAAAAAGGATTACAGGAAACCATATCTGCGGCAAAGGGCGCATTTATTGAAAGTGAAGCCGAAGGATTTCTTTCACGCGCTGAATTTCTATATCAACAATGCGGGTATATCCATAAACGCTGGTGGATATTGCAGGGGATTACGCTGTTTTCGCTTTGGCTTATCTTACAGATTACAGAAAGCAGTTATTATATACAACAGTGTATGGGTATCGCCGCATCGTTATTTTCAATTATGCTGCTGCCGGAACTTTGGAAAAACCGCACTTCAAACTCGTTAGAAATAGAATGTATATCTTATTATTCCTTAAGACAAGTGTATTCTGCGAGGATTTTTGCCTTTGCAATGGTGGATTTATTATTATTATGCTCGTTTGCTTTACCCACGCTATTATTAGGCAGGCTGCTTATAGAAGAAATGATAATTTATTTCTTTCTCCCATATCTCGTGACCTGCTGCATATGTTTCCGGGTTTTATCCGACCAAAGAATCGGCTCAGAGATATTCGCACTCTTTTTATGCGCTTTCTGGTGCGTAATCTGGACACGGATTGTACTAACAGAAAAAATTTATGGGGCAATTTCTACTCCGGTATGGCTCGCAATGACGGCAATCGCGCTGTTATACCTGATATATTGTATATATAAGGAACAAAACAGCTGCACTAAATATAGCCAAAATTAACAATATCCAAAGCTGTTATTATTATTCATAGTTATTATGGCATGAATTCATATGTTTTCATGAGTGGTACGCTCTCGCTCCGTGGAAAATCGCAACGGTACTAAGCTCGAAAATACCTCGCTAAGTACCGGCGTTTTCCAAGGACCACTCACGAAAACATATAAATTCATACCTTTATAAGTTGTGAATAATAGCAGTAAATTAGGTAATTACAAAATTCATTATTTCACAGCATGAGTTGTACAATATATACAAAACATAAGCAGGGCGCTCTGTCGCCGTCGGTACTTAGGTGCTGTATTATAGCACCTTATGTACCGCTTACCACAACAGAAAATTTACTTCGTAAATTATCTGACAACGCAGCGAAAGCGTGCCCTACGTTGTTTTGTATATATTGTACAACGTGACTTATTAGAAAATATTGTTTCGCAATTATCTAAGTAATAATAAATAATAGAAAGGAATACAATCAACATGGAACTAAAAATCTCCACCCTAACAAAAGAATTTAAAGACACAACCGCCGTAAACAACATATCCTATACCATGTCAACCGGCGTATACGGTCTTTTGGGAGTCAACGGCGCAGGCAAAACCACGCTTATGCGTATGCTCTGCACGCTTTTAAAACCGACAAACGGCAGTATCACATGGGACGGCAGGGATATTTTTGAAATGGACGGCGAATACCGTAAGATACTCGGATATCTTCCGCAGGACTTCGGGTATTATCCCGACTTTACGGTTTATGACTACCTGATGTATATGTCGTCTATCAAAGGACTGCGCCCCGTTGCCGCTAAGCAGCGCATAAATATTCTCTTAAAACAGGTCGGCATGGAAAAATCGACAAAAAAGAAGATGAAAAAACTGTCGGGCGGTATGAAACGCCGTGTCGGAATAGCACAGGCAATGTTGGCAGATCCGCAGATACTTATCCTTGATGAACCGACTTCCGGACTTGATCCAAACGAGCGGATTAGGTTTCGTAATCTTATCAGCGAGCTTTCAGAAGAACGGCTGGTTCTGCTCTCCACCCATATCGTATCGGACGTGGAATATATTGCGAACAAGATACTTCTTATGGAAAGCGGTGAAATTAAAGCTTCCGGAACTTCAGAAGAATTAATAAAGGCAATGCCGGAAAAAGTATGGAGTCTTGACGTAGCAAAGAAGGAAATCGACTCATATATGAAAAATTATAAGATATCCAATGTAAAGACCATCTCAGGCGGAGCAAGTTTGCGCATTATATCTTCCGAAAGACCGGCTGAAAATGCCATCTTGGAAAATGCCACGTTGGAAGATTTATTTTTAGATTATTTTGGAGAAAGAGCAGGTGAGACAAATGACGAAATATGAAATTAAGAAGGTTTTTTCCAAGAAAAGCAGTAAAATTGCGATTATAATTTTACTTTTTGTGATGGGAATAACATGCTTTTTTGCAATGGACGTGGAGTATGTAGATGAAAACGGTCATTCCCAAAGCGGTATCAGTGAAGTAGCAAAACTTAGGGCTGCACAGAAAGAATGGGCAGGCTTACTCGATGAAGAAAAAATAAGAAGCGTAATTGCAGAAAACTTAAGAATACGGAATACGCCGGAAGCATTATCACAAAATGTAAAACAGCGAGATATTGCGTATAGCTGGGGACAAGGAATAAACGGAATAAGAGACCTTTTAAATTATTTTTATGCTAAAGGTTTTCGAGAATATGACTATTATCGCGCAGATTCCTTAACAGAAGACGATGCACCTTACTTTTATGAAAACAGGATTCTTCTTTTAAAAGAGTGGCTTTATAGTAATGAAATTAAAGACAAGTATACAGAAGCGGAGAAAGAATACCTTATTAATCAATATACTGCCTTAGAGACTCCTTTTTATTACGATTATATAGTAGGCTGGCAGCAGTTATTTGAATATACGCCTACTATTATCATGCTTACCATGCTGATTGCGAGCTATCTCGTAGCAGGAATTTTTTCAAACGAGTTTACATGGAAATCGGACGCGCTCTTTTTTTCAAGCATATACGGCAGGAATAAAGCGGTATCGGCTAAAGTTAAAGCAGGCTTTTGTATTGTCACCGTAATATATTTTATAGCTTACTTATTATATACGGGAATCGTACTTTTATATCTGGGTGCGGACGGATTTAACCTTCCTGTTCAGGTAAATGCTTACACATGGAAATGTTTTTATAATATTACTAATATCCAAAAATATTTTATTATTTTATTTGGCGGATATATAGGCTGTTTATTTTTCTCATTTTTAACCATGTTTGTATCCGCTAAAACAAAATCGACGGTATTAGCCGTCATGGTTCCAGTTATACTGCTTTTTATACCGTCGTTTACTTCAAATATAAAAAGCCCGGTAATAAGCAAAATCCTCGGACTGCTGCCCGACCAAATGTTAGATATTAATATTGCGTTTGGCTATTTCAATCTATATAATATCGGCGGAAAGATATTCGGGGAAGTGCCGGTTATCATTACATTATATACGATACTTACTATCATTCTTATACCGGCTTTATATTATACTTATAAGCGCACGCAGGTAAACTGACATATCATATTAGAATATTGATACTATTCACAGCCTATATTGGCATGAACTCATATGTTTTCATGAGTGGTCCTTGGAAAACGCCGGTCCTTGGTGAAAAAGCTGCTTTTTAGCTTTTGAACCTAGTACCGCTGCGATTTTCCACGGAGCGAAAGCGTGCCACTCATGGAAACATATGAGTTCATGCCACCCAACAAGTTCGAATAGTAACAGAATATCAAAAATGCAAATTTAAAATTATACTTTAAATTTGCATTTTTTAATTAGTATAATATACTCAGTTAAAGAAATTATATAGTCATTAAATAATCAATTTCAACTGATAAGACAATGATTCATCTACCCTAGCCATATGATCCCATGAATGGTCAATCCACCATTTGTTGATTCTGCAAACTTCACGCTGTCCTACATAGATAGGCGATATGATTTCTTTACAGTACTCTCTATATTCGTTTAATCTGATATCCAAAAAACCTATTATACATCCGGAAGCCAACAACAATATATCTTCATTATTACTACTCATAAATTCCTTAAAATTTATATTTGAAACATTATAATAATTTTCTGTAGATGCTCCATCTTTCCTACGAATCTGTGACACTTCAAAAAATTCCATCTGTTCTTCCAGTGTTTTTCCATGAAGCCTTTCATATTGTTCCTCTGTTAAATAATCCATTACTTCTTTATCTGTTTCAATATAAATTAAACGGTCTGGCAACTGAAAATGCTTTAAAATAATATCCCAC
Organism: Clostridiales bacterium; assembly: GCA_023663185.1. Lineage (GTDB taxonomy): Bacteria > Bacillota > Clostridia > Lachnospirales > Lachnospiraceae > UBA3282. Next base: position 56,795 of record JAMPHY010000016.1, on the reverse strand, counting down.
TGTAAATAATCCGTACTAGCTGGCACAATAATCCCATTATTTAAAGAATCAGATACTATTTTTATCGATTTTAAATATTTTTTTATCCGACAATTCTTCTCTTTAATGGAAATATCTGTTCCTAACAATCTGTTCTCAGATATATTATGTATTAAATCTGCAAGCTTTACAAATGCCGCATCTTCATTTGTGCAGACATTTTTCACATAATCATAATAATCTTCATGATTTTTATATGTAAGAAGTAAGACAGCTTCCACAATTTCATTTGGAAAATTTTTTTCCAATTCTTCTTTTGTTGTATTTGTATTTTCCAATACATCATGCAAAAGCGCTATACAACATCTTTTTTCCGTATTCATCTGTTCCGCTAAATGATATAGATGAAGAAAATACGGTATTCCGTCTATGTCGTATTGTTCTAAATGTGCTTTATATGATATATTTATTGCTTTATTTGTTAATTCTGTATAAATCATATATTTCTCCATATTTAATTTTAGATATCTTCTTTCGGAAGTAATGTATGTTTACTCATTCCAAATTGCCCCGATATAAAATTAGTTTATCAACGCTCAAAATAGCTGACAGGATATTTTTTACTGCACTCAGCAAGTTTTTGCATAATTCTGTCGTATTCTTCTTCCTCCTGCGGCGTCGGACAGTAATCGTTCTTATCAGATACCGATGAAACTTTGCAAGGAATGACACGATTTTCTCCATAGAAAACCGTTCCGGCATTATCTACCAAAAATGTCTGTTGAAAAATAAACGTATCCTTATCTTTTGGGTTTTTATTCGCACCAAAGCTAAAATTACCTAAACTATAACAAATTATTTTTCCATTATATACTTCAATTCCCTGTACTACATGCGGATGCGAACCGACAACGATATCAGCGCCATAATCAATAGCGCTATGTGCAAACGCTTCTGTCGTCTGATTACTTTCATATTCATATTCAATACCGCCATGAAACATCACACAGACAATATCGCAACCGCTGCTTTTTAAATCAGTTATTAAAGTTTTAAGCTTATTTGCTAAAGCATTATTCATTTCCCAGCAGTTTAAGCCTATAAAGCCTACCTGAATGCCATTTTTATACAAAGTACAGGTTTCTAGTTCGCCACAGTATGCAATATCGGCATCTGCCAAAAGCTGTTTGCACGAATCATATCCCGCTTGTCCGCAATCATAAGTGTGGTTATTTGACAGATTTACTACCTCTATGGAACCGTCCAATAAAATATCAATATATTCCGGTTCGCCCTTAATCGGATATTTTTTTTCTACTACTTGAGTATACGGAGTCAACGCTCCTTCCAGATTGACATAAGTAATGTCATCTTGCTCAAATATTTCCCTAACATTTTTGAAATAATACTCGCTGCCAAACATATTATAATAATCACAAAACAAATTTCCGCTGGTTTGTCCTTCGAAACCGCCCAAAGTACAATCTCCTGCAAAAGAAATAGTAATTGTTTTGAACGGCTCCTGTTCCGGTTTGGCATACGCTGTCATGCTTCTTACAAAAAACGTTAATACTGCTACGATAAAAATTGTAAACTTTCTTTTCATTGATATGTTTCTATTTTTGTTGGTTCTCATTCTAATTCTTTTACCATTACCATCTAATTCAAGTCTTCGAGATTTTCATCTCCAATATCTTCAATATCTCCACTCTCAATCTCCTGCTCATCATCGCTTGATTTCTCGCGGACTTTGGCAATCTTGGCTATTTTCACGCCGTCTTCAAGATTCATCATCTTTACTCCCGATGTGATTCTGCCATACGTCGAGATATCTTCCATACGGAGCTGGATAATGATTCCTTCCGTTGTAATCATGAGAATTTCATGGTCGTCATTAACGGCTTTTACGCCGACAACATTGCCTGTTTTCTCCGTAATCTTATAACATTTAACGCCTTTACCGCCACGGTGCTGCACTGTAAACTCGTCAAGTAATGTACGTTTACCCATTCCGTTTTCAGATACTATCAGAAGGGAATTGCCCTGATGGTCTAACTGCATGCCTATTATTTCATCACCGGCGGAAAGTTTCATTCCATAAACGCCCATAGAATTTCTTCCAGTAGCCCTTACTTCCGTTTCCTTGAATCTGATGCACATACCGAATTTTGTTACTAAGAAAATTTCAGTATCTTTATCTGTGGATTTTACTTCAATAAGTTCATCATCTTCACGAATATTTATGGCATTAAGACCTTTTTTCCTGACATTGCTGTATTCCATAATGGAAGTTTTCTTAACGATGCCTTTCTTTGTTACCATGAAAAGATTTTTATCCTGCTCATATCCCTTAATTGGTATCATTGCAGAAATCTTTTCGCCGGGATTTAATTGAAGCAGATTAATAATTGCCGTTCCCCTTGCGGTACGCCCCGCTTCCGGAATCTCATACGCTTTCAAACGATATACTCTTCCCATATTTGTAAAGAACATGAGATAATCATGCGTAGTCATCATAAGAAGGTCTTCTATGTAATCTTCTTCAATCGTCTGCATTCCTTTGATACCTTTGCCGCCGCGGTGCTGCGCTTTAAAGTTATCTACGGTCATACGTTTTACATAGCCGAGATTTGTCATGGCTATAATAGTATTTCCTTTTGGAATTAAATCTTCCTGATCGATATCAAAGACATCATATCCGATTTTACTTTTTCTGTCGTCGCCGTATTTTTCAGAAATAATCAATATTTCTTCTTTTATTACTCCAAGCAGTAATTTTTCATCTGCCAAAATTGCCTTTAATTCTGCAATTTTTGCCATTAATTCTCTATGCTCATTCTCAAGCTTTTCTCTTTCCAAGCCTGTCAAAGCGCGCAGACGCATATCTACGATAGCCTGTGCCTGAACGTCCGTAAGAGCAAATCTTTCTATCAATCTGTCTTTAGCAGTCTGGGTAGTCTGGCTGCTTCTGATAATCTGTATTACTTCATCAATATTATCAAGGGCAATCAATAACCCCTGTAAAATATGGTCTCTTTCTTCCGCCTTATTTAAATCATACTTTGTTCTTCTTGTTACTACATCTTTTTGATGATCAAGATAATAATTCAGCATATCCAGAATATTCATTACTTTAGGCTCTTGATTTACAAGAGCAAGCATAATAATGCCGAATGAATCCTGAAGCTGCGTATGTTTATAAAGCTGGTTTAATATGACGTTAGCGTTCACATCTTTTCTTAACTCAATTACAATCCGCATACCTTCACGGTTTGTTTCATCACGAAGGTCAGTAATGCCGTCAATCTTTTTAAGCTTAACCATATCTGCAATTTTCAGAATAAGGTTAGCTTTATTTACCATATAAGGAAGCTCAGTAACTATTATACGGTTTTTTCCGTTAGGCATGGATTCGATATTTGTCACGGCGCGCACCCGTACCTTGCCGCGTCCGGTACGATATGCTTCTTCCGCGCCCCTTGTACCGAGAATAATACCACCCGTAGGAAAATCCGGAGCTTTTATAAGTTCCAGTATTTCTTCTATATCCGTATTTCTGTTTTCCTGTACCTGATTATCTATAATTTTTACAACCGCACTTATTACTTCTCTCATATTATGAGGCGGAATATTGGTAGCCATACCTACGGCAATACCGGAAGTGCCGTTTACCAGAAGATTAGGATAACGGCTCGGCAATACGACAGGTTCTTTCTCGGTATCGTCAAAGTTAGGAACAAAATCTACGGTATCTTTATTAATATCCGCAAGCAGTTCCATGGAAATTTTACTGAGTCTTGCTTCAGTATAACGCATGGCAGCGGCGCCATCACCGTCTACCGAACCGAAATTTCCATGTCCATCAACCAGCGGATAATGGGTAGACCACTCCTGAGCCATGTTTACCAAAGCGCCGTAAATAGAACTATCACCATGAGGGTGATATTTACCCATTGTATCACCGACGATACGCGCACTTTTTCTATGCGGCTTATCGGGACCGTTATTCAATTCAATCATTGAATAGAGTACCCTTCTTTGTACGGGTTTAAGTCCGTCTCTTACATCGGGCAGTGCGCGGGCGGCAATAACGCTCATCGCATAATCAATGTATGAATCTTCCATTTTTTTCTTAAGGTCTACATCTTCGATTTTATCAAAAATCCTATCGTCCATATTTCAACTCCAAACTTTTTAGTTTAAATATCCAAGTTTTTAACAAATTTAGCGTTTTCTTCAATGAAGATTCTTCTTGGTTCTACCTTATCGCCCATCAATGTATTGAATGTAAGGTCAATTTCTGATTCTTCTTCCTTATTAATATTCACGCGCAAAAGTATTCTTTTCTCAGGGTCCATAGTTGTATCCCAGAGCTGATCTGCGTCCATTTCACCCAAACCTTTATAACGCTGGATTTTATTATTCTGGTCGCGCCCCACTTCTGAAAGAATGTTTTCTAACTCTTCATCACTATAAGCATACCATATTTGCTTATTTTTTTCGAGTTTATACAAAGGCGGCTTAGCAAGATAAACATGTCCCTGCCTGATAAGCTCTGGCATAAAGCGGTATATGAAAGTAAGCATAAGTGTTGCAATATGCGCGCCGTCAACATCGGCGTCAGTCATAATTATAATTTTATCATAGCGAAGCTTCGTTATGTCAAAATCATCATGAATACCTGTTCCGAATGCAGTAATCATTGCCTTTATTTCTTCATTTCCATATATTCTGTCAAGCCTTGCCTTCTCTACATTGAGAATCTTTCCACGCAATGGCAGAATAGCCTGAGTCGCACGGCTTCTTGCAGTTTTGGCAGAACCGCCCGCGGAATCTCCCTCAACTATATAAATTTCGCAGTTTTTAGGATCTTTATCTGAGCAATCTGCAAGTTTTCCGGGAAGCGCAGAGCCTTCCAATGCAGTTTTACGACGAGTTAAATCCCTTGCTTTTCTTGCTGCTTCCCTTGCACGCTGCGCTAAGATTGATTTTTCACATATAATCTTCGCAACCGTAGGATTTTGCTCTAGAAAATAGGTAAGCTGCTCGCTTACAATACTATCAACCGCTCCCTTTGCCTCGGAATTGCCAAGTTTCTGTTTAGTCTGTCCTTCAAACTGCGGATCTTCAATTTTGACACTTATTATTGCGGTAAGCCCTTCCCTTATATCGTCACCAGACAGGTTTTCATCGCTTTCTTTTAATAATTTACTGCTTTTTGCATAATCATTAAATGTCTTAGTTAAAGCGCTCTTAAATCCTACCAGATGGGTACCGCCCTCAGGAGTATTTATATTATTTACAAAGGTATACACACTTTCGTTATATGAATCGTTATGCTGCATCGCAACTTCCACATACACATTATTTCTTGTGCCTTCAAAATACATAATTTCTCCATAAAGCGCGTCTTTACTTTTATTTAAGTAAGAAACAAATTCCTTAATACCGCCTTCATAATGAAACTCTTTCGTCTGCTCCATTCCTTCCCTTTTATCTGAAAGAATGATTTTTAAGCCTTTAGTAAGGAATGCTGTTTCTCTTAATCTGGTTTTTAAGGTATTATAATCAAATACTGTTTCTTCAAAAATAGTATCGTCAGGTAAAAAATCAATCTTTGTACCGGTTCTGTCTTTATCACATTCTCCTACTACTTTTAAAGGATAACAGACATGACCTTTCTCATAACGCTGCTTATAGACCTTGCCTTCTGAATAAATCTCAACTTCAAGCCAATTAGAAAGTGCGTTTACAACGGAAGCCCCTACGCCATGAAGTCCTCCTGATACCTTATATCCGCCGCCGCCGAATTTACCGCCGGCATGAAGAATAGTAAATACCACTTCAACAGCAGGAATACCCGCTTTATGATTTATGCCGGTAGGGATACCTCTGCCGTTATCTATTACCGTAATCGAATTATCCTGATTAATAGTAACGTCAATAGTACTGCAAAAACCTGCTAATGCTTCATCGACAGAATTGTCCACAATCTCATATACCAGATGGTGAAGTCCTCTAGCTGATGTGCTTCCTATATACATACCCGGTCTTTTTCTTACTGCTTCAAGACCTTCCAATATTTGAATTTGATCTGCTCCGTATTCGTTAGCCATTCTTTTCCTCCATTTTGCCGTTCTTAACCTGAAAAACTTTGTCTATTTCAAATCTGTTATTAATAAATTCATCTAAGCCTGTACAAGTAATTATTGTCTGAATATCCCCTATACTGTTTAAAAGATAATTTTGTCTATTACTGTCAAGCTCCGATAAAACATCATCTAAAAGTAAAACAGGATTATCCTTTGTTATTTTTTTAACTAATTCAATTTCTGATAACTTTAAAGACAGAGCAGCAGTTCTTTGCTGTCCCTGAGAACCAAATTTGCGAATATCGATATTCCCTGACATAAAGGAAAAGTCGTCCCTATGAGGCCCTACGGTAGTCTGCTTTAATTTTATATCCCTTTCCTTATTAAAAGCTAATGAATATTCATAATCATTAATTGATGTATCAGGTTCATAAAAAATAACCAAATCTTCCTTATTGCCGGATAATTTTCTATGTACTTCTAAAATAATCTCATTTAACTGTTTAACAAATAATTTTCTTCTTTCTATAATTTTACTCCCATAATTAATAAGCTGTGAATCCCAAACATTCAAAGTATCCTTTAATTCAGGATTAAAATACATATCTTTAAGCAGCTTATTTCTCTGATTTACTATTTTATTATAATTATTTAAATTATAAAGATATAAACTATCAAGCTGACAAAGCTCCATATCGACGAATTTTCTGCGCTCAGCCGGACCATTTTTTATAATGCTTAAATCCTCAGGCGAGAAAAAAACCGTATTTAACAATCCTAGAAGCTCGGCGGCTTTTTTTATTTTCTGCCCGTTAATAGCTATACCCTTCGATTTATTTTTTCTAAGATGCATATCTATTTTATTATCAATACCATCTTTTTCAATGATAATTCTTATATGCGCTTCATCATTGTTAAATTTTATAATATCTTTATCTTTACTGCCCTTATGCGATTTAGTAGTGGAAGATAGAAAAATTGCTTCCAATACGTTAGTCTTTCCCTGCGCGTTATCCCCGTATAAAATATTGGTTCCGCTGCTTAAATTAATGGCTAAAGAATCATAATTTCTAAAGTTTGCCAACTCCAATGACTTAATTATCATTAGTTTCTACCTTAACCTGCTGTCCGTCAAACTCAATTACATCACCGGCATGAATTTTTTTACCGCGCTGACATTCTGTTTGTCCGTTTACTTTTACATATCCTTCTTGAATATTAATTTTTGCTTCCAAACCGGATTCTACCAAACCTGCAAGTTTAAGCACCTGTCCGAGTTTAATAAAATCATCTCTGATTATTATAGTTTCCATATTTTTCCTTACTTATACATAACTTAACAGTTACTATGTAATTATATCTAGTTGACTATAGTAAAATTAACGGGAAGAATAAGATAAATATAGTTTTCTTCGGCATCTCTTATAAAACACGGAGCTTTCGGATTAACCATATATAAATCCACTTCTTCGTCATCTATAACCCTTAATGCATCTATCAAAAATTTAGGATTAAATCCTATCATCAAATCTTTACCGCTTTTATTTATATCAATATCTTCATCCATGCTTCCTATGATAGTATTGATTTTTAATTCCATTGAAGAATCCGTAATATTAATAATAATAGGCTTTTTATCTCCTTCTTTTACAAGAAGGGTAGCTCTGTCTATACAATCCAGAAATTCTTTTTTATTAATTCTTACTTTTGTTTCATAATCGCTTGAAAGCATTTGGTCTATCCTGAAATATTCACCTTCAATCAATCGAGAAACTACTACAGTACTGTCAAACTCAAACAATATATGGTTATTTGTAAAGAAAATACTTACATCTTTATCCGTGTCTCCTGAAAGAATCTTACTTATTTCATTCAATGTCTTACCCGGAACTACTATTTTCTTAGGAGAATATGAATTTTTTAATTTTATCTTTCTGATTGATATTCTATGCCCATCTAATGAAACTACTTTAAGTACATCTTCATTAATTTCAAATAATTCTCCGGTCATAAGTTTATTATTATCATTATCTGATATTGAAAAAATTGTCTGTCTTATAATTTCCTTTAAAGTAAACTGTGAAACTATAATACAATCGTTTCTTTCAATTTGTGGAAGATATGAAAAATCTTCTCCTGATTTACCCGGAATATTGAATTTAGCTTTTTCACAAGTAATAGTCGTAGTAAAATTAGAGTCAGTTTCTATTTTTATATCACTGTCAGGAAGCTTACGCACAATATCCATAAATATTTTTGCATCTAAAGCAATCATGCCTTTTTCAACAATTTCACCATCAATCTTTGTTTCGATTCCAAGTTCCATGTCATTTGCAGATAATTTTATTTCATCATTTCTTACATCTACAAGGATACATTCCAGAATGGACATTGTTGTTTTACTTGGAACCGCTTTTGAAACAACCATAACACCGTTTAAAAGATTAGATTTCTTACATACAATTTTCATCTGTACATGACTTCCTTTCAAATTTTAAGTTATATATTTTTATTAATTTAATAATAATACTTAATAATAGCTGTTGAAATGTGTATAACCTTCTTTATTATACTATTTTTCAGCGAAAAAAGAAACTTATAATATGTGAAAAACTTATTATAACTTAAGAATAAATTTCAACTTATCAACATTTGTGTTTTTAACATAAAATTTAATTTACTTTAAGCAGATATTATTTTCTTCTTAATTGAGTCTATTTTATTTTTAAGCTCTTCGTTATTCACAATTTCTTCATTAATTTTATTAACACCGTGTATAACTGTGGTATGGTCCTTCTTTCCTAAGATTTTACCTATACTTGAGAAAGAGGTGTCCGTTAATTCCCTGCATAAGTACATGACTATCTGCCTTGCCTGTACAAATTCAGAATTTCTTCTTTTAGAAGTAATATCCTCAGGTTTAATCTTAAAATATTCCGCAACTACTTCTATAATTAAAGAAGTGGTTACTTCTCTTGGTTTATCAGGATAAATAATATCTTTAAGGGCTTCTTTAGCATGGTCAATATTCATATTGTTTATGTTATTTAATTTTGAAAAAGCAATAATCTTATTAAAGGCTCCCTCAAGCTCCCTAATATTTGATTTAATATTATTAGCGATATACTGCAATACTTCATTATCTATTTGTTTATTATACATTTCAGTATTTTTAATAAGTATAGCCATTCTTGTTTCATAATCAGGCGGCTGTATATCGGCTGTAAGTCCCCATTCAAATCTTGAACGGAATCTCTCATCTAGTTCTTCCAGTTCCTTAGGCGGCTTGTCCGATGAAAGAATTATCTGTTTGCCTGCGGAATGAAGGGTATTAAATGTATGGAAAAACTCTTCCTGTGTACTTTCCTTACCTATTATAAATTGTATATCATCAATAAGAAGAACGTCTACGGTTCTGTACTTTTCTCTTAATTTAGTCATTTTGGCAGCGTTACCACTTCGTATGGATTCAATAACTTCATTGGTAAATATTTCAGAAGTTACATACAATACCTTCATATCAGGGTTATGGTCTAAAATAAAATGACCTATTGAGTGCATTAAGTGAGTCTTGCCAAGTCCTGCTCCTCCATATATATATAGAGGATTATATACTTCTCCGGGAGATTCCGCTGCTGCTAAAGATGCAGAATGTGCAAACTTGTTATTACTACCAACGACAAATGTATCAAAAGTATACTTAGGATTGAGGTTAGCATTTTCATGATTTATATTATAAACATGTTTAATCTCAGTTATATCGCTTTTAGTCATTTCATCTATATCTTTTTCAAGTACGAAAGAAATATCATAAGTATGGTTCATCATTTCAGATATAGTCACTTGAAAGTAACTTTTATACTTACTTGAAATATAATTAAGCGCATGCGACTGGTCGGAAGGTATTAATATAGTAACAATATTATCCTTTACTTCATAAAAATTAAGCGGGGCAATCCATGTAGTATAAGAAATATCAGATAAATCATATTCTTTTTTTAATGTTTCTTTAATTAAGTCCCAGTTTTCTTTGATAGAATCCATTCTTTTATATAACCCCTTAAAAAATAATGAAAATATACTAATATATATAATAATATAAATAATGTAAAAATTCAAATATTACTTATCCACAAAATAATCAACAGGTTTACATATTCTTTATGGATTATTATTTCATAGTGGATATATATGATAATGGATATTAACATGAGAAAGGATTGATAATTTAACAAAGTATAAAGTTTTTAACATATAAATTTTGAGTTATCCACAACTTATCCACAGATTGTGGATATTATTATGTAAAGTGGATTTGAAAAAAAATTTTTTATATAATATTTATTGTTATAAAAATTTTATATTTTATTTTTTATTGTTTACTTGACGTATTTGGTTTAATTATATAAAATGGTAGTGTTGTTTTCCATATTTTATTATTTGTTGTAAGGAATTATTTATTAAACTAATTAAAGTAAATTTTTTGTGTATCGAGTGAAGGAGGTGCATTATTAATGAAAATGACATTTCAGCCGAAGAAAAGGCATAGATCAAAAGTCCACGGATTCAGGGCAAGAATGAGTACTAAGGGCGGAAGGAAAGTTTTAGCTGCAAGAAGAGCTAAAGGAAGAAAAAGATTATCAGCATAAGAATGGGCCGCATTTATGTGGCCTATTTTTCCCTATAGTATTATAAGATTGGAAATTTAGGGTATTTTATTATATGAAATTTACTGAATCTTTGAAAAAAAATACAAATTTTGTTTATGTATATAAAAATGGTAAAAGTTATGTAAACAAATATATCGTTATGTATGTATTGGAAAACAACAGTAACCGAAACAGATTAGGAATATCAGCCAGTAAAAAGATAGGCAATAGCGTTGTAAGGCATAGATTCAGCAGACTGGTGAAGGAAAGTTACAGACTACATGAAAATATATTTAATAGTGGTTTAGATATAGTAGTCGTTGCCAGAAAAAGCGCAGCTTCTGCCTCATATAGCGAGATAGAAAGCGCATTATTACATCTTGCAAAAATTCATCATATATTAAAGATTTATTTTTATTGATTTTTATATGAAATTTATGTGTATAGTATGTGGTGAATTATTTTAGAAATTGATATGAAAAAATTTTTAATTTATCTTATTAAATTCTATAGAAAGTATATTTCTCCGATGAAGAGTACAAAGTGCCCGTATTTTCCTACATGCTCGGAGTATGGTCTTGAAGCAGTAGAAAAATATGGAGCAATTAAAGGCGGACTTCTTGCTTTATGGAGAATTATCAGATGTAATCCTTTTTCAAAAGGTGGTTATGATCCTGTTCCTTAAGTAAACTGAAAGGGGAAATGATAGTGTCAGGAATTTTATTAACTCCCGATGATGGAGCAATTATAGGACCTATTTCCAAATTATTAGGTTATATAATGGAAGCGATTTTTTTCGTATTGGATAAAATTGGCATTCCTAATATAGGACTTGCTATCATCTTATTTACGATTGTCATTTATCTGCTTATGATGCCGCTTACCGTTAAACAGCAGAAGTTTTCAAAATTATCTGCAAAAATGAATCCTGAACTTCAGGCTATTCAAACAAAGTATAAAAATAAAAAAGATAACGAATCCATGATGGCAATGAGCGCGGAGCAGAACGCTGTTTATGCAAAATATGGCGTTTCTCCTACAGGAAGTTGTGTGCAATTACTTATTCAAATGCCGATTTTGTTTGCATTGTATCGTGTTATAAACAATATTCCGGCATATGTAAGTACAGTTAAAAACGCATTTTTTCCTCTTGTTGATAATCTGATTAATCAGGCAGGAAGTTCAGAATTTATTCAGGGATTCAGCAATGCAGCTATTTACAGAAAACAATTTAGCAACGAAGCTTTTACAGGCGGAGTTATTTCTTATGTACAGAATACTTATATTGATGTTTTAAATAAAGCTTCAAGCGCTGAATGGCTCAGTATTAAAGAGAAGTTTTCAGTTTTATCTGCTGATGTAGATAATACGCTTTCATTAATTAACAGGTATAATAATTTTCTGGGACTTAATATAGGAAATTCTCCTTCATATATTGTGAAAGAATCTTTAGCAGTCGGTTCTTACGGTATGGTAATAGCAGCTTTATTAATTCCGATTCTTTCTGCTGTAACACAGTGGATTAATACAAAGCTTATGCCGCAGCAGGAACCTGCTAGTAAAGACGCCAATGACCAGCAAAGCAGCATGATGCAGTCAATGAAAATGATGAACACATTTATGCCTATTATGTCAGCAGTATTTTGTTATACATTACCTGCCGGTCTTGGTTTATACTGGGTGGCGGGAGCTGTTGTAAGAAGTATTCAGCAGATAGCCATTAATAAGTATATTGATAAAATGGATTTGGACGATTTAATTAAGAAAAATGAAGGCAAAGCTAAGAAAAAATTGGAAAAAGCAGGAGTCAGGGCTGAAAAGCTTAACGCTTACGCTAATATGAATACCAGAAACGTAAATACTACCGCTAATTCCAAGCCTGCAAGACCTAGTATGACACAGGAAGAAAAAGACGAGGCAGTAAAGAAAGCAACCGAGTATTATAATAAGAACGCGAAGCCCGGAAGTATTGCTGCTAAAGCAAATATGGTAAAACAATATAATGAAAGAAACAATAAGTAAAATATAAGCAGTTAGATTTTTAAGGAGGTATAAAAATGGAATTTACTGAATTTTCTGCTAAAACAGTTGACGATGCTATTACAGAAGCTTGTGAGAATTTTGTTGTAACAAGTGATAAATTGGAATATGAAGTAGTTGAAGAAGGTTCTTCCGGTTTTCTTGGAATCGGTTCTAAGCCTGCTATTATAAAAGCAAGAGTTAAATCTTCCATAGAAGATGTGGCTAAAGATTTTCTAAACAGTGTATTTCAGGCAATGAAACTTACAGTTGTCGTTGATATTAAATATGATGAAATAAATAATTCTATGGATATTGATTTAAGCGGCGATGAAATGGGAATTTTAATAGGTAAAAGAGGACAGACTTTAGATTCCCTGCAATATCTGGTTTCACTGGTAGTTAATAAAGATGTTGAAAATTATATTCATATTAAGGTAGATACTGAAAATTACAGACAGAGAAGAAAAGAAACCCTTGAAAATCTGGCTAAGAATATTTCATATAAGGTTAAGAGAACAAAGAGACCTGTATCCCTTGAGCCGATGAATCCGTATGAGAGAAGAATTATTCATTCGGCGTTACAAAACGACAGATATGTGACTACCCACAGCGAAGGCGATGAACCGTTTAGGCATGTTGTGGTGGTGTTGAGAAGGAATGGAAGGTAAGTTCATAGCATTTTAAATTATAGGAATGTAATTTATTTTACATTCCTATTTTTACCTTATGGAAAATAAAGTGAAAGGTATGAAGATATGAAAACAGATACGATTGCCGCAATTTCAACTGCTATGACTGAGTCGGGTATTGGAATAATAAGGGTTAGCGGAGAAGATGCAATTTCTATTGTTGATTCAGTTTTTGTGAATAAGAATAATGTTAAATGTCTTAGTTCTTATAAATCTCATACTATTCATTATGGATTTATAGTTGATAAAAATGGAAATATTGTTGATGAGGTCATGGTTTCTATTATGAAAGCGCCTTATAGCTATACTACTGAGGATACCGTTGAGATAAATTGTCATGGTGGAATCCTTATGATGAGAAAAATTATGGAGATAGTTATAAACGCCGGAGCCAGAACCGCGCAGCCGGGTGAATTTACCAAAAGGGCGTTTTTGAATGGAAGAATAGATTTATCTAAGGCTGAGGCGGTTATGGATATTATTAATTCTAAAAATGAATTTGCCCTTCAATCTTCCATAAAGCAGTTGAAAGGTTCTGTTTTTGATATAATAAAAGGTCTTCGTGAAAAGATTTTATATGAAATCGCCTTTATAGAATCAGCGCTTGATGATCCTGAACATATAAGTTTGGTGGGTTATCAGGATAGATTATCAAAAAAAATTGAAAAAATATCGGAAAAACTTAAAAAACTGATTGATTCAGCAGACGATGGTAAAATATTGAAAGAAGGTATTAATACAGTTATCGTCGGCAAGCCCAATGTAGGAAAATCTTCATTATTAAATATATTAGTCGGGGAAGATAAAGCGATTGTCACGGAATTAGCCGGAACAACAAGGGATATTCTTGAAGAGACTATATCTCTTGGCGGGATAACATTAAATATTATAGATACGGCAGGAATAAGAGATACAGAAGACGTCGTTGAAAAAATAGGAGTTGAAAGAGCTAAGAAATCACTTGAAGCCGCAGATTTGGTTATATATATGGTAGATGCGTCAATTCCACTTGATGAAAATGATTTTAATATAATGAAAATGATAGAAAATAAGAACACGATAGTTCTTTTAAATAAATCGGATTTGGAAATAAAAGTCGTGGAAAATGATTTAGAAAATGTATTTGATAATAAGGGTATTAAGTATTATAAAATAATTAAAACTTCTACAAAAGAGAATAACGGAATCGATTTTTTTATTGAAACAGTAAAAGATATGTTTTTTCATGGTAAATTGTCTTATAATGATGAAGTATATATTACAAATATCAGACATAAAGAGTTAATAGTTGACGCTTATGAAAGTATGAAGCAGGTAAAGATAAGTATTGAGAATGATATGCCGGAAGATTTTTATTCGATTGATTTAATGAGCGCTTATGCTTCACTTGGTATGATTATTGGGGAAGAAGTCGGAGAAGATTTGGTTAATGAGATTTTTTCTAAGTTTTGTATGGGAAAATAATATGAGTTCATGTTTCAAAAAAATTATTTTATAGATAGTAATAAGGAAGATGTGTATTATATGTCAGAGGCTAAGAATGGTTTGATTGAGAAAGTTGATGTATGTGTAGTCGGAGCAGGACATGCAGGCTGTGAGGCTGCGCTTGCTTGCGCGAGGCTTGGTTTGGAAACCGTTATTTTCACGGTGAGTATTGACAGTATAGCTATGATGCCGTGTAATCCGAATGTTGGTGGAACATCAAAGGGGCATTTGGTAAGAGAAATAGATGCGCTTGGCGGCGAGATGGGTAAAAATATTGATAAAACCTTTATCCAGTCAAAAATGTTGAATAAATCCAAAGGTCCTGCCGTACACTCTCTTCGCGCTCAAGCTGATAAAGCTGAATATTCTAGGGCAATGCGTAAGGTCTTAGAAAATCAGGAACATTTGACTATCAAGCAGGCGGAAGTGTGTGAGTTATTGGTGGAGGATATAGATGAAAAAAATATTGACTTATTAGGTCAATATAATAAGAAAATCATAGGTGTAAAAACTTTTACGGGAACAGTATATGAATGTAAGGCTGTAATATTATGTACCGGCACATATTTAAAGGCGAGATGCCTTTGTGGTGAAGCCATTACTTATACTGGTCCAAATGGCTTGCAGGCAGCTAATCATTTGACGGATTCTTTGATAAATCTCGGTATTGAAATGCGGAGGTTTAAAACGGGGACTCCGGCAAGAATGGATAAGCGTTCTATTGATTTTAGCAAGATGGAGGAGCAGTTTGGCGATGAAAAAGTGATTCCGTTTTCTTTTTCTACTAATCCGGAAGACGTGCAGATAGAGCAGGTTTCGTGCTGGCTTACTTATACTAATGAGAAAACACATGAAATTATAAAAAATAATCTGGACCGTTCTCCTATTTATGCCGGAATAATTGAAGGTACAGGACCTAGATACTGTCCTTCCATAGAAGATAAAGTGGTAAAATTTTCAGATAAAGACAGACATCAGGTTTTTATTGAGCCGGAAGGCATACATACCAATGAAATGTATGTGGGCGGAATGTCGTCTTCGTTGCCGGAGGACGTTCAGCTTGCCATGTATAGAACTGTGCCCGGTCTGGAAAATTGCAAGATAGTAAGAAACGCATATGCGATTGAATATGATTGTATTAATCCGAGGCAGCTTTATCCGACTCTTGAATTTAGAAGTATTAAAGGACTTTTCAGCGGCGGTCAGTTTAACGGCAGCAGCGGATATGAAGAGGCGGCGGCGCAGGGATTGATTGCGGGAATAAACGCGGCGCTTACCATACTCGGAAAAGAACCTATAACTCTTGACCGTTCGCAAGCTTATATTGGAGTATTGATTGACGACTTAGTAACGAAGGAAAATTTTGAACCTTATAGAATGATGACGTCGCGGGCAGAGTATCGCTTATTGTTACGTCAGGATAATGCCGACTTAAGACTCCGTGAAATCGGATACGAAGTAGGTCTTATTTCCAGACAGCAGTATGAGGATATATTAAATAAGAAGAAACTCATTCAAAATGAAGTTGAACGTTTGAAAAGTACCATTATAGGAGCGGCAAGAAGCAATCAGGAATTTTTAGAAAAACACGGGAGTTCCCAGTTAAAAACCGGAACTAATCTGGCGGAATTAATATGCCGTCCGGAGCTTTTATATGAAACATTGGCTGAAATTGACACGGATAGAAAACCGCTGCCCGAAGATGTGATTGAGCAGGTTGAAATTGAAATTAAATACGAAGGCTATATTGAGAGACAAATGCGGCAGGTGGAACAGTATAAAAAAATGGAAAAGAAGCTTATTCCTGCTGACTTAGATTATAATGATGTAAAAAGCCTGCGCTTAGAAGCGCGCCAGAAACTTATTAATTATAGACCGGTTTCTGTTGGACAAGCTTCAAGAATATCCGGAGTGTCGCCGGCGGATATTTCGGTATTGTTGGTGTATTTGGAGCAGAGGAAGAATGTTGGAAAATAATTGGAAAATTGTACAAAGTATATAACTTATTGAAGGCACGCTTTCGCTGCATTGCCGCCAGTAGCGGTACATAAGGTGCTAAAATACAGCACCTAAGTACCGACGGCGGCACAGCACCTTCAATAAGTTATATACTTTGTACAATTAGACTTACAAAATATTTTTTGAAACATAATATCTAGTGATAAGGGAAAATTTATATAATATGGAAAAAATAGAATTAGATAATTATAATTTAAGTAAGTTTATAAATGACTTGAAAGAACTGAATATTTCATTGTCAGAAGTGCAACTGTGTCAGTTTATGCAGTATTATGAGTTATTAGTTGAATGGAATAAGGTTATGAATTTAACTGCTATTACTGATTTTGATGAAGTATGTAAGAAACATTTTATAGACAGTCTTTCTATAGTAAAGGCTTTTGATTTTTTTAATTCATTATCGATAATTGATATTGGGACGGGGGCGGGTTTTCCGGGGATACCGCTTAAGATTGTTTTTCCTGATATGAAGATAACATTATTGGATTCATTGAATAAAAGGATAAATTTTCTACAGACTGTTATTGATGAACTTGGATTGAAGGAGATAGAAGCTATTCATGGAAGGGCGGAAGATTTTGCGGTAAAAGGAAAGCTGCGTGAAAAATATGATTTGTGCATTTCAAGGGCTGTGGCAAATCTTTCTACTCTTTCCGAATATTGCCTTCCCTATGTGAAAATTGGTGGAAAATTTATTTCTTATAAATCTGAAAAAATTGCAGAAGAAATCGTCGGAGCGGACAAGGCAGTTAAAGTTATGGGCGGAAAAATAGAAAGACAAGTGAAATTTATGCTGCCTGATTCGGATATTTATAGAAATCTTGTGATTATAGATAAGTGTAAAAATACTCCGGCTAAGTATCCGAGAAAAGCAGGGCTGCCTTCTAAGGAGCCAATATTGTAAATGATGGGGTATGTTTTTTGGAAAGAAATATTGAAGATAGTAAAATTGATTTATTGACAAAGCGGGAAAAAGAAGTATTGGCGTATGTTGCAGAAGGTTTATCCAATAAGGAAATTGCAACAGGATTAAATATAACGGAACGTACTGTTAAGAACCATCTTTTCAGCATTTACAGAAAAATAGATGTGTCTGACAGAACGCAGGCGGCAATTTATGTGATTAGAAATGGGTTGTTGAAAAATTAAAAATATAATTTAAAGGAGGAAAATGTTAATGTTAGAATTTAGGTACGACACACAATTATTAATTGAAGGGGAAAATCTTGATGAAGATGTGATAAGCGATTACTTTGTTAATAATTTTAAAGGTGATTGTTTACTCGCAGTTGGTGATGATGAGTTGATAAAAATTCATTTTCATACTAATGAACCGTGGAAGGTGCTTGAATACTGCGCTTCTTTAGGTGAAATTTACGATATTGTTATCGAAGATATGGATAGGCAGTCACGTGGGTTGAAGGGATAATGACATGTTAGGGAGAAAACATTGAACGGAAAATTAAGAAATATTAAGGAGAAAAATTTAAGTGGATTATACAAAAAAGAATGCTAAGATATGGGATAATCGGGCTGAAAATAATGATATGTGGTCTGTTCCTGTATCAAGTGAAATAATTAATCAGGCTAGAAAAGGAAAATGGAATATTGTATTAACACCTGTAAAACCTGTACCAAGAGATTGGTTTCCGGACATTTTAGAAGATAAAAAAATTTTGTGTTTAGCCAGTGGAGGAGGACAGCAAGGACCTGTATTGGCTGCTTTGGGGGCTGAAGTAACAGTATTTGATAACAGTAGAAAACAGCTGGAAAAGGACAAATTTGTTGCGGATAGAGATAATCTTAAAATTAAAACAGTTCAAGGAAATATGCAGGATTTATCTGTATTTGAAAATGAAAGTTTTGATTGCATAGTTCACCCGTGGTCAAATAGCTATATTGATAATGTAAAACCTGTATGGAAAGAATGTGAAAGGATACTTAAAAGGAATGGTCTGTTACTGTCAGGATTTGGAAATCCAATAGAGTATATTTTTGATGTTAGCAAATTGGAAAAGGGAATATTAAGTGTAGAAAATACAATACCTTATGCAGACATTGAACACATGAATAATCAGAAAACAAAGGAAATTGCTGAAAAATATGGATATGTGTGGAGTCACACTCTGGAAGATCAGATTCAGGGACAGATAGAGGCAGGATTTGCTATTATTGGTTTTTATGAGGATATTGGCGGAAGTATATTAGATAAATATATTAATTCTTCCATTGCTACGAAAGCAATAAAAATGTAAATTTCAGTTAAAGTAATTATGCAAAATTTGTGAATTATATCTAAGCATGTCATTAAATATTATTTAAGGAATATTGGAGATGAAAAAGGGGCGTATTATTTTTCTAAACGGCGTAACAAGCGTGGGAAAAACATCAATAGTCGAAGTACTTCAGGAGCGTGACGACATATTTTTTTATGTTGTTGCCAATGATTTATTTCAGGAAATGGTTGGAGAAAAATATGTCAACATTATATGTTGCTTTTAAGGGGAATGGTAATTCTTCTAATAAAATAGTTAGGAGTCTTAGTGGTGATAAATTATTTTTAACAAATTCATATAATGGGCTAAAAAAGGATATTGATGATATTAATATTACATACAATTTAGTTTATATGTTTGGGTTAGATAAAAAATTAAAAGGAAATATAAGAATAGATTGTGTTGCTAAAAAGGATAACATTCAGTTATATTCGGATATGGATTTTAACTCGATTGCTTTGAAATTAAATGAAAGCGGAATTGATACTATTATAGGAAATATACCAATTCAATCATTATGTAATGAAGCATATTGGCATATGTTAAAAAAATTTAATTGCCATGTGCTATTTTTTCATGTACCTTCTATAAAGTATATTACGGATATTTTTATCAAGAAAATTGAAGCTGCTTTATAAGTATTTTCCCTTTTCAAAATTTGGAGAATTTCAATGATTGTCACTACATTATCCGTACAGGAACTACATCGACTAACTGAACTATATAATTATAACAATGTTGATGAAATGATAGAGCAATGTACTCATGAAATACAAAATAATATTATTGATATTTTTGTTTTGTTAAATGACTCTGAACTGATTGGAGAACTTCATGTAAAGTATCAATCTGATGATGATAATTTTGCCGTGCGGGGAAGACGGGCATATCTATTCGCATTTAGAATACATAAAAACTATCAGGGTAAAGGTTACGGTAAATATCTTATAAAAGAAGTGATAAATATACTTAGAAAAAAGGGTTATTCTGAGTTTACAGTAGGAGTGGAAGATGATAATTTGAAAGCACGTCATATTTATCATTCATTGGGCTTTGATGAATTATTGCTCAGAAAAAAGGAAGAATACCAGGGCGATTCTTATGAATATGGTTTGTATTTGATGAAATAGTTGGGTTTCGGTTCGTGGAAGGAATACATAATGATGATAAAAGCATTATTTTTTGATTTTTATGGGACAATTGTGCATGAAGATGGTGTAGTAATTGATGAAATTACTACAATTATTAGCAATACTGGCGATGGAACGAACAAATCAATCATTGGCAGCTATTGGTGGCAGATTTTTCAGGAATTATATATGAATTCTTTTGGAGATGGTTTCAAAACGCAGAGAGAATTAGAAATAGAGTCACTTGAAAAAACATTAAAAAAATTTGGTTCTAATGCCAGTGCTGAAAAATTGAGCAAAAAAATGTTTGAACATTGGCGAAAGCCTCCAATATTTGAAGATGCTGCAAATTTTTTGACATTATGTGATATCCCATATTATATTGTTTCCAATATAGATACTGATGATATTATGGCTGCAATTCATTATCATAATTTAAAGCCAATTATGATATTTACAAGTGAAGAAGCAAAATCGTATAAACCTCGGTCTGAATTATTTAAAATGGCTTTGAAAAAAACAAATTTGAAACCACAAGAAATCGTGCATGTTGGTGATTCCTTAAACAGTGATATTAAAGGGGCATCTAATTTAGGAATCAATGCTATTTGGATAAATCGGAATAATAAAGAAATTCCTGATGGAGTGATAGCTGTGACAAGTTTTACTGAAATTTTTAATACTCCATTTTTTCCTTTTGTTAAAGTTTCACGTGAAACATTTAAATTTTAAAATATTATTATCCACAAGATAATGTTTCACGTGAAACTTTTTTACCCAAGATATTGTTAAATAAATCGTGAAACATTTACATAAGAACATAAAAAACTGCGTGAAACATTTTAATTTTCACGAGTAGCGAGTTAAGTGGCTATTTATAGAGATGTTTGTAGCAGAGTTATTGGCTAGGTAATTTAAAAAGAAGGACAATATTTATATGGAAACATATCAAGAATTTTTAAGCAGGATTAGTGCATTTGAAACAAAGAAAATAGATTATGGAAATAATTACTTTAAAAGTAATCCTTCAATCATACAAAAGGTAGATACTAATAATAGATTTAGAAACTTTTTCGGAGATACCATAGTTTTTACATTAGATAATGCTATTAAAGAAAAATTAGCAGAATATGTGGATTTACTATATCAGTCTGCCCCAAGATGTTTTTGTGAAAAATTAAATCCAAATATGTTTCACGTGACATTACATGACCTTAGTAATTCACAATCATTACAAGAAGTGGTGGAAGAAATTTTTGAAAACGAATTCAAAATAATAGAAAAGAGAAAAGAACTACAAAGATACAAGAAATATAAAATAAAAATGAAAAGCAAATATATATTTAATATGGTTAATACCAGTTTAGTTCTGGGGTTATATCCCACAGATGAAAACGAATATCACAGATTAATGGAGTTATACCTAATTTTTGATAAAATAAAAAAGTTAGATTATCCCTTTACGCCACATATTACTTTAGCATATTATAATGCCAATGGATTTGATATACAGGCAGCAAGAACTTTAGAAGATATTGTTAATAGACTCAATAATAATGAAATCGAAATAGAGTTAAATGTCAATAATCTATACTATCAAAAATTTAAAAGTATGAATGAATATATTAATATAATGTCTATTATTCACAGCCCATAGAGGCATGAACTTATATGTTTTCATGAGTGACCCTTGGAAAACGCAGACCACTGCAAGTGGTCTTGTGCTTTAGTGAAAAAGCTGTTTTTTAGCTTTTGAGCTTAATACCGTTGCGATTTTCCACGGAGTGAAAACGTGTCACTCATGGAAACATATAAGTTCATGCCATATATAATTATAAATATCACCATATAATAAATTTATAATTACGAAAGAAAAAAATTTCCTATAGCCTATAATATAATTTAGTGATATAATCGTTTACAGACGAAAGAATCGGGGAAGAATTGGAGAAAATAAAAATGGGAAGAACGATTGCAGTAGCAAATCAAAAAGGCGGAGTTGGAAAAACAACAACTTCTATTAATCTGGCTGCATCATTAGCTGCAAAAGGGAAAAAAATATTGCTTATTGATGTGGACCCGCAGGGAAACGCGACAAGCGGTTTCGGCATTGAGAAGAATGAACTAGATAATACAGTCTATGAATTGATGCTCGGAGAGTGTTCTATTGAAGAGTGTATATTGAAAAATGTCATTCAGGGCGTGTCAATTATTCCGTCGAATGTAAATCTTGCAGCGTCAGAGATTGAACTGATTGGCATAGATAAGAAAGAATACATATTAAAAAACGAAGTTGATTTCGTTAAGGACAAGTATGATTTCATTATTATAGATTGTCCGCCGTCATTAAATATGCTGACAATTAACTCAATGACTACAGCAGATACGGTGTTAGTGCCGATTCAATGTGAATATTATGCGTTGGAAGGTTTAAGCCAGTTGATTCATACCGTAAATCTTGTAAAAGAGAGGTTAAATCCTGATTTAGACATGGAAGGAGTCGTATTTACAATGTATGATTCCAGAACGAACCTTTCTATGCAGGTAGTGGAAAATGTAAAAAGTCATTTAAGCCAAAATGTCTTTAAAACGGTAATACCAAGAAATATAAGGCTTGCCGAGGCTCCCAGCTACGGAATGCCTATCAATATGTATGATCCAAAATCTGCGGGTTCCGAGGCATATATGCTTTTGGCAGATGAAGTAATAAATAGAAAGGATGTATAAAAATGGCAGCAAGAGGATTGGGGAAGGGATTGGACGCACTTATCCCGAATATGTCAGTTGATAAGAAAGAAAGTAGCGCAGCAGCTATTAAAACAGCGGAGAAAGAACCTGAAACAATCGTAAAAATCACAAAGATTGAGCCAAACCGCGAGCAGCCGAGAAAAAATTTTGACGAGGAAGCTTTACAGGAATTGGCGGATTCAATTAAGCAGTTCGGCTTATTGCAGCCTATTCTCGTACAGAATAGGAATACATATTATGAGATTATCGCCGGCGAGCGACGCTGGCGAGCGGCGAAACTGGCGGGGTTAAAGGAAGTTCCGGTCATTATACGCAATTATACGGAGCAGGAAATCGTTGAAATTTCTTTGATTGAGAATATCCAGAGAGAAGATTTGAATCCGATTGAAGAGGCTCAGGCTTTCAAGAGGCTCCTTACGGAATTTAATTTAAAGCAGGAAGAAGTTGCCGAAAGGGTGTCTAAGAGCAGGACTGCGGTTACTAACTCCATGCGGCTTTTGAAGCTTTGCGATGAAGTCCAGCAAATGATTATTGATGATGTGATTTCAACCGGACATGCCAGAGCCTTGATTACTATTGAAGATCCTGAACAGCAGTATTCGATTGCCAAAAAGATTGCCGATGAGAAATTGAGCGTCCGCGATGTCGAAAAACTTGTTAAAAATTTGAATAAACCCGAAAAAGCCAAGAAAGAGACAATACAGGATAAGAGTTTGGACATTATATATCAAGATGTGGAAGAAAAATTGAAACAGGCTCTTGGCACAAAGGTATCCATTTCTTCTAAGGAAAATGGAGCGGGCAAAATAGAGATAGAGTTCTATACAAATGACGATTTGGATAGAATTATGGATATGCTGACATAATTTGAGGAATTCGCAGTCTGAGAAGGGAGTACGGTTATTGAGATGAACTACGATATACTAAAGAGCATAGGACTTGGGAATATTGATATTACATATATTTTCATAGGTATGTTAGCGCTCATAATTATTTTAATGATACTTATCATCGTGCAGATGGTAAAATTGAGAAAACTAAATATTAAGTATCGGAAATTTATGTCCGGAAAAAATGCTAAAAATCTGGAAACAGATATTATGGCGTTGTTTGAAGATAATAAATATATTAAACTTTCAGTTGATAAAAACAGAAAAGATATCAGCACTTTGTATAAGAGGTTTGAAAGCGCTTTTCAGAAAATCGGCATTGTAAAATATGATGCTTTCGGACAAATGGGCGGACAATTAAGTTTCAGTCTGGCGCTTTTGGACGAGAATAATAATGGATTTATTTTGAATTCAGTGCATAGTGCAGATGGCTGTTATTCTTATACTAAGGAAATCAAGCAGGGAAACTGCGATGTTTTCTTAGGCGATGAAGAGAAAAAAGCATTAGATGTGGCAGTAGGTGAAAACAAAGAAGCGTAGCGGTAAGTAAGTCAGCGCATATGCTGCTGAAATATAATATTAAAAGGTGAACTCACAAATAATAAGATGTATTTAATGAAAGGTAGGATAATAGAAATGATAGATATTAAATTTTTAAGGGAAAATCCGGAAGCTGTTAAAGAAAATATAAAAAAGAAGTTTCAGGATTCCAAACTTGGACTGGTAGACGAAGTTATAGAAATGGACGCCGCAGTCAGAAAAGCGCAGCAGGAAGCAGACGATATCCGCGCTAACAGAAATAAAATATCTAAAGAAATCGGCGCATTGATGGCGCAGGGAAAGAAAGAAGAAGCGGAAGCTAAAAAGGCGGAAGTGGCGGCAAATGCAGCGCGCCTTACAGAGCTTGAAGAAAAAGAAAGCGAGCTTCGTGAAAAAATCAAGAAAAACATGATGCTGATTCCCAATATAATTGACCCATCAGTACCTATTGGCAAAGACGATACGGAAAATGTAGAAGTCAAAAAATATGGAGAGCCGATTGTGCCGGATTTTGAAATTCCTTATCATACCGAAATCATGGAGAAATTTAACGGTATAGACATGGACGCGGCAGGAAGAGTGGCAGGAAACGGATTTTATTATCTGATGGGAGATATTGCGAGACTCCACTCCGCTGTAATTGCATATGCAAGAGATTTTATGATTGACAGAGGCTTTACTTACTGTGTTCCACCTTTTATGATTCGCAGCGCGGTAGTGGACGGCGTTATGAGCTTCGCAGAGATGGACGCCATGATGTATAAAATCGAGGGTGAAGACTTATACTTAATTGGAACATCGGAGCATTCCATGATTGGTAAGTTTATCGATACGATTATTCAGGAAGAAAATCTTCCGCAGACTTTGACAAGTTATTCACCATGTTTTAGGAAAGAAAAAGGCGCTCATGGTATCGAAGAGCGCGGCGTATATCGTATTCATCAGTTTGAAAAGCAGGAAATGATTGTCGTATGCAAGCCGGAAGAGTCACCGATGTGGTTTGACAAACTATGGCAGAATACGGTTGACTTATTCCGCAGCTTAGATATTCCGGTCAGGACGATAGAGTGCTGCTCAGGCGACCTTGCTGATTTGAAAGTAAAATCTTATGATGTGGAAGCATGGTCTCCAAGACAGAAGAAATATTTTGAAGTAGGAAGCTGTTCTAATCTCGGCGACGCGCAGGCAAGAAGATTGAGAATACGCATAAACGGAAAAGACGGAAAATATTTTGCGCATACGCTGAATAATACGGTAGTAGCGCCGCCTAGAATGTTGATTGCCTTTTTGGAAAATAATCTGCAAGCAGACGGTTCCGTTAGGATTCCTGAAGTGCTTCGTTCGTATATGGGCGGAAAGGCAGAGCTTAGGTAAGAAAAAGGGGGTGGAATCCTTGCATAAATATATGCGGGCTATTGGTTTCAGTGAGCTTACTGATAGAAACGCTCAGCAGAAACTGGTCACGGATATCATTTTGAATGCGACGCATCGTTCTTATACATCGAATGGCGACGAAACCATACTTGCAGAGTTTTGTGAGGATTTTGCTGAAAATATGGGAGTTGCCGTTTGCGGAGAGTTTGATGCAGAAGATAAATTCACATACGATTATTATTATCCGTATTTAAGGGGCAGGGGAATAAGCTCTTATGAAGATGTTTCTGTGGAGCGTCATGCAGAAAAAGAGTCCTACGCCGGTGTTTGTGACGATATTAAAGTAGGCGTCAGCTTGATTTTCTATTTACAGAATATAATTCCTTATGTCAAGGCGCAATATGCAAACGTCCTTCCTATAAGGGGGACTACGCTCACTTTGTCGGGGCTTTCACTTAAAGGCAGCATTATTCTGCCTATTCAGAAGGACGAAAAAGAATTACTAAGGAATAAAAAAGCTTCTAATAACAGAAATAAATTGATTGCCGCTGCAAGGCAGGGCGATGAGGAAGCGATTGAAAGCCTTACGCTCGAAGACATGGATACTTATACATCTATTTCCAGAAAGATATTGAAGGAAGATGTGTTCAGTTTGGTAGATACTTATTTTATGCCCTATGGGGTGGAGTGCGACCAGTATTCTATTTTGGGTGAGATTACGGATTATACCATGACGACGAACAGGCTGACCGGAGAGAAGATTTATCTTATGGAAATAAGCTGCAATGATTTGCAGTTTGATGTGTGTATTAATGCGATGGATTTATATGGTGAGCCGCAGGTGGGACGCAGGTTCAAAGGCGTTATCTGGATGCAGGGATATATTAATTATCCGGAATAATATTTGACTTATCATATTGTTATGATGTAAAATAGTTATTGGCTGTTTTGTTATTAATACAGACGGTCATATAAATGTCGCTATAGCTCAGCAGGACAGAGCGACCGCCTCCTAAGCGGTAGGCCGGAGGTTCGAATCCTCTTAGCGACGCGCAGGAGAAATGCCGAATATATGGAATTTTTGATATATTTGGCGTTTCTTATTATCTGATTATCTAAGTTTGCAAGTAAAAGGCGCTTCTGCCAATTTTCAAATGGTAGTGTTAAAGATTTTGGATTCAAAGCAGTGTTATTCATGTTATATATAGAAAGGATAAAAGGTATGGTTAATACAAAGCAGGAAAAGAGTAATACAGAAATTCAAGAGCAACGTACAAAATCAACTCAATTTGATATAAGAAGTATGATATATGTTGTTCGCAATCAGCAAGTAATAGAAGAAACGGAGTTTTTAAGGTCGCAATTTGCGACCTTAAACGAAAGTGATGGTCGAGGTAAACATCGTAAATATTTACCTTATGTTTTTACTGAACAAGGTATTGCAATGCTTTCTGCTGTTTTACGAAACAATGTTGCAGTTCAAGTCAGTATTAATATTATGAATGCTTTTGTAGAGATGCGGAAGTTTATTGCCAACAATGCCCTGCTATTTGAGCGTATTAGTACAGTTGAGCTACGTCAGCTAGAATATCAGAAACAGACAGATGAAAAATTAGAGCAGGTATTTGAGTACATATCTGAACATGAAGAAGTAGGTCAAAAGATATTTTTTGATGGACAGATATATGATGCCTTTAGTCTGATTGTCAGTCTCATTAAAAAAGCGGACAAGGAGATTATCCTAATAGACGGATATGTTGATGTAGGAACATTAAATCTTCTTTCTAAGAAAAATGAAAATGTGACAGCTACGATATACACGTTTAAAAATACAAAACTGACAAAAACAGATGTGGATAAGTTTAATGCTCAATATCCAACATTGAAAGTAAAATATATGAAGACATTTCATGACAGATTTATAATTCTTGACAAAAAATTGGCATATCATGTAGGTGCATCTTTGAAAGACGCTGGAAAAAAGTGTTTTGGAATTAACTTTATTCAAGATAAAGGAATTACTAAAGATATATTACAGCGGCTTGCAATTACTTCATATGATATGATTTATCAGGCGGCAACTATTGAAAACAAAGACACTTTCTGCTAACATATTATAATAGATGGCAGGGAATGTATAATGAATTATATTATTTTGGATTTGGAATGGAATCAGGGCGGCACTGATGAAGAAAACAACAGCGCTCTTCCATTTGAAATTATCGAAATCGGTGCAATAAAACTGAATAATGAACGAAAGAAGATTGACGAGTTTAACGAATTGATAAGACCGCAGATTTACCATGAGATGCACTATGTAACAAAAAAATTGATACATTTGCAGATGGAGCAGCTAGAAAGCGGCAGCCCGTTTCCCGAAGTAATGGAAAGATTTAAAAAATGGTGGGGAGAAGATTTTATTTTCTGCACATGGGGACCGCTTGATTTAGCGGAACTTCAGAGAAATATCCGTTATTATCAGCTCGAGCCCATCTCGGACAAGCCGTTTACATTCCTTGATGTGCAAAAGCTTTTTAGTATAGGTTGTGAAGATAGTAAGTCCAGAAGGTCATTGGAATATGCGATTGATTTCATGCAGATAGAGAAGGATATTCCTTTCCATAGGGCATTAAGCGACGCTTATTATACGGCAAAAATACTTGCACATTTAGACGCGGCGGTATTGGATAATTATTCTTACGATGTTTTCAATCTTCCAAAAAACCGGAACGAAGAGGTATATGCGCTTTTTAATACACTCAATCAAAGCCCGTATGCGAAATATATTTCCAGAGGATTTGACGACAAGATAAAGGCGCTTAGCGATAAGAATGTAATTAGTACTAAATGCTATATATGTAAGAAAAACCTACGCAAAAAAATCCGTTGGTTTACGCCTAACGGAAAGCATTACTACAGCGTATCGTATTGTGATAAGCACGGTTATATGAAGGCGAAAATCCGTATCCGCAAGGCAGAAAATGACCGCGTATATGTAGTTAAAACGGAAAAATTCATATCAGAAGAAGATGTAGATAATATTAGTACGCTTCAAGAGCAGACTAAAATACACCGCAAGGAAAAGAGAGCATCTAAAAATCAAAATCATCGAAGTCAGAGCTGATACGTTCTCTTCGATGTTTTTTTCTTTTCAGGCGGTTTCTGCGGCGAAATTCAGTATCCTTACTGACAATTATTGCATGTATAATAAACAAGAAAATTATGACCGCCGCAAAAATAAGAACGCCAATCAGGACATTTTTAACGTTAATAAAGATGGTGTTTTTATCTTCTTTGGGCGTGGGCGACTCTGTTCTTTCTACGCTGATATCAGTAGTATTGGGCGCTTCGGTGGTAAAAAAGGAATCATTATCAGCGTACTCCAATAAGTTTACATAAGTTTCCCCGACATAAGCTCCATTATAGCTATATTTAATCTTAGCTATGTGTTTTTCGTCAGAGTCTGTATTTAAATCTTCAGAAGCAAGGTCATAATTGATAGTAGAATCTAAGTCGGAAAAGTCCGCCATATTCGGAACAATGACATAGCTGTGCGTATCTATGGAAAGTATAGGCTTGGAATTACCGAAAATATCATAGTCAGCGTTGAAGAAATTTGTGCTGTCCATGTTATATTTATCTTCACTTTCCGCGATATTTAATATCTGAAAATTTTGAAAGCCATAGTTAAACAGTTCAACCGTATCCGTAAACTGAGCGGGAGATTCTTCTTTAAGAATAACGCAGATGAGTTTCATTCCGTTCTGCTCCGCGCAGGAAACAAGAGTCTGTCTTGATGTGTCGGTATAGCCGGTTTTTCCCCCTATAATACCGTCATAAGCAATTTCTCCGGTGACTAACTTGTGTTTATTATTTTTATAGAAGTCGTCGGGCTGAGTCTCGGTCGCTTCAAAATGGTACTGACTGGTACTGCTGATTTTACATAGCATTTCATTTTGAAAAAACTGCGTAGCAATAAGGGCAAGGTCATATGCGGAAGTATAATGGTCGTCGTCGTGAAGCCCATTTGTGTTGACAAAGTGCGTATCCGTACAGCCAAGCTCCGCCGCACGCTCATTCATCAGATTAACAAACTCGTCAATAGAACCGCTGATATGTTCCGCCACCGCGTTTGCCACTTCATTAGCGGACGCTACAAGGATACCGTAAAGGCATTCTTCTAACGGTATTGTTTCACCTGCGTCCATACCCATATTAGAACCGTCACCGGGTACGGAAAATACGGCTTCTCTGGAAAAAGTAACAATATCGTCAAGACTGCCGTTTTCGATGGCGAGCAGCGCGGTCATAATTTTAGTGGTGCTGGCAGGATACAGTCTTTCATGGATATTTTTGGCATAAAGAATGACTCCGGTATTAGCGTCCATCAAAATAGCGGCCTGTGCGCCGATTTCAGGTCCGGCAGGCCAGTTTTCCGTCTCATCAGACTGTATGGGGAGCAGCTTTCTCGCTTCTACCTCAGCCATAATTTCGTCTAATGTCGCGGCGTAAGCAGTTAATCTATAACTATTAAAAAAGAAGGAAATAAGTAAAACCGTAAGCATAAAAACCGGTATAAATTTCTTTTTACGTCCAAAATACATTAATAATCAAAACCTTTCATATATTGCGTAACACAGTAAACATGCACAAAATCATTCTTCATATTGTCTTAAGAAAGATACCATACTATCATACACTATTTTTGATAAAAACTAAACATCTTTTTAAAATTGAATAAAGGCTTTACACCATTTAAGTGAATTGCTATAATAAATGTACAGTTATAAAGCACAGTAATCAGGAACTAACATTTATAGAAAGAGGTGATCATATGGGTATGAGCGATCAGCAGTTTGAGGTTTATAATGCCTTAATTTCTTTTGTTGATGAACTGATTGACAGAGAGAAAGACGAAAGCGAAAAAGAAAAGCTTAAAAATCGTAAAAAGAATATTCTTGCTAACAACAAAGAAATAAACTAAATAGTAATCAATAAAATCATGGTGTAAAGTCTTGATTGGATTATTAAGGCTTTACACTTTTTAATAAGGAAAGATTAAGTAAAATGAGATTACGAAATGTTGCAGGTTCGCGTGAAACTATAGGTGAGAGCCGGTTTGTGATTCATAATCCAAAGGAATGTAAAGGTTGCTGGAAGAATATTTTCGGCAATTCCAATCCTATACATATAGAAATAGGTATGGGAAAAGGCCGCTTTATTATGGATATGGCAAGTCTGCACCCCGATATTAATTATGTGGGAATAGAGAAATATTCCAGCGTATTAATCCGCGGGATTCAGAAAATGGAAGAACATGAACTGCCTAATTTATATTTTATAAGAATGGAAGCTGAAGAAATCACAGATGTTTTCGGACAAGGCGAAGTGGAAAAAATTTATTTGAATTTTTCTGATCCGTGGCCGAAGGACAGGCATGCGAAAAGAAGACTGCCGTCGCGTGAATTTTTAAACAGATATAATGAAATACTATCTAAAGATGGTAATCTGGAATTTAAGACGGATAATCGGGAGCTGTTTGAGTTTGCGTTAGGAGAGCTTAAGCCTGCGGGCTGGAATCTCAAGAAGATAACCTATGACCTCCATAATGACGCCGTGATGATGGAAGGTAATGTTATGACGGAATACGAGGAGAGATTTTCCGCTAAAGGCAATCCTATATACAAGTATATAATAAGCCGATAGAAAGGAGAAATTGAAATGGAGTACAAATTTACCAACGATAATTTTGAAAAAGAGGTGCTTGGCGCGGATATCCCTGTATTTGTGGATTTCTATGCGGACTGGTGTGGTCCATGTAAAATGATGGCGCCCATCGTGGAGAAGCTTGCCGAGAAGTATGAGGGAAAGCTTAAAGTAGGAAAATGTAATGTAGATGAGGAAAGTACGATTGCTGTAAAATATCGTATTATGTCGATTCCGACCATGATGATATTCATAAACGGCGAGGCAAAAGAAACTGTTGTCGGCGCTGTATCTCAAGGCGAATTGGAAAACTTAATAGAAAAAAATGTCAAAAATGCTTAAAAAGCTGCAAAATTTGCAGAAAAAGTAACGGTTTAGTAACGCAATTTGTAGTATAATATTTTTCGTAAAAGGGGAATTATTTGGGGAAGGGAACACTTTTTGCTAAGAATTTCTTTTTTTCTTTCCCAGACTGTTAAAAGGGAGATATCAATGCTCCCTTTTAATGGCCTTTAGGGGAAGAAATTTAATATTATATTTTACATTAAATTAGAGCTGTCCATAAAGACAGCTCTAATTTAATCGGGGTGACGTGATTCGAACACGCGGCCTCTACGTCCCGAACGTAGCGCTCTACCAAGCTGAGCCACACCCCGTTAATATAAGACAACTAAGATAATACAATACTTTATATAGGTTTGTCAAGGATTTGTCTATAATAATAATATTTTTGCTATAAAGATTAGTTGCTTCTTATTAATTACGTTGTTATAATATGAACAAAATAGAATATAAAAATAAGTTTTGGAAAGGCGGAAAGATATAATAATGAGATCGGTTTTAAGCAGGGGAATTAATAATGACAAAAAAATAGAGAGCCAGATTGAAAAACTGTTGAAAAAAATGACGCTGGACGAAAAAATTACTATGATACATGCGGGCGGACTGTTTCAGACGGCGCCGATAGAGAGGTTGGGCATTCCCGCGCTTGTATGCTCTGATGGACCGATGGGCGTGCGGTGTGAATTTCATAATTCGAGATGGATTCCTGCCGGCAACAATGACGATAACGTAACTTATATGCCGAGCAATAGCGCGCTTGCATCGACATGGAATCCTGAGCTTGCTGCTATGAGCGGGCACGTACTTGGTGAAGAAGCGCGCGGACGAGGCAAAGATGTGATTCTTGCGCCGGGAATTAATATAAAAAGAAGTCCTTTGTGCGGAAGAAACTTTGAGTATATGAGCGAGGACCCTAAGCTGACGGCGTCTTTGGCGGTTCCTTTTATAAAAGGAGTACAAGAGAACGACGTAGCGGCGTGCGTTAAGCATTTTGCCTGCAATACACAGGAAACCGATCGCCATATGGTAGACACGATTGTAAAAGAAAGAACTTTATATGAACTTTATTTTCCGGCGTTTGATGCGGCAATACATGAAGGCGGTTCTTATTCTATTATGGGCGCGTATAATAAGCTTAACGGCGCACATTGCTGTGAGAACAAAGAGTTGCTTGATTTTGTTCTTAGGGAAGAGTGGGGATATGACGGAGCCGTAATCAGTGATTGGGGCGGCGTCCATAAGACGAAAGAGGCGGCGGAGGTTACGATGGATTTGGAAATGTCCGTATATCCGGACTTTGACAATTATCTGTTTGCCAACCCGTTAAAAGAAGCGATTAAAAACGGTGAAATATCGGAGTCTTCCGTGGACAACAAGGTGCGTAACATTTTAAGGCTGATGTTCCGTCTTAAAATGATAGGCAGGCAGAAGGATAAAAGGAAAGCAGGTACATATAATACTCCTGAGCATAGGGCAGCAGTTCTTCGCACGGCAGAAGAATCTATTATTCTGCTTAAAAATGAGAAAAATAAGCTGCCGCTTAATAAAAAGAAGGTTAAGAAGCTTGCCGTAATCGGACATAATGCCGCAAAAGTACATGCTGACGGCGGAGGCAGCGCAGAAATTAAGGCGCTTTATGAAATCGCACCGCTTATGGGTATCAAAACTCTACTTGGCGGCAATACGGAGGTTATATATGCACCCGGATATTATGTTCCAGAGAAAAAGAAGACCTTCGACCATAATTGGCAGGAGAAGAGTCTGGAAGAAATAGAAGGCACAAATATTGGTTTCTTATTCAGAGAGGGCGATACATCTCCAGAGGCATTGGAAAGAGCTGAAGCGTACCGCAAGGAAGAAGAAGCAAGGGCGGCGCAGAAGGAAAAGGACGTTCAGCTTATTCATGAGAGAAATATAGAATTATTTGCGCAGGCGGTTGAGCTGGCGAAAGAGGCGGACGAAGTTATTTTCGTCGGCGGACTGGATCATAACTATGACTGTGAAGGTTCTGACAGGGAGAATATGAAGCTTCCTTACGAGCAGGATTTATTAATCGAAGAACTTCTTAAGGTAAGAAAAGATACCATTATCACCTTTATCGGCGGTTCGCCGGTAGAGATGCCGTGGCGAGATAAGGCGCAAACTATTCTTTGGAGTTATTATGCAGGCATGGAGACCGGCAATGCTTTTGCAAAAATTATTTTCGGAGAGGTTAATCCTTCCGGTAAGCTAGCGGAGACTTTTCCTAAGAAGTATGAAGACTGCGTAACTGCAAAGAACGGACAGTTCGGCACGCGCGGACGGGTAGTTCTGGAAGAGGATTTATACTGCGGATACCGTTATTTTGATAAAGAGCATATCACGCCGGCGTTCTGCTTTGGACATGGTATATCATATACGAAATATGAATACAGCAATCTGACGATTAAGCAGGAAAAAAATGCAGGAAAAGTGAAAGTAACCTTTAATATCAAAAATACAGGTAAAATGGCGGGGCAAGAAACGGCTCAGCTATATATTGCGCCGATGTCGCCTAAGGTTGAGCGTCCGGTGAAAGAGCTTAAGGCTTATAAAAAAATAAAACTTATGCCGGGAAGAAGCGGAAAAGTATCGTTGATTCTGAATAGAAAGGATTTTGCATATTTTGATGTTGACGACCACGGATTTAGAGCCGATGCAGGCGACTACGCGATTCTTATAGGCGCTTCATGCGATGATATCAGGCTTAAAGGAGTTTATACATTGGCGTAAGAATAATTTCATTCTAATCTGCACATTATATATTTACAATAATTTGCAGAAAGGAATGAATGTACAATGGATTATAATAATTATAATAATATGCCCATTGGACTTGGGCTGGCATTTATGGATAACCGTCTCTCAGAGGACAAGTTTTATGATATGTCTGACGACGAGAAAAAGGAATATATAGAAAGAAATAGAAGTAATTTATCAGAGAGCGATATAGACAAGCTGACAGCTTCGCTGGGAAGTGATGACGACGACGATTTTGGCAATCCTATGAGCGTTTTTAAAGGTCCCGGAATTGGGTAAATACTGCGTTGTTGCGCGCGGCGCTGTCGGAGATTTATAATTGCTGGTGATGGCAGCAGGGAGTCCTTGATTATGTATATACAGTTACCGGACAAAGTGAAGAATATCATAGAAACCATTCAGGCAGCAGGCTATGAGGCATATGCGGTAGGCGGCTGCGTCAGGGATTCTATTCTGGGGAAAGCGCCTGATGATTGGGATATTACCACTTCCGCTAAGCCCGATATTGTGAAAAAACTTTTTAACAGAACGATAGATACCGGCATACAGCATGGAACGGTAACTGTATTGATGGGAAAAGAGGGCTTCGAGGTCACTACCTATCGTATTGACGGAAAATATACGGACTGCCGCCACCCTGAACAAGTAACGTTTTCAGCAGATTTGAAAGAGGACCTTAAGCGTCGTGATTTTACCATAAACGCTATGGCTTATAATGACAAAGACGGTCTGATTGATATATTTGAGGGCAGGCAGGATATAGAGCGCGGAATTATTCGCTGCGTCGGCGACGCGAAAGAGAGGTTTAGCGAAGACGCACTCCGTATGATGCGGGCGGTGCGTTTTTCCGCGCAGCTTGGATATGAAATTGATACTAAGACAAAAGAAGCAATAAAAGAGCTTGCCCCGACGCTGCAAAAAATAAGCGCGGAGAGGATTCAAGTAGAATTGGTTAAGCTTCTAACGTCAAAAAATCCGGATTACTTAAGGATAGCATATGAAATAGGCATTACCGCCTGTGTGCTTCCAGAATTTGACACATGTATGGAGACA
Source organism: Clostridiales bacterium (assembly GCA_023663185.1). Classification (GTDB taxonomy): domain Bacteria; phylum Bacillota; class Clostridia; order Lachnospirales; family Lachnospiraceae; genus UBA3282. The sequence goes on along the minus strand of JAMPHY010000016.1, from coordinate 21,023 downwards.
GAGCAAAATAATCCACACCATTGTTATAGCGTTGGAGAACATATCCTACATACCCTATCTTATGTGGAAGCGGATAAAACGCTGCGCTTAAGCATGCTTTTCCACGATATAGGCAAGCCCTGTACGCATACCGTTGATGAAAACGGCATTACGCATAATCATGGACATGCGCGCGTAGGCGAAGAAATGACCGTAAATATATTACGCAGATTAAAATTTGATAACGATACGATTAATAAAGTAGGGAAACTGGTACTGTATCATGATTTAGACATAGAGCCTTCGGCAAAAAGCGTAAGAAAAGCTGTAAACAATATCGGCGAGGAGATTTTCCCGCTGCTGTTTAGCATAAAATACGCCGATATTATGGCGCAGAGCAGTTATAAGAGAGAAGAAAAATTAGAAAAGCTTAAGAGAATTAAGGAAATTTACTATCAGATATTAGAACAAAAAGATTGTCTCTCATTAAAATCACTGGCGGTCTCCGGAAACGATTTGATTGCAGCAGGAATGAGTCCGGGGAAGGAAATCGGGGAAACTCTCAATAAATTATTGGAAATTGTTTTAGAAAACCCTGAACTTAATAAAAAGGACTATCTTCTCTCGTTATTACCACTTAAAAATAGTTGTGAAACGTGATTTATCAAATAACAGTTTCGCAAAAAAATCATACTTTCCCACCCCTTATCATAAGATAGGATAGATAGGGATATGGGAGGTATTTTCGTGAATGATAGGGCGGTCAGCTTATTTGACAATTATGAGATAGAAATAATCCGCACATGGAAAGGCAGAGGAGCGATTCTTTGCGAATCGGATAAGGGCTTGCTTATACTTAAAGAGTATAACGGCCCTGCGAATAAAATCATTTTTCAAGATACGCTCCTAAATCATATTAAGGAGTCGGGCTTCTTTGCTGCAGAAACTATTTTTAGGAGCAGAGACGGTGAACTTATTGTCTATGATCAAGACAAGGTTCCTTATGTTGTAAAGAGCTATTTCGAGGGAAGGGAATGTAATAATAGAGAGCCCGATGAATGCGCGCGCGCAGTCCGGCTTCTTGCAAGATTACATAACTGCGCAGATTTATCCGGCTGGGAAGACCTCGATTCTCAACCTATATTTCATATTGAGAAAGAATATGAAAAGCATGACAGAGAGCTTAAGAAGGTGCGGCGCTTTTTGCGTGAAAAGAGCCAAAAAACTGCCTTTGAAATATATCTCATGGAGCATTATGATTATTTCTTAGATACTGCGCTAAGGGTTACTAGCGAAATGCGCGCCTATACTAATGATGAAAATAAGGAAAAATTTCCTATTGTATGTCATGGAGATTATCAGTATCATAATATTATACAGACAACAGGCGGCATGGCGCTGATTAATTTTGAAAAATGTGTACGCGATAATCCTATGCGCGACTTATATCTTTTCATGCGTAAGCTGCTTGAAAAGAACAACTGGTCGCAGACGCTTGCAGATACGCTGCTCAATTCCTATGATGCTGAGCGGACGTTGACGGGTAAGGATTATGAACAGTTATATTACCGTTTTTCGTATCCGGAGAAATTCTGGAAGATTGCAAACTTTTACTATAATTCCGGGAAAGCATGGATTCCGGGGCGTAACATGGAGAAACTTGAGAAACTTTTTGCACAGGAAGAGGCGAAGAAAGAATTTCTTTCAACTGTTCTTGCACAAAATCAGAAAGGAACTTAAATTTTAAAATGTACAAGAGAACACTGGCAGTTATATTAATAATTATGATATCGGCATTGACTATCACCGGCTGCGCTTCACTGACAGATAACAGTGGTACTGGTCAGGGAAGCGGTCGGGAAGACGATATTGCACAAAACGAAGAAGAGGCAGTACCTAATTTTATTGTGACGGAGGTCGGAAGCTACGATTCGGCGGATACGGCGGTAGTGATTTCCGTGGATTCGGAAAACGGGCTTGTAACGTTATTGAATATCGCAATCGGCAGACAGTATACATTGTCTTATGATGGGACAACCTATGTTAAGAATAAGTATGAAGAACCTATGTCGATGTCACAGATAAGGGCGGGAGATATCGTGGACGTTACTTTTTTAAAGAGTAGAAAGAAGCTGGCTAGTTTACAGATTTCTCCGCGCTCATGGGTATATAATGATGTGGGAAATTATAACCTCGGCGGTATAAACAAAACGGCTACAATCGGCTCAACGACCTATTCCCTGCCGGATTATGTCGTAGTTTTGTCGGACGGCGAGCGTAAAGAGGTAATGGACGTCGTAAATAAGGACGTGCTTACAATAAGCGGAATCGATCATACCATATGCAGTATCAGGGTAGAGAAGGGGCATGGCTATCTGCGTCTGTCCAACGACCAGGCGCTTATCGGAGGCTGGATTGAGATAGGAAGTACGGTTGTGGCGCAGATTACGGAGAATATGCTTCTTACCGTTCCGGAAGGGACATATCAGGTATTGCTTTCCAACGGCAGCGCAAGCTGTACTAAAGATGTAATAGTCGAAAGGGACAGAGAAGTAATACTGAACGTGGGAGACCTTGAAATAGTAAAGGATAAGGTAGGAAGAATTTTATTTTCTGTAGAACCTAATGACGCAGAGATGCGTATTGATGGGGAAAAAGCGGATATCAGTAAAGAAGTGGAGCTCCCATACGGTATTCATAGAGTACAGTTAAAGGCGGAAGGGTATACGTCTATGACTAAATATATACAGGTGGGTTCTGAGTACGCCAGCTTAAGCTTTACTATGGAAGAGGAGTCAGAAGAAAGCGAAAACAGCTCCGATAATAATGACAGCAGCGAAAATGTTGAAAATGCCGTGACCGGTAATCGTGTTTATATAGACGCGCCACGGGGAGTTGAGGCATATATGGACGGAAGCTATATAGGTATTCTGCCTGTCAATTTTGCCAAAGTAACCGGAGGACATACGATATCTTTAAGAAAATCGGGATATCAGTCCAAGAGTTATACGATATATTTATATGATGACGGTGAAGATATCACATATTCCTTTGTTGATTTGGAGCCTGATAATACTACGCAAGGAAATAATAATACTCAGGCGGGGAATACGTCTTCTACAGCAACAACGACATCGTCCGCTTCGTCAACAACGACGTCTTCCACCTCGTCAAACGAGACGGTTTCAGGGAATTAATAGGCGAAATTCAGTAAAATGAAAAAAATATAACGAAAAAAGCATAAAAAGTAGTATTTTTACCTTGACATAAAGCCCAAAACCATATATAAATGTATATAGATGTTTCAAAAGAGAAACTTCAAAAAACGAATCTCATTAAGAGGAGGAACTAAAATGAATAAGGCAGAATTAGTAGCAGCTATGGCTGATCAGGCAGGGTTATCCAAGAAGGATACAGAGAAGGCATTAAAAGCATTTACAGATGTTGTTGCTGGCGAATTGAAGAAGGGCGGAAAGGTACAGTTAGTTGGTTTTGGTACTTTTGAAGTATCAAAGAGAGCTGCAAGAGAGGGAAGAAATCCTCAGAGCGGCGCAGTTATGAAGATTCCGGCTTCTACAGTACCTAAATTTAAAGCAGGTAAAGCTTTAAAGGATTCTCTTAACTAATCTGATTTAACAAAACCAGAAAAGAAAACCTGTATGTGCGTCACATAGTTGTCCGCATAATACAGGTTTTTTCTTTCTATAATTATTATAGCGAAGCAGGAATAACGGGAGGGAAGCAAAGATGAGATTGGATAAATATTTGAAGGTATCGCGTTTAATTAAGAGGCGTACCGTAGCTAATGAGGCATGCGACGCAGGCAGGGTTTTTATCAATGATAAACCCGCGAAGGCGTCAACCAATGTTAAAGAGGGGGATATTATCTTAATTCAGTTTGGCAATAAAGAGGTAAAAGTGGAAGTTTTATCAGTACAGGAGACTGTGCGTAAAGAGGAAGCGAAAGAATTATTCCGCTATCTGACATAAATAAGACTGCCGCAGCTATTTATCCGAATAATCGGAAGCCACCATGCATACATTTAAACTGGAAGGAAATAAGGGAGGTATGTATGGAGGATTTAAACAGCATAAATAAAAAGACGCATAAACTCATGCTCACTAATAGAAGGACATGTACTATAAGCGGCGTAAATGACGTGCTATCGTTTGACGTCAATGAGATTTTGTTAGAGACCGAACAAGGAATGTTGATGATAAAAGGAAATGAGCTGCATGTAAGCAGACTGTCGTTAGACAAAGGAGAAGTGGACATAGACGGCAGAATAGACAGCTTCACCTATTCGGAAAGCGCCGGATATAACGCTAAAGGGGAATCTTTGCTGGCAAGACTGTTTAAGTAGGTGGCGTATGAGTCAGGATATTGTTAAAGAGGTTGTCTTTTTTCTACATTCGGTTGTCATGGGCGTTATTATTACCTTCGTATATGATTGGTTTTTGATTATACGAAAATTGATAAAGCACGGAACTTTATGGATATCGTTCGAGGATTTTGTTTTCTGGATAGCCTGCGGTATTGGAGTCTTTTATATGCTTTATCGGGAAAATAACGGAATCCTCAGGTGGTTTACAGTAATAGGAGCCATGCTCGGTATGATATGTTATAAATGGCTGGTAAGCAAATGGTTTGTAAATATTATGTCAACATGTATATACAAGATAATGTGGGTGCTGCTCAAAATCCTACAAATCATTGTAAAACCGCTTAGCTGGCTGTTCAAAAAATTCAGGAAATTAGCCGGAATTTTTAGAAAAAAATTAAGAAAATGTCAAAATTTCATAAAAAATAGGTTGACGGTTTGCATAAAAATGGTTAAAATTGTTTTATGTAAACGATAGATTGGAGAAATATAATGGCAAGGAAGGCAGCATACCGAAAGAAACGTCAAAACAGGACGGGTATGGTTTTGGTAACGATAGTCGTTTTAATGATGTTAGTGGTGATAACAATTAAAAACGTAGAGCTTCGGGCTAAGATAGATGTCTATAAACAGAAGGAAGCGGCATTAATGCAGGAAATTGCCGAAGAAGAAGCTCGGACCGAAGCAATAGAAGAATATGGAAAATATACGCAGACCAAGAAGTATGTTGAGGAAATTGCCAAGGACAGACTCGGTCTGGTGTATGAAGGAGAAATTCTATTTAAAGATGAAAAATAAGCAGGTTTAAGAGCGTGGAATACGTATACTGAATCTGCTTTTTGATTTATAGAATAAGAATAATATGGACAACCCTCACATATATTGATTATAGGTCAGATAATTGCGAAACCGTTAGCTGCTGTTATAAGTTTCGCAGTTATTAATTGCGAATGTTATGCGTAGAGGGAGGCATATTGTGATATGAAAAGGCAGACGGATAGAAAAGCTGACAGCGTGATAACCATGATACCGGAATATGGCAGACGCAAGCTTTTAGGTTATGCGGAATCTTTTAGGGATTTGGCGGAGTTGTTTGATAATGAGGAAGAATTAAACGAGATTTGCAGCGAAGGAGAAGACAGGCAGGAATATCTGTGGAAGAAAAAAATCTATGAAAATAACGGACTGATGGCAGAGCATTTAAAAGAGATGGCTTTTATCATGTCTGACGTGGCGCAGGAGACTTACCGTTATCGTCCGATGGGAGCGCGAAGGTATAAGAGGTTTGCGCGTATTTTGAAGGACGAAGGCATAGTTTTAAAAAGAATTTTTATTGTGGAAAATGACGACGGGTATCTGGAGCTGGGACTTATGATGAAGCCTCAGCGGTTTAGGAGCATTACCGTGGCGGACATAGCGGATATGCTTTCCGCAGAAATGAATATCCGGATTAAGCCGTCTAAAAATGAACTGTTGTTTATGGCAAAGGAATGGAATACATATCATTTTAGGGAGGAGCCGGCGTTTTATATTCTGACGGGCTTTGCCAAAGCGGTAAAAGAGACGGAGAAGGTTTCGGGGGATAATTATTCTTTTTTTGAGACAGAGCGGGGTAGGGTGGCTGCGATTTTATCAGACGGTATGGGTTCAGGTGAGAACGCCTGCGAGGAGTCCGCTAAAGTTATAGATATGATGGAGAGGTTTCTGGAAGCCGGCTTCAGTAATGAAATGGCGGTTCAGATAGTCAACGGAGCAATGGCGGCACGTGAGCAGGAACAGGATATGTCCACGCTGGATATCTGTGAAATGAATCTTTATACCGGAAACTGCGATTTTATCAAGGCAGGAGCTGCATGTACCTATGTTAAGCACGGCTATATGGTGGACAAGCTTTCGGCGCAAAATCTGCCGTTAGGGGTTTTCGGGCAGATAGAGCCTGAGGTAATGCACAGACAGCTTCAGGACGGCGATTATGTTATAATGCTTTCAGACGGCGTGACGGACGCTGCCGCTCAAGGCGCGGGGGAAGAATTTCTTCCGGAGATTATAGGGAGAATGTCTACAGCGAATCCTGACGAGATTGCAAATCAGATACTTGGGTATTGTATCAGGGAGAGCAAGGGGCATGTGAGGGACGATATGACGGTGCTGGTTATTGGGGTGTGGAAGTAGATGCGCAATTGACAGGTCTGGAATGTTTAAGGATTTATATGTGAAGAGGTATGATTGTTGCAATGAAAGAGAGAACGAAAGATATTTATGTGAGAGTAAAAAGGTATATAGACGAGTATAAGATGATTACCGCAGGCGACTTTGTTGTGGCGGGGGTGTCGGGTGGAGCGGATTCGGTGTGTCTGCTTGTTATGTTGAGGGAACTGCAAAAGAACATAGATTTCAGGTTGAGTGCTGTGCATGTAAATCATGGAGTACGTGAAGCGGCAGGGCAGGACGCGGATTATGTGAGGCAGTTGTGCGATGAGCTGGGAGTTCTGTTTTTTTTAAAAGAAGTTGATATGAAAGGGTATGCGGTTGAAAATGGACTTTCGCAGGAAGAGGCGGGGCGATTGCTACGTTATAAGGCGTTTGAAGAGGCGGGGCGATTGCTGTGTTATAAAGCGTTTGAAGATGTCGGGGTGGAGGCTGCAGAGAGCGCAGCGCCCGAATGTACGTACAAAATAGCGGTTGCGCATAACAATAACGACAGAGCGGAGACCTTGCTATTTAATCTCTTTAGAGGCAGCGGGCTTAAAGGGCTTGGAAGTATCAGACCTGTGCGGGAGAATGTTATCAGACCGTTGTTATGTTTGGATAGGGTTGAAATAGAAGAATATTTGTTAGCAAAGGGAATTAAATTTTGTACAGACAGCACGAACGATGATGACGATTATACTCGAAATCGTATCAGGCATCATATAATTCCTTTTGCGGAAGAACAGATATGTAAGAATGTCACTGAACATCTGGCATATACGGCGGATATTCTGGCAGAAACGGAAGCGTTTGTGCAGAAGCTTACAAAGGAAGCTTATGAAGAATGCGCGGCAGAGACAGATAAGGGGCTTATACTGGATTTATCCGCTTTTCATAGAAATGACCAATACATACAGAAAACGGTGCTGTTAAGATGTATGGAGCAGTTGACGCCGCACAGAAAAGATATTACAAATAAGCATATTGAAGCGTTGCTTAAGCTTACGGATAAGGACGGCAGTAAAGAGCTTGCTCTTCCATATGGATTAAGAGCGTATAAAGAATATGACAGACTTATTATACGAAGCGGGGTGGATATAGCGGAGTATCCGGCATTTTCAGTTACCGTACCGGGAGAGATAACGGTTGCGGAAACGGGCGTTTTTTCCTTTCAATATTTGAGTGCAGATGAGTTTTTTAGCAAAAATGGTAAAATTATTCCGCAAAAAAGATATACGAAATGGTTTGATTGTGATAAAATAACTAGGGCATTATTGTTAAGAACCCGAAAAGCAGGGGATTATCTTACTATAAATGGCTCATTTCAAAAAAAATCCGTAAAAGAATACATGATAAATGAGAAAATTCCAAAGATGCAGCGCGAGCGCATCTATTTACTGGCGGACGGTGAACATGTCCTATGGATACCGGGATACCGTATAAGCCAGTTCTATAAGGTGGACGAAAATACGAAACGTATCTTACAGGTGCGGTTAAAGGAGGAAACAAATGGCTGAACGAGTAGAGATTATGTTGTCTGAGGAAGAAGTAAACGCCCGTATCAGAGAGATAGGGGAGCAGATTAGTAAGGATTATGCGGGTAAAAGCATACATCTGGTATGTATTTTAAAAGGCGGAAGCTTTTTTATGTGCGAGCTTGCCAAAAGAATAACGGTTCCCGTGTCTATGGATTTTATGTCTGTATCCAGCTACGGCGGAAGCACTGAATCAAGCGGAGTCGTTAAGATAATAAAGGATTTAGACGAACCGCTGGAAAATAGGAATGTTCTGGTTGTAGAGGATATAGTTGATACGGGCAGAACGATAAGTTATTTGCTGGAGCTGTTAAAAGGCAGGGGCGCAGCAGAAGTGAAATTATGTTCGTTGCTTGATAAGCCGGAGCGCAGAGTGGTTGATGTGAAGGCGGACTATACAGGTTTTCAGATTCCGGACGAGTTTGTGGTAGGATATGGCATGGACTACGACCAGAAATACAGGAATCTTCCATATATCGGAATTGTGAAATTTGATTGATATGTAATTTATTCATATATAATTACACAGAAAGAGGTACATTTTGAACAGAAACAACACTAAAAGTTATTATTTTTATTTTTTCCTTATTATCGGGCTTCTTATTTTAACTATATGGATTAGTACATGGAACGAGCCGGCGGACGGCTATACAAGAAGCGCTTTTGAGACACAGATGACAGAAGGTAATGTGGCGATGGTGAAAATCAGTCCGAACCGGGCTGCACCGACAGGCGCCGTGGAGATTACGTTAAAGAGCGGAGAAGAGAAAACCCTTTATGTGACAGACGTTTCCGAAATAGAGAGTTTCATAAGGGAGCACGGCATAGAACCTACAATAGAGGAAGTGCAGGAGGAAAACTGGTTTCTTAACAGTGTGTTTCCGATACTGCTTGTTACGACAATATGCGTTTTCTTCTTTGTGATGTTCAACTCCCAGAATAATGCCAATAACAGTAACGGCAAGATGATGAACTTCGGCAGGAGCCGCGCCAGGCTTTCGATGGGCGATAACAAAATTACGCTTGACGATGTTGCTGGACTAAGGGAGGAAAAAGAAGAACTGGAGGAAATCGTAGAATTTCTTAGAGAACCCGGTAAATTTACTAAAGTCGGTGCCAGAATCCCTAAGGGAGTATTGTTAGAGGGCGCGCCGGGTACAGGTAAGACGTTACTTGCTAAGGCGATTGCCGGAGAAGCGCGCGTACCGTTTTTCAGTATTTCCGGTTCGGATTTCGTAGAAATGTTTGTCGGCGTCGGTGCGTCGCGTGTGCGTGATATGTTTGCAGAGGCGAAAAGACATGCGCCGTGTATAATATTTATAGATGAGATAGACGCAGTCGCGAGGCGCAGGGGAGCCGGAATGGGCGGCGGTCATGACGAGCGGGAGCAGACGTTAAATCAGTTATTGGTAGAGATGGACGGCTTCGGCACAAATGAAGGAATTATTGTATTAGCGGCGACTAACCGTGTAGATATTCTGGATCCAGCGATTTTAAGACCGGGGCGTTTCGATAGGAAAATCAGCGTAGCCTCGCCTGATGTGGGCGGCAGAAGGTCAATACTCAGGCTTCACGCCAGAAATAAGCCGCTGGCAGAAGACGTTAATCTGGAACAGATAGCGCAGACAACGGCGGGATTTACCGGAGCTGACTTGGAAAATCTTCTGAATGAAGCGGCAATCAATGCGGCGATGGAGAGAAGAGTATTTATAAAGCAGGAGGATATCAAGAAGGCGTTTATCAAGGTCGGTATCGGAGGCGAGAAAAAGAGCCGCGTTATATCTGATAAGGAGAAAAAAATTACGGCGTACCATGAGTCCGGACATGCGATTTTATTCCATCTCCTTCCGAATGTAGGACCTGTGTATACAGTATCTATTATTCCTACTGGTATCGGGGCAGCAGGCTATACCATGCCGCTTCCTGAGAAGGACGAGATGTTCTTGACAAAAGGCAGAATGATAGAAGAGATTATGGTGTCGCTTGGCGGACGTATAGCGGAGGAAATTATTTTCGACGATATCACGACGGGAGCTTCGAGCGATATAAAGAAGGCAACCAAAGTGGCGCGCAGAATGGTTACTAGATACGGAATGTCTGACAATATCGGCGTAATAAATTATGATGATGACGATGATGAAGTATTTATCGGAAGAGATTTGGCGCATGCCAAGAACCATAGCGAGATTGTTTCCGGTGAAATAGATAAGGAAGTTAAATCTATTATTGACGATTGCTATAAAAAGGCAAAAGAGATTATAATGGAGCATGAGGACGTTCTTCATAGGTGTGCGGAGCTGCTGCTTGAGAAAGAACGGATAAGCAGGACTGAGTTTGAGGAGTTATTTGAATAATTTGTGCAATTTGTACAAAAAAGCGCTGTCTAATTTGTAATATTTGTGGATACTAGGTATTGCGGCAGTATTAGGGGTATGCTAATATACACTTGTAACCCCCAATACATTATATAGTTTTTGCTATACCCCATAAGAAAGAAATACCTTCTCTAAAAAAGACAGTAACTTTAAAGACTGTCTTTTTTACTTTATAACCGATATTGTATTTGATATAAATTTTATAAAAAAAATATTAAAAAGTATAAAAAAACTAAAAGTATATTGTCAGAAAAGAAATTTCTCAATATACTTTTAATATGCGTTTTTTTGTAAATAAGTGGATAAGAGAAACAAAGAATATTAATTGATAATGAAAAATAAGAAAGGAAAGGGAGAGTATATATGTTGGGAAAATTCAGCGTTAAAAAGCCGTATACGATTCTGGTAGCGGTGATTCTTGCGATTGTTCTCGGAGTTGTTTCATTTACTAAGATGTCGATGGACTTGCTTCCAAGCATAAGTCTGCCATATGTAATAGTTATGACGACATATCCGGGCGCCAGCCCTGAAACCGTAGAAATGGTAGTTACCAAGCCGGTAGAAGCGTCGATGGCGACGGTCAGTAACATTGAAAGTATCAGTTCCGTTTCAAGTGAGAACTATTCGATGGTAATTTTGGAATTTTCACAATCAACCGATATGAACGGCGCTTCGTTGGAAATTAGGGAAAATTTGGACCAGATTAAAGGATATTGGGACGATTCGGTAGGAAATCCTATTATTATGAAGCTTAATCCTGATATGCTTCCGGTTATGATTGCCGCGGTCGGCGGCGTAGATATGACGGAAGCCGAGGTCAGCGAAATGACGCAGAATACCGTTATCCCTGAACTGGAAAGCATCGAGGGCGTCGCTTCGGCAAGCGCTGTCGGTTTGGTGGAAGAGAGCGTCAATGTCATTATCAGGCAGGAAAAAATTGACGCCATTAATGAACAGGTATTCGGATATATTGATGAAAGCATGGAAGACGCGGTGCAGGAACTTGCAGACGCAAGGCAGCAGGTGACTGACGGACAGACGGAACTTGACAATGCCAAAACTGAACTTGAGAGCAATAGGGAAAAGCTTGAGAGCAGCCAGAGGGAGCTTAACAGCCGGCGTAAAGAGTTGGAAGAGAGCAGAAGACAGCTTGAAGAAGGCAAGGCTTTTATGACCGAAGAGGCATACGCCGCAGCGGACGAGCAGCTTAAAGAAGGAGAGACGCAGCTTGCCGCAGGCCAGCGGCAGATTAATTCGGCGCTTAGTCAGCTAAACGATGGCGAAGAGCAGCTCAGTGATTCGAGCACTCAGCTTGATGATGCACTGCAGCAGGTAATCGATGGAGAGACACAGTTAGAAGAAGCGAGGGAAAACGCATACGAGCAGGCGGATATGAGCGGAATCCTTACTGTTGATACCGTGAAGTCACTGTTAGCGGCGCAGAACTTTTCTATGCCCGCAGGCTATGTTACGGAAGAAGGCATGGACTATCTGGTAAGGGTGGGCGATAAGCCGGAAGATATAGAGAGCCTTAAGAAAATGCCGATACTCAATCCGGAGATGGACGGAGTGGACATTATTACCCTTGAAGACGTCGCAGATGTGTTTATGACCGACAACAGCGGCGAGATATATGCTAATGTCAACGGCGAGCCGGGCATATTGATTACGCTGCAGAAGCAGACCGGTTATTCAACGGGCGACGTTTCCGACAAGATTCTGGATAAATTTGAGGAACTTAAGGAAGAAAGAGAAGACCTAATCCTGATTACGCTTATGGATCAGGGTATATACATAGACCTTGTTATGGACTCGATAATAAACAACGTATTGTTTGGCGCGATTCTTGCAGTCCTGATTTTGATTTTGTTCTTAAAAGACTGGCGGCCGACGGCTGTGGTTGCATGCTCTATCCCTATAAGCCTTATTACCGCGATTGTATGTATGTACTTTAGCGGAGTTACACTGAACGTCATATCATTATCGGGATTGGCGCTCGGAGTAGGGATGCTTGTGGATAATTCCATAGTCGTAATCGAGAATATATATAGAATGAGGCATGAAGGACGCTCAGCTAAGGAAGCGGCTATAGAAGGCGCAAGGGAAGTGTCCGGCGCGATTATAGCGTCTACGCTTACGACCGTCTGCGTATTTCTTCCCATAGTATTTACGGAAGGCATTACCAGACAGCTATTCTCGGATATGGGGCTGACTATAGGCTATGCGCTGCTTGCCAGTCTGATTGTAGCGATGACTGTAGTGCCGGCAATGGGCGCAGGCGTACTTGCTAATGTAAAACCTAAGAAAGAAGGTAAAGCCTTCGGCGGTCTTTTAAAAATTTATGAAAAAGTCTTAAGCCTGTCGCTTAAATACAAGCCGCTTGTATTGTTGATAGCGCTAGGGCTTCTCGTTTTAAGCATAATGGCAGCGTTCTCTAAAGGTATCGCGTTTATGCCGGATATGGACAGCACACAGATGTCTATGACGTTGACTATGCCTAAGGACACGCCGCTTGCACAGACGGGAGAAGTGACGGATAGTATAATAGATAAGATAAAGGAAGTAGAGGACGTAGTTGATGTAGGGGCGATGGCAAGCTCATCTTCTCTGGGAATGTTGTCAGGCGGAGGCTCTGCCACTAACGAAACCAGTATCTATATTTCGCTTAGTGAAGATAAGAAAAGAAGTAATGAAGAAATCGCCGCACAAATTAATGCGGACATTGCCGATATCTTAGCGCAAAATCAGGCGGAAGGCTCGATAGAAACTTCAACTATGGATATGAGCGCCTTAGGCGGAAGCGGAATAACGATTCAGATTAAAGGACGCGATATAGATACATTGCAAAACGTTGCGAAAGATATAGCGGCAATCGTAGAAGGAGTAGAAGGTACGGCAGATGTGTCTGACGGGCTGGAAGAATCTACAGGAGAATTAAGGATTATCATTGACAGGGATAAGGCTATTGAACATGGGCTTATGGTCGCTCAGGTATTTGCACAGCTTCAACCTAAACTTGCAGAAGCCACGAGTGCAACCACTTTTGAAACCGATGTTAAAGAATACAGCGTGTATGTAAAAAATGCCGAGGATATGGAATTGACAAGGGAGCTTGTCAAAGATTTAATGATTGAGAGAACCAAACAGGACGGCACGAAGGAAGAAGTGAAGCTTTCCGATATCGCGGAATTTGAAGTGACGCAGGCGCCTAAGTCTATAAACAGAAGCGAGCAGAGCAGATATGTTTCAGTAAGTGCGGCGGTTGCAGACGGCTATAACATAGGTTTTGTATCCGAAGACGTTAAAGCGGCGATTAAGAACTACAATATGCCGGCAGGCTACAGTTATACAATGAGTGGTGAAAATGAAATGATAACAGAAGCGATGGATCAGGTATATCTGATGCTTATTCTTGCCGTGATATTCATGTATCTTATTATGGTATCGCAGTTTCAATCGCTGCTTTCACCGTTTATCATATTGTTTACGATTCCGCTTGCCTTTACCGGCGGTTTCTTAGGACTTTTTATCACCGGAAGCGAAGTCAGCGTCATAGCTTTGATTGGCTTCGTTATGCTGTCGGGTATCATAGTTAATAACGGTATCGTGCTGGTAGATTATATCAATCAGCTTCGCGCGAGTGGTATGGAGAAGCGTGAGGCAATCATTACCGCCGGAAAAACCAGAATGCGTCCGGTTATGATGACTGCGCTGACTACGATTCTGGCGCTAAGCACTATGGCATTCAGTAACGACATGGGCGCGGATATGTCGAAGCCGATGTCGGTCGTGACGATTGGCGGGCTTGTATATGGTACGCTGCTGACCTTGATAGTTATTCCTTGTATATATGATATCTTTATCAGGGGTAAGAAAGGGAAGGCGGAAGTAGAGGAAGTTTAAGAATAATATTATTATAAAAGCCCGTCGGTTATGCTGCCGATGGGCTTTTATGTATTTAGTGGCATATTCAGTGGCAAAGTCCTGATAAGTTTTGCGATATTGAGATATGGTTTGAATTACAGTAGAATTTAAAAAGTGGTTTTGTTATAATGAATTAGAAAAAATATAGCAAATACCAACGGAGGAAAATAAATAATGACCGAAGGCAAAGACTTATTGCAGGTACTGTGGAGCGGTGCAGATGTACTCAGAGGGAAAATGGATGCCAACGAGTACAAAACATATCTTTTGGGATTGGTTTTTTACAAATATTTGTCGGATTCATATCTTGCAAAAGCGTATGATCTTCTTGAAGATGGAAATCCTGATAGCCTTGAAGAAGCACAGCGAATATATGAAGAAGCGATGGAATCAGATGATGCCGAAGATTTACTAAGTGAAATAAAGGAATCAAAACATTATACACTTGATCCGGACATGACTTATATAAGTATGTTAAAGGAGGCTAAAAATAATTCTTTTAACAGAGAGAAGCTACAGGCAGCTTTTAATCGCATAGAAGAGTCTGATGTGCTATTCAACGGATTATTTTCAGATGTGGATTTATATTCCAATCGGCTTGGCATGGGAGACCAGAAGCAGAGTGCTACGATTGCGGAAGTTATCAAGGTGTTGGACGGTGTGGACATTATCCATACGGAAGGAGATGTTCTTGGTAACGCATATGAATATCTGATAGGTCAGTTTGCATCTGAAACAGGCAAAAAGGCAGGAGAATTTTATACGCCGCATGGTCCTGCACAGATACTTTGCAGAATTGCTATATCCGGACAGGAAGAAAAAAAGGGATTACAGGTATATGATCCGTGTATGGGCTCCGGCTCGTTGATGCTTAGTTGCAGGAATTACTCAAAAGAACCAGATTATATTAAATACTATGGTCAGGAACTTATGCCGTCAACCTATAATCTGGCACGCATGAATATGTTTCTGCATGGCGTTCTGCCTGAAAACCAACATCTGCGTAATGGGGATACTCTTGATGCTGATTGGCCGACAGATGAAGAGACCGAATTTGATGTTGTGACGATGAATCCGCCTTATTCGGCTAATTGGTCTGCTGCGGAGGGATTTAAACAAGATGAGCGGTTTATGGATTATGGCGGTAAACTTGCCCCTAAATCAAAAGCGGACTATGCTTTTTTATTACATGGTTTCTATCATTTAAAGCAGACAGGAACGATGGCTATTGTTCTTCCGCATGGCGTTTTATTTAGGGGAGCGGCAGAAGGGGCAATTAGAGAGATACTTTTGGAAAATGGCTCGATATATGCGGTTATTGGACTTCCTTCTAATATGTTTTATAATACCTCTATCCCTACATGTATTGTGGTATTAAAAAAACATAGGGAAGGGCGTGACGTATTATTTATTGACGCCTCTAAGTTGTACGAAAAAGAGAAGAAGCAGAATGTCATGCGTGAGGAACATATTGATAGGGTGTTGGAACTGTATAATAACAGAAAGCCGGTTGATAAGGTGGCTTATCTTGCATCTTTTGAGGATATCAAGGCTAATGATTACAATTTGAATATTCCCAGATATGTAGATACCAGCGAGGAAGAGCCGGAGGTGGACTTGGGGCAGCTTTCCAAATCTATAAGGAAGACAAACAGGGACATTAAAGCAGAAAATGAGGCTTTGTTGGAAATGCTTGGCGAATTAACTTTTGCGGATTCGGAGACGAAGGAAGCTGTTGCAGAATTTATTAGTGTTCTCAGGGAGGTGTGATGATGGCAAGTACACCTAAGATAAGATTTAAGGGATTTATAGATGATTGGGAACAGCGTAAGTTAGGGGATGTGTTTGAAGAATATGTAGAAAAGAACCATCCAGAGTTACCGGCGCTTACAATAATTCAAGGTGGTGGAACTGTTAGAAGAGATGAATCTGACAGAAATATTTTATATGATAAAGCAAGTCTGGCGGGATATAAATTAGTACGAAAAAATGACTTTATTTTACATTTACGTTCATTTGAAGGTGGTTTGGAGAAAGCAACTTGCGATGGTGTTATAAGTCCAGCATACCATACATTTCATGGCATAGATGTTGACGCAAGGTTTTATTATACATTCTTTAGGTCGAACGATTTTATTAAGAGAAAACTTGTACCGCACATATATGGAATTAGAGATGGAAAAAGTATTGATGTTGAGGGTATGAAAAGTATAGAAATTCCATATCCAAATTTTCGAGAACAGGAGAAAATAGGAAAATACATTGATGTGTTGGATAACCTTATCTCCCTTCATCAGCGTAAGTGTGAAGAAACAAAAAAACTAAAAAAATATATGCTACAAAAAATGTTTCCTCAAAATGATAAGAAAATTCCAGAGATTCGGTTCGCAGGATTTACTGACGAGTGGGAACAGCGTAAGTTGGGAGATGAAGTAACATTCTATTCAGGATTAACATATTCGCCTGATGATGTTGTAGATGGCAAAGGTGTTTTTGTACTGCGTTCAAGTAATGTAAAAAATGGAGAAATTATTAACGCAGATGATGTTTTCGTAAACTTTGATATAGTAAATTCCGATAATGTAAAGTGCGGAGATATTGTTGTTGTAGTGCGGAATGGTTCTAGAGCATTGATTGGAAAACATGCACAAATAAAGGAAGAAATGAACAATACAGTTATTGGTGCGTTTATGACTGGAATAAGATCTAAACAAGCTGAATTTATAAATGCATTGCTAGATACATCTGCCTTTGACATGGAAATAAAAAGAAATTTAGGTGCTACAATTAATCAGATTACTGGTTATATGTTTAATAAAATGTCATTTCTTTTTCCAAAAGAAGAGGAAGAACAGAAGAAAATTGGAATATATTTTCAACGATTCGATCACCTTATCACTCTTAATCAACACAAATGTGACGAGCTAAAAGAAGTAAAGAAATTTATGTTACAAAATATGTTCCCACAGAAAAGATAGCTTATAGCAGATTTAGAATCTATAATAAGAATTCTAATTGTGGAAAGAATAGTGATGCGATGGGAATGCTGAATGGAGTCGGCTGGGAATGAGTTTAAAACAATTTTCAAGTAAAGCTGAAATATGGGGCATGGGGGTAAGATATGAGTGAATTGATGCGTAATGATGCGGAATATAGAAATTGGATACAGGAACTTGGAAGCAGGTATCGAGCAAGTCAGATTAAGGCATCTGTCCGTGTAAATAATGAAATGTTGATGTACTATTGGTCAGTTGGCAAGGATATAACTGAAAAGTATGCTGACAGTAGATGGGGAAACAAATTTTTTCAGACCATGAGCGTAGACTTAGCAGATATGATTCCAAATGTAAAAGGTTTTTCTCCGACAAATCTGCGTTACATGATGCGCTTTTATGAACTTTTTAAAGATATTAAAATTGTTCCTCAGCTTGAGGAACAATTTCAGGAAAATATTGGAAGTGCAATTGTTCCTCAAGTTGAGGAACAATTTGACATGGTTTCAAACAAAGTGTTTTTGATTCCATGGGGACATATTAAGCTGTTGATTGACAAATGCCATGATAAACCGGATAAGTTCAACTTTTATGTTGATAAAGTAATTGAGAATAACTGGTCGAGGGCGGTACTGCTCAATTTTCTTGATACGGATTTATTTGAGCGGCAGGGAAATGCAGTCACAAATTTCAAATACACATTGCCGAAGGAAGAAGGTGATCTTGCGCAGGAAATGACAAAAGATCCATATAATTTTGATTTTATCGCTATTCGTCAGGGGTATGATGAGAAAGAATTGAAGGATGCATTGATGGATAATGTGCAGAATTTTCTGATGGAGCTTGGAACAGGTTTTGCCTTTGTGGGCAGGGAGTATCGCTTACAGGTTGGAAAAACGGAACAGTTTGTTGATATGCTGTTTTACAATATAAAGCGTCATTGTTATGTAGTTGTTGAAGTAAAGGTTGTGGATTTTGAACCGGGTTTCATCTCGCAGACTGCTACCTATGTTTCGGCAGTCAACCATATCCTTAAAGGAAATAATGATACACAGACGGTAGGGCTTCTTATCTGTAAAACAAAGGACAATGTTCTTGCAAAATATGCGGTTGAGACATCTATGGAACCTATTGGAATATCGGAATATGAATTGAATGCCTTGATGCCGCAGGACTTCAAAGGAACGCTACCGACGATAGAAGAATTGGAGCAGGGGCTGCGTGATGATAAGGAAGGATAAACAATGGCAGAATTAGAATCCGTAATAGAAAAGAAATTGATAGACCAACTTTGCAGTGATGAGTCCCAATGGACGTATAGACCTGATATCAAAACAGAGGAACAGTTATGGAATAACTTCAAATACATACTTGAGCAGAATAACAAGGCGAAGTTGAATGATGTCCCTCTTAGCGATTCTGAGTTTGCTAAGATTAAGAATGATTTATCACATGCTTCGTTTTACGATGCAGGAAAATGGCTGGTGGGAGAAAATGGTAAGGTATATGTTCATGTCCAGCGCGGAAATGAGACGTTGCACCTTGTAGTGATGAATAATGAGCATGTGGCTGGTGGTTCGAGCGTGTACGAGGTGATTAATCAATATCAGGCATTTAAGTCGGAAGATACGGAACAAGGCAGGGACAGACGGTTTGATGTAACGCTCCTTATTAATGGGATTCCTTTAATCCATATTGAACTAAAAAATAAAGAGCACTCTTATATGGACGCTTACCGTCAGATAAAAAAATATATTACAGAAGGTAAATTCCACGGTATTTTTTCAAATGTGCAGATGTTTGTTGTGAGTAATGCCGTGGACACAAAGTATTTTTCTGCTGCGAGGGATACAGAATTAAACAAAAAGTTTATTACAGGGTGGCTTGATGAGGAAAACCATCCTGTCTGCGATTATATTGCGTTTGCAGAGGCGGTGCTTAAAATACCGGAAGCGCATGAGATGATTGCCAGATACACGGTTCTCGATAATGATAAAAAGAAACTTTTGATATTGCGTCCATACCAGATTCATGCAATCGAAGCAATGAGGGCGGCTTCAAAGCAGGGCAAATCCGGCTTTATTTGGCATACAACAGGTTCAGGGAAGACGATGACTTCCTATAAGGCTACAAGAAATTTGCTAATGGATATTCCGGCAATTGAGAAGACAGTATTTCTCATTGACAGAAAAGATTTGGATATACAGACGAAAATGGAATTTCAGTCATATGCTGACAATGATACGATAGATGTAGATGATACGGAATATGTGGATTCCCTGATAGAGAAAATGGCAGATGATAACCGCCAGATGATAGTTACCACCAGACAAAAAATGCAGATTATGGTAAATCGGCGGCTGAAAGAAGGAACCAAGCGGTATGAAAGGATTAAATCCCTAAAGGTTGCATTTGTTGTAGATGAATGTCATAGAGCTGTAACACCTCAAACAAAAAGAGAGCTTGAAAGATTTTTTGCCAATTCTTTATGGTATGGCTTTACGGGGACGCCTATTTTTGATGAAAACAGTTATGAACAGAAAGGCGATCTGCCACAGACCACAGAGCAGTTGTACGGGAAGTGTCTGCACAGTTATACCATTAAAGAAGCCATTCACGATGAGGCGGTTTTGGGGTTCATGGTTGAGAATCTTGGAGCGAAAGATTTAAGTGATGATGAGGCAAAAGAAGTATATGAAACCGAAGAGCATATGCGCAAAGTATTGAATGTTATTTTAAATCAGTCATATGACAAATTTGGCATGAACAATGGCAAAGGCAGAACCTATGAGGCGATATTGACAACCAATTCAATAGAAAGAGCACAAAAGTATTATGATTTATTAAAGAAAGTGAAAGAGGGGAAGGACGAACTTAAGATTAGTGATACTGTGCGTAAGGCATTACCTGATTTTCCTAAGTTCGCCATAACTTATTCGTTGTCGGAAAATGAAGAAGCTTCCACTGTTAATCAGGATAAAATGGAGAAAGCTTTAAAAGATTATTCTGAAATGTTTGGAAACAGCTATAAGATTGAGGCTGTTAATGCTTACAATAACAATCTCAATGAGCGTTTGGCAAGAAAGGAGAAAAAATATTGGGAGCGGAGTCAGCAGCTTGACTTAGTAATTGTGGTGGATCGACTTTTAACCGGATTTGATGCACCATGTTTATCTACTTTATTTATTGACAGACAGCCTATGGCTCCACAGAATATCATTCAGGCATTTTCTCGCACTAATAGACTGTTTGATAACAATAAACAGTATGGACAGATTGTAACATTTCAGGCACCAAAAGAATACAAAAATGCGATAAATATGGCGCTCAGATTATATTCGCGTGGAGGCGACGGCAATCCTATTGCAGAGGATTGGGATGATGTAAAAACGTCCTTTTCCATATCCCTTAAATCAATTCATAATCTGGCGCAGACCTACGGAGATATAGCAGGTTTATCACGGAAGCAAAAGAAAGAGTTCATTTATCTTTTTAGGGCGTTGGATCATGATTTTGCACACCTCAAATCATTTTCAGTATATGAACCGCATGTACTTGATGAGTTCGTATTTTCTGAAAGCGAATACGAGGACTATGCCGCAATGTATAAAAATGTAGTGGAAGAGCTTAAAAGACCAGACAATG
>JAMPHY010000015.1 GCA_023663185.1 Clostridiales bacterium | reverse complement strand
TGTCTGTCTGTCTGTCTGTCTGTCTGTCTGTCTGTCTGTCTGTCTGTCTGTCAAGGATTATCTCGCCGCATTCTGCGAATGTCAATAGTACATCTCGATAATATTCATATTGTTTTTGGCGTACTTGAATTTCTGCGGGTAAACCAATATTTAAATCTGAGCATATTGTTTCAAAGTTACTTAAAACATTTACAATCCGCCGCTGTATGTCAATACTCGGAATTGCCATCTGATATTCTGCGATAGTATTTCCTGTCAAGGAAGCACGAGTAGTAAATGCACAATGTTTTGATACATAATTTCTAAAATCATCTGTTGCAAAGCAATATGCACAATATTCTGGAATGAAATCATCAGTTTTAGGTGTTGCTTTGATTGTAAATCCATTGAAAACACAATCACCCATATCATCAAGCACGACAGACGACCAACCAACATCTTCCGCTGCTTCAGATGTTCTTGTAAATAGCACATCTCCCCGTGATACTCTCAAGTTTTCTAATTCTGCCGGAGTACACTCAACCAATGCTGTTATATCTTCCTTTCTTAACGACCTATGGTTATAAACATCTGTATATCTTATAAAAGGTGTGCCACTGCCAAAAAATTCTTTTCCCTTACTTAGACCATTTCTAAAGTCAAATATATCACCAAGTCTCTTTCTGGTAACTTCTGTTTTAAAAGTCAACATTTTATTTCTATAATACTCATACTGCTTTTTCCGAGCCACAAATTCAGTTTTAAGATTAGTTATAAGATTAGTAAAATTGTCTAAAATACGGACTATTTCACGTTGTATCTCTAACGGAGGTATAGGAACTTTAAACTTTCTAAATTTATCTAAGGAAACAGCCGGCAATGTACTACTTCCCTTTATATTTTGTTTACACATCTCATCAATCAAATCGGAATAATAAAAAAGAAACTTTATATCTAATATCTCTTTTTTCGCATCCTTTATATGAATATGAGTAAGCTGTTGATTACATAAAAAAGGTATTGTAATCAAAGCATGTTCGCCAATAGTTGCAGTTGTTGCAAAAATAATAGAATAAGCTGGAAATCCTGCTCCTTTCACGCCAGAATGATGTACATATTGAAACGCTTGGTTTAATACTTTTCCGTTTTCTCTTATATCTTCCATTCTAAACCAAGGTATATCCCCGCTTTCCCAATACTCAGGCACTTTTTTAGAAGGAGTATAACCATTTTGAATATCGCATAATTCATCCAAAGTTTTGTATTCTACCCCATTCGGACAAAGTTCCTTTATCAACTCATCTAACTTACTCATTTTTCATCATCTCTTTTCCAAGCACTTCTTTCACCATCTCATCAAAATCGGAATGAATGATTTGCGTCCTATTAAAAATATCATACTCATCCTGTGCTTTCTTCCACGCATCCTGCCTTGAAATTTTGCCCTTATTATGCTCCGGCAGTATTTCATATCTGCGGAATGCCAAAAACTCATTTACGCTGGAAGCAAATTCTTCCATAGTGAATGTATTTTCTCTTTCAATCAAATCTTCTATGTAGTCAAAATAGCCTGTTACCGCCCTCTCCAACTGACGAATCTGCTTTTCATCCAAATAATTTTTTGCCACAATGACATCTGACTTCAAGATACGTCCATTTGGAGAGTTCTTCCATGTTGTCAGCCCCATGTTCTCTTTTTCATGGTCTGCCCCTTGATAAATAATCTCTGCTGCCGTATGCTTGGTGATGGCATAATGGAACTTATTCTGAACCATTGCATAAAACGCTTGCGTAACTGGAGAATCCTTATCATAATCAATACTGCATTCTGCAAAAATATCCGTAATCTGCTGCCAAATCCTGCGTTCACTCGCACGAATGGAGCGAACCCGTTCTAACAGTTCTTTAAAATAATCTTTTCCGAACGCTGTTTTGCCTTGTTTCAGGCGTTCGTCGTCTAAGGCAAAGCCTTTAATCATATATTCTTTTAATACTCCGGTAGCCCATTTGCGAAACTGGGTTGCACGTTTAGAATTAACACGATAGCCGACGGAAATAATGGCATCGAGATTATAAAACTGTGTATTATATCTTTTTCCGTCAGCAGCAGTTGCCGAGATTTTCTCGGTAACTGAATCTCTTTCTAATTCACCCTCAGTAAATATATTTTTCAAATGCAAAGAAATATTATCCGTGCTGCAGGCAAAAAGCTCTGCCATTCCCTTTTGAGATAGCCACACGCTCTCATCTTTAATGACTGCCTGTACCAACACATCTTCTTCCTCATATTTATACATTAAAAAATCAAAATTTTCCATTCATTCCTCCGCCTCAATCTCCTTCAAAGCCGCTTTCTCCTGCTGCTGCAACATAAAAAATCGTTTTTGTGTTTCTATCTCCCGCTGTAATTCTTCTTCTGACGGCATATACAATTTATATTTTGAGGCGAATAATTGTTCATTCCCATTCAATACAGAATATTTTGCAATATCTTCATCTGTTTCCGCGCAAAGGACTATTCCAAGTGTCGGATTATCTCCTTCCACCCTTTTCAATTCATCATACATCCGAACATACATATCCATCTGCCCTACATCTTGATGGGTGATTTTCTTAGTCTTTAAATCTATCAAAACAAAGCATTTCATATAATAATTATAAAACACGAGATCAATATAGTAATCTTCCTGTTCTGTTTTAATGTGCTGCTGCCTTGCCACAAAGGCATATCCTTTCCCTAGCTCCATAAGAAATTTTTGTAAGTTATCAAGAATAGCTGCTTCCAGTTCCGCCTCATTTACTTCCGTATGTGTTTCCAATCCTAAAAATTCAGCAATAACAGGATTTCTTACATATTCCAATCTGTCTGCTTCTGATATTTCTATTCTTGCAGAAGTATTTTTCACAATTTTCTCATATTGTGTTTTTACAATACGATGATAATACTGCGACTGGATTTGCCTCTGCAATTCCCTGGCACTCCACATCTGCTCCAATGCTTCTTTGGCATACCATGCCCGCGCTTTATCATCATGAACCCGTATTAAAACTCTATAGTGTGTCCACGACAACAAATTCTCAGATTGTGGACTCAGTGAGTCCACAATCTGAGGGAAATATTTATAAAATCGCACATACGAGTATAGACTGCTTTTATCAAAACCTTTTTTGCCACTTTTCGACAATTCCTTAGACAGTAGATTAATCACTTTCATACCATAATCTGCACGATTTTCCCCTTTTAGTTCCTCCTGTGAAATTCTATATCCTATAATCCAATTTCGTTGAACGAGAATTTTATCGACATTTTGATATGCCTGTCGCTGCGCTGTATCAATTATTATTTTTATATCGTCCGTAATATTATCTGTATTCTTATAATTTTCCATGAGAATATTGTCTGTTATAACCGTCAGATTATTCATTGTACATCCTCCTCAATCTCCGCTATAATCTTAGCAATTTCATCGCGAAGTACCTGTTCTCTTGCTACAATCTGTTCAATCTCGTCATTCAACACTTTAATATCAATCTTTTCTCTTGTATCTTCCTGCTCTACATATGATGAAACCGAAAGATTGTATCCGTTTTCTGCAATCTTATCATTTGTCACTACGGCTGCATAATATTGCTTGTCCTCTCTTTTCTCATATGCCGTTAAAATATTCTGAATATTTTCTTCCGTCAGTTTATTATTGTTTGTGATTTTCACACATTCTTTAGACGCATCAATAAATAATGTGTTGTTTTCCGATTTATTCCTTTTCAAAACCATAATACAAGTGGCAATGCTTGTCCCAAAGAAAAGATTATCGGGAAGTTGTATAACACACTCAACATAGTTATTGTCAATCAGATATTTACGGATTTTCTGTTCTGCGCCGCCGCGATACATGACACCGGGAAAACATACAATCGCCGCTGTTCCGTTCGTTGCAAGCCATGATAATGAGTGCATGATAAAAGCTAAATCTGCTTTTGATTTTGGCGCAAGCACACCGGCAGGAGAAAAACGCTCATCATTAATAAGAATAGGATTGTCATCGCCTTCCCACTTAATAGAGTAGGGTGGATTGGAAACAATCGCCTCAAACGGCTCATCGTCCCAATGCAAAGGTTCCGTCAGGGTATCACCGTGAGCAATATTAAACTTTTCATAACCTATATCATGCAGAAACATATTTATACGGCAAAGATTATATGTAGTAATATTAATTTCCTGTCCGAAAAATCCCTGACGTACATTTTCTTTCCCCAAGACTTTTGCAAATTTCAGCAAAAGCGAACCGCTTCCGCATGCCGGATCGTAGACCTTATTTACTTCTTTCTTCCCTAATACAGTTATTCTTGTCAAGAGTTCCGAAACTTCCTGCGGCGTATAATACTCACCGCCGCTCTTACCTGCATTGGAAGCATACATTCCCATTAAAAACTCATAGGCGTCACCAAACGCGTCAATAGTATTATCCTGATAATCCCCTAACTTCATATCCGCAACACCGTTCAAAAGTTTAACAAGTTTTTCATTTCTCTTAGCTACAGTTCCGCCTAATTTATTACTATTTACATCAATATCATCAAACAGTCCTTTAAAATCGTCCTCGCTGTCATGCCCTTGTGCCGAAGCTTCTATATCTCTAAATACGCTTTCCAATGTTTCATTCAAATTCTCATTATTAGGCGCTTCTTCCTTCACATTGCAGAATAACTGACTGGGCAAAATAAAGTATCCCTTTGACTGCACCAAATCTTCTCTTGCCTCTTCTGCATTTTCATCGTCCAGCTTCGCATAATCAAAATCCTTGTTGCCGGCTTCCATCTCTCCTGCATTTACATATTTTACAAAGTTCTCTGAAATATATCTGTAAAACAACATACCTAAAACATACTGTTTGAAATCCCAGCCATCTACACTTCCCCTAAGGTCATTCGCCATATTCCATATGGTACGGTGAAGTTCTTCTCTCTCCTGTTCCTTTTTGTTGTCAATCATTGGACAACCTCCTTGCACAATCTTCCCCTTAATTTTACTACAAATTCCCCTGATTGTCATTGAGATTCTCCCGTAAACTATATACTTCCACGCCAAATGGCGTCGCCAATTCTGACGACGCCCTTCTTTTATAAATACATGTTCTTATGCTATTCTGTTATTTTGCTATTTTACGATTCTGTTATTTCCGCATTCCCGACTTATAGTAGAAACATATCTTCTCCGGAACAGGCACCGAATGACCGTCTACTTTACGGTATTCGCCGCGGTCTCCGAATACTATACGTCCGTCTGGCAGCGCACAACTCAAAACTCCTTCCCAATCGCAAGGCGCTTCATATGCCGGAAGCGCATTAACCGCTTCTTTCTCACCCAGATTATAGGTATAAATGCCATCATACCCCCAGAACACGAAGTCCGTATTCGCTCCCGGCGCGATAATATCAATCATGATAAAGTTTTCAGGCACGATTCCGGTATAAATATCTTCCAAACAGCCTTTTTCAACATTGACGGAGGCTATTCCCATAATCCTGCTTGTAGATTCTCCGTCTTCATTTAGGACACGCTTATAAATCTGGACATATACCTTTCCGTCTTTACCGACTCCAAGCCCACCGGCAGGGTGGCTGGAATATTCGTCCGAAGTAATATTTGTCACAAAGTTTCCTTCTTTATCAAATACCATCAAGAATGCGTGGCTGTCCTCTAGGTATGTCTTGACATAGATGTAGCCGTTATCGTCCGCTACGATTTGATATACAATGCCAAACATCATACTATCCGTATATTCCAACAAGTCGATTTTCTGCTTAACTTCTCCGTCGCTGCTAAGTATCCAGACTGCCGCCTTAAAAGGCTCGCCGCCTCTAGTCCCATGATATTTATCGCCCTGCGTAAGCTGCGAGATTCCAAGAATAATGTCTCCCGACTTATCCTGATACAGCGCGTCCACATATGTCTTTACGCCAAAATCATCGAAGAACAATGTCGAGTCACTACTGCCGATTTCCATCTTATGAATAACACTGTTGCCTGCAAGAAAAATGCAGTCCTGCCCTGCCGCCATAAAAGTAGCCTCCAGGCTGCCTGTATACGGGATTGTAAGCTCCTGTTCCGGATCCCATATGGCGTCGCTGGATAAAACATCGGCATCAGTCGCCTCTATCTCAGGCGCTTTTTTCTCTACTGCCTCTTCGGGAAACTCCATTTCTCCGCTGGCAATCTTTTCATTTATCGCCATCAGACTGTAATCCCTCTTATACATAAAATCAATAATCTGCAGCAGTTCTTCGTCGCTCATTTCCCCGTCTGGCAAGAAAAAGGTCGCAGCATCCCCAAAAAACGCCACTCCTCTGCCGTTATATTCCTGCGGTGCGGAAATCATTTTAAGCGCCTTTTCCGGAAACAGCCCCGCTTCTTCATAGGAAGCCCTAAGTTCTTTCATTCTTGTTTTTTCTTCCGCTGTATACGGACGGTTATAGGTATCTGCACCGATTTTTGCCGTATATATATTGGCAAAATACTTTTCCATCTCCTGCTCATTCATAGCTTCCATACGCTCTCTAAGCGCACCGACTGTCGCTGAAACGGTTATCGAAAACATCATAACGCACGCCGCCGCTAAAACTAACGACTTTTTCCAGTTCATTCTGAATATGCCTTTATGCTTAGGAACTCCGGCAAGCGTATCTTCTACTTTTGTATATACTGTATCAGGTACAATCATATTTTCCTGTTCTGCCATCTCAAATAGCTTCTGTTCAAATTTATCACTCATTTAGCCACCATGCCTTTCTTTGTCTTACTTAAAGTAGCTGCTTTAACTGCTTTTTACCCCTCGATAATCTGGACTTCACGGTTCCCTCCGGTATGCTCAAAATCCTGCCGATTTCCTTTATGGAAAGCCGCTCGTAAAAAAACAATATCACCACTTCGCGATAAGTTTCTTCCAATTTCATAACCACGTCCCAAAGTTCATGGTATTCGTCGCAAAAAGCGGGCATATATTCTTCAATATTATCATCGGGCGTCGTTCGTCTGTTCTTAATATACAAGCTCTTGGCTTCGTTCGCGGCTATCTTTAAGAGCCACGGTTTGAAGCTCTCGCGCTTGTGCAATGTATGTATTTTCTCATATGCCTTAAGGACAGTTTCCGCCACCGCGTCTTCAGCGTCCGCAGGATTATGCAGTATTCCGAGTGCAAGTCGATACAGATTAGCCGTATACTCGCGGGTTAGTTCAACAAACTCCTCGTCACTTATTACAGCCACGCAACCACCTCCTTTGTATTTTGCCGGCTCTATTTATTATGACTGACCGGGCGGTAAAAAAGTTCCCGTGAAATATGTAAAATGTTATTATTCACAATCTCTATGGTATGAAGGCGGCATGAACTCATATGCTTACTCTTGAGGCACACTCTCGTTCCGTGTAAAATCGCAGCGGTACTAAGCTCGAAAATACCTCGCTAAGTACCGGCGTTTTACAAGGACCTCAAAAGTAAGCATATGAGTCCATGCCGCTAGACAACTATGAGTAGTAACTATTTCACAACTATTGCTTAATTATCCGCCCTATATGTTATCCCGCTTCCTGCGTTGGGGAAGTCTGCGCTGTATGCGGCGTCGATTATAAAAATCAGTAAAAGCAGCAAGCCGATAATCATTCTTGCTTTTACAGGCGCTTTCTGATAGAGCTTTTTATATAAAGGCAGCAAAAAATATATCAGTATCACACCGCCCACTCCAAACATAATACTGCTTAAAATGCAGACATGTCCGCTTAAGTTAAGCGGCATATCGCTGTAATCCCACCATTTGACGCCCCACATCTTCTCCAAAAGGCAGCCTGATGCGTATTCCAAGACAGAGCAGACGGTCATTGAGATAAGGAACACGATAACAGGTCTTTTCTTCCATCTGTTAAGCAGAAAATACAAAAAAAGCGCCCCCACCCCATAAATAGGCAGCCACGGACCTGTCAATATTCCCCGGTTTACAAACTCTCCCTCCGTCACTAAATACAGGCATACTTCCCATATCCAGCCCAAAAAAGAAACCAGAAAGAATAACAGTATATAATAATCAAACGAAACTTTTTCTTTCATACCTGCTATTCTGTCCGGTTTTACTATTTCTATTCAATCTATATGAGCATGGAAACATATGCGTCCATGCTCATTCGAGTTGAATTATTTCGTCTCAATCGCGCCCGCGATATCGTCCCTCATCGCGATAACTGCAGCCCTTGAAGCTTCCGCAAAATGTTCCGCTCCATACTTCGCATATTCCTCCTGCATATATGCGGCGATTATGCCCCTTGAAGAATTTACGATTGCTCCAAGTCCATCCTCGTTGAAAAAGTGTACCAAGTCTTTGCCTTTTCCGCCCTGTGCCCCATAGCCCGGAACCAGTATAAACGCTTTCGGCATAAGCTTACGCAGCACTTTCCCCTGTTCCGGATATGTCGCTCCCACGACAGCGCCTACATAGCTATAAGAATCTCCCATACAGTCAGCGCCCCACTCGGCAACCTTTTCTCCTACAAGCTCATAGAGCGGTCTTTCTATAATATTTCCTTCATTTTCTTCCCTCATCAAACGGTCCTGAAACTCACCGCTGCTTTGATTGGAAGTCTTTACCAGTACGAAAATTCCCTTCTTTTCCTCGCTGCATACCTTGATAAAAGGCTTAACTCCGTCAGAACCAAGATAGGGATTGACTGTGATAAAATCCTCGTCAAAACCACGGCAGACATTATTTCCCACCTGAACTTTTCCCAGATGACCTACGGCGTATGCCTCGGAAGTAGAGCCTATGTCTCCGCGCTTTACATCTCCGATGACTATCAGACCTTTTTCCTTGCAGTAGTCCACCGTTCTTTGATATACCACAAGCCCGTCTACGCCAAACTGCTCGTACATGGCAATCTGCGGCTTGACCGCGGGAATAAGGTCATATACATTATCAACGATTTCCTTATTAAACTGCCAGACCGCTTCCGCAGCGCCCTTCATAGTCTCGCCGTACTCGGCATACGCCTGTTTCTTCAAATGCTCCGGCACATATTTAAGCATAGGGTCCAGACCTACGACTATCGGCGCGCCTGTCCTGCGGATATTATCAATTAATTTATTTATCATTACGACTGCTTTTTCCTTTCACTTTAATAGATAGTTCAACGCCCTATTTTAATAACCAGCAAATCAAAGCTTCTTATTCTTCAAATCATTCAACAAAAACTGATTCTCAATATAGCTTTCAAACATATCCCGCGTCACCCACTTGTACTCGCCGTACTCTTCCGGCAACACAATATCGCCTTCTTCGGTCTCCTGAATAGAGCATATATACGCAATTCCGATACATTGTGTATCTCCAAGCAAATTCGACCATGTATATTCTATTTTTTCAATTCTACCATGTATAGACAACATCTCGTATATCGCACGCAGCACCGCGTCGTCCGGCGCTTCTCCATGATTCACTTCCGTATCTACAAATTCCCAGACAAAAGGCTCAGGAATACGGTCGTCCACCCATCTTTTCACAAGCAGGTATTTGTCGTCTCTTTTAATTATTCCCTTTACACGTACAAAAACATCAGCCATATATAAATCCTACCTTTCCAAATTCTTCTATATATAGTACCATCTGCCAACTATACTGTCAAGATATGCACGCTCAATCTGCAAACAGTATAGAAACATATATGCCTCTGCTGCCTACGCCTAAACCGCCTATCTCGTCCTTAAAAACTTATACTCCCTCTGCGCAGCCTCATCATCAGGATAGGTCTTAAGGTAATCGCTCATTAACGCTGCCGCCGCCTTATAATCGCCAAGATACTCATAGGCAACTATCTCGTTAAACTTAAGCGACTGCATCATTTCATTATTTTCGATATTCATCGCCGTCTGAAACGCCGACAGTGCGGAATCATAATTACCCATCTGCATATGGCACAGACCGAGCTGGTTATATATCTCCGCTTTAGTCTGGTCTATCAGAACATAATCGTTATAAATACTGGAAGCATAATTATAGTCCCCTAACGCCTCGTATGTTCTTCCAAGATACAGCGCCGCTTCATAATCCGTTGAAATCTTTACCTGCAGAAGATACGACCTCGCGTTCTCATAATCCTCCAGATAGTAATAAATCCGCCCTAAATCATAGTTTGTCATATTACTTTCATTCTGTGCTGCCGCCTGTAACAGATATTCTTTGCCGACCTCTTTATAACCGTTATCCACCAACACATCATATATCTGTATCAATTTATCGTAATCCTGTGCGTCTAAGCTGATAGTCTGATCAAAATCTGCTTTGGCGTTCTCAAAATCGCCGCCATAAAGCTTAACGCAGCCCCGCAGATAATATGCTTCCTTTTCCTTAGGGCGAAGCGCCAAAATCGCGTCATATGTAGTGATTGCTTCCTGCGACTGCCCGTTTCTATAATAAGCCGTAGCAAGATAGTAATTAATATCAAAATCAATTTCCCGAAGTCTGCCATCGCTTGCTTTGAGTGCCGTCTCAAAACAGGAAATCGCATCTTCATACTGCGACATTCCCATATACGCAAGTCCAAGCCCGCGATTAATCAGCCTTGTGTCAGCGCCTTCTGCCGCCGCCTCATTAAAGTACGAAACAGCCTCTTTATATTCCAGATTTTGAACCGCCTCCATACCTGCCGATATATTGTCTTTTTCTTCCTCCGCGCCACACCCGACACATAGCAGCAACATAAGCATAGCTGCCGCCAAAAGATTTGTTTTTTTCATTTATCTCGTCCTATGTCAATCATATATACTCTACACGTCTATAAAAATATTCTATCACATAAAACCTTTTCCGCCAATCATTAAATCAGATTTCCAAAAAGCAAATCCTTTAAAATTCCGGCACATTCGCGCACCATATTGTTAAGTAGAAAAAACTTATCGGAGTACGCCGATATGCCGTAAACGCTTTTAATTCCATGATGTTTGGCAAGGTGCACACCGCGGAAAACATGAAAGTTATTCGTTACTATCCCCACGCTGTCGTTCTCTTTATCCAGAAACTTCATACTAAAGGCAATATTCTCCGAAGTGTCGGTGGACTTATCCTCCATAATGATACGCTGCGGCTCAATCCCTTTACTTATCAGATAATCGTACATTCCCTGCGCCTCGGAAAAAGGTTCGTTTGGGCCTTGTCCGCCTGAAACAATACAGATAGTATTTTCGTTATCAACCAGATAATCATACGCCCTGTCAAGCCGGAATTTAAGCGCCGCCGAAGGCCCGTTCTGTTTAACCTGCGCTCCCAAGACGATAATATAATCCAGATTTTTCTCACCCTTCGCCCCAAAACCACTGATAATACAGCCCTCTACAATCACAAATATCAGCGTTCCAAGCAAAAGCCCTACTAACACCACTTTTCTTAAAACCGAAGGCAGCCTACCCCACATCTCAAAGTGCAGAAAAAACGCCAGCGCCACAAAAAAGACACCGCCCGCCGCCCATATCAGATACATATGTGTCCCCGACCTTATACTAAAAATAACCAAGCAGTATACGAAACAAAATACCGCGCACAATACACAGACAATCTCTTTTTTCATATATTCGCTTCTCCCATATCAAATAATTATCTCTATTTTAATTACCAGAGTTTAGCCTACATGAACAAAATAAGGAGCGACTTACCGCTTTTTAGGCATGGAGCTCCGTTTTTGTTCCAGATAATTTACGAAGTAAATTTTCTGTTTTGGCTTTAAACTCGTGACAGCAAAAGAGAATACCGTAATCACCTGCTTAAAAAGGTCAGGCTATTATACCTGACCTTTTCTATTATCATATAAGAAACTTCTCTGTTGCCATCAAAAGCACGCCTAGTTTAATTTCCCCGTCTCAAAAATCATATCCAGCGCCGCTCTTACATCTTCTACTTCTTCATCGCTTGCGTCCTCGCTGATAAAGGCAACTATCATATAAACTGTATAGTCGTCATATCCATAGTATACAATTCCCGTACCGTTTCCGTCTATGTCGTCGTCATAAACCTTCATTTCGACTTTAGCTACTTCACCCATGAATGTGTCGGTTATAGCCTCAACCTGAACATCGCTTACTTCATCACCCATCGACTCTGACAATGCTTCTGCTGTAAAGTCTACATCGTCTAACAACGCTTCTACATAGTTATCAGAAGAATATTCCTTGCTTACGCCGATATAGCCGTTTGCCCTGCGCGCATTTCCGCCCGGTGCAAAGATAGGCTCGCTGTATGTGCTGCTGTTAGTGTCTTTCTCCCAACCGTCAGGAAGCTCAAAGGACATATATACCAGATTGAAAGCGTCGCTGTTATACTCATCACTATTCTCAAATGCGGTTCTCTTGGTATCGGCAAAAGAATCGTCCCAATCGATATCCATCTGATAGAAGGAGGATATTTCATCTAAAAGCGCCTGCGTCTTACCTGTGGTTTCCTCAGCTTCGATGGAAACTGTGATAAGCGCCATAACGTTATCTCCCATATCCTGAAGCTTGTACACGTTATAGAAAGGCGTATAGCTGTCATCATATGTGCTATAATACATATAAGTAACAACACAGACTGCGGTATCATCGTCAATCTCTTCTACTTCACCGATTTCAATTCCATATTCATAACTGGAATATGAAAACTCTTCTTCTACATATTCCTCAAGATTCTCTGCTATGGTATAGTCCTGAGCGTTATATTGCAGATAAGGAGCTATATCTACCTCTAATTCAACACCCATACGCTCTCCGCTCGCCCTATCGCCTGAAACATACGGATAGTCGTCCGGAACAAACGCCGAATAGCTTACCTTATTTCCCGACTTGGTTTCAGAAGTAGAGATAAGCTCTTCTGTCAGATATTCAAATCCGTCATAACCTTTTGCTTCATCGGAACCGAAAACAACACCTTTAGCGGAAGCTTTTGTTTCTTTCTCTTCCTTTTCTTCCTTCTCTTCTTTTTCTTCGGTTTCTTTTTCTTCAGCTTCTTCGTCCTGCTTTTCTTCTTCCTCTTTGTTTTCTTCAACTTCTTTATCATTCTCCGAAGAACTAACCCTTCCAGATGTGACGTCCGATGCTGACGGTACTTGATTACCGCATGCAGTAACACCGCTTACCATGAGCGCTGCCAGTAGTATAGCAACTAATTTTCTTTTCATTAGATTTCCTCCATATTAAAAGCATATATTATAACAACATGTCTATACTCTATCATATAATAGTCAATGTGTCAAAGACATATTGTGCCAAAAACCGAAAAAAAGTCGTAAACCTTGCAAAGCGTAAGATTTACGACTTTTAGAAATAACCTAATTATATGCTAATTACTACTCCATATGGCTCTTAATACAATCAACAATTTTTTCCTGAATGGGAAGTACATCTACAAGTATTGCCCTTGCTTCTTCAACCTTTTCTGCTCTAAGCAAATCAACTATCTTCGTATACGCCTCATAAATAGGCGTAAGGGAGAGATTGCCCGATGTTCCCTTAAGGGCGTGTGTCTTTTCAATTATTTCTTTGCAGTCTGCGGCGTCGAAGTCAGCCTGTACATTATATGTATTAACCGCGTCTATGAACTTACCAAGTAATCTGGTATAAAGCTTTTCATTTCCGCCGATACGTTTCAAACCGCCGTCGATATCCACGCCTAAGTCTTTTAACTCTTCAAACATACCCATTATAAATCATACTCCTTTCCGATAACCAGAGTTTAATCGAGTACGGCACAGGAGCCTTACGTTCCTGTGCCGGATTCATTATTACATTTATTTCATCTGCCTTAAATTAATACTTGCCAAAGTCGTCGTCTAATGAAATCATCTGCTCATTAGAAGCTGAACTTGAATAGCTGCCGCTGCTTCTGTAGGAAGATGATGAACCGCTGCCGCCGCCTGAACCAAGATTGTATACAGAAAGCATTTCGCGCATTCTGGAAGCCTGATTGGAAAGTTCTTCGCTTGCTGCCGCACACTCTTCACTGGTAGCTGAGTTGGTCTGTACTACCTGTGATACCTGTGTGATTGCCTGCTCTATCTGAGCAACCGCCGTAGCCTGATAGTTGGAGGATTCTGCGATACCGTTAATAATCATCTCACTATCCTGTACAACCTTAGCGATTTCTTCCATTGCCTTCGCTGTGTCTTCTGCGATTCTGGAACCGGAATTAACCTTATCGATTGAGTCTTCAATCAACTCAGCCGTTTCAGCCGATGCAGCCGCACTCTTCTGTGCAAGACTTCTTACTTCTTCCGCTACAACTGCAAAACCTTTTCCTGCCTCTCCTGCTCTTGCTGCCTCAACTGCTGCGTTCAAAGCAAGGATATTGGTCTGAAATGCGATATCATCAATAGTCTTAATAATCTTTGAAATGCTCTCGGAAGACTTATTAATGGCCTGCATAGCGCTTACCATTTCGTGCATCTGACCGTTACCCTGCTGTACGTCTTCGATAGCGCGTGAAACCAGATTTGCCGCTGAATTAGCCTGCTCTGCATTGTCTTTGGTCTTCTCTGCAATTTCATCGATAGAAGCGGTAATCTCCTGTATTGCGCTTGCCTGCTCGGTTGAGCCCTGTGCCAATGCCTGAGATGCGCTCGCTACCTGAGATGCGCTGATTGTTACCTGAGAACCTGCCTCAGAGATATTGCTCAGGGTATGAAGGTTATCTTCTACCAATTTCTTTAAGGAGTTACCCAGCATATCGTCGTTTGAGGAGGGTTTAACGGCAACTGTCAGATTACCGTGCGCCACTTCTTCCGCAATACCCGATTGATATTTACTGTTATCTATTACTGCTTTAAATTCGTCAATCAGTTCGCCAAATTCGTTGTTGCCATGTTTCTTAAGTTCAATATTAACACGGCCTTGCGCTATGTCCTTAGAAGCTGCTACCAACTGCTTTAAGGAAGAATCAATTTCCTTAACAATAGATAACGCCAACGCTACCGTAACAACTATGGATATTCCCAAGATTACAAAGGAAAGCATAACTGCATTATCCGCGTATTTTTGTTCAGCGTCTGCCTCTGTCTTTGTCATGTTTTCAAGCGCCATCATTCCAAAGATTACGTTGATTATCATCAACACCATTGAAATAGCAAATGCACCAATCAATCTTACTTTAATTTTCACATTTTTCATCTCTCATACCTCTCATTCTTCATCAATATTTACTTCATTTGCCTGCTCTACAACTGATAAATCTTCATCATTTAATAATTTATCAGGATCAAGCAAAAGTTTGACTGCATCTCCGACCTTGCCGATACCATAAACATATTTGTTCTTTACATCGCCACGGCCGAAAGTCGGAGGCGGGAGAATGTCTTCTTCCTTGATTTCGACCACTTCTGCGATTTGTTCTACGATTAACCCGACCATCATGGACCTGATATTAATGACGATGATACAAGTCCTGTCGTTATATTCAAACGGTTCCTGTCTGAACCGTAGTCTAACGTCAACAACAGGAATGACCTTACCTCTTAAATTAATCAATCCCTTAATGTAATCCTCTGTTTCGGGAATCGCCGTAATCGCCTGTAATTGAATGATTTCATTGACATATTGGATTCCCAAACCGAAGTACTCATTTTTTGACTTAAAAGTCATGTACTTACCCTTCTGTTCATCATGCTCATTAGAAGCAGCCTGAGTCTCTTCAATCTGTCTCTTCAATTCGCTTACTTCTTCCATATGATTACCGTTCCTTTCTTTATATTTTCTTATTCTTTATTCTATCAATCCGGGAGCGTCCAATATTAGAGCAATACTTCCGTCGCCAAGCTGTGTACAACCGGATAAGCCCTTAACCTTCTTAATATATGAAGGAATCGGTTTTACTACTATTTCCTGTTCTCCAATCAGCCTGTCTACAAGAAGACATACTTTCTTATCTTCTACCTCCAGAATCAACATTACCCCTTCTTCTACGGACTTCTTATACTCTGCAAGACCATACCACTCGCCGAGCCGTCTTACCGGTAAACATTCGCCCCTTATCATGATGTATTCATCGCCGTTAGGCTCATGAATAAGCATATCTTCGCTTACGCGAATGAATTCCTTGATAGCGCCCGTTTCCAGCACGAATGAAGAAGTTCCTATTTCCATAACGATACCGTCGATAATCGCCAGTGTCAGCGGAATTTTCA
Source organism: Clostridiales bacterium (assembly GCA_023663185.1). GTDB lineage: Bacteria > Bacillota > Clostridia > Lachnospirales > Lachnospiraceae > UBA3282. Next base: position 67,412 of record JAMPHY010000015.1, on the reverse strand, counting down.
GACTCATAATACTGCCAAAGCCCTGCGTGCTCTCAATCTCAAGCGCACCGCCGATTGCCTGAATATTCTGGACTACGACGTCCATGCCGACTCCTCTTCCCGATATCTCCGTAACCTGCTCATTAGTGGAAAATCCGGGCAGGGTAATGAACTGATATACCTCTTTGTCTGTATAAGCGCTATCGGGCTTATTATCATCGAGCAATCCCTGTTTCCTTGCCTTAGCAAGTATCTTGTTCCTGTCAAGTCCTGCTCCGTCGTCCTCTACGCTTATCCATACTTTGCCGGCTTCCGTCTTAGCGGACAATGTAACCTTACCTTTTTCAGGCTTGCCGCTGTCAAGACGTTTCTGCCGTTCCTCAATTCCGTGGTCTACGGAGTTACGAACGATGTGCATAAGCGGATCGGAAATATGCTCGATTATGTTTTTATCCACTTCCGTCTGGTCTCCGACCATAACAAACTCAATATCTTTTCCCAGCTTCCTTGAGGTATCGAATACGATACGGTTCATCTTTTGGAAGGTATTGGTAAGCGGAACCATTCTCATTGACATGATAACGTTCTGCAAATCCGTTGATATCTTGGATAACTGCACCGCCGCTTTATTGAAGTTGTCAAGGTTAAGTCCCGGCACCTTAAGGTCTGAATTCTGTAATACAACCGACTCCGAAATAACAAGCTCTCCGATTAACTCCATAAGCTGATCCATCTTGCTTACATTTACGCTGATGAACGAAGCTTTTTCGGTCTTCGGCTTATCCTTCGCCAGTTTCTTCTTCTTACCGGGTTCTTTGGACTGGATAACGAAATCACCGGGCTTAATTGCAGGAGCTGCAGGTTTGGGAGCTTCTTTTTCTTCCTCTCCTCCGCTTTCAGCGGCAGCTTCCTGTGTACGCGCGTCTATCTCTTCCACGCTGGAATCGAGATCAATCGCTGGCGCCGGATGGTCGGTATCGCCTCCAAAGTCAAATCCCTGATGAAATTCTTCAGCTTTACATTCAAAAATATCAACTTTCTTAATGTCATATCCTACACCGATGACCTTGCGTATCTCTTCCTCACTGCTCTGTGCCTGCAAGAGAATGCGGAAACCTTCCTGGATAATGATATCCGCCGTGTCCGGATCCGAGACGATGTCCTCCGGTGAATACAGAATATCTTCTGCAATTTCCTTTAGAGCATATACCGTCTTATAAGCGTGGACGTTTGACATATCCGTTTCAGGGAAAAACGTAATATAAATTTTGTAAAAATGGCTGGCGCTTGTGGCAACCGGAGCTATGTAGAACTGCTTAGGCTCCTCATGGTGATTTGCAGGCGGTTCTTCCTTTTTCCCTTTTTTGCCTTTCTTGCCGTCGCCTTTAATGGAATCCAGAAACTCGTCAAGCCCCTTTATAATATCGCCCGACTTACCATCTGCCGGATCTCCATTTCTTATCTTTTCCATCTCGCCTGAGATAAAATCTTCAACCTCTAATACGTGGTCCACCAGTTCAAGATGCGGCACGTTACCGGGGTGGGATTCTCTCAGAAAATAAAAGATATCTTCAAGCTTATGCGCCACAGCCGTTATTTCATCGAACATCATAATGCCCGAAGAACCTTTTATGGTATGCATCGTTCTGAATATTTCATTGATACTGTCCTCGTCAAAGCTTTCAGCATCTTTCTGCTCAAGAACTATTTCCTGAAGCTGCTCTAAAAGCTGCCCGTTCTCGAACAGGTACATATCCAGCATACCGTCTGTGCTAAACTCTTCTGCCATATCCTTCTCCTTTCCTGCATATTCTTATAAGTTCCTTAGTTAAATCAGATTAAGTTTTTTAAGAGCCTGCTCAAACCTTTCCTGATCTATAGGCTTACCTGAATATATTGTACAGCCCAGCTCGAAAGCCATTTTAACGTTTGCCTCATCATTAAGCGCAGTCGTCATAATAACTTTCACAGCCTTATCTTCGGGAATATTTCTTTCTTTTTCAAGGTTTCGTATTCCGACAAGCGACTGATATCCGTCCATGACTGGCATCATGATATCGAGACAGACTAAATCATACGGCTCTCCGTCCTCTAACGCCATCATAAAGGCGTCTACTGCTTCCATTCCGTCCACAGTAACATCGCATTCGCCGTACTTTGACAGGAAACTTACCATGAATTTCCTTGTCACAAAATCATCTTCTGCCAATAGAATCTTCATGTCCTCTCTCCTTTACATTTTATTTAATAACGCATAGGTTCTACTTGCGATATCATTCAATTTTTCCTGATATTCAACAGCCCCGCAGTCATATGCGACTTTAGGCATTCCGTATACTACGCAGGTAGACTCGTCTTGCCCGATTGTTCTGGCTCCCGCCTTTCGCATGGACAGCAGTCCTTTGCCTCCGTCGCCGCCCATACCTGTAAGAATAATTCCTACCGCGTCGGAACCGGCTACCTTCGCCACCGATTCAAACAACACTTCTACTGACGGACAGTGACCGTTTACCCTCGGTCCCGCTTTTACTTCTACCTGATATACGCCGTTTACTTTTACTAACTTCATATGCCTGTCGCCGCCCGGCGCAATCAGCATATGCCCCGGCATTACCCTGTCGCCGGTCTCCGCTTCCTTCACGCTGATTCTGCACTGGTCGTCGAGTCTTTTCGCATACATCTTCGTAAATCCCGGCGGCATGTGCTGTACACATACGATTCCCGGAATATCCGTGCCGAAATCTTTTACCACCGAATAAATTGCTTCCGTTCCGCCCGTAGACGCGCCGATTGCAACTATCAGGTTGTTGCGCGCAGCCGCTAAATGCTGTGAGGGTTCCTTATTCGTAAGTACGGTTTTCTTGATATTGCTTATCTTCGCCGTAGATGCAATCTTAATTTTTACAAGCAGCTCATTCCTGATAAAATCCTCCAACTGCGCCCTATTCGTCACTGCAGGCTTCGCCACAAAATCCACCGCGCCCGCATTCATCGCATCGAATACCTTATCGCTTAAAGAGCTGATAACTACGACAGGCAGCGGATACTGGGGAATCAGCTTCCGTAAAAAATCAATGCCGTTCATTCTAGGAAGCTCTACATCGAGCGTCATAACATCTGGGTGGTGCTGTAAAATAAGATCCCTTGCTTCAAAAGGATCCTTAGCAGTCGCCACGACCTGTATCGCCGGATCTCTTCCCATATTCTGAACCAATAACTCTCTGAAAACAATCGAGTCTTCAACTACTAACACTTTAATAGGCTGCATATTTTTCTCCTCTCATACCATTCCGTGCCTACGGTCTTTTTCTGAATATCGACGGCTGAATAATCTGAAACGGGGTACTGCTCCTGTCAATCGTTTCCGTCGTCCCGATAAAGAAATATCCTCCCGGCTCCATTACATCATATATTCTTTGAACCAAATCTCTCTTCGTATTATCATCAAAATAAATCATAACATTCCGTAAAAATACGATGTGCAGCTTCTTTTTGAATGGAAGAGGATCCATCAAATTAAACGGTCTGAAAAGCACTTCTTTTTTAAGCTCATCTCTTACCTGATACTGTTCGCCTCCGGCAATCTCTTTAAAGAAATGCCGCTTCCACTGTTCAGGAACGTTCTTAAGCTCTTCAGCGCCGTAAATTCCCAGCATAGCTTCTTTTAAAACTTTGGTGGATATGTCGGTCGCCAATACGGTCTTATCCCACTGGTCTTTCTCCAAACCGAAGAAATCCGCCAATACCATCGCTATCATATAAGGCTCTTCGCCTGTCGAAGCCGCGCCGCACCAGATACGTAAATCTTTGGTAGCCGCCGCCTTCTGCTTCGCCCACGGAAGCGCAACAGACTTCATATAATCGAAATGCTCAAATTCCCTCATAAAATATGTATGATTTGTGGTGAGGAAATTGACTAAAATTTTTTCGAGCGTTCCGGTTCTGTCATGTTCTACAGCCTCCATGTACTCCATATAATTATTCCAGCCATTTCTCTTAAGGTAATTCTGCAATCTTCCGTTTACAATGACTTTCTTTTGTCCCAGCTCTATACCGTAGCGTTGCTTCATAAAAACGGAAATTCGTTGCAGTTCTTCATCTGTCATTGTCACCTTACACTCCCCCTGTCATCAATATTTCTTATAACAGACGAATATCAGCTTAATTGACGTGATATTTTACAGCATATCTTATAAATTTCCGGAGAATATCTAACACCCGCTTCGCCCTTCATAATATCAAGCGCCTCCTCTCTTGTATGGGCGTCATTCTCAGTAAGCAGGGTATACCTGCTCATTATAGCGACAACCTGCGCCGCCAGCGGAATCTTCTCCTCCTTTAAGTTATCCGGATACCCGCTTCCGTCCCAATTCTCATGATGATTGCGGACAACGTCAATAGCTGTGCTGATAAATTCATTATAATCATTATTCAAGTACAAATCGGAGAGCAGCCTAGCGCCTATATCTGCGTGGGTTTGCAAAATCTCCGTTTCTTCGGCGCTTAGTTCCTTCTTCTTAAGAATTTCCATCGGCACGCCGATATTACCGATATCGCAAAGCGGAGCTGAAAGCTCTATCGAATCTATATAAGTATCTGAAATCCTGTCTTCATAAAGCGGTGAAAGCTGCATACCCTGTGCTAAAATCCGGCAGTTTTTCCTCAGTCTGTCAATATAGTCTGTGGCATAGTTTGAATTTTGCAGGGCAATATTAGCAAGCGCATACAAGATATTCTTTTTCTCAAGCTCCATTTGCGCAAGCTGCTCATTGACCGAAGCCTGAAGCCGTCTGTTCATCTCAAGCATCTCCTGCCTCGCCTCGCGAAGCCGCAGCTGTACGCCGACACGCGCCTGAACCACTTCCGAGATAAAAGGCTTGGTGATATAATCTTCCCCGCCGATTAAAAATCCTTCGACTATATCCATCGGATCGCTAAACGCCGAAATAAATACAATCGGAATATCTCTCGTCTTTTTATCATTCTTAAGCAGTCTGCACAGCTCATACCCGTCCATGCCCGGCATAGATATGTCGCTAAGAATCAAGCTCGGCAAATGCTGCTTTGTCATTTCCAAAGCCTGCTTCCCGTCTTCTGCCAAAATAGGTGAACAGCCCATGTCCTCAATAATAGCCTCAAGAACAAGCCTGTTTGTTTCCACATCATCTACAATCAGAATTTTTTCATCATACGATTTCATTTTGTCAGAAGCCACTGGACTCCTCCTCTCACAGATAGGTATTTAATTCTTCATAGCCTGCATTTACTTTTTCGTAGTTCTCTTTCTGTACCGCCATCTTTAACTTCAAAATCGCGCGGGATACTTCTCTGGGCGCTCCCTGAGTGAGCTGCCTGATAGTCTCCATGAACATCTCCGCCTTCTCCCAATTCTCCATTTCCACGCAGAGAATAAGCTTGGAAAGATTTTTCTTAAGCGTCTCGATGTTTTCCGGAGTGCCATACTCTATTATCTCTTCTGTATCCTCATCGTCGTCAGTCGGTGCGGAGGTATACATTGCCTGACGCAAAGCGTTGCTTTCATCGGGCTGCATAGGCGCATTCTCTTCTTCGCTTACGCCCACCCATATAGAAAATGAAAAGGTTGAACCCTTATTCTTAACGCCTTCGGCTTCTATTTTTCCGCCCATCAGTTCCACTAACTGTTTACATATGTTAAGTCCCAGACCGGTTCCACCGTACTTTCTTGAGATAGAAGCGTCTAACTGTGAGAAACTCTGGAACAACTTATCCTTATCGGATTTATCAATACCAATTCCGGTATCCTTCACTATAAAAAATAATTCTATTTTATCCTTGATACGCGCCGTTCTGACAACTTCAAGACTAATCTTGCCTACGGTCGTGAACTTAAGCGCATTGGATAAAAGATTGTTAAGTATCTGTACGATACGCAGCTCGTCGCCTATAACATGTTCGGGTATTTGCGGAGATACCGTCATAAAAAACCTTAAACCTTTTTCGGTAATCTTAGCGGTATGTTGTGCCTTCACATAATCAAGCATGTTTCTGAAATTGAATGAGCGCGGCTCTAATGTAAATTTTCCGGCCTCCAATTTGGAAAAATCCAGAATGTTATTTATTATTTTATTCATATCGCCGCAGCAACGTTCTATCAGCCTCAGCGTTTTAAGAGCTTTTTCATCAGTCACTATCTCAAGCAGTTCTTTGACGTTTCCAAGCACTCCGTTTACAGGGGTGCGAAGCTCATGCGTTACATTTGATACAAATTCAGATTTAACTTTCAAAGCCTGCTCAGCTTCCTGCTTTACATGTTCAATCTCCCTGCCAAGATGCTCCTTCTCCAGAGTATCATTCGCCATACATATATATGTGCCCGGCTTATTCTTGCTTTCTATAATTTTCGCTTCTACCGGAAAGCAGGTACGGTTCTTGCGGTATGCGATAAGGTTCTGCTGCTCGTTCCCGAACGGATAATCCGTCTCGAAGCCGTCCTCTGTACCTCTAAAAGTATTTAAAAAGATGTCGCTTATATGGCTTCCACATAAGTCGTCTTCATATTCAAGTTTCTTTTTAGCTGCCGTATTAGAATAGAAAATCACTCCGGTCTTATCAAACGCAATAATCATTTCCAGCGCATCTTCTACCGGAAATAAGTTGTCTTCGTTCCACGCCTCCATCATGTTCCTCCCCGCAAAAGCAATGTTTCCCGATTTCATTCATAAAGGCAACAAAAACCCGGTAATGTTTTTGCTGCCTATTGAGTGTTGTATCAGGTAAAATCAAACATCTTAATTACTTCTACTATATTGAAGAAATCTTCCTTAGCAAGCCCAAAACATTCAAGTACGTCAGGTGAAAACTGACCGCATTCCCCATTCATTATCATCTCGTATGCAATGTTGTTAGCATACGCACTCTTATATACTCTCGGACTTACCAGCGCGTCGTAAACATCTGCAATGGCAACAACTTGTGTATAAATCGGTATCTCGTCCCCTTTAAGATGGTCGGGATATCCTTTACCGTCCCATCTCTCATGGTGGTAACGGCAGATGTTATAACTGTAACGGTAAAAATCAGTTTCTCTGTTTTTGAAACTCTTTTCCAATATCTCGCTGCCGATAGTCGAGTGAGTTTTCATTATTTCAAATTCTTCCGGCGTAAGTCTTCCCGGTTTAAGCAGTATCGCGTCTGGTATGCCTATCTTACCGATATCATGAAGCGCTGACGCCTGACATATCAAATCCGCCTGTTCGGGAGTAATTCCGTACTTCGGGAAATACTTCATCAAATACTTTAACATAATTCTTGTAAAATACTTGATACGTCTGGTATGCTCTCCTGACTCGGCGCTTCTTGCCTCGACTACGGAGCTGAGCATTTCAATCATAAACTCGTTATTAGAACGTATTTCCTTCTCCTGAGCCCTGATTTCTGCTTCCTGCTCTTTCAGGCGTAACTCCATGTTATTTTTATTCTGGAACAGTTCAATAATATTCTTACTTCTTCTCTTTACTATATGCGGGTAAAACGGCTTATGTATAACGTCCATAACTCCGTATGAATATGCCTGATCCTCACTGTCCAGCGCGTCCTCGCTGGTAATTAAGATAACCGGAATGCTGTCTAAGAAGTTATTCTCGTGCATGTACTCAAGTACGCCGAACCCGTCCATAATAGGCATTACTATGTCTAACAGTACCAAAGACAAATCCGGGTTCTCGCTTATAATATGAGTAGCGGTTTCCCCATCTTCCGCTTCAAGAATATTGTATTTCGCATTCCTGAACATCTCTTTGAGTATGTCTCTGTTTACCTCTTCATCATCAACAATAAGTATCTTTAGTTTGTCCGTATTCATACGCATCTTCCTCCACTTACATTATAGAAAAATCCGTGAATTTAACCTCCACTTTTTATTTCAATAATAAAATACTACTAATCTATTATAATTGTCAATAAAAATCATAAAAAATTCTTCAAAAAAAACCAGAAAAATCGACAAAAATATCGTTTTCAATATAAATGTCGCAAATCTTGTCTGGTTTTTTAATAAAAAGTCGCAAATTAAACTGCATATATATAAATCTTTATTTGTCAAGAAAGCTTTTGTTTTTTAATAAGTTCAAAAAATTCCTCTTCCGGCATGGGCTTAGCATAATAATATCCTTGTACTTGGTCGCAGCCGATACCCTCTAAGAGTTCGGTCTGCTCCTTTGTCTCTACGCCTTCCGCCAAAAGTCCGAGTTCCAGTTTATTCACCATCGAAACTATCTGCTCTAAGATAAGCCTTCCCTTGCTCGATATCATCATATTCTCCATGAATTTCTTATCCAGCTTGATTACGTCAAACGGCGTCTCTAAAAGAATATCCAGTGAAGAATACCCGCTGCCGAAATCGTCCATAAGCAGCGTATAGCCTTCTTCTTTAAGTCTAAGCGCCTTTTTACTTATTTCCTGATTGCCTGCCGTCTCTGTAATCTCAAGTTCAAGCATTTTCTTAGGAATGCCGTGTCTTGCTATCATATCGTCAAGTACATATATACATTCATTATCGCGCAGATGGATTCTGGATACGTTGACGGATACCGGACAGTCTTCTATCCCTATGTCTATACATTTCTTTATAAACTTACACGCCTCTTCCCATATGTAATAATCCACCTTCTTAATGAAGCCGTTCTCTTCTATAATCGGAATAAACTGATCGGGGAATATCATGCCGCGCTCCGGATTACGCCATCTCACAAGCGCCTCCGCGCCGATAATTTCATTGCGCGTTATACTGTACTTAGGCTGTAAATACATCAAAAACTGTCTTTCGTTAATCGCAGTCTGCATATTCTCTTCGATAAACTTCTTGTTATAAAGAGTCTCCTTAAACTGCTCCTGATAGAAAAGAATATTAGTCAGCACATTATTCTTTGCCGCTTTTCTCGCCATAGACGCCCTATCCTGCATCTGCCGCTGCTCCATAGTCTTATCTTCCACCATATATACGCCGTAAACCAGATAAAGCCTTACGTCTTTATAATTGTTAATCTTTTCGTCCAGTCTATGTATAAGTTCGGTTATGTCCTTTACGTCGTCATACTCGGTCACTATCATGAACACGTCGCTGCGCAAATTGACAAAATACTGGTCGCTATGGCATACCTCCCCCATAGTATTTCTGATAAATTCCAGTATTTCGTCTCCAAATCTTTCACCATACAAATCGTTGATAATCTTAAATTTTCGGATATCAAACTGAATAAACGCTATACTTTTCTCAGAAGTATGAATGAGGCTGTTGACATTTCTTCTGAAACGGCTCTTCTTACTTACCTGCTTAAGCAGCCTTTCGGCGTCTTCACCTGTCGGAAGGTCTTCCGGATTGAAAGCGCTATCTTTTACATCTTTAAGAATATCCGCTAACATATCCTCCAGTATATCGATGCTTATATTAATCGCTTTCGGACATTTCTTTAGGATAAGTCCCTCTTTTCGTATGATGGCGACCTCGTCCGGTTTAGAGATATCTTTGCCGAGAATATCGCGGCATTCGACTACTCCTTCCATCTTTTCAGTAAAACGCCTGATGAACTCTTCGGTCTTTTTATTCGCATAGACTTCCAACTCCCTATCCTGAGAATCATAAAAGCCTACCGCCATGCCAATTATCAATAGTGACGCTGTGATACAGCCGCAGGTGCCGCCCTGCCTCATTCCACCGCCGAAACAGGTGCTAACTTTGAATGCTGTCTTTAAATCCATGCCAAAGTCTTGTGCAAACGCTCCAAACAAAGCCTGTGAGCAGTGATATTGCTGGTTGAGCAGTTCGCCCGCCTTCTCCTTATGCGTCATAATAACCCCCGTTTCCGCTTTTCAGCACAATATACTATCTAAAGTTTCAAAAAGATTTCCTATGTCAATCGGCTTGGCAATATGCCCGTTCATACCGCTCTTTATCGCCTCCTGCTTATCTTCCTCAAAGGCATTCGCAGTCATGGCGATAATCGGTATGGTTGAAAGCTCCTGATTTTCAAGCTTGCGGATTTCTTTAGCCGCCTCATACCCGTTCATAACCGGCATCTGTACGTCCATAAGCACAAGTTTATAGTATCCCGGCTTGGATTTCTTAAGCATATCCACGGCAATCTGTCCGTTATCGGCAATCTCTACCTCAAATCCCGCGTCTGAAAGAATCGCCGTAGCGACCTCCTGATTCAGTTCGACGTCTTCCGTAAGCAAAATACGTCCCGTATGCCGCTTAGAGTTAGAAACGCTCTCTTTATCCGTCTGCACCGGCTGTTGCTTAAGCTCTTCGGAATACAGACGCAGCATTAAACAGAGGGTAAACTCCGTCCCCTTGCCAAGTTCACTCTTTACATCTATTGAGCCAGCCATCATGTCTACGATATTTTTGGTAATAGCCATGCCGAGTCCTGTTCCCTGAACCCCGCTGAGCGTCGAATTTTTTTCTCTTTCAAACGGCTCGAAAATATGCTGTACAAATTCCTCGCTCATACCTATTCCGTTATCCTTGATTAAAAACTCATAATTAGCGTAACCCTCCGGCGCTCCGTCCTTTTGTGCAACCTTCACGCTGACTGTGCCGCCATTACGTGTATACTTTACAGAGTTACTTACCAGATTTAAAAGCACTTGGTCGAGTCTTAGCACATCGCAGTAAATATTTACGTTCTTAATCTGCTGCGTATCAATATCAAGCTGCATATGTTTAGCGTTGATATCCGCCTGTAAAATACTGCGCAGTCCGTTCATAATATCAATTAAATTACACGGCTTTTCTTCCAACTGCACCTTGCCGCTTTCAATACGGCTCATATCTAACACGTTATTAATCAGCCTCAGCAGGTGGTTGCCCGACGTCATAATTTTCCCTAAGTATTCTTTAACCTGCTCCGTATTGTCTATATGCGCTATGGCAAGATTCGTAAAGCCGACGATAGCGTTCATCGGCGTACGGATATCATGCGACATATTGGAAAGGAACGCGCTCTTAGCTTCACTCGCCTTATTCGCCTGCAAAAGAGCGTTCTCAAGCAAATCCCTCTTCTCCATATCCTTGCGGATTTCATCATCAACACATCTTACGCCAATAACAATGCCCTGATTTTCTTCCCATGTGCCAGCACGCACCGCTTTCATCTGGTAATATAAAATCTTGCCATCTATGAACGCCCTATAATATACATAGAACATCTTCTCATACGAAAGCTCTGCTTTCAGGTTTTCCAAAGATAGAGAGTGTGTCATAAGCGGCTTATCGTCTTCGTATACAAAATTATCTATATAGAGCCGCACGCTTTCTTCTATTGGCCGCTCGCCATTAAACATGGCCATATATTCCTTATCCACGGTTCCATCATTCTGTATTAACATTCCCTTGCCCGTATTCAAGTCTAAAAAGCATACGAATTTGTAATCTACGCTCAGCGCATACACCAGTTCCATATTGCGCCGCTCATTCAGCTTCTGATCGGTGCAGTCTAAGAGGAAACGCTGATAAATCAGTTCGCCGTCTTCCATCATCAGCTTAATATCAGCCACAACATATACGATATCGCCGTTCTTGTGGCGCACGCGGTAGTTCACTTCAATGCTGTCGCCCTCTTTTTTCAGGGTTTGGATTTTTTCCCGCAGTTTATTTCTATCTTCATCTACAACGGACGGTGAAATCAACTTAAAGCCAGCTTCTATCAATTCCTCTTTGGATTCGTAGCCTAAGATTTCAAGCGCCGCCCTATTTATGCTTAAGATTTCTCCATCTAAGGTATGACGTACTACGCCGCAGTCTATATTGGTAAAAATTTTTTCCAAAGTCTGATTTTTCTTGAGTATTTCCTGCTGATATGTGCGCTCCTGAGTTACGTCAACCGCCACTCCCGCCGTTCCCATTACGCTGCCGTCAATATCATAAAGTGGGGATTTATAGGTCTCAAGAATCTTCATGCCGTCGTCAGCCTTTATAACCTCTTCCGATATACAGGTATGTCTCTGGGTTATCGCTTCGTTATCTGAATCCGAGCAGTCCGGATCGCCCGGCTTGGCATTCCAGATGTATGCGTGGTCGCGCCCTATTACCTGTTTTTTCGTCTTTCCTACCATCTGACAGAAACTATCGTTTACTACATTATGTAAACCATCTATATCCTTACACCAGACCAAATTCGGCGTGCTGCTCATAAGAGTGTCCATATAATTCTTACTCTGCCACAGGTCCTTGCTGACCTTATACGCCTGCTGCCATCTGTTAAAGCGGAATTTCACTTCTTCGTCCGTCATATCAGGCTGCCAGATATCCGTAATCTGCTCCTCTTCTTTAAGAGCGCAGACAGCCCCTGCGTCCGCAAACAGAATAAGCTCTGCGTCCTCCTTTTTATCTGATACAAGCGTTTTAATAGTATCTTCTATGTCTTTATCTTGTAAATAAGCCAAAATCACATCTGCACCGGCGGTCAGCTTTTTCTCTGGTATGCCGCTTTGTGCAAATTTATGGGTGAAATGTTCAAGCGGCGGCATTTTCTTAATGATTTCAAATGCGCTGCACTGACTGCCGACTAGGTAGAACTGAACATGGCAATGGTACATAAATAATCCTCCCTGTACTTTTAGTTTCCGATTATGCTATACTTATATTAATTTTAACAGTTTATCATGCACTATGTCAATATTTGGTTTAGGGGGGGAAAGAAGCCTTGCTTTCGCAGGGCTTTTCTGACGTTTTCCTTAATTCAATTTTCCATTTTCCATATTATCACAAGCTGTCAATATCCGAATATCTTCAAATTGCCAGTCAACACATTCATCAAAATAAACCTTATCTTTACGTTTCTTAAATATTCGGAATGGCTTACTACCTGAATTGTCGTATATATGGCACACATCACAGATTTTAACCAAATCTTTTATCAACTTAAGCGCTCTGACATACCTCTTAATAATTTTATCTTCTGGCACATCATGCCGCCTGACTCTACTCTTGATTTAACTCGCCAGACATTAATCATTGGATCAGCAGTCAGCACATAATAGCAGCGTATAAAATACCCCTTTTCTTTTGCCTTTTTTAATAAATTTAAATTTCGCTCTGTTGACAAAACTGTTTCAAAACAGAACTCATTCATATGCCCTATATGTTCTTCCCGTTGCTTCTCCGCTAATTGCGCAGCTTCCAAATCAGAGCATTTAAGATTTTTCTTGATTTCATCAGCATTGATATAATCCATCGGTGGCTTTAGTAATTCAGTAATAGTACTTTTACCTGAGCCATTGGGACCGGCAAAAACAACAATTTCAGGCTTTTTTAGCAACTCGCTCACTATAACGCTCCTTCCACATTCTCTCTCCTACTTCTACCCTAGAACCATCGCTGTTCTGCTGATATATAACCTGTTTTTCCCTGTCATATATAAATACCGGAACGTCCAGCGCCTTCTTTTTCTCTAACTCAATCCTTACTGCCTCATTCACACGTTTAACAACCAACTCATCGGAAATGTAATCTTCTCGCTTCATACTCTTCATTACCTTCCTTCTTAATTCTGAATTAGTACGAAATAACATACTTGTATTATATATTATACATCGTGTGATGTCTTTTGAAAACTGAATTTTCCGTAAAAAAAGTCTAACCAAAAATTCAATGGACTTGCGAGAGTATTTGTGTTAAGATAACAATATTTAACAATTTAATGAATAGACAATTTGAGGTAGGAAAAGTATGAGCGATAATTTAGTTCCGTTTTGGGAAAAATCATATCAGGAATATGATACTATTACATTTTCCAACAAGCCTAATTCAACTATTACTGAATTTGAGCACTTAATCAACAATCCGGCAAAGATATTAGATGCAGGTTGCGGCGAAGGTCAAAATGCCATATATTTAGCTAGGCAGGGACATCATGTTGATGCGTTTGATTTGTCTGAACATGGAATTGCAAAGTTAAAACATATTTGTGAATTATCCAATGTACAAGTAAACTCATTTGTAGCAGATTTAACTACATATAAATTTGTACAGTATTATGACATGATTACTTGTTTTGGAACATTGCATTTTGTAGCAAAGAATGAGTGGAAAAAATTTGTAAATAGCGCAAAAGAACATACAAATATAGGCGGTATTCATATAATACAAATATTTACAGATACTGTACCGGCATCTGAGGATATTGCACCATTTGCAATTGGTCTGTCAAAAGATGGGGAGCTTAAAGAGTTGTATGCTGATTGGGAAATATTGCAGTTTAAATCATATGTGTTTGAAGATGAACATCCAAATGTGCCGAAACATTTGCACGCATCAAACAAAATTGTTGCTAGGAAAGTAAAATAATTATCAAAGAAAGATGTAGATAGGGTGATAGATATTTCAATCAGAACCGAGCAGGAAAAGGATTACCGCAGAGTTGAAGAAGTAACAAGAGCTGCCTTTTCATATCCTGAAAGAATTGAACGGGGTGGTATTGGCTGCCCATATGAACACTGGATGGTTCATGAATTACGGACACGTGATGGTATTCCCGAATTAAGTCTGGTTGCGGAAGTTGATAATATTGTCGTTGGACATATTATCTGCAGCAAAGCAGAAGTGAGAACCTCCGATAGTATTATCCCTGTTTTGAATTTTGGACCGCTTAGTGTACTGCCTGAGTATCAGCAAAAAGATGTTGGAAAAGCACTCATCAAAAGCATGATATGCAAAGCGACTGAATTGGGATTTGGGGCAATTTTGTTTTTTGGAAGACCTGAGTATTATCCACAATTTGGGTTCAAAGAGGCTTCTACATGGCTGATTACCGATTCGGATGGGTATAATTATCCGGCATTTATGGGAATGGAACTTATTTCCGGTTATCTATCATGTGCAAAGGGTGGAAAATATTACAAATCGGATATTTATGATGATAACCTCAATCGTAATAAAGTGAAAAATTTTGATAACTTACATTATACTTCTCATTAATGGTACTTGAGCAGGATAAAAAGATATGGAGATAAAAGAAGTTAAAGCAAATAAAAAACAATTCCTTTCGTTACTTTTATTGGCAGATGAGCAAGAAAACATGATAGACCGCTATATTAATAAAGGTACAATGTATGTGTTAAATGATGTAGATACTGTATCTGAATGTATTGTTACTGATGAAAAGAATGGTATTCTTGAAATTAAAAATATTGCCACTAAACCAGATTGTCAAGGCAAAGGGTATGGAAAAACACTAATTGATTTTATAGCTATGAAATATAAAGGACAGTATTTAATTTTACAGGTTGGAACAGGCGATAGTCCACTGACAATTCCTTTTTATGAAAAATGTGGATTTATCCGCTCACATCGCATTAAAAATTTTTTTACAGATAATTATGACCACCCAATATATGAAGGCGGCGTTCAACTCGTGGATATGGTTTATTTAAGGAGATTGTTATAAATTAGTGACTATTCTCTTTGTAACCTGTCATACAATATTCTCTCTTCTCCTGTTGAAAGCGTTATTTTCTTCTTATATAGCAACGTCCATGACGCCTGATTTTTTGTATAGTCCATTTTGTCTTGCGGGAAAAAGGAACGGCAGAAATATTTTCCATCTTTTTTGCTTTCTGCCAGAAATAAAAATAAATTTCTTTCTTCCATTTTATTTTTCATAATATAATCTGCTTTAATAACTGAATAAGTATTGAGCTTTCGATTATACTTAAAGATTGTATCGTTATTGTCAATCATGTCCTCCAGCAATGGTAACATGTCAACTCTGTCCTCAATCTTATAATACAAGTCTGACGATTGAAGATGTTCTGCTGTTATCCGGCGTTCCATTATCGCATCAAATATTTTTCCTCTGTCGTGGACTAATTCCGGTCTATCTGTCAGATATTGAAGCCCCATCAAATGAAAACATTCTTTTTTCTCAAAATTTATCTGCAGATTAACAACTGTATTTTTTCTTCCTAATACAAGTTGGTATTCCTTATCTAACAGTTTCCCGAAAGCTTCCACGCAGTCATATACATTGTGCATTCAAATTACCTCTTTTTCTCATAGGACAGGAAAAGCCCTGCTTTCGCAGAGCTTTCCTGACGTTTTCTTTCAACTGTATATTCACAGTCTAGCCAGAATGCGGTAAACGTCAAACCCATTCAAAGCTCGTAAGGTACTGCTCTCTGGCACAACACCTTATATCAACGCTTTGACCGACACTCAAGTTGCCCGTCTCTATTATTATATTACAACGGGCATGAAAATATGTCAATTAGAATTTCCGCTCTTCCTGCACCGAGAAAATACTAACCAAAATTTAATTGAAGTATGAGTGCGCTTGTAGTAAAATACCTATGTTGGACTATTCACAAATCTAAGTTTGTGGAGTTGATAGCATATGAAAAAAGAACTCACAGCGAAATATATCATATTAACACTATTTGGATTCATTATCTTATGGACAATCGTTACGGACGCTTGGGGATATTCAAATTATATTTTCAAAAATAATGTTAGCATTGGGGCATATATTTATAGTTATATAAGCAGAGTTATATGGGTATTACCTGCAATATTCCTAATTATTAGAAATAGCGATAAATTGAAATTGAACAAAAATGAATTGTTTTCCCGACCTGTATTTAATAAATCTTTGATTTTAACGATAACAATTTCATTGCTTTACATAATTATAATGATGCTGATAAATCATAAAGGTTTTTGGTTTAATAATGAAATTATCTTATGGTTCGTAATCATAAAATATATTATTGTTGGCTTTGTTGAGGAAGTTGTTTTTAGAGGTTGGGGATATAACGCATTAGCAAATATAATGCCGCAGAAAAAAGCAATGCTAATAACAACCTTATTATTTATAGCATTACATTTTCCCGCTTACTTTATTAAATTATTAAGATTTGGTGCTTTTGATTTTGTAGGAATAATCGCTCAAAGTTTTAGTGCGTTAATTTGGGGAATAGTTTTTTGTATATTATTAAAAAAAGGGAAAACCATATGGAACTCAGTAATAGCACATACAATATATGACTTAATGCTGATATTATTTATTGGTTGAGTATACAGCATTATAGAGCAGTCCGTTTTACAAGCGGCAGGGGCACATATGCTTACTGGAAAGGTCCTTGAAAAACGCCGGTACTTAGCGAGGTATTTTCGAGCTTAGTACCGCTGCGATTTTTCACGGAGCGAGAGCGTGCCTTTCCAGTAAGCATATGTGCCCCTGCCGCCTGCGTACTGAACCATTACAGGTTCCTATCGTCCTTCTTCTTAAGCAAACTCGAAGTATCTAAAGACGGCTCCGCCTGCGTAGGTTTTTGCTTCTTTCTGTAGGATTGCTGCGCTGTCCTGCCTTTTTCCTGTCTATCACTCATTACCGCTTCCATTGTATTTTCTGTCGGCTGTATTGATGAAAGTCCAGCCATATCAGCCGCATTCTCATTCTGTCCGCTGCGTCTTAACGCCCTCGCCGTAATAAATGCCGGTATCTTCGGCGCATACTGGAAGCGCCGCAGCGCTATATCCACTATGAATAAGCAGATTGCAAGCGCAATCAGAATATTCGCCAGCGAATATTTCTCTCCCGCCGTCGCCTTTATATGAGACCATATGGCGTCCTCCTTAGTGATAAGCCGTCCGTATTTATCCATAAAATTAAGATACGCCGCCGTGCTTACGTCGAATTTGTATTCGTCCGAAAACTGTACCGCCGCTGCCGTCGTTACATAGTTTTGAATATCTCCCCCTGATGTGCGCCTGATATTAAAGTGGTACAAGCCTGTCTGCGGCGTGAAAAGCTCCGCCTCATATTTGCCCGGCGCGGTAGCGTGAAGCTTCTCCTCTCGTGTATCGCCATTAGGCTCAATAAGCGTCACATATATCTCGATATCAGCGTCATACTCCTGTGCTCTATAAACCACTTCGGTATATTCCCCCGCAGTCACCACGTCTACGCTGTCCTCGCTTATACTGGCGTTGCCGGTAGAATAGTCCACTATTCTTTTCCATAACTGGACATAGTCCTCTTCTCCGGCAAAAGCTCCGCTCCACTCTCCCGAAACGTCGCAGTTCCAAGCCGCCGTTCTTCCTAAACCGTACTGCCATACGGTGAGAATCGGATCGCCTTTTTGCTCCGAGGCAATCACTACGTTTGACGCCGTCTTAGGCGAAGCCGAAATATAGCCGTAGATTAGCGGCCAGCCGTCCGCGAAAAGATTTTCCGTCAGCTCATGATTGCCAAGTACGGACAGTGAAAACTCGCCATTCTGGATATAGCTGTCGCCGCCTAAGAATACTTCCTGTGCAAAAATCTTCGGTATATCGCTGGAGATATCGGCATAGTAATATCTGCCTCCGCACTCATCTGCTAAATCCTCAAGCAGCTCCGTATCCGAGTAAGCCCCTACCGCTACCGTTGAAAGCGTAATTCCGCTGTTGGAATAGGAGTGGATTACGTCTGAGAAATCGTTAGTCTCGCCCATTCCGTCTGTTAAAAGCACCACATGCTTAATAGAAGCGTCGCACTCAGCCATTGCCTTAAACGCTTCCTTAAGCGCCGGTTTAATCGTGGTTCCGCCACCTTCGCTGATACTCTTAATAGAGTCCTTAATTGCGGTTTTATCGTCCGCCTTCGTCAATCCCACCTGCCAGTCGTACACATCGTCAAAAACCAGCACGCCCACATAGTCTTCGTCCCTTAAATTGTCCACAGCCACCGAAGCCGCTCTTATGGCAAGGTCTAAATTGCTCGCGCTAGAATACGCATCACCGACGAGCATACTCCCCGAATGGTCGATAACCATTATCATCGCCATAGACGGCATTTCATTGACGCCTTTAAGCTGCATGTCAACCGGAAGCACCGTCTCTATCACAGTATCCCGATATCCTCCAAGCGCGAAGCTATCCTCGCCGCCGCAGCAGATAAAGCCGCAGCCGTAATCCTTCACATAGGTTTCCAGATTATCAATGAAGCCATCAGGTAAATCATCAATATAGGTGTCTGCAAGAATAATCGACTTATATTCCAGCATTTGTTCAAGCGTATAGGGCGCATTAATTGCAGAAACCATGTTATAGTCGCAGCCCGCCGCATTAAGTATGGAAGAAAAGCCCGATATATCCGCATTAAGACCGGAGATAACCAGTATGCGCGGCGGCGCCTCCACCACCGAATACGCGCTGTAAAAATCATTTTCCTCACAGGTATCGCCCGGCGCTTTAACCTGAATACGCAGATTTTCCATCGAACCGGCGCCTGCGTCAGACGCAACCTGTTTATTAAAGACAAAGCGGTTGCTGCCTTTATTAAGGTGTACGCTATTTTCTTCTATGAGGCTGCTGCCGTTATAGAGCGCAATTACCGCGTCGGTATCATAGTTGCTTGCCACCATAACGGTTATGGAATACTTATCTCCCGGATGCAAATATGACGGGAGTGTCACATCATCAATATAAGCGTCGTCCCCTACTTCGTCCTCATACAGAAGGGTAAGCAGCTCCACCTGCCCCGTCGATAGCGCAGACGCCATATTATCAATATCGCCCCTGGTTTCCTTGCCGTCGGTAATGACCACAAGCCTTTTCTTATAATCGCCCGGAATCAACGTAAGCGCCTTAGAAAGCGCATCTTCAAAATTCGTAGCCGTTTTCTCCGGCACGCTCATAAGCCCCATATAGCTTTTCTCGGAGGTAAGGAACTGTTCCACCAGCGTATTTTTGCCAAATGTCACAATGCCGTAGACATTGCCGTTTGGCATTTTATCCACGGTATCGTGCAGATACTTCTCTGTCTCTGCCAGATGTTCTTCATTACT
This sequence comes from Clostridiales bacterium, assembly GCA_023663185.1. Classification (GTDB taxonomy): domain Bacteria; phylum Bacillota; class Clostridia; order Lachnospirales; family Lachnospiraceae; genus UBA3282. The sequence continues at coordinate 47,624 of JAMPHY010000015.1, read as the reverse complement.
GTTAGAAATGTCTACCACAAACACAGTCGCGGTCTGTCCGCTGCCTATGCGGATACTTATGCCTAGAATAGCTAAAATAACGCATATCGCTACAACTCCCCGCACCACAAGATAAAACTTTCCGTGATAACGCATTTTCCGTACATATATAATCCACTCTACAAGCAGCAGAATAAGCGCAAGCAATAGAAAAACATTGCGCAGGGTGCGTTTAACTTTATTAAGCTGCATTCCCGCTAAGTCCAACACAGACTCCGCCGTTTTTCGTCCGTCTGACTCGGTGCTCGTACAGAAACGCACCACATAAGATTCCTGATATTCGTCATTGCCAAGCTGGTACAACCCCGCTTTAGCAGGACGCTTCTCAAATGAACTTCTGTCAATCTCCGCCCACGGTTGAAGCGCAATCTCTTCACCCGCATAATAGACATTCGTCGCAAGCCATGAAGTATCCGAAAGATACAACATCGCATTAGCAAGGAAAATCGGGAATTCGGCGCGCAGCGGGAAATCCGACTCCCTGATATCAAAGCCGACTACAATCTCCTTATGGTTGCCAGTCTCCCTATAATATCCTACGCATTTACCGTCATATTCTAAGAAGCTTACCGCGCCCTCTGGCAGTTCAAAACAGTACGCCGTATTGACGCCAATGGTAAAGCCTGATAATGAAGCGGTTAAATCGCAGTCCGTCATATCCAGCACGATGTTTTCCAATTCCTCTATATAGTCGCCGCCCATGCTGCCAAATACCAGCCGATTGTAGCCCTCCGCCTTCGGAGTCTGTCCCGCGTCGTATATCACTACATTGTAAGCGTCGTCTTTGCCTAGCGCTCCCGTTACGTCATTTACCTCATATCCTGCTACGGTATCATTCTCTGACTTACTTATGCTCTGCCCTGTCACAGCCGTGTACGCCTTCTCGATAAAGGTATTGCCGTTTCCAACTAAGAGCCCGTTAATATTGTTTTCCCTGCCTTTTATCGCCCGCGAGACATTATCCTGCAAAAGACTGTCAGACACATTATCAGGCTGCCCGCCGGACTCATTCTTTGAAAAAGAAATACCATCAATCCTTGATGTAAGCGTCTGCCCCTTCCATTCGGTTCCCTCAAAAAGACACGTCTTGCTCTCCATCGGGTTAAGGCTCATATTGGTAAGCGCAATCAGCTTATCGTCTTCATCATAGAGCCCGACGTCAAAAGAAACGCCCTCATCGCCGTAATTGCTTACGCTTACGACCACATCATATAAACCGTCCTCGCGCGAGGAGAACACCGTATAATCATTCGCCACATTATAAACAGCAGAACCGACTACATGAAGCTCTTTTCCCGCCGCGGCGCGCAGCCCATCGAAGTCCTCCGCTCCATTACCGTCGGTAAACACTACCAGATTAGCGGCGTTCTCCTCGCTATCGCCCATCAGCATATCTATGCTCTCCTGCGCTAACGTAAGACTGCCTCCGCTGTCGCTGCAGGTAATACCCCTTAGAGTCTGAATCAGGCTGTCGGTATCTGTGATATCCACGGCAAGCATTTTAACGCCCGTTTCGTCCACCGTCATAATGCAGCAGCGCATACTTTCCGCTGAACGCACATAATCAATCGCCTGCTCTTTTGCTTCTTCCAGACGACTTTTCCCTGAGACGTCTGTATGCTGCATACTTCCGCTTGTATCTATAAGCAGTATGCTCCTGCCCTGCGTCTTGCTGTTCATATTAATAAACGGCGACATCAGTGCGACAATAAGCAGCACGGTAATCAAAATCTGCAAATACATAAGGATATTGTTCACAAATTTCTCAAAGAAGGTTTTCGCCTGCTCGTTCTTAAGCAGCTTCTGCCATAGGAGATTGGAGGATATCAGATAATCCCTGCCCCTCGGCCTCAGCAGATATAAAATTATAATAACCGGAACCGCCGCCAAAAAAAGCAGCGGTAATAAGCTCTCAAATATCATATAGTGTCCTTAAATCCTTAAAAATAAGTTGATAGAAATCTGTCTTCGTGCTGCATATAGCATAAAACGCCTCCGACCTGTCGCATTCCCGCTTAAGACGGTTGGTATAATCTTTAAGCGCCGTCTCATACAGACGTATGCTCGTATCGTCGAGTGTCAGGCGTATTGCGCTCATTTCTTCCATATCGATTAAATTCTGCGTCCCCGTAAGCTCTACGGATATTTCCTCGCCGGCAAGCACATGCAAAAGTACGGCTTTCTGCCTGCGGTAATTAAGAAATCTAATCAGCTTCTTCACGCTCTCCTGCTTCTCATCAAGAAACGCCTCCTGCCAGAAATCGCTAATAATAATTGCCACGCCCTGCCCCCTTGCCGGAAACTGCAGCACCGCCTCACTTATATCCACTTTTCCCTCAAAGGAAAGCTTATCAAGCCACTCGGTAAGCTGACGAACCGCCCTTTTCCCACTGCCCGCCACAAATGGCGCATTCATCTTCTGCATATCATACAGCACAACCCTGTCCATATTATTAAGCCCGATATAAGCGAACGCCGCCGCAAGCATACAGGCAAGCTCGCTTTTTTTCTTAAGCCCATAATCCATAGAAGCGCTGGTATCAAGCAGAATTGAGACAACCGCTTCTTTTTCTTCCATATATTCTTTTATGAAAAATCTGTCCAGCCGTCCGTAAGCATTCCAGTCGATACGGCGGATATCGTCTCCCGGCATATATTCCCTAAAATCCGAAAATTCCGTCGATGAGCCCTTCTGCACGGACTTACGGTTGCCGGTAAGGTTCATCGAGGACTTATGCCACATGGCAAGCCGCAGTCTAGATAAGGTATCAAAAAAAGCAGCGTCAAGTATCATTTTCCGTTATAACTCCCATTATCTGAAAGAATCTTGTTAATAACATCGTCCTCTGTTACGCCCTCGCTGATAGCGTCAAAGCTCAAGATGATACGGTGTCTTAAGACCGGAAACGCCATCTGCGCCACGTCCGCAAAGGATACGTTGAAGCGCCCCTCTAAGAACGCCTTTGCTCTTGAGGCGCGAATTAAATTCTGCGCCGCTCTGGGACTTGCGCCCTCTCTGATATAGCGGTTTGACGCATGGGTTGCCATGACGATATCCAGTATGTAGTTCATTACCGCCTCGGCAATCGGCACCTGATTTACTAACGCCCTTACCGCCAGCAGTCCTTCCCTATCCATCTGTTTCTCAATCGTCGGCGCCAGATTTCCTTCTGTCAGCGCTACTATTCCTATAAGCTCAGCCTTAGAAGGAAAACGCACCAAAATCTTAAACATAAAACGGTCAAGCTGCGCCTCCGGCAAAGGATAGGTGCCTTCACTCTCAATAGGATTTTGCGTGGCAAGTACAAAAAACGGTTCGTCCAGCACATGACTGTCGTTTCCCACCGTAACCGTATGCTCCTGCATAGCCTCTAAGAGCGCCGACTGCGTCTTAGGCGTGGCGCGGTTTATTTCATCGGCAAGAATAAGGTTGGCGAAAATCGGTCCCCTTGCAAAAGAAAAAGCGCTGCCCTGTTCGTTTTTTACTATAATATTCGTACCTGTCACGTCGCCGGGCATAAGGTCGGGCGTAAACTGAATACGCTTAAATGATAAGTCAAATACTTGACTTATCGTACTGACAAGCCGCGTCTTGCCAAGTCCGGGCATACCTTCCAAGAGTACGTTGCCCCCTGTAAGCATGGCAAGCATAACCTCTCTTATAACCTCGCGCTGACCTATTATTCCCTTCTGAATTTCCGCTTCACATGCCGCAGCCTGCTGCGCCATATATAAAGGCTCATGCAGCCTGTTTTTATCCAATTCGCTCATGCTAAATCTGTTCCTTTCTATAATTAAAGTTTAATTAAAACTTGAAAAATACTCCTTTATCACATTTTCCATACCGCTTGGATATTTCCCCGCCGCGATACCTTCATAGGCATTCTGTTCATAACTGCCGATAACGGCGTCGTGTGAAATATGCTCTCCTTCCCAGCTTAAGCCATTCGGAGCGCGGAAAAATTCAGACTCCTCATGGTCTACGGAATTACCGGTAAGGTTTTCGTTATCGGCAATGTCATTCGGAACGCTGACATAATCACGCGGCGTATTGTTGCTGCCGGTTCCCCGACCGTTACCGGTTCCGCCATCTCCATCGCTGCCTTGTCCATTGCCGTCTTGACCTTCACCGTTTTGACCGCTGCCATTCTGACCGTTACCGTCCATGCCTTCGCCGCCTTCGCCGTTTCCGTCCTGTCCGCTGCCGCTTTGACCTTTACCTTGTCCGTTCGTACCTTCACCGTTTTGACCATTGCCGCTTTGACTGTCTCCACTTTGACCGTCACCGCTTTGTTTATTCCCTTGTCCGCCCTGACTTTGCGCAAGCTCTCCTTCACCCTGAGACTTGTCCCCGTTCATCTCCTGCATTTTCTTCGCCATAGCCTGCAAGGACTGTGCAGTTACCGGTGAAACCTCTGCGCCGTCTTGAAGACTCTGCGCCATCGCCGATAACTGATTACTCATATCGTTATATTTATAATTCAGCTTTTCGTCCGCCGTCTTGATAGCTTCCGCCGATGACGCCTGCTGATATTCTGACATGGAAGATTCAAGGCTCTCTATCATTTCCTGTATCATTGCCTGCTGCTCTACACTTAAATTATCTTTTCCAAGCTTCTCTAAATCCTCCACGGTCTTTTCTATCTCTTTTCTCTTCTCCTTTGCATCTCGCCTGACTTCGTGCAGCTCTCTAGCTTGCTCTTTAGACTCCGAGGGAATAAAGGCAAGTCCTACAAACAGAGCGCACATTAAAGCAAGAAGCGCCGGTTTTTTCCACGATTTAAAAAGCGGAATATGAATCTTAGCCCCATTCTCGTTAAGCTTGCGCATGGCGTCCTCGCGCTGTAATCTGATAAACTCCCCGTCCTCGTCCATATTTTCATAAGCCGTGATAATCCGTTCACCGAAGCCGAAGCCGTCCATAATAAGCGCGGCGTGCTTCATATCAATATGCTGCGCCGCCATTACCCCTGCTGCCGACATAGCGGCAAGAAGCAGCGCAATCGCAGTATATAGGTTGACATAATATATTGGCACTATCAGTGCCAATACCTGTAAGATAATTCCCACTCCTGCCCCCACACATAGCGAAAGCAACGCTATATCGACAAATTTCGCCAGATTAATTCTTCTACAGTACATGCGGATTGTCTGTAAGAAAGCTTTTCTTTCCATCTTCATCAATTTCTCCCCTTCTTGCTTTTCTTCTTATGTGAAGGTGCGTGCATGGGATTGACCTTCCATGCCGCCGCAAGCATAAATAAAACCGACATAATAATGATACAGACAGCGGACGCAAACAGCCACAGCTTCCCCCTTGCAAGAGCAAAGGTAAGAATCCCCACTTCATTGCTCTCAAATACTGAGGTGCTTAAGTCTGCTGTACCAAGCATTGAAGTCCCCGCCATAATATTTGCAAAAAATTCCTCAAAAAATACAAACGGATTAAGCAGTAAAATCAAGAGGCTCTCTGTTTTGGCGCCTCCACCCACTGTATTTATGCCTACACTCCAGACAACCCCTGTTAATGCGGGCACAAACGTCATAAAATAAAGCACAAAATATATGATAAACGACATAACTACGGAGGTTATCGACCTGCGGCAAAACGACGAGCAGAAAATCCCTATACTTCCCGAAAGCACCGAAATAAGTACTACAACTAAAAGAAAGTAAAACAGGCTGCTCCATTTTAAGCCGCCCACTACGAACGGCAGCGCCATAATCGGCATTCCCGCCGCCACATAGAAAAGAATGCGCAGTACGGCGGAGAATACTTTTCCCAGCACGATAGAAAACGGCGACATACAAGTAGTCATCATGATATCAAAAGTCTGCCTCTCCTTCTCTCCCGAAATGGAAGAAGAGGTCATAATAGGCACAATCAGCGCGACAATGACAAGCTGCGCTATGGCAAGCACCGGAAACAGATATATCAACGATTTATATATATTGCCCTCTCCGTAAATATTGCCGTTTACCTCCTGTATGACCGACATAGCTATCATATATGCCATTGCCAATACTGCCTCATAAGCAAACAAGCCCCAGCTTATACGCATACTGCGCGCCGCTACCTGAAAATCTTTCTTTATAATCGGATTTAATCTTATTTTCATTTTCATCTTGCGCCACCTCCTGTAAGCTGCATAAACAGCGATTCCAGACTGCCCTCTTCCATATGGAAGTCGGTAAGAACCACACCGCTTTGAATAAGCCGTCCTATTAACCCGCTTATTTCCTCGTCCGCGGCGCCATAGGAAATAATTATTTCATTCTCCCTGACGGATTCTATCTTAACTAACGCCTGCTCCTGCATTACTCTCACGGCTTGCTCCATCTCGGAAATAATGCGGATATGTATGCGTCTTGCGCCAGATATCTGCTTCATGATATCCTCCATACGTCCGGCAAGCATCAGATTACCGTAATTCATCACGCCGATACTGGTACACATCTCCGAAAGCTCCGAAAGAATATGCGAGCTTATGATAATGGTTATCCCCATAGAATGAAGGTTCTTAAGCAGCTCCTTCATTTCCACCCTTGCTCTTGGATCAAGTCCCGAACTGGGCTCGTCCAAAATAAGCAGCTTAGGACTGTGCAGCAACGCCCTTGCCACGCACAAGCGCTGTTTCATACCTCTTGAGAGCGTGTCCACATAGGCTTCCTTTTTATCGGAAAGATTAACCAGTTCTAATAAGTCGTCTGATAACTTCGCAATGTCCCGCGAATACATACCGTACATGGAGCCGTAAAAATCCATATATTCTTTAACCTTAAGGTTATCATACACGCCGAAGAAATCCGGTACATAGCCAATCAGTCTTTTCATTTGCTTACTTCCTACGGCTGACGACTCAGCGCCGATACGCACCGAGCCTGAGCTTGCCTTTAGCAGACCGCAGACTATACGGATAGTCGTAGTCTTACCCGCGCCGTTTGGTCCGACAAAGCCGAACAAATCCCCTGCCGGAATATGCAGCGTCAAGTGGTTGACCGCCAGATAAGAACCGTAAACTTTTGTCAAATCATTGATATAGAGCATTTTTATCCTCCCAGTTATTGTATTACATAGAAACAGCCATAGGCTTTTTCGTTGCAGTTATCGTCTACCGCTTTAATATAATCGCTCGTAACGCCGATTACAGCTATATCTAACGTATCAAGGTTATTATACGCTGAGTTAATTCCTATGCCAAGCGCCGCTGCAATATCCATACTACCGGCTTTCAGCTTATCCTGTGCTGCCTCCATATAATCATAGTAGTAATTACCACTGCTCACATTTATTTTAAAAATTTCCTTAATTTTATCGGGATTACAAGTCTCTCCCCTCGCAAGTCCATTATAAACCCACAGATGATCTTCATCAAGTACGGCAAGATATTCAAAATCATATTCCGTATTATTGGTAACTTCGCTTATCCTTCTATTATATACGAGGGAGCCAGCCGTATCACAATCGATACTGCCTATATTCTGTATGTCCATATCTTTAGCGGCGTAAAAATATGTGTCCTCAAAGCTGGTCTCAGGCTCTGTGCCAAAAAATAACCTCTCGCCCTCTTTCAATATACGATGATGATAGGCGCTGCTGCCTGCAAGCACATAGACTTCATTAGGCGCTGCATATTCATATTCCGGAGCAAGACGCAGCTTCCATTCCTCATGACCTGCATCATAACAGTGCATAAATGTCATACAGTCCCTTGAAGCCGACAAATCGCATACCGTCACGGAATATACCCTTGTCCGCACCACCTCAAGATTTCTTCCTGCAAGCATGACTATAATAATCCCCATAAACGCCAACGCCGGCACTGTCAGCCAGTACAAGTCCCTTTTCTTTAAAAAGCGCAAAATCAGATAGAGCACGGGACCGGCAAGAATAACATAAATAATTATAATGATTTTCAAAAATCCCAAGCTCAAAGAATTATTGCCATTACCAAGTGCGGATAAAAATTTTCTGATATATCCGGCAAGATTATAAGTTGAATCAAGCGGAGCAGTATCATATCGTATATTGGAGTTTGAACTTATATAGTCCAGCGCTTTATAAACAAATTCGCTCTGAGAGATATAATAACTATAAGCATCGTCGCCCAGTTTTCCAAGCTCCGTTAAGGAATACGGCAGCACCCCTATCGCGCCGTCGCCTTTATATGTCAGCAGGGCGGCAATAGAAGAATCTACATAATACGAGTAATCATATGAGTAATCTGAATAATCGAAGGAGGCAAATTCCAACTCATCTGCATAAATATAGAAACTGCCCCATTCATAACCAACATCTAGCGCATTACACATTCCTGCATATTCAACTTCGAGATAATCCAAGCCCGCAAGCGTATCCTCCGCGCGCCTTCCGGTTCCGACAATCAGTATTCCGCCGTCCTTATTCCATTCCTCAAGCGCCGCAGTCTCGTCAGATGTAAAAACGCTTGTATCATAATTATCTATTACCAGAAATTCCAAAGTTTCCAATGAGTCTAACAAATTATCCTGATTAAGCTCCACAAGTTTAATCGGGTACGAGCTTCCATAAAAACTCAATTTATCTCCGCCCATATCCATAAAGGTAAGCGCAGAATAGTCATCGCTCAGTATCCCCAGCTTAAGAACTCCTTTGGCTTCAAGCAATAGTTTATCGAACTCCTTAGAAAATACGGGCTTTGAGTTCTTATCAACCAGAAGAATTTCTACGGTGCCGCTTATAGTAGTAGAATTATAGCTGTATTTAGGCACCTTCACCACAAACTGCTTCACGCTGCCCTGCGGCAGAGATATCGCGGTATCATAGGCGCAGTTAGTATAAGCTTCATGTCCGCGCTCTATCATAATTCGCACTACGCCTTCCCAATCGTCCCCTTTATTTTCTACAGTTACACTAATATCTAAAGTATCATTATTTGAAGGCAGCATCTGCGCCTCAACGCTGAAATCTCCTCTACCGGCATACGCCGTCATTTTCATTTTGCTAAAGCAAAGGCTTAGGCAGAGTATAAAAAGCAGCGCTGATAAAATTGTCGAAACTTTTATATTTATCTTGATTCGGGCTGTCATGTTACTTTTTCTCCGTACTTTCTTATAATTATTGTATTATGTAGAAGCAGCCGTAAGCTTCTTCACTGCAGTTATCGTCTACCGCTTTAATGAAATCGGACGTAACGCCGATTACAGCTTTTTCATCAGTATCAAGACGGTAATATACCGAGACAATTCCTATGCCAATCGCCGTTACGATATCACTCCTATCGGTTTGCAACGCCTCGCTCATATAATCATAATAGTAATATTGGTCCGTAGATATTGTAAAAATTGAATTCATTTTCACCGGATTGCAGGATTCTCCCGCAGCAAGTCCCGTATAAACCCGTAATTTGTTGTCGTCAATTACCGCCAGATATTCAAAATCGTATCCCGTATTATTAGTAACTTTGTTGATTCTTCTGACTTTATCCGCATATATGGATTCATTGCAATCAATACTGCCGATACTCTGTATGTCCGCCCTTTTACCTGCGAAAAAATATACGTCCTCAAAACTGCTATCAGGCTTTGCTCCAAAAAACAGCTCTTCGCCTTCTTTCAATACACGATAATCATAGTCGTCGTCATATATGTAGTCGGTTGAGGCAGGCGCGGCATATTCGTAATCTTTAGAAAGACGCAGCTCCCATTCATTATGACCTGCATTATAACAGTGCATATATGTCATACAATCCTCTTGCCCCAGCATATCGAATATCGTCACAGAATATACCCTTGTCCGCGCTACCGCAAGTCCTCTTCCGGCAAACATGACTATAATAACTCCCACAAACGACAACGCCGGTACGCTAAACCAGTACAAGTCCTTCTTATTTAGATAGCGCAAAATCAGATAGAGTACGGGACCGGCAAGAATAACGTAAATAACTATAATGATTTTCAACAGTCCAAAACTTAAGGAATCTCTACCATTGCCAAATGCGGATAAGAACATTTCGCTGGTACGGCTGGTGCTAACGCCGTGCATATTAATCAGAGGTTCGTAACGTTTATGCGCTCTTAAGCTTATAGTATCCAATGTATCATAAATAAAATCGTTCTGCATGATATAAATATAGGCGTCGCTGTAGAGTCCGGCAGACTCCGTTAAAGAGTACGAGAGCACTCCTATGGAGCCATCGCCCTTCTCCCTTACCAGCGCTGAGATATAACTGACTTCAGCATACAAATCCTCCGGATAAACAAAGCTGTCGCTCCATGAATAACTACTATCCTCTTCATCGTATGCCTTTATATATTCGACGTCCAGATAATCCAAGCCTGCAAGCGTATTCTTGGCATACTTTCCGGTTCCGACAATCAATACTCCGCCATTACGATTCCATTTCTCAAGCGCCGCAAGCTCATAATCAGTCAAAACGCCCGTATTATAATTATCTATTATCAGAAACTCCAAAGAGTCCAGTAAACTTAACAAATTATCCTGATTAAGCTCTACAAGTTTAATCGGATACGAACCGCCGGACCATTCAAGCTCCTCTCCGCCCACAGCCATAAAGCTAAGAGAAGAATAACTATCGCTCAATATCCCCATTCTCAAAGCTTCCTTTTTCACAATCAGGAGTTCGTCGAACCTTTTTGAAAAAACGGGCTGTGAATTTTCATCAATCAGGAATATTTTTATGCTGCCGCTTAAATCCATAAAGCTATGAGCTTGCTTAGGCACCTTTACCTCAAACTGTTTTATACTGCCCTGTGGCAGAGATATGGCGGTATCATACGCGCAGGCGTCGAAATAGATAAGGTCAAGGTATTCCATTTTAAGCCTTACTATGCCTTCCCAATCGTCCCCCATATTCTCAACGGTCACGCTGATATTATAGGTTTCGTCAACGGAAGATAATAGCTGCGCGTCAATGTTAAAATCGCCGTAATCGGCGTGTACCGTCATTTTCATTATGCCAACACACAGACTTAAGCCAAACGCCAAAAGCAGCATGGATAAAATTATATGTAATTTTATATTTATACCGGTCCTAGCCGTCATGTTGGTTTTATCCCCCGTATCTCCTTGTCATTACTGTATTATATAAAAGCAGCCGTAAGCTTTTTCTTTGCAGTTATCGTCTACTGTCTTAGTGAAATCAGACGTAACGCCAACAACAGCAATCTCTCCTGTTCTAAGACTGCCATATGCCGTATTGATTCCTACGCCAAGCGCCGCCATGATATCATTATTATCGGCTTTTAGCGTCTCCTCTGCTTTACTCATATAATCATAGTAGTAATAACTATCTGTTTCTACTTGAAAAATTTCCTTCATTTTCGAGGGATTACAGGTTTCTCCCGCCGCAAGTCCATCATAAACCCACAGATAATTTTCAGCAATCACGGCAAGATATTCAAAATCGTATTCCGTATTATTGGCAATACGGTTTACTTCCATATTATACATATGCAAAGGCGCATTACATTCGATACTGCCCATACTCTGTGCGCCTGCCTTTTTGCCGGTATAAAAATACACGTCCTCAAAGCTGGTATCAGGTCTTACGCCAAAGAACAGCCTCTCACCCTCTTTTAATACACGGTAATGATAATCGTCATCTCCGTTACCGTTATAGGCGGAATTAAGCGTCATAGCCGCATATTCGTAACCCTCGCAAAGACGCAGCTTCCATTCATTATGACCGGCGTCATAACAATGCAGATATGTTATACAGTCGTCCGGCTCAGACAGATTACATACCGTCACGGAATATACACTTGTCCTTACTACCTCAAGCCCCCTGCCCGCAAACATGACGATAATAACTCCCATAAACGCAAGCGCCGGCACCGTCAGCCAATACAAATCCCTTTTCTTTAAAGAACGCAAAATCAAATAGAGAATAGGACCTGCAAGAATAACATAAATGACAATAATGATTTTAAGCAGCCCGAAGCTTAAAGAATCATCTCCATTGCCAAGCATACATAAAAACCTGTCGCTGGTATAGGCAACTTTGTCGTTAGACGCCGTTACAGAATCATAGCGTCTGTTGGCATTGGCGCTTATACTATTCAGTACCTGATAAATGTAATCGTTCTGTGTCATAAAATAGTCATCACCATCTAGCTTGCCAAGCTCCGTTAAAGAATAGGGCAGCACCCCTATCGCACCGTCGCCATTATATGTCATCATAACGGCATTATAACTGTCCTCATAATACGAGTAATCATATGAAAAAACGTTATAATCAAGTACGGCAAATTCCATCTCACCCGTCGAATTGAACCAGCTTTTCCACTGAATAGGAACATCTTCCTCCTCATACATATCTATATATCTAACGTCCAGATACCCCAAACCTGCAAGCGTATCCGGCGCACGCTCTCCGGTTCCGACAATCAGCACACCGCCATCTTTATTCCATTTCTCAAGCGACGCAGTCTCGTCAGACGTCAAAACGCCCGTATTATAATTATCTATTACCAGAAAATCCAAAGCTTCCAGTGAGTCTGAGAAGTTATCCTGATTAATCTCTACAAGCTTAATCGGATACGAGCCATCATAATAGTCCAGCTTATCCCCGCCCATATCCATAAAGGTAAGCGCAGAATAATTATCGCTCAATATCCCCATTTTCAAGGTATCAATCTGCTCAAGCAGGAGTCTGTTAAACTCCCTTGAAAATACGGTATTCAAATCTCTGTCAAGCAGGGATATTTTTATACTGTCCATTATGTAGGAGGAAGTGTAGCTGCGTCTAGGCACTTTTACCACAAACTGCTTCACGCTGCCCTGCGGCATGGATATAGCGGTATCATAGGCACAATTGGAATAAACATTGTAATTGCGCTGCACTTTAAGCCTTGCCACGCCTTCCCAATCGTCCCCCCTATTCTCAATCGTCACGCTGATATCAAAGGTCTCATCATTATAGGGCATTAGCTGCGCGCCAATAACAAAATTCGCATTATCGGCGTGCGCCGTCATTTTCATCGTACCAAAACACAGACTTAAGACAAACGCCAAAAGCAGCATGGATAAAATTGTATGGGATTTTATATTTATTCCGTTCCTAGCCGTCATGTTGGTTTTATCCCCCGTACTTCCTTATAGTTATTGTATTATGTAGAAACAGCCGTAAGCTTTTTCCCTGCAGTTATCGTCTACCGCCTTAATATAATCTGACGTAACGCCGATTACGGCAGTCTGCATCGCTTCAAGGTTATAATACGCTGAGTTGATTCCTATGCCAAGCGCCGCTATAATCTCATTATTAGCGCCTTTTAGCTTATCCTGCGCTTCCCTCATATAAGTATATTGATAATAACTGCTTGTATCAATTTCCAGCATTTCTTCCAGCTCACCAAAATTGCATGTCTCTCCTGCCTTAAGCCCCTCATAAATCCATAGGTAGTTATTATTAAGCACCGCCAGATATTCAAAATCGTATCCCGTATTATTGGTAACTGTATATTTATCTGCAGATAATCTGAAATGATAAGGCAAACTACATTCAATACTGCCTATATCCTTCATCTTTGCTTTTTTATTGGCATAAAAATATGTATCCTCAAAACTGGCAGCGGGAGCTGCCCCGAAAAACAGCCTTTCACCCTCTTTTAAAATACGGTAAAAATAAGCGTCGTCATCTTCAATAGAATAAATTGAAACAGACGAGGCATATCCATAGTCCTGAGAAAGACGCAGTCTCCATTCATCATGTCCGGCGTCATAACAGTGCATATATGTCATACAATCATATTCGTCAGACTCCGACATATTACATGCCGTCACGGAATATACCGTAGTCTGTGTCATTCTAAAGCCCCTGCCGGTAAACATGACTATAATAACTCCGATAAACGCCAACGCAGGCGTCAACGACCAATACAAGTCCCGCTTCTTTAAGGCGCGCAAAATCAGATAGAGAATGGGACCTACAAGAATAACATAAATAATTATAATGACTTTCAACAGCCCGAAGCTTAGTGAATTAGCGTCATTGCCAAACGCCGCTAAAAATTTTCCAACGATATAAAGTATATTATAATTTGACGCAGTTGGAGAGTCATAGCGTTTTGGGGCGTCTTCGCTTATAACATTCAATACATCATAAATAAATTCGTCCTGCGTGGTACTGATATAAACATCATCGCCGCTTTTCCCTAGCTCCGATAAAGAATACGGCAATACTCCTATCATGCCGACGCCATGAGCTCTGGTACGGGCTGCAATTAAAGTATTCTCTAAATAAGCATACTTCGCAAAAACAAATTCAGCAGTCTCTAACTCGTCCATGTTAAGATAAGCGCACGAATAGTACGGCTTATTCCCTGCAGTATAACTGTATTCGATTTCCAGATAATCCAAACCCGTAAGCGTATCCTCCGCATACTTTCCGGTTCCGACAATCAGCACTCCGCCGTCAATATTCCACTCCTCAATAGCCGCCGTCTCGTCAGAGGTAAGAACGCTCGTATCATACTTATCTATTACCAGAAATTCCAAAGAATCCAAGTTTTCTATCAGATTATCCTGATTAAGCTCTATAAGCCTGACAGGATACAAAGCTCCGTAATAATTCAGCTTATCTCCGCCCATATCCATAAAGGTAAGGGAAGAATAGTCATCGCTCAATATTCCCATATTAAGAGCGTCTTTTGCGTCAAACAAAAAATTTTCAAACTCCTTAGAGTAGACAGACTTTGATTTCTTATCAATCAGGAATATTTTTATGTTACCGACTATAGTATTAGAGGTATAGCTGTGTTTAGGCACATTTACCACAAACTGCTTCATACTTCCCTGTGGCAGCGATATGGCAGTATCAAAAGCGCAGTTGATATAGGAGCCGGTATAGAAGCTTCTAAGATAACTTGCGCGGTCCTCTAATTTAAGCCTTGCCACGCCTTCCCAATCGTCCCCCATATTCTCAACCGTCACGCTGATATCAAAGGTCTCGTCATTAGAAGATATTAACTGCGCGTCAATGTTAAAATCTCCATTATCGGCGTGCGCCGTTATTTTCATCGTACCAAAACACAGGCTTAAAACAAACGCAAAAAGCAGCATGGGTAAAATTGTATGAGATTTTATATTTATTCCGGACTGTGCCGTCATATTGGTTTTATCCCCCGTACTTCCTTGCAATTACTGTATTATGTAAAAGCAGCCGTAAGCCTCTTCTTTACAGTTATCGTCTACTGCCTTAATATAATTAGGCGTAACACCGACAACGGCAACCCTGTCCCCGCCCACGTAGACATATGCCGAATCGATTCCGACGCCAAGCGCCGCTATGCTGTCCAGATTATCAGTTTTCATTGCGTCCTGTGCATTACTCATATAATAATACTTGAGGTAATATCCACCTGTATTAATTTGAAAAATTTCCTTCATTTTATCCGGACTGCATGACTCTCCTGCCGCAATTCCATTATAAACCCGTATGTGATTTGTATCAACTACAGCAATGTATTCAAAATCATACTCTGTATTATTGGTAATTTCATTTACGGTTTTATTGCTTAAATCCACGTCGCATTCAATACTGCCTACGCCCTGAGTGTCCGCGATTTTACCTGCATAAAAGTACGCATCAGCAAAGCTTCTATACGGCTTTACGCCAAAAAACAGCCTGCCGCCTTCTTGCAGCATACGGTAATAATAGCTTGGAGTATATTCCTCATCTATTAAAACAGGTCCCGCATATTCATAATCTTTATTAAGACGCAGCTTCCATTCATCATATCCGGCGCCATAACAGTGCATATATGTAATACAATCCTCTACCCCCGATAAATCGCATACTGTCACGGAATACACTTTTTTCTGTCTTATCTCAAAGCCCCTGCCGGCAAACATGACTATAATAACTCCCATAAACGCCAACGCCGGCACAGCCGCCCAGTACAAGTCCCGCTTCTTTAGATGGCGCAAAACCAGATAGAGTACAGGTCCGGCAAGAATAACGTAAATGATTATAATGAATTTCAGCGCTGTGAAACTTAATGTACCGCCGTCATTGCCAAGTGCGGATAAATGGCTTTCACGAAGATTGTTTCCTTCTTCTTTTTCATAATACAACTGATATATAGGATAATCGTCGCTCAATGTTCTCACATGCAAAGTGTACCGTGTATCAAGCAAGATTTCCTCGAAGCCTTTTGAAAAGACGGTTTCTTCATTCTTATCAATCAGACGCACTTCTATATCACGAGCTTCAAGACTGGCAAATAAATTTATATAACTGTATTTCGGTATTTTTACCACAAACTGCTTCACGCTGCCTTGCGGCAAAGAAAGCGCCGTATCATAAACACAGTCTAGATAATGATCGTGAGCGCCATAATGAGTATAATCAACAATCAGCAGCCTTGCCACGCCTTCCCAATCGTCCCCCGCATTCTCAACCGTCACGCTGATATCAAAGGTCTCACCATCGGAAGAGATTAGCTGCACATCGACGTTAAAATCTTCATTATCGGCGTGCGCCGTCATTTTCACCGCGCCAAAGCACAGGCTTAAACAGAATGTAAAAATCAGCATGGATAAAATTATATGCGATTTTATCTTTATCCTGCGCTGGTGAGGCATGTTGGGTTCCTTTCGCGGTTACGGCAAAACTTGTCATATGTTAAATTATATTGTATCATAGCTTTAGTTTAATCTACAATAAAATTTTAAGAAAGATTGGCGGCGGTTCGGCTGGGAGGCATGGGCGTATATGCTTTCCCTTGAGGCACGCTCTCGCTCCGTGAAAAATCGCAGCGGTACTAAGTTCAAAAGCTAAAAAAACAGCTTTTTCACTAAGTACCGGCGTTTTTCAAGGACCTCTGCGTGAAAGCATATACGCCCATGCCTCCCAGCCGAACCGCCGCCGTAGGTACGAAAATATGTTTATCCCTGAAAAAATAAGCAAACTGCTTGCCGAGGAAAAGTATAAGACAGACAGTATCGGCATGTCCGAAGCTTCTGTCTTAATATATAAGGATAAAGTTTTAAAGATACAGGAGCATAACGCGGAAGCGGATAACGAGCGTCTCATGATGCAGTATCTTAACGGCAGGCTGCCTGTTCCTGAACTGTACGCTTATGAAATAGCAGATGGTAAGTCCTATATGTTAATGAGCAAATGCCACGGTGAGATGTCATGTTCAAGCGGATATATGAACAATCCGCAGCTTCTGTGCAGGCTGCTTGCCAATGGTCTTAAAATGCTATGGGATACAGATATTTCCGATTGCCCGTCAAATCAGGGATTGCCTATCAAGCTTGCGCAGGCTGAATATAACGTAAAGAACGGACTCGTTGACATAGATAACGTAGAACCTGATACCTTCGGTGAGAACGGCTTCAAAAATCCCGCTGAATTATTACAATGGCTGTATGACAATCAGCCTAAGGAAGAACCCGTTTTATCACACGGGGACTATTGCCTGCCGAATATATTTGGCAGCGGCGAACAGATAAGCGGCTATATAGATTTAGGCAAAACCGGCATATCTGATAAGTGGTGCGATATCGCCATATGCTACCGCAGCCTGTTGCATAATTATAGTGGGAAATATGCTAATATTGACAAAAGCGGATATCCAGATTTTGATGAAATGCTCTTATTCCGTGAATTAGGCATAAAGCCGAACTGGGAGAAAATACGGTATTATCGCTTGTTAGATGAACTGTTCTAAAGCAGCTATTCAACCGTTCCCTGTCCGGCGATGCTTATTTTGTAAGAAACTCTCAATATTCTGCAATCTGTTATGTAATATCTATTTAGATAACGTCGCAAGTTCCGACATAATATCCGGTACTTTAATGCTCTGCGGGCAATGTCCGGTACACGCGCCGCAGCCGATACAATCGGAAGGCTTGCCTTCGCTTTCGATACTGCTCATGCGCTCTAATACCCACTCGCCGTCAGTCTTATATTTATTATACAGGCTAAGATATGCCGGAATATCTATTTTCATCGGACAATCGTCGCAGCAGTAGCGACACGCCGTACAAGGCACGTTCAGATGGTTTTTAAACACATCGCATGCCTTAAGCAAAAGTTCGGCGTCCTCATCGCTTAAAGCGCCGGGTTCTGCAAATGTTGCGACGTTATTCTTAATCTGCTCCATATTTGACATTCCGCTTAAGATTACCTGTACCTGCGGCAAACGCTGTATCCAGCGGAACGCCCATGAAGCCATACTCCAATCGGGGTGTGCCGCTTTAAGCATGCTTTCAGCCTCGCTTGAGAGCGACGCTAATTTACCTCCGCGCACCGGCTCCATTACCATGATAGGTATGTTCCTGTCTTCAAGAACTTTATACTCTCTAGCAGTATCTGAATACTGCCAGTCATAATAATTAAGCTGGAGCTGCGCAAAGTCCCACTGGTGATGGTCCGCCATTTTCGCAAGCGACTCTACGCTCGCGTGTGAGGAAAAGCCGAGATAACGGATTCTGCCCGCCTTTTGCTGCTCAAGGAAATAATCGACGCTTCCGCTTTCAATATATTTCATATAATTTCCGTCGCTGATGGCGTGAATGAGATAGAAGTCGATATAATCTGTCTGAAGCCTGTCAAGCTGCTCTTCAAACACCGCCTTATAATCAGGTCCTGCCGATAATATGTATTTCGTCGCAAAATAAAAACTTTCTCTCGGATACTTCTTCATTGCTTCTCCGAGGAACTTCTCTGATTCACCGCTGTGATACACATAAGCGCTGTCATAGTAATTAATGCCGTTTGCCATCGCATAGTCGATAATTTCCTGCGCCCGCACGCGATCAATGGGCGCTCCTGCCTTGTCTGCCTGAACTGGCAGCCGCATATTGCCCATTCCAAGCCTTGAGAGTGAGATGTCTTTAAACGGTTTGTAAATCATGCTGTTTCCCTCCTGAATTTTAGATTGATACGAAATAGTATATTTTTATTATACAGCATATGACATGTTTAGGAAAATGAAATTTTTAAATTATTTCACTCAATCAATTTTATACGTTCTGCCGCACTAAGAACACTTAACTGATATTCAGCAATCTCTTTTAAAATATGAAATCGTTCTGTCTTGCTTCTACCTTCGCGAATCAGTTGTGCATTATGCGTTTCCAAATTAGATAAAACTGTCAATTCGTTAATTGACGCAAAATCTCTCACATTATTCTTTTTTGCCAATTCGGGATTTTCATTTCTCCATGCTTTTGCAGTAAACCCAAATAATGCCACATTCAAAATATCAGCTTCTTCCGCATATGCCAGCCATTCTAAATTTTCTTTATAATTTTCTGATGGTATCAAATAATTTTTAACTGCATCTGTTTGAATCAAATAATTATTTTTAGACAAAAATCTTTTTGCATTCCATTCAATCTTTTTTGAGTCACTCTCCGCCTCTTTCAATCTTTGAAACTCTTTAATCAAATATAATTTAAAAACAGGACTGATTGCTGAAGCAAACTCAAATGCAATATCTTTATGAGCATATGTACCGCCATATTTTCCACGCCTTACAAATAATCCTATGGCGTTTGTCTTCTCAATCCATTCTGAAACACTAAGCACAAACGTATGTAAGCCTGCTTCACTTTTAAAGTGGTCGAATTCGACTACTTTAAAGTCAGGATTATAAATCTGCTCCCATGTACCTAGAAATTCTAATGTCGTTCTGTTTCTCAGCCAGTTTTTTACAACATCTGCGCTTCTTGATTGCCCTACTTTTGCTTTTGCAATATCAGTTATACAGATATAATCATCAACGTTTTCTTCAGAAACAGTAATATTAATATTTTGTACCACGATTACCTTATTTTTAGGCATTATTCTCTCCTGAATTTTATTATTTGTTATAACAAAAACTTCTTAAGCACAGATATGAATACGTCTATATCAATCGGTTTGGAAATGTGGGCGTTCATTCCGTTTTTAAGCGCCGCCTCTTTATCCTCTTCGAGCGCGTTCGCCGTCATAGCGATGATAGGCAAAGCTTCCACATCTTTTCTCGGAAGCCTGCGGATAGTTCTGGTCGCCTCGTATCCGTCCATGATAGGCATCTGGATATCCATTAAAATCGCGTCGTAATAATTTTCTTCCGCCTTCTCCATAATGGATACCGCATCTGTTCCGTCCGGAGCCGTATCCACGACAAAGCCTGCCTCTTCCAGAATTACCTGCGCTATCTCGCGGTTAAGTTCGATATCTTCTACAAGCAAAATACGTTTGCCGTTGAAATCTTCCGCTGTCCACGCCGGAGCTTCTTCCTGCTTTTCCACCAGATTGTTAGCGGCAAGCAGCACCGTCTTTAAATCGGACATAAACATAGGTTTGGCACAGAAAGCGGTAACGCCCGCCGCCTTTGCCTCTTCCTCTATATCAGTCCAGTCGTATGCCGTGAGAATAATGATGGGAGCCTCGTCGCCGACAGCTTCCCTAATCCTGCGCGCCGTCTCTACTCCGCTAAGTCCCGGCATCTGCCAGTCAATAATATAAGTATGATAGGAATCGCCTTCGTCATGCGCCATCTTAGCGCGGTACACCGCTTCTCTGCCGGAAGTCGTCCATTCGGAGCGCAAACCTATCTGCTTTAACATTTTGTTGACGCTGTCGCATACGTTCAAATCATCGTCCACAACCAATGCGCGCAGATTTTCCAGCTCTTTAATCTGTTTCTCAATATTTTCCGCATCTTGCAGCTTTAATCCTAATTCTATCGTAAATGTGCTGCCTTTACCTGCTTCGCTCTCAACGCTTATGGTGCCGTTCATCATTTCCACGATATTCTTGGTAATCGCCATACCTAAGCCGGTTCCCTGAATGCCGCTCTGCGTCACAGTGGACTCACGCTCAAATGGTTCAAATATATGCTCTACAAAACTTGGCGACATACCGATACCGTTATCCTTGACAATAAATACATAATCCCCGTATCCGTGTCTGAACGTAGTATTCTGCATAATACGGAAGGAAACCGTACCGCCAGCAGGCGTGTATTTTACGGCGTTGCTGAGCAAATTAATAAATATCTGATTCAATTTAAGCGGATCCGCAATAACGTCCTCGTTTGTAACCTCAAAAGTATCAATAAAAAATTCAAGTTGCTTCGCTTTGACCTGCGGCTGAATAATATTTACCAGATTATGTATTACTTCGGAGATATTGCACTCCTGCTCTTTAATCTGTACTTTACCACTCTCAATCCTGCTCATGTCAAGCACATCATTAATCAGGCTGAGAAGATGGTTACTCGACGAAAGTACTTTTTGTAAGCTGTCCAAAACCTGATCTTTATTATCAATATGGCTGACCGCGATAGTGGCAAATCCGATAATCGCATTCATAGGAGTCCTGATATCATGCGACATGTTGGACAAGAACGTGGTCTTTGCCTTATTAGCGTGCTGCGCCTGCAAAAGTGCGTCTTGCAGCGCCTGAGTCTGCTCTTTCTGCTTGATAACCTGCTGCGTAACATCTTTGGTAAGCACCATAACCATAATATCGTCCGTATCTTCATCTTTCGTCATTACAAATGACTGGCGCAGGCACATCTGTTCATCTCCCGGCACACCGTCCCAATACTCGATTACGACTTCCCTCTCACCCTGCTCATAACATCTGTTCAGGTTTTCCATATTGACAACTTCGTCATAATTTTCCTTAAACTCTTCAAGAACAAACTTTCCGCGCCTCTCAAAATATTCTGAAGCCTTGCACGGAACTGCCAGCCCCACCTTCTCAAGCATGGATATCTTCTCTCCGCCTACATTTCTGGCAATATCCAGCTCTATCAGGTCTTTAGTCAAGTTAAACTCAAAATTATAAAAAGAGCTGGACAAAATCGCGGTCTGGTACTGCCTCTCCCTGCGGTTTGCAAGCGAGCGTTCTCTCTGAATACGCAGCTCTTCTTCCTTTAATTCCGTTATATTCTGGCGGATAAACAGCACCTTAGCCGCCCTATCGCCTTTTCTTTCAAGACAAATAATATTTATGTGCTCCCATTCTATGTGTCCGTCCTTCACTACACAACGCTCATAACGCAAATCGTTATGCCCTTTCATCGCGCCTATAATATTGTCTTTATCCATAAAGTTGAGAAAATCTTGACGGCGGTCCTCCCGCACTACCGCAGACAGATAAGCTATGAGGCTGTCATAGCTTCCGCTTTCTGCAATCTCTTTGTCCTCCGGCTTCGTCCCCGCCAGATATTGATAAGTGCCTTCTTCCAAATCAACCATTGCAAATCGTGAAAACAATGTGTTGACACCGCTTATTATATAACCCATCTCCCGATTTTCTTTTTCCAGCAACTTACGTCTGTGTCCGGCGCGGATAATGATAAGGACAATATAAATGACAAACAGGACAATCAGCATAATCTCTAATTGAACGCCGACAAGATTTTCCTCCACAATCATCTGATGGGTGACATTTTTCGGAAAGGTCTGTACAAGGACATATTCGTACTGTGGCAGATAAGAGACGCAAATATTATCCGTCCCGCTCGATGAATCACATTCAAACGCGCCGCTGCCTCCATTTTCAAAAATCTGCTGTACTTTGGCGGCGGCGTCTTTATCTATGGTGCCGGTTTCAGTCAAAGCATCAAGAATCTGTTTTTCATAAGAAACGCCATCGGAGCTGGCAATCACCTTGCCATCAGGAGTACATAAGAAGACTTGGGCGGCTTCGCCAAAATATGTAGTAGAAAGCATACTCTTTAAATACTCTTCGGCAAGGAACACCCCTCTGAGTACGCCGATAATCTGCCCGTCATAGTATACAGGGGCGTAGAAACAAGCCATCGTTTCATCAAAAAATTGGGAATCAAAAATAATCTCTATACCACTGTTTCCGCCGATACCGTCCTTATAATAATGGCGCCAAGCAACATCAACCATTCTGCCATCTGTGGCATAATCCATACCATTAATGTCCGTAAACATAATTGCGTCAAACTGTGATTTTCCTTCAATCGCCGCAATCTGCTGCATATCAACCACAGGCTTAGAAAGACCTTCACCCACAAAATACGCATACGTTTCAATCCTGCCTAATGCGTTTCTTAAATCGGCGTCAATCTGCGCAGACTTCATCTGTGTGGAATCCGCCGCATAATCACGGTTCTGTTTCTCCGTCCTTGCACTGTTCTGAGCCGTAAACCATAAAAACAAAAAAATAATAGCAATTAAAAGGAATATAGCATAACCGATTTCCTGTAAATGTTTTTTCTTTTTCATAAGCAGCCACCTCATATATAATATATCTCTTCCGGACGGCTAAATCAAGGGATAAAGTTTGGTGCAGACACTATTCATTCGCAGGGTACAGCCAAGTCTATTCCTCTTTTTAGGTTGTCTCATCTTCGCCCGTTCTCTTTTTGTATGTAGAAAGCATTTGCTTCATTCTGCGTCCAAACTCTTCATAACGCGACCGCTGTGAAAATGAAACCGATGAGCGCAGCGCCCGTCTCTGTCCCCAATTCATAACATTCAAAGCCTCTTTAACTTCCTCTTTTAATCTATGCTCCCTAAATTCTTCTATGGAAATTTTATTCTTGAAGGAACCAAGCTCGGTATGAAGCCCTTTGGAATGATTCTCGAGAAAAGCGCTGTATTTCTCTGAAATCTGATTATCCACAGCGCTGAGTATGGCTTCCAGTTTTACATTAAGGGCAATCAGGGAATCAGCAGTCAAAGCACAGTCCGCCGCAAATACCGCCATAAACAACATAGCTAGCGGTTCCTGCCATACTAGCGGAATAATTTCGGTCAACTTAGCTATCCACGGTTGAAGCACATATAAGACGACTATCCCCGCTACGCCGAAACCCAAAGAACAGGGCAGACAAATTCTTCCATTGAGATTCAAGGGCATCTTGCTATAATCCCACCAGACCGCATGGAATATTCGTTCCGTTGAATATGATGTGGCATACTCTAATACAGCAGAACCAATTACACAGACCAGAAACACCGTAACCGCACTTTCAAATCTTCCGCAGACCAGAATATCAAGTACAGCCCCTACGCCGTATATCGGGCAGTACGGACCTATAAGCATGCCGCGGTTATCCCATTTCAACCCTTTCAGACTGCAAAAGATAGTCTCCCAAATCCAGCCTAAAATACTATATAAGATGAACCAGATGAATATCGTAGTTATATGCGTCATATTTTTATCCGCCCTTTTTCTACATGTATTTTTTATAAATATATATAATTAAGGAAACAATGTCAATGGAATATTATACGCTGCTTTACTCTGGCAGGCTATCCTCCAGACACAACGCCCCATAGCCAACTCTCTCATTAGGGTATACTTTTTCTCCCCTTATTGTTTTTGCGCCCTTTCGCAAGTATGCCTTTACCTTTTCACCATAAAGATATTGGTCGTTGCCGTTCACGATTCCCCATTGCATCAACAATGCTGCCGCCCCCGTGACGAAGGGCGTAGCAAAGGAAGTTCCGGTGACTGCCGCATAATCGCCGTCTCTGGTCGGCGCTATAATATCGACTCCGGGGGCGGCTAAATCCGGTTTGACAAACGCCCCTTCCGTGCGGCTGCCGAGTCTGTCCT
Organism: Clostridiales bacterium; assembly: GCA_023663185.1. Lineage (GTDB taxonomy): Bacteria > Bacillota > Clostridia > Lachnospirales > Lachnospiraceae > UBA3282. Next base: position 23,034 of record JAMPHY010000015.1, on the reverse strand, counting down.
GATACAGATAGCCGCGTCCGGAAAAGTCAGCATAGGCGTCTAAAAATGTATGGTAGGCGCCGACTGTAATTACCTTAGAGGCTGTGGAAGGAATCGTCAACGTCACATCGGGCGTAGGTCTGACGAAGCGAGTCTGCCCTGAGCGCACAGTTTCAGACGGCAGATATAAGGTATAATTTCCTGTCACTGTTTTGACCGCTTCCAAAACAAATGTCCATATGCCGCTGTTAATATAACTCCTATTAGTTCCCGGCAAAAAATCAAAATAGATTTCCTGACTGGTAAGGTATGGGGCTGGTTCGCCATTATATAAAAGAATCTTCGTCTGCTCCAAAGTATAACTCTGCTTTCCGGCTCTGGCGGTATTTATAACAAACTCTTCTCCAATAGGAGAGATTAATCTTACATTATATATATCCGCATAATCTTTCCAAAGCTGGACATTCAGCCCTGTTTCATAGTTCCCCACAACCAGTTCTATAAGTGCCCGTGTTTCCCCAAGAATACTGCCATATGTATGTCCGCCTGACGCTCCCTCGTTTCCGCTGCCGACGCAGATTACATTTCTCCCTATCTCCGATATGTTATCTATAAATCTCTCTAAGAGCGAAGTCCCATTATGCGCGCCATAAGTATTGCCGAAGCTTAAATTAATCGCAACCGGCATACGCAGTTCCAAAGATTTTCTTATTACATAGGTCAGCGCCCGCATAAGCTCTGTGGTCCGCGGGAACGAATCAGCTCTCGGAGTTCCAAGTTTCACTATAATAAGTTCACTCTCCGGCGCCACCCCTTCGTAAACGCTTCCATAGTTTTCTCCGCTTCCGGCTGCAATACCCGCTACTGCCGTTCCGTGTCCCGATGTATCCAGACTAGGTACTAAAAGGCTGCCGTCAGCCATAGACGAAGCATTCAAAGCTTCATTAATCTGCGCACGGCTAAACTCTACGCCCGTCAGAAAGCCTTCCGGGGCGGCATAGTCCCGCCTTCTTTCATCACTAAGAAGCCCCCTTTCAGCAATCTGCTCCCATACCTGCTCCGCCTGTAAGCTCTGGTCCCACAAATATAAAATTCTGCTGCTTCCATCAGCATTGCGGAAGTCTCTATTTCTCCATGTAATTCCCGAATCAATAACAGCTACTAAAACCCCCCTGCCGCGCAATGAAGAAACCGTCTGATTTCCTGTAAATATGCACGAAGCGGTCTTTCCCTGCAGGGTTTCAAAAAATAACCGCTTAGGTTTTTCAACATATTCAATCTCCTCAACTGACGCGACTTCATTTATCAATGACGCAGGAACAGTCAGAATCGCATAGCCCGCTATCAACTCCTCTATCTGTATCAGATTTCCCCGTGGCAGAGCCAAAAGAGAAGACAATCCCTGCTGTAGATTACCATGATATTTTATGATAATTTCCCAAGTATTGTCTTCTTGTTCATAACCGATATTCAATTCCAGCGATTTATTCCGTTCCTCTATCGAAGTATCCAGCGCAAGATTCAGCAGATTTTCAAACTTTTGCGACACAACTATGCTCCTTTGATTTGCTTATCAAATCAGATGTTATCACATATATTATATGGGTGTGTCTTTTACTTTATTAATCATTTGCAGCATCAGCATAAAACGCCCTGTCTCTGCCAGTTATCCAGCCCGTCTCTTTTACTTTATATTCTCCCGACTGGCGAATGTCTTCAGAAGAACTTCCGATTTCCACATCAATCGTCCCCTTCTCAATACGCCAGCGCATATCCTTATCAAGAAACGCCATCTGGCTTGCGGATACCTCGAATATAACCTTCTTTTTCTCACCCGATTTCAGAGTAATCCGTTTAAATCCTGCCAACTCTTTCACAGGTCTTGTCATGCTCGCATATCTGTCTCTTAGATAAAGCTGGACCACTTCATCACCTTCCCTATCTCCAATATTAGAAACCACGACTTCAATCTGCACCTTCTCATTCGGCGCAATTTCTTTCTTAAGAATCTTCAAATCGGAATAGGCAAATTCCGTATATGAGAGCCCATGTCCGAAACAATATCTGGGCGTATGCGGAAGGTCTACATAGTTTACAAATCCGATACTATCTCCCTGATGCCATGCAGAACCGTTAGGGTGATTATAATAAATCGGAATCTGCCCTGAATTATAAGCAACCGATAGCGGCAGTTTCCCACCGGGATTATAATCTCCTATCAGTACGCTTACTATAGCCTCCGCTCCTGCCTCTGCCGGATTCCACGCCTCAAGTATAGCGTTAAGATGTTTATCCGCTTCATCAGACGAAATCGGTCTACCGTTAAAATGCACGCCAACAAGCGACGTTCCTGTTTTTGCCGCCATTCTTATAAATTCGTCTTGACAGAATGGCAGATTTATATCGCCTGAATCAACTCCTTCTCCCATAGACGCCATAGAGCAGGTGCCGTGTTTTCCCCCAAGAGTCAATATCGCAATATCAGCTTCTTCCACCAGTTTAAGCGCCTCTGCAAAATGCTGTTGTCCGTCTCCGGCAATATAATACCCATAGGCATAGCTTATCTCTGTATCGGGCAATCTTTCCCTTAATTCTTCTAAAAGGCTCTTACAGTCCGGTTTCTGTCTGCGCAGAATATCATCAAAAATCTTTCCTTCGTCCAACTGAATATTTGTCCCCGGAACTGTTTTAACTTCCATATCATCTTCACTATAACTTCCGTTTACTCCCGCAATGGAATTAGCGACTGCATATGTAGATTCCATCATGCACATATGCGTATAGCCTCCGAAAAATTTCCTTGCGCAGTCTGCATGAGGACCGATTAAGGCAATTTTTTTCACATTCCGCTTTATAGGAAGTGTGCCGTCATTCTTTAGCAGCACAATTGACTCCTTTGCCGACTGCAAAGAAATCTCGCGGTCGTCCTTCCGGTAAAATACCTTTCGCAATTCTTCACCTTCAAGCGCATAAGGGTTCTCAAACAGCCCCATACGGAATTTTGCCGTAAGCACCCGCAGTACCGCCCGGTCAAGCACCGCCATATCCGCTTTACCGGATACAAACATCTCCTTAAGTTCTTCTCCATATCCCGTGGGGCTTGGCATTTCTATATCCATTCCCGCTTCCATGCACCACAACCCTGCTTCCCCTTCCGTCTCTGCGACGTGCTGAACATTGTGTACTCCGCCTACTGCTCCATAGTCGCTTACACAGAGCCCTTCAAAGCCCATATCTTCCCGCAGAAGTTCCGTCAACAGCCCGTATGATGCCGAAAGCGGCTCACCGTTAATGGAGCAATAGCAGGGCATAACGCCTTTTAGTTTTGCTTCCGCAATAGCCGCTTGGAACGGTTTAGCATATACTTCCTGCAAAAGACGCGGCGGCGTATCAGAATGAGTCCCATGTATGCCGCCCTGTGAATTATGGAAAGCAAGAAAATGTTTCGCCACGCTATCGGTTCTTCTTCCTGCGGTTTCATGCTTCTGCGCTCCTTTAGTATAAGCGCTGCCAAGTGCTGCCGCTAATGCAGGATCTTCTCCATAAGTCTCTCCCTGTCTTCCCATGCGGGAATCCCTCGAAATATCAAGCACTGGAGCCAGTATATGCGTAATGCCGCAGGCAGCCTCCTGCCTGCTGACAATCTCCGCAATCTGCTCTTCCAGTTCCGGATTAAAGCCTGCGCCCCTTCCGATTCCCGACGGAAAGCTAGTACTATCCTGTATAAACGCCCCACACAAGCCTTCCATATGAAAAATCGCCGGAATATGATGCGGGCTGTTCTCCATCACAATCCCCTGCACCTTTCTCTGCCATGCCGCCGCTTCTTCCAGCGTTTCAATCCTGCGCATTTCCAGCGTGCTTACTTCGCCTATTCCTGCTTTGGTCTGCCCTGAAATATAATCAAAATCCATATAGACCGTATCAAAAGGAAATACCGTATTAACCTGAGCCATTTTTTCTTCCAGACTCATCTTAGCAAGAAGTATTTCGGCACGTTGTTCAGGCGTTAAGGCAGTATCCATATAATCTTTACTCATTTAAAGTTCCCCCCTATTCCTTTTATTGCACCATTTCAACGTCTTGACTGCCTTCATAATCTCTTTGTATTTTATGCAAGGCTAAATAATTTTAAATTTTACTTTAATCTTTTAATCTCAAATTGGTAAAACATAGACAATAAAACTGCAGTTAAAAATACTACCGCCATTTTTATGCCTAACGTAATTCCATGAATTGCATAATCCGTCAAATTAAGCATAACCGGATGAATTAAATATATTGGCAGTGAAATTGTCCCAATATAACCAAAAATACCATTTATTCTATCATTTGTTATCTGCATGCCCTTCCCCGAAAACGTGATGGTAATAGCTACAAATGTTCCTACTACCGTTACTATCATACAAAGCGGCTGTAAAGATGAGCTAATGGGAATCAAGCCAAGAATGACCGGAAGACAGTATCCTGTCAATTCTACGAACCTTAATATCTTTAAGCTTATTCTGCCATATTCATGCTTTGCAACATACTCAGAAAGATAATATGCCAGCATACCAATAATAAGTTCCGCCGACGCTCTCACATCATAAATGAAATTCTGCCGGATATGTCCATTTAACATAATGCCACTTATCAGGAAAAAGACGCCGATAATACCCAATGCGCAAAAAGAAGCAGGTACGGTTTTTAGCTTTTTCCTTAACAATAATACTAATGGAAATATCACAATCATACTAAGAAGCATAGCCGACAAATACCATTCGGGAACAATCAGCGCTTCATTGAATGATTCATTCCAAAATGATATCATTTGCAAAAACAATAAACCCGGCAGGCCTCTTTTTAACTTTGGCAAAAATGCAGGTGTTTCAAATATCAAAATGATTAGCAGCATTGTAATATTTGCTATAATATGTATTGGTAAGATTCCCTTAACCTTTTTGACCATAAACTGCAGCGTGGATTTTCCTATCTTTACATCTCCACCAGCACTTAATTTTTCTATCGAACGTGCCATAAAATATCCGGAAATTATGAAAAAAAATTCAACTGCAACCGCCCCATTTTCAAAAAAGTTGATTTCACTATTATTCATCGACATCTGAACATGGTATCCAACTACTAATAACGAAAAAAGGAAGCGCATCAATTCAACTATATTATTTCTATTCTTCATAAACTTACTCTCCTGCCATACGCTATAGACTGGGTTATTCATCTACATTCCTAAATATAGGAATAATTTGTGTAATTTATTTGATTTTTTTCCATTCTGTTTTATAATTTAAAGTATAGTATATTTCTTTACCGCAAAGGAGCAAAAATGGACTATATTTCTTTTTGTAAAAATTATTTTTCAGTAACCCAGATTCCCGTAAGTTTGCTGCTTAAGAATAAACCTCTGTATTCTTCCTTAGGCGAATTACTTGATTCCGAATATAAGAACACCCATGAAATTTTTTGGGATTTCCCTTATGAATATAACAATCCCGTTTTCTGCCGCTACTCTCCGGATATTGAATACGGCTGTGTCCATGTGGAGAACACTGATTATCGGGTAATCTTAGGACCTTCCTTCGGCGTACCGGTAACAGAACAGCTTATCCAAACCTATATGCATGAGAATGCAACCCCGCTTGAATATAAAGAAACCGTAACTGAATTTTTATGCGCCATTCCTTGCATCAGCCATCAGCAGTTCTCAAGGCATCTTGCCCTAGTCTACCAGAGCCTTAACCAAAAAGATATACAACTAGATGACCTATTTGCCTGGGAAACAAATGCCACCCGAAAACGCACATCTGAGCAGTTGCTTAAGCGGATTGACAATCTGGAAAATAATAACCTGCACAATACATGGGGCTATGAACAGGAGCTTTATTCCTTTATCAAAAATGGTGATGTCCGCAAACTGGAAGATTTTCTGGCTTCTTATCCTAAATCTCCAAATGAAGGAAAGCTTGCAAACACGCCGCTGCGCCATGCCAAAAATCTCTTTATCCTAAATGCTGCAAAAATAGCTATCTTAAGTGCCATTCCCGCCGGTATTGATATTGAAAAAACATATCACCTTACCGACCTTTATATACAAGAATGCGAACAACAGCTCACCATCGAAGGCGTCAAATCTCTTCAGCTTTCTATGGTCAGGGACTTCTGCACTCAGGCTGGGGAAGCCCATATTCCCGACGGCATTTCTGCTGAAACCTACCAGTGTATTAATTATATCCGCAGCCACACTAATTCACCTATAAGCATAAGCAGTGTAGCACAGCATGTTCATCGCAGTAATTCTTATGTCCTAAAACTATTTAAAAAAGAACTGGGCATCAATATGGGTTCTTTTATCACCAGATGCAAACTGGAGGAAGCAAAAAGCCTGCTAACCTATAGTGAAAAAAGTCTGGCTGAAATCAGCAGTTATCTGTGCTTCTCCAGCCAGTCTTATTTTCAAAATGTGTTCAAAAAGAAATACGGTATGACTCCCCTGCAATACCGAAAGGAACACCAAAAAATCTGATTATCCTTTTACACCGCCCATCTGTACGCCTGTAACAAAATACTTCTGAGCAAAAGGATATGCACACAAAATCGGCAGCGTACCAACAATTGTCACACAGTATTTAACAAGATTACCTACCATGTCTGCTGCCTGTTTAGCATCATCTCCTGATATATTGGTTGCAACCTTGCTGGCGTCATTTTGAATCAATATCTCCCTCATGAACAACTGCAAAGGCCAGTAATCCCTTGCCTTAGGCAGATAGATACTTGCAGAATACCATGAGTTCCACTGCATAATAACATTGAACATTACCACTACTGCAATTGTTGCTTTTAACAATGGTGCAAGGATTCGGAACAGTATCACCAGCGGACCTGCCCCATCCAACTTGGCTGACTCTTCATAGGAATCCGGCAACTGTTCAAAAGCAGATTTCATCATCATAATGTAAAAAGCATTCAGCACTCCGGGAACTATAACCGCCCATCTTGTATTAATCATGCCAAGACTCCTGACTACCATGTAACTCGGAATCAAACCACCGTAGAACATCATAGTGAACATAATCATAATCGCCAAAGGACCTTTTAATTTAAAATTCTTACGGCTAAGCAGAAAACCACCAATCAGTGTACCGATTGCCATGATAATAGTAGTAATCAAAACATAAAAAATAGTGTTAGCATAGCCGGACATAATACTTTTGTTATTCAAAACCAGCTTATATCCTTCAAACGTTATGTCTCCTAACGGCTTTAACAACAGCCCGCTCGAACCCATTAAAAGTCTTGGGTTGCTGATTGAAGCCATGACCACATGCCAGATTGGAATAATACATATAAAACTGAATAAAGCCAAAAATCCATAATTTACAATATTAAAAATAATACGGCTCGGACTCGATTTTTCAACCATGATTCTACCCCCTTAAAGCAATGACTGATCAGCTAATTTCGCGCTTAAATAATTTGCCAGCAATAGTAAAATTGTATTGACTACCGAGTTAAAAAGACCTACTGCCGTAGAATATCCGAATCTTCCGCCTTCCAAACCTATACGCTGTACATATGTAGTAATAACATCTGCCGTGGAATAAATGCTTGGATTATACAGATTCAGGATTTTATCCATGCCTACTGTCAAAAGAGTTCCACATTTTAAAATCAACATGCTTACCACCATGGGTTTAATTCCCGGCAAGGTGATATGCCACACCCTCTGTAAACGATTCGCTCCATCAATAGCAGCAGCTTCGTGCAATTCCCCTGATACATTAGTGATTGCCGCGACAAATACAATGGAGCCATAGCCCAAACCCTGCCACTGATCTGAAATCAGGTTAATCATCCAGAAATAATTTGGATTTGTCAACATATTCTGTCTTTCTATTAGTCCAAGATTCACCAGCAGATTCGTAATAAGTCCCTTAGATGAGCAAAAGTCAATAATCAATCCGCAGACAACAACTGTCGAAATAAAGTAGGGCATATAGCTGATAGTCTGCACACCCTTTTTAAACCGCCTACCCCATTTTACTTTGTCGTTTATCTCATTAAGCAGAAGCGCAAAACCTATTGACAGCGGAAATCCCACAAACAGTCCCAGTGCGCTAATAACAAACGTATTCCTTAACACTGTAAAGAAGTTCGGAGATGTAAAAAATTCTACGAAGTTCGCAATCCCCACCCATTGACTGCCAAATATTCCTTTTGCCGGCTTAAAGTCTTCAAAAGCCATGATAAGACCGGCCATTGGAATATAGTTAAAAATAATGAAATAAATAATGATGGGAATCGCTAGAAGATATAATCTCCAATTCATCTGGAAGTCTCTTTTCCATGTCAGTTTTCCACGGTTCTTCTTTTCCAACTGAATTTCATTCATTCTAATACCCCTTTTCAAACATCATTTCCTTCCCAATTCTTATATTATAAAAACCTTGTTTTAAAAATGCAGATTAGCGTGCAAGATACCTGTCATATGCAGACTGTTCAGCTTCAAGGAAAGTATCAAGCCCTAATTTATCAAGCTGGTCCAGATACGCCTGCCATGATTCTTCCGTCAGTTCCTCAGTTCCCATAATGAACTTGGGCACCATAGTATCCACATAATCGAAAATATTGGTTGCCACTGACGTATATTTTGTACTCTCTTCTGTATTCAAGGTTGCACCGCCGGGGAATACTCTGTCCCTGCCGTATTTTACCCATACGTCACCTGCATTGTCCTGTGCGTCGTCATTTGCTGTACGTTCCAAATTAAACGCTACATACTCGTCGCTTGCAACCGACAAACCCGGAAGACGCTCGCCATAGAATGAAAAAGCTTTTATATCATAATCATCACCACGAAGCAGCTTTTCGTTTACACAGAAGTTTCCATTTTCATCATAATAATAAGCTGCCGGAATATCATACTGTTGATACAATTCATCGCTTGCCGCCTGCTCAGCATTCAGCCCCTTTGCCCTCAGCAGCTTACCTTCTTCCGAATAAAGATAATCCATTACCTTAAATATACGCGCCAGTTTATTTTCGTCACATGCAGATGAGATACAAAACGGATTGCTGGCAACGCCGTTAAAGATATAAAATCCAGCGTCTGCTTCTGTAATGCCATGCTCAGTGTCAAGCGGCGCTGTAATAGGCACGACATCTACATTCAGACCATAATCGGGCATACTCATTACATCCCCTACCTGCTCTAACAGTGCAAACCATACGCCTGCAGCGCCGCCATAGGTCAGGGCTGGATTTGGCAGATAAAACATATCATTGGTACGGCTGGCAAAATCCTGATATACATATCCCGCCTCATACCACTCATGCATTTTCTGCAGATAGTTATAAAAATTATCGGTAGCTGCGCCAAATTCTACAGTCTTCCCATCTGAAGCAAGCTGATAGATTGCCCCTGTACCAAATCCTGATGACAGCTCGCCGCTGGTAATATAACCGCAGGCAGGAATAATCAGACACGCTGTATCTGTCATTCCTGAGGCATCAAAATACTGCTTCATAAGCGGCAGCATATAATCCCAATCTTCTACAGTCACCGGATTCTCGTTTCCACTAGGGAACTGTACATTGCCACCGGTCATGGTTTCCAAAATATCGCGGCGGTATGCAAGTCCGCCCCACTGGTTTCTTGTCTGGTCTTCGATAAAATATATCCCAAAGGCATGACCTTCATCATCATAAACAAGCTTACGGAGCTCTTCATCCGCCTGGATCAGTGCGTAATAATTCGGCATATACTCTTCCAGATAGGGAGCGATGTCTATAATAACCCCATCCTCATAAAGCGAAGACATGGAATCACTTGAATATGTAGTATTCATGATATCCGTATAGTCGCCCGTTCCTATCATTACCTGAAAGTTTTCAGCCTCAGCACCCATTGCTGGAAGCTGGTAGGTCATCTCCACATTGAACATTTCATTCAGGCATTTTACCACCGGATTCTCATCATAAGTTGTATAATGCTTATAATCGTCCGCGTACATCCAGGTAGAAAATTCAATGGTCTTGCTTTCGTCATCTGCGGGGAGCAGGCTTGCAGAAGAAGCATCATTCCCCTGTGAATCACCTGTTGTGCCGCTTGAAGCATTATTATCTCCTCCACCACAACCTGTAAGCAGACCAACAACCATTGTCAAACTTAGTAATACTGAAACTATTTTCTTTCTCATTGTTCCTCCTATCCGTCAATTGCTGACTTTTTTATATAGGTTAAAAATAACATGTCACGAATGTTCAATATTGTAATATATGATATTTTTTTTTGATATTTAATAAATGTTATCAAATTTCTATTTTCCCCGCTTTTTGCAGCATCATAAAAAGATTCAACACTCCGGCATCCAGTTTTTCATGTGTTAGGCGTCCTTCCTGCAATCCTTTAAGTATCTGTTCTATTACCGGCGGACCGCCGGGCATTATCACGTCATTTCCCGCCATAACCGCGTCTGCGCCGTCAACCACAATATCCATGTCGCCCCAATCAGTTACCACCACTCCCTGATATCCCCACTCATTCCGCAGGATTGCCGTACATAGATCACTGTTCCCACCGGCAAAGGTACCGTTTATCTTATTGAATGATGTCATAAGGCAATATATATCAATGCCTTGAATGACCATCTGAAAAGGCTTTAAATACAGTTCTCTGGCAGCTCGTTCTGTAAAAATAGAATCTGCCGCGTCATAATTTCTCTTACTGCTCCCGCGCCGGAATGTCTCCTGTTCATTAGCCGCAAAATGTTTCGGACAGGCAAGTACTGGATTGTTTTCCTGCACTCCCTTGACAACAGCCATACCACAGATCCCCGCTAAGAACGGATCCTCTGAAAAATATTCAAAATTCCGCCCGCAAAGGGGATTCCGATGAAGATTTAACGCAGGTCCCAGCCAGACATCAACCTTTTCCCTTTTACATTCATCACCAACGGCGCTGCCAAATTCATATAAAAGCTCTATATCAAAGCTGGCTGCTAAAAGCATCTGCGTAGGCCATGCAGTACGCCCGATTCCCGCCGGTCCGTCTTTATACGATACAGAATGAATGCCCACGTCCGGAATTGCCGGTGAGACATACCCGTTCATGCCTACTTGATGGTCATTTAGCGTAATTGGCATGCCTTCTTCATCAAACCATGTTTCAGGATCTTCATTGTCTTTAAATGCTGAAAATGCTGTTCCCGGACCATACCCCACCAATAAACACGCTTTTTGCAATTCTGTAAGGGCGCCTGTCTTTTTTAATGCGCTTTCCTTAAATTGCCTACAATCAATTTGCACCTCTTTATTACATAATTCTTCTTTGCCACATGTTTTCAGGACATCTTCTGCGCTTAAACAAATACGCCTTGCGCATGCTGCGCTATATGGTTCCCTGTCAGTCCCAGACACATGCAGAAATGAAATTTTCCCCTTATTGCAGGCTCTTAAGTTAAGCCTGTTTTGGCAGCAGAATACTTTTATGTCGCTCCCTACCACTATATCAGCCGCCTTTTCAAGACTATGCGAAGAGTTACCTATTAAGACCGCATACCTTCCAGCTTCAATTATCCATGCCGCTTCCTGCTCACTGTAACAGGCAAGCTCCCGCCATGGAAGAAAAATATAAACTTCCTGCTGCCTGGCGGGTTCAAGCAGACATGTCTTCCTAATTCCTTTTAACTCCTTTTTTGCATGTTCGCTTCTAGTGCCATGTGTGGAAATGTAAAGCTGTATGACTTCTTTTCCGGGATAATCCCCTGTATTAGAAACAGAACTCAAAATCCCGATTCCGCCGTCTTCCTTTCGCACGTTTAATACACGGATTGCAAAGCTTGTATAAGAAAGCCCATAGCCAAAAGGAAAAAGCGTATCCACGCCAAAACTGTCAAAGTACCGGTATCCCATGTAAATATCTTCCCTGTATACCGTCACCGGACTAAGAACATGACCAATACTACCGTTTTCCACTGCTAGAAGCCCGTAGCTCTCATATGTCTTTATCTCTTCCGGCAAGTCTTTATTATAGGAAAAATCTTCCGCCGTCGGATAATCCTGATACTTCCATGCAATCGTAACCGGTAATTTCCCTGACGGATTTACCTTCCCGACAAGAATCCCCGCCAATGCGTCTGCGCCCTCTTCACCCGGTATCCCGATAAACAGAATACTTTGTATCTGCGGATAATTTTTCGTCCAGCCTAAGTCTATTAGTCCGTTTGCATTCACAATCAGCACAATCCTGTCAAAGCACTGGCACGCCTGAGCGATCAAATCCTGTTCTGATACCGTCAATTCATAATCTCCTATCAGGCGGCGGTCACACTCTTCTCCGCCTGAATTCCGCGTAAGGACGCAAACCGCCGTTCCGGTCAGGAGTGATGCGCGGCGCAGCATATCGTTAGGAATCTCATATTCCCGGACAGGCGGATGATACCTGCCGAATATCTCATACATTGCGCCGCTGTTCACCAGCTCCTTTCCACGCGACCAGTCGATTTCACCTTCCTTAAACGCAGGTTCCTGCTGCATTTTGGATTGATAAAATGTTTCCAGTTCGCGAAGCGGAAAAATGCCGCATTTTTTACATGCTTCCAAAATAGAGCGCACTTTTTGGCTGCCCGCAGAACCGGAACCGTTTCCAGAGTAAATCATATCAAGCTGCCCCCTGCCCAAAAACGCCACGCTGCTCCCACTTTGTAAGGGAAGAAGGTTTCTCTCATTTTTTAATAGGATAATTGATTCTTCCGCCAGCTTTCTTGCCAATTTTTTCCGCTTTATTTTATCCATTTGAATACCCGTCCCCTTTTCTTAACTAATTACCAGATGGAACATAATTCCTTTTGTCTCCTTAAGTTCAAATAAAACGACATCTTTGTCAGTTATTCCTTCCAAAGTCTCAATCACTTCTCCTACCGGATTTAATACTTCCAGACTGGCTTTTTTAGCCTTTACTTTCAGCGTTCCTTCAATGGTATTTGCATAAAGTTTTCCCTTTATTGACACATTGGTCAAGGTTATCCCCATCATCTGCTCCCCTGCTTCATAGGTGGTTTCGTCGCAGCCTGTCTCACCCATAGCCGTTAAAATAAATTCAGTCGCCGTATTAAGCGGTTCCGCATTTTTAGCCATCACAGACACAGACATTCGCTCATTTTGGATATTAAGGCTGATTTTATCCGTAAGCTGTATCTCATCTGTCGGCGCGCCGGAAAAATATCCGCAATACGACGTATTTAGCGCAAATTGCTTCTGATCCGGATCAAAACATATCTCGCCTGTATCGGATACTAGCCTGCCGTCTACATAACCTGCTGTCTCGCCCCACAGCCCCCACGATTTAAAAGCTTTATCCAAAACTTTCGCATATTCCGTGTAATTGCCTGTGCCGGCAAGACTGCTTATGTCTTTGATTACAAGCTGCTGTGCACCCTGATAAATGCCGTCTTCTATTTCCTTTGCCCCTTCTGCTGCCAATTCAAGACGCTTCTTATCTTCCGACTCCCTGAACGCATCCCTGTACTTCGACCATGCGTAATATACGCCGTGCTTTGCCTCACTCAAATCCCCGCCGTTGAAAAATCCTGCATTGATAGCTGCATCTCCATCGCCGCGGTACTTGGAGCCGCCGTCGATAAAGACATTCCTAAGTGATGAAATATACGGTATAAACGTATGATTCATTGCCTGCCAATTCGGAAGCGTCTTAAGGTCTTCCTGCGTATAAACAATATCAATCTTATTTTTTGCCGTCTGTACCATTCCTTTTAAGAACATGGATGCCATAAATCCCCACTGGCATGCAACTGCCGGATCGTTATAAGCATCAAACACATTGAAAATCTGATCTGCCGGCTGGTCGTCCCAATTTTCCGAAGTCTGATAATTATATAAAATTAAACCGTCCCAATCATTTAAACATGCGTATGCGATTGTATGTACGAAAGCTGTTGAATGAAATGGGTGCAAGCCATATTCATTCCACTCCGTAATCATAAATGGTTTTTTATCTACAACCGCTTCCGACGCCATAGAAAGAAGAGTCGTGGCAATACTGCCTGCCCCTGTCTGCAAGGTTAAAGGATTGACACTGACATACTCCGTCGGACCGGCAACAGTAAATGTCGTATCATGGAACGGCAAAATCGGATGATTGAAATAAACATTATTCTCCATGATATCGCCATCCGTATGTCCATATACATCCGCCGCCCCGCCAAGCAGATTGCTTGTTGCAATCGGAACTCTGACGCCAAGTGAAATCAGAAAATTCTTAAATCTCCTGTAAAACCTGCGGTTATTCGCAATGCCGAATTCCATAAAATCAGCATATCTTGCCGGGGAAGGCATCCAGTCGTTTCCTTTCCAGTCACCATTCGGATCATTGACCGGCTGGACAAAGCCGCCTTGCACCCTGCGCACAGTATTCTTTGTCGGATCCTCATCATCGCCCAGCGCGCATACGCCGTCTACTGTCCACGCCTCTTTCAGTCTCTCCCTTGTGCCATATTTATTCAAAAGAAAGGCGTTAAACTTCTTAACAACCTCTTCCTCATACGGAATAAGCTCAGGATTCCCCTGCACTTCCCCTGTTCCTTTGATTGCCGAATCTTCATTGTTAATCTGGACTACCACAACCGCCGGATCATCGACAAGCGCAAGACCTGTATAAGGATTGACATGTGTCAACATCTTACGTGCATAATCCATCTGCAGTTGTATCAAACGTTCATTTATCATCGTGAACAGTTTCACGCACTCTTGGAAATAACCGGGATAATCCAGTCCATCTCCGGGAATCATACGTCTTGCCACCATCAAATCAACGTGCAGATAAATTCCTTTTTCCTTCAACTTCGCCGCAAAATAGTCAAAACGATCCAGCCCTTCTTTATTAAATTCTATGCTGGAACCACTTTCATAATCTAACAGTGGAGCTTCCTTGGTCTGTGACCAACTGCAAGGTTCTTCGCCAATCGGTGCATCAGCGGCATGCAGGCGTACAATATTTACGCCCATTGAGGCAAATCTTTCCGCCATTTTATCAGCAGTTTCATGCGTCGGCGTTGCCGACCTTGTCGCCATGCAGAAACCAAGAAATCTAGCTCTTGTACCGTCTTCAAAATAAAGATGACCGTTTCGTTCCTTCACAAACCCGTGTTTGCCAGCCGGTGCATCCAAAAGCCATGAATAATCCAGTACTCCTTTATTTGCTTCCGCCTTATGAATCCTAATATTTTGTTTCATTTTCTCCTCCTTTTAAAAGTATTTTTATATGCTATTATAAAAGTTTTTTTATGTTCTATATTGTAATTAAAAATTATAAATTATAATTTTTAACATATAACGCTATTGCAAAGTTACACATACTTCATGCCTCTTACCATCTCGGAAGTCAGGAATCACATTTCCATCTATCTTAGCGTTATCTACAGTAAGCGAATACTCCCCGCCGCCCTTATGATGCGGATTGCGGATCACAATATGATACGCTGCCCCGCGGAACTGTCGCGTAATCTCTGCTGCTTCCCATTCCTTCGGAATACATGGTTCAACTTTAAGTCCGTTATAATCCCTCTTCACACCAAGTATTCCTTCCACCATACAGCGCAGGGACCATGCCGATGTGCCGGTTGTCCATGACTGGTATGATTTCCCATAATATTTGGGATGCGTTGCATAACAGTTCGTAAATACATAAGGTTCCGCACCGGAGCGTTCTGAAGGGTTCTTATCGCTGTCCGGCATAATCTTTTTTAATGTGCGGATTGCATCCTGCGCACGTCCAAGCTTACAGTCCGCAAGCAGCTTAAAAGCGGAAGCATGGCAGTAGACGCCGCCATTTTCAAACAATCCGGGCAGCATTCCGGACATCCTTCCTGTTTCGGGAAGATACTCATCATATGGTGGCATATTGAGTGGAAACCCGAAGTCCTGCTCCATACTGTCAATTGCCGCCTCCACCTGCCCAAGCCTTCCTTCCGTCGCCACATCTCCAAGAATTGCCCATGTCTGTGCATTCAGGTAAATTTTACTGCCCTTACTGTCTTTACTTCCGATTTTGCCGTCCTTAGTCAGTGCGCGGGCATACCATTCACCGTCCCACGCATATTCATTAATTGCCGCTTTCAAAATTTCATACTGCTCCTTCATGTATGCGGCATACTCAGCGTCCCCGGCAGCTTCCATCAGATTAGATAATTCTAAAAATCCCAGACACGCCTGCTCAGAAAGCATGACGGACTCTGCTTCTAAGTCCGTCGTAATATTTAATGCGTCATTCCAGTCGGCAAAATAAATCCTAATTAGCCCATTTCTCCCTTTGTCTGCAAGAAGGCATGAAACGGCAGCCTGCACATGTTCCAGTACAGTTCCTTCTCCCCCATCCTGCCATTCAAGCTCCCGGCTCAGAATAGAAAAGTCCCCGGTTTCTTTGATAAGGGCACAGACCGCCCATATAATCCAGAACGGCTGATCAGAATAACGTGTATCGTCGTACGGATACCATGTCAACACAGTATGCCCATCTTTAAATTGATGGCGCAGGCATTCCAATATTTCAGCTTCCGCCTTTTCTTGTCGGAAATTTAGCAGAGCAACCGCGATTTGAAGATTATCCCGTACTCCTTTTTTCCCGACGATACAGAAATCCACCTGTTTTTTAATCCATGAATTTAACTGCACGCCCAATTTCTCATCCGGTATATGTAGAGAAAGGGCATTATATTTTTGTAAAACCGCGTCCTTTGTCCGCTGATATTCCTTATCAAAAGCTTCTTTATTTATGTATCTTCCAACAGTCTCATATGCTTCCTCTTTTGACTCGCAAACGCCAAACGCCAGATAAATCTCTTTTTCCTCACCCGGTTCAAGCGTTAGCCTATACTGCAGTACTCCGCCCGGAATAAAGAGCGCTGCCTCTGAACCCGTACAGTCCAGCCCCTCCGCTACAATCTTTGGCCGTACAAACAGTGCCACCGGCGAAGTGTCAAGGCGCGTCTGCGTTTGTGTAGGACCACAAAAAGCCGTCAGATCCCCATCATAAGCAAACGCCTTTTCCGATGACGCCAAAAAGCCATTATACCGCTTATGCGGGGCAAATGGGTGACTCGATTTACAGAATATGCCATTCAGCTTATCATCAAAACCTGTTTCAAGACAGCGGTACATCTCATAGTAGCGTGGATACGAAAATCCTTCCAGTTCAAAAGAAACAGCCGTGAAAATGCTGATTGTCCGGCTTCTTGTATCTTCATTGCGCACCGTCAGCCCCCACATTTCATGGAAAGCATCCTGTGGAACAAAAATCTGCCAGGTAGAGATTATTTTGTCTTTTCCTGTTTTAATCGTTGAATCCCATATACTGTGCCTGCACTCATAGCTGTCTACCGGCTGGTCAGACGGTCCCTTGCCGATATTCCAAAATTCTCCGCTCTCTTCATCCCTAATATAGATGAAACGAGCGTCTCCCTGATTAATACGGCACATATTCGCCTGCTCGTCAATATAATAACTGCGTCCCTGCCCTGTCTGGGCAATCTGAGCACAATATCCGTTTTCATTCCACAGATAGTTATACCAAAAACGCGGCGTATTGGGACTTGTGATCACGCATGTATTCCCATCATCTGAAAAATGATATAGCCCACTCATAAAATCTTACCTCCTATTCGGATATCCTTATCAAGAAACGCCCCCCTAATCAGCAGGAAAACAAAGCGCTAATTTAGCAAACAAATCTCCAAGCACCAGTGATGCGTTAATCTTATGATATATGCGGATACATCTGTATCCTGTGTTATGAATATAAGTCATGTCATCGTTAAATCCGGGCGCTTCCTGCATTGTATACGCATAAATATCTTGATGTAAAAGTGCGCCTACCGTACAGTTATCGCCAAGACACCATGTTTCGCCCGACGTCCAATGAGCGTTCTTTGAATCATTAAATTCAACAAGCTGTTCAAACAGATATCGCCCTATCTTCCCATATGGTCTGACTTTCTGCTCCAACTCTGCGATACCAACCGCCATCTGCGCCACCACATCAGCAGGAATCTGCCAAATATCCAACTTGGAACTCATAACAATATTTGCCGCTAAGATATCGTTACTCAAATTAAATTCCGTACTGCCATCAGGATACTGCCCGCCGCCATTCCAAATTGCAGTAACACGTCCTTCAATTTCCGGGTGCTTTAGCAGCGCACACGCCATATCGGTAATAGGTCCCATAAAAAGAACATACAACGGACGGGAATCATCTAAAAGCGCCTCGCGGACGATTAAATCTGCGCCCTCTGAATACTCATAATCCGTTTTAGAATTAATCGCACGTTCAGCGCCATGATAAATATTTATATCAGTCCCCATGTACTTACTTATGCGTATACATTCCTCATAGCTGTCAAGCATTGAATGTTCAGAATGAAAATTTCCAAAATGCGCCGCAATGATTCCACGCACATCAAATTTCTCTGTCAAAAGTGCATGCACGATTGCATACTGGTCGTCTGCTTCATTTTTGGCGTCTGTATCAATAATGACACGGACTTTCTTATGCTCTGGAACATGATAATGGTATTTCATCTTATTTTGCCCCTTTAGCTTCCTTTTTCTTTTTCTTAGCCTCAACTTTTGCTATGTATTTAGCATTCTCTGTATCAAAATCCAAGCCTTTCTTACGGCAGCGTTCTTTTAAGTCAGCGATACGGTTCTCTTCATATTCCCTCTCTGCCTGTTCTCTTTCACGACGCTCAAGTTCTTCGGGTTCAACCCACTCTTCGCCGCGGGCAAGCACAGCTTCTTTACGACGGCGAGCCAGCTCTGTATTAATCTCAGGCAGATGTTTCTCCACGTCCATAAACGGTAAAAGAACCAGATATGCGACCGCCAGAATAATATCAAATAAATAGAAGGCAAGAGTCATAAAACGAATTACTTCCGCACTTGGCGTTACGCCTACCACATCGACAAAACCCAGTTTCAATATAGAAGCTTCAAAGCCGCCTGCAAACGGCGCGTAGATTCCTGCCTGAATCGCCGTAATAATCGAAACGCCTAACAATCCTTCCAGACGCAGCCCCGATTTAAACTCCACACTGTCAAAGGCAAAGCATAGCAATGTCGCAGTAACATAGGCATTAGGCAGCATTCCCGTCTGCCTTAAGAAACCTGCAACCATAGCAAGCGTAACGTTGCTTGGAAACAGCCAGCCCATAATACTTCCTACCAACGCCATAGCATAGCCCGCCATAGAAACATTTCTAATTCCAAACTTCTTTGCCAGCGGGTAAATCGCAATCGCGCCCAAGCCTAACGGTATGCCTGTAATCACCTGATAAAGAGTAAACATCAAAGGATTCTGGTCGCCGCCCAATAAAAATTTAACGTAAAAATATTGGACATTTCCGCCTTTAAAATTATCTACAATGCCGCCGACTGTCATAAGTATCATGAATATAACGTAATACTTATTGGTAAGCAGCGCTTTCACCTGGTCGCGCAGCGGAATGCTGTTTTCCTTATCCATACCGACTTCCTGCGCCACATCTTCAATAATTCTCTCTTTAGTATAATAATACTCAATCAAAAGCAGCGGAACCGCAATAATGGAAAGCGCCACTAAGAGCTTCGCATATCCGGTAATATCATGCTCAAGCCACATTGGAAGCACTACCATGTTAATCAACATGCCGATAATCATACCGGAAATCAAGGTCCACGACATCTGCCTGATGAATTTCACTCTGGTCTTTTCTATCGGATCACGGGTAATCAATGAACAGATGGTATCCCTAAACAGATAAAAATACGAAGAACCCACCGTATGATAACAAATAAGCAATATAAAGAAGTAATACCAGTAGGATTCACCTAATGTCGTACCGGGGAATAAGAAAATCAATCCGCCGATTATAATTGAAACAAAGCCAAATATCAGATGCCACGGACGCATCCTTCCCTGACGTGATTTGGTATGCTGCATAAGCCAGCCGTTTAACAGTCCTGTAAATATCGCCAAAATTTTGGCAACTGTCATGATTACCTCATAGTAGCCGCCCATTTTCTGTATCATTGCGACGTTTTCTGTCCCATACATGGCTCCTGTCTGCTGGGTAAAGAACTTCTCTACCAACGCCGCAATCGTATTGACGACGAAAATAAGCCCCAATGGTCCAACAAGATGACCTAAAATTAATTCCTTCTTTGACACAGCGCAGGTTTTTACTTTAGAATCCATAATCGGTTTATCAAATAACCCGCCGCTTAATAACGTAATCGTTTTCCTCTCTGTCATACATTTCCTCCTTTAAGGTTTATTTCATTCCACTTTTCCATGACAATTAAAATAATCGTTCTATCATGTATTTATAATAACTATAAATATTATTTTCGTTTTTATATTGTAATTTTTAGGATAATATTGTAATATTCTATATATATTAGATATGTATTAGATATATTTTATAGATTATATATTATAGATATATATATTGTATTTCTATTAAATATTTGATAGAGGAAGTTTTATAGGACGTTCTTATACAGTAAAAAAGCCTGTCTGGAACCAGCAATCATTTATGCTTTTCCAGTCAGGCTTTTTTTAAAAAGTCTAATTCCCTAGCATCTGATTCAGCGTCCCCATCAACTCTTCTATCTTAGCAGCTACTTCCGCACCTGCGAAGCTTGCTATAGACTTAAGCGGCATTCCCGCCATCATTGCTTCCATCATCTCTGCGCCCGTGCCAAGATTATCCGCCGCGCTCTCAGCATCCACAGTATCTGCTCCCTGAGGCTGCATTGCTTCCTGCATATTTTTCATCATCTCTCTAACGACAGGCGCCGTCACTTGATTTGCCAGAAGCTGTCCTATGGTAGTAGCTCCGTCTACATACAGCGGAAGCTGTTTCTTCGTCTCAAAGCCAAGTTCACCACGCAAAACTATTTCATCGCTTGCATGTCCTACCAATACCTCATATTTTCCAGAGGGCGCATACCAATCGCCAAGTCCTTCATGATAGAACGATAAATCCCTTGCATTCAGCGTAAACTCGACTGTCTTCGTCTCGTTTGGCTCAAGCGCGACTTTGACAAATCCTTTCAGTTCTTTTACTGGTCTTATTGGCGTGCCGTTTTTATCGCTGACATAGAGCTGTACTACTTCCTTACCCGCCATATTTCCGACATTCTTCACATCGACCGTTATCTTCACACAGTTATCGTCATTCAACGCCTCCGCAGGCATTTTTAAGTTACTGTACTCATAAGTTGTATAGGACAAGCCATGTCCAAACGCCCAGCGTACAGGCATTTTCTTAGTATCGTAATAACGATAGCCCACATAGACGCCTTCCGCATAATCCACGTTATCTCCATCTCCGAGAAAGTACAGATAACTTGGGTTATCTTCAAGATGAAGCGGAAAAGTCTCGGCAAGGCGTCCGGAAGGATTTGCCTCACCGTAAAGAAGCTTATCTGTGGCTTCTCCTACGCCCTGACCACCAAGATACATCTCCAAAACTGCCGCTACTTTGTCCACCCACGGAGTCTCGACCGGACTTCCATTGTGTAAGACAACCACAGTATTCGGCTGTACTTGTGCTACCGCTTCAATCAGTTTATTCTGGCACGCCGGAAGCTTCATATCTTTTCTGTCATATCCTTCCGACTCAATCACATCTGGAAGTCCTGCAAAAATCACAGCCACTTCCGCTTCTTTCGCCGCCTGCAGCGCCGCTTTTAATTCTTCCTCATTCTCCTCGTCCTTATCAAACGGAAATCCCTTTACATAAGTTACCGCACGGTTTTTCGCCTTCGCGCTCTCCAATGCAGAAACTACTTTGCTTGAATTGATATGACTCGAACCGCCGCCCTGATAACGCGGTTTGGCAGCATACTCGCCGATATATGCTACTTTTGCCTCGGCTTTTAACGGAAGCACGCCGTTATTCTCTAAGAGAACCGCGCTCTCTGTCTCGATTTTGACTGCTTTTTCATGGTCCGCATCCCTGTCAAATACCGCTTCGGGACGGCGGTTATCTATATAGGAAAATACAACTTTCAAAATACGCTCTACTGCAATGTCAAGAAGAGCTTCGTCCAGACTTCCTTCCTTAACTGCCGCAATTATCTTGGCGTCATTAAATCCGCCACTTCCCGGCATTTCTAAATCAAGTCCCGCCACAATGCCTTTTACACGGTCTGCAACCGCGCCCCAGTCTGTCATCACATAACCTTCAAAGCCCCACGCGTCCCTTAAGATTTCTGTTAAAAGGTGGCGGTTTTCCGAAGCATAAACTCCGTTAATCTTATTATAGCTGCACATAATCGTCTTGGGCTGCGCTTCTTTAACTGCCATCTCAAAAGCAGGCAGATAAATTTCCCGTAACGTCCGCTCAGACATATTGGACGAACAACTCATACGGTTGTATTCCTGATTGTTCGCGGCATAATGCTTTATGCTTGTGCCTACACCCTGACTCTGCACGCCGTCAACATAAGCCGCCGCCATTTTACCGGCAAGATACGGGTCCTCCGACATATATTCAAAGTTACGTCCGCATAAGGGACTTCTCTTGATATTAACCGCCGGTCCTAAAAGTACGCTTATATCCTCCGCCTGACATTCCTCGCCTAATATCTCTCCCATCTTATGAATAAGCTCTGTGTCGAAACTTGACGTTACGGCGCACGCCGCCGGAAAGCATACCGCAACAATACTCTCTCCCATTCCAAGATGGTCTGCCGTCTCCGGCTGTTTACGCAGTCCGTGAGGTCCGTCCGATACCATTACTGTTGGAACTCCCAGCCGTTCTACGCTTTTTAGGTGCCAAAAATCCTCGCCTGAGCACATTCCTGCTTTTTCCTCTAAAGTCATCTGTGAAACAATTTGCTTGATGTTTCTTTCCATCGTCTTTTACCCCTTCTTTCTTTTTCAATATTATCTATCTATAACACTACACAAGAATTGTGTAGGCTGTCAATCTATATTTTCAGCCCTGAAAGGAAAAAATAATTCGCACTAATATTGCAGAAAACAAGCCTCTT
>JAMPHY010000014.1 GCA_023663185.1 Clostridiales bacterium | reverse complement strand
GGAAATTATTGCAGACACAAAGAAAGGGGCAGAAAGAATCATGGAACTGCTTCGGGATGAACAATGTGTCTAACATCAAATAGTATGGCAAATGGGATAGATGGTTTATATGTTATCAAAGAGCTGTGAGCTAAATGTATGCGTAACAGCTCTTTTGCGTATGTTGTTATAATCACCAAATAGAAAATAGAGTGTCTGCATTTCAAGTTAGAAATCCGGAAGCATTGGTGCTTGACTTTTTTGCTGGCAGCGGAACAACGGCACAGGCTGTATTGGAATTGAATCAGGCGGATAAGGGAAAAAGAAAATTTATATTATGCACAAATAATGAAAACAGGATATGTGAAGATATTACATATCCCCGCATAAAGACTGTTATTATAGGAAAGCGAATGGATGAGAGCATATATTCTGAAGGTATTCCTTCTAACCTAAAATATTACCGCACCGATTTTGTATCCAAAGATTCCGATGATGTGAGCACAGAATTACTGAAACATATAACAGAAATGGTTCAGTTGGAACATGGCATAAAAATTGACAATAAGGAATATTTTATTATTTTGAGTGATGATGAGGCGGACGAACTTGAGTAACATTGGGATGAATATGCGAATATTAGGGCGTTATATATTTCTAGGGATGTATTGTTGACTACGGCGCAAAATGCCTTGTTTAGAAACGTGCAGATACACATTATTCCTGACTATTATTTCAAATTTGAGTTAAGGGAGGTCGGAGAGACATGGTAAATCCAGGACTTACAATAAATCTGTTTGATTTCCAAGAGCAGACCGTGATGAAACTGATTGATTTGACATCGAATAAAAATTGCAAACAGACAATTACAGTTAAAGCGCCAACCGGAGCCGGAAAAACAGTTATTTTAATTGCTTACATAGAGGAGTACCTTTCTAATGTTGAAAGCAATACAGCTTTTATCTGGCTTTGCCCCGGCAAAGGGGATTTAGAGGAGCAGAGCCGTAAGAAAATGCAGGAGTTTGCAGCGCATCTTAATACGCAGAATCTTTTTGGTGCACTTTTGAATGGATTTGTATCGGGGAGTACCACGTTTATTAATTGGGAATTGGTAACGAAAAGGGGAAATACGGCAATACGTGACAGTGAACGTAAAAATATGTATGACCGTATAGCAGATGCACATAGGGGCGGAACGGAATTTATTGTAATTATTGATGAGGAACATTCCAATAATACGGCGAAAGCAAAAAGTATTATTGATGCTTTTTCGGCAAGGAATATTATTCGTGTAAGCGCTACTGCAATAGAAAATAAGAGGTACGAATTTATAGAAGTTGATGAATTGGATGTTATTAATGAGGGATTGATTACCAAAGCGCTTTATGTAAATGAAGGAATTTCGGACGGAGTTGAGATTACAGATGATTATGATTATCTTCTTGATCTTGCTGATATTAAAAGGAAAGCGATTGCTGCTCGTTATATAGAGATTGGGAAAACCATACGACCTTTGGTTTTGATTCAGTTTCCGAACGGACAGCCGGAAACGGTTGCAGCAGTGGAGCGTAAGTTGGAAACTATGGGGTATACATATGACAATGGCATGGTTAGCAAATGGATGAGTGAAGATAAGAAAGACTTGCCGGACAATCTGACACAGAATGATGGGATTCCCGTTTTTTTACTTATGAAACAGGCAATCAGTACAGGGTGGGATTGCCCTCGTGCCAAAATCCTTGTCAAATTGCGAGAGAATATGAGTGAGAGTTTTGAAATCCAAACAATCGGTCGTATACGTAGAATGCCGGAAGCTGTTCACTATGAAGATGATTTGTTAGATTTTTGTTACGTTTATACTTTTGATGAAAAATATAAAGCGGGACTGCTTGCTAATATGGACAAAGCGTATGAAACACGCAGATTATTTCTGAAAGATAAATGCAAAACATTTACGCTGGAAAAACAGATTCGTGATCTTGACTTTGACGGTTTGGGTGAGCGAGAAGTATTAAATAAAGTTTATGATCATCTGATAGAAAAATACAAGCTGGGGGCAGATAAAAAACAGAACATGTTATTGCTTTTGGATGCCGGATATTGTTTTGGGGAAGAAATATTGGGACAGGCATTATATGGACAATATGTATATACGAATCGAGTGGCAGAAAGCACAAATTATTACACTACGCGAAAAAGGGTAAATACCCATATACACGGTATTTATTTGTTGCATAGCGTTGATGCGATTAAGACAACTATTGGTATGCCGACAGTCAAGGTAAAAACAATGTTGGAACGCCTGTTCCGTAAAGGCGGTAATGTAAACAAAAAACTTTTAAGTTTAAATACGGCGGAATTTTATGCGTTTGTGGTAAATAATGAGCATATGCTTAAAGAGGAATTTCGAGAGGTTACTTCTGAAATGTCCAAACAGAATACTTTAAATTTGATTCCTAAAACATCAGCATTTCATATACCAGAACAGGACTTTTTCAAATATGATCCCGGTGTAAAGGACGAAGTAGAGTACCTGAGTAACGCATATCAGGAATATACTTCCGGCTATGCCACAAGCCTTGTAAGAAGCACTTGCGAAATGCTGTTTGAGCAATATTGTGAGAAACGGAAGGGTATTGATTGGGTGTATAAAAACGGTGACAGTGGGCAGCAGTATTTTTCGATTGTATATGCAAATGGAATTGAAAAACAAAGGTTATTCTACGCAGATTACATTGTGAAGATGGACGATGGTACAATTTGGGTGATTGAGACAAAAGGCGGTGAAGCAAAAGGGCAAGATAAGAATATTGATCGCCAGATAGAGAATAAGTTTAATGCGTTTAAGGAATATGCCGAAGCTAAGGGCATTCGTTGGGGATTTGTACGCGATAAGGATAATCGGCTTTACATTAATAATACTGAGTTTGCTAAGAGCATGGCGGATGAACATTGGGTGGCACTTGAAAATGTGTTTTAAGGAGATTGACGTATGGCAGTGAAAGGAAGTTGAACTATTATGAAAAACAAACAGGATGTACTTAATAGGCAGGAATTTATAGAACGTGTTTGCAATATAGTAAACGTGATTTCCAAAAGTGGAACAGGATGTTGTTTTGCGATAGACGGTGTGTGGGGAAGTGGGAAAAGTTTTATATTGGAAAGGATTGAAGAAAAATTAAAAGTAACGCAATCGGAAGAAACAAATGCGGAAAGGTATTTAGTATTTCATTATGACTGTTGGAAATATGATTATTATGAAGAACCGATTATTGCAATTATAGCAGCTATGTTGGATGCAACCGAAAGAGAATTTAGAGTATTGCCGGAAGGAGCGGAAGATGCAATTAATCTTTCGTGGAATACAGTGAAGGCAACATTGATAGAAATAGTTAAAGAGCTTTGTAAAAATAAAATAGGAATTAATCTTGTTGAAGTTGCACAGAATGTTTTGGAACAAAATGATAAAAGCCATGATATATCATTCGATGAAATGTATGGTTTTAGAAAAGCGTTAGAAAAAACGCGGGAAGGTATACAAAAGATTGCAAAAGAAAAGACAATAGTAATTTTGGTAGATGAATTGGACAGATGTTTACCGACATATACGATAAAAGTTTTGGAGCGTTTACATCATATATTTGCAGATATAGAGAACGTTATTGTTATTATAGCGATGGATAAAAAACAAATAGAACATATGGTTGAGCAAATATATGGTGTTAGTGGTATAGATGTAGACAGATATCTGCGAAAGTTTGTTTCGTTTGAATTATCACTGGAAAAGGGAAAGGCATCTGATTACTTGTCTAAATACAGTAGTTTTGTTTCCTTATTTGATGTTAAAAATGAGGAGAGAGAAGAAATAGATACTTTTTTATCAAATATTATGACAGGAGTAGATATTAGGACACAAGAAAAAATATTTAATAAAGCTGAAATAATATATGGACTTGTATGTGATAATAAAATTGTGGACAGCAGTATTTTGGTTTTTGAAATTTTAATGCTGGTTCTTTATGAAAAAAAAAGGAAACCAATTTGAGATGGGTATTCGAAAACGGTCATTTTGCTAATGAGGAAAAACAACTGGGTAAAGATTATTATGCACTAATAAAAAAATATGCAAATGCAATACAAAAAGAGACTTGTCATTTTTATGGGGAAGGTAACTATATTGAGATAGATGATACAGTAATTGGTAGGTCATTTTTCCTGATGGCGTGTATAGAGTATGGATACAAAAATTATGGGAAGTGTGGGCAATATTGCTATGGGGGTAATGTTGATGAATTGGTAGTATTGGTAGAGAAACTAAAACCATTATTATGTATTTGAATAAGAAACAATGTAAATTTGTATAATAGCCCCTCAAATTAAGTGGCAAAAACGCTAAAAAACTACTTGATTTGAGGGGTTTAACATGCTATTCTAATATTACGATAAATATAATGATGAAATGCAGGATTTGAGGATAGACTTATTATATCTTTATAAGTAACTGGCGTAAATTATTTCAATAATATTAAAATATTAACATACAGGCAGAGGGATATAAGTATGGCGCGGGCAAGTGATAAACAGGCAAAGAATAAATATGTATTTGCAAATTCAATCAGCGGGAATGAAATAAAGCTTCTTAGAAAAAGTCTGGGATTGACGCAGGCTGAATTTGCATCTTTTGTCAACGTATCCGTAAAAACAATAGAGCGATGGGAAATACAAAAAACTCAAATTAAAGGTGAAATTGTTACCCTGTGCAGATTAATTCAGGAAGACAGAGATTGCGTAGAGCGTTTTCGGGTGCCTGAATGGAAAGGAACGCTTCGCCTTTGGTATGGGAAGGGGGAAGAAACATACACGATTATTGATGTTTCGCCACAATACAGAAAAGTGATAATCTATAACTATACACAAGATGTCATGCGCCGTGCATTTGGTAAAATAGAAAATCCTACTTATGAGCAGTATGAGGCATTTTTGGAATCACGCTGCTTTCCAAGAAGTCGGGACAAAATGAAGCTTATGCTGGAAGAATTGGATTTGCCCTTTTATGATCCGCTTATGATTATTGAAAAGACGCAGGGGAGAATGGCTGATGATGAATTCTGGCTTAAGGTAGAGAGGAGATAGCAATGGTATCATTATTTGAGCAGGACATTCGACAAGAAAACAGACAGTCTTCTAAAGGCAATCAACTGAAATGGTACAGCGGTGGGAAGTGGTATAAGGCTGATTATACGGGATATGAGGGGCTTGTAGAGTACGTAGTGTCACATCTTATGGAGTTTTCCACGTTAAGCGCTGAGGAGTTTCTATTGTATGATACTGTTAAAATTAAATATAATGAGACAATGTATTTAGGCTGCCAAAGCAATAATTTTCTTCCATCAGATTGGCAAATGATAACATTAGAGAGACTGTTCTGGCAGCATTTTGGAGAAAGTCTTTATCAAAGTGTCTTTAGAATTAACGATATAGAAAATCGGGAATTGTTTTTAGTTGAGCAGGTAGAAAAGCTGACCGGACTGCAGGAGTTTGGCAGGTATATAAGTATTCTTTTGACAATAGACGCTTTTTTCTTAAATGAAGATAGGCATACTCATAATATAGCGGTTCTTATGGACGAATTTGGAAAGTATCATTATTGCCCATTATTTGACCACGGAGCGTCGCTGCTGGCAGATACGAGTATGGATTATCCAATGGACGCGCCGTTAGACAGGTTATATGAAAAGCCAAAGGCGAAAACATTTTGCAGGGATTTTGACGAGCAGTTAGACATGGCGGAAAAGCTGTATGGACAGCATATAAGATTTAGGTTTACAAATGCAGATGTGGAAAAGCTTTTAGATAATGAGCAGGAATATCCATCAAAGATAAAGGAAAGAGTCAGGGAATTGCTCAGGATACAGCGGCGAAAATATCAATATTTATTTGATTGAACGGGCTCGTTATTACTTGCAAATAACCGCCAATTAATTTACAATTAAACTTACATATTACAAGAAGCGACAAAATACAAAAGTTTACAAGGATTTGGAGGCAGAAAATTGAAGTCCGTTAAATCTTTTAAATACATAAGAATAATAATGATGGTCTTGGCGGAGACAGTATTTTTATGCCTTTCGCCTTGTACAAAATCGGATGCCGCCGACACGCAGGAAAACGTACTCGCCAAATATCAGGAGTACAAAGCAAGGTTTAACGCCATCGAATACAGGTCAGACATTTCAGATAACGGATTTGAAATTGTGGAAGAGCAGGTCTTTCCGATGGAGATACCGGGATACGAGGAAGGCGAGATATCTCTTATTCCTGCTTTTGAGCAAAACTATAATCGTATGGCGTTATTTCTTTCGGATACAGACGGAAACATTATTTATAAGACGGACCAGCTTGAAGTCAACAATCGTGTGCTGGGGCAGATGGAGCAGCCGGAATGCAGTATTGCGGCTATCGGTTTCAGGGACTTAGATTTAGACGGACGTATGGATATAATACTTATTACTTCCAGCAACGACACAGAAGCGCCGTATACTGACATAAAGAATAAAGTAGGCGACGTATTGTTCCAGAGCAGGACTGAGGTAAATTTCTACCGCGACTATCGCATCTCCGATAAAATAAATCGTTTCGGCATGAATAAAAGCGCAGAGTTTATTACGGCGTTTGTCAGGGATAATGCTTCCACGGAATTTCTATATACTGCGGAGACTTTGGACGAACTGCTATCGCACGGTATGGAGATTATTACGGAGCAATGCTATTATAGAACTTTCGGCAAGCTAGGTAAGCTGCAGGTGGTGCCGGGTACATACAGGATTTCCAATTATGACGTTTTTATGATTTATCTGGTAAACGAGCAGGGGAATATCGTATCCAGCTTACAGCCCATGGGATATTATGATAATCTGTATGCTTTAAAGGGCATAAGCTGTCGGGATATTGACGGAGATGGACTTAAAGATATAACGGTGCTTGCAAGGTATAGTTATGAAGGCGACGGCGGCGAGCTGATTATTGAGAGTGATTTTTCCATCTACTATCAGCGGACGGGCGGATTTTCAGCGGATACGGATATCAAGAAGAAATATCGCTGCGGCGATGACGATACAATGGAATTACTGGTTGAGAAGGCGCGGAAATATTGGGGCTGGGAAGCGACGAATTGAGGAAAGGATAAGGTAGAGACGTGATTAAGATACTTATTGTGGACGATGAAAAACCGATTTGTGATTTGATAGATTTAAATTTGTCATCGGCAGGCTATCATTGTACTGCTGTGCAGGACGGGTTGAAGGCGATTGAGTTAATTGAAAAGAACAGTTATGATTTGATTTTATTGGATATCATGCTGCCGGGGGCAGATGGGTATGACATTATGGAGTACATACGTCCGCTTGGCGTTCCGGTAATATTTATCACCGCTAAGCATGAAGTGAAGGACAGGGTAAAGGGACTTAAATTAGGGGCTGACGATTATCTTGTGAAGCCTTTTGATGTGGTAGAGTTAGTTGCGCGGGTAGAGGCTGTGCTGCGTCGTTATAATAAGGCGGATCAGAAGCTGATAGAGGGAGATATCACGGTGGACGTTGAGGCGCGCAGGGTAACTAAAGCGGGAAAGCTTGTAGAGTTGACTAATAAGGAATTTGGTCTTTTAGTGCTTTTTATGAGAAATAAAAATGTGGCGTTGTTCAGGGAAATGTTATACGAGAAAGTATGGGAAGAGGAATATTTCGGCGACAGTCGCACACTGGATTTGCATGTGCAGCGTTTAAGAAAGAAACTCGGCTGGGAGAATAACTTAGTTGCAGTTTATAAAGTAGGATATCGTTTGGAAGTGTAAATGAAGGAAAGGCATGGCTGCGGAGAATGAAATTTTCATATAAAATACTGCTGTGGATGGTCATTGTCATGGCGTTGGCACTTGGCTTCAGCGGTTATTATTTTGTGAATTATGTATTCGAGACTTCGCTGGAACGTGAAGTCGGACAGGCATTGGACGAAAGCAGTATTCTTGGATTTGCTTTTGAGACGGCGGCGCTAAGCGTGCCGGCGAAATACAGTTATCTGCCGGATACCACGGTGGAGGAGATTGCGGCTAATCTGGAAAGAAGCGGGCAGGGCGGAGGCAGGCTGATTCGTATTTCTGATGAAGAGCAAAAGCTTCTGTATGCCAGCATTGGTTTTGAAGAGTATACGGACTCTGAATCAGAAGGGGACAACGAACTGCTTGCGCAGATAGATGAGAATGTTAAGGCATATCAGGTCATTCAGGCACAGGATAAATATTATATTCACACGGGAACCGCGGTAAAAGCGTTAAACAGGGTTATATATCTGGAAACTTTAAGAGACGTCTCCGAGGTGTTTACGGAGCGGGAAATGGGCTTTTCTTTGTATAGAAGGGTTACGCTTATCATGCTGCTTGCGGGTACTGTAATTATGCACTTTATCTCTTCATTTTTGACTAAGCCCGTGCGCTTGCTTACGCGGGCGACTAAGAGAATGGCGGCAGGCGACTATTATTACCGTGCAAGGCAGGTTAGTCAGGACGAACTCGGACAGCTTACAAGAGACTTTAACAGTATGGCGGAGGCTCTTGAGAGGAACATCGATAAACTGGAAGAAGAAATCGAGGCAAAAGAGGAGTTTATGGGGGCGTTTGCACATGAGCTTAAGACTCCGCTCACGGCGATTATCGGTTATGCCGATATGCTTCGTTCTCATAAGATGGACGAGGAACAGAGCATAATGTCGGCAAATTATATTTATACGGAAGGAAAGCGGCTGGAAGCGATGTCGCTGAGGCTTTTGGATATTATTGTTGCAGGTAATACGCAGGCACAGTTACAGAAGTATGCGGCGGAGCATATATTTGAATATCTGAAGGATATGTTTATAGGCAGCAGGGATATGGATTTTCACTTTGAGTACGAGCATGGCGATATTCTTGCCGAAGTTAATCTGATTAAGTCAGTACTGGTAAACCTGATAGATAATGCGTGTAAGGCGTCGGAAGCAGGCAGCCGTATCGACGTAAGCGGAATAGCGCTTGAAGATGGTTATAGGTTCTTGGTCAGAGACTATGGAATCGGTATTCCGGAAGAGGAACAGCGTAAGATTACGCAGG
Organism: Clostridiales bacterium; assembly: GCA_023663185.1. Taxonomy (GTDB): domain Bacteria; phylum Bacillota; class Clostridia; order Lachnospirales; family Lachnospiraceae; genus UBA3282. The sequence continues at coordinate 79,310 of JAMPHY010000014.1, read as the reverse complement.
CGTTTTATATGGTTGATAAATCCCGCGCCAGAAGTAAGAACGGGGCGGGACTTGGGCTTGCGCTCTGCGCGGAGATATTGAAAATTCATGACAGTGAATTAGAGATAGAGAGCGAGGAAGGCAAGGGTTCGTGCTTTAGCTTCGTATTAAAAAGAGGGGAGGAAAGTTAAATGTTGTATAAACTTAAAATAATGGTATTCCTTCTTTTTGCAGTAGGCGCGCTTGCTATATCCATCTGGGGACCGGAGGAGCTTACTAAATATCGCGACCGCGGAACGCTTAATAAGATTAATGTGGAAACCGTAGAAACATCGGGAGAAGGATACAGGTATAAATTAAACGCCAATGAAAAACTGTATATTCTTTCCAGATGCTTAAGTGCGCAGGCGCTTTCGGGAAATGACAGCGGAGCGATGATGAATTTGTCAGAGACGGGACTGTATCAGGAGTTAGAGGGCTCATATGCGTTTGTGGCAAATTACAGAACTCCTTCCGACCAAGAGATTTCGGACGAGCAGATATACGAAACGTGTAACGACGCCATAGAAACTTTGAAGGAAGTCGGAATACTGCCGGAAGGCGTCAGGGAAGTAGTGCCGGAATCATATGATGCAACTCTTTATTCTGCTATTGACGTGTTAGAGCCCAGAAACAATATCGCGGTCTGGAAGCTTAGCCTATCCAACAGTCAGGTAAACGCCGATAAGGGAAATCGTCTGATAGACGCCTATATCGGTGCGGAAGACGGAAAAATATATGAGTTTTATGCAAGAACTTCTCTTCTGTGGGAAGATATCGACACAGATGCGGTTATTGAGGAGTGGAGCGCATATATGGGGCTTGGGAGTCCTTCGCCGTATGAGTCGGACAATCCGCTCTTAGAGACTACTCCATACTATAAAAAGTATGTATTTTCGGGCATGGGCGATGAAAGGACGGTAGTGACGATAGGCTTTTATGAGGGAATAAACGAAATATTCCTTAAGATATCCTAGAGCAGTCGCTGCCGGAATGTTGTGAAAACCGTAGAGCTATTATAATGATGCAACTTTGATGCAAAAAATATGTAAATTTGATACAACTATGATGAAACTATGATGCAGCTCTTGTGTATCCTGTATATAGCAGGATAACACAAGGGCTTTTTATTTTTTATAGTATGAAAAGCCGCTGTCATAAATACGGAGGAGAGGTATCAAAGTATGCACACGAGAGAAGCAAATTATTCAGATTATTATCGTCACTATCTTAAGAAAAAGAAAAGATTAAAAACGGGAAGGCGGATATTAGCGCTCAGTCTTGCGATAGCGATTGTCGCTTCGGCAGTACTTTTGATACAGAATATGCCGATGGTGAACGTGTGGGCAGTAGAGGAAATCAGCGAAGAAACCGGAGCGGATATATTGACTACGGCTGAATTTTTTCAGAATACGGTAGCCGAGGAAATAAAGACTGCGCAGGAGCTGGTTAAAGATAATATGGCAGAGGCGGTGGAAAATGAGATTCCCGTTATTTTCATAGATGCCGGACATGGCGGAAGCGACGAAGGCTGCGCGAGAGACGGTATTCAGGAAAAAGTAATAAATTTAAAAATCGCCAAGCTTGTTCAGGCACAGTTAGAGGAATTGGGGTACACGGTTGTTATGGCGAGAGAAGACGATACATATATAGCCAAAGAGGACCGTGTAGAAGCGGCAAAGAAAGTAAACGCCGATATTTATGTAAGTATTCACCAGAACGCCGCCGAGGTCGATAATGTGAGCGGCATAGAGGTATGGTATGACGGAACGGATACGAACCGCGACAGTAAGAGGCTTGCACAGCTCATATGGCAGCAGACGATGTTAAGCACCGGAGCTGATATGAGAGAGCTTAGGGGAGATTCAGATTTTCACGTGACGGTAAATACCACGATGCCTGCGTGTCTGGTTGAGAGCGGGTTTCTATCTGATACTAATGAGCGTGCGAAGCTTTCTACGCCGGAATATCAGCAGCAGATAGCGGTGGGTATAGTTCAGGGAATAGAGTATTATTTTCGCCCTAAGACAATGTATCTAACATTTGACGATGGACCTTCCGAAGAAAATACGGCGAGAGTCCTCGATATTCTAAAGGAGAGGGAAATTAAGGCGACATTTTTTCTAATAGGAGAGAATGTAAGGGCGCATCCGGAGATGGCAAGACGTATCGTAGCGGAGGGACATACCATAGGGATTCATTGTGATAACCATGATTATGAGAAGATATACAGCAGCGTGGAGAGTTATATTCAGGATTTTGAAACGGCAAGGCAGACCGTGTATGAAGTAACGGGTGTGGAGACTAATCTGTTCCGCTTTCCCGGTGGGAGTATTAACGCATACAATGGCGAAGTGCGGGAGGCAATTATTGATGAAATGACAAAGCGCGGATACATATATTTTGACTGGAACGCCAGCATGGAGGACGCGGTAAAAGATCCGGATCCCGCGCAGTTAGTGGTAAATGGTCTGGGGAGCACTTTCGGTCGTAAAAAAGTAGTGATGTTAGCGCATGATGTAGTCTATGCTACGGGGACTTGTCTGGAACTGCTCTTAGACGGGCTGCCTGAATATGAAATGAAACCGTTAAGCGAAGACGTGACGCCGATACAGTTTCAGTCATAATGTACTGTAACAGTTCAGCCCCAAGCCGTATAGACTTATAAAATTTACATGAATTTATTTCCACACCACCTACACGAGTTGGCAACTTTATGCTATAATTCTAATATATGTAATTAAAGGTGGCTATAAATGAATCAGAAGCTTAAAGAAAAAATATTGGAATCTCTTTCGGCGGTCCTGCCTATAACGGGAATCGTTCTGTTGCTTAGTATATTGCTTGTGCCTGTAGAGCTTAGTACTATTGTTATGTTCTTTTGCGGCGCGGTTATGCTGGTTGTGGGTATGGGCTTTTTCCAACTTGGCGCAGAGATGTCTATGACGCCTTTAGGCGAAGGTATTGGCGTACAGATATCGAAGACGCGGTATATAATACTTATTTTGCTTATCGGTTTTTCCATGGGTACAATTATAACGATTTCAGAGCCTGATTTGCAGGTTCTGGCGCAACAGGTTCCGTCTATTCCTAACTACGTTTTGATTTTGACGGTGGCTGTCGGCGTGGGAATCTTTTTGGCGATGGCGATTGTCAGAATCTTATTTCAGATTAATTTATCCACTATTTTAATCGTATTTTATATAGCGCTTATCGGCATATCTTTTATGGCACCTAAGGGTTTTCTTGCCGTTGCCTTTGATTCGGGCGGCGTGACGACAGGACCTATGACGGTTCCTTTTATTATGGCAATGGGTATCGGTCTTGCTTCGGTCAGAGGCGATAAGAACGCTTCGAGTGATAGTTTCGGTCTGGTCGCGCTATCGAGTGTGGGCCCTGTGCTTGCCGTTATGATTTTAGGCTGTTTTTATAACCCTACAGAAGCGGCGTATGCGGTGTCGGAAGTAGCAGCCGTTGCGACTACCCGCGATGTAGTGCTTGAATTTTTAAAAAGTATTCCGCCCTACATAGAAGAGGTCATTATTTCCCTGTTTCCTGTGGTAGTAGTATTTATATTTTTTCAAGTTTTAAGCAAACGTTACAAGAAGCGCCAGATTAAGCGTATATCAGTTGGACTTATGTACACATATATAGGGCTTGTTCTTTTCCTTTGCGGAGTCAATGTGGGCTTTGCTCCGGTAGGTTCTTCGATGGGAAACGAAATCGCTTCGGAAAGCTGGAAATGGCTTTTAGTGCCGATAGGTATGCTGATTGGTTATTATATCGTCAAGGCGGAGCCGGCGATACAGGTTTTGAACAGGCAGGTTCAGGACGTGACTGACGGCGCGGTATCGGCGGGGACGATGAATAAATGCTTGTCAATCGGCGTTTCGGTCAGCGTTGGTCTGGCAATGATGAGGGTTTTGACGGGGATTCCCGTATACTATATTGTCATACCCGGATATATAGCGGCTTTGATTTTGTCGAGGTTTGTGCCTAAGATGTTTGTCGGTATCGCCTTTGACTCCGGCGGCGTGGCAAGCGGACCTATGACGACAACTTTTTTGATTCCTTTCAGCATAGGCGCATGTAATGCAGTTGGCGGGAATATCATGGAGGACGCTTTTGGCGTGGTAGCGCTTGTGGCACTGACGCCGCTTATCGCCGTACAGATAATGGGAATGTTATATCAATATAAGCTTAACATTGTTGCAAATGCGGCAATTCACGAGACAGTTTATCCGGATATTGTCGATGAAATATTCGAGTTTGAGGAGGTCTAGGTATGACGTCAAATATAAAAAAAGGGGCTTTCCGCATATTGTTCCTTATTGCGACGCCGAAGCTTACTAAGAAGGCGATGGATTTATATAAGCAGTCGGATATACCTGTGCAGTATACTTTTCACGCGCAGGGAACGGCGTCAAGCGAAGTCATGGATATGCTCGGACTCGACGGTGTAGATAAAATCGTAACCGTGTGCATGATGCCGAGGGCGTATGCGAATGAAATGATTTCCAAGCTGCAAAAGAAGCTGCATTTGGGAATGCCGAATACCGGAATAGCTTTTTCGCTCGTTATGTCCGGCAGCAGCGGGCATCTCGTACAGTTGATGGAGACTTTGCAGCCGGAAATAAACAGGACATTATTAAAGGGAGAGGATTCGGATATGAAGGAAAACGGATATTACATGATTATGGCGTTTGTAAATCAGGGATACAGCGGCGAGGTGATGGAAGCTGCAAGACCTGTTGGCGCAACAGGGGGAACAGTTTTCCACAGTAGACAGATTGGCAATGAAGAGGCGGCGAAGTTCTGGAAAATCAGTGTGCAGCAGGAGCAGGAAGTCGTTATCATACTTGCAAGGAATGAAGATAAGCTTGCCATTATGCAGGCAATCGGTCAAAAATGCGGAATGCAGAGCGAGGCGCAGGGGTTTGTGCTTTCTCTGCCGGTTGATGATATCGTGGGACTGGATTAAATTAGTATGTGCTGGTACGAGTTTAGCCAAAATGAATAAAGTTCATATTACTTGTTAAAATGAAACAGGAGGAGATTGGAAGCAGAATGAACATTACATTTAACACAAAGGAACGTATATTTAAACTGGATACGGAGCATACAAGCTATTGTATCGGCATTGTGGACGAAGAAAATTTCGTGGGACATATTTATTATGGAAGAAAAATCGCAAGCGATGACCTTGCCTATCTGATGAGAACGCAGGAAGCGCCCTTTGTTCCATCGAAGAATATGCGGGATAGGGCTTCATTTTTGGACACGTTTCCTATGGAGTATGCGGGGAGCGGGCTAGGAGATTACAGGGAAGGCGCTTTTAACGTAAAGACAAAAGGCGGTCACGTGGGAGTCTCTCTGTCTTATGTTTCGCATAAAATATATGACGGCAAGCCTAAGCTTGAAGGACTTCCAGCGACATTCGGTACGGATAAGGAGTGTAAAACGCTGGAGCTTTGCTGTGAAGATTCCTCTTTGCAATTACAGATTATTTTACTTTATTCCATATTTAATGACACTGATGTCATAACAAGAAGCGTGAAAATAATAAATAACGGCAAAGAAGCCGTCTATCTGACTAAGGTATTATCGGCTTGTATCGATATGGATAACGAAGATTATGAAATGATTACGCTGCATGGCTCATGGGCAAGGGAGCGTGCGATACAGTGCAGTCCTGTTATGAAAGGAAAGCAGGGAGTTGCTTCTATCCGTGGAGAATCAGGTCATCAGGTACACCCTTTTATTGCATGGAAATCGCCTGACGCCACGCAGGAGAGCGGCGATATATACGGAATGCACTTTATATATTCGGGCAACTTTACAGCGCAGATAGAATTGACGCAGTTTGGCGGTATGCGCGCGACGATGGGGATTAATCCGGAGAATTTCTGTTGGAAACTTGAGAGCGGCGAGAGCTTTCAAGCTCCAGAGGTAGTGTGTGTGTATTCCGCAGACGGTATCGGCGGCATGAGCAGAACGCTGCATGATTTATATAGGAATCATCTTATCAGGGGTGAGTATAAGAATAAGAAGCGTCCGATTTTAATTAATAACTGGGAAGCGACATATTTTGAATTTGATACGGATAAGCTTCTTGATATTGCAAGGCAGGCTTCTAAACTTGGCATAGAAATGCTGGTTATGGACGACGGCTGGTTCGGACATAGAAACGACGACAATACCAGCCTCGGAGATTGGTTTGTCAATGAAGATAAGATTAAGGGCGGATTAAAGTATCTGGTAGATGAGGTTAATAAGCTGGGAATGAAGTTCGGTATCTGGCTGGAGCCGGAAATGATATCGCCGGATTCAGACTTGTACAGAGCACATCCGGACTGGGCGATTGCGATTCCCGGAAGAATAGGTTGTCTTTCTCGCAATCAATATGTGCTTGATTTGACGCGCAAAGAAGTAAGGGATTATGTATATGATATGATATCAGCGGTTCTTCGCAGCGCAAATATCGAGTATGTAAAATGGGATATGAATAGACAGCTATGCGATATAGGAAGTTACGGTCTGCCTGAGGATAGGCAGGGAGAAATTTTTCATAGGCAGGCGTTGGCGGTATATGAACTGCAGGAGCGCATGACTAAGGAGTTCCCGCATATTCTGCTGGAAAATTGTTCAGGCGGGGGCGCCAGATTTGATCCGGGAATGTTGTATTACAGCCCGCAGATATGGTGTTCCGACGATACGGACGCTATTGAACGTCTGGCGATTCAGGAAGGTACGGCGATGATATATCCGCTTTCCGCGATGGGCGCGCATGTATCCGACTGTCCTAATCATACGGTAGGAAGGGTTACGCCTTTTGAAACAAGGGGATATGTAGCGCTTGCCGGCACATTCGGCTATGAATTGGACGTAACCAAGATTCCCGAAGAGGACAGGCAGATGATTCCCACGCAGGTGGCAATGTACCATAAATATAACGACCTTGTAAGAGAAGGCGATTATTACCGTATTGCTTCATATGCACAGAATCATTATTATGATTGCTATGAGGTGGTTTCCAAAGATAAGACGGAAGCGCTCGTTACATATGTTCAGGTACTTAACAGACCTAATTACCATAGCAGGCGGATTCATATACCGGGACTTGCTCATGATAAAACATATGTGATTGAAAATAAGAAAGACTGGCCGGAAATAACCAAGACAGAGTATACGGGAGAAATGCTGCATTATGCCGGCATAAATATACCGTCTCTGTGGGGAGATTTCAGGGCAAGGCTTATTCACTTAGTTGAGAAAGAAGGGATATAAAAATGATAGTACAAAAATATAAGGACATGTTAGGTAAAAAATCTGTCATAAGGCAGCTTGCGGAATTTGCAACCGCAAGGGGAGCTGAGATAGGCTACGAAAATGTTTTTGATTTCAGCCTCGGTAATCCGTCGGTACCGGTTCCGCAGAAATTTACGGACACTATGATAGAAATGCTGCAAAATAAAGATCCTATGGAACTGCACGGCTATAGTCAAAGTCTGGGAATACCGGCTGTGCGTGAGAAAATAGCGCAGTCGCTAAATAAGCGTTTCGACATGAATTATACCGGCAATCATATTTTTATGACTACCGGGGCGGCTGGCGCAATAGCGCATGCAGTAAGATGTGTGACGCAGCCGGGCGACGAGGTGCTTATTTTTGCCCCATATTTTCCGGAGTATCAGCCCTATGTTAATTTAAGCGGCGCAGTTCTTAAAGTGGTTCCGGCGAACGTGGAGAATTTTCAGATTAACTTTGAAGCCTTTGAGCAGATGCTTACCGATAAGGTTATGGCGGTACTTATAAATACGCCGAATAATCCATCGGGTATGGTTTATACATCTAAGACGCTTAAGAAACTGGCGGAGCTTATGACGGCTAAGGAGAAAGAGTACGGTCACGATATTTTCCTTATTTCCGATGAGCCTTATAGGGAGATTATATTTGAGGGGACGGAGGCACCTTATGTATCGAAGTTTTATCCGAATACCCTTTCATGCTATTCTTATTCTAAATCCTTGTCGCTTCCGGGAGAAAGAATAGGATATGTTGCGGTCAATCCCGCATGTACTGACGCAGAATATATCACGAATATGTGCGCACAGATTTCAAGAGGCACGGGACATAACTGCCCGCCGTCGATTATCCAGCTTGCAGTAGCGGAAGTTCTTGACCTGACTGCTGATTTATCGGTATATGAAACGAATATGAACATATTATATAAAGAGCTTACTTCACTCGGATTTGAATGTGTGAAACCGGGAGGAACTTTCTATATGTTCCCTAAAGCTTTAGAGCCTGATTCGATTGCTTTTTGCGAAAAGGCAAAGAAATATGATTTAATTCTTGTGCCCGCCGACAGTTTTGGCGTAAAAGGCTACTTCCGCATCGCATACTGTATCGATACCGAAAAAGTAGAGCGTTCTTTGGCAGCGTTTAGGAAGTTTGTCAATGCTGAGTATAAATAAGAAAGGAAAAAGGATTGAAATATGTTAGAAATTTTAAAAGCGATATTATTCGGTATAGTGGAGGGTATCACGGAATGGCTGCCTATCAGCAGTACCGGACATATGATTCTGCTTAACGAGTTCGTGACGTTGAATGTATCGGAAGAGTTCTGGGAAATGTTTCTGGTGGTTATTCAGCTTGGCGCGATTTTAGCGGTGGTATTGTTGTTTTGGGGAAAGATTTTCCCCTTTGATTTAAAGAACAAACCTGTTATTAAAAAAGATATTTTTACATTATGGTTCAAAATTTTAGTAGCATGTGTTCCGGCAGCAGTTATAGGGCTTGCGTTTGACGATGTTTTTGACGCTCTGTTTTATAATCCGTGGTGCGTAGCGGCGGCGCTTATAGTATTCGGCGTGGCGTTTATCATAATTGAAAACCGTAATAAAGATATGAGACCGAAGATTACCAGCACAGAACAGATTACATATAAGACCGCATTATTAATAGGAATATTTCAGTTAATCGCCGCGGTTTTTCCGGGGACGTCACGTTCGGGAGCAACTATTATCGGCGCGCTTCTGATTGGCGTATCAAGGACGGCGGCGGCGGAATTTACCTTTGTACTGGCTATTCCGGTTATGCTCGGCGCAAGTTTACTTAAGCTGGTTAAGTTTGGATTTTCATTTACCGGAGCGGAGCTTAGCATACTATTAATCGGAATGATTTCGGCTTTTATTGTCTCTGTAATAGTAATCCGCTTCTTGATGGGATATATTAAAAAGCATGATTTTAAGGTGTTCGGCTGGTATCGGATTATTCTCGGAATATTGGTTTTGGCATATTTTATCGTCGGACGTGCGTGATTTTATGCGGAATTTTGAGCATTTCGTATAATATTTGCCCGAAATAAGCTTGTATTTGTGGCAGTTTGTAATTGACATTGAAAAATAGTTGGGGTACAATCTTTCTATAATCGATGGATTATAGTAAGTTATAGCTAGATTATTGTCGCATAAAAATTTAACTATGAATACATGGGAGGAGAATATTCATGGCAGAAACAAAGAAAACAGCAGTTGCAAAACCAGCCGCAAAAGCAGTAGCAGCAAACGCGGCTGAGGTTAAGAAAGAGGAAGCTAAAATAGAAACAGTAAATGAAGCTCCTAAAGCAGAAACAAAGAAAACGGCAGCTAAGAAGACGACAAAGAAAGAAACAGCTAAAAAGGATTCAACTAAGAAGACGGCTAAGAAAGCAGCCGGTGAAAAGGCAGCGTCTAAGCCCAGAGCTAAAAAGGAAGCTGCTGCAGAAGTCGTAGTACAGTATGCCGGAAACGACTATACGACTGAGAGACTTGTAAGCATTGCAAAGGACGTATGGCAGTATGACTTGAACCGTGAACCTGCGGATTTCAAATCAGTTAAGCTCTATGTGAAATTAGAAGAGAAGCTTGTTTATTATGTAATAAATGATGAAGTATCAGGAAGCTTTGCTATCTAATTAAGAAAAACGGTTATACTATTATAATAAAAACGGTTAATTTAAGGTAAAAGATTTACTTCATTTTAACTGTTTTTATTTTTTTTTCATAAATTTTTCTATAATATATGTTGACAATTAAATTGTGAAGTGATAACTTATCACTAGAAGATGTTAGCACTCTATTCAAATGAGTGCTAACAATAGGAGAAAATGGTATGCAGTTAGATGAAAGAAAATATAAAATATTGCAAGCCATCATTCGTAACTACTTAGAGACGGGCGAGCCGGTAGGCAGCAGGACAATTTCCAAGTATACCGACCTCAACTTAAGCTCCGCGACCATTCGTAATGAAATGGCGGATTTGGAAGAGCTGGGTTACATTATCCAGCCGCATACTTCTGCCGGACGTATTCCATCGGATAAAGGATACAGACTTTATGTTGATAAAATGATGGAAATGAAGGAGAGGGAAGTAGAAGAGATGAAAGAGATGCTTCTTGAGAAAGAAGATAAAATGGAACATCTCTTAAAGCAGGCGGCGAAGCTTCTCGCCAACAATACCGAATATGCGGCGATGGTATCGGCTCCGCAGTACCACAGAAATAAGCTGAAATTTATCCAGCTTTCCAAAGTGGACGTAAATCAGCTTCTTGCGGTTATAGTGGTAGAGGGCAATGTAATCAAGAATTCCATGCTTTCTGTTTCCGAGGAGCTTAACGACGAGACTATCCTTAAATTGAATATACTTCTTAATACGCATTTAAACGGGCTGTCGATGGAAGAAATAAATCTGGGTATGATAGCCGCGATGAAGCAGCAGGCGGGAATCCACAGCGAGATTGTGGCGGACGTAATCGATGCGGTAGCAGATGCGATTAAGGCTGACGAGGATTTGGAAATATATACCAGCGGAGCGAAGAATTTCTTCAAATACCCTGAGCTGTCCGATAATCAGCGGGCGAGCGAACTAATTACGACATTTGAAGAGAAACAGATTTTGAATGAGCTTGTGCAGGAAAATCTCTCCGATGAAAATACAGGCATACAGATATATATAGGAAACGAAGCGCCGATACAAAGCATGAGGGATTGCAGCGTGGTGACGGCAACCTATGAATTAGACGAGGGCATGAAAGGAACTATAGGAATCATCGGACCTAAGCGAATGGATTATGAGAAAGTAATAAGTAATTTAAAAATGCTGAAAAACCAGCTTGATGATTTATATAGGAAATAACGACTTGAGCATGAAAGGAATGATATTGTGGTGGAAAACGAAAAACAAAAAGAAGAAAAGGAAGAAGTATTAGAAGAAATTCTCGAAGAACTTGAAGAAGAGGCGGCTGAGGAAGAAGCTGCAAGAGAAGAAGGCAGCTCTAAGGAGGAAGCGGAGGAAAAAGCTGAATCCAAAGAATCTAAGAAAGAGAAAAAGAAAAAAGAAAAAGCCGATAAGAAACAGGACGTATTAAAGGAAAAGATAGAAGAACTTGAGGACAGGGCAAGAAGGCAGATGGCGGAATTTGATAATTTTCGCAAGCGTACCGAGAAAGAGAAGTCCGCAATGTTCGAGACGGGCGCTAAGAGCGTAATTGAGAAAATCCTGCCGATTGTCGATAATTTTGAAAGAGGTTTAGCGGCTGTTACAGAGGAAGAAAAGGGCGGCGCGTTTGCACAGGGCATGGAAATGATTTATAAACAGCTCATGACCGAGCTTGAGTCAATAGACGTGAAACCTATTGAAGCGGTGGGACAGGAATTTAATCCGGAATTTCACAATGCGGTAATGCAGGTGGAAAGTGAAGAATACGAAGCCGGAACGGTAGCGCAGGAATTGCAAAAAGGCTATACTTACCGCGGCAGTGTCGTAAGACACAGCATGGTAGCGGTAGTTCAGTAATAAAATTTAAAATCATATAAAAATCATATTATTTATTAGGAGGAGTTAGATATGAGCAAGATTATTGGTATTGATTTAGGAACAACAAACAGTTGTGTAGCGGTTATGGAAGGTGGTAAACCGACAGTTATCGCTAATACAGAGGGCGCAAGAACCACACCTTCGGTTGTAGCGTTTACTAAGACCGGAGAAAGATTAGTCGGTGAGCCGGCGAAACGTCAGGCAGTAACGAATGCTGACAATACTATTTCATCAATTAAAAGAGATATGGGTACGGACAACGGACGCAATATCGACGGTAAGAAGTATTCACCCCAGCAGATTTCTGCAATGATTCTGCAGAAGCTTAAAGCTGACGCTGAAAATTATCTGGGCGAGAAGGTAGACGAAGCGGTTATTACCGTACCTGCTTACTTCAATGACGCACAGAGACAGGCAACCAAAGACGCAGGTAAGATTGCGGGACTTGACGTAAAGCGTATCATCAATGAGCCTACAGCGGCGGCGCTTGCTTATGGTCTTGATAATGAAAAAGAGCAGAAAATTATGGTATACGACCTCGGCGGCGGCACATTCGATGTTTCCATTATTGAAATCGGTGAAGGCGTTATCGAAGTATTGGCAACCAACGGCGATACCCGTCTGGGCGGCGATGACTTCGACCAGAAGATAATTGACTGGATGGTAAGAGAGTTTAAGAATGCAAACGGCGTTGACTTATCTCAGGATAAGATGGCGCTCCAAAGATTAAAAGAAGCGGCGGAAAAAGCCAAGAAAGAGCTTTCCTCTGCAACTACCACTAACATTAACCTTCCGTTCATAAGCATGAACGCGAACGGACCGCTTCACTTTGATATGAACTTGACAAGAGCGAAATTTGAAGAGCTTATCCACGATTTGATAGAGAAAACAGCTATTCCGGTACAGAACGCTATGAAGGACGCAGGACTTACCAACGCCGATTTAGGCAAGGTATTGTTAGTCGGCGGTTCCACACGTGTTCCTGCTGTTCAGGAAAAAGTAAAACAGTTGACTGGACATGAGCCGAACAAGAGCCTTAATCCCGATGAGTGTGTAGCTCTGGGCGCTTCCATTCAGGGTGGTAAACTTGCAGGCGACGCAGGCGCAGGAGAAATTCTGCTTCTTGATGTAACCCCGCTTTCACTTTCTATCGAGACAATGGGCGGAGTCGCTACCAGACTTATTGAAAGGAATACTACCATTCCGACTAAGCACAGCCAGATTTTCTCTACGGCGGCGGATAACCAGACCGCAGTTGATATTAACGTAGTACAAGGTGAGAGACAGTTTGCTAAGGATAATAAATCTTTAGGACAGTTCAGACTGGACGGTATCCCGCCGGCAATGCGCGGAGTTCCGCAGATTGAGGTAACATTTGATATTGACGCTAACGGTATTGTTAATGTATCCGCGAAGGATTTAGGAACAGGCAAGGAGCAGCATATTACCATTACTGCGGGATCTAATATGTCCGATGATGAAATCGACAGAGCTGTTAAGGAAGCTGCTGAATACGAAGCGCAGGATAAGAAGAGAAAAGAAGCTATTGATACAAGAAACGACGCGGACTCCTTTGTATTCCAGACAGAGAAAGCATTAGGAGAAGTAGGCGATAAGATTGACGCTGCGGAGAAATCAGGAGTTGAAGCTGACTTGCAGGCGGTAAAAGATATTCTTGAAAAGACCAAAGATCAGGAAATGACAGACAGCCAGATTGACGAACTGAAAGCGGCAAAAGAAAAACTGATGAATTCTGCACAATCGCTCTTTACTAAGATGTATGAGAATATGCAGCAGGCGCAGGGCGGTCCTGATATGAACGCGGCAGGCGCACAAGGAGCTTCTGATACAACAGGAAGTTCATCAGACGCAGCAGATGATGTTGTAGACGGCGATTACAGAGAGGTTTAAGCTTCCGGACGGAATAGACTTGGAGGATTATAAACATGGCGGAGCAGAAAAGAGATTATTATGAAGTTCTTGGCGTAGATAAAAGCGCTGATGACGCAGCGCTCAAAAAAGCGTACAGAGTTCTGGCTAAGAAATATCACCCCGATATGAATCCCGGAGACGCGGAAGCTGAGAAGAAGTTCAAAGAGGCTTCGGAAGCATATGCCGTACTAAGCGATCCTGAGAAAAGACGGCAGTACGATCAGTACGGTCATGCGGCGTTTGAACCCGGCGCAGGCGGCGGATTTGGCGGATTTGACTTTAACAGCATGGACTTTGGCGATATTTTTGGCGATATTTTCGGGGACTTCTTCGGTGGAGGCGGCAGACGCGGCGCAGGAAGAAGCAATGGTCCCATGAAGGGCGCTAATATCCGCACAAGTGTACGCATTAAATTTGAAGAAGCGGTATTCGGAGTAGAAAAGGAAATAGAACTCACGCTTAAGGACGAATGTACAACCTGCCATGGCAGCGGAGCTAAACCCGGAACGAGTCCGGAAACCTGTACCAAATGCGGCGGCAAAGGTCAGGTCGTATTTACACAGCAGTCTTTCTTCGGAACAGTCAGAAATGTCCAGACCTGTCCGGACTGTCATGGAACAGGTAAAGTCATTAAGGATAAATGCCCTGACTGCCACGGCACAGGATATATTGCTAATAGAAAGAAGATACAGGTATCCATTCCGGCAGGAATTGATAACGGTCAGAGCGTAAGAATCAGGGATAAAGGCGAGCCCGGCTCGAATGGAGGACCGCGCGGCGATTTGCTTGTCGAGGTAATAGTAGACCGTCACCCGATTTTCCAGCGACAAGACACCAATATTTATTCTACGGTGCCTATGTCGTTTGCGGTAGCGGCGCTTGGCGGCGAGATTATCGTAGATACGGTAGACGGCAAAGTTATCTATGACGTTAAACCCGGTACGCAGACCGATACCAAAGTGCGCCTGAAAGGAAAGGGAGTGCCGTCTCTGAGAAATAAAGATGTAAGAGGCGACCACTATGTTACGCTGGTAGTTCAGGTTCCCGACAAACTTTCGCGAGAAGCTAAGGAACTGTTAAAACAGTTTGACGAAGAAAGCGGAAATACACTGAACGCATCAAAACAGACGGGACAGGGCGCGGAAGAGCCTAAGGGTAAAAAGAGATTCAGGAAATAAGAGAATATATGAATGTAAAAACGCTGTGAGGTTATGAAAATCTCACAGCGATTTTTAGTCTAATAAAAATAGAAAAAATCTTACGCCACGCAAGCTAAAAACGCCGTAAATATGCGGACTGTAGGTACTTTTATCTTCTGTAAAAGTATGATATACTCTCCACATAAAAGCGTATTTTTGTAGTTATTTACATGGGAGGGAAAAGCATGTCATTGTCAACGGCGGCTTTGCTAAATCGGCTTAAAGGAAGTAAGAATTTTCACTTTTTTGTGAATGAGAGCAAAGATGATTTTGAAGGGCGGTCTCTGTCCATAATTTTATATAAATTGTGTGAAGAGCGGGGGTATACTCCAAGCGATGTCATTCGTAATGCACAGATTGAGAGGGCTTATGGACATCAGATTTTCAACGGTAGGCGCAATCCGTCCAGAGATAAGCTGATACAGCTTTCATTGGGGATGGGGCTGTCGCTTGATGAGACGCAGACGTTACTAAAGCTTGCTGGGAAAAGTATGCTTTATGTTAAGTTTGAGAGAGATGCAGCATGTATGTTTGGGATATCTCGTGGAATGAGTGTAATGGAAGTGCAGGAACTATTGGAATCCATTAATATTCCGCTGCTTGGGGAAAATTGAGGTAGAGTATATGGACGTAATCAGGGAATTTCAGGCGTACTACGACTATGATAATAGTTATGAGAATAGTCTGCCTGACGAATTTACAAAGATTTATAATATATTGGAATGCTTAAGCAGCACGGAAGAATGCGAAACCCTGCTTGTAGGGCAGAAGAAAACCGATATAAAGTATGTGGCGAAATGCTATACAGCAAACAGTCCGCAGTATAATACAGGGGAACCGGCGCGGTTCTTAAGTATGAAAAATGAAGCTATTCCGCGCTATATCGGGGAATATAAAAACGAAAATTATTATTGCATCCTGCGGGAATACATAGAAGGTGTATCCCTGAATGAATATGTGCGAAATAATCCTTTGTCTGAGACTGCCCTAACCGATTTGGCAATTAAACTTGTCAAGGCAATGCAGCTTCTTCATGACTCTGAACCTGTTATTATACATCGTGATATTAAACCGGAAAATATTATTATGAAAGAAGATGGAAGCATAGCGCTGATTGATTTCGGAATCAGCCGTATTTATAAGGCAGGGGAAAATGTTGATACGGTTTTCTGCGGTACTGAAAACTTTGCGCCGCCGGAACAGTACGGCTTTATGCAGACGGATATACGTTCAGACATATATTCCTTCGGAATTGTGATATCATGGCTGCTTACCGGCGCGGCGAAACCGATAAAGAATCCTATGACAAAGATGGGGCGGATAGCGGCGAAATGCTGCGAATTTACACCGGATAAACGCTATAAAGATGATAATGCACTTCTCAAGGCTTTGTACCGTACAACCGACGGCTACAGACGCCGTAAGCGTAACTGGCTCATTGCCGTTGCTTCCCTCATAATACTGCTGATATCAGGTATGACAGCAGCAGGAACTGGATATCTGCAGTCGCTGCATAATAGGGCATATGTATTTAAAGAACCACTGATAGAAGAAGCGGTAAGAATGTCACTGGATAAGCCGGAAGGAATTATAACGACTGCAGACTTGGAGGCTGTTACCGGAATATACATACAGGGAGAAGAGGTGTATACGGATAGCGATTCTTTTTATGATAATGAGCTTGGGGGGGGGCAAATGGTATAGCAGCTCCCAGCGAATCAAGGGAACTATCAAGGAACTGACAGATTTAAAGAGCATGCCAAATCTCCAATACGTCTATATAGGGGGTAATTTCATTGAGGATATATCGCCCTTAAAGGAGCTGGAATATCTGCAGTCGGTAGAACTGAGGTCTAACAATATACATGATATTTCTCCGCTGGCGAATATCAGGACGCTTGAAACCTTGAAACTTTTGGATAACCCCCTGACAGATATTGAAACTATCAGCACACTGCCTATGCTTAAGGAGCTGGATCTTGCCAATACAGGCAGCTATGCCGCAAGCCCCATTGGGACCGTGAGGGATTATAATTTTCTGGATATCAATAATGATTCTGACGCATGGAAATATCTGGACGGCTTATATATAAATATCCTAAGAGTCAGGGCTTTGGGACAGAGGGATTTAGAATTTCTTAAAAATACGGCATATATTAAGGAACTGTATCTTTGCGAGGCGCAGATTTGGGATATTTCAGCGTTGGAAGGAAGGGAAGATATCGTATTGATAAGTATGGAACAAAGCGTAATGGGCGATTTGACTCCGCTTTTCACGATGCCGAATCTGGCGGTGGTGGAAATGAGCGTTAAAGGTCAAGAACAGATGGAAAAATTGATTTCTCTCTACGGGGAACCGTCTTTTGAAATAATATATACGCACCAGTGAGTGTGCCAACTATAAACTTGCTTTTTTGTGCAGATTATACCTTTGTAAATTTGCTTTTTCGTGCAGAACACACTTTTACGAACTTGCTTTTTCGTGAAACATACAGTACAATATTGTATATGCCGAATAAGCTGTCAAGGGGTGGTTTTATGAAAAATAAAAATGGAGATATCGTTCTTCGTCGTAAAATTTATGATAAACTGCTGAACTGGAAAAAACAAAGCAAGGGAGAAACTGCTATTATGCTTGATGGTGCAAGGCGGGTTGGTAAAAGCTATCTCGTGGGGAGATTTGCCCAAGCAGAATATAAAAGCTGCATCATCATTGACTTCGGTAACGCGCCGCAGGATATTTTGGATTTGTTTGTCAATGACAGTTATAATCTTGATTTGTTTTTTGCGAAACTATCGGCGTTTTATTCTACGACGCTGTATGAGCGTGAGTCTGTCATTATTTTTGACGAGGTACAGCAATATCCGAGAGCGAGGCAGCTCATCAAATATTTTGTCGCCGATGGACGCTATGATTTTATTGAAACCGGTTCGCTCATTAGATTGAAGAAAAACGTTCAGGATATCATCATTCCATCCGAGGAGGAACATATCTCAATGTTTCCCCTTGATTTCGAGGAGTTTCTATGGGCGATGGGCGATAATGCTACCGTTCCGCTACTCAGGCAATGTTTTGATAAAAGATTACCGCTCGGTGACGCCCTGCACAGAAAAATAATGAACGATTTTCGGCAGTATATTCTTGTGGGAGGTATGCCGCAGGCGGTGACGGAATATGTTAAAACTAAGAGTTTTGAGACTGTGGATGCGGTAAAACGTCGTATTTTGAAACTTTACCGTGACGACGTCTCTAAATTTGCCGCGGGGTATGAGGATAAGGTTTTTGCCATCTTTGACGGTATTCCAGCACAGCTTTCCAGAAAGGAAAAAAAATACAGGCTTTCATCCATTTCCAAACAGGTACGGTTCAGAAGCTATGAGGACTCTTTTATCTGGCTTCATGAAGCGATGATTGCTAATGCATGCCTGAATGCAGCCGATCCGAATGTAGGGCTGGCGCTCAGCGAGGACAATACTACACAGAAATGCTATATGGGTGATACGGGACTGCTGATTACACATACCTTTATGGATGTGCCTTTTGTTGAGAACGATTTGTATAAGGCTGTCCTGTTTGATAAATTAGAGATCAATGAAGGCATGATTCTGGAAAACATTGTGGCACAGATGCTCCGCTATAATGGACACAGACTGTATTTTTATTCCCGAAATGATGCAAAGCACAGGGAAAACCATATGGAGATTGATTTCCTGATTACTGAAAAAAAGAAGCTTGCGCCTATAGAGGTAAAATCAGGCAGATACCGCTCACATTCCTCGCTCGATAAGTTCCGGAATAAGTTTTCTTCAAGGATTGGTAATTCTTATATTCTCTATACAAAGGATTTGGCGATAAAGGATGGGATTCTCCATCTGCCCGTCTATATGGCAATGTTCCTGTAATAAACATGCAAGAACTTCTTGATATTTTCAGCGCTTCCGCATATAATAATATCAAATCAAGATTTGGTAAATCACGATTAGATATTATTATATACGGAGGCGCATTATGTTTATAGGCAGGGAGGCAGAACTGCAGTTTTTGAATGATAAATATAAGGAAAAGAAGGGGCAGCTTATAGTCCTCTATGGCAGGCGGCGTATCGGAAAGACCGAAACCCTTCGGGAATTCAGCAAGGATAAGCCACACATTTTCTTTTCCTGTACGCAAAGTACGGATCGTGTGCAGCTTGCCAGATTTTCAGGGCAGCTTCTTAAGGAAGATATTCCGGCAAGACAGTATATCACAGAATTTTCAGATTGGGAAAAAGCGTTTCGCGCTATTCAGGACTTGCCGTATGGAAGTAATAAGAAGCTGGTTATAATAGATGAGTTCCCATATATGTGCCGTGGGAACAGAAGCATTCCGTCTATTCTGCAAAATCTATGGGACGCAGAGCTGCGGAATAGTAATGTAATGATTATCCTCTGCGGAAGCGCAATGAGTTTTATTGAAAAAGAACTATTAGCAGAAAAGAATCCTCTTTATGGAAGGGCAACGGGAGTCTATAGGATGAAGGAAATGGGATTTTACGATGCCATGAAGTTCTTTCCAGACTATTCTCCTCGTGATAATGTGCTTGCTTATGCGGTGCTTGGCGGCATTCCCCATTATCTGAACCAATGGGCTGCTGATTTATCTGTCAAAGAAAATATTAAGCAGAACATTTTGACGAAGGGCTGTGTCCTTTACAGCGAGACGGATTTCCTGCTCCGTCAGGAGCTGAGGGAGACGCCGATTTACAACTCCATCATTGAAGCTGTTGCGCTTGGTAATACAAAGTTAAATGATATTAGTCAGAAATCGCTTGTAGAAGATACGTCCAAGACCAGTGTATATCTTAAAAATCTGCTTGAACTTGGTATAGTGGAACGTGAATTTTCCATTGATGCAGGAATGAAAGAAAAGGCAAATTTAAACAGAGGAATGTATCGGCTGACGGATAATTTTTTCCGATTTTGGTATGCTTTCGGGTTCGCAAATTATTCACAGCTCGAAGAGGGCGATGTAGACGGTGTGTATGAGTATATAATAGAACCGGCTCTGCATGAATTTGCTGCGTCTGCTTTTGAAGATGTGTGCAGGGAATTTGTCAGGAAAATGCAGAAGGCGGATGCGCTTCCTTTCCGCTATGCGAAAATGGGGCGATGGCTGGGCAAGACGACTGTGCGGGACGAGAATGCGAAGAATGGATTGCGGACTACTGAAACAGAAATCGACCTGCTGGGAATTAGCAGGGACGCAAAGGAATATTTAGTCGGAGAATGTAAATTTAAAAACAGTCCGTTCAGTTATGCAGAATATCTGGATACAATAGCAAAGCTGAATCCTCAAAAACAGGGAGCAAAATTTTATTATGCTTTGTTCTCTGAAAGCGGATTCGATGATAGGATTGTGAAGGAAGCCGAAAGGAAAGATGTAAAACTCTACTCTATTGAGACGATTGTAAACTATAAATGAGTGGGATAAAAATGGTCTTTGGTTCAACTGAGGGATTTCCGCCTTTTGCTTAATAATCTCTTTCTTTTGTCCCACGAACACCCTCTGTGCAGCATGTTGGAGTAAAATTACATAATCGCGGTACTGCGCTTGGCTAGTTATTTTTTTTATGATATAATAAGCTCAGCCTCAGTATAAAATAAGGAGAAGCTTATGGCAAGAACAGTAGGAATCGGAATTCAGGATTTTAGCAAGGTAATTGAGAGCGGATGTTTCTATATAGATAAAACAGCTTTCTTAAAAGAATGGTGGGAAAGTAGAGATGAAGTGACGCTGATAACCAGACCTAGACGTTTTGGGAAAACGTTGACCATGAGCATGACAGAGCAGTTTTTTTCTGTAAAGTATGCAGGACGCGGAGATTTGTTTGAGAATCTATCCATCTGGCAGGAAGAGAAATACCGGGCGTTGCAGGGGACATATCCTGTTATCAGCCTGTCTTTTGCAGGTGTGAAAGAAAAAACATATGAGCAGACAAAGCAGAGGATAAATCAGTTGCTTACAGAATTGTATCATAAGAATAGATTTTTATTAGACAGCGGTCTTTTGGCGGAAGAGGAAAAGAAGTTTTTTTTAAGTATATCCACAGATATGATGGATGTGGACGCGACATTTTCTATTTATAAATTATCGGATTTTCTGTCCAGATATCATGGGAAAAAAGTTATCATTCTTCTGGACGAATATGACACCCCGATGCAGGAAGCCTATGTAAACGGTTACTGGCAGGAACTGACGGCATTTACCAGAAGCCTGTTCAACTCTGCATTTAAGACAAACCCATGGCTGGAACGTGCCATTATGACAGGCATAACAAGGGTTAGCAAGGAATCCATATTTTCTGATTTGAATAACCTGAAAGTCGTGACGACTACTTCCGATGAATACGGTACATCCTTTGGCTTTACGGAAGAAGAGGTGTTTACCGCGTTAGATGAATATGGAATGGGTGATAGAAAACAGGATGTGAAGAACTGGTATGACGGTTTCATGTTTGGAAAGTGGAGTGATATCTATAATCCGTGGTCGATATTGAATTTTCTGGATACAGGAAAACTGGCGGCATACTGGGCAAATACAAGCTCCAACAGCCTTGTGGGGAAGCAGATAAGAGAAAGCAGCAGAGGAGTAAAGGAAGCTTTTGAGTGCTTGATGCGGGGGGAGCATTTGTTTGTACCCATTGATGAGCAGATTGTCTATAATCAGCTTGATGGTGATGAAAATGCTATCTGGAGCCTGCTTCTGGCAAGCGGTTATCTTAAGGTCTTAAGCTATGAGGAATATGATCCAGAATATACTGTGACGGAACCAAAATATGAGCTGGCGCTGACTAACCGTGAAGTGAACATTATGTTCAGGGGTATGATACGGGGATGGTTTTCCAGAAATATTTCAGATTATAATGACTTTGTGAAGGCATTGCTACAGGACAATAAAAAGGCGATGAATGTCTATATGAATAAAGTTGCTTTGGATACGTTCAGCTATTTTGATACAGGACACCAGCCTTCAAAAAGTTCAGAACCGGAGCGGTTTTACCATGGATTTGTGCTGGGATTGATGGTAGAACTTGCAGACAGATATGCTGTTACGTCGAACAGGGAAAGTGGGTTCGGAAGATATGATGTCATGCTGGAGCCATATCATGAAAAAGATAATGCAGTGATTATGGAATTTAAGGTGCATGATCCGGAAGATGAGAAGACGCTTGAGGATACTGTGCAAGCGGCGTTAGACCAGATAGAAGAGAAGCGGTATGAGGAGAGCTTGTTAGAAAAAGGGATTGCGGCGAAACGGATAAAGAAATATGGTTTTGCGTTTGAGGGAAAAAGAGTGTTGATTGGGTAAAATAAAGTAGTGTTTGGTGATGGTCCGCGGATAAATAAAATGGAATGCAGCGTGCAAAAGTGTGCAGGCTGCATTCCATTTATTTTTTTTAAAATGCTAGAATAATGAGACGTGTATTAAAATATCGAAAATCGAAAGGAGAATTATATGAAAAAGTACGTAACAAAGAGTCGTGGAAAGAAATTCTGGCTTACGCCGCTTGCTTTCCTCCTGATATTTAGTCTGGTTATATGCCCTATCGCTTCAAATGTGGTGTATGCGGACGAGACTGACGAGACTGAGGCGTCAGATGTAATCGAGGGAGCAGAAGGAAGCGAAGGAACCAATGTGACTGAGAATAAGAACGAAACTGACGTGAAAGAGGACTCAGGCGAAACCGGCGAGACTGAAAAGGAAGTCGAAGGCGAGAAGCCGGACGGAACCGACGAGACTGAAAAGGAAGGCGAAGACGAGGAGCCAGACGGAAATGAAGATACGGAAGACGTTGTAGATGAGGACGTGGACGAATCAGAAGACGAAGAAACAGAAGTATTGGAAGACGAAGAGGATGTTCCCGTGGCTCAGGAGCTTGACGGTGAAGATGAAGGCGAGGAGAACGATGCCAATAGCGACGCATTGGATGCATTCTGGCAGGCAGCGGGAGAATTCTGGCAATTAGAAGAGTCTTTTTGGAAGTTAATAGATCCAGTGAATGAAAGTATTCAGAATTTTGATGAATTAAACTATGATGAAACTACTTTAGAGGAGTTTGAAGAAGCCTTTGATAAAGCAGAAAAGGCGATATCAGAATTTGATAAAGAGTTTGACAAAGAATTGGATAAAGTGAAAGCCAAATATGAAGAAATCGCCCCTAAATATAACGCCCTGACAGACGAGCAAAAGGCTGAAACTAATAGCTCAGGCAAATCAGTTACAGATATGTATGAGATGATAGGCACAGCTTATAATGGTGACGGTACGGAAGATGGTTATGGTATAAAGGATAGCTACGGACCTGTATGTGAACAATTAAATAATTGGCGCTTTTGGGCAACTAATAATATATACTGGAAAGCGCAAGATAAATTCCATGAAGTAGAATCGCAGTTGTTTGGAAATAATGAGGAGGGTATTACCGGAGCGCTGCGGAAATATGATGAAGCAAGAGAAAGTGGTGGAGATTTAGAGGCAGCGCTTGCAAAGATACAGGAAGGCATAGAAGAACATGAATCTGCCTATAGGAAAGTAGAATCCGTATACGAGAAAGTTAAAACCGCGTATAAAGCCCTGACAGACGAGCAAAAGACAGATAAAGATGAGAATGATGAAGAGTCTAGGTCTCCAGAAGAACAGTTAGAGGAGATAAGAAAAAATTTTGAAATAGGCGGTATTGATGATAAAGGTAATGAATATGGCGGCTTAAAGGCGAACTATGAAAATAACTGCATGGAGCTTGCTATGCAGGATTATTATAGGGCTCAAAATACATACTATGATGCGACAGAAGAATTCAATGCAGCACGAGATAAGGCTTTCTTTGGAAATGGTAATGATATTACCGGAGCAATAGAGGAATATCATAAAATGGCGAATGTTACAGAGGGAGAAGAAGTAGACTTAGAAGCGTTAGCAACAGCCCGTGACAATGTCAATACAGCAATAGAAGAATATGAGTCAGCCTATAGTAAAGTGGATTCCGCCTACAATGAAGCTGAAGCAGCGTTTAATGCTCTGACAGATGAGCAGAAGAATCATAAAGACGATGGTGTAGGTGGTGATGGGAACCCAATTAAGTCTTGTGCGGAGCAGTTCAGCGATATACAAAAAAATTATGAAACAGGCGGTACTGGTACTGATGAAGATGGTAAGGAATTTGAATATGACGGCATAAAGAAGCAATATGAAGATGATTGCAATGAGATTGATAAATGGCGTTATCAAGATAAGGCAAATTTGTATTGGCCAGCAGAGAGAGCATTTGGGGAAGCAGTGCAAGAAATGAATAACAAGCGTAAGGAATATTACGCGTCTGTAGAAAGCGGCAATGGTGTTGACGCTGCTCGTGATGCAGTAAAGGATGCCATAAGCGATGTAACAGCAAAATATACGGCTGCGAAAGGATGCTATGATGATGCTGTAAAGGCTTATGGGAAACTGACCACCCAAAAAGATGAGCAAGATGAGAACGGAAATTATTATATTAAGGATACTCAAGAAGGCATCGAAAACCGTCAAGCTGACATAGACGATGAATATAACAGCATACTTTCAGATAATGGAGAAGTGGGTTACTGGGCAGCTGAGGATGCGTACCTGGCAGCAGAAGAGGAATTCTGGAACGCAGCGGCTGAGTTGGGATACAATAAAGTAGACGATGATTTTGCCGGAGGTACGCTTGGGGCATATGATGACGCTGTAGAGAAAGACGATGATGTAGATGGTGCACGTGCAGATGTCCAGGCTTCCATTGATGCAATAGCAAAAGAATATGCGCTTGTAGGTGAATATTATGACGCTGCTAAGGCGGCATATGAAAATCTCTCTGATGAACAAAAAGATGAATTAGAAGAGAGTTATGCGGATATAGAGGAAAGTAAAACCGAGCTGGAGAGTAAATATAAAGC
Source organism: Clostridiales bacterium (assembly GCA_023663185.1). Classification (GTDB taxonomy): domain Bacteria; phylum Bacillota; class Clostridia; order Lachnospirales; family Lachnospiraceae; genus UBA3282. The sequence continues at coordinate 54,351 of JAMPHY010000014.1, read as the reverse complement.
GAGCATTCTCCCCGCTATAGAAGACTGGAAGAAGAAAGATAATCCGGGCACTTCTACCGAAAAGCCAGTTGAAACGCCCACGACATCTGCCACAACGAGCAGTAAGTCAGAGACTACCAGTGGTAAGTCAGATGATTCTGTACCCGCACCTACAGAAAATAGCTATAATAACTATATAAAGAGCATTGAGAAGACGATTACCACAGCGCAGGCAAACTCAACGGTAAAGATTGTAACTAAGGACAGCATTACTTTAACAAGCAGCGTAATGAAAACTTTAGTTAATAATCCTACTATTTCATTGTATTTGGAATACAGATACATGGGTAAGGATTACAAGGTACTTATTCCGGCTGGTCAGGCGCGTGTGGTAGATGGAATTGAGTATTACGGACCATTATACTTGTATGGTACATATCCATATGACGGACAGACAGCGATTACGGGAGCTGTAGTTCCGGTTACACCTGACGCTGCAAATAATGCAATATATACCGTTATTAAAGGTGATACTCTTTCAAAGATTGCGAAGAAGTACAATACTACTATAGCCGAATTATTAAAGTTTAATTCGATTAAGAATCCAAATAGGATTAGCATAGGACAGAAAATTGTTGTTCCTGTAAAATAATTGCTAATTTGAGTGTAAAAAAGGCGCATGGTTCATATTTCCCATGCGCCTTTTCAGTGTACGCGCCTTGCGGCGCACGCTTCTACAAGTTAAATAGTTAATCAGTTTATCTGTTCAGACACAATACTCTTCCGCATACCTTCCGGCACTTTCCAATTCTATGCCAAACTTTTCCGCACATTTTTGTATAATAGTATCCTTAGATAATCCCAATTCCTGATATGCTTGAATTAATATACGTATACCTTCCGTTCTTCCGGTTGTAATACCCTCTTCATAACCTTCAAGCCTCATATCCTCAAACGCTTTACACATGTTATATCGCTCCTCTCCATTTTCTTCCTTTTTAAAATTTTCCGGTATCCTTATATTTGCTACTACTTCAAGCATGTCTTTTGTTTCACTGTCTATATTGCTGTACGCCTCTTTATTTTCTTCCATGACTTTCTTAAGCCCCTCTTTATCCTTTGAATACCTGACTGCTTCAAATACCTGTCGCAGTCCTGTACGGTATTCATTAAAAGTATCATGTTCTTGGCAGTCGTACAAATTAAGCTTGTAGTTCGTCACATACTCTTTAAGCTCATCGTCAATGTCAAGAAGGTCATACAGACACCTTGCCCCATTCCACTTATGCTCATCTCCGAAATATACAACAAGCGTAATAATAGGCGCAAACTTCTCGTCCTTCTTCATTCCAGACAGATATTCGTCCTTATCTTTTAAATCACCTGCCGCAGTATGTAACCGCTTCTTCTGCTTCCATTGTTTACGGTATCCAACGCTCTCAGAAAGCATATTTCTTAGTACCATCTGGTAATCGACATAATTTTGGTTTTCAACTACAAGAATATGTAGCTTCCTGCCTTTCCATAGTCGCGCCTTGTCCACGACCGTCCTAATACTGCAGCTTCCTTCTCTCTGCTTCCTGTTTTTTCGATTACTACTTTTTCCTTCCTGCCATGTAACGCCGTCAATACTTCCAGTGCTGACAATCTGCGAGTCCTCAGGCTCCAGCTCTTCTGGTTTTACAACCTGTATTCCCTTGAATAGTGCTCCGTTTATCTGGTCCGCAAACCTTGTATCATCGTCCAGATAATCAAACTGATAATCGTCTTTTCTTCCCATCAGTTATCCTCCCTTAATTTTATTAATCATATAAGGGATTCAGATTCCATGATGTGAAAAAAGATTTTCCAGAATTTAAGACTCCCAGATATGTTTTAATAATCATAGCATAGTTGTTGTAATTTTGTAAAGGATAATTTACTATAAATTATTATCATTTTATATAATATATTTTGCTTTTTAGATTTAAGAAGTCGGTATTTATCATAGCTTAGGCACTTTGCGATTGCTCTAATTTTTTTGTAGATAAAAAAATCATTTCCCTGTTGGCAGATATAATTTATTTTGCTATACTTATTCAGTCAGTTGATAAGGTATGTGCCATAATTTTCAACAAAAAACCAGATACAATTTTTCGCTGAATATGGCGAGAGAAAATTATAGAATAATAGTATACTACATGGAAATGCTATTTTATATAAATAGGAGGAACTGTCTGCTATGATAATTCCAGAAGAATTACAAAAAATAATTGATGGTGGTGAAAGCATTACCGTCGAATTTAAGGAGTCCTATACGGATATTACAAAAGATGTCTATGAAACCGTATGTTCTTTTTCAAACAGAGATGGTGGACATATCTTTCTTGGCGTGCAAGACAATGGCAATATTATTGGTATCCAAAATGATAAGGTTGATAAAATTAAAAAGCAGTTTGTTACCACTGTCAATAATGATAGTAAAATATATCCGCCGCTCTATCTAACACCGGTTCAATACGAATTAGATGGTAAGCAGATTCTTTATATCCATGTACCAGCATCACAGGATGTTGTTCGTTGCTCCGGCAAAATATGGGATCGGAATGAAGACGCTGATATTGATATCACACACCATTCTGACGAAGTGTATCGTCTTTATGCTAGAAAGCGCGGCAACTTCTTTGTTAATAAGGTCACTCATTTTGGTATTAACTCACTGCGCAGAGACCTTCTGGAGCGGGCAAGGGACATGACAAGAGTACGAGTGAAAAATCACCCATGGATAGCTATGTCCGATGAAGAGATGTTACGCAGCGCAGGATTAATTCTTACAGATGAATATTCACAGGTTGAAGGAGTCACTTATGCCGGGATACTTCTTTTTGGAAAAGACAGTACAATCATGTCTGTACTGCCGCAGCATAAGACGGACGCAATCTTCCGTGTATTTAACACTGATCGGTATGATGATAGAGATGTGATAATTACAAATCTTATTGAAAGCTATGACAGATTAATGCTTTTTGGGCAGAAGCATTTGAATGATACATTCCACTTGGACGGCATGCAGAGTGTCAGCGCAAGGGATAACATTCTTCGGGAAATTATATCGAATCTTTTGGCGCACCGGGATTTTTCAAATGCCTATGTCGCCAAATTTATCATTGAAAAAAATCGCATTTTTACAGAGAATGCCAATTTGTCACATGGGTATGGATCTTTGAACCCCGCTACATTTGAACCCTTCCCGAAGAACCCGCCTATTTCAAAAGTATTCCGTGAGATTGGTATGGCTGATGAACTCGGCTCTGGAATGCGTAATACTTACAAATATACAAAGATGTATTCTGGCGCAAATCCGCAGTTTGTCGAAGGAGATATTTTCCGAATTACCATTCCGCTAATTGAAGTTGCAACCGCTACAGTAGGACCTGAGGAAATTGTCCCTCACGATGTCCCTCACGATGTCCCTCATGATGTCCCTCACGATGATATTATGAATCAGATTTATGAAATGATAAAAGAAAATCCACACATCACCCGAAAAGAAATAGGAATGCGACTCGGAATTAGCGTGAAAACTGTAGGACGCAAAATAAAGGACATAGGTATTATCAAATATGTCGGAAGCGGCAGTAACGGACATTGGGAAATTGATAAGAATGCACACACCACATGAGAGGCAAAGAAGGATTCCGAAAAACTATAGGATAAGATTCTGACCGTAATAATTGTTAATTGGATGCAAAAAAGGCGCATGGTTCATATTTCCCATGCGCCTTTTCAGTGTACGCGCCTTGCGGCGCACGCTTCTACAAGTTAAATAGTTAATCAGTTTATCTGTTCAGACACAATACTCTTCCGCATACCTTCCGGCACTTTCCAATTCTATGCCAAACTTTTCCGCACATTTTTGTATAATAGTATCCTTAGATAATCCCAATTCCTGACATGTCTGAATTAGTATACGTATACCTTCCAGCCGTCCGGCAATCATGCCTTCCGACCTTCCGGTTGCCATACCCTCTTCATAACCTTCAAGCCTCATATCCTCAAACGCCTTACACATGTTATATCGCTCCTCTCCATTTTCTTCCTTTTTAAAATTTTCCGGTATCCTTATATTTGCTACTACTTCAAGCATGTCTTTTGTTTCACTGTCTATATTGCTGTACGCCTCTTTATTTTCTTCCATGACTTTCTTAAGCCCCTCTTTATCCTTTGAATACCTGACTGCTTCAAATACCTGTCTTAATCCCGTACGGTATTCGTTAAAAGTATCATGTTCCTGGCAGGCGTACAGGTTTAATGTGCCTTGCGGCGCACGCTTCTACAAGTTAAATAGTTAATCAGTTTATCTGTTCAGACACAATACTCTTCCGCATACCTTCCGGCACTTTCCAATTCTATGCCAAACTTTTCCGCACATTTTTGTATAATAGTATCCTTAGATAATCCCAATTCCTGACATGTCTGAATTAGTATACGTATGCCTTCCAGCCGTCCGGCAATCATGCCTTCCGACCTTCCGGTTGCCATACCTTCTGCCCTTCCGGTTGCCATACCCTCTGCCCTTCCAGCCGCCATGCCCTCTTCATAACCTTCAAGCCTCATATCCTCAAACGCCTTACACATGTTATATCGCTCCTCTCCATTTTCTTCCTTTTTAAAATTTTCCGGTATCCTTATATTTGCTACTACTTCAAGCATGTCTTTTGTTTCACTGTCTATATTGCTGTACGCCTCTTTATTTTCTTCCATGACTTTCTTAAGCCCCTCTTTATCCTTTGAATACCTGACTGCTTCAAATACCTGTCGCAGTCCTGTACGGTATTCATTAAAAGTATCATGTTCTTGGCAGTCGTACAAATTAAGCTTGTAGTTCGTCACATACTCTTTAAGCTCATCGTCAATGTCAAGAAGGTCATACAGACACCTTGCCCCATTCCACTTATGCTCATCTCCGAAATATACAACAAGCGTAATAATAGGCGCAAACTTCTCGTCCTTCTTCATTCCAGACAGATATTCGTCCTTATCTTTTAAATCACCTGCCGCAGTATGTAACCGCTTCTTCTGCTTCCATTGTTTACGGTATCCAACGCTCTCAGAAAGCATATTTCTTAGTACCATCTGGTAATCGACATAATTTTGGTTTTCAACTACAAGAATATGTAACTTCCTGCCTTTCCATAGTCGTGCCTTGTCCACGACTGTTCTGATACTGCCGTTTCCTTCTCTCTGCTTCCTGCCTTTTCGTTTCCTACTTTTTCCTTCCCGCCTCGTACCGCCGTCAATGATTCCCGTGCTTATAATCTGTGAGTCCTCCGGCTCCAGCTCTTCCGGTTTTACAACCTGCTTTCCCTTGAATAATGCTCCGTTTATCTGGTCTGCAAACCTTGTATCATCGTCCAGATAATCAAACTGATAATCGTCTTTTCTCCCCATCAGTTATCCTCCCTTAATTTTATTAATCATATAAGGGATTCAGATTCCATGATGTGAAAAAAGATTTTCCAGAATTTAAGACTCCCAGATATGTTTTAATAATCATAGCATAGTTGTTGTAATTTTGTAAAGGATAATTTGAAAAATAATTTAAAATAATTTAAAATAATTTAAATTTACTTCACATGCACTTTATAACAGTCATTTCTATAGACAGAAAAAATAAAAAAGACTAAAATATTTAAAAAAAGTGAAAGGATTACAGACTCCCATGCGTATTATTTATGAAACAGTAAAAAGGCTAAGTACGGAGGTAAATATTATGCGGAGAAATGTAACAAAAATAGCAACAGTAATAGCTATGACGCTAATTGTGGCAGGAAGCTCGTCAAGCATAGCGTATGCGCATCACGGCTGTTCACGCAAGGTAGCAGTTAAATCCCCTGCGGTGTGCTATGAAGACGGCAGCTGCGATGTGGACGGCGTGTGTATTTTGGGCGTAGACTGCGATGGAACTGCGCACCATACGGATGCTGATTGTTATAGTGAAAGCAGACGCCATAGAAGGCACCATCGTTAATACAAAATATACACACTGCAAAAACAAACCCCTGTCATAACTGGCGGGGGTTTTAGAAACAATTCAAATTAGTAGGGGGAAATATTTTTGAAAAGCACAGCGGATGTAAACCGTGCTATAGAAGCCTATGCGGATATGGTGCGGAGAATATGTTTCATACATCTTAAAAACAGGCATGACACAGAAGATGTATTCCAAAATGTATATATGAAATATCTGTTATATGAAGGAACCTTTGAGAGCGCCGAGCATGAAAAGGCTTGGTTTGTGCGCGTAACCATCAATGCCTGTACCGACTTTCTGCGCTCATTGTCGCGCAGAAAGTGGCTTCCACTAGACGCTTTGGCAGAGGAGAGCGCAGTATTAGACGATTCATCAAAAGAGGTTTTAGAAGCCGTCCTAAATCTTCCCGAAAAATATCGGGACGTTATCTATTTCTTCTATTATGAGGGATACACGGCGGTAGAGATTGCAAAAATACTTGGAAAAAAGGAGAATACCGTGTATACATGGCTTTCCAGAGCAAAGAGTATTTTGCGGGAGCGGTTAGGAGGTGAATGGTCGTGAAAAATATGCAAAGTGAAATCCAAAAAAGTCTGGATAACATACAGGCAACAGAGGCAATGAAACAAAATACCCTGCATTATTTAGAGGCGCAGAGAACGAGACGAAGCTCCAGCGTTTATTCACGAAAACCATACGCCATACTTAAGTATGCTGTGGCTGCCATCTGTGTGCTTTTGCTGGCTGGTACGGGAGCTTATTCTGTGTACAGTAGACCTATATCGTACATTAGTATTGATGTAAACCCTTCTATTGAACTTGAAATTAACCGCTTTGGCAGGGTGGTGTCCGCAAAAGGTTATAATACGGAAGCGCAAGTTATTCTGCAGCATGTTCCGCTAAAAAATATTTCCTATATGCAGGCGATTGACAGACTGCTTCAGGACACTTACTACAGTCAGTTTTTAAATCAAGATTCGCTGCTAGTGGTGACGGTCATTTCTGAGAATTTTGAGGAGATGATGGAGCAAATTAATGCAAGTGATAGTTTACAGGCGTTAGGCGCATTAATTTACAGTAGCGATACCGCCAGCATGAATGAGGCGCACCAGCATGAGATGTCATTTGGAAAGTATCGGGCTTTTCTCGAATTATCGCAGTATGATACGAATATCACTGTAGAGGACTGCCATGAAATGTCAATGGGTGAAATCCAGAACCGGATTAAGACTTGTAAAGGACACAGCGAGGAACACCACGAAGAATATAACGAAGAACATGGAATAGGGGAAGATATAATCGAAGAAAATAATAATTCAACAAACATACACCATAACGGACATTCCGAATCACATGGACACGGACGACATTGAGAATTTAAAAATATTAGTATTTTATGCAAAAATGACGTAAAAATGATGCAAGAATGATGCAAGGCTGTTTTATTATGTTTATATACTAATTCTATTAAGGGACGGGAGAGGGTTATTATGCAAAACAGTTTTGGTAAAAGATACACAAGTCTATTGACAATCATTGTTTTTGCTATCATTTGTACAGCCTGCGGCAAAAACGAGGGAAAACAGCCTGCACCCGATGAGATTATTGAGGCGTATTCCACAGAAAGCATAGAATATGTTGATAAGGTAATATTTGTGCAGTATACGGAAGATTTATCCATGCTTGATAAGGTGAAAAATGCGAATGGAACTTACGCCTATCAGGACGGAAAGGTGTATTATCGCAGATATCATGAAGATTCTTACGAAGCTGCGGCGTTGTGGGGAAATTACGCTGCTATACCCGGAGCAAAAAAAGAAATTGTCTGCATAGATGGGAACGGAACAGAGACAGTGCTGTTTGATGATTACGGATATGGGGATATTTATTTGCTTGCAGACAGGTTCTATATGCAGGAGAAAGAAATAAATAACACGGATAATGTCATGAACACGCGGTTGTATTCCGTAGATATTCAGGGAAATGACAGAATTGATTACGGATATGGAGATATTATCGCCATCGACAGAGAATTAAATATTATTGTTTTAAAAATATGGGAAGAGGACAAGCCCTGCTATTATTTAATGAATTATGAAAGCGGAGAACAGAAATTAATACTTTCAGGTTTAGGCGATGATGATAGCATTGGCGCTTATCAGGACGGTTGGCTTTACTATATAAAGTATGAGCGGCAGAACGGTATCTCCATAATATGTGCGGTTTCAACAGATGGTGAAGACAGGGAAATAATAAAGATTAAATCGCCCGACATTGACTCTGAGAGTCAACAATATATATGCAATATGGAAGTGGACAAAGATAGGATTTATTTTGTTTTCGGTAATTATGGCGGAAGCGCAAATGTATTTCAAGGGGGAAAGTTAATAAGCATTAGATTAGACGGAACGGAATATAAAGCGGTAGATACAGACAGAGATGTTTTTTACCTTTGTCATGATAATGGAAGTACATTGGTATATTTTCCCCGGTATCATGAGCAGTGTGAAGTAGAAGGCGAATATAATACGTTCATATGGGACATAGATGCGGACATATGTTATCTGTCGGATTTTCAGCCAGATATGATGGCGGCTTATAGAAGGAATATTTATAATAATATTGCTACGCGCGGAAGCAAATATTATTTGTCAGACGGCTTGTTATATTTTATGAATAGGCGGGTTTTTGTCGATGTGGTTGTATATGAAAACGAGACTGAAAGCAAAACCGATATTTATGCAATAGCGGACGATTCAGGAGAAATTGTCAGAATTGTTACGGATATAGAACAATATTTTACAAAATGGGAAATGGAGGAAGCAGAAACCGAATACATAGACGAACATATATACTATGACGATTTCTATTTTGCAGACGGTTTCTTATACTTTAAGGCGGAATACAGGGTTCATGATAAAGAAACCTCTATCGGCTGGCGGGACGGCTGGCGCAGGCTGCATACAGATGTTTACCGCTTAAAAATCGGAGAGAGTATGGCGGAGATTTTATATTCGTATTAAAAATACGGGAAGTAAGAAAATAGTACGAAAAACAATTTTTCATAAAACAAAATTATGTGATATACAAAATGTCGATTTTCAGGTATAATAAAAAAATAGTTGTACCAAGCAGTTACAAACAATTTTATTATTAATTCAGAAAAGGGGACCTATTATGAAACAAAAACATATTAAATTACTTGCAGCAGCGGGAATATTGGCGCTGGGCTGCCTGACGGCGTGCGGCGACCAGCCGGAAAAGGTGGAAGTAGAAGAGCCCGTGATTATTGAAGAACCTGTGGCTGTTGAGCCGGAGGTAGTGGAAGAACCGCCTGTGGAAGAGGAAGAGCCGGAAGGACCGGCAACCGATGGTGACGTTATTGAGGAAAGAACGGTTGTCAATGGACAGATTCAGAGTTATCTGACAGGTGAGTGGACGGACGAGGAAATTGCCAACAGAAGACCGATAGCCGTTATGGTTCCTAATAACAGACCGGCTATGCCGCAATATGGACTTTCACTTGCGGGAATTATCTATGAGGCGCCTGTAGAGGGACGTATTACCAGATTAATGCCTGTTTTTGAGAACTTCGATGATTTGGACAAAATCGGACCTGTAAGAAGCAGCAGGGATTACTACGTTTATACGGCAATGGGATATGAAGCAATTTATTGTAACTGGGGGCTCGCGCGTCCGTATGTTGAAGAGCTGATTAACCGTCCTGAAGTATATAATGTCAGCGCGGCAGTTGAAGGCATACATAATCCGGCGGACGAAGCATTTGACAGAGTCAACCGCGGAAGCGGATATGCTTTAGAGTTTACCGGATATTTGATGATAGACGGACTTATGAAGGCTGTGGACAGGCTGGGATATGACTGGAATTATGACAGTTTCCATGTACGTCCGTTCCTGTTTGCTAATGATATGATTAAGGACTATCCCGATAACGAAAGTGCGACGATGATTTATCCGGGCGGCAAATCCGGCAGCAATTCCAGTGGATACGGTTCATATCACCCTTATTTTGAGTACCATGAGGACGACCATCTCTACTATCGTTATCAGGACGGTAAGGAGCAGATAGACGAATATAATAACGAGCAGCTTACTGTTACTAACGTTATCTTCCAGTATTGCCACGGAGAAGTCAGAGACGACCATGATTATCTTGCCTTTGGCGTTCATGGCGAGGGAGACGCGATTGTATTTACCAACGGTAAGGTAATTAAAGGAACGTGGTCACGTGCAGCGGATTTTGAGCCGGCAAGATTTTACGATGAGAACGGTGAAGAAATCGTGATGAATCAGGGTAAGACTTGGATATGTAATATTTGGAAAGAATATGGAGAGTATGTAGAGTACGAATAAAAGATATGAAATGGCTTAAATTCAGAATTAAAACATTGACGGATGCGGAAGACATTATCATAAGCGACTTATACGATATTGGGCTTGAGGGGGCGCAGATAGAGGATAAAGTGCCGCTTACCGCATGCGAGAAGGAGCAGATGTTTGTAGATATCCTCCCGACCGGAGCCGTTGATGACGGAATTGCATACCTTAGTTTCTTTGTGGAAGAAAAAGAGGACGGAAGTCTTAATATCAACGGTGATACTACCGATAAAGACTCCGTCCTGAAACAGATAGAAGAGGAACTTGAAGACCTTAGGACGTTTATGGATATCGGCGAGGGTACTATAAGCGTTGAAGAGACAGAAGATATTGACTGGATTAATAACTGGAAGCAGTTTTTTCATCAGTTCTATATTGACGACCTGCTGGTTATTCCCTCATGGGAAGAGGTTGACGAAGCGGATAAAAATAAAAAAATTCTCCATATTGATCCGGGGACCGCGTTCGGAACCGGAATGCACGAGACCACACAGTTGTGTATACGTCAGCTTAAGAAGTTTCTGACTCCTGAGACGACGCTTCTTGATGTGGGTTGTGGAAGCGGTATTTTGTCAATTGTGTCGCTGATGTATGGGGCAAAGAAGGCTGTCGGGACAGATATTGATTCCTGCGCAGTCGAAGCCGTAAGACAGAATATGGAAGCCAATGATATTCCGGAAGCAGATTTCACAATGATGATTGGGAATATCATTACGGAGAAAGCCATACAGGATAAAGTCGGATATGCTTGCTATGATATAGTAGTGGCAAACATTCTTGCAGACGTGCTGCTTTTACTTACTCCGGTTGTTATACAGCAGATGAAAAAGGGCGGTATTTATATAACCTCAGGAATTATTCAGGAAAAAGAAGAGGTTGTCGTAAAAGCGGTGAGAGAGGCAGGACTCAAAGTGCTGGAAGTCACTCGTCAGGGTGAGTGGGTGTCGGTCACGGCGATGAAGGAATAATGGAGAAAAGAAGAATATTTGCAGGGGTTCTTGCAATAATGTGGATGTGCATGATTTTTGCATTTTCAGCGCAGGAGAGCGAGGAGTCCGGTGAAGTGAGCGGAGCTTTTAGCCAGCATATAGTAGGTTCGGTTGATAGATTTTTTCATATTAATCTTGATGATGAAGAACTTCGTCGTATAGCGGAGACAATCGAGACTCCGATTAGAAAAGCCGCGCATATGACAGAGTATGCGGTGTTAGCCGTTTTGTTGTATATATGGCTTGGGAAATGGCAGGCGGCGGTTATCTTAGCGGCGCTTTATGCGGCAAGCGATGAGATACATCAGCTTTTTGTGCCGGGGCGTGCCGGAAGGCTTGGTGATGTTATTATAGACAGCGCAGGCGCTTTTCTTGGGGTATTTATTTTTATGGGAGTGAAAAAATGTATCATTTCTTTGTGGAACCGTCGCAGATACAAGGAACAAAAATTATCATAACCGGCAATGACGTAAATCATATTAAAAATGTGCTTCGACTTAAGACCGGAGAAGAAATATCGATAAGTAACGGGATTGATGAAAAAGAATATCGCTGTGGTATAGAGGAATTTAAAGAAGGTGAAATCATATGCACCTTACGTTTCATCAAAGAAGCTGACGTGGAACTACCCTCTAAGATATATTTGCTTCAAGGCATACCGAAATCTGACAAAATGGAAGTGATTATTCAAAAAGCGGTAGAGCTTGGAGTCTATGAAATCATTCCGGTTGCAGCCGCAAGGTCTGTAGTCAGATATGATGAGAAAAAGGCAAAGAGCAGGGTGGAAAGATGGCAGGGTATTGCACAGGCGGCGGCAAAACAGAGTAAAAGGGCATTCATACCTCAGGTAAAAGGCGTCATGAATATGAAAGACGCCCTTGTTTATGTAGACTCGCTTGATGTGAAGCTTATTCCCTATGAACTCTCCGAGGATATGGACAAAACTAAGCAGCTTATAGAAGGAATTAAGGCGGGAGAAGCTGTTGCTGTTTTTATTGGTCCGGAGGGCGGATTTGAAGTAAAAGAAGTTGAGGAAGCCATGAATAGAGGCTTTACCCCTATTACGCTTGGAAAACGTATTTTAAGGACCGAGACGGCGGGTTCTACTGTGCTGTCATGGTTAATGTATCATTTTGAAAAATAGAATGTCAAAAGGCATAAAATTGTCATATATTACATTATAAAATAATATATTCGCATCAATAATAAATTGTAACTGTTCTTACCTTCACAGTTACAATCAATTATTCTTATAAGACAGGAGCTGTGTATGGAAGTATATTTGGATAATTCGGCTACGACCAGATGCTTTGACGAAGTAGCGCAGCTTATGGTGAAAATCAGTTGTGAAGATTATGGAAATCCTTCAAGTTTGCATCATAAAGGCGTTGAAGCGGAGCGCTATATACGATATGCGAGGGAAGTTTTAGCAAAAATACTAAAGGTAGATGAAAAGGAAATCTTTTTCACCTCAGGGGGCACCGAATCGGATAATATTGCTATAATCGGTACGGCAATGGCTAATCATAGAATGGGACGCCATCTTATTACTACGCAGATAGAACACCCGGCGGTTATGCAGACCATGAGATATCTTGAAGATCAGGGGTTCAGGGTGACTTATCTTCCTGTGGATAAGAAAGGCAGAATAAGTTTGAAAGATTTGCAGGCAGCAATATGCAAGGAGACCATTCTGGTATCAATAATGCACACTAATAATGAAATCGGCACATTGGAACCGATTGCGGAAGCGGGAGAATTGATTAAAAGAATAAATCCGTCCACGCTTTTTCATGTAGATGCGGTGCAGGGCTTTGGTAAATTCCGCATATATCCTTCAAGAATGAAAATTGATTTGCTTTCAGTGAGCGCGCATAAGATTCATGGACCGAAGGGCGTAGGCTTTCTGTATATTAACGATAAGATTAAAATTAAGCCGATTATCTATGGCGGCGGGCAGCAAAAGGGCATACGCTCCGGTACGGAAAATGTTGCAGGAATTGCGGGACTTGCGAAAGCGGCGGAGATTATGTATTCCAAGCTGGATACGGATATGGATAGGCTTTATCAGCTTAGGGAAATGTTTATACAAGGAGTTTCACAGATAGACAGAGTTAAGGTAAACGGCTGTATGGGAAACGAAAGCGCCGCACACATTGTTAGTCTCTCTGTAAGTGGAGTAAGAAGCGAAGTGCTGTTACATGCTTTAGAGGACAAGGGGATTTATGTTTCCGCAGGAAGCGCATGCTCCTCGAATAAGCCGCAGGCGTCAGCGACTCTTAAAGCTATCGGAATAGAGAAAGACCTGCTTAGTTCTACGATACGTTTTAGTTTTTCTGTATTTACAACCGAAGAAGAAATATTATATACTGTTAGGACGCTGCGCGATATTATTCCTGAACTTAGAAAATATTCACGACATTAGCGTAAAAATTATAAATAGGATAAAAGGAGCCGGAATGTTTACATCATTTTTAATTAAATATGCCGAAATAGGCGTAAAAGGAAAAAACCGTTATCTTTTTGAAGATGCGCTTGTGAAACAGATTAAGCATGCCATGAAAAAATGCGATGGAGACTTTCAGGTGCGCAAAACAGACGGAAGAATATATGTGGACGCCATATCTGATTTTGATTATGAGGAAGCTGTATCGGCGCTTAAAAAGGTGTTCGGCATCGCGGGTATCTGCCCTGTGGTTGCCGTGGAGGACGAAGGCTTTGAGAAACTTGGAGAAAGGGTAGTCAGATATCTGGACGAAGTTTATACAGATAAGAATAAGACTTTTAAAGTGGCAACGAGACGGGCAAGAAAGAATTATCCGCTGAACTCTATGGAGATAAATATGGAGCTTGGCGGAGTAATTCTCGACGCTTTTCCGCAGATGTCGGTAGACGTGCATGAGCCGGAGATAATGCTCCATATAGAAATTAGGGACAAGATATATATATACTCTGAAATCATTTCGGGACCGGGCGGTATGCCGATAGGCACAGGCGGCAAGGCAATGCTGCTTCTTTCAGGCGGAATCGATTCTCCGGTAGCAGGATATATGATTGCTAAGCGCGGCGTCAAGATAGACGCGGTATATTTCCACGCGCCGCCGTACACAAGCGAGAGGGCGAAGCAGAAGGTAGTGGATTTGGCGAAAAAGGTTGCGCAGTATACGGGACCTATTTACCTGCATGTTATAAATTTCACCGATATACAGTTGTATATATACGATAAGTGCCCGCACGATGAATTGACGATTATCATGCGCAGGTATATGATGAGGATTGCCGAGCACATTGCTAAAGAGTCCGAATGTCTGGGGCTGATTACGGGAGAAAGTATCGGGCAGGTGGCGTCTCAGACCATGCACTCGCTTATGGCGACTAACGAGGTGTGTACGCTGCCGGTATACAGACCTTTAATCAGTTTTGATAAAATGGAGATTGTCGATATTTCGGAGAAGATTGATACTTATGAGACTTCAATCCAGCCCTTTGAGGATTGCTGCACTATTTTTGTCGCTAAGCACCCCGTCACTAAACCGAGTTTGAAAATAATTAGGAAGCATGAGGAAAATCTGGCGGAAAAGATAGACGAGCTTGTGCAGACTGCATTAGATACGGACGAGCTGATAATTGTTTCTTAAAGATAAAAATGGTATCACAGGATAACATAGATTATCTTGTGATACCACTTAGCTTGGCTTTTATAAAAGTCATAGATTATATCAGATAAGGCTTCAAAGCATTCATTATCTCTTCGGCATTATCTTCTGTATGGATATTCAGATCAATAGGCTTAGACAAGTCCAGACTAAAAATGCCCATGATGGATTTTGCGTCAATTACGTATCTGCCTGATACCAGATCAAAATCGTAATCAAATTTTGTAATATCATTTACGAAAGACTTGACTTTGTCTATGGAATTTAAAGAGATTTGAACTGTTTTCATCAAAACTTACCTCCTTTTTAATTACTTTCTGCTATAATACTAAAGGTTGGGAGAATAAAAGTCAATGATAAATCCATACAAAAATTGGATATTAGTATAAAAAGGGGTGCGGTTATTAAGATGAAAAGTATAGCTCTGCATAATTTAGGCTGTAAAGTCAACGGCTATGAAATGGAAATCATGCAGCAGATGTTAAGTGAAAAAGGTTATAAGATTGTACCTTTTGAAGAAAAAGCCGATATATATATTGTCAATACCTGCACTGTGACAAATATTGCCGACAGAAAGAGCAGACAGATGCTGCACCGCGCCAAGAAGCTAAATCCTAAGGCAATAGTGGTGGCGGTGGGCTGCTATGTACAAACGGGCAAAGACGCAATAGAGAAAGATTCGGCAATAGACTTAGTGATTGGGAATAACCGTAAAAAAGACATTGTGGAAATCCTTGAAGAGTATCTTGATACGCTGAAAAAGGGCAAGGCTCCGACTGATAAAAGCCTGAATAATAAGACGGTCATTGATATAAATGCTGACAATGAGTATGAAGAAATGCGTTCTTCTTTAGTAAAGTCAACGAATGAGGACGCCCCGCAGGGAAGAGAAAATACGAAGACTTCCGCAGATAATCTATGGCAAGGCACGCATACAAGGGCTTATATAAAAATACAGGACGGCTGCAATCAGTTTTGTTCTTATTGCATAATTCCCTATGCAAGAGGAAGAGTAAGAAGCCGAAGAGAAGAAGATATTCTGGCGGAGACATCTGAGATAGTAAGAAGAGGCTGTAAAGAAATCGTGCTTACAGGAATTCATATTAGCTCCTATGGGATAGACAGGGGGGAGTCCGAACTGCTGCGTCTTTTATATAAACTGAATGATATAGAAGGTCTTAAGCGTATTCGACTAGGCTCTTTGGAACCGAGCATAGTTACGGAAGAATTTGCTAAAGAAGCCACCGCGCTTGATAAGATATGTCCACACTTTCACTTATCGCTGCAAAGCGGGTGTGATGAAACGCTGCGCCGTATGAATAGACATTACACAACCGGGGAATACTTGGAAAAAGTGGATATATTACGTAAATATTTTCAAGGAGCCGCAATTACGACGGACGTTATTGTAGGCTTTCCGGGCGAGACGGACGAAGAGTTTGAATGTACGGAACAATTTCTTGACCGGGTACATTTTTATGAAATGCATATTTTTAAGTATTCCAAAAGACAGGGAACAAGGGCGGCAACAATGGAGAATCAGGTTTCCGACGAAGTTAAGTCCGAGAGAAGCAATAGGCTTATGCAATTAGAAAACCGTCTGTCACAGGAATACAGGCAAGGATATATAGGTAAAGAACTGGAAGTGCTATTTGAAGAAGCTAAGGATATAAACGGACATATTTACCAGATAGGACATACACGCGAATACGTTAAAGTAGCGTTAGAAACCACGGACGATTTAAGTAATCAAATTAGATTTAAAAAGGTCACGGGGTTTCTGACGAAGGACATACTAATTTGAACTATTAGTTACTATTCACAGTGTATAGGCGGCATATGAGTTCATGCCGCACCCCAAATAGTAACAACCGTTATACATTTTTTAGAATGAACGATTGAATTTTATTCCCAGATAGAGTATGATAACAGAAACAGCACTTATGGATACCGGCTTTAGAGTAGAATGTAATTTAAAAAGGGGAGTGACAAAAATGCAGGATATAGGAAACACACAATTTTTCAAAGTGGAGACGGAACCGGAGACAGGCGTAAAGATTGTGCTTGCGACAGTATATGAAGCATTAACTGAGAAAGGGTATAATCCTGTCAATCAGATTGTGGGTTATATTATGTCAGGAGATCCTACTTATATTACAAGCCATAAGAACGCAAGAAGCCTTATCATGAAGGTGGAACGTGACGAACTGGTTGAGGAAATGCTGAAGGAGTATATTAAAACATCTATAAAGAAATGATTCGGCTTTAGGTACTGACTATGAGAATAATGGGTTTGGACTACGGTTCTAAGACTGTCGGGGTTGCCATCAGCGATCCGCTTTTGTTGACGGCGCAGGGCATTGAAATTATCAGAAGAAAAGAAGAGAATAAATTACGCCGGACACTTGCACGTATTGAGGAACTTGCCATGCAGTATGAGGTAGGCGAAATTGTTCTGGGTTTTCCTAAGAATATGAACGATACGATAGGAGACAGAGCCGAGCTTTCTTTAGAATTTAAAGAAAAACTTGAGCGCAGGACGGGGCTGCCTGTTACCATGTGGGACGAGCGGCTTACGACGGTTGCAGCGGATAAAGCGATGATGGAAGCGGGTATCCGTCGCGAGCATCGAAAAGACTATGTGGATAAGATAGCCGCAGTTTTGATTTTACAGGGATATTTGGACTATCTTGCAGACAGGAAGGTTTGAATGGAAAAAATAGTTTTTAGACCGGAAGGCGAAGAAGCCGCGGAATTTTATGTACTGGAACAGACGAGAATAGGCGGAGTGGATTATATTTTGGTGACAGATACAGAGGAAGAAGACGGAGAAGCGCTGATTTTACGGGATATGTCACGGCCCGGAGAACCGGAAGCGCTTTATGAAATCGTGACAGACGATAATGAACTTAAAGCCGTTGCAGGAGTATTCGGAAGTATGCTTGAAGATATTGAATTATCTTAAGGATAATCGGAGTACTGTGCATGCGCTGAATTGTATGGAAATTGCGTGAAAAGTCAAAGTAAGAAAGGACGGATATGGAACATTTGAAGAAAATTGAACAGGAAAATGCTTCAAAGCTGAAAATTATCCCGTTAGGGGGGCTGGAGCAGATTGGACTAAACATTACTGCCTTTGAATATGAGGACAGTATTGTTGTGGTGGATTGCGGATTGTCATTTCCGGAGGACGAAATGCTGGGAATTGACTTGGTAATCCCTGATATTACTTATTTGAGAGATAATATTGATAAAGTAAAAGGATTTATGATTACACATGGACATGAGGATCATATCGGAGCGCTGCCTTATGTGCTAAAAGAGATAAATGTGCCTGTGTATGCAACGAAGCTGACAATGGGCATAATTGAAAACAAATTAAAAGAGCACGAACTTATGAACAATACCAAGCGTAAGGTTGTTAAGTTCGGACAGTCAATTAATCTGGGCAAATTCAGGATTGAATTTATTAAGACCAATCACAGTATTGTAGACGCGGCAGCATTGGCAATATATTCTCCGGCGGGAGTAGTGGTGCATACCGGAGATTTTAAAGTAGATTATACGCCTGTGTTTGGCGACGCCATTGATTTGCAGAGATTTGCCGAGATTGGTAAAAAGGGAGTTCTTGCGCTTATGTGCGACAGCACTAATGCAGAGCGTCAGGGATTTACGCCGTCAGAAAAAACGGTGGGTAAAACCTTCGATATTCTGTTTTCGGAGCATAGGGATACAAGAATTATTATTGCAACGTTTGCTTCCAATGTAGACCGTGTGCAGCAGATAATTAATTCTGCATATAAATTTGGCAGAAAGGTCGTCGTAGAAGGGCGCAGTATGATAAATATCATAGAAACGGCGTCAAATCTCGGCTATTTGAATATTCCGGATCAGACCTTAATCGATGTGGAACAGTTGAAAAATTATCCCAATGAAAAAACCGTAATTATTACTACGGGAAGTCAGGGAGAAAGCATGGCGGCTCTAAGCCGTATGGCAAGCAATATACACAGAAAGATTTCTATTGTGCCCGGCGATACAGTTATTTTTTCATCGAATCCCATACCCGGAAATGAAAAAGCGGTTACTAATGTTATTAACGAACTGCTGATGAAGGGTGCGGACGTTATTTTTCAGGACGTGCATGTTTCGGGACATGCGTGTCAGGAAGAGATTAAACTGCTTTATACGCTGCTGCGCCCTAAGTATGCGATTCCCGTGCATGGCGAATATAAACATTTGAAGGCGCAGGCGAAGATAGCACATGAACTTGGCATTGATAAGGAAAATATTTTTATTCTGCATTCGGGAGATGTGCTAGAGATTAACGAAGAACAGGCGGAGGTTACGGGGAAGGTGCCCGTAGGAGCTATTCTGGTAGACGGTCTGGGCGTAGGAGACGTAGGTAATGTCGTCTTAAGGGATAGGCAGCATCTTGCGGAGGACGGCATTATTATTGTGGTAATGGCGTTGGATTCTTATGGAAACCAGCTTGTATCAGGACCGGATATTGTATCGAGAGGGTTCGTCTATGTCAGAGAGTCCGATGAACTTATTGAAGAGGCAAGACTGCTGGTTGACGATGCGGTTGAGGGCTGTCTTAGTAAGGGACAGACTGACTGGGGGAAATTAAAGTCTACGATTAAAGACGTGCTTAGTGAATTTGTATGGAAGAAAACACAGAGGCGTCCGATGATATTGCCGATTATTATGGAGGTCTGAGGATACAGAGGAGGTTTTAAATGGACATAAAACAGATAATAGGTTCAATTTTTGAGACCTGTATCAAAATAGTGGCGGTAATTTTCATTGTAATGTTTGTATATAATACCTCGGTAAAAGCCTATGACTATGGATACAGAGTATTTGCAGAAGAACCGATGACCTTCGGAGAAGGTAGAACGATAAGCATATATGTAAAGAGCGAGGATTCCGTAAAAGATATCGGCGTCAATCTGCAGGAAAAAGGACTTATAAGGGACGCTAATTTATTTTATATTCAAGAGCTTCTTTCGGAATACCACGGGAAGATTCAACCGGGGATTTATGACCTTAATACTTCCATGAAACCGGAAGAAATGCTGGCGGTGATGTCGGAAGGTTATGTAGAACCGGGAGAAGAAGACGATGATAGTCAATGAGCGGACAGCGGCGTTTATTAACTCTCTGGAACCGGGTAATACGCCGCTCTTATATGAAATAGAGAAAGAAGCTAAACTTGCCGACGTGCCGATAATTCGCAGCGAGACGCAGAGCTTCATCAAATTTCTGCTTGCCTTAAAAGCGCCGATGTCCATACTTGAAGTCGGCTGCGCTATCGGTTTTTCGGCGTTATTAATGAGTGAGTATGCGCCTAAGGGTTGTAAGATAACTACTATTGAGAAATATGAAAAAAGGATTCCTGTTGCCAGAGAGAATTTTAAGCGGGCGGGGAAGGAAAATGATATTACCCTGATAGAAGGCGATGCGGCAGACGTGCTGGAAGAGCTGAAAGGCACATATGATTTTATTTTTATGGACGCCGCTAAAGGACAGTACATAAATTTCCTGCCGCATGTGCTGCGTCTTCTGTCTACAGGCGGTATTCTTCTATCTGATAATGTACTTCAAGACGGGAATATCATTCAATCCAGATATGCGGTCACACGGAGAAACCGTACTATACATACGCGAATGAGAGAATATCTGTATGAATTAACGCACCACCCGCAGCTTACAACAGCGGTAATTCCCCTGGGAGACGGAATTACTGTGAGTGTGAAAACCGGGTGATTGCGGAGATGATATTTAGGCATGAGCTCATATGTTTCCATGAGTGGCCCTTGGAAAACGCCGGTACTTAGCGAGGTCTTTTCGAGCTTAGTACCGTTGCGATTTTCCACGGAGCGGAAGCGTGCCACTCATGGAAACATATGAGCTCATGCCGCTACAAGCTGTGAATGGTGACGGTATTGAAATGAGAGACGGAAATGAGGGATTGACATGCGAAAACCTGAGTTATTGGTTCCGGCGGGAAGTCTGGAAGTATTAAAGACAGCGGTTATATTTGGAGCCGATGCCGTTTATATTGGCGGGGAAGTTTTTGGACTGCGCGCTAAGGCGAAAAATTTCACTAAAGAAGAGATGGCGGCGGGCATTGCCTTTGCGCATAAATATGGCGTCCGCGTGCATGTAACGGCAAATATTCTCGCACATAATGGCGATATGGAAGAGGCGGCTGAGTATTTTAAGGAATTAAAGGAACTAAAGCCTGACGCCATAATCATTGCGGATCCGGGTATGTTTATGCTGGCGAGGAAAATCTGTCCTGAGATAGATATTCATATATCTACGCAGGCGAATAATACTAACTACATGACATACAGGTTTTGGTATGAACAAGGCGCTAAAAGGGTGGTATCTGCAAGAGAACTCTCGCTTGATGAGATTAAAGAAATCCGTAATAAGATACCTGCGGATATGGAAATAGAAAGCTTTATTCACGGCTCCATGTGTATATCCTATTCAGGCCGCTGTCTTTTAAGTAATTATTTTACAGGCAGAGATTCCAACCGAGGAGAATGTACACACCCGTGCCGCTGGAAATATGCGGTGGTGGAAGAAACCCGTCCGGGAGAATACCTTCCGGTATATGAAAATGAGCGGGGAACCTATATTTTTAATTCTAAGGACCTTTGCATGATAGAACACATTCCGGAAATGATAGACGCAGGGATAGACAGTTTCAAGATAGAAGGCAGAATGAAAACTGCACTCTATGTCGCCACTGTTGCGCGTACATACCGCAGGGCGATAGACGACTATCTGGAAGCCGAGGAAAAGTACCGCGCTAATATGGGCTGGTATCAGGACGAAATAGCCAAATGCACATACCGCCAGTTTTCTACGGGATTTTATTTTGGTAAGCCGGATGCGACGACGCAGATTTATGATAACAGCACCTATGTAATGGGCTATATTTATCTGGGAATCATAGATTCCATTGATGAAAAGGGACGGGCAAGGTTTTGCCAGCGGAATAAATTCTCTGTGGGCGATGAGATTGAGATTATGAAGCCGGACGGGAGAAATATTCCGGTTAAGGTGCTTAACATGTATAATGAAGAGGGAGAAAATGTGGAAAGCTGCCCGCATTCCAAGCAGGTTATCGATATTGAACTGTCGCAGACTCCTGCTAAATATGATATCCTGCGGGTAAGTAATTTTGTGTAATGTGAACATATATTTCGTTTAAAACGACATATTTTTTGTGATTTATACAAAATTGAAATATGGGTATTGCATTTTAGGCAAAACAAGAGTATCTTAAAGAAAGGTCAATGACCGCATACTAAACAGAATACAGGCATATTTTATTTTGAACGAAGATGTTCCAAATTTTTTTTGGAGCATTTTTTTTTAGGAAGGGAAGGGTGTTAAAAATGAGTGAAGTTTTTAATGTGGAAGAGATTTTCGGACAGAATCTGTTCACGCTTGGTAAGATGAAAGAACGCTTACCTAAAAATGTATACAAGGAAGTCGTAAAGGTCATGGACCAGGGCGGAGAGCTGTCTATGGAAACGGCTAACGTTGTAGCAAAGGCAATGAAGGATTGGGCGGTAGAGCGCGGCGCAACGCATTATACGCACTGGTTTCAGCCGCTTACCGGTATAACTGCAGAGAAGCATGACGCTTTTGTAGCGCATCCGGACGAACAGGGGAAAATGCTTACAGAATTCTCCGGCAAAGAGTTAATAAAGGGCGAGCCTGATGCGTCTTCGTTCCCTTCGGGAGGATTGAGAGCTACTTTTGAGGCAAGAGGATATACGGCATGGGATATTACCTCTCCGGCATTCTTGAAAGAATCTGCCTGCGGACCTATTCTTTGCATTCCTACCGCATTCTGCTCATATACGGGAGAAGCATTAGATAAAAAGACGCCGCTTCTGCGTTCAATGGAAGCGTTAAGCCAGCAGGCGCTTCGTATCGTAAGGCTTTTTGGCAATACCGAGGCTACCAAAGTCGTAGCAAGCGTAGGACCTGAGCAGGAATATTTCTTAGTAGATGAAAAGTTATATATGAAGAGAACCGACCTTATGTTTGCCGGACGTACTCTTTTCGGAGCGCCCGCACCTAAGGGGCAGGAGATGGAGGACCATTACTTCGGAGTTATCAGAGAGCGCGTCGGCGGATTTATGAAAGATTTGAACGAAGAACTCTGGAAGCTGGGAGTTACCGCTAAAACACAGCATAACGAAGTAGCGCCCGCACAGCATGAGCTTGCGCCGATTTATGAGACCGCCAATATTGCCGTAGACCATAACCAGATTGTTATGGAGGCGATGAAGAGGGTTGCTGAAGTGCACGGCATGAGATGTCTGCTTCATGAGAAGCCATATGCAGGCGTCAACGGTTCGGGTAAACATAATAACTGGTCTATAACAACGGATAACGGCGTCAATCTTCTTGATCCGGGAGATACGCCGAATGAAAACATACAGTTCCTATTAGTGCTTGCCTGCATATTGAAGGCGGTAGACACACATGCTGATTTGCTTAGACAGTCTGCCTCAGATGTAGGAAACGATCACAGACTTGGGGCTAACGAGGCTCCGCCGGCAATTATTTCAGTTTTCCTCGGCGAGCAGCTTGAAGATGTTGTCAGTCAGTTGATTGAGACTGGTGCGGCGACAAGCGTTAAAGAGGGCGGCAAACTGCTTACCGGAGTATCGACGCTTCCTGATTTCCAGAAGGACGCTACCGATAGAAACAGGACTTCACCGTTTGCATTTACTGGTAATAAGTTTGAGTTCCGTATGGTTGGCTCTGCAGATTCTATTGCAAGCCCGAATACTACCTTGAACGCTATCGTTGCAGAGGCATTCTGTGAAGCGGCTGACAGATTGGAGAAGGCGGATAACCTTGAAGACGCAATTCATGACTTGATTAAAGAGTACTTGACTAAGCACCAGAGAATTATTTTCAACGGCAACGGATATGCTGACGAATGGGTTGAGGAGGCGCAGAAGAGAGGTCTTCCTAATATTAAATCTATGATTGAGGCGGCAGGAACCATAACGACGGATAAGGCGGTAAAACTGTTTGAGAAATTCGGAATCTTTACCAAGGTTGAGCTTGAATCCCGTGAAGAGATTATTTATGAAACCTACGCAAAGACGATTAATATCGAAGCCCTGACGATGATTGACATGGCAGGTAAGCAGATTATTCCGGCAGTTGTTAAATATACAAAAGCGCTTGCAGATACCGTAAATGCTGTAAAAGAAGCAGGAGCGGACGCATCTATGCAGACAGAGCTTTTAAAAACTGTCAGCGTCAAATTGGCGGCTATGCAGACGGCGCTCTCCAAGCTTAAAAAGTTAGAGCTTGAAGCTTCTGCAATGGACGACGAAAAAGCAAGGGCATTCTTCTATAAGGATACCGTAAAACCGGCGATGGACGAACTCCGTGCACCCGCTGATGAACTTGAAATGATAGTCGATAAGAACATCTGGCCTATTCCGACTTACGGCGAGCTAATGTTTGAAATCTAAAAACATAAGCAGAACTATTAAAAAGGCTCTTCAGCATATGAGGAGTCTTTTTAAACATGAGCTTTAAAAAAGTTGCTCAAAAGTTGCTTAAAAATAAAAATAACACTTGCAAATCAAATAAAGATGTTGTATAATTCCATGTTGTAACGCTGATGGGCTATCGCCAAACGGTAAGGCAACGGACTCTGACTCCGTCATTTCAAGGTTCGAATCCTTGTAGCCCAGCTAAATAGCCTCAGTGAAGTGATTCGCTGAGGTTTTTATATTCGCAAGATACTTTAGTTATGAGTTTAACATAAGCAAAATGGGGGATTAGCATGTATACATTCCAAAGCAGAATACGTTATAGTGAAGCGGGTACGGACGGAAAGCTGACGCTGGAGTCCTTGATTGATTATTTTCAGGACTGCTCTACCTTCCATTCGGAAGATATAGGATTGGGCTTAGAATATCTGCAGGAGAGAAATCTTGCATGGGTATTGTCGTCGTGGCAGATAGTTGTGGAAAGATATCCTGATGTATGCGAGAATGTGGTAATTGGCACCGCACCGTATGAGTTCAAATCTTTTATCGGGTATAGGAATTTCATGATGCAGACAGTGTCGGGCGAGCGTCTCGCTTATGCTAATTCGATATGGAGTCTTATGGATATGAAGAAGATGACGCCGACTAAACCGCCGGCTGAAATGCTGGCAGGCTATGTGTTGTCGGAGAAATTAGAAATGGATTATGCGCCTCGGAAGATAGCGATACTAGAAGGCGGCGTTCATGAAGCGGCGGTTCGCGTAGGACTGCATAATCTGGATACTAACGGACATATGAATAACGGACAGCATGTACGTATGGCTATGAGATACATTCCTGAGAATTTTCATATCAGGCAGATGCGCGCGGAGTACAAAAAACAGGCAATGCTAGACGATACTATTATTCCGATTGTATCATCTAACGCTGAGGGAACTCTTTATACGGTGGTTTTAAATACAGAGGGCACAGCTCCCTACAGTATTGTCGAATTTGCGGGAAACTAGAAAGTATAGCGCCGTAGGAAAGGCATGGTTATTAAATGATAGCTTTAGGTAAGATTCAGACATTGACAATAGTAAAAAAGGTGGATTTTGGCGTCTATCTGGCAGATAAAGAGCAGCCTGATGAAAAAATTCTCCTTCCAATAAAACAGGTTCCAGCAGGCGCGGATATAGGCAATGATATCGAAGTGTTTGTATATAAAGATTCTAAAGACCGCCCCATAGCAACCGTCAACAGACCGCTTATTACTCTGGGAGAAGTGGCGAAGCTTAAGGTGGCTCAGATAGGCAGAAACGGGGCTTTTCTTAATTGGGGCTTGGAGAAAGATTTATTGCTTCCCTTTAAGGAGCAGATAGGACAAATTGAAGAAAAAAAAGAGTATCTTGTCGCTCTCTATATAGATAAAAGCGACAGACCATGTGCTACTATGCACATTTATCCATATCTGCGACAGGATAGTTCATATGCTAAAGACGACAAGGTGACGGGGACCGTTTATGAAATCAGTGATAATTTTGGTGCATTCGTGGCTGTGGACGATATTTATTCGGCGCTTATCCCCAAAAAAGAGATGTATGGAGGAATTAAACTCGGTGAAACCATTTCGGCAAGGGTTACTGAGGTGAGAGAAGATGGAAAGCTTACCTTAAGCGTTCGTGAGAAAGCGTATCTGCAGATAGAACCGGACGCAGAGAAATTGCTTGAGATAATAGATAGTTATGATGGCATACTGCCTTTTACAGATAAGGCGTCTCCGGAAACTATTAAAAGGGTGACACAGATGAGTAAGAATGAGTTTAAAAGAGCGGTGGGACATCTGTTAAAGGAAAGAAAAATAGCAATAGGGGAAAAAACAATATATAAAGTATAAAACTAAAGAAAGGAATATGTCGCTTAAAACGATATAGGGTGCAGTTTTTAAATGAACAATAAAAAAGTAAACTGGCTTTATCTGATTGTGATACTTGCTCATTATAGCTTATTTGCAGTAGTGCTTATATTGGCGCGTCAAGGCAAAATGTTTAATATCAGCATCATAGAGAATCTTTTATTAGGTCAGGCAATGATATTTGTGCCGGCGCTGTGCTTTGTCGTGGCGTCGCGTGGAAGCACCGGCGCAGCGGGACTTAATGATTTACTTGGCTTTCACAAGATTAAGATTTCGACCTTCTTCATGGTGATTTTGTTTACGCTGCTGCTTTCGCCGCTTACGTCGCTTATTAATAGCATTTCCATGCTTTTTGTGGATAATACGGTAAGTGCAATGAGCAGCAGTGTATTGCAAATGCCGTTTCCGATAATGCTATTTTTTATTGGAATTTTCGGACCGTTTTCTGAGGAGTTTGTTTTTCGGGGAATTATATTCAGGGGTTATAAAAATTCAGGTTCAATATTACAGGCGATTATCTGGTCCGCTATATTGTTTGGATTTATGCATCTTAATTTTAATCAGGCGGCGTATGCTACCGTGTTGGGAATTATGCTTGCGCTTGCAGTAGAAGCAACCGGCAGCCTTTGGGCGTCGATCATTATGCACATTGTATTCAACAGCCCGTCGGTAATAACAATGTATCTGGCTGATTTTATCAGTCCCGGTTTTTATTCTGCGGCTAATACGGAAGAAATGTTGACACAGTCCGCGCTGATTTCGTTGATAGGACCGGAGCTTATTATGGCGGTAGCTTCAACTTCAATAGCAATCTGCGTACTAGTCTGGATTGCCAAAAACGAAAACAGGACGGAACATCTTAGAAATATATGGATACGACGCAAAGAGACTAAAAGGCGCATAGTCAGCATTCCGCTTATTGTTGCTCTCATACTTTGTCTTATTTATATGATTATGGTAGCATAATAAAACGCCGCTGCTTGACAGTGGCGTTTTATTAGCGCGTTTATTGCGCACATTCAATTTAGATGTATGTGTCAAAGTTAGAACCAACAGCAGGATTTACTGAACGCTCCATTGCAGCAGAATCCATCATGTTGACAAGCTGTTCTCCAGTGGACGAGACGGCATCTAAAGATTTGCTAAGCATCGCCACACCGTAAGCAGTATTGGTCTGGACTGTTGACATTGACATGGATAATTTTGCAATATCCATAGTGACCACCTCCCTTTGCTTCACTTCTAAATCTGACTTTATAGTATCATATATTCGGTTCCTTTACAAGTAATTACGAATAAGATATTATATAAAGAGAAATAAAATTATTTATATCAGTTACGGGAACATTGTATGAAAAATATTAATTTGCTGGGAATAAAACTGAAGGACCGTTATGTAAAGGAAGCGCTTACATTAACCGACAGATTTCTTGGGGAAGGCGCCGCCCATACGATATTATATTTGACCGCACCGGTCATTATGGAAGCGGTTAAAGACGACGCCGGTAAAGAGCTGATTGAATCGGCTGACCTGACATTATGGGGCGATACGGAAATACTTGCGGCGGCAGATGTAACCTCGAAGGCAAGATACCGAGAGGTTAAAGAAAAAGAGTTTATGAAAGCGTTCCTCTATAAAATAGCTAAAACGCATAAACTTGTTCTTGTGCTTTCCGATACACATGATAAGGCGGAAGCTCTGAAAAAGGAGCTTTTAGAGATACAAGACGGCATTAGCATAGCGGGCACTATCGATATTGCAGAGACAGAAGAGGAGGATATTATTAACGAAATAAATATGATAGCCCCGACGGTAATTTTCGTAAGAATGCCGTTTATGGTACAGCAGAAATGGCTTGCGCGCAGCAGGCAGTATATAAATACAGAAATGTGGGTTTGTATTCCGGAAGACTTTCGATTTGCATGGAAGAAAGAAATGCCAATAGCCAAAATAGGAAAGCGTCTTTTGAATTTATGGTTTAGCAGAAGAGTGAATCAATATAAAAAGTAGAGCGGCATTATTGCCCTCTGCTTTTTGTATATTTTTCCGAATGAATTTCTTTGTAAAAATTTGTCATTTTATTGAAAAATACACAAAAAATTCACATTTCAGGGTAGAATTTTTTGTTAAAATATATTAAAATAATGAACAGATGTTTTTTTAAATGGGAATAGTCGGGTTTTGGCATTGTGTAAATGTGCTAAAAATGTACTAGCATTAGTTTTAATAGGTTTTGAGAGGGTGGTTAAATAGTGATTTCAAATCAGATTTTACAAAGTACAATCGACGGACTTAAGGCAATATCGCGCGTTGAACTTTGCATAACGGATATAGATGGTAAGGTTGTTGTCCTGACTACAGATGAAATGGAGAAGGGAGCGAATCTTGCTGCGGAATTTGCCAAATCACCTGCGGATTCCCAAGAGATACAGGGATATCAGTTTTTTAAAGTATATGAGGAGCAGAAGTTAGAGTATATACTTATCGCCAGAGGAATAGGCGAAGACGTCTATATGGTAGGCAAAATGTCTTCTTTTCTGGTGCAGAATCTTATAGTTGCATATAAAGAAAGATTTGATAAAGATAATTTTATCAAGAATCTTCTTTTAGACAATATGTTGTTAGTGGATATATACAGCCGCGCTAAGAAACTGCATATTCCGACTAACGACAGAAGAGCGGTACTTATTATTGAGGCGGATAATGCTAAGGAAAACAATGTTTTAGAGATAATGCGCGGATATTTTGGCAGCAGCAGTATGGATTTCACTACGGCTGTAGATGAAAATAATGTGATTATTGTAAAAAGCCTGTCCGACGGTGAAAGCAGCAGAGAAATAGAGAAGGCGGCAGTCGGAGTTTCGACTTTTTTAGAGAAAGAACATATAAAGAACGTAAGAGTTGCATATGGTACGGCAGTCAATGAGATTAAAGAAGTAAGCCGCTCGTATAAAGAGGCGAAGATGGCGTTAGACGTAGGAAAAATATTTTTTGAGGACAGAAATGTAATCGCGTATAGTGAGCTGGGGATAGGCCGCTTGATATATCAGCTTCCTCTCCCACTGTGCAAAATGTTCATTCAAGAGATTTTTGACGGCAAAAGCCCCGATGACTTTGACGAAGAGACATTGACGACAATAAATAAGTTTTTTGAGAACAGCCTGAACGTATCGGAGACTTCCAGACAGCTTTTTATACATAGGAATACGCTTGTATACAGACTGGACAAGCTGCAGAAGAATACAGGGCTGGATTTGCGTGTGTTTGAAGATGCGATAACCTTCAAGATAGCGCTTATGGTAGTTAAATATATGAAATACATGGAGAATTTTGAGTATTAGAAGGATAAATTCCAGTTTAAAGAGAATTGTGTAATTGAGTTACAAAGTTGAGAGGAGTAAATTTTTAATGGATTCATCTGTAAAAAGAAAAAGGAAAAGACCTGCGGCAGATAACAGAAATACTGAGATTATTTCACTTATCAATGTCAGTAAAGCCTATTCAACCGGCGCTCCTGCGCTTAAAGAGGTAAATCTCCATATCAGTAAGGGAGAGTTCGTCTTTATTGTAGGCGACAGCGGTTCGGGTAAGTCCACATTGATTAAGCTGCTGATGCGCGAGCTTACTATTACAAGTGGAGAGATTAAGGTTATGGGATATGACCTTACAAGGATAAAGCACAGGAAGATACCGAAATTCAGGCGTAATATCGGCATTGTATTTCAGGATTTCCGCCTGCTTAAAGACAGGAATGTATATGAGAACGTAGCGTTTGCACAGCGTATCATACAGAAGTCCAATAAAGAAATCAGAAGAAACGTGCCGAGTATTCTTGCGGTTGTGGGACTTGCCGGCAAATATAAGGCTAAACCGCGGCAGCTTTCCGGCGGCGAGCAGCAGCGTGTGGCTTTGGCAAGGGCGCTTGTCAATGAGCCGGCAATATTGTTAGCGGACGAGCCCACCGGTAATCTGGATCCCAAGAATTCACTTGAGATTATGAAGCTGCTTGAGCAGATAAATGAGAATGGAACTACCGTACTGGTCGTTACACATAATAAGGAAATCGTTAATGCCATGCAGAAAAGGGTGGTTACTTTAAAGCGCGGCGTGATTGTGAGCGATGAGGAAAAGGGAGGATATATCGATGAGGATTAGTACGCTTTTTTATACAATCCGTCAAGGGTTTCGTAATATTTTCAGGAATAAGTCGTTTACGCTTGCCTCGATTGCTACAATCGGCTCCTGCCTCTTTCTGTTAGGATTGTTTTATTCGATAATCGTCAACTTTCAGAATATAGTTAAAAATGCCGAGCAGCAGGTGTATGTTACGGTTTTCTTTGATGAAGGCATAGACGATTTGAGAAAGCAGGAAATTGGAGAACTTATTACGAGGCGTACCGAAGTGGCGGAGGTTCATTATGTGTCTTCCGACGAAGCGTGGGAGACTTTTAAAAAGGATTGGTTGAAGGAGTATTCGGACGGATTTACGGAAAATCCGCTTGCAAATTCCGATAACTATCGAGTTAATTTAAGCGACGTGTCTATGCAGTCTGCGCTGGTAACGTATCTGCTGTCTATCGACGGCGTCAGAAAAGTAAACCGTTTCGAGATGTTGTCTACGACGCTGACCGGAATAAATGCGTTGATAGCTTATATATCCGTGGGAATTATTGCAATATTGCTGGCAGTCGGTATCTTCCTGATTCGGAATACCGTAACAATCGGAATTTCCGTGAGGAAAGAAGAAATTAACATCATGAAATATATAGGCGCAACGGATTTCTTTGTTAGGTCGCCGTTTGTTATAGAAGGTATGCTGATAGGTCTGATTGGCGCGGCACTCCCTTTAGCATTGATTTACTTTTTGTACAATAAGGTTATGGAATATATAATGTCAAGGTTTTCTGTGCTTGACGGATTGCTTAGCTTTTTATCGGTCGGAGAAATTTTCCGTGTTCTTATGCCGATTTCATTGGCGCTTGGTATCGGAATAGGATTCTTTGGCAGCTTTGTCACCGTTAAGAAGCATCTTAGGGTTTAGCTTATGATAAAACATTTTAAAAAAATTTTATGTATTATAATGTGCCTTAGCATAATCTTTCTTTTTCCTTCCGAGCCGGCAGACGCGGTTACTAATGACAGCATTAGGGCAAAAGAGACAGAGATTGAGAACGCAAAAAAGGAAGTAGACAAGTTAAAGAGCAGCATGACCGATGTGGAAGCGCTCAAAAAGGAGCTGGAGAAATCCAAAAGCAGTTTGACGGAGTATGTAACGCAGCTCGATACACAGCTTTCCAATATTCAGGCTAAAATCGACGAGTACAAGACGTTGATTACGGAGAAAGAGACTGAAATCGTGGAAACGACTGCTGAACTGGACGCTGCTGTACTTAAGCAGGAAGAGCAGTACGAAGCGATGAAGGCGCGTATCAAATTCATGTACGAATGTGGAGATACAATGTATCTGGAGATGCTTTTGGCGGCAGATAACTTCGTGGATTTGATGAATAAGGCTGATTATATAGAGGCGTTGTCAGCGTATGACAGGGCGCAGTTAGACGAATATATAAGCAATACTGAACTGATAGCGCTGTGTAAGGAAGAGCTGGAAGTTGAGAAGTCGCTGCTTGAAGAAGCTAAAATTGCGGTTGAAGATGAAGAAGCGGCAGTTAATACCTTGATTAGTGAGAAAGAGACGCAGATTAAAAGCGTAACATCTGATATTTCCACGCAAGCGGCAGCAATCAGGGAATATGAAGCTCAGATAGCAGCAGAGAACGAAGAAATTAAGGCGTTAGAAAAGGCAGTTGCAGAAGAAAAAGCGAGACTGGCGGCGGCTAATGCTAAAGCAAGGGTATATGACGGCGGTATGTTTTCATGGCCGTGTCCGTCATATTCAAGAATTTCCGATGAATTTGGATATCGTACAGATCCCTATACGGGAGCGCAGAAGATGCACAATGGGCTTGACCTTGCGGCGCCCTATGGCTCTGTTATTTATGCAGCGTATGATGGAGATGTAATTGCGGCTACATATAGTTCTTCTATGGGCAATTATATTATGATAGACCACGGAGACGGTCTGTATACAATATATATGCACGCTTCGGCTCTGTATGTATCAAAGGGACAGAGCGTATATAAGGGGCAGTCGATTGCGGCGGTAGGAAGCACCGGACGCTCGACCGGCAATCACCTGCATTTCAGCGTGAGGCTTAACGGAGAATATGTGAATCCGTGGAATTATTTAAAGTAATAAAGTAAATGGAGATGAATGATTTTGGATAATTACGGATATAGTAATAATAACAATATGAATCAGGGAGCGGCAAATAATTTGAACCCTAATATACCACAGGGGCAGCAGCCGTGGCAGCCGCAAGGACAGCCGCCGCAGAAAGCGCCTCAGGATACTCATACTCGTCAGACGAAAGGAATGTTTATTGTAGGACTCTTGACCGGCATAATGGCGAGTGTGCTTACGGCAAGCTGCATATTTGTAGGAGCAAAAGCAAATGATGCTTTTAAGATTACAAGCACCAGACAGGTAATTTCGGAAAAAGAATCGGGAGACGTAACCGCCGATGGAGTTGCTGGCGACGATACGGTTTCTAAACTGGAAGCAATCGAAGATGTTATAGAAAAATATTATTATAATGAAGAAGATATTAATACGGATAAAATGATAGAGGGCATGTATGCCGGAATGGTAGATGCCTTAGGCGATCCGTATTCAGTTTATTATACCGCGGAGGAATGGGCGGAACTTATGCAGGATACGGAAGGGATATATTTCGGTATCGGAGCATATGTCGGACTGGACGAATTTAGCGGATACGGTAAGATTAGCGGAGTTATAGATAATACTCCGGCGCAGGAAGCCGGACTTAGAGAAAACGATATTATTTATGAGGTGGACGGCGAATCGGCGTATGGACTTGAGCTGTCTGAAATTGTGGCAAAAATCAAAGGTGAAGAAGGAACTACGGTACATCTTACGATTTATAGGGAAGGCGAATCCGACTATCTGGAAATAGACGTCGTCAGGAAAAAAATTGAAACGCCTACCGTTAATTATGAAATGCTGGATAATGATATAGGATATATCCAGATTACAGAATTTGACGAAGTAACTTACGACCAGTTTGTAGAAGCGCTGGCTGTGATAAAAGGCTCCGGAGCAAAAGGGATTATTCTGGATTTACGCAGTAATCCGGGCGGAAGCCTTTCGGTTGTAGTAGATATCGCAAGGCAGATTCTTCCGAAGGGATTAGTTGTATATACGGAGGACCGCGATGGTGAACGTGTCGAATATGCCTGCGATGGTAAAAATGAATTGGAATTACCGTTAGTGGTATTGGTGAACGGTAACTCGGCGAGTGCGTCGGAAATTCTTGCAGGCGCCATTAAGGATTATGAAAAAGGAACGCTTATCGGTACTACCACCTATGGAAAAGGTATAGTGCAAAGGATACTTCCACTTACTGACGGAACCGCGCTCAAACTTACAGTCAGCGCATACTATACGCCAAATGGAAATAACATTCACGGTATCGGCATAGAGCCCGATATAGAATGTGAACTGGACGCAGACGCATATTATGATGAAGGCATCGACAGTCAGTTAGAGCGCGCTAAAGAAGAGATGGCGGACATGATTAAGTAATAAAAGTGTAGAATTAAATATGGATTATTAGGGAGCGTGCATGTATCGGCGCTCTCTTTATATTGCTGCCTGATACAGATGTTATAAGATGAAATACGAATATCTGATAAAACAGAACAAATGTTTGTTTAGAGTATGTACAAATAAATAAATTTGTGGTAAGATAAGTAATGCTTATTTAAGGAGGTGTTTTTCTCCCATGGAATTTAAACTTCATTCAGAATATCAGCCTACCGGCGACCAGCCGCAAGCAATCGCAGAACTGGTGAAAGGCTTTAAAGAAGGCAACCAGTTTCAGACGCTTCTTGGTGTTACGGGTTCCGGTAAGACATTTACGATGGCAAACGTAATTCAGGCGTTAAATAAGCCGACTTTGGTTATAGCCCATAATAAGACTTTGGCGGCACAGCTTTATAGTGAGTTTAGGGAATTTTTTCCTGAAAATGCCGTAGAGTACTTTGTCTCCTACTATGATTACTACCAGCCGGAAGCGTATGTTCCTTCCACGGATACCTATATAGCTAAGGACTCCTCAATAAATGACGAAATCGATAAATTAAGGCTGTCTGCAACCGCATCTTTGGCGGAGAGAAGAGACGTGGTTGTAGTGGCAAGCGTTTCGTGTATATACGGTTTGGGAAGCCCTGATGATTATGAGGAGATGATTGTATCTCTGCGTCCGGGTATGACAAAAGACAGGGACCAAGTAATAAGAGAGCTTATTAATATACAATATGACAGGAACGATATGGACGTGGACCGCGGTTGTTTCCGCGTGCGCGGCGATGTACTGGAGGTATATCCGGCGCAGGGCGGCGACTATCTGATAAGAATTGAGTTTTTTGGAGACGAGATAGACAGAATCGCACAGACCGACCCGCTTACGGGACAGGTTCACGCCACATTGGAACATATCGCGATTTTCCCTGCTTCCCACTATGTAGTTCCGCAGGAGAAAATTAACGAGGCGTGCAAAAATATTGAAAAGGAGATGGAAGAGCGCGTAAAGTACTTTAAGGGAGAGGACAAGCTGCTTGAGGCGCAGCGTATTGCGGAGCGCACGAACTTTGACGTTGAGATGTTGCGCGAAACCGGATTTTGTTCAGGCATTGAGAATTATTCCAGACACCTTAACGGTATGCCGCCGGGTGCGACGCCGTTTACTTTGATGGACTATTTTAAAGACGACTATCTGATTATTATAGATGAGTCGCATATGACAATTCCACAGATACGTGGAATGTATTCGGGAGACAGGGCGAGAAAGACGACGTTGGTTGACTATGGTTTCCGCCTGCCTTCTGCGTTGGATAACAGACCGCTTAACTTTGAGGAGTTTGAGCAACATATCGACCAGATGATGTTTGTATCAGCGACTCCGTCAGATTACGAGGCAGCGCATGAGCTGATGCGCACGGAGCAGATTATCAGACCTACGGGACTGCTTGATCCGCAGGTGGAAGTAAGGTCCGTAGAGGGACAGATTGATGATTTGGTTACAGAGATTAATAAAGAAGTAGAGAAGAAAAATAAAGTTCTGGTAACTACGTTGACGAAGCGTATGGCGGAAGACTTAACGGATTATATGAACGACGTTGGGATACGTGTGAAATATCTGCATTCTGATATCGATGCGTTAGAGCGTGCAGAGATTATTCGGGATATGCGGCTCAATGTATTTGATGTGCTGGTCGGAATCAATCTTCTTAGGGAAGGTCTGGATATTCCGGAGATTTCTCTGGTGGCTATTCTGGACGCAGATAAAGAGGGTTTCCTGCGTTCAGAAACTTCGTTAATACAGACGATAGGGCGCGCGGCAAGAAATGTTGACGGACATGTTATAATGTACGCCGAGCAGATAACCGATTCTATGAACGCCGCCATAACGGAGACTAACAGAAGGCGCGAAACGCAGCAGAAGTATAATGAGGAGCATGGAATAACGCCGCAGTCCATAAGGAAAGCGGTACGGGATTTGATTAGTATCTCTAAGGTAATAGATAAAGAAGATATCAAATTCGAGAAAGATCCGGAGTCTATGAGCCGTCAGGAGCTTGAGAAATTGATTAAAGACGTGGAGAAAAAGATGAAGAAAGCCGCGGCAGACTTGAACTTTGAGGCTGCGGCACAACTGCGTGATAAGATGGTAGAACTTAAGAAAATTCAGCGCGATATGGATAAGTAAAAGTGAAAGACTTATATGAGAAAGGGGCAGAAATATAAAATGGCTGACACAGTAAAGATGCGACCGAGGGAATACATTAAGATAAGAGGAGCGAGCGAGCATAACCTTAAAAATATAGATGTGGACATTCCGCGTAATGAGTTCGTGGTTCTTACAGGACTTTCGGGTTCGGGCAAGTCTTCGCTAGCGTTCGACACTATATATGCGGAGGGGCAGAGAAGATATATGGAATCACTTTCTTCCTATGCGAGACAGTTTTTAGGTCAGATGGAGAAACCAAATGTAGAGAAAATAGAAGGGCTCTCGCCTGCGATTTCAATAGACCAGAAATCTACTAACAGAAACCCGCGTTCTACCGTCGGTACAGTTACAGAGATATATGATTACTTCCGTCTGCTCTATGCCAGAGTGGGAATACCGCACTGCCCTAACTGCGGCAAAGAAATAAGAAAACAGAGCGTAGACCAGATGGTAGATCAGATTCTTAGTATGCCTGAGGGAACCAAAATTCAGCTTCTGGCGCCGGTTGTCAGGGGGCGTAAGGGCGAGCATGCTAAGGTGTTTGAAAGAGCTAAGAAAAGCGGTTATGTCAGAGTCAGGGTGGACGGTAATCTTTATGAACTGTCCGAGGAAATTAAGCTTGATAAAAATATAAAGCATAACATTGAGATAATAGTAGACAGACTGGTTGTAAAAGAAGGAATTGAGCGGAGATTGACTGATTCGATTGAGAATGTCTTGAGTTTATCGGAAGGGCTGATGCTTTTAGACGTAATCGGCGGGGAACCTGTTACTTTCAGCGAGAGCTTTTCCTGTGCGGACTGCGGTATCAGCATTGGGGAGATTGAACCGAGAAGCTTTTCTTTCAACAATCCGTTCGGCGCATGTCCTGAGTGCTTTGGTCTGGGCTATAAGATGGAATTTGACGAGGATTTAATGATTCCGGATAAAAGCGTGAGCTTAAAAGACGGAGCAATTGTAGTGATGGGTTGGCAGTCCAGCGGCAGCGAAGGCAGCTTTACTAACGCAATTTTACAGGCGCTTGCTAAGGAGTATAAATTCAGTCTTGATACGCCGTTTGGAGAACTGCCCGATTCAGTTCAAAAGATGCTCATACATGGCACGAACGGTAAGAAAGTAGACGTGCATTATAAAGGGCAGCGAGGAGAGGGCGTATATCCGGTAGCGTTTGAAGGCTTGATTAAGAATGTTGAGCGTAGATATAGGGAGACCGCCTCGGAGATAACTAAGCAGGAATATGAGACGTTTATGCGGATTACGCCTTGCCGTGAATGTAACGGAATGAGGCTTAAGAAGGAATCGCTTGCAGTAACCGTAAGCGATAAGAACATCTATGAGATTACTTCTATGTCTATCAAAAATCTGCATGAATTTATCGACGGAATGAATCTGACTAAGCAGCAGGCGATGATAGGAAGGCAGATTTTGAAAGAAATAAGGGCGAGAGTCGGTTTTCTTATTGAAGTCGGGTTAGAATATCTTGCACTTTCAAGGGCGACGGCGTCTTTATCCGGGGGCGAGGCACAAAGAATTCGTCTTGCCACACAGATTGGCTCCGGACTTGTCGGAGTCTGCTATATCCTTGATGAGCCAAGCATAGGACTGCACCAGCGTGATAATGACAAGCTCATAGCGGCGCTTAAGAATTTAAAAGATATGGGGAATACATTGATTGTCGTAGAGCATGATGAGGATACTATGCTGGCAGCGGATCATATCGTCGATATAGGTCCGGGAGCAGGTTCGCACGGCGGCGAGGTTGTGGCACAGGGAACGGCACAGGATATCATGAATGTGAAAGAATCCATAACAGGACAGTATTTAAGCGGTGAATTACAGATTCCGGTACCTGCGGCGAGAAGAAAACCTACAGGAAACATTGTTATTAAAGGCGCGGCAGAAAATAACCTTAAAGAAATAGATGTTAAAATTCCGCTTGGCGTAATGACCTGCGTAACCGGAGTTTCCGGCTCCGGCAAAAGCTCGTTAATAAATGAAATATTATATAAGCGTCTGGCAAGGGACTTAAACAGGGCGAGAACCATACCGGGCAAGCATAAAAATATAACGGGCATAAAGCAGCTTGATAAGGTTATAAATATTGACCAGTCGCCAATCGGAAGGACTCCGCGTTCTAATCCTGCGACTTATACAGGGGTGTTCGATCAGATAAGGGATTTGTTTGCCTCGACTATGGACGCCAAAGCAAGAGGATACGGTAAGGGCAGATTCAGCTTCAATGTAAAAGGCGGCAGATGTGAGGCGTGCAGCGGAGACGGCATTATCAAAATAGAAATGCACTTTCTCCCCGACGTATATGTACCATGCGAGGTCTGCGGCGGCAAGAGATATAATAGAGAAACGCTGGAAGTAAAATATAAAGGCAAGAGTATCTATGACGTGCTGGATATGACGGTGGAAGAGGCGGTGCCGTTTTTTGAGAACGTGCCCTCAATCAAGAGGAAAATTGAAACCTTATACGACGTGGGATTGTCTTATGTGAAACTCGGACAGCCTTCTACTACGCTGTCCGGCGGCGAGGCACAGCGTATTAAGCTGGCAACGGAACTTAGCAGGCGTAGTACGGGCAAAACCATTTATATCCTTGATGAGCCGACTACCGGACTGCATTTTGCCGACGTTCATAAATTAGTGGATATTCTGCATAAGCTGGCGGACGGTGGAAATACGGTGGTAGTAATTGAACATAACCTTGATGTTATCAAGACAGCCGATTACATTATCGACTTAGGTCCCGAAGGCGGAGAAGACGGAGGAACGGTAATAGCAGAAGGAACGCCGGAGCAGATAGTGAAAAATCCCGCTTCATACACCGGTATATATGTAAAGAAAATGCTGGAGAGAGCAAAAGAGAAGTAAACCGTCATGAATTGACTTAAATTTTTTAAATAAGGGGTTAAGTAAACTAATACATGTGCCGATAAAAATAATAGCATGGATGCTGATATCAGGACGGACGGAGCCGTTCTGATTTTAGCATCTTTTTTTAAATTTTTCTAAAAAATAAAAAATTTTAGGAAAGCCCTTTGAAAAACTCTTTCTTTAGGTTATAATGTATATTGCTATTCGTGTCTTTATTTTCATTTGGACGGCAAAATGATTACTTTGGCAGCAATTGGAGATTATGTAATTATAGATACAGCGTATACGGAAAGAAAGGGGATATAAAAATGCAGTATACAGATATAGGGATTGATTTAGGGACAGCGAGCATTTTAGTATACATCAGGGGAAAAGGAGTTGTTTTAAAAGAACCTTCTGTTGTGGCTTTTGACAGGGATACAAATAAAATTAAAGCAATCGGTGAAGACGCAAGGCTGATGCTCGGAAGGACGCCGGGGAATATCGTAGCGGTAAGACCGCTGCGTCAGGGCGTTATTTCAGATTACCGTGTTACTGAGAAGATGATGAAATATTTTATTCAGAAAGCGCTCGGTAAGAAAACCTTCAGGAAGCCCCGCATTGCTGTATGCGTACCCAGCGGCGTTACCGAGGTAGAGAAGAAAGCGGTAGAAGATGCAACTTATATGGCGGGAGCCAGAGAAGTTTCGATTATAGAAGAGCCTATTGCAGCGGCTATCGGCGCGGGCATTGATATTGCCAAGCCCTGTGGAAATATGATAGTGGATATCGGCGGCGGTACGTCGGATATAGCTGTTATTTCTTTAGGCGGCACCGTTGTCAGCGCATCTATCAAAATTGCCGGAGACGATTTCGACGAGGCGATTGTGCGCTATATGCGTAAGAAGCATAACTTATTAATTGGTGAAAGAACAGCCGAGGATTTGAAAATAAAGATAGGTACTGCTTTTAAAAGACCTGAATTAGACTATATGGACGTCAGGGGACGTAATCTTGTAACGGGACTTCCAAGAACAGTCAAAGTATCTTCGGAAGAAACAGAAGAGGCGTTGCATGAGACAACAGTACAGATAGTTGAGACTATTCACAGCGTATTGGAAAAAACGCCGCCGGAGCTTGCAGCGGATATTGCGGACAGAGGTATAGTGCTGACGGGCGGTGGAAGTTTATTACGCGGACTCGAAGATTTGATTGCGGAGAAAACAGGAATTAATACTATGACAGCAGAAGATCCGATGACAGCGGTAGCAATAGGGACAGGTAAATATGTAGAGTTCCTTGCAGGATATAGAGAAGACTGATTTCATGAGATATGAAAGGAAGAAAACGCGATGCTTAAAGGTTTATACACAGCCTATACAGGCATGATTAACGAACAACACAGAATGGACACCATGACGAACAATCTGGCGAACGCTACGACTAACGGTTTTAAGAAAGAAGGAGCTACAAGTCAGGCTTTTGACAGGGTGCTGGCATATAAGCTGAAAGATACGTCGGAGACTCCTAATCTTCCTAACCGGATTGGAACTATGTCGTTAGGAGTTAAAGTTGGTGAAAATTATGTAGATTATTCCGGCGGTCCTTTCAAGGAGACCGGTAATTCATTAGACTTGGCGTTGTCGGAGAACGGTTTCTTTACAATAGAGTTTACTAATAAGGCGGGAGAGACATCGACAAAATATACCCGTGATGGTAATTTTACCATGACGGCTCGTGGAGAACTCGTGACGCAGGACGGGGATTTTGTATTAGGCGGCGGTGGGAGACATATAAGGCTTGATCCCAACCAGCCGGTTACAATTAACAGAATGGGCGAGATTTATCAGGACGACGCCTACGTAGATACAATCTGGATATCTGATTTTGCAGACTATAATTATCTGGAACGCTATGGAGAGAACTATTTCCAGCCGGTAGATGGTGCAGAGTTGATACCTGCAGATTCGGAAGTTTATTCGGGATATTTGGAAATGTCAAATATGTCGGTTGTAACAGAAATGGTAAATATGATTACCATACAGAGACAGTATGAGGCTAACCAGAAGGTGATTACTACATATGACAGTACGCTGGAAGATGCAGTAAATCAGACGGGAAGAGTATAGATTTAAGTTAAACGGATATTTGTAAGAAAAGGAAGGTAAAGGAAATGGTTAGAAGTTTATGGACGGCGGCAACAGGTATGAATGCGCAACAGACGAATGTGGATACTATTGCAAACAATTTGGCAAACGTCAATTCAGCAGGATATAAGGCGCAGAATGCACAGTTTAAATCGCTGCTTTATCAGACATTACAGACTAAGACGACTACGGCTAACGGAGATCCTAAACCGACTACCTCACAAGTAGGACTCGGAGTGCGTACATCTTCTATCAACAATATTTTTACACAGGGCAGTCTACTGGAATCGCAAAGCGATACGGCGTTCGCGATTGCAGGCGAGGGCTTCTTTGCGGTAAGGGGAGAAGATGGAAATACATATTATACGAGAAACGGCGATTTCACATGGTCGATGGCGTCTAACGGTGGTCTTGTTCTGACTAATCAAGATGGGCTTCCGGTACTCACCACTACGGGAAGGGATATAACCTTGAATCGTAATTACGTAGCAAGTCAAATATTTGTAGACCAGACCGGAGAAGTGTGCTATCCCGATGAAAATAATAACCCGCAGCCGATAGGCTTGAAAATCGGATTATATCAGTTCAATAATGCAGGCGGTTTGGAAAGAGTAGGAGATACGCTTTTCCAAGTGACAGAGGCAAGCGGCGGACCGCTCAATGAAGAGACTAACGCTAACGTAAAAAAGAGTGAAGTCGTACAGGGATACCTTGAAGGCTCAAATGTTTCTGTGGCGGACGAGATGGTAAATCTTATTGTAGCGCAGCGTGCATATGAGATGAATTCCAAAGCGATTACTACCTCAGACTCCATGATGGATACTGCTAACAACTTGAAGCGTTAATAATATTGCCGTTTAAATAAGCGCGTTTGTACATTTTTGACGAAGGAGTAATAAGTTATGGATATCGGCGGAATATCAAATTATAATAATTATCTGGAAGAAGCTAACAGGGCGTCTACTAAAGAGCTTGAGAATAAATTAAAT
The DNA here is from genome assembly GCA_023663185.1 of Clostridiales bacterium. Taxonomy (GTDB): domain Bacteria; phylum Bacillota; class Clostridia; order Lachnospirales; family Lachnospiraceae; genus UBA3282. Next base: position 11,994 of record JAMPHY010000014.1, on the reverse strand, counting down.
AAAGCGGCAGACGAAGATGCACAAGACGAGGAGCTTTTAGAAGCCTGTAAACAGTTTGAGGCTTATCTGTGGGAGCAGGTCATCAAAGGAATGGAGAAAACTACCAAAGTCTTTGGCGACGATAACGAGGAAGAGGGATATGCGAGCAATATGACTGATTATTTTAAGGAAACTGCATTTCAGGAGATTGCTAAACAGATAACCTCGGAGACGGTAGGGGCTAATTCGCTTTCGCAGATGTTGTATGAGCAGATGAAGCGGAATATTAATCCGATTACTCCCGCTGATTTGCAAGCGGATAATGACTAATAAATTTTAACCGTAGGTAACAGTTTAGCCGCAGGCTGCCATAACAGGCAGTCTGTTTGCATATTATGAGAATATATGATAAAATAAAAGCAGACTTTAAGGAAGATATCCAATAAAACGGCAGACTGCATATGGAAAAGATACGAGGATATATTGAGCATATAATATACCGGAATACAGACAACGGATACACAGTTTTCGAGCTGATTATGGAGGGTGAGAGTGTAACCTGCGTCGGCGGATTCCAGACAATAGGACAGGGAGAAACCATAGAAGCGGAAGGCGATTACACGGTTCACTCTGTTTACGGCGAACAGTTTAAGATTGAACGCTATAGATATGTAGAACCTGACGATACTGCGAGTATGGAGAGGTATCTTGGCTCCGGCGCGATTAAAGGCGTGGGCGAAGCTCTTGCCGCAAGAATAGTTAAAAAGTTCGGCACAAATACGTTTAGGATTATTGAAGAAGAGCCGGAGCGGCTTGCCGAGGTCAAGGGAATAAGTGAGCGTAAGGCGCAGGAAATAGCAGTACAGGTGTATGAAAAAAGGGACGCCAGAGAAGCTATGACCTTCCTGCAGAAATATGGAATTTCCGGAGTGCTGGCGCTTCGTATCTACGAAGCCTATGGTATGGAGCTGTACGGTATTATGAGAGAAAATCCATACCGGCTGGCAGAGGATATCGATGGTATCGGCTTTAGGATTGCAGATGGGATTGCCTCAAGGATAGGTATCCATACTGATTCCGATTACCGTATCAGAAGCGGATTGCTTTATGCACTTTCACAGGCTGGCGCAGAAGGGAACTGCTATCTGCCGGAGAGTATACTGTTAAATAAAGCTGGAGAACTGCTGGAACTGGAATCTTCCGTTATGGAACCGCAGCTTCAAAATTTGGCAATGGATAAAAAAGTAGTAATAAAAATGCCGGATAAAACTGAAACTGACAAAAAAATATACGCAGCTTCCTATTATTATGCAGAGCTCAACTGTGCAAGAATGCTGCACGATTTGAATATATCAGTACATGATGAAGAAGGCGCGGAACATGAAGAAAAGAAAATTCTACAGAAGATTGCTGCGCTTGAAAAAGAGCTTAATATAGAATTAGACGAGCTTCAAAGAAAAGCAGTTTATGAAAGTATAAATAACGGCGTCATGATATTATCCGGCGGTCCGGGCACAGGTAAGACGACTACCATCAATATGATTATTCGCTTTTTTTTGTCGGAAGGAATGGATATATTTCTGGCAGCGCCTACGGGCAGGGCAGCGAAGAGAATGACTGAAACTACCGGCTATGAGGCAAGAACCATACACAGAATGTTGGAACTGAGCGGAGCGGTCACGGAAGGACGAAGTCAGGCGCGCTTTGAGAAGAATGAAGAAAATCCGCTCGAAGCGGACGTTATTATAATAGATGAGATGTCGATGGTGGATATTTTTCTTTTCCAATCGCTGTTAAGGGCGGTATCGGTCGGAACGAGGCTTATAATGGTGGGAGATGTAAATCAGCTTCCCTCGGTCGGACCGGGACAGGTTCTTCAGGACTTATTGGGGAGCGGGTATTTTTCCGTGGTATTTTTGGAGAAAATATTCAGGCAGGCAAAGGAAAGCGATATCGTTCTGAACGCGCATCGCATTAATGCGGGAGAACATATTTCTCTGGATAATAAAAGCCGAGATTTCTTTTTTCTTAAGCGAAATGATGTAAACGTCATATATAAGCATATGATACAGCTTATCCTTGAGAAGCTTCCGTCTTATGTGGGAGCGCAGCCGTATGATATTCAGGTATTAACGCCCATGCGTAAGGGAAACTTAGGCGTAGAGACGTTGAATGGCATTTTGCAAAGATATCTGAACCCGCCGTCTGATAAGAAAAAGGAGTATTTGAATGGCGATACTCTATATAGAGAAAAAGATAAGGTAATGCAGATAAAAAACAATTATCAGTTGGAATGGGAAGTAGTGAGTAACTACGGAATACCTATTGATAAAGGCATGGGAGTCTTTAACGGCGATATTGGCATGATTGTGGAGATTAATGAATATACTCACAGTGTAGTTGTAGAATACGACGAGCACAGAAGGGTGACTTACCAATTTGCTCAGCTAGACGAGATTGAACACGCATATGCAATTACGATACACAAATCGCAGGGAAGCGAATATCCAGCGGTCATTATGCCGCTGCTGTCCGGTCCTAGAATGCTTTTTAACAGAAATTTGTTGTATACAGGCGTTACAAGAGCAAGAAACTGCGTTACTATTTTGGGAAGCAGCGAGATATTGCAGGAAATGATTGACAATAATTATCAGAACAGACGTTACAGCGGTCTGTCTGAAAGAATTAAAGAGTTAATGTAGGGAGCAAGTCTAAAGAATGAGGGAAAATCCTTTCAAGTTTTTCTTGGGGATACTTTTGGATTTGATATATCCGAGAAGGTGTCCTATCTGTGATAAGGCGGTAAAGCCGTTTGGTGCGCTCATTTGTGATGAGTGTGCAAAGAAGGTTGAATATGTTAAGGCTCCGCGCTGTAATAAGTGCGGAAAAGAGCTTAAAGATAAAAGGGCGGTTTTTTGTTACGACTGTGCTCATAAAGAACACAGCTTCGATAAGGGCATGGCGCTTTTTAAGTACCCAAGCGTGGCGCAGTCCATATACCGTTTTAAGTATTGTGGAAGACAGGAATATGCGGCATATTATGGAGAAAGGCTGGCGGCGGTTCTTGGTAGCAAAATAAGGGGGCTAAACCCCGATGCACTGGTGCCGGTTCCGATTCATTCTTCCAAGAAAAGAGTGCGCGGATACAATCAGGCGGAACTCATTGCTAATGAGCTTGGGAGACGGTTAAATATACCAGTGGAAGCCAATTTGATAAAAAGAACCCGAAAAACGCTTCCGATGAAAGATTTATCTGCCGCAGAGAGACAAAATAATTTGAAAAGGGCTTTTAAAATTTGCAGTAATGATGTAAAATTAAATACGATTATAATTATTGATGATATTTATACTACCGGAAGTACAATTGACGCTATGGCGCGCTTGCTGCGCGAAGCGGGAATTGAACGTATTTATTTTATTGCACTTGCAATAGGAAATGGAATGTAGCTAGGAGGAAAAATTATGAACGTAAGAAATTGCAGAAAATGTGGGAAGATTTTTAATTATGTTTCAGGGCCGCCGATTTGCGCTCAGTGCAGGGAAGCGCTGGAAGAAAAATTCCAAGAAGTAAAGACTTATATCCGCGAGAATAAGCATGCGACTATTCCGGAAGTAGCGGAGGCTTGCGACGTATCGACTAACCAGATTCAACAGTGGTTAAGAGATGAGAGGCTAGAGATAGCAGAGGGCTCAGGATTTGTTCTGTTTTGCGAGAACTGTGAAGCTCCTATTCTTTCAGGACGTTTTTGCGATAAATGCAAGAATGAAATGGCTACCAGATTAAGCAGCAGCATCAAAAAGCCAGAGCCGCCGAAGCCTACACCGAAGAAAGATACTAAAGAGAATCCGAAGATGCGTTTCCTGAATTAGTATCAGATTGGAGACTTTTCATGCTGAATGAAGAACGTGTAATTTTGATGACTAAGCTTGCTTCATACGAGGCAGGCGAAGGCAGGCGGAATGTGGCAATCGGTAATTACTTTCGCAGCGATTACATTGGCTGGCAGGTATTAAAATCCATTATAAGTGCAAGTATTGCATTTGTAGTGGTTTTTGCCGTGTATATTTTTTATGATTTTGAAGTATTTATGACAGATATTTACAGAATGGACTTACTGGAGTTCGGCAAGCATGTTTTGTCTTTATATGCGGGAGTGGTAGGCGCATATGCGGTTCTGTCATATATATATTTTTCGTACCGCTACAGTAAGGCGCGCAAGAGCATGAGGCTATATTATATAAATTTAAAAAAATTATCCCACATGTATAGCAATTCCAAGCTATAACATACAGTTATGAGAGGATGAATTAATGACGACGTTGATTGTTGTAAAGCAGTATATTAAACTGTTTTACAGTAAATATGAGATTTATATAACTCCTATATTAAAATTCATGCTTGCTTTTATCTCACTGATATTGATTAACGCTAATCTGGGATATCGGGCAGGAATTAATAGAATTTCAATTGTTCTGATTGCAGCATTGATGTGTTCTTTTATGCCGAGGAATTTTATTGTTATTATGGCAGCGCTGTTTGTACTGTTGCATTTATATGCTTTCAGCTTAGAATGTACCGCTGTCGTAGGAGTAGTATTTTTACTCATGTTTTTGCTTTATTTTAGATTTTCACCCAAAGATACGGTAGCGGTTGTACTCACTCCGGTCTGCTTTTTGCTAAAGATTCCGTATGTGATTCCGCTTTCAATGGGGTTGATTGGAGCGCCGACTTCTGCAATATCTGTGGCGTGCGGTGTAGTATCTTATTATATGATTCGTTATGTGAAGGATAATGCCACCATTTTAGCAGGAATGGCTGAGGAAGAGACCATAGCGAGATTTAGAATTGTCATAGACGGCATTATCAATAACAAAGAGATGGTTGTGACGATTGTCGCATTTGCGATTACGATTATACTTGTTTATATTATCCGTAGAATGAGCGTTGACTATGCGTGGACAATTGCAATGGTAGCGGGCGCATTAGTTAATGTAATGGTTATTTTGGTAGGAGATTTGATGTTCGACACAAACGTATCCGTGATGGGAGCGATATTCGGTACGATAATTTCGCTTCTTTTGACAGGCGCGTTACAATTTTTTGCTTTCCATGTGGACTACAGCAGGGCGGAAAAAGTTCAGTTTGAGGACGACGAATACTATTATTATGTAAAGGCTGTTCCTAAAGTAACGGTGTCAAGACCTGAGAAACGTGTAAAGCAGATTTCACGGCAGGGAAGGGGCAGAAGCGCCCATTAAGCAAAAAAATATTTTTTATGGGAAAGACTGACTATGCAGCAGATTAATACACTTATAAAAAATTATTTAGCTAAACTTTATATGCCTAAACTGCTCTGGACTGACGTTGCAGAGATTTTAATTATTGCCTTTATACTGTATTATATTTTGCTCTGGATTAAAAATACAAAGGCATGGGCTCTGTTAAAGGGAATTTTTGTTATAGCGGTTTTTTTATTGATTGCGGTTTTTTTCCAGATGAATACGATTTTGTGGATTGTTACGAACCTATTCAGCATTGCGGCGATTGCGATTGTCGTCGTCTTGCAGCCTGAACTGAGGAGAGCATTGGAAGATCTTGGACGCAAGAATTTTATTGCGCCTATTTTGTCGCTTAGTTCGTCTAAGGCGGGTGAAGGCAGGCTTTCGGACCGCACGATAAATGAAATCGTCAAAGCTTCCGTGGAAATGGGAAGAGCTAAGACCGGAGCTCTGATTGTGGTGCAGAACGAACAGCCATTGACAGATTATGAACGGACCGGTATTGACGTTGACGCTATCGTGTCAAATCAGCTTTTGATTAATATATTCGAGCATAATACACCCTTGCATGACGGCGCTGTTATAATAAGGGATAACCGTATTACGTCAGCAACATGTTATCTTCCGTTATCCGATAATATGGGGCTTAGTAAGGAGCTTGGAACAAGGCACCGCGCGGGCGTCGGTATATCTGAGGCGACAGATTCCATGACGGTTATTGTCTCGGAAGAGACCGGAAAGATTAGCGTTGCGTATAACGGAAACTTACAGCGAGGATTGGACGCAGAAAGGTTAAGAGAACTTCTGCGCAGTATCCAGAACAAGACGGCAGATGAGAAAAAGCGTAAGTTGTGGAAAGGCAGGCTAAAGAATGAAGAATAAATTAACCAGAAATTGGGGGCTTAAACTGGGTTCCTTCATTTTTGCAGCTATCCTATGGCTCGTTGTTACCAATATAAACGATCCTGTGGGAACATATAGGGTATATAATGTTCCGGTTAAGATACAGAATGCGGATTTGATTACAAATAGCGGACAAATATATGAGGTTTTAGACGATACAGACGTAATAGATGTGGTTACGGTATCCGCAAAACGCTCCATCATAGATTTATTGGACGAAAGCAATATAGTTGCAGTTGCGGATATGAATGATTTGACGAGCCTCAATACGATTGCAATTAAACTTTCAACTAATAAATATAATGATAAACTTGAGAGTATAACAGGAAATATAGATAGTGTAAAATTGAATATTGAAAATAAGAGAACGAAGACTTTGCAGCTTAGAACATCTACGACAGGCACGGTGAAGGAAGGATATATAGTTGGAGATATAACGACAGATCAGAATCTTGTGGAGATAACGGGACCGGATTCTATTATCTCACAGGTAAAGAGAGCTTCGGCAACCGTCAATGTGTCGGGATTTACAAGCAATATCGGAACGGACTCGGTAGTGAAGCTTTATGATGAGAACGATAACGAAATCGTATCCGGAAGTATTGTTAAGAATATCAGCAAAGTGCATATTAACGTGGAAATTCTTGCAACTAAGACTGTAGCGATTAATATTAATACGACGGGCACTCCGGCAAAGGGTTATCAGGCGACGGGCGAGGTGTCGTCAACTAAGGACAGCGTTATCATTGCCGGACGAACAAAGGCTATTGAAGATATTACCGCTATAGAAATACCGGAGACCGCGCTGGATATTACGGGTGCTACAGAAAGTCTGGAACAAGTTATAGACATAAATAATTATCTTCCTGACGGAGTGACGTTGGCAGAAGAGAACTTTAACGGCAAATTCACGGTCAATGTATCCGTGGAAGCGGAAGTAGAACGTGTTATAACGATGCCGATAAGAAACGTGCAAATTATCAATGTACCGGAAGGTTACAAAGCTGAAATAGCAGAAGAAACAACGACTTATTCCTTAACGCTGGTTGGTCTGGCACGCGACATAGATGAGGTAGATGCGTCGGCGATTGTGGGAGCTATAGATGTTACTGCATATATGGATATCCACGATATAGAAGAAATAAGCGAAGGCGTATATCTTATGGAGCTGGTATTTAATCTGGACGAAACGGCAGCGCTTAAAGAGACGGTAAGATTAAATGTCGAAGTGACGGGAGTGGAAGAATAGATTTTGTGCTTTAGAAAGGAGCAGTTTTAAGATATGGGAAGAATGTTTGGTACGGACGGCGTCAGGGGAATAGCCAACGAGGAGCTTACCCCACAGCTTGCAATGCAGTTAGGGCAGGCGGGTGCTTATGTGCTTTCTAAAGAGAATAAGCATAAACCGACGATTATGGTCGGCTGCGATACGAGAATTTCAGGCGATATGCTTGCTAACGCTTTGATGGCGGGGGCGTGCTCTGTGGGAGCGAATGCGGTTTATGTAGGCATAGTGCCTACGCCGGCGGTTGCATACTTAACAAGAAAATACAAAGTAGATGCGGGAGTAGTTATATCCGCGTCGCATAATACAGTAGAATTTAACGGAATTAAATTTTTTGACGGCAGCGGATATAAGCTTCCAGATTCTTTAGAGGACGAGATAGAGGCGCTTATACGAGACGGGCTGCCGGATATCAAGTTCCCCATAGGCGCAGGAGTGGGTAAGATTAAGTACCGCACTGATGCGAGGGAGGAATATATTAATCATGCGATACAGGCTGTCAGAGTGGACCTTCAAGGTATGAAAATCGTGGTAGACTGCGCAGAGGGAGCTTCTTTCTACACTTCGGTGGAGGCGCTTAAAGAGCTTGGAGCAGAAGTGGTGGCGATACATAATAATCCGGACGGAATTAATATAAACGCTAACTGCGGCTCTACCCATATGAACGAACTGCAGGCAAGGGTTGTGTATGAGAAGGCGAATTTAGGGCTTGCTTTTGACGGCGACGCAGATAGGCTGCTGGCGGTAGACGAATCGGGTAAGGTAGTAGACGGAGATCAGATTATGGCGATAGTCGGTCTGCATATGAAAAATAACGGTAAACTTAACAAGGATACGATTGTAGTAACCGTTATGAGTAATCTCGGTTTTTTGATGATGGCAGAGAAAAACAACATACATATAGAACAGACAAAAGTCGGCGACAGATATGTGCTGGAGAGAATGCGTGAAATTGGCGCAAGTCTGGGTGGAGAGCAGTCAGGACACGTAATTTTCTTAGATGAGAATACGACGGGAGACGGACTCCTTAGCGCGCTACATCTGCTACAGGTAGTAGCTGAAACTAAGAAACCGTTGTCAGAGTTAGCGAAGGTAATGGAAGTTATGCCGCAGGCGCTTGTCAATGCCAAAGTTCCGAACCATAAAAAAGAAAATTATATGGATTATCCGGAGATTGCGGACGCGATAGATGAGCTTAATAAGAAGTTTGCCGGGGAAGGGCGCGTACTAATCAGACCGTCAGGAACGGAGCCGCTTGTGCGGGTTATGATTGAAGGCAAAGATAAGAACATGATAGATGAAGAAGCGAAAAAATTAGCAGAGCTAATACAAAACATTCTATTGTGATATTTTGAAAAAAATGATATAGTTATAAATATGAATTGGAGGTAATGAGGGTATGGTAAGTCAAAAAGTGGTTATAAAGAACCCAACAGGTCTGCATCTACGTCCCGCAGGCATCCTATGTAAAGAAGCCATGAAATTTAAATCATTGATTACGTTTTCTTTTAAAGAAAATACAGCTAACGCCAAAAGCGTGCTAAGCGTTTTGGGGGCGTGTGTCAAATGTGGCGATGAGATTGAGTTTGTGTGTGACGGCGAAGATGAGGAGGAAGCATTGAAGGCTCTCGTTGGTGCGATAGAGAGTGGTCTTGGCGAATAACACTATCTAACTTAAGCCCGTTGAATAAACGGGCTTTTTAAATGGAGGAAAGCATAATGTTGAATTATAAAAGATATCAAAAGAATCCGGTTGTATACTATCCCGAAAGGGAATGGCCGAACAAGGAAATTGTTAAAGCGCCGATTTGGTGCAGTGTGGACTTAAGAGACGGAAATCAGGCGTTAATTGAGCCGATGCTTGTGCATGAGAAGATAGAATTTTTTAATTATCTGATTAAGCTTGGCTTTAAGGAAATAGAAATCGGCTTTCCGGCAGCGAGCCAGATTGAATATGATTTTCTGCGGCAGTTAATAGAACGCAGAATGATACCAGACGACGTAATGGTACAGGTGCTTACGCAATGCAGGGAAGAACTGATTGACAGAACCTTTGAGTCGATTCAGGGGTGTAAGCAGGCGGTGGTTCATATTTATAATTCCACCTCAACCCTTCAGCGCGACGTGGTATTCGGCATGGATAAAGAGCATATTATAGGTATCGCGGTAGAAGGCACTAAGATGGTAAAAGAGCGTGCTAAGAACTTTCCCGGCAAAATAGTGCTTGAGTATTCGCCGGAGAGCTTCACAGGTACGGAGTTGGATTTTGCACTGGAAATATGTACGGCGGTTCAGGAAACATGGGGACCTACTAAGGAAGAGCCGATGATTATAAATCTGCCATCTACCGTAGAAATGAATACGCCGAATGTCTATGCGGACCAGATTGAGTGGATGAACAAACACTTTAAGAACAGGGAAAGCATTATCTTAAGCGTACACCCTCATAACGACAGAGGAACGGGCGTGGCAAGTACCGAGCTTGCGCTGCTTGCAGGAGCTGACCGTGTTGAAGGCACGCTTTTTGGTAATGGCGAGCGAACCGGAAATGTGGATATTTTGAATATTGCTTATAATATGTTTTCTCAGGGAATTGATCCGGAACTTGCGATTGAACATATTAACGAAAGTATTGAAATATATGAAAGGTGCTGTAAGATTCCGATTCACCCTCGTCACCCGTATGCAGGCAAGATGGTATTTACCGCCTTTTCAGGCTCGCATCAGGACGCTATCAACAAGGGCATTAAAGCAATGAAGGAACGTAACAGCCAGATATGGCAGGTTCCTTATCTGCCGATAGATCCGGCTGACATAGGTAAGGAATACGAGCCTATTGTCAGGATTAATTCACAGTCCGGCAAGGGCGGAGTTGCGTTTATTATGGACACCTACTTTGGCTTTAAGCTTCCTAAAGGAATGCACAGAGAGTTTGCCGATGTCATTCAGGCAATTTCTGAGAAACAGGGAGAGGTTTCACCGGAACAGATTATGGATAGCTTCCGCAGCGAATATCTGGACCAGAAAGAGCCTATTCATTTCCGCAAGCTGCGTATGGACGACTTAAGCGGGGAGATAAAATCAGAATTTGATACCAGAGTGGTTGTCGAGTATACGGACCATGATGTTTCTAAGAAGTTTGAAGCGGTGGGAAATGGACCGATTGACGCGGCAAAGAGAGGCTTGCAGGAAGCGCTTTCCATTGACATTAAGATATTGGATTACGAGGAACACGCATTGCAGAGCGGTTCTAATTCACAGGCGGCGGCATATATACATCTGCTTGATGTGAACAGCGGCAGGGTTACTTACGGCGTGGGAGTAAGCTCTAACATTACCAGAGCATCGGTAAGAGCGATTTTCTCCGCAATTAACAGATTGAAACTCGGATAATACAAGTATAAACTCGCAGACAGAGAAAGGAGTGTTTATCATGACGAAGGAAATTGAACAACTGGACGAGATTATTCGCGGTACAAATAATATTGTATTTTTCGGAGGAGCAGGAGTATCTACGGAGAGCGGTATTCCGGATTTTCGCAGCGTGGACGGTCTTTATAATCAGAAATATGACTATCCCCCTGAGACGATATTGAGCCACACTTTTTATCGCAGGCATACCGCAGAGTTTTATCGTTTCTATCGGGATAAGATGCTCTGTCTTGATGCGAAGCCGAATGCTGCGCACTTGAAGCTTGCCGAATGGGAGAGACAAGGTAAGTTAAAAGCGGTGGTAACGCAGAATATCGACGGACTTCATCAGGCGGCGGGCAGCAAGGTTGTATTGGAGCTGCACGGCTCGGTGCTGCGTAATTACTGCGAGGACTGTGGTAAGTCATACGATGCGGAGTATATTCTTAACTCAGAGGGCGTGCCGCGCTGTTCCTGCGGCGGTGGAATTAAGCCTGACGTGGTTTTATATGAAGAAGGACTGAACCAGAACACTTTGCAGGATGCAGTTCGTTATATCAGTAATGCAGACGTTCTTATTATCGGAGGGACTTCGCTTGCTGTATATCCGGCGGCAGGACTTATTGATTATTACAGCGGGAATAAACTTATACTGATTAATAAGACGCCTACGCCACGGGATAGTGCGGCGGATTTGGTAGTACAGGGCAGTATAGGAGAAATATTTTCACAACTCTCATAGAATACGATAAGGGGAATAACAGTGGATATTCAGGTGGGCGACATAGTGAAATTAAAAAAGCAGCACCCTTGCGGTTCTAAGGAGTGGGAAGTGCTGCGGATTGGAGCAGATTTCCGGCTAAAATGCTGCGGCTGCGGTCATCAGATTATGATTGCCAGACGACTTGTGGAGAAGAATATAAAAGATGTGCTTCGCAAGGAATAAAATATTTTTTACAAAAAGTTAATAAAAATCAGAAAAACAATTGAAAACCGCAGAAACTTATGTTATTATAATAAACTGTAACATTATTTATAACATACAGTCAAATATCCTTGCTCCCACGGGGGCCAGAGACCAAAAGGAGGTAACAAGCATGAACAAATATGAATTAGCCGTTGTTGTTAGTGCGAAA
>JAMPHY010000013.1 GCA_023663185.1 Clostridiales bacterium | reverse complement strand
GGATAAACAATACATGGCATTGGGAACTGGATAAAATCAGACAGTGACGGACGGAAAAGCCCCCGGCAGGGCGCAAAGGCACTTTTGATAAAGCGGAGCGTGTCGAAAGTGCTTTTGCGTTACTTTCGGGAAAGTAACAAAGCCTTGCGCCTGTCGGCGCAGTAAAAATGGCGATACAAATATTGGGAATGTGGAGGATATGCCTATTGGAAAGAACGATTAGCGGCATGATGGGAAAGGGTTCTGTCAATCACAACACAAGAGCCTTTACAGCTAAAAATGTGGATAAGGAACGAAGCCGGGATAACGTGGAATTTTGCCATTCGGATATAAAACAAGTCTATCACACTCTTTTTGATGAAGCACTCGAACGCTACAATGCAAAGCAGAAGCGGAGTGACCGAAAGATTGACGATTATTATGAGAAGATACGCCGGGGTAAGCAGGAGAAATTGTTTTATGAGGTTATCTTCCAAATCGGTAATAAAGATGATATGAACGTGCAGAGCAATGAGGGGCAGTTGGCAAAAGATATTTTGTGTGAGTTCATGGAGCAGTTTCAGAAAAGAAATCCCAATCTTCATGTATTTTCAAGCCATCTGCACATGGACGAGCAGACACCGCATATCCACATTGATTTTGTTCCTTTTATCCGTAACAGCAAGCGTGGACTTGATACCAGAGTATCACTAAAGGGTGCATTGTCGGAGCAGGGATTCAAAGGCGGCACAAGGGGAATGACAGAATGGAATCAGTGGATAGAATCGGAGAAGCAGGAACTTTCAAAAGTTATGGAGCGGTATGGCGTACAGTGGAAACAGCTAGGAACGCATAACAAGCATTTGTCTGTACTCGATTTTGAGAAACAGGAAAGACAGAAAGAGATTGCGGAACTGGAACAGACGATTTCCGGCAATAAAGAGGAATTATCCAATATTCTTCATCAGCAGATAGCGGAAGAACAGGAAACGGAGCAGATACGGAAAGAGGGCGAAACAATCCGGCAGGAAGTATCGGAACTTTCCGCGACAAACCTATTGCTGAAAGAACAGACGGAAACGCTGACAGAGGATAAGGAAAAGCTGTTATCCGAAAATGAGAAATTGGAAAACCAGCAGAAAAAGTTACAGCATGAACTTAATAAAATGGTGCAGTCAAAAGAAGTCATGGAGCGCAATATTCATGTCTATGATGAAGATGTAAAATGGCAGTTGGCAGAGCCGGTGGCATTGATGAGCGCAAAGGCATACCGGGATAAAAAGGCTTTACCGCTTGTGGAGAAGCTAAAAGATGTAGTAAAAAATCTGACAATTAAGTGCGTACAGCTTACAGAACAAAGTAAGAAGCTGACTGCCAAAGTGAACGGACGACAGACACAGATTAGCCGCTTGACAGATAAGGTCATGGAGCAGAACGATACCATAGACCGATTGCAGGAAAAAGTGTCTGATTTAGGGCGCTTGGAGCGTCATTTAGGCAAAGAACAGGTGCAGTCGATAGTGGAACGGTCAAAGGCATTGGAACAGGCAGAGAGGGTAAATAAATGCCCGAAACGTGCCTTTGAAGTGAGTCGATAGGAAAGGGGATTTAGGATATGACGGATATGGAAAAGAAAGTCATGGTGCGGCTGTGTGCTAAGATTGTAGCAGAAACAGACCTTTACGAAACGGATAAGGAAGTGCAAAATCTGATAGACTGGGTGTGCCTTTCGGAGCAGATAAAAGAAAATAATAATACAATCCGCAATCTGACCGGGGAATATAAAATGATAGAGCCAGACTGCCGGGAGGGAGTGCGGGCGCAGTTGGAGCGCATGAAAGAACTTTGCAAAGAGCGGAATAGTCTTTATGAGAAACAGAACGATTTGAAAGGGCAGAAATGGAAGATTGAGAAATCATTAGAGCGATAATAAATGTGGGGCGTGGCGGTTGCTATGCCCTATATTTTTGTTGTAAATAAAAATAGAAAGTGATATAATCAAAAAATGGAGATTATTGGAGGGGTTATGCAAGAAATTATACAGAATTTTGCAGAAGAAAATCATATAGATATTATAAAAGTTGTTGATATTACCTCATTATCCGTAGAGGAAAATAGAGGATATTTTTATGCAATTCTATTAGTTAAAGTTTTGCCTAAAGAATATATTGATAAATTGAATCATGAAAAAGAGACAGATTATTCTGTTTTTGTGAATTATGAAAATAAAACGGATGAATTAGCTGACGAACTTGTTACGATTATCCAGAAAAGGGGATATAAGGCTATTTCGCAATCTGAAAATGCTATAGATTTCAGAGGGGAATACGATGAGAAAACTAAAAGTTCTATATTGCCACATAAAAAAATAGCTACAATGTCGGGATTAGGGTGGATTGGAAAAAATAACCTGTTGGTCACAGAAAAATATGGAGCAGCAATTTCTATGTGTTCTGTGCTTACAGATATGCCTTTGAATGCTGTCAAATCTGAAATAATTTCTAGTAGATGCGGCGAATGCAATTTATGTGTTAAAGTTTGTCCAGTGCAAGCAATACATGGGAAAAAGTGGGAAGCAGGTATAAGCCGCGATGATATTGTAGATGTCTATAAATGTATTACTTGTCTTAAATGTTTAGCTGGATGCCGCTACTCGATTATTTATTCAAGGAATTGATTGGATTTGAATTTATTCGTGAATTGTATTGTTTGATAAGTGTATGAAAATATACCCTTTTCTTGCTGATTATATATACATGGTGCTAGCACCATGTAATAAGAATGGATAAGGAGAAGCGTGGTCTTGGTGCCAAAACGGTGCCAAGAAATCATGTAAATAAAAATACACTAAATAAAAACAGCGATTTTATGCTGATTTTCGCAATAAAAAGCATAGAAAATACCACAAAAAACGCTATTAAAGTATCGTGAGGGTGGTAGGACCGTTGGGTCTGGTAGGGTTGCGTCTATCATTGAGTAATCTTGATTCTATAAGTAAAACTACTGTCTCCCGTCGAAAAATCGGCGGGAGATTTTTTGAGTTTATTAACCGGAGAAAATATAATTTTTCATATTTGTTGTTAAATACTAAATCAATATAGTATAATGTAAAAAAGCATCAAACATAATCAGCAAATTATAATACAGGTTTTTACATAGACAGGGAATGCCAATAACTATATAAGGTAAAAGGATAATTCATATGCAGCTTCCATATTCTGATACTTTAGAAATCCAATATTTAAGCAGAATATTCGACAATACAAGCGAATGTTATAAATTTTTTTGGTTTCAGGCGGTTGTGACAAAGGCGTTGGCTGGTAAAATCTGCATAACGTATGAAGACTTGGTTGATGAAATGATTGCAGATGCGTGGTATATGGTAATTGAATACCATCTGAATCTGGGACCTAGGGATACTTTGGAAGGTTTAGTGCTTTATCTGCAGCAGATATCGCAACTCAAATCTTCCGAAAAGAAGGAAAATATCATCAATTATTTAAGTAATTGTACGGATAAAGAAGTCGTAAGGCGGAAAAGAATCCTGACAAAGAACGTTCCATATCGTATTCAAGCTCCATTTATGGATAAGGTTAAAGGCAAAGAATGGGATGTACCGGAAGGAGAACTTATCTCTAAAATTAACCGGGAACGGAGACTAATGTATTATTTTGAAACTTTAAACGGTATGCAGACGGTTATACGTTTGAATCCGGAATGGATTACATATATACATCAAAATCAAGAGATTATAAAAGGCTGGCTACAATATAATATTATTATATATTTGCAAAAACGTAATCCAAGCGTTCCGGGAATTGCAGATAAATTATATCCACCTCAGGAGCGTAAGTTAGAGAAAGTTAAAAAATATTGGAAACTGTTACTGGAGATTCAGCCAATTCATGAAATATACGGACATATGCAGTTATCAGAGAAAGATATTTCAATAGACCATTTTGTACCATGGTCGTATGTGGCTCATGATGAATTTTGGAATTTGCATCCTACAACGCGAAGCATTAATAGTAGTAAGAACAATAATTTGCCGGATTGGAATATTTATTTTCCACAACTTGCAAAGCTGGAATTTATTTCTTATGAGATGATGTGGAAATACGATGCTTTGCATGATGAATTTGAAAAATGTGCAAAAGAGCATTTAAATGATAATGCAGTGAAAAGGAAAATTTATCAAAAAGGACAGGATTTTATGAAGTTTTCCCGCTCATTAGAAGAGATTTTGCAGCCGGTATATCAATCTGCAAGGAATTGCGGATTTAAAGATTGGATTTATAAGGATGTGAAAGGCGGTAATGAATCAGACAATATCTTATTATGATGATAATGCAGAAGAGTTTTGCCGTGCAACAAAAGACTCTGATATGGCTTTTTGCAGGGATAAATTTTTACGTCTTTTGAATCAGAAGGAACATATTAATATAAACGAAAGTGAGAGAACCAAAATTCATATCTTAGACGCTGGATGCGGAAGCGGGCGGGATGCAAGAGTATTTTTAGATGCAGATTATCAAGTAACAGCACTGGATGCCTCCAGAAGAATATGTGAAGAGGCTGAGAAACTGATGAAGAAAAAAGTTCTTTGTATGAGATTTGAGGAAATGCAGTTTCAGCAGGAGTTTGATGGAATATGGGCATGTGCGTCTCTTTTGCATGTTTCGTATACAGAAATAAGTGGGGTGCTAAAGCGATTTTGTGATGCTTTAAAAGACGAGGGAATATTATATGCTTCTTTTAAATATGGAAAAGGTATGAGGATGGATAAAGGCAGATTGTTTTATGATTATGAAGAACTTGGATTAAAAAATCTTATGATAAGTAATGGTTTTTTGGTAGAAGATATTTTTATAACAGGAGATGTTCGTAAAGGTAGGGAAAATGAACAATGGGTTAATGTATTGACGAGAAAGATTACATAAGACAGGGTTCACATCGTTCAAAATCTATGTATATTACGAAAGATGGCGAAGCAAAAGCATAATGAACTTATGGAGAAATATGGTATAGAAGATTGGAAAATAGAATAAATATTGTAAACACTTTACATATGCGATGCAATGCAAGAACCATAATGAAATGATGATATTGGAGAAAGAAGACATGATATATTCTGAAAACCAGCTTAAAGAAAAAATTATTCAAATGATAGAAAATTTTGAAGATGAAGTTGTGGAGTTCAAGGAGGCAAAAACTAACTATTCTTTTAAAGATATCGGGAAATATTTTTCTGCATTAGGCAATGAGGCGAATATCAGGGATATGAAAGAGGCGTGGCTGATATTTGGCGTTACAAATACAAAGGAAGTTGTTGGAACGGCATATAGAAAAGACGGAAGTTTGCAGAGGATGAAAAAAGAAATAATTGTCGGAACGAATGAGCGCCTGACATTTATGGAGATATATGAGTTGAAATTAGAAGGAAAGCGAGTAGTTGCTTTTCAGATTCCGCCCGCACTTCGTGGTATTCCGACAACATGGAATGGTGCTGCTTACGCAAGGGAAGATGAAAATACCTGTCCATTGCCAATGGATAAAGTAGACTTGATTCGCAGTCAGGTAGGCGTTGATTGGTCGAAAGAAATTGTGGAAAATGCAGATATGGAAGATTTGGATGCAGAAGCTGTGAAATATGCACGTACATTGTTTGTTAAAAAGCAAAAGGCTTCCAAGAGGTCTACAGAGATGCTGGAAAAGATGTCTGATATAGAGATACTGAATAAAGCAGGATTATTAATAAAGGGAAAAGTGACAAATACAGCGCTGATTCTTTTGGGAAAAGAGGAATCTCATTATTTGTTTGATGGTTTTATTCCAAGAATAACATGGACTTTATATAACGGAGATGGCTCTGTTAAAGCATATGAGCATTTTGATATGCCGCTTTTGTTGGCAGTAGACAAAACTTATGCAAAGATTAGGAATGAAAAATATCGTTATATTGCGGGACAACAGACTTTGTTTCCGGATGAAGTAGATCAATATGATCCTGATGTGGTGAAAGAAATTTTGAATAATTGTATTGCACATTCTAATTACCAGCTCAGAGGCAAAATTAATGTGGAAGAATTTGAGGATAGATTGGTATTTATTAATGAAGGCAGCTTTATTCCGGAAACTGTAGAGCGTACACTTGAGGAGGGGTATAAGCCGCCGTATTATAGGAATGGTTTTTTATGTCATGCGATGGTCAACCTTTATATGATAGATACGAATGCAATGGGGATTCCCATGATGTATCAAATTCAACGGGATAAATGTTTTCCGTTGCCAACATATGATCTGGAAGATATTAATCGTGTAAAGGTTACTTTATATGGAAAAATTCTTGATAGAAATTATACGCAATTGCTTCATAGTAATGGAGATTTGGATTTGCATACGGTGTTTTTATTGGATAAAGTACAGAAAAAAGAGGTTATTTCCAAAGAGGATTATAATTCTCTGAAAAAAGTCGGATTAGTAGAGGGGAGATATCCCAACTTGTTTGTGTCATATAAGATTGCTAACATTGTGGGGACATCAGCAGAATATGTAAGGAACAAGGGGTTAGATAAAGATATATATCAACAGCTAATTATAAATGCTTTAAAAACAATGAAAAGTGCGAAAGTGTCTGGCATAAAAGCTGTATTGGAAGGCGCTTTGCCAGCAATCATGGATGAAAGGCAGAAAACCAGAAAAGTTTCTAATATTCTTCAAAATATGAAAAAAGAAGGTATAGTTTGTGTCGAAGGAAGCGGGCATAAGGCAAGGTGGATGCTGACTAATGGACAAAAAACTTGAACTGATTTTGGACTAAGTTGCACTAAAAGTATGTGAAATTTGGTTGTTTTAGACTAAGTTGAACTAAATCTTGGACTAAAATTGAACTAAGTTGGACTAGAACAAGGAAGATTAAGTTAATATGAAAGATGCAGGAAATACATTTGTGATAACACCATGATAACAAAAATTTCCAAAACGTCAGATGCGAGGTGTATATCAAGCAAAAAACTATCAAAAAATGCCCTAAAAATCACCAGAAAACACAATAATTTTTATAACAGAAAACCGTGAGGGTGGTAGGACAGTAGGTTCTGGCAGGGTTGCCAGCATTATTGAATAAACAGAATTCTAACGAATTCATTAGGAAAAAGTTAAATTTATGGGGCTTTCCGAGATTTTCGGGAAGCCCTTTTTGACTGGAAATTTGTTATGTAATTTGCACGTGCTTCTATAATGATTCTAAAATATTTGGAAAATGATAAGTTGCAGAATTATGCTTTTATGATTGATTGGAAAAATTCTATTAATATGGATTTATATTATATTAACAGTTGATTTCACCATTTCCATTTTTGATAATAGAATATTTTGATTATTAGTTTACTGAATGTAATTTGTTTGATAAAATATAATAAAGAAAAAATGAAAGTTGCTATGTAAACTGTGGAGTAGGACAAAAGTATTTTATAAAGGTGAGGGATATGTCATATTTTGAATATAATAAGCCTGTAAAAGACATCGAATATTATGAGATACTAGAAAATCTCATGAAAAGATGGGAATATGAGATAGTCGAATTTAAGGAAGCCAAAGGCGGTTATGATACAGATAAAATTGGTAGATATTTTTCTGCAATCAGCAACGAGGCGAACTTATGCCAACAACAATATGGTTGGCTCATTTTTGGTGTTGGTGAGGAACAAAAAACTAAGACAAAGAAGATTGTAGGAACAGCTTACAAAAATGGCGATAGCAGTTTGCTGGAACGTTTTAAATATGAAATATCCAGAGATACTACCAATGGTATGACATTTTATGATATTATAGAAATATTCCCAGTTGTTAATGACAAAGAATATCGGGTTCTTATGTTTAAAATTCCGGCAGCAGCAACAGGCATACCTACCGATTGGAAAACAAATTATTATGAGCGTGCTGGAGAAAGTCTTGTGCCGTTAAAACAGTACAAGATAGACGCAATTCGTTCACAAGAGCGAAGGGATTGGTCCAAACGAGTGCTGGAACAAGCAAGCATAGAGCATTTAGATAAAGATGCGGTTGCTTTAGCCAGAGAGAAGTATAAGGAAAAAATGAATCAGGAACACATTTCCGAGGAAGTGGATGCCATGAGTGATGAGCAGTTTTTAACAAAGTTAAAACTCATGATAAATGGTAAAATCACACACGCAGGAATGCTTTTGTTAGGAAATTCAGATTATGATTATATGTTTCAGTCTGCACCGAGCATTATGTGGAGATTATACGGCGCTGACAATATGGATAGGGACTATGCCATTTTCAAAATTCCATTTATCAATGTAGTAGACAAGGTGTTTGCAAAAGTTAGGAATCTGACTTACAGGTATATGCCAAATCAGATGACATTGTTTCCGATGGAAACGGAGCAGTATGATAGCTGGCTAATGCGCGAGTTGCTGAACAACTGTATTGCGCACACAAATTATCAATTAGGCGGCAGGATTTATGTCAATGAATTTGAGGACAAGCTCAAATTTACCAATCCGGGTGATTTTATCCCTCAGAAAATTGAGAATGTTTTGGAAGCAAGCTATAGTCCGCCATTTTACAGGAATCAACTGTTGGCGGAATCTATGGCAGCATTTCATATGATTGATACTGCAACTTTGGGAATCCGTCGTGCGTATAACATTCAAAAAGCAAAGTATTTTCCGATGCCTGATTATAATGTTTCCTCCGGAACACAGGTTGAAGTAACAATTTACGGAAAAACGTTGAACGACAGTTATATGCACATCTTGTATGATCATCAGGACTTAGACTTGCAGACGGTGTTTTTGCTTGACCGAATACAGAAAGGTCTGCCGGTAGAAAAGGAAGATGTAGACAGACTGCGGGGACAGAAGCTGGTGGAAGGCAGGTTGACAAGTCTGTATTTATCAGCATCAGCGGCTAAAAGTATTGATGAAAGCACGACTTATATTAAAAACAAAGGATTTGACGATAAGTATTATAAGGATTTGATTGTTGAATACCTGAAACAGTACAGAAAAGCTAAAAAGAAAGATATTCGGGAGTTATTGTGGGATAAGTTGCCGGATGTTTTGAGTGATGTTCAAAAAGAAAACAAAATACGAAATATGCTTACAGCTCTAAGAAAACAAGGTATTATTGATACAGACTCGGAAAACCAGCAAAAATCTAGTTGGATATTAAAATGAGTTCTTGTTTTAATATTGAAATTTAAACAAGGTTTAAACAAGATTCATTCAAGATAGATGTCTATGCTGGAACAGACGAGTTAGAATTAGCTAATGGAAAGATAAGAGTTTTTAATGAATAAAGGTAAAATTGTGCTTGTTTTAGATTTTGAAACAATAATGTAATTTAAACAAGATTTATCCAAGGTTTAAACAAGAGCCGTTGCTGTTTAGTATGATAATGAGGTTAATGATGCTACAATTAAATCGCTAGCCATTGGCTGGCGATTTACAGACGAATGGCGAAGATAAATTTACTCAAGCAGTATCCAAGGTTTACCCAAGATTTATCTAAAACGTATTTAAGCTTTGTGCTTCTAAAATGCTTCTAAAATTTTCAATAACCAGAAAAATAAGCCGAAATTGAGGATAATACAAATAAAAAATCCCCATTTTATCATGGTTTGCAATGCAGAATAACCCACCGTAGAAACGTGAGGGTGGACGTACAGTTGGTTCTGGCAGGGTTGCCAGCATTATTGAGTAAACAGAATTCTAACGAATTCATTAGGAAAAAGTTAAATTTATGGGGCTTTCCGAGATTTTCGGGAAGCCCTTTTTGAAATTGGAATGAAATTTATTGCTTTTACAATAAAAATACTTCATAATAAAATATGAATATCGGGATAATCTCTTGATTGTACGAATTAATTTGCAAATTAATTAATTATTCGTAACGAACAATATTAGCGGAAAGGCACGGTAGTAGCATGACTGATTTAATAAAAAAGAAAAGAATTGCGATTATTACGGCGCGAGGAGGAAGTAAACGTATACCACATAAAAATATAAAGGAATTCTGTGGAAGACCGATATTGTCGTATTCTATTCAGGCGGCGGTAGAGAGCGGCATATTTGACACTGTAATGGTATCGACAGACGATAAGGAGATTGCCGATATTGCAAGAAAGTATGGTGCGGAAGTGCCATTTTTCAGAAGCGCGGATACAGCAAACGATTATGCGACTACCAATGACGTACTTTTAGAAGTGCTTAGCGAATATGAGAAGAGGGGCGAATGCTTTGATATTGCAGTATGTATATATCCTACAGCACCTTTTGTAACTGCGGATAAGCTGAAAACAGCGGTTAAGCAGCTTGAGGAAAGCAAGGCTGATACTTTAATACCTGTAGTATCATTTTCCTATCCGCCGCAGAGGGCAATGGTTATAGAGAATGAAAGACTTATATTTAAAAATCCAGAGTATTTAGATAGTCGTTCTCAGGATTTAACACCGCATTATCATGATGTCGGACAATTTTATGTGTTTCGCACGGAACCTTTTAGAGTAAATAGAAAACTTATGATTGGCGACATACTGCCTTTTATAGTATCGGAGCTGGAAGTTCAGGATATTGACAACCAGACTGATTGGGAGATTGCGGAGATGAAATACCGCCTGATGAAAGAGATTATAATGTAAGAGGTTAGCACGGTATACAGATATGACGGGGGAACTGGAGGGATAAAATGCTTATTATTCGTGCGGACGGTAATGTCCAAATAGGAATCGGTCATTTGATGCGATGTATGACGGTTGGTGAGGCGGTAAGAAGTCTGAATGGAAATGATTATCCCATTTTGTTTATATGTGCCAATGGCGAATCGGCTCAAACCGTATCAGCCCACGGATTTGAGGCGGACATACTAAACACGGACTTACATGATATGGACGGGGAACTGGATAAACTGGCATTGTGTTTGTCACGGCATAGCAATGTATTAAGCAGAGAGAATATCATACTCGTAGACAGTTATTATGTTACTGATACATATTTACTGCGGCTTAAGGAATATGGAAAAGTATATTTGATGGACGATATGCAGGATCATGCCTATCCAGTGGACGGGATAATAAATTATAATATTTTTGCAAACCTCGAAATATATGAAGATTTGTACAAAGGGAAGGCTGTGGAATTTTATCTTGGCAATAAATATATACCGTTGAGGAAGCAGTTCATGGATTTTGGGTATACAATAAAAGATATTGTTAGAGATGTGCTTATTACGACGGGTGGCGGAGATGAGAGTAATATTGCTGCTGAGATTTTAAACGCAATATACAGGAGTGAAAACATTACTTATCATATTTTGGTAGGGCATTTCAACACGCATTTGGAGAGTTGGCGGAGACGGTTACAGGAAAGCCGGAATATCAAAGTGCATTATGATATATCGGACGTTGCAGGACTTATGGCGCAATGCGATATGGCTGTGACTGCTGGGGGAAGTACGATATATGAATTGTCTGCATTGGGAATTCCCTTCATATGTTTCTCTTATGCGGATAACCAGAATGCATTGGTTGATTATATAGGGAATACCAAAACTGCAGGTTGCGCAGGAAAGTGGAATCAAGGAAAGCAGACCGTACTCGACAGCATAAGAGAACAGTTTGAAGCCATGTGCGATAGTAAAGAATTACGTAGCTGCTATTATGAAAGAGAGCGAAATCTGGTAGATGGAGAGGGAGCATATAGGATTGCGGAGATTTTGCAGCAGTGATAAACATCCTTAGCTGTTGGATTCCGATTCAGACAGGCAGTGAAGATACGCGCTGGTAATCTTCACTGTCTTTAATCTGCTTTTCCAACAGGCAGCGCGTCCGTCCGGCAATTGAAGTACATATGGAGGAGAGGCCGAGAAGAATAGGGGCGCGCAGCGCTACAAAAAGTGTGGAATTATACAGCAGTTCTCCGGTTGGGAGATTGGGGGTAAATGTGTTCGGATAAATGAGCATATTTAAGTCTCCCTATTTGTCTGATATCGATTTCTATTATAACAAATCAGACTGTGCTCTTCTAGAGCCTTTTCTTGCAAACTGTACCGTAAAAGGTGCAATCTGTGCTCTGTGTCGGTTTATCTCTTTTTCAGTCGATTAATATGTGGTATAATTTTTAAGACTTAATTTTTATGACTCTAAATCCAAAGGAGAAATAGAATATATGTTAGGCGGTTCGGTATATGTAGCTCTTATTCGGTTTGCAATAAGCCTTGCAGGTGTGATTTTATTATTTTCCAGCATAAGCGAATCACGGTTTGACAGAAAAAAGACGATTGCCTATTATAGCGTATTCAGCGTTATTTTGATTGCCGGTGCATGTATCTGGTATGTTGTGGACTGGGAGAGCTGCGTGCGGATTGTGGCGTTTGCAATGTACATGTGCTTTATGGTCTTTGCAATCTTTATGAGCAAAGATTCGGTTTATCTGTCTATCTATAAACTGGCGCTGATATTTTACCTGCTTGCCGTATTCCTGATTGGCGGACTGGAAGTTGCTGTTATATTCTTTGACAGAAATGTATGGGCAGATATTATAACACGTGTTATTCTTATCCTGATTATAACATTTATAATAGATAGGAAATTGAAAGATAATATTAGGGATTTCAGCGATTATGTGACGAAAGAAGTAGATAAGTTCAGTGTCGCCATTATGATTATCAGTATTATGCTTGGTATTGGATTTATCCTAAACCCGAACTTAAAAGATGCTACAGGATACCGTCTTTATCAGATTCTTGTTAATTTTGTGCTGACGGGCACTTTGCAGCTGCTTATGATTCACTTTTATCTGCATCTTGGTAAAGAGAAGGAATATGAGCGGGAAAACCAGTTGATACAGATGAACCACAGGCTTTTAGAGCGTCAGCTTGAGATTTTGGAGGACTCGGTGGAATCAGGCAGGCGGCTTCGCCATGATGTGCGGCACCACAACGCCATGATAGCGGAATATGCGCGACGCGGGCAGAAGGACGAACTGCTGCAATATTTACAGGAGTATGATAAGGAAACAGACGAGGGTGCGGTAGAAAAAATATGCGCCAATACTGCGATTAATAACATTCTTTCAGCGTACACTAGAAAGGCGCGGAATGAGAATATCAAGGTTAAACTCGATATTGAAATCGGCAAGGATTTGGCGATACCGAATATCGACTTGGTAGCGATACTTGCCAACGCTTATGAAAACGCCATTTATGCCTGCATGGAAGTAAAGAAGCAATCAGGAGCGCGTGAATGTGCGATTCATTTAATGATAAGGAAAAAGAAAAATAAATTGATTATCTTTTGTAGTAATACCTGCCGGCTGGAGACTGAACTTGAAGATGGACAGCCTAAAACGGAATTTACAGGTGGAATCGGCGTTTCCAGTATTATCAAGACGGCGGAGAAGTATGAAGGAGAATACGATTTTAAAAATGATAACGGCGTGTTTATATTCAGGCTGATTATGAATATTCCAGCCGATTTGTAGATGAGATAGGGGGGACGCAATATGTACCTGATTGCGCTTTGTGACGATGAACCCATAGAACTTGAAAAGACGGAAAAATTGCTGCGTGAATATGAGAAACAACATTCCAATCTGGATTTTACGATTCGCAGATTTGAAAATGCGGACGAACTGCTGCGAAGGATAAGGGAAAATTATATGCCTGATATGATATTTATGGATATCTATATGCCGGATAAAAAAAGCGGTTCCCTTCCTTTAGGAATCGAGGCGGCGAGAGAACTTCGCAATATCAATTATAAAGGAAAGCTTGTTTTTCTTACTACCTCAAAAGAGCACGCGCTTGAAGCATTTGACGTTGACGCTTTGCAATATATGGTAAAGCCGATATCGGAAGAAAAATTGTTCACTCTGCTTGACAATTTGCTCAAGGATATTGATGAGGAGCGCAAGCGTTATATTCTGTTGCGGATTGAAGGCAGGCTTGTGCGGGTGTCGTTAAATGATATCGTATACTGTGAAGCGCATGGAAAAAACCAATACATGTATCTTACAGATGGCAAACAGTACACCCTGCGCATGACAATGGCGGAACTTTATAAACAGCTCTCGCCATATCAGGAGTTTGTCAAAATAGGCGTTTCGTATATTGTCAATCTCGGATATGTCGGCAGTCTTAATTCAAAAGAAATATGTATGGACAACGGCAGCAAAATCCATTTACCGAGGGGTAATTACAAGGAATTAAAGGAACAGTATTTCAGTTATTATTGTAGAGAAGAATAGTGTGAAAAAATAGCATAATATGAAGGGGGCATTACTATTTATGGAACACGATATTTTTTATGAAAATGACGCCAGAGTTACAAAGACGGCGGTAAAAGCGCTGCGGTGGTTGATTCTTGTCTTTCCGCTTTTAATAATTCTTTCAGCCGTAGGGATTTTTCAAATGAAAATCAGTGAAATGATTCCGCTTACTCTTATCGGAATCGTAGTAACAATGGGACCGGGCATAGCATATAAAATGAATATGCCTATCCACATTCTTAAATATTTAACGACATTTGCACTTGGCGCCTTAATAGCGATTATGGCTACTAACGCGGCAATCGGTATCTATATGACCTACGCTTTTGCAATGGTATTCAGCTTGTTCTATTATGATAAAAAGTTTACCATACAGGTCTCGGTTGTTTCTTATATTCTGCTGGTGGCGTCCTTGTATTTCCGCTCTCTTGGCGTGCAGCAGATAGAATATGATACAAATATGATGTGGTTTATCACCCGTTCCATAGGCTTTCTTTTGGAAACAGTTGTTATGAGTGTTATCTGTGTGAAAATAGCCGACCTGTCCCATCAAATGCTGCTTAAGTTCGCGGATACAAAGCAGACGGCGGCTTTGATAGAAGAATGTGAAAAATCGTCCGAGAAACTAAATGATGTGGTAGAACACTTGGACACATATATTCATGATTTTGCCAATACCAATGACAGTATTACTAATTCCGCCAATTCAACGCTTCAGGAATGTAATGAAAGCTTTCAATTTGTCAATTCCGTCCGCGACTCAATGAATGAATTGAGCGGTAATGCGGACGGTGTAGTTGGCAATATGAAAGAAATACTGGAAATATCAGCGGATACAACGAGACAGATTCAGGGATACATCGACCGTATGCGCATGACTACAAAGAGCATTCAGATTATAGAAAACTCTGCTAGACAGACCGAGACCTTGATTAGCAATCTGGAAAGCGGAATGAAGGAAGTCTCCGAGTTCACCAATACAATCGCGGGCATTGCAAGCCAGACGAACCTGTTAGCGCTCAATGCTTCCATAGAAGCGGCAAGGGCGGGCGAGATGGGAAAAGGCTTTGCGGTTGTGGCGGAAGAAGTAGGCGTGTTAGCGGCTGATTCTAAGCAGGCGAGCGATGCGATTACACAGATTATACATAAAATTTTTGCACTCCTTACGGAAGTGCAGAAGTCAAATAAGGAAAATATTATTAATGTAGTAAACGAGACAGAGAAACTCTATGAGATAGAAAAGGAAGCGGAAGGCATAGGAACGCTTCAAGAAAAGTCCGAGGAAAAAGTGCGTATTGCTGCAGCTTCCAGTACAAATACAGTAGAGAAGAGCGAACAGGTTCTTAACATGATTAGTCAGATGGAACAGCTTGTTGAAAATACTGTCGCACAGGCAAATAAAATCGTTGAGCAGTCGCAGGAGCAGAAGCATGTTACCGGAGAAGTGGAGGAATCTTTCAGACAGGTAAATACAGTTTCCGAGAATTTACTTATGCTTAGCCGTAAAGGTGAGGAATAAGGCGGAAAAACTTTCCCCCTATTTTTTCATTATGCCCTGATTTCAAGATTATTAAGAGCCTCTCTATGCAAATAATCTAAAAAGTTTTTTGCATCAATTTTTTCATTTGAATATAAATAAAAGAATTCATAACTTTTTTTATTTATTTCGGGAGGCTCTTCTTTAAGCTGGTTATATTTAGCATAGCATTTTTCATCATCACCAAATCGAATGTAAATATGTTCTGAGTTCATTTTAGCAAAGAAAGTGTTTTTAGCTGGCAAAATAACATATTCAAATCCAGATTTGTCTTCAAATGTATAGGAAATTAAAGTATCTATAATTTTCAGTAATTCATCTTTTCCATTTATATCTTCTGCGCTGAGCTTGTCTTTAAGATCTTTATTTATTTCCTTTGGTAAGTATAAATCTTCAATTTTATTTAGATATGTCATCAATGGAGCCATAAATTCAGAAATTTTTTCAGCTTTTTTCTTATTATCAGAACCTAAATAAAACAGAAATTCCTCATGTGATTTCCAAATAGGAGATTTTCTCTCATCTCTGGCGAAATATTCAGAAATTTTTTTGTCTGATATATTTTGCTTCATACAACTTAATAGTTCCACGTCAGAGAGAAGTGATAACCGCTGAGTACCTAAATTTACACCTTCTTTGGATAAGGCTTCATGAGAGAATATTTTATTTAAAAGTATATCAAAAGATGCGATTTCTTCATTGTTTACATAATCTTTGTCATACATATTTTTAATGGAAATTCCAATAGCTCTTCTTAATAAATAGGCGTCATATAATACAATCGGGTGATTAACTATCCACTGTGCCTGCAGATTTTTTGCCAACATAACATTGCTTATTACACTTAAAACACTTTTCTTAAAAGCCGGAAAATAGATATCGTTATCTTCGACTATAAGACATGTGCTATCCAATAATCGTTCATTATCTAAGACAATGTTGTCGTATCCGGACATCTGCGTATCGCGGGCAATGTAATCCAATTTGTCAACATCAACAGTAGGAGAATTTAATAATCTTATTAAGCAGTTTTTGATGCCACAGGCTCTTTTTCGCTCTGGTGTATCATCAAGACTTATGCCGAATACACAGCCTAAAATTGCTCTAATTGCTAAATCCAAATCTAAAAATGTATTTTTTCCAAAATATTCTTTAAATTTAGAAAAATTCTTGACGGTTAATATTGAACTCATTACTTCATGTTCAGATGGAGGCTTGCAAATATCGCTTTTTGAATTTATTATATATCTGTAATCAGATTTAAAAGAATTAAAAACTTCTGTACTTTCCGCATTTTCTTTATATAAATCAAAAAGTCGGGAATTTAATGGACATGACTCGTTTCTAATTTTATTCTGATAATTATATAAATCTTCACAGGTATGTGAAAAGGGTGCATGACCTAAATCATGTAATAGACAACCAAGAAGAAAAGAATCTTTATATTTGAGAACCAGTTCTTTATCGTCAGGTTTGCAATTTTTAATAAGACCGTTTATAGCTTTTTGTCCTAAATGATACACGCCGATGGAATGAATAAACCTATCATGTCTTGCCGAAGGGTATAGAACTCGGTAACTTGTCTGCTCAATCCATTTTAAACGTTGAAATTCGGCGGTATCTATAATACGCCAAAAAGGTTCTTCTATTTGTATATAACCATGTATAGTATCTTTAATACTTTTTATCTTCATGCAATAATTACTCCGAAGCTAATATACTTTTTGAGACTGATACCATTTCATTAATAACCAGTGTAGGCATACCAATTCTAAAATATCGTTTTAATTTATTTATCAGATTTGTATTATTATTTGATTTGTTGCATATTTTCATATGATTAGATTGAAGTGATTTTACGAAAAAAGGATAATTTTCCGTAAAATCTAAAATCTCGTCAAAATCAAAGCGAGTAAAATAATTATATTTCTCTAAATTCTCTGAAAGCTGTTTCTCATAATTATTCATTTCTTCAATGGAAATATCATAATTATCTCTTTCAACAGATTCTATAATGAAATTGCCGATAACTGCATCGCTGCTTATTATTTTGCACATATTTCATTGCTCCAATCTATGAAGTATCATCTTTATTATTGCATACATTCATTATAATTTTCAATACTTTTAAAGAAATTTATACCAAAATTCAAAATTTATAGTAAACAGACTAGTATAGGTATTAGAATTTATATTATAAGGGAACAATAAAAATGATACAACATTTGTATGAAAAATGTTGTATCTTAAGCTTACATTTTATATATCGGAGCCTCTTTGAAATACTTTATAGCAAAATTTAAAAAAATTAAAATAATTTTACTGCTTCTATATACATACTTCTAAATACACCCTATCCCTGTCGTCCTGCTCGATACACAAATAACGCTTCGTGACACGGTAAGAAGAGTGGTTATATATATCCATCAGCATTGCAGGCGGTACGCCCTGTTTCCAAGCATAATAGCCGAAGGTCTTGCGCAGAGAGTGACAGCTTACTCTCTCTTCAATTCCGGCATACTCCGCCGCTTCCCTAATAATACGGAATGCCTGCGAACGAGAGAGCGGGATTTCAGGTTTGCGGATACTTGGGAAAAGATATTGTTCTCCATCTGCATATTCTATATTACTTTGCAATATTTTCAGTGCGCTTGTAACCGCAGTATTTACGGCAACAATTCGCTCTTTTCCTGTTTTTTGTTCAATTACATAAATGTGGCTTCTAAAACAGCCTCCCTTCATATTAAATACGTCTTTCCACTTTAGATTCAAAAGGTCTCCGATTCTAAAGGCGGTGTTCAACCCTAGAATAATCATAGCATAGTTTCTGTAAATCGGTTTCTTCGTCAAAAAATATTCCTTGAATTTTTCCAGTTTTTCTTCATTTTTGATTGGACAAGTTGTACTCATGAAATTTCTCCTTTTCTTGATTTGTTGTATTTCTTATAAATATACAACGTTTTGCGCTCATGCAACATTTTTCATACAAATGTTGCATAGCAGGGCGGCACTTTTAAAAAAGAAAAAGCAGGGAGGTTTTAAGATGTTAAGACTTACAGTTAGCGCAGAAGACTACTTGATGATTGGGGAAGACGTAAAAATTGTTTTCTTAGGCGGCAGCAAAAACCATTTGAGAATTATGATTGACGCACCCAAAGAACTGAATGTAGTCCGCAGCAAAGTTATCGAGAACAACACGACCAATCCGGAGGAGAAGGCAAAACTGCCGCATTACCATGCAGTACCGGATTTACCGGAGAAGTATCGTAAGAAAAAAATCGTGGTGAACGATTCTATTAGGCGGTGATAACCCGGAGCAATCCTAGGGGCTTCGGGATTATTCATAAAACAAAAAGAAACTAAAAACAAAGCAACGGTCGTAAACGGATTTACGGCTGGCAAACACAAGGAGGTAACTTTATGATAGTACAACACAACATTACAGCGATGAACGCCAACAGAATGCTTGGTATCACAACAAGCGCACAGGCAAAGTCCACAGAGAAATTGTCATCAGGTTATAAGATTAACCGTGCAGCAGATGACGCAGCAGGATTGGCAATCAGTGAGAAGATGAGACGTCAGGCAAGAGGTCTTACACAGGCAGCAGCTAACGCACAGGACGGTATCAGTGCAGTACAGACCGCAGAAGGCGCGCTGACAGAAGTTCATGACATGTTACAGAGAATGAACGAACTGGCTATTAAGGCAGGCAACGGCACAATGTCAGAATCTGACAGACAATCCGTTCAGGACGAAATCGACCAGCTCATCACAGAGATTGACCGTGTATCTGAGACAACTAAGTTCAATGAGACTTATTTGTTGAAAGGTTCGGGAGATAAGAGTGCGACTGTTAAGGCAGAAGCAAATGTTGGTGGTATTACACAGGAAGCGACTACTGTTGCAGCTAAAGGAAACATTTTTAGCGGAACAATTAATGCAGAGAAGGCACTTGCATCAGGAACGGAAGATACGGCAACCGTAACTTATAAAGATGCTGACGGAAATACCAGAACCAAAGATGTTGTTTTCAAGGCTGGCGCTAGTGCGAAAGATACGGCTGCAAATATTGCAGAAGCGATTAATAATGATAAAGACCTGAAAGCGATATTTAAAGCTTCCGCTGACGAGACTGGGAAGTTGGCAGTAGAGTCCAAGTTAAGTGGTAGCAAAACGGATAACAGTAAAAATGCTGTGACTGGAATAGAATTCAAGGCTAAGGACGGAGATTTGACAACATCTTTTGATGGTGCTACGAAAACAACTCCAGCGATTGGTGAATCAGTGACAATTTCTCTGACAGACAAGGATGGAACTATGAAACTGACATCCGGGAATTCTATCACAATTGATGGAAAAACATATACCTATGACAAGGCTAAAGCGTCTACCACAGATGATGCTAATACATTTAAGACTGTTGAGGATTTACAGAAACTTCTGGGGGATAATTATCAAGTAACAGTAAACTTAGATAGTAAAGTAACATACAAAACGGTATATCATAATGATAGTGATGGTACAAGTGCAATTACCGATGCCAATGGTGGTCCGGTTTCAACAGAAGATAAAATCGAATCTGATGCTATATTAAAGGCATCAGGGAAAACAAAAGATATAGAGAGCATAGCTAGCACGGATTTTGATGGTGTGGCAACTAAAGCGGCAGCAGCACCAAGTAATGATGCTTCAAAGAAAGGAGAATCGGTAACATATATAAGTGATGTTGCAACGGCAGGACTTTCGTTAAACATTGCGCGCAAAGCATCAGTAGAATTGTCCGACGCATTAAATTTCAGCCTTCAGGTAGGCGCTGACACAACTGAGGAGAATAAGATTAACGTTGATATCGAGTCCATGAGCGCAAAGAGCCTCGGCATTGATAATGTATCCGTAACAGGAAAAGACTCTACGAATGCAGACGAAGCTGTAAATACAGTTGCAGACGCAATCGCTAAGGTTTCAAAACAGCGTTCAGCACTCGGCGCTATCCAGAACAGACTGGAGCACACAATCAACAACCTCAACAACGTTGTTGAGAACACCACAAGCGCAGAAGCAGCAATCCGTGATACCGACATTGCTACTGAGATGGTTAAATATGCTAACAACAACATCTTACAGCAGGCTGGTACATCAATGCTGGCACAGGCTAACCAGTCTAATCAGTTGGCACTGTCATTACTCGGTTAATGAGCTATTCCGCAGCCCACTCTGGTTAAGTAAGTTAGCGGAATATATCATAAATTTGCAAAGTGTTGTAATTACCACGGGGCAGCCGTACTTTCTTCGGGAAGTGCGGCTGTTTCCGCGGTTGTTGGAGGCTGAATTATTGGAAAAATGAAAATATTTGTTGTAATATCTTGTAAAAAACTGCTGCTATGGTAGAATGTATATGTGGGTGTTACCAAAACGGTGGCGGTTCGCCTTTTGCCAAATGAGTACATTTGAGGGCTTCCAGTATCATAGGAGGTGGTACATATGGAAAATAAAGTGAAAGGTAAGCACTATTGGTGTTCGGAACTATTTTGGAACTTGTCGGTATTGTAGTGACGGTTATCAGCATCATCGTCACAGTTATCAGTATCCGACAGACCGGAAGAAATGATAAACATCAAAAAAGCAACCGCGCCGACCAACGTTAGGTTGCTTTTTTGAATCAACTTAAACAAGGCGGGCCGTTGCTTTATGGTAACACCCTTTCTTGCAATAACATCTTAACACTTATCAGTGTCTTCGTCAATAATTTTTTCTCTTGAACCAAATTGTATCTGTGTAAATCAAATTGACAGCATAGTATATCCAATGATAAAATATTAGAAAGAAAATATACAAAATTTACAAAAATTAATCAGGGAATTTGCCATGCGTGCAGATTCCCGACTTTTAGGAATGGAGGACATTTATGCCGCGCAGAACAGATATTCATAAGGTGCTAATTATAGGTTCAGGTCCGATTATTATAGGTCAGGCGTGTGAATTTGACTATTCGGGGACTCAGGCGTGTAAGGCGCTGCGGAAGTTAGGATATGAAATTGTATTAGTCAATTCTAACCCCGCAACTATCATGACAGATCCGGAGACAGCAGATGTGACTTATATTGAGCCCCTTAATGTAGAAAGATTAGAGCAGATTATTGCAAAAGAACGCCCCGACGCACTGCTTCCGAATTTGGGAGGACAGTCAGGGCTTAATTTATGTGCAGAATTAAATAAAGCGGGTATTTTAGATAAATATAACGTGAAGGTCATCGGCGTACAGGTAGACGCTATTGAAAGAGGAGAAGACCGCATTGAATTTAAAAAGACCATGACAAAGCTCGGTATCGAGATGGCGCGCAGCGAAGTCGCATATTCGGTGGACGAGGCGCTTGGTATTGCGGAGAAGCTTGGATATCCGGTAGTACTGCGTCCAGCCTATACTATGGGCGGAGCAGGCGGCGGACTTGTCTATAATAGGGAAGAATTGCAGGTGGTCTGCGCCAGAGGGCTTCAGGCAAGTTTGGTAGGACAGGTTTTAGTGGAAGAATCTGTGCTGGGCTGGGAAGAGTTAGAGCTTGAAGTAGTGCGCGACGCAGATAACAATATTATTACGGTCTGCTTTATTGAAAATATAGATCCGCTTGGTGTGCACACGGGCGATTCCTTCTGCTCGGCGCCCATGCTTACGATTTCTGAGGAGTGCCAGAAACGATTACAGGAACAGGCGTACAAAATTGTGGAAGCGGTTCAGGTTATCGGCGGAACCAATGTACAGTTTGCGCATGATCCGGTGACAGACCGCGTTATAGTTATAGAGATTAATCCCCGTACTTCGCGCTCGTCTGCGTTAGCTTCTAAGGCGACAGGTTTCCCGATTGCGCTGATATCGTCTATGCTTGCCGCAGGACTTACCCTAAAAGATATCCCCTGCGGTAAATATGGGACTTTAGATAAATATGTGCCGGACGGCGACTATGTGGTTATCAAGTTTGCACGCTGGGCTTTTGAGAAGTTTAAAGGAGTGGAGGATAAGCTGGGAACACAGATGCGCGCGGTAGGCGAGGTTATGAGTATCGGCAAGACTTACAAGGAAGCTTTTCAGAAAGCGATTCGCTCATTGGAGACAGGACGCTATGGTTTAGGGCATGTCAAAGATTTTGCTTCTTTATCCAAAGAAGAACTATTAAAACGCCTGATAACTCCTTCCAGTGAACGCCATTTCCTTATGTACGAGGCATTGCGCAAAGGGGCGACAGTTGAGGAAATTTTTGAAATCACCAAAGTTAAGACGTATTTCATTGAACAGATGAAAGAACTGGTAGAAGAAGAAGAGGAGATTTTAAAATATAAAGGCGCTCTTATACCGGACGAAATGCTGATTACGGCGAAAAAAGACGGATTTTCAGATAAATATTTGAGCAAACTTCTGGAAATTCCGGAAGATGTTGTCCGTAACCGCCGCATAGAGTTAGGCGTAGAAGAGGCTTGGGAAGGCGTTCATGTAAGTGGAACTAAGGATAGCGCCTACTATTATTCCACCTATAATGCGCCCGATAAAAATCCTGTCAATGAGGATAAACCGAAGATTATGATTTTGGGCGGAGGTCCGAACAGAATCGGTCAGGGAATCGAATTTGATTATTGCTGCGTACATGCGGCGATAGCGCTGCGGCAGCTTGGCTTTGAGAGCATTATCGTCAACTGTAATCCTGAGACAGTCTCGACAGACTATGATACGTCCGATAAATTATATTTTGAACCGCTTACACTAGAAGACGTGTTGAGCATTTACAGAAAAGAAAAGCCGCTAGGCGTGATTGCGCAGTTTGGCGGGCAGACGCCGTTAAACTTAGCGTCAGAATTAGAGAAGAACGGAGTTAAAATTCTCGGAACGTCTCCCGCTGTAATTGATTTGGCGGAGGACAGAGACCAATTCCGCGCTATGATGGACAAGCTTGAGATTCCGATGCCAGAGTCTGGTATGGCGACTACGGTAGCGGAAGCGCTCGCCATAGCAAAAGAAATCGGTTATCCGGTGATGGTGCGCCCTTCCTATGTACTTGGCGGAAGAGGTATGGAAGTAGTTTATGACGACGCGAGTATGACCGAGTATATGGAAGCCGCAGTCGGCGTGACGCCCGACCGTCCTATTCTGATTGACCGTTTCTTAAATCACGCCCTAGAGTGTGAGGCAGACGCAATCAGCGACGGCACACATGCTTTTGTACCCGCTGTTATGGAGCATATTGAGCTTGCAGGAATCCATTCGGGCGACTCTGCATGTATTATTCCCTCAGTGCATATCCAGCCGGAAAATGTAGAGACGATTAAAGAATATACGAGGAAAATCGCAGAAGAGATGCACGTAAAAGGACTTATGAACATGCAGTATGCGATTGAAAATGGCAAAGTATTTGTGCTGGAGGCTAATCCGAGGGCGTCAAGAACGGTGCCGTTAGTATCGAAGGTATGCAATATTCGCATGGTGCCGCTTGCTACAGATATTATTACTTCTGAGATTACAGGGCGCCCTTCGCCAGTTCCGGATTTAAAGGAAAAAGACATTCCCTACTATGGCGTGAAGGAAGCGGTATTCCCATTCAATATGTTCCCTGAAGTAGACCCTATCTTAGGACCGGAAATGCGTTCTACAGGAGAGGTTTTAGGACTGTCGCGCTCTTATGGCGAGGCGTTTTTCAAGGCGCAGGAGGCGGTGCAGTCCAAATTGCCGCTTGAAGGAACCGTTTTGATTTCCGTAAATAAAAAGGATAAGGACGAAGTAGTGGAAGTCGCAGGCAGCCTTGCTAAAGACGGCTTTGAAATCGTGGCGACGGAAGGAACTTATAACCTTATAACCGCAGCGGGTATTCCGGCTAAGAAAGCGAAGAAGCTTTATGAAGGGCGTCCTAATGTCGGCGATATGATTACCAATGGCGATTTTGCCCTTATCATTAATTCTCCGATAGGAAAAGACAGCATTCATGACGACAGTTACTTAAGAAAAGCGGCGATTAAGGCAAAGACTCCTTATATCACGACGGTTGCGGCGGCAAAGGTAACTGCGGAGGGCATACATTATCTAAGAACCCATGAAGGCAGCAAGGTTAAGCCGCTTCAGGAATTGCACAGCGAAATCCGCGATAAGTCGGATAATTGAGGAAAAGAGAATTTGACAATATTTAAAAAGGTTTATTATAGATACTCTCTTGCTAGTGTGATATAAAAAACATATACTAGTATGTAAATTTACGCATGGCGTAGGTTTATAAGTAAAAAGAGGCGTATTATATTATGAAAAAAACGTATGTAAAAGACATGACAGTGGGAAACCCGACAGGGCTGCTTCTCACTTTCATGCTTCCTATGGTAGTAGGAAATATTTTTCAACAGCTTTACAATATGGTGGATTCCATAATTGTCGGGCAGGTTGTAGGGGCGGACGCGCTGGCGGCGGTAGGAGCCACCAGCTCGCTTAATTTCCTCTTCTTTTCCTTATGCGGCGGAATGTCCAACGGAACAGGAGTGGTTATTTCACAGCACTTCGGCGCGGGAAATCATGATTATGTAAAAAAGGCGATTGCGAATGCCGCTTACATCATGCTTGTAGTCGGCACGATTATGGGAAGTCTGGGGGTTCTGCTTTCGCGCCCCGTGCTTATGCTCTTACATACTCCGGACAATATTTTAGACGATGCGGTGATGTATATGCGCATTATGTGCGCGGGAGTCTTAGCTGTGGCGCTGTATAACTGTATCTCCGCGATTTTGCGTGCAGTAGGGGATTCCAAGACGCCGCTTTATTTTCTCATAATGTCAAGTATTTTAAATATTTTTCTGGACCTTTTATTTGTAAAAACATTTAAGTGGGGGATAGCCGGCGCAGGAATAGCGACTATTATATCTCAGTTCCTTTCAGGAATGGGGAGTCTTTTATTTGCATTTTGGAAAAATCCGTTTTTTAAAATTGAAAAAGATTTGCGAAAGCCGGATTTGGATATTATCTGGCAATGTACGAGAATGGGCGTTCCGCTCGCTTTTCAGACTTCGCTGATTGCCATCTCATGTGTGGCGCTGCAAAGCGTCGTCAATACCTTTGGTTCTGTTGTAGTTGCGGCATTTACTGCGACAAGCCGAATCGAGCAGTTAGTGCAGCAGCCGTATAACTCGCTTGGCATGGCAATGTCAACGTATACAGGACAGAATATCGGCGCGGGCAAGATTGACAGGGTTCGTCAGGGATACCGAAAAGGATTAACGATTATGGCGGTATTTTCGCTGGTAATGATACCGCTGTTTCAGTTTGGCGGAGAGTTTATTATGAAGCTCTTTGTCAGTGAAGAAGATGTTATTGCTTTTGGCGCTCATGCGCTTAAAATTACCAGTTGGTTTTACTTATTCTTAGGTTCAATCTATGTGACGAGAGGGCTTTTAAACGGAGCGGGCGACGCCGTGTTTGCTTTTGCCAACGGAATTGTGGAAATGCTTGGAAGAATTTGCTTTGCTAAGCCGCTTACGCTGATTCCGGTGATTGACGTCTGGGGAGTCTGGCTTGCCACCGCGCTTACATGGTTTGCCGCGGGGACATTTAATATGCTGCGTTATTTTCAGGGGAAATGGAAGAAGGGCAGGGAAGGCTAAAAATATTTTAAAGTATGTTGAAGATTATTTCAATGAAACTCAGTTTATATATATAAAGATAAGTGGTGTGAAACTTGACGTTTCATTGAAAGGAGAAATTACATGAAGGTAAAATATGCGAAAATGGCAAGAAAAGCCCTGTTATCTGTATTGGCGGCAGCGATTATATTAATGCAGGGGCTGGTTATGCCAAATCTGTCTATGACACGGGTATACGCAGCGGAAGAAAGTTTTCCCTCAGGCATAGCATATAGCGATTTGGGGACGGAGATTGAGAAATATGTAGCGGAGCATGAAGATACTACCGCGGGAATGGAAGTTAGCGTATTTAATGGGTATGAAACCGTATATACCAATTATTTCGGATATGCGGATAAAGAAGCAGGACTTAAAGTTGATAAAGACACAGTGATGGAATGGGGTTCGACTTCAAAGTTGTTGACTTGGGTAAGCGTAATGCAGCTTTGGGAACAGGGAAAAATTGATTTAGATGCGGATATCAAGGAATATCTGCCGGAAGAGTTTCTGACAAATCTTAACTATGATGTTCCCGTAACTATGACAAACCTTATGAACCATGACGCAGGATATCAGGAAGTTTACGCAGACTTATTTTTAAAGGAGCATGATGCGCTTCTTCCATTAGAAGAGGCGCTTAAAGCGCATATGCCTGAGCAGATTTATGAACCGGGAAGTGTAACCGCCTATTCAAATTGGGGAGTGGCGCTGGCGGCGTATATCGTGGAGCGGATTAGCGGGCTTAACTTTGACGACTATGTTCATCAGAATATTTTCGAACCGCTTGGCATGGAAAATAGCGCTATATCGGCAGACTTAAGCGATAATAGCCAAGTGGCTGGGAAGCACAGCGAATTACAGTGTTATACAATAGACGGTGATTTGATTCCCGACTGTTTCTATTACATATCTTTATATCCTGCAGGTATGTGTACGTCCACACTGGAAGATTTCGAGAAATTCGGAAAAGCACTCTTAGATGAAAATTCCATACTTTTTGAAAAAAGTGAAACATGGCAGACTCTTTTTACGCCTACTGCATATCTGGGGGACAGCGGAGTGCCGTCCAACTGTCATGGTTTCTGGATACAGGCGTACGGAGTGCAGACAGTCGGGCACGGTGGAAACACTGCGGGCTGTTCGTCGTATCTGTTATTAGATTTACAGGATAACATAGGCGTAGTCGTTATGACTAATCAATCCAACGAAGAAGTCTATAACTATGATATGATGGAGCTGATTTTCGGGGAGTATTCTGCGGAGAATTACTTTAGTGGCAATCAGGGTGAACCGAGCGGCATATACACTTCTGCGAGGACATGCAGGAAAGGACCGTTTAAGGTTTTGAGCCTATCATATACGGACGCGGCGGACTTGTACGGTATCTGGGCGGTAGGAACAAGCGGCGGTATCGATAAAGTATGCCGCCCGTATGGAGATTATGTGCGCGTGCCGCTTGGACGGTTTATATTGGAAATAGCATTGTTTTTCTTATGGATTGCGGCGCTGATATTTTCTGTCGTTAGTATAGTTATTAAATTGATTAAAAAAGTGGTTTACATAATCAGGAAAAAGGATACGGCGATACCACTTGGCAGATGGAGTACATTGGCGGCATTATTGCAATTAGCGGCAGCTTTGTTAGTCATGATAATGGCTATCGGCGCGTCAAGCTATGCGCCGGCAGCATCTTATACATGGGCGAACGCTGCGTTTATACCGCTTATAGTTGTGATGGCTGCTGTGGTCATATATGGAATAGTTGCATTATGTAAGATGCAGTCCGGCAAATTACGCAAATTATATAATATAATTACACTTGTTATGATTGCGGTTACAATTACGGATATATTGTATTGGAATTTGTTTATGTTTTGGGAGATTTGATGTATAATGGAATAGATTTAAGTGATTGAGAGGTAATCGTTTTTAGTGACGAGTTAAGCCAAAATGAACAAAATGACCTGAACTCTGTCGATTACTGAAAGCGGATATAAGCGAGGAACATAATGAACGATAGCAAAAAATGGCAGCCTGTATTACAATGGCTCATACTTCTTGCTGTATTTATAATATATTTCAGCCTGTCGTGCTTTTTGCCGATAGTTAAGGCTCCCGATGAAGTGATGAGATATGACGTCGCGCGGTATATATTCGAACATCACAGGCTTCCGGCAGGGTATGATGAGGAAATTATCAATGAACTATGGGGCTTTTCTTATGCTTTTACGCCCTATTTGCCGTCCGTGCTGGCAGCGGGCATAATGGCGATAGTCTCAGTTTTTAATGATAGTATAACGACACTTATTATTGCGTCGCGTTTTGTTAATGTTTTAGCGGCGACGGGCTGCGTAGGGCTGGGATTTATTATTGCTAAAAAGCTGTTTCCTAAATTTGAGAGCCGCCTGCTCTATGGCGTGCTTATTGGAGTTTTGCCGCAGTTTGTGTTTCTATCGGCATATCTTAATAATGATGTTTTTGCTGTTTTTACCTCAATGCTCATTTTGCTTGGCTGGCTTTATGGAAAAGAGCGGCACTGGGATATTAAAAGCTGTCTTTTTCTCGGATTTGCCATCAGCTTATGTATATTGACCTATTATAATGCTTACGCATGGATATTGTGTAGTATATTGTATTACTTCGTAACGGTTATGCGTGATGATTCCATTGAAAATAAATGGCAATATGCCATAAAACATGGTTTAATTATTGCGCTTGTAGTATTTTTATTGACAGGCTGGTTTTTTATTAGAAATGCGCTGCTCTATGATGGCGATTTCTTGGGAATTGACGCACAGAAAGCCTGCGGCGAGATTTACGCCATAGATGAGCTTAAGCCTTCTAACCGTCCCACATGGGCTAATCAGGGTAGAACGCTCTTGAACATGCTTACCGAAACGGAATGGATAAGCTATAGTGTGAAAAGTTTTTTTGCCTGCTTCGGCGCACTTGACATTTGGGTATCGGCTAAGTATTATGTGTGCTATGGGATAATAATTCTTACAGCCGCAGCAGGATTTATATATGGCGGACTGAAAAAACGCTTGAAAAAGGAGAATTTGCTTCTATACATATGCTGTGCAGTATGTATAATAACACCTGTAATTCTTAGCATATATAACTCTTACAACAGTGATTATCAAGCTCAGGGGCGCTACTTTATGCCTGCGCTTCCTGCGCTTATGATTTATGTGACAGAAGGTTATAACCAGCTTGGCGATATCTTAGGCGGAAAGCGAAAGACTGTGGAGATTATGGCAGGTGCGCTGTGGCTTTTATGTTTTATAATGATTTTCATTAGTGTGATGGTGCCGCAGCTTTATACAGGAATATTTCCAGCATAGGAATGGGGGATTAATATGAAAATTAATAGTATCGATATCGTAGGCTTGGGCGCGCTTGGCGTGATGTACGCGGACTTTTTTACTAAGAAGCTGGGAAGGGAACGTGTGCGCGTGCTTGCCGACCATGGCAGGATTGAGAGATACAGAAAGGAAGGCTTTACTTTTAACGGCGAAGCCTGCGACTTTAATTATTGTGATGCAGCTAAAGAAAGCCGTACATCGCAGCTCATATTATTTGCGGTAAAATACGGAGCTTTAGAGACTGCGATGGAAGAAGTCGCTCATTTGGTAGGGGAAGATACAGTTTTGATTTCCGCCTTGAACGGAATACGCAGCGAAGATGACTTGAGTGCGAAATTTGGCGGTGAAAAGGTAGTGCATTGTATCGCGCAGAAGATGGACGCTCAGAAAGTGGGTAACGTTGCGACCTGCACTAATAAAGGAGAGCTAGCGCTCGGCATTTTGAATAATGGGAGACAGGAATGCTTAAAAGCCGTAATAGACTTCTTTGAAGA
The DNA here is from genome assembly GCA_023663185.1 of Clostridiales bacterium. GTDB lineage: Bacteria > Bacillota > Clostridia > Lachnospirales > Lachnospiraceae > UBA3282. The sequence goes on along the minus strand of JAMPHY010000013.1, from coordinate 65,914 downwards.
AACGGGCTTCGCCTATTCATGCCCTGCTGATATGAAACATGCGATGTGGGGCAAGCTCTTGTGCAATGTCGGCGTGAATCAGACCGTGTCGTTGTGTGAAGGGACTTATAGAAGCGTGCAGCAAGAGGGAAAAGAGCGCGAAATGATGAAAGCGGCTATGCGCGAGACAATCCTTGTGGCGAATGCGGAAGGCGTGAAGCTATCAGAAAAAGATTTGAATGATTGGGTGGCAATTATTGATAGCCTGAATCCCGACGGTGAGCCGTCGATGCGTCAGGACAGTAAAGCAGGTAGAAAAACAGAGGTGGTGTTGTTTGCCGGAACAATTTGTGAATTGGGGAAAAAGCATAGTATATCAACGCCTGTAAATGATATGTTCCTTGAAAAAATTAAATAATATATGTTATTATATGAATTTTAAACAAAATTTAATAAAATTTGACAATAATCTTAATTTTTCTCCGTTATAATATGTAGAATAGGAAATTTGACGAACGGAGGAAATGAGATGTCACAGATATTATACAGGTTTATGATGGTTGCTATAGATACAATTCCCACGGCAATTATACTGATACCGGTTTTGCTAATTGCACGACACACGTTATTTTATCCAATAAGCATCGGCAGGGAGATATTGCTGATTGTATTCGGATTTTATCTATCGGCGGTTTTCGTGGTGGTGGGGATTCCGTCCATTACTAATATACGGATAGATTTAACTTTTAACCTGATACCTATTATTGATATAGTAAACGATCCGCCGGCGTATATTGTGAATACTTTACTTAACATACTGCTGTTTATCCCATTTGGCTTTTTGGTGCCTGCCATATGGAAAGAGCGCCGTTCCTTGAAAAAGGTTGCATTGATGGGGTTTGGATTATCACTTATAATAGAAACATTGCAGATATTTACATTCAGGCTTACAGATATAGACGACTTGATTTTTAACACTTTAGGGGCGGTATTAGGATATTATATCTGGCTTATATTTTTGCATTTTGTACCTAAAAAGGCGGAAGCTGAGCTTACAGCGCAGGAGACGACCGAAGAAAATAAGTTGGAGCTGCCGATTGTTTTTATAACCGTATTTATTATAATATTTTTGGTGCGTCCTTTCGTATCAGCGGCATTGTGGGATTTTATACTTAAATAAAAGGAATGTTGGAAATTGAAAAATAGAGTAAGCGCAGCTTTTTTAAAACATATAGCATATATTTCTATGTTTATCGACCACTTTTTTGCGGTAGTATTTTCTGCTTATGTAGGCATACGGCTGGCACAGGGATTTAATACAGAAAGCTTGGACGTTATATATGATACAGGAAGGGCAGTAGGAAGGGTAGCGTTCATTCTGTTTGCATTTATGGCAGCGGAAGGCTTCTGCCATACGCGCAGCCGCACAAAATATCTTCTGCGGCTGGGAATTTTTGCACTTGTTTCGGAAATCCCTTTTGATTTGGCGATTGAAGGAACATTCTTTACAATGGATAACCAGAACATTTATTTTACATTGTTCTTAGGCGTGCTGGCGCTTTGCATAATAGATAAGCTGCACGGACATTTGATAATACAGTTTTTAGGCGTGGCGTTGTGCTGCATTGCGGCGGCGCTTCTTAAAACCGACTATATGTTCATGGGAGTTATGCTTATCGTTGTATTCTACATATTTAGGAAATCCTTTACCTGCCAGTTTCTAGTCGGCTCTGTTACCATATATGTAGGAATAGTGCTGCTTTATGTAGTGAGATATTGGGGCTGGGGACTGCCACTAGCCGTATTTATGGAATCAGGCATGAGTGAAATGTATGGTCTGTTTGCTTTTATCCCGATTTATTTCTACAACGGGCAGAAAGGAAAACAGCTTCCGAAAGCATGTTACTATCTGTTTTATCCTTTACATCTGCTGATGTTGTATGGGATAAAGATGTTAATGCTTAGCGCAATGCAATAACAGAATAAATGATTAGGATAAAGAATAAATGATTAGCATTAAAGAAACAATAACACGTGTTACTCGCGATATCAAAGACTATGGACTGGCAGTTATAATTCTAATAGTTTATACGGTTTTGGTTAATTTGATTTTTCACGCCTTTTGCCCGATGGTAATAATGACAGGATTTCCCTGCCCCGGCTGCGGACTGACAAGGGCGTTTTTTTATCTGGCAACGGGAAGAGTGCGGCAGTCCATACAGATAAATCCGCTGGGAATACCGATTGTCTGTATTTTTATATACTTTTGTTTTAACAGGTATATACTGGGGAGAAAGGCGAAATGGTTAATGCAGCTTATCGGAATAGCTGTAGTCTGCCTGCTTATCTTGTATGTGTGGAGAATGTATAACTTTTTCCCTTCCAGAGCTCCGTATGTCTATAGCACAGGCAACGTTTTCGAGAGAATTTTTCCATATTATAAACAAATACTGTACGATTTAGGGGTATTGTGCTATACTATATAGTGTCGCATATGAAAAAGCGGCGCGCAAAAACAAACGATGTGAATCCATAAACACATGAGGGAGGAAAAAATGGACAGTAACAACATGTATCAGAATCAGAACCAGCCAACCGATAATCCGACTCCTGACAATAATCAGAACGGTTATTATCAGGACTCTTCTACGCAGGGAGGGGATTACGGACAGAATCAGAACACGTATACAAATGCAAATAGCTATCAGCAGAATACGTATACAAACGCAAATAACTACCAGCAGAATGAGTACACAAATGCGAATAACTACCAGCAGAACACGTACACAAGCGCGAATAACTATCAGCCGAACCCGTATAATAACGGCGGTTATCAGCAACAGCCCTATCAACAGCCTTACCAGCAGACAGATTTAGAAGAGCCTGTTTCGTTGGGCGAGTGGATAATTACCCTTCTTGTTATTCTGTTTGTTCCGTGTGTCAATATTGTCATGCTGTTTGTATGGGCGTTCGGTTCAGGCGCTAAGAGGAGTAAATCTAATTTCTGCAAAGCCGCATTGATACTGTATGCAGTTTGCCTTGTAATTACGCTTATTTTCGGTGGAAGCCTGCTCGGTATTATTGCTAATGAATTGCGTTATTACTAAAAAATTTAAAGCAAACATGCTAACGCTGCCAGCGTCCGCAAGCTCCGCATGGAAGAGTTAATCCACTTAAACTGACGGGCAGACCTATTTCGGAAGCCTGCACTTGTCCGCTAAATTTTGGGACTATCACCGTTTCAAGCATATATGACAGTACCGCAGGCTGTAAGCCGGTAGTATATGAATTAATAAGAAAAAAGAGAGCATTTTCTGATAAAACCTTAGAAGTCAATTCGAGGAAAGGGAAGATGCTCTCTTCTATTTTCCAGATTTCACCTTTTGGTCCTCTGCCATATGACGGGGGATCCATTATTATTGCATCATAAACATTGCCGCGTCTGATTTCGCGCTCCACGAATTTCACACAGTCATCGACAAGCCAGCGAATCGGAGCATCGCTAAGTCCAGAAGCGGCAGCGTTTTCCTTAGCCCACATTACCATGCCTTTTGAAGCGTCCACATGCGTTACGCTTGCGCCTGCTTTTGCCGCCGCGAGAGTAGCGCCGCCCGTATAAGCAAACAGATTCAGTACTTTAACCGGTCTGCCGGCGTTCTTTATTATAGAAGAAAACCAATCCCAGTTAGCCGCCTGTTCGGGAAAAAGTCCGGTATGCTTGAAGCTGAAAGGCTTTAGGTTAAAGGTTAAGTCCTTATATTTGATACTCCATTCATCAGGCAGATTAAAAAATTCCCATTCACCGCCGCCCTTTGCGCTTCTGTGATAGTGTCCGTTCCTGTTTTTCCAGCCGGAGTGTGTCTTAGGCGTATTCCATATGACCTGCGGATCAGGTCTTACCAGTATATAATTGCCCCAGCGTTCCAGTTTTTCACCCGAAGAGGTATCTATCACTTCATAATCTTTCCAATTATCAGCTATCCACATATATTTATTCCCCTGTTTATTCCGATTTTGTATAGGATTTACTATCATAACCCCTATTAGATGATAGATAAAATGGCAAAAAAAAGCAATAGGAAAAGGAAAAAAGTGAAATATAGTGAAGGATATAAGGAAAAGACGGTAGTAAAAAGGTCTGTGTTGTGATAAAATCAAGACAATAGGCAAAATAATGAAGCAGTTCAACCATGCTTTTCATAAGCTGTTAAATAATAGAAAATAGGAAAATTTAATGAATAGAGCTCATATAAAAAAACTTGCCGCTGTCTGTGCGGGGCTGGTTATCTGCGCCGCCGTGGTGATAACGCTTGTATTGACAAGAAATATCAATATAAATAAACTGTTCGTAAATTCATATTCCGTGCGTGGCATTGATGTATCCCATTATCAAGGCGCTATTGATTGGGGAAAAATTGAAAGTCAGGACGTGGATTTCGCATTTATAAAGGCGACGGAAGGCAGCAGTCATGTGGACGAATGCTTTAACTATAACTGGCAGGAGGCGTCAAAGACAAATATAATGATAGGAGCCTATCATTTTTTCAGTTTCGACAGTGACGCCAAGACGCAGGCGGAGTTATTTATAAATACGGTAGGAGATTTACATGGCAAAATAACACCTGTAATTGATATCGAGTATTATGGTGATAAAAAGGAAAATCCGCCCGATAAGGAGCAGACCGTAGAGCATATCAAGAGAATGCTGCTTATTCTGGAGGAAGAATATGGAACAAAGCCTATCATATACACGACCTATAAAGTATACAAAAGGTATATAAAAGAAGGGTTCGAGGGCTATCCGCTGTGGATACGCAATGTGTATTATCCGCCGTTTGTAGATATGGGAAATAGCTGGACTCTGTGGCAGTATACGGATACTGAGCGGCTAGATGGATATAACGGTGACGAAGAATATATTGATATGAACATCTTTAATGGAAACAAGGAAGAGTTTGAGAAGCTTATTATACAATAATAAATTTCTCAAACCCTTAGTTTATTATATGTAATAATGCCATTTGTATATGTTCTAATGTTATTTTTAATGTATCTTTTCTAATGCTTCCTTCGACAACATCTTCTTGATATTGCAGACAAATAATATCGTAGCTGTAGTGGCTGACAAAATATCTGAAACCGGCTCCGAATAATATACGCCCATAACGCCGAAAAAGTGCGGAAAAATGATGGCGAGTGGTATCAAAAGGATAATCTTACGGAAAACGGCGATAAAGAGGGAAATTTTAGCCTGTCCTAAGGCAAGGAATGTAGGCTGGATTCCGTTCTGCAACCCGAAAATCAGCATACCGAACATAAATACCGGCATAATCTCCCCGACAAGCGCGATTAACTGCGCATCGTCGGTAAAAAACGACGCATACCATTCAGGGACAACAATAGTGGAGACCGTTGAAATCGCCATGAAAATAAAGCAGATTCCTATCATGCAGCGATACACTTTTTTCACCCTGTCAAAATTACCTGCTCCGTAGTTGTAACTTATAATCGGCGCCATGCCTTGTGTGAAACCACCGATTGGCGCAGAGAATATCTGCATAACGCTCTGCATTATCGTAAGCGAGCCGACATATAAATCGCCGCCGTAGGTTTGCAGCCCGTGGTTAAGCACAATGCTTATGAAGCTCTCCGTGGCACGCATGATAAAAGGGGAGATACCGAGCGAAAAAATACTGAAAAGAATGTCTTTTTCAAGCTTCATACAGCTTTTTTTAATCTTTATAGAAGTCTTAGGACCAATCAGAAAGCTCACTACCCATATTGCGCTTAGCGCCTGAGAAATAACAGTTGCTATTGCAGCGCCCCTGACTCCAAGCCCGAAGGCAAAAATAAATATAGGATCCAGTATTATATTAGCAATCGCGCCAATAAGTACGGAAAACATAGCGATTTTGGACTGACTTTGGCAGATAATAAAAGCGTTAAGCCCAAGAGAAAGCTCTACGAATATCGTGCCAATTAAGTAAATCGAGATATAAGAAACCGCATATTCAATGGTAGAGTCGCTTGCACCGAACATATAGAGCATTGGTCTTTGGAATGTATAAAAGACTGCCATAAGAATAACTGTCCATATAATAAGGAAGGTAACGCTGTTGCCGAGGATTTTCTCCGCATGGTCTTTGTCCTTTTTCCCAAGCCAGATAGCAGCAAGCGGAGCTGCGCCGTTGCTTATAAAGGCGGAAAAGGCAGAAATAAACACAGTGATACAGAAAGTCACGCCTACGCCTGTCAGCGCCGCCGCGCCTACGTCTTTCATATGTCCGATATAAATGCGGTCTATAATACTGTAAAGAATATTGATGAGTTGCGCCAATATGGAAGGAACCGCCATACTGCCAATCAGACTTATGATTGATGACGACGCCATGCGCTCTTCTCTGGATAGTGCTTTGCTGTTTTCGGTCATGGTTTTTTATGTAACTCCTTTTTAATTGTGTAATTGTACGCTTGGTACAATAAATATATCAATTATATCATAAACTCTCCATTTAATCATCTGCCTGACCTAAAAAATTTATTGACACCGCTGCCCACATATGATAATCTTATGACAAGTTAAGAGGGAGTAGTATTTATGCGTAAGCAACATGCCCCGGTGAAGACCGTGTTTGCGCATCTTTCGATTTCCAGAGCTAGTATTTAGATATAATTAAATGTTAAATCTTGATTTAATGCGAGGAAATACCAGAAAGTACGAGACTTTTAGCACGAAAGTGCCGAAGGTCTTTATTTTTTATATAAGTGTACCAAAGTAAGAAGGGAGAAGAAAAATGAACATAGCATTACAACTGTTATTATTAGTAGTAGGCTTCGTTATGCTGGTAAAGGGAGCCGATTGGTTTGTGGAGGGCGCGAGCAGCCTTGCCGAGCGGTTCGGCATACCGCAGCTTGTTATTGGACTGACGATAGTAGCGATGGGGACAAGTCTGCCGGAAGCTGCGGTCAGCACTTCTGCGGCGTTGAAAGGCAGCGCGGAGATTACGATAGGCAACGTACTTGGCAGCAATATAATGAACGTGCTTTTAATCTTAGGCATTACCGCGACAATTTCACCGTTGCTTGTGCAGAAATCGACAGTCAAATATGAAATCCCCATTGTAATTGCAGCGTCGCTGCTTTTGCCGGCATTAGGGCTTTTTGATGGAACAGTAGGCAGACTTGAAGGCATTATCCTGTTAATCGGCATGGTGCTGTATATGCTTTATCTGCTGCGCATGACGAAGAAAGGGCAGGCGGCTGCCGTAGTCGAAGAGAAAAAGGAAGATGATAAAAAAAGTGGTATATTAAAGACACTTTTAATGATTCTTATCGGCGGAGTTATGATTGTAATAGGCAGCGACGTTACGGTTGATGCGGCGACTGAACTTGCAAGGATATTCGGCATGAGCGAGCGTCTTATCGGACTGACGATTGTAGCATTCGGAACTTCGCTTCCTGAGCTTGTCACCTCTGCTACGGCGGCAATAAAAGGCAAGGCGGATATTGCGGTTGGAAATATCGTAGGAAGCAACCTGTTCAACATTCTTTTCGTAGTAGGAATTACCGCGACAATAACACCTGTTGTTTATTCCAATGCGTTCCTCATTGACAGCATTGCCTGCATAGCGGCAGCCGTTCTGCTCTGGCTGTGCGTACTGCGTAAACAGAAGCTTCAGCGCAGCGGCGGTATTATTATGCTGGTATGCTACGCCGCATATTTTGTATATCTGCTGCAATGATAGGGTGAAAAGGAAATTTTGCCTTACAGGTTTGGAGGAGAATTTTGTGGAATGATTGATATGAGCGTGATATAATAATTTTGACAGAACAGTGAAAAGTTATTGAACAAATAACTATACTCAGATATGGGAAGGCGGTGTTACAATGTCCACAGCACAAGAGCAGGTAATAAATCATGTGGCTAATATGTCAGATGTTGATGTGAAATTTATATTGGAAATAATCGAGAGATTGATTCATAAAGAAAATGAGACGGTCAATCCAACAGTATCAGATAAAATGAAAGCGTTTCAGAGATTGGAGCAGTTGAGAGGCGGTTTTCCGATAGATTTTAATCCAGATAAAGAACTGGCGGAAGCGAGGGAAGAAAAATATGGTGGTATTGGTTGATACAAATGTTATTCTTGACTATCTTGCTGAAAGAGAAGAATTTTTCGATGACGCAAAGAAAATAATGGAAATATGTGCTGATGGAAAAGTGCAAGGTTGTGTTGCGTTCCATTCTTTGCCAAATATATGGTTCATATTAAGAAAAAAGCCTGATAACGTTCGCAGGGAAATGTTAAAACAGATATGTACCTTGTTATCAGTAGTCAGTACAGGGCATGATGAAGTAGTCAAAGCAGTTGAGAGTGTGGAATTTAAGGATTTTGAGGACTGCCTGCAAGACAAATGTGCCGTCTCAGCAAAGGCAGATTATATTGTAACAAGAAATATGGAAGATTATAAATGTGCTGATACGAAGGCGATTACACCCAAAGAGTTTTGTAAATTAGTAGGAAAATGATTTGAAATCCATGTTTTATATCAAAAGAAAACTGATTTAAGTTGTATGTGATAGAATTTATGCTTCGAGTTTTCCCATTTTTATTGTGTGTAGAAAAAATGAGGAATTATTATGAAAAAACCAATTATAATGATAACAGCAGCGGCAACAGCAGTAATATTTGCGCTTTCTGCTTACGGACAAAAGAGAATTGCAGTAGAAGATGTGCAGGTTGAGTATATTGAAGATTCAGAAAATACGGACACAGATACGTCAGATTATGCAAAGCAAAACGACAAGGACACACAGCAGAATAAATTGGCTGATGAACTTGAAATAGATTTTACCTATGACTATTCTGAAAATATTAAGGCAGATGTTGACTATGTGGTATCAGGTTCTGACACTTTGCAAGAAGAATTGGAGAATATTGAGAAGATTATCCAAAAGTACACTCCGTTAGCTCAGGCAGCCCAAACTCAAGGAGAAATGAATGTATCGTCCCAATGGTTTTTCGTAATATGGGATACTGAATTAAATAGTCTTTGGAGTAGATTCAGCAATTCCGCTGATCAGCAAACAAAGGAGAAAGTCCTTTTTAGAAGAGATTACTAAAAACAGGGCTTATGTTCTTGCGAATGAATTAGCAAAGATAACAGGTGAATCCTTTGTTATGCCGGAACGGTCAGCAAAGTACGGATTTTTTGTAGATAATCAGGAAACAGGAAGCATATACAGCTCTATGATTACCCGACAAGGATATTCAGGAGATGATGAAGCCGTTATTTCCATTTACAGAGTGGGGGAATTTAAGGGAACCTTTGTTGACAATGAAAATGGAGAACTGGCTTTCACATCGAATGATGCAGATACCAGAATTGTAAAGGGAATCATAAAAATCATTGGCTGGGACGGCGCGAGTTTTACAGTTATTGAAGCGCCGGAAGGGTACGCCATCTCCGTAGGGGAGAAATTTGATTTTCCATTTGCATTTTGATAGGTATGGATAAGTGTAAAACAATTATTTTTCCCTCTTGTAATCAATAGCAAGGCTTTTGTTGACAAAAATATGAATAATACATACAATAGTATGAGAAAATATATAACATAACTATTGATAGAAAGGGGATTATGGCAATGGCAGAACAAGCGCTCGTACAAGTTCGTTTAGACAAAGATTTGCGTGATGAAGTGGCAGATATTTATGCAAAAATGGGGCTAGATATACCAACTGCTATTCGGATGTTTTTTGCCCGTACAAGAATTGAAAAAGGACTTCCTTTTGCAACCACACTTCCCAAAACTGACGAAAAAATGTTGCGTGAAAGAGGACTGCAGGCACTTGAGAATATCAGGCTCAATGCGGCGACACTCCCAGAGATGACGCCGGAGGAGATTAACGCGGAGATTGCAGCGGTCCGTGCCGCGCGGAAAGCAGGTAAATAATGTCTGTCTTAGCAGTAATCGACACCAATGTGATTATATCAGTATTGCTCACGAAGAATAGGGAGTCAGCGACTTATCGGGTGATTCAGGCTGTGCTTGACGGACGGATTACGCCACTGTATCATTCGGAGATTTTGGCAGAGTATAAAGAAGTAGCACATCGCTCGAAGTTTCACATTCATGAGAAAGACATTGATGTGATTCTTGAGACTATTGAAACGTTTGGTGTTGAGGTGTACCCATCTTCAACTGGTGAAGTGATTCCGGACATGGACGACCTGATATTTTATGAAGTAACAATGGAAAAGCGTAGAGATGGCGCATATCTTGTGACTGGGAATACCAGACATTTTCCAGATAAAAAGTTCATTGTTACTCCGGCGGAGATGATGAAGATTATTGACACTGTTAAGTAAGAACGAGGAATCAAAATGATAGAAGTATTATTCGGAGAAAGTGAAGCCGCCGCAATGAAGGCAGCCAAAAGCACTGTTATCACAAGCAAAATTGATGGTCCTACAGCTATATGGACAGTTGGAAAGAAGAAGCCGCCTGAAAGAGAAAACTGCGGCTGGGTTGAAGGAACGCCGGACGAAGTTATCTGCCTTGGCTTTTTATTAGATATCGGTGATATAAGGGAAGCTGTAGATAGTGAGTATCGCAAGAACCTGATTTATTCCATGTATGCACAAGGACGAGGCACAAAAGATGATACGATGGATACGGAGTTAATGCAGTTATGTGGACATTATTGCGCTGAAATGGAACGCCTGAAAGCATACTTAGCAGATGGCGAAAAGATTAGGATATGGTATAGCGACGCGCCATATTCAAGGTGCGGCTTTTATCATTTATGCGTAAGCCTTCAAGGGTATCAGAATGAAATAAGCGTGGTCAAACTGCCCGAATACAGAGTCCGCCCCGATAATGTCATTATTTCATGTAAAAACTGGGGCGAGGTTGCCGCAGAAGAATTTGCCGGATTTTTAAACTGTGAAAGTAAATTATCAGGGGAAGAAATCCGAATGTACGCTATGTTATGGAGCAGTTTGCAGGAAGATAACAGCCCGTTGCGCGCATTTGTCAATGGAAAGCTTATCGGAGTGGCGCAGGACTTTTATGATTTCCTAATCTGGAAAAGAATTTCCCCAAAGCCAATAAAAGAAGCAAGGCTGATTGGCGATATACTTGGCAATAGCCCGCTTGGAATAGGGGACTGGTGGTATGCAAAAAGGATAGATTACTTTATTCAAACAGGAAAAATCAAAATTGTTGAAGATTCAGAAAATAAATATGCCAGAATGATATGCCGAATATAGATTTCGAGTTAATTTGCGGGTTGAACTGTTGGTTCAATCCCTCTTTTTTCGCGCTTGCCACATATGGATTTTTTTGGTATAATTTCATGAGAAATTAAAAATTAAGATATTAAAGGAGATTTTGCAATGAAGGGAAATATTGTTGTTGGTCAGTCCGGCGGTCCTACTGCCGTTATTAATTCTTCTGTAGCGGGCGTATATGCCGCTGCTAAGAAGCTGGGAGTAAAAAAGATTTATGGTATGGTTCATGGTATTGAGGGATTTTTGCAGGATAATATGATTGACCTCGGAGAATACCTTGACGATGAGACGGGAATCGAATTATTGAAAAGAACCCCCTCGGCGTTCTTAGGTTCATGCCGTTTTAAAATGCCTAAGATTGAAGGACATGAGGACGTATACGAGAAAATTTTTGAGATTATGGAGAAGCACGATATCGAGTGTTTGTTCTATGCAGGCGGAAACGACTCTATGGATACCGTGAAGATGTTATCCGACTATGCGGCGGCTCATAACAAACCGCAAAGATTTATGGGAGTTCCCAAGACTATTGATAACGACCTTCCGATTACGGACCATTGCCCCGGATACGGCTCTGCTGCTAAGTATATCGCAACCAGCATGAAAGAGATTATCCGCGATAATGAGTCTTTTGGCGCGCGTAAGCCTACCATCTGTATCGTAGAGATTATGGGACGTAACGCAGGCTGGCTTACTGCGGCGGCGGCGCTTTCTAAGGGAGATGACTGCAGCGGTCCGGACGCTATTTATTTACCGGAAAAAGTATTCGACATGGACAAGTTCATGGAAGACGTTAAGAAGCTTGCTAATGAGAAGTCTTCCGTAGTTATTGCGGTATCAGAAGGCGTGCGTATTGCAGACGGACGTTATGTATGCGAGCTTGGTAAGGAGGTAGCGGTAGACGCATTCGGACATAAGCAGATGTCCGGTACGGCGGCTATGCTTGCTAATAAGATTGCGGAAGAGACAGGTCTTAAGACTCGTGCTATCGAATTTTCAACTTTGCAGCGTGCGGCTACGCATCTGGCTTCATTAACCGATATTAACGAAGCGTTCCAAGTTGGTTTTGACGCCGTAAATGCAGCAGAAGAAGGCAAGACAGGTATGATGATTACTCTTGATAGAAACGGAGACGCTCCTTATCAGTGCGGAACAAGCGCATATGATATTCATGCGATTGCCAATGTGGAAAGAAAAGTGCCTGACGAGTGGATAACAGCGGACGGCAAAAACCTTAACGATGGTTATGAGAAGTATGCAAGACCGCTTATTATGGGTGAATTACAGCCGTTATTTGTAAACGGTCTGCCTCGTCATTTAGTACGCAAGGCTTAAACTCATTCGTTTAAATAGGATTAGAAAAAGGCTGAATCAGCTCAGGTTCAGCCTTTTTTAGAAATTGTAGGACACATGTGGACAGACGCGGATTTGCAGGCTGGAAAGGGACATGGTTATTAAAAGATGGCAGATGAAATAAAAATTCTTATTGTAGACGACGTTGCTTCTAACAGATTTGTGCTAAGAGACATAATTCAGGAGATGGGATATCAGCCGATACTGGCGGAGAACGGCGTGCAGGCGCTTAAAATTGTCAACAGATTGAATCCGCAGTTGATTATTCTGGATATAGCGATGCCGGAAATGGACGGATATGAGTTCTGTAAGATATTGAAGGAAAATCCGGCGACCAGAGATATTCCGATAATTTTTATTTCCGCGTTCGACGATCCATCGGACGTTGTAAAAGGTTTTGACCTCGGAGGTGGGGACTATATTACCAAGCCGTTTATACCGCAGGTGGTAAAGGCAAGGCTTAAACTGCATTTGAAGCTTTATGAAGCAAATAACGAAATGCTGGAAATGAACAGACGGCTTCAGGTTTCGGTGGAAGAGCAGCTCCGTCAGCTTGAGATGGAGAAGAAAAATGTGTTATATGCGCTTATCCGCGTGGCGAGAGAAAACGCATGTTATGATAAAGACCATATGGAGAGGTTAAGTTATAACTGTCGTGTATTGGCGGAAGCGATGCAGTTATCGGAGGAGTACGGAAGTCAGATATCCGATTCATACATAGATACGATAGAATTGGCGGCGCCTATATGCGATTTGGGCAATGTGGCGATACCCACTGACCTTTTGCAGAAAAAAGAGCCGCTTTCCCTAGAAGAATTGAAAGTAATACGGACGCATACCACTATAGGTGCAAGGATTTTGGAGGACATACGAGATACCGGAGATTATAATGATTTCTTACAGATGTCGATAGATATTGCGCATTATCATCATGAGAACTGGGACGGAAGCGGCTATCCGTGCGGCTTAAAAGGCAAAGAAATTCCGCTCTCGGCACAGATTATTTCCGTGGTGAGCGCTTACTGTGCAATGACGGAGAATCGTGTATATAGAGATCCATATCATATTGAGGAAGCCTTATCCATGATGGAGGCAGATGTGGACAAGAAGTTCAATGCAGATATTTTTAAAATCCTAAGAAAGATATACAGGCAGTTGCATTAGGGGGAGAACGCTGTGGAATTTCTCAATAAAAATAAGAAAAGTCAACGGAATATGGAAATATTCGTTAATACCATATATGGAATATATACCGTCAGGTTGTGTTTTTTGGCAGCAGGCATAGAAGGAAAAGCATGGCTGATAATATTTTTCTTAACGGCTTATTTTATAAGTCTTTCTGTACTGATAAGTAAATACAGGAATATCAATGTCAGGACGGCGATTACCTGTATAATGATACAGGCGATGCTCATTATGTATGCTACGGCGGTTGACGATGTAACAACAACTATTCCTATGTTTATGATTTTGCTGCTTTTAGTGGCGCTGTATGGGAAACCGGAATTTTTGTGGGTTACGATAGGTTCGCTGCTTTTTATACTTTTTTATCATGCCGTTATTACGGATAACTTAAGCAGGCTGCCATCTGAGACAATTGATTATTTATGGAATCAGCTTGGAAATGTTTTCTGCATGGAGATTGTGCTGTATGTGTGGCTTAAGAATCGTAATGAGGCAAGCAGGCAGATGTATCAGGTTGTCGAAGCACTTATGGACGCAGAACAGAGTAAAAACGACTTTCTGGCAAATATAAGCCACGAGATACGTACTCCGGTTAATACAATCTGTGGAATGAGCGATATAGCGCTAAGAGAGCAGGATACGGAGAAAGTGCGCGAGGAGCTTTTTGACATCAGGGATGCGGGACACAATCTTATGTCGCTAGTCAGCGATATTCTGGACTTTTCACAATTACAGCAGGGAAAAATGAATCTTGAAGAGGAAGCGTATAATATCACCTCTACAATTAATGATATTATAAATATGGCGATGGCGCGCAGGGGCGATAAACAGATTGAATTAATCGTAGACTGCGCTGCGGATATTCCCAGCGTCTTGTACGGCGATGAGAAGAAGATACGAAGGGTAATAATGAATTTGGTGGATAACGCCATTAAATTTACCAGCGAGGGCGGCGTTATCATTACAGTTACGGTCAGGAAAGAAAATTACGGAGTGAATCTCTGCGTATCGGTAAAAGATACCGGAATCGGCATAGAGGCGGCGAGCCTTGAGAAGTTGTTTGAAAGCTTTACGCAAGTAGATACAAGGAGAAATAGGCAGAGCGGCGGCGTAGGTCTAGGACTTGCCATTTCTAAGGAGCTTATTCATCATATGGACGGAACGATTACCGTTAAGAGCCGTCTAGGAAGAGGAAGTAATTTTTCCTTCGTAGTGCCGCAAAAGGTACTTGATGATAAGCCGATTGTACAGGTAGAGCATAGGGAAAACATGAATATAGCTACATACTTCGATATGGAGCAGTTTGATATGATGTCTATCAGGGACGAATATACCACGCTTATTATCAATATGGTGAAACGCCTGCAAGTCAGGTGTCATGCGTGCCGTAATTTAGCAGAGCTTAAGCGCAGGGAAAGTCTTGAGTCGTTTACGCATATTTTTATAAGTCTGGAGGAATATCAGGAGGACGAGCCATACTTTGATGAGCTTTCAGAGCATAGCAAAGTGATAATCGTAACCGACCGTCCGAGAGAAAAATATATCACCAATCCTAATATTATCAAGCTTTATAAGCCTTTCTACATATTGCCGGTAGTTTCGGTGCTGAACGGAAGAAAAGGCGCAGAGGGTGGCAAACAGTGGGTGCGTCAGGGCAGGTTTACCGCGCCGGAAGCGCATGTTTTGATAGTAGACGATAACATGATAAACATTCGCGTGGCGGAAGGTCTGCTTAAAGAGTATGGTATTAAGGTGACATATGCGACAAGCGGAATGGAAGCGTTGGATATGATTGAGGATATGACATATGACCTTGTGTTCATGGACCATATGATGCCTGTGATGGACGGTATAGAGGCTTTGCATCGTATTCGTGAGAAGGTAGGGCATTATTATCAAAGAGTGCCGATTGTCGTGCTGACGGCGAACGCAGCGCCGGGAAACCGTGAGATGTTTCTGGAAGCAGGCTTCAATGATTTTGTAGAGAAGCCGATTGAGACTTCCGTATTGGAAAGGGTGCTGAAACGGAATCTGCCGGAGAAGAAGCTGGTATACCAGACTAATGAAGAGTCTACGGAAAAGCATAGCGAGGAATTTGCAGTCGGAGATTTGAATGTAGAGAAAGGGCTCTTATACTGCGGCGGAAAAGAGTTGTATCTGAATGTTTTAAATGTATGCTGCGAGGGCGCGGCGGAAGAAATAGAGCAGCTTAATAAACTTTTTGCCGATGGAAACTGGAAAGATTATACTATCAGGGTACATGCGATAAAAAGCGGCATGAAAAATATCGGCGCCGATGTTCTTTCCGCTAAGGCGAAGGATTTGGAGCATGCCGGAAAGAGCGATGATATTGAATTTATAAAGGCAAACCACGATGGTCTGCTTGTGGAATACCGCCGTGTGATAAAAGAGGTGGAGCAGTTCCTTGAAACTGAAAGTGCAGACATACCTATGACGGAGTGTGAAAAGGAAAAGTCGGACGAATCCGATTCAGTCATAGCCGCCGAAGAGCTTAGCGAAGAAAAGTTCGACACACTTTTAACAGAACTTGAGGACGCCGTATATGCGCTAGATGGCGGGAAAATGATGACACTACTGTCAGAAATGCAAAAGTACCAGTATCACGGGCAGGAACTTGCGCAGAAGCTTGAACCCGTAAAGAAAAAAGTGGAAATGTCCGATTATATGTCGGCGTTAGAGACTGTGTCGGGTATCAGAGATGCTTTGAGAAACGGGAAGTAAAGAGGACTTTTAGGCACAAATTCGCAGGTTGAGAAAGGAACATGGTTACTGCATGAAGAAACTGTATAAAAAATTAACAGAGATTATATATAGAAGAGATTATGAGCTGCGGGAGCGCATTTTCAGAATGATTATCCTTGTCGGCAGCGGGCTTGCCGTGATGGGAATAGTGGAATGTGTTCTGTTGATGGACGTAAATATCATAATAGTGCCGCTCTTTATATTGCTTGCGGTTATGGTGGGAGAGATTTTAATTACTTTTAAGTACCGCAGGATTGACATTGCCGCGATTATTGTAGGTATCCTTGTTATTTTGATGGTTTTTCCGACCATGTTCTTCTTAAGCGGTGGTCTTGAAGGCGGAGCTACGGTTTGGTTTGCGCTGGGGATATTCTATGTCTTTCTTATGTTTTCCGGTAAAAAACTGATATTCTTTCTTATATTATCGATAGTGGTGGACGTGTTTACATATTCTTTTGGCTACTATTATCCGGAGCTGATTGAGCCTATGGCGTCAAGAGGCGCGGCGTTTATGGATTCTATTTTTTCGGTATTTGTGGTAGGTCTTGCTGGCGGCGCGATACTTAAGATGCAGATGAAGTTATTCGAGATTGAGAGAAACGTCGCAAAAAAGCAGCAGGAAGAGTTAGAAAAGGCAAGTCGTGAGAAAAACAGCTTCTTTGCAAGTATGAGTCATGAAATCCGTACTCCTATCAATACGATAATCGGATTAAATGAGATGATTTTGCGTGAAAGTAATGAGGACGGAACCAGAGAATATGCGCGGAATATCCAGAGTGCCAGCAGAATGTTGTTAAATCTGGTAAACGACATTTTAGACCTTTCGCAAGTGGAAATGAAGAAAATGGAGATTAATCCCCAGCAGTATAATACTGTTGAATTATTCGGCAGTCTGATTGATATGATTAGGGTGCGTCTTAGTGAAAAGAAGCTGGATTTTATCGTGGATATTGATGAAAATCTACCCTCTGTAATGTACGGGGATATGAAGAGGGTAAGTCAGGTAATTCTGAATATTCTTACCAACGCCGCGAAATATACCGAAACGGGCTCCGTAACCCTTTCAGTGCGTGGGGAGACTGTGCGCAGTAACTCCGTAAACAGTGAACCCATGAACAGCGACTCCGCAGGCGGCGGAACCGTAAGCTTAAGGATATCCGTAGCAGATACGGGAATAGGCATTAGAAAAGAAAATCTGGAGCATATCTTCGAGGTGTTCCGCAGAGTTGACGCGAATAAAAATCGAAAGGTAGAAGGAAGCGGTCTTGGACTTGCGATTACGAAACAGCTTGTTGATTTAATGGGCGGAGAGATTACGGTGGACAGTATCTACACTAAAGGCTCTACGTTTACAGTGGTGCTTTCACAGGAGATAGTAGATTTGACTCCCATAGGCAATGTGAAGTTTCTTACGCTTGGCAAGGAAGGTATTGACAGATACAGGCAGAGCTTTACCGCTCCTGAGGCGCGCGTGCTTATTGTCGATGATAATCCGATGAATTCGATGGTAGAGAGCAAGCTGCTATCAGCGACGAAGGTAAAGGTCGATGTAGCGAAAAGTGGCGCGGAGTGTCTTGAAAAAACAAAACGAAGGTATTATCATGTAATTTTAATGGATTACATGATGCCGGAAATGGACGGAAGCGAGACTTTAAAACTGTTGCGAAAGCAGGAAAACGGCTTGTGCCGCGACAGCGCAGTTATCGCTCTGTCGGCAAATTCAGCCGCAGAAGCGGAGCAGCGGCTTTTAGATGAAGGCTTTGACGGATATCTCGAAAAGCCTATTCAGGGAATGGCGCTTGAAAAAGCAGTTCTTAAATTCATTCCGGGTGATATAGTTGAATATCGTGACGTACAACAGAATATTCAAGACGAAGAAAATGTACAAAAGACTAATCATCATAAGCTTAAAAAGGTATATATTACTACAGATTGTGTCAGTGACTTATCAGAGCAGCTTTTGGAAAAGTACGATATAGGAATGCTGTATCTGTATATTCAGACGGATAAAGGGCGCTTTGTCGATGTATTGGAGATATCTTCGGATAACCTTAACCAGTATATGACGGATTCGGCAAGCAAGGCGGAAGCAAGTGTGGCGACAGTTGAAGAATATGAGGAGTTTTTTGCAGAGGCGCTTACGCATGGAGAGCGGGTTATCCATATATCTATGGCAAAAAACATGGGTAAAAGCTACGAAGCTTCGCTGGCAGCCTCAAAGTGCTTCGACCATGTGCATGTGATTGATTCCGGTCAGATATCCTGCGGTCAGGCGCTAATAGTTCTATATGCGGCTAAGCTTGCCCTAGAAGGCTATTCGGCAGAGAAAATCTGCACAAGTGTGGAAAGTATGAAGAAACGTGTGGAATCACGTTATATTATGCCGTCGGCAATGATTTTTGCGCAGCATGGGTTTGCTAATAAGACAGTGGCAAAAGTATGTGAGTTGTTTGGTTTCCATCCCGGCTTTAAAATGAGCCAGAGCGGTATGGTGATGTCGGGAATAAGGGTAGGAAGGCTTGATAATGCGTGGAGACGATTTATCCGCTGGCATCTTTTGTATAAAAAACGAATAAATACAGATGTTATTTATATCTCACATGTATGCTGCAGCGTGGACGAACAGGAGCAGATACGCCGTGAAGCGCTTAAGTGTGTTCCGTTTGAAAAGGTATATATGCACAGAAGTTCTGTCTCGCTTGCATGTAACGCAGGTATAAGAACTTTCGGTTTTGCTTATTATATAAATGCAAAGGACGAGGCGCTTTTAGGAAGCGATACGTGATATTAACTTTATTTTAAGGAGGTATTTTTATGACACAGGCAAGTAATCTAAAAAGGGACGTACTTGTGATGAACTTGGAGAAGGAACTGGAAGAACAGGCGAAGAACGCCTGCGGGAAGAGTGTCGCTGAGTGCAGTAATGAGGAATTGTACTACAGCCTTCTTCTTTTATCTAAGCGGTTGATGGCGGTTTCTGAGCCGATTGAGGGAGAGAAGAAAGTATACTATATTTCCGCGGAATTTCTGATTGGTAAACTCTTATCCAACAATTTAATCAATCTGGGGATATATGACAAGCTGGACGAGATTTTGAAAAAGAACGGCAAAAGCTTAAGCGCTATTGAGGAGGTGGAGCCCGAACCGTCTTTAGGCAACGGCGGTCTGGGGCGTCTTGCCGCGTGCTTCTTGGATTCTATCGCTACTTTGGGACTGCCGGGAGAAGGAATCGGACTTAATTATCATTTCGGTCTTTTCAAGCAGGTATTTAAGGATAAATTGCAAAAAGCGGAGCCGAATGACTGGATTGAAGATAAGTCATGGCTTAACAAAACAGATGTTATGTTTGAGGTGCAGTTTGGCGACCGCAAAGTAACCTCCAGACTTTATGATATCGACGTAATAGGATATGATAATGGCGTTAATAAGTTGAGACTTTTCGATATTGAGTCGGTAGATGAGAAGATTGTCAAGAAGGGCATTGACTTTGATAAGGAGAACATTGAGAAAAACCTTACGCTTTTCCTTTATCCCGATGATTCAGACGAGGCGGGGCTGCTCCTTCGTATATACCAGCAGTATTTTATGGTAAGCAACGCTGCGCAGCTTATTTTAAAGGAAATGAAAGAAAAGAAGTACGATTTACGCACCATGTATGAACACGCTGTAATCCAGATTAACGACACGCACCCGACCATGATAATACCGGAATTGATTAGGATATTGGTGAATGAGAAAGCGTTTACGATGGACGAGGCTATCGAGGTAGTCAGCAAGACCTGCGCTTATACAAACCATACGATTTTAGCGGAAGCGCTGGAAAAATGGCCTTTAGCATATCTTGAAAAGGTAGTTCCGCAGCTTGTTCCGATTATTAAAGAGCTTGATAAGAGGGCTGCAGCTAAATATAAGAGCCCGAAGGTAAGAATTATCGATAAAGAGAAGCGGGTGCATATGGCGCATATCGATATCCATTACGGATTTTCGGTAAACGGCGTAGCGGCAATCCATACGGAAATCCTTAAGAATACCGAACTTAACGCTTTTTATAAGATTTATCCGGAGAAATTCAATAACAAGACTAACGGAATTACCTTTAGAAGATGGCTGCTGTCCTGTAATCATGAGTTAGCGACATTCCTGTCAGAAACTATTGGCGACGGCTATAAGTCCGATGCGGCGAAGCTTGAAAAACTGCTGGAATATAAGGACGATGAGAGGGTGCTTAACAGAATTGCAGAGATTAAGATGAACCGCAAGAAAGATTTGGCAGCTTATGTGAAGGAAGTAGAAGGAGTCACCCTAAACCCAGACTCTGTCTTTGATATTCAGTCTAAGAGGCTGCATGAATATAAGCGTCAGCAGATGAATGCGCTGTATATAATCCATAAATATCTGGAAATTAAGGCGGGCAAGAAGCCTGTAAGACCTATGACCTTTATTTTCGGGGCTAAAGCCGCGCCAGCTTATATTATTGCGCAGGATATCATACATCTGCTTTTGGTATTGCAGGAGATTATCAATAATGATAAGGACGTAAGCCCGTATATGACAGTTCTTATGGTAGAGAATTATAATGTATCATACGCGGAGAAAATGATTCCCGCCTGTGATATTTCCGAGCAGATTTCACTTGCGTCTAAGGAGGCGTCAGGAACCGGAAATATGAAGTTCATGTTAAACGGAGCCGTAACGCTGGGTACTTCCGATGGCGCAAACGTAGAGATTCATGAGCTGGTGGGCGACGACAATATATATATATTCGGTGAAAAATCCGAGCAGGTCATCAAGCATTATAAAAAGGCGGACTATGTATCCAAAGATTATTATAATAATAATCCCGATATCAAGGCGGCAGTTGATTTTATCGTTAGCAAGGAAGCGGTTAAAGTAGGACATAAGAAGAATTTGGACAGGCTTTATAAGGAACTGTTGAATAAGGACTGGTTCATGACGCTTCTTGATTTAGAGGATTATATTAAGACGAAGGATAAGATGTTTGCTGACTATGAAAATCAGGATAAGTGGAGAAGAATGATGTTAGTCAATATTGCAAAAGCGGGATTTTTCTCTTCTGATAGAACGATAGAAGAATATAACAGGGATATCTGGAAACTTAAATAGGGGGGGATTAGTATGAAAGATAATAATTGTGGTTACTGTCAGGGTGGCGAACTGCTGGCAAAATTTGGCATTAAAATCTGTGATTTGGACGTGAGTCAGTTGATTTTGTTTAAGGAGCAGAGCAAACCGGGGAGATGTATAGTGGCTTATAAGGACCATGTCAGTGAGATTGTGGATATAAGCGAAGAAGAGCGGAATCGCTTTATGGCTGATGTGACAAAGGCAGCGAAGGCTATTCATGCGGCGTTTAAGCCCGATAAACTCAATTATGGCGCGTATGGCGATACCGGCTGCCATCTGCATATGCATCTGGTTCCTAAATATAAGGATAAAGATGAATGGGGCGGCACGTTCCAAATGAACCCTGATAAAAAATATTTAAGTGAAGCGGAATATAAAGAAATGATTGAAAAAATAAGGGAAAACTTGGCAGATTGACGGTGCGCTTTCGGTGTGATTAATGCAGTTTTACTAAAAATGCACAAAAAAAATCAAATAAGTATTGCAAAATATCCAAAAATGCTATATCATATATATAACGAATTGCGAAAACGATTAAGTTAATAGGGGGTAGTTGCAATGAAAGGTTTTTTTCAAAACACATGGAAGCACCGAGCGCATGTAGTGATGGCTTTGCCGGTATTTTTGATTTTGTTCTTTATCATGTATGTACCGATGGCAGGTCTGGTAATGGCGTTCAAGAACTTTGATTATTCGAAAGGCATTTGGGCAAGTCCGTGGAACGGAATTGATAATTTCAAGTTCCTGATAGCTTCAAAGAGTACGTTCATTACTATGACTAAGAACACTCTTATGTATTACATAATTTTCACAGGCTTAGGAACATTTTTAAACGTGGTGCTTGCGATTGCAATCGACCAGTTCCTTTTTAAAAAAGTGGCTAAGACGATGCAGACCATTATGATTGTTCCGGTATTTATTTCATATGCGGCAGTACAGTTTATCGTATACGCATTCATTAGTACTGATACAGGTATTCTGAATCATACTTTTGGCATGAGTACGAGATTTTATTCAACCGCTTCATTGTGGCCGGCAATTTTGACCATAGTTAAGATTTGGAACAGTGTAGGCTACGGTTCGGTTTTGTATATGTCAGTTCTTGCTGGTATTGATACGGAGCTTTATGAAGCAGCTCAGATTGACGGAGCTAATAAATGGAAACAGATTTGGCACATTACTTTGCCGTCGCTGCTTCCGATGATTACGGTTATGCTGCTTCTTTCCGTTGGTTCGGTTATGCGTTCCGATACAGGTCTCTTCTATCAGGTAACTAGAAATAACGGACAGTTGTACGAAACGACACAGGTTATTGACTCTTATGTGCTGAATGCGATTTTGAAGAGTTCAAACTTTGGTTTTGTTGCCGCAACCAGTCTTTTCCAGTCCGTTGTGGGCTTGTTGCTAATGCTGTTTGCTAATGGCATGGTGCGCAAGATTTCACCGGAAGATTCGTTATTCTAATAAGGGGAGGAGATTGAGATATGAGTAAGAAAAAAGGTAATTCAGCCGATTTGGCAATGTCTAAAACAGAGAAAAAGGGAATAGGACAATATATACTCGGCTTTTTCCTTCTGCTATATACATTATTCTGCGCGCTGCCGGTTATACTTGTATTTGTTGCCGCGTTTACTGATGAACAGGCAATCAATAAGAACGGTTTCGCTTTCATACCTGAAAAGTGGTCGTTAAGCGGTATGGAGTCCGTATTAAAATACGGCAAGCAGCTTTTGACATCGTATGGAGTAACGATTTTTATCACGGTATTCGGAACCTTGTTAGGCTTACTGCTTATGAGTATGTTTGCATATTCCATCAGCAGACCGGATTTCCGTTTATCCAAGTTTTTATCAATATATCTGCTGATACCAATGCTTTTCAACGGCGGTACTTTATCAGGATATATTATATTTACAACTTATTATCACTTGAAAGACAGCTTATGGTTATTGATTCTGCCTCTGTGCGTTTCGACCATGAATGTTATAATACTAAGAACCTATATTGCGAACAGCATTCCGGGAGAGCTTATGGAAGCTGCTAAAATCGACGGAGCGGGCGAGTATCGTACCTTTTTCCAGATTACGCTTCCGCTGCTTAAACCTTCGCTGGCAGCAGTAGGCTTCATGATGGCTACAGCTTATTGGAATGATTGGCAGAATGCGATGCTCTATATTACGTCCGACGCTAAGAAACCGTTACAGCTTCTGCTCGTTAATATCCAGAAGAGTATAGAGTTTTTGCTTAATAACTCGAACGTGCCGGCAGCGGCAAGAGCGGCGATGGGTGGAAATATTCCGCAGTATTCGGCAACAATGGCAACCGTTGTTGTAGTTATAGCTCCTATTATGGTAGTATATCCGTTCTTCCAGAAATACTTTGTAAAAGGTCTTACGGTAGGTTCCGTAAAAGGTTAATTTAGGTTTCAATCCAATGCAATAGTGCGGCGGATTAGAAATAAATAGAAATAAAAGGGAGGATTTTTAGCAATGAAAATCAAAAAACTTTTGGCTTTGGTTTTAGCTGGCGCTATGACAGCAACATTACTTGTTGGCTGTGGCAACGACAGCGGAGACAGCAGCCAGTCATCGTCTACGGGCAATGACACACAGACAACCACACCGTCAGATTCCGGTTCTTCTACAGATACCGCTTCAACGGGGGGGGACGCTGCTTCAGGTGATCTTGTAACAATCAATATCACAAGAAACACATTCAATCTTGCAACTCCTGATTCCGCACAGGTTCAGAAAGTACAGGATGCTATCAATGAGTACATCAAAGACAAGATTAACGTTCAGATCGTACTTACTGATATCGGTTCTGGAGAGTACACAGATAAGGCTAACATGTCATTGGCTGCCAACGAGATTAACCTGTTGTGGACAGCTTCATGGGAAAGCACCATCGGAACAAACGACCTTGTTCCTGCAAACGCAGTGTATGATATTACCGATTTACTTCCGGGCACACCTCTTTATGAGTCAATGGACGCAGGACAGTGGGAAGCTACCAAGTATAATGGCAGAAACTACTACATTCCTGTATACAAAGACAATGTAGAAGGTTATGATATCATAGCTCGTAAGGAAATCGCTGACAAGTACGGTTGGGATTTCTCTAATGTAAAGAAGCTTGCTGACCTTGAGCCGATGCTTGCTGATGCTAAGGCAGAAGGACTTAAATATCCTTACCTTACACAGAAGACAGCTATGTTCTACAGATGGTACATTGACAGCTTTGATTTCTTCACAGCAGATGCTACATCTAACTGGGTTGCAGTTGACAGAGACACAGATACAGTTGTAGATGTTGTTCTTACTGACGAGTACTTAGAGTTCTGTACATTGATGGGTAAGTGGGCAGATGCAGGTTACATTTCTGAAGATGATGTTACTAAGGTAACAGGCGATACCACAACTCAGTCACAGGATTGGGCAATTACATGGTGGACAGACCTTCCGGTTAATGATGAAGCAGAAAGCCGTTATGGTCAGGAAGTTGTGTTACAGTCCTATACAGGCAGATGGGCACATTCAACATCAGCTCTTGGTTCTTGCTACTGCGTAACAGCAAACAGCACACCTGAGCAGGCACAGGCTTGTATCGATTTCATGGGACTGCTTTATACCGACAGCAAACTTGCTGATATCTATACATACGGTATCGAAGGCGAAGACTTCAACTACGATGCAAACGGACATGTAGAACAGACAGATAACGGTAAGTACAACCACTCTATGTGGGAGTCAGCTTCCGCTACAATCGTTACACCTATGTACAATCAGCCTGACGGTTTTGGCGACTTGTACAAAGATTTCAACGGTGGAGCTACAACATCAAGCGCAGCAGGATTCCGTTTTGATAAGTCTCCTGTAGAAGCTCAGTACACAGCTTGCCAGAAGGTATTTGATGAGTACGGATTCCCTCTTGAGAACGGTGGTTACTCAGAGGCAGATGTTCCGGGCGCAATCGAAGCTTATCAGGCAGCTCTTGATGAAGCAGGATATCAGGACGTTTTAGCTGAGTTCTCTTCACAGTATGAAGCTTGGAAATCAGGTAACTAATATTTGATACAATAATTAAGACTCCGGAGTTTTCCGGAGTCTTTTTTTGATATTACTGCAACGAAAGTACATAATTTACCGCAGGGGACATCTGTAGTGTGATTCTGTGGTTTGTAA
Organism: Clostridiales bacterium; assembly: GCA_023663185.1. Classification (GTDB taxonomy): domain Bacteria; phylum Bacillota; class Clostridia; order Lachnospirales; family Lachnospiraceae; genus UBA3282. The sequence goes on along the minus strand of JAMPHY010000013.1, from coordinate 40,010 downwards.
TGGGAATGTTCCTTCCGCTTATCAACTCTTTTACGGCTGTTATGCTCTCGTCCAGTTTGATTGTGACGCTTTCGTAATAATCAAGGTCTGAGCGTACAATAACTTTGTTGTTATCATAGACAAAAATCTGTACTTTGGAGGAGCCTTCTATCATAGCGGGCATTTCCTTTGTAAATAAGCTACGGATTACATTAAGTACTTGAGCTGGATAGTGATAAATGTCGCCCATATTATCGGGGATAGTGATAATTGAGAGCTGACCGCTTCCATAGCTGCACCTTAATACAAGCGGGAAATTATTGTCGGTTCCGTATGCGGCGGCAAGTTCCCAGATATCGTTGGTACAGTAGTCAAGCTGGGGTATTAAAATCTTGGTATCTCCGTAATATTTACCGCTGACGGTCAAACCGTTGTCCTTAGTGTCTGCATATTCGCTGACTAAAGCTTTTCTTGCAGAATACGATACATTGACGAAATCCTTAAACGTATCGCCAAGTTTTCTCACAAAACCGCTTGTAACTATTACATCTGCGCCGTTTAAAAGGCTCTTTTTCATTTTTGACGTGATATCTGTGTCTTCTGCTGCGCCTTCTGTGAGGAAAATAACTTTTTCATTTTCCGGATAGCTGATATAGGGTTCAAAAGGTATGCCGCACATTCCCAGATAGTTGTGCAGGTTATTTTCACCTCTGGCATATTCGGGTCTGTACGCTGCTGCGCCTATAGGATTGCCTAATTCGCCCAGATAAGCGTCTATCTCATTAAACATCTCGCCGACAGCCGGAGAAAATAGGCGGAAATCGGGAGCATTAATCAATGCGCCAAGACAGAATAAGGTCACTTCTTTTGCCTTAGCAAACAGAGTCAGATATCCTTGCTCAAGGTATGAGGTAAGGTTATAGGTACATTCAAACGGATCGAACCAGCCACCGAGATTTCTCTCAGGAGCAGCGCTTTCCAGATATCTCATGACAAAATAGCTTAAATACTTAGGAAGATGCTGCTGGCAGTAGGAAGGATTTCTGGTTTCGGTTCCAGTATAAATGGAATCAAACAGCGCCGGCTCCATTACAAGATCGTAACCGGTCTCGTTATAATCTTCATACCACTGTGGATATTTTACAATTACGTTGATATCGGGATTGATTTCTTTAGCAGTCTTCATTACCAATTCTTCGGTAATCCATTTCTTTTGGTCGAGTCTGAACTGCGACCAGCTTCTATCGCCTTTATTCTTTATACACTCGGCGCAGCGGCAGTTGAGGAAGTAGAAATCGTCGAAAATAAATTCATCAAACACCTCTGCATTTAAGGCAACCGCTTTTTTCAAGATATCCTGCCCCTTCTTGGTAGAATAGCAAAGCGATACAAAGCCGTTGTTATTGCTGCTGTCACAGGTCGTAATTCCGCCGGAGGTTGCAATGCCCTTGCTCTCAAAATATTCCTTCACTTTAATAAGATGTTCTTTACTGCACCACTCCATGCCGCGATAGCATTCAAGATAAACCCTGCCGATTTTGACATTCTCAGATAGAAGCTTGAACTTTTCCTCAAACGCTTCAAAATCGGTAATCTGATTGACATTGCCGACCGGACAATATACGCTGACGTTGAAATTGCGATAACTCATCTTGTTCATTCGCTCGGCAATACTCTTGTTTTTCATCTTTTCCATAAGAAATTCTCCCTTCGGATATTATGTTCATTTTCTACTTGAATGATATCATGTATCTTAGATATATGCTATAACACTTCCCCAAATTAATTGTATAAATCTCTTATATAAAATACCATGTAAGTATTCATAACCTTTAAACGACATGGACTTATATATTTCCTCTTGAGGTCCTTGTAAAACGCCGGTACTTAGTGAAAAAGCTGTTTTTTAAGCTTTTGAGCTTAGTACCGCTGCGTAACAATAAGAATGCCACATAGCGTGGCATTCGTTTGTTTATACACTGGAGCGAGAGCGTACCTCAAGAGGAAGTATATGCGTCCATGTCGCATTCAGCCATTTAGCCATTTATTATCCATTCAGCCATGCAGTATTAACAACACATATTATTCAGCAGAAAACAACGGCGTAGATAAATATCTATCTCCTGAGTCAGGCAACAGCGCAACAATCGTCTTCCCCTTATTTTCGGGACGTTTAGCCAGCTCTGTCGCGGCAAAGAGCGCTGCGCCGGAAGAAATACCTACTAATACGCCTTCCCTTACTGCAATTTCTCTTCCAATGGCAAAAGCGTCCTCATTGGAAACTTTAATGATTTCGTCATAAATTTCCGTATCCAATACCTCTGGTACGAAGCCCGCGCCGATACCTTGAATTTTATGAGCTCCAGCGGCGCCGCCTGATAAAACAGGACTGCTTTCAGGCTCTACCGCTACGACTTTTATATTCGGATTTTTCTCTTTTAAATAACTTCCTACGCCGGTGACTGTGCCGCCTGTGCCTACGCCTGCGACAAAGATATCTACTTTACCGTCAGTATCGTTCCAGATTTCAGGTCCCGTCGTTGCTTTATGTATGGTAGGATTGGCAGGGTTCACGAACTGCCCTAAAATAATAGAGCCGGGGGTTGAAGCCTGAAGTTCTTCGGCTTTTGCAATCGCGCCCTTCATGCCCTTGCTGCCTTCTGTTAGAACAAGCTCTGCGCCGTATGCTTGAAGAAGTTTTCTTCTTTCGATACTCATTGTTTCAGGAAGAGTCAGAACTGCTTTATAGCCTTTAGCCGCAGCTATTGCCGCAAGTCCGATACCCGTATTACCGGAAGTCGGTTCGATAATCGTAGCTCCCGGTTTAAGCACCCCTTTTTTCTCGGCGTCTTCAATCATGCTGAGTGCGATACGGTCTTTTACGGAGCCCGCGGGATTGAAATATTCAAGTTTAACTAGGATTGTTACATCATTGATTTGATTTGCTTTCTCATAGTTTGCAACCTCCAATAAAGGAGTATTGCCGATAAGTTCTACTGCGCTGTGTTTAATGTTTGCCATAATAAAATTCCTCCCTGTTTTTTTATTAAATGTTTAAATACTACTTAATCAATAGGATTTATATGAAATATACTACGATACGAGAAATATGTCAATAGGAATTTAAAAAATTTTTATAATTCCTAAATTACTGCCTATATGCTATTATAAATATATACATAAGTTTAGGGCAAATGAATAAAATAAGGGACGACTTACCGCTTTTCAGGCATTGGAGTCCCGTTTTTATTCATTTGTCCTGAACTAGAGACAATTAGTTATGTAAAGGAGAACCGCAAAGTGTCGCTGCAGTTTTATTTCGGTGGTTCAGGCGCCGGAAAGAGTAAAAAACTTCATGAATATATAATAGAAGAGTCGCTTCGCGAGCCGAAGCGAGATTTTCTGCTGATTGTTCCGGACCAGTTTACGATGCAGACGCAGATGGACTTGGTTTTAGAGCACTCGAAAAAAGGCATTATGAATATTGATGTTTTAAGCTTTGGACGGCTTACGCATAGGATACTTGAAGAAGTGGGATACGAGCAGCTTCCTGTGCTTGACGATACCGGAAAGAGTCTGATTTTGCGCAAAATTGCACTAAGCGAGCAGGAGAAGCTCTCTGTAATCGGGAAGCACATGAATAAAATAGGCTATGTCCATGAGGTGAAATCGGCAATTTCGGAATTTATGCAGTATGGCATAGGGATTAAGGAGCTTAAAGATATTGCCAAGAGCGCGCAGAAAAGAGGTGCGCTTTATTATAAGCTGAATGATTTGCAAATTCTGTACGGCAGCTTTTTATCATATATTCAGGAGAAGTTTATTACTACGGAGGAAACTCTGGATAAGCTTAGAGAAGCTCTGCCTAAATCTGAGATTATAAAAAACTGCGTCATTGCTTTTGACGGATTTACCGGATTTACGCCGATTCAGAACCGCGTGATTCAGGAGCTTATGCGCCTTGCAGGTAAAGTCATTGTCAGCATTACAATAGATATTGTGGAAAATCCTTATCAGCTGGACGGCGAGCAGAAGCTTTTTCATTTGAGTAAGAAAACCGTCGAAGATTTAAGGAGGCTGGGGGCTGAATGCGGCTGTGAGATGATTCCGGCGGTAATCTGTCAGGAGAGGCTTAATGGACGGATACCCAGATTCGCGGACAATCCGGAGCTTGCACATTTGGAGAAACATCTTTTCAGGTATCCGATAGAAACTTATGATAATGAGCCTAAAAACATTCATCTGCTTGAAGCGTCCACGCCGAAAGAGGAAGTACGGCAGGTCTGCATAGAGATACGAAGGCTGCTTGCAAGGGAACCTGAGCTGCATTATCGTGATATTGCCGTGGTGAGTGGAAGTATGGCGGACTATGCCAATGATATAGAAGAAGAGTTTGCTAAGTTTGACATTCCTATCTATATGGACCAGACCAGAGGGATATTGTTCAATCCTTTTACCGAATACATACGGAGCGCGTTGCAAATCGTGCTTAGGGATTTCGATAGGGAGTCGGTATTTCATTATCTTAGGACGGGCTTGTGCGGATTTAAGCGTGAGGATATTGACAGGCTGGAAAATTATATAAGAAGATTCGGAATCCGTGGGAAGAGCAAGTGGAACAGCCTTTTCGTATATAAAGAAAACGGCGGGGAAGAAGGCGTACAGTCGCTTGAATTATATAATGCTCTGAGGGAGAAGCTTATGCAGCAGCTTGCGCCGTTAATCGAAACATTCAAAACAGCCGGCGAATTGGTACATGCTTTGTATGATTTTTTGGTAAAAAACGAACTGCAGCTTAAGCTTAAAAGTTTTGAAGAGAGTTTTAAAGCAAAAGGCAATCTGGTTAGGGCTAAGGAATATGGGCAGATTTATGGATTGGTAATTGATTTGCTAGACCAGATAGAAGGGCTTCTTAGTGACGAAGAAATGGATTTTCAGGAATTTGCGCAGATATTGGACGCAGGTTTTGCCGAAATTACGGTAGGAACGATTCCTCAGAATGTGGACAGAATCGTAATCGGAGATATAGAGAGAACACGTTTAAAACAGGTTAAAATACTGTTTTTTATGGGGATAAATGATGATAATATTCCCAAAGGAACAGGCGGTGGCGGTATTATTTCGGATATAGACAGAGAATTTTTACAGGAGTCGGGCTGGGAGCTTGCGCCGACGCCGAGGCAGCAGATGTATATTCAGCGCTTATATCTGTATCTGAATATGACTAAGCCTTCCGACATGCTGTATTTATCATATGCAAGAGTGGGAAACGACGGTAAGAGTAAGCGACCGGCATATCTGATAGATACGGTTAAAAAGCTGTATCCGCAGCTTATGAAGCGGAATCCGGAGCTGCTTCCTGTGGAAGAACAGTTGGTAAACGGTGAAGATGGAATCAGCTTTTTGACGGATATGCTTAGGGAGTATGCGGCGGGCAGGCTCGATGAAAGTGAAGAAAGGAAGCTTTTCACATTCTATAACAGCTATTATTTTAATCCTGCTTATAAGGAGAGGATAGATAAGCTGACGGATACGGCGTTCTATTATTATAAGGACAGTCCGCTCTCTCGTCAAGTGACCAGCCTTCTGTATGGCAGCATATTGTATAACAGCGTCAGCCGTTTGGAAAAATATGCTTCCTGCGCTTATGCGCATTTTTTACAGTATGGCTTGTCGTTAAAAGAAAGAGAAGAGTACAGTTTTGAGGCTGTGGACATGGGTAATGTATTCCACGGCGTACTGGAGCTTTTTGCGGATAAACTGACGGAGTATGGTTATACATGGTTAGACTTCCCTTGCGAGATAGGGGAAAAGATATTGGACGAAGCGATTGAAGCCTATGCGGTCGGATACAGCGAGACGATTTTGTACAGCAGCGCCAGAAACAAATATCTTTTACAGCGTATAAAGAGGATTCTTTTAAGGACCGTAAATACTATGCAGGCGCAGCTAAAGAAGGGGGCTTTTTTGCCGGAGCATTTTGAAATGTCGTTTCAGACGCTTGATGAGCTGGATTCTGTGAATATTGCCCTAAGCAGTCAGGAAAAAATGAAGCTGCGCGGAAGAATTGACAGAATTGATACCTGTGAAGAAAACGATACTGTATATGTCAAGGTCATTGATTACAAGTCGGGAAGCCGCAGATTCGATTTGGCGGCGTTATATTATGGATTACAGCTTCAATTAGTCGTCTATATGAATGCGGCGGTTGAATTGGAGAAGAAGAAATATCCCGATAAAAACGTGGTTCCAGCGGCGATGTTATATTATCATATATCGGATCCCATGATAGACGATGGACAAAGTTTGACGCCTGAGCAGCTTAATCTCAAACTGCTTCAGGAGCTTAAAATGACAGGGGTAGTCAGCGATAACGAGAGGGCGATTAGTCTTTTAGATGGAGAATTTACAAATAAGTCGGATATTTTGCCGATAGAGAAGAAAAAGGACGGAACTTTTTCCGCCCATTCTGGTATTATCAGCGAAGAGGATATGAAGGTTGTTTCGAGTTATGTAAACCACAAAATTAAGGAATTGGGAAGCGGCATTTTACAGGGCGATATATCCGTAACCCCATGTGAACATAACGGAAACGACGCATGTACATATTGCGAGTATAAAAGTGTATGCGGCTATGATATTGAGATTGCGGGATATGACAAGCGGGAGCTCGAAAAAATGTCGCATGATGAGGCAATCGAGCAAATGCGGCAGGCAATAGCGGACGACTTAGCAGACGCGCAGATAATAGTGGACGATGGAATAGATGTGGCAATAGCGGACGATGGAGAGTGACAAAGTGGGCGTTGTATATACGGAGGAACAACAAAAAGTAATTGATACGCATGGTTGCAGCCTTTTGGTATCTGCGGCAGCGGGTTCAGGCAAGACCGCTGTATTGGTAGAGCGTATTGTGAAAATGATAAGCGACGGCGATAACCCCGTGGATATCGACCGTCTGCTTGTGGTGACTTTTACCAATGCGGCAGCAGCGCAGATGCGGGAAAGAGTCAGAAATGCAATAGGGCTTAAACTTATGTCGGAGCCTGAAAACGAGCATTTGCAGAGGCAGATGACGTTATTGCATAATGCGCAGATTACGACGATAGACAGCTTCTGCCTGTTTGTTATACGTAACCATTTTCATACAATCGGTCTGGATCCGGGGTTCAGAATTGCAGACGAGGGAGAATTAAGACTGCTTAAGGCAGATGTGCTTGCCGATGTGTTAGAACAGCAATATAGTGAGGGAGCTGAGAGCTTCTTAAACTGCATGGAATATTTCAGTACGGGCAGTCGGGATAAGGCGGTAGAAGAGGCAGTTTTGAAGCTGTATGATTTTGCTATGAGTAACCCTTTTCCTGAGGAATGGCTGGAAGAAAGAAAAGCGGACTATTCTGGCGCAGAAGAATGGTTTGGAGGAAGAAAAGCGGGCTGCCCTGAGTCTGAAACATGGGTTAGTCGTTTGATGAATAATACGGAGCTTTTGCTTAAAGGCGCCCTAGAGCGTATGAATATGTGCATAACGATGTGCGAAGAGCCGGACGGACCGTATATGTACGGAGAATTGCTCGATAGGGAAAAAGAAAATATAGAGCGGTTGCTAGATACTTCCGATTATGAGAGGCGTTATGAGAGCTTTGCCGCTTTAACTTTTGACAGGCTTCCGTCTAAAAAAGATGAGACCGTTTCTGCTTTGAAACGCGAGATTGTAAAGAACGCCCGCACGGAGATAAAAGAGCTGCTTCAAGCGATACAGAAGGATTATTTTGCAGCTTCGCCGGCAGAAATCGCAAGACAGTCTGAGACTTGCGCCGCCGCTGTATGCGCATTGGCGGATTTGACGCTTATTTTTAAGGAAGCGTTTGATAAGGCTAAGCGTGACAAAAACATATTGGATTTTGACGATATAGAGCATTTTGCGCTTTCGATTCTGCTTCGCAAAGGTGAAGACGGAAGTATTATACCTAACGCGCCGGCATTGGAATATAGGGAACATTTCGCAGAAATTCTTATTGACGAGTATCAGGACAGCAATCTGGTGCAGGAATATTTGTTGTCTGTCATTTCGGGTGAAGCGGATAAGAATTATAATCGTTTCATGGTCGGAGACGTCAAGCAGAGCATATATAAGTTCCGACTTGCCAGACCTGAGATTTTTATGGAAAAGTATGACGCTTACGGTATAGAAGGCAGCGAGTCCATGCGGATAGATTTGCATAAGAATTTTCGCAGTAGGGAAGAAGTGCTTACAAGCACGAATGCGGTTTTTTCACAGGTTATGATAAAGGAACTGGGCGGAATAGACTATGATGAAAAGGCGGCGCTCTTTATGGGCGCGTCGTATCCGGCTGCCATAAATAACCATGACAATGATACTGAACTTTTGCTTTATAATGCCGAAGAAAGAGAAGAAGAAGCGTATGCTATTGCTTCAAGGATTAAACAGCTCGTAACTTCTTTTCAGGTGGTTGATGATGAGAGCGGGCTTATGCAAAAAGCGTCATATAGGGATATAGTTATTCTGCTTCGCACTACTACGGGCTGGGACGAAGAATTTAAGCGTATTTTGGAGGAAGAGGGCATACCGGCGCATGTTACGTCTAAGACCGGATATTTTGCGTCCACGGAGATTCAGGAACTTTTGCATTTTTTAAGAATATTGGACAATCCGATTCAGGATATTTCGCTTTATGGAGTGCTGCATTCGATTTTCGGCGGCTTTTCGGAAGAAGAGATTGCGCTTATTAAGGCGGAGTCACAGGGGAAAAGACATCTGTATGATGCGGTGGCAGAATATGCAAGTATGGGAAGCGACAATGCGCTGCGGGAGAAAATTAAGCTTTTTATAAATAAGATAGAACAGTACAGGGACATGGCGGTATATATGCCTGTGCATGAGCTGTTGCAGGAGATTATCAGGGACTATTCGTATCTGTCATATGTGGCGGCGAAGCCCGGCGGCAGCAGGCGGCGTGGAAATGTGGAGATGTTAATTGTAAAAGCTGTCGATTATGAGAAAACAAGTTATTATGGCTTGTACCACTTTTTAAGATATATAGAACAACTGGAAAAGTATGACGTGGACTATGGCGAAGTCAACTTGCAGGACGAGAATGCGGACGTAGTGCGGATTATGAGTATCCATAAGAGCAAGGGTTTGGAGTTCCCTATATGCTTTGTTGCCGGACTCTCAAAAAGCTTTAATAACAGGGATACAAACGCTCATCTGGTTATGGACGTGGAGGAAGGAATCGGCGTAGACTATATTGATGCGAGACTGCGCGTAACAAGCCGTAATTTGAGAAGAAATTACATTGCGGCTAAACTTAGGCAAGACAATCTTGCTGAGGAACTCAGAATATTGTATGTGGCAATGACAAGGGCTAAGGAGAAGCTTATTCTGATTGGAACGGTAAAGAATATTGAGAAGAAGCTTGCTTCGCTTTCACTTATAAAAGGCTGTAAAAACAGAAAGCTTCCTTATGATATACTGCTTCAGGCGGATAGCTTTATGGATATTCTGCTTTATTCGGTTGCCAGGAATAAATGCTTTGATAAAGTCTGGGAGGAGTACGGACAGCTTCCCGCTGCCGAGGCAGAATTTTATAAAGAAGAGACGGGAATACAGGTAACTGTCTTAAAATACGAGGATATAGCCGGAGACGAGATAAAAGAGACGCTAGAGAGGGAAGAAAACAGAAGAAAGCTTGCCTTAAGCAGTACGTTATATAAGGCGGGTGAGCTTGATACACAGCTTATAAAGACGATGGAAGAGCGGTTTGCATATCAATATCCCTATGAGTGTCTTAAGGACCTATATGCTAAGACGACGGTATCGGAGTTGAAAAAGGCGGGAATGAAGGAAGAGATAGATTTTTCATTTCCTATGTTTGATGAAGAGACGATTGTGCCCTATTTGCCGAAATTTATCAAGCAGGAAGAGGCAGTCAGCGGGACAGAGCGAGGCAGCGCGTATCATAAGGCGATGGAGCTTTTTGACTTTAAAGCATTGCTTGGCGTAGACAACGAAGAAGCGCGAAAAGAGCTGGTTGATGTACAGCTTAAGAAAATGATTGACGATGGAAAAATGCCGCAGTCATATCGCGACGTTATCTCGCCGCAGAAGATATTGAAATTCACGCAGAGCAGCGCCGCAGGACGAATGGCGCATGCCGACATAAAAGGGAAGCTTTATAAAGAGCAGCCATTTGTATTGGGACTTCCGGCAAATCGCTTAAATGATACGTTTCCACCGGAAGAAACTGTGCTTATTCAGGGAATAATAGACGTTTTCTTTGAAGAGGACGGAAAGTTCGTGGTGCTTGATTATAAGACCGACGTCGTAAAGACGGAAGATGAGCTTATAAAGCGTTATCATACACAGCTTGATTATTATGCGGAGGCTTTGGGGCAGCTTTTGGGCGGAGAACAGGTTGACATAAAAATGGATATTCGGAAGATTATATATTCGTTTGCACTGGGGAAGGAGATTATGGTGGAATAGAGTAGTAAATAGTAATAGGAAGAGAGGTGCAGAATGCAAAATCTCTCCTTTACATAAAAATAGAGCGTATAGATTTGATTTCTATACGCTCTGACGCTGTGTTACTTATTCAGTTATGATTGTGGTAATGGTTATTCTCCGCCCATCAGTTTCGTCATTTCTTCAATCCGCTCTAATGGAAAGGGTGGTGAAGACACTGGTTTCATGGCAAGAGACATTAGTTTCATGGGATTATCGTCCGCTGCAATACGGTTAGAACTCAATGCCCCACAAATTTTACAACGGTGAATGATTGCCCATTCTCCGTTTTTTCTAACCCATACTGCAATAGGCTCCATGATGCCGCCACAATCAGCAATACGGTCTCCCGGTTCATTGTCCAGATGTTGGCTGGACAAACAGTAGGGACAGTGATTTCTGTGTGTACTTCCTGCATTGTTTGGAACAACTGTTCTGCCACAAACTTTACATACAAATACTTCATTACATGGATGCGTTTTATAATAACCCTTATCAAGTGATTTTTTCTTATTTTCCCTATTCATGGGATTATCCTCCTAAAAGTAAAATCATAAACCTTTTGGGAGGTTTGTCAGATTGTTAGCAAACCTCCCGGTTATGCTGCAATCACCTTTGATTTACTTGTTTTCTTCATGCAATAATCCTCCTTGAATTTCTATATATCAAGCCTTTTGGCTAGATACCCTATATACTCTTGCATATGTATGTCTACTCTGCCTTATAATTCACAATCTCGTCTATAAGTTGCGGAAGTTTGGTGTCCATATCCTCGTCGCTGAACTGGCAGGTGCCGACAGCTTTATGACCTCCGCCGCCGTATTTGAGCATAAGGCTTCCGACGTTGACGTTGGAGGTTCTATTTAACACGCTGTAGCCAACAGCCGCGGAACAGCCGAGACCGCCTTTGCCGTTTACTATCCAGACAGAGATATTCTGTTCGGGATACATGCTGTAGATTAAGAATCTGTTACCGGAGTAGATAGGATCTACGCCGCGCAAATCAGAGATTATTACATCTTTTTCCACACGGGTATGAGCGCGTACCATTTCTTTAAACTTAGCGTCCTGCTCACGATATACGGCGATACGCTCCTGAACGTCGGGCAGCGCGAGAATTTCGTCGGTATTCATGGTTCTGCAGCACTCCATAAGTTTTTCCATTAACTGATAGTTGGAGATAGTGAAATTTCTCCATCTTCCCAGACCTGTTCTAGGGTCCATCAGAAAGCCTACAAGAATCCAGCCTTCAGGATTTTGAATCTCGTCTATAGTCAAATTGCCGGAGTCTACCTTGTCCACAGCTATCATCATGTCGTCAAAATGGGAGAAGCGTTCTTCTCCGCCGTAGTATTCATAAATAATGCGGGCGCATGAAGGGGTAATGCGGCTTTCGCCTTTATATTTTCCTGCTAACTGATTGCGCTCGTGTTCACTGGAATGATGGTCGAACCACAGACCACAGCCTTCTACAAAAGGAACATTGGCAAGTACGTCATTCTCGGTAATCTCTACAAGACCGTCCTGTAAATCCTTAGGGTGTGCAAATTTCCAACTGTCTATAAGACCGATTTCTTTTAATAAGGCGCCGCATGCCAGTCCGTCAAAATCGGAACGGGTAACTAATCTCATAACGAAGTCTCCTTTACTAATAATATATATTTTATTATAAAAGAAAAGTCATTCTTTTTCAAGCGGTCATGTGGTCTTTTGAAGGGAATTTATCTATAACTTTTTCTTGACAATATTCTTATATATATTCTTATTAAAATCACGTTTTGAATAGAAGAATTCACTTTCTGACTTGGTAAGTACATTCTTTTGCGCAATAGCTTCAATTGTGCAAATTAAATCTGCCGCTTGTGACAATTTATATTGATTTGTTTCTATCTTTCTAAACTCAACATTTGAAAATATGGTATTAAACACAGATACCAATATCTGAGCCAATTCGACCTGTCCATAATCGTAGTAAACAATAATCTTATCGAAAGAAGTAAAATATGTGTAATTTGCCCGTAACTTATTTGCAATCTCCTTTGTCAGCTTATCTGTATATGCCAATTTGGATTTTTCTACACAAGTCCCTTGATTGATAACTGGACAGAGATATTTAATGTCCAATAAACGAGTAAAATGATACAGTGCATTAAATAATGCTTTTCTTTTTTCTCTCAAATCATTTTTGTAAACGCCTTCACGCCTGATTAATGGTCCAGTGTGTATGGCATGTTTCGGATAGCCCCAATTACTTATTTGTCTTTCCAAAGATTCAATATTTCTTGAAATATCTATTTCCTGGTTATGTATAACCATTGCAACATAATAGTTTGGAGCAGCCGGATTATATTGTCCAAAATCTCCAGATTCATCTATAAAAACACTAAGTACCTTTTCCTTCATTTGACCGCCCTTTCGATGTATAAAAATGGCGGGGTAAATCCCCGCCAGCCGGTGGACCAGGACCTTTCGGTCAGCCCTAATATAAATGCACTATGTGCAACAGATTCATATCTGTATCTATATTATATGATGTTCTTCTTAAATTATCAACTTATTTTTGAAAAATCTTTACAATCTTCAAATACTTGATGAAGAGTCAACAGTTCGGAATTTCCGAACTGTTCAAATTAAAGGCGACCGCGCAGTAACATGGTTAATCTTGCCTCTTCTTCATAAAATTCATTAGCATTGCGGCATATGTCAAATAAGCTGCTTTTTATAGCATACATACTCGCCAACACACTCAAACCCAAGCCTACTAACAATTTCTTGCTCCTGCTTATCACAGAAAAACGTCACAAATCTTCCACCGAGTTCCTTGGTAGTATCCAGTACCTTTCCTAATAGTTCTCCCAAAAGCTCCGTATCAAAAGTACCGTCTTTCATATCCATGCCAAATATCTCAAACCAGTTCTCCCCGACCGTTTTGCAGTACACATTACCAATAGCTTCGCCATTACAAATTTTGGCAAGGATAATCCAGTTGTCAATGTCCGCATAAATTCGCTCGGAGTTCCAATACATATCACTTTCCACTTGGCGATGGAGAGTATGAAAATACTCGTAATTTTCTTTTGTTATGCGAATGACATTATCGCTTGTAGTATCGCCTACGGTAATCGTAATCGGCTCGTAATTCTCTAAGAATGCCGTATTATTGTAGTTTTCTTCGATACATTCAAATCCATTGCCCGCTAAGAAGGTTACTGCTGCATGGTTATCCTTTGAATAGCCTAAGAACAAATCATATCCTTTGAACTGTGCCTTAGCCAAATCAAGAAATTCCAGCAAGGCAATTTCTGTGTGGGAGCTGATATTGAAGCTTACCGTGGACAAGTATTTGTCGTCGGGAAGGGAATAATAGTGAATCCAGCCTCCCACGGCTCCTTCATATTCAAACAGAAGAATTTCTTCTGTGTCCCTTGAGAAAGCCTTTTCTGACCTCTCAAGGAACATCGCTTTTGTTTTCCTTAGCATAATAATTCTCCTGTATCACTAGTGAATTGCCCATATTTAGTTAGAGTATATCATAAAACGAGCGATGAAGAAAAGCGCTGGTTGATTTCTTGTGAAATATTGAATATAATATGTTTAAATGAAAGTTTAAAGTTTAAGGGTTGTTAATTTATTAATGGTTGTGTATGCGTCGGAGGCGGTTTGAATGGAAAGAATTGTTGATGTAGCTCAATATATTTATGATGAGTATAAGAAGCAGTCGGGAGAGGTCATTGATGAAATGAAATTGCATAAGCTGCTTTATTTTGTGCAAAGGGAAAGTCTTGCCATCTTAAATGAACCCATGTTTGAGGAAAGCTTTGAAGGATGGAAATATGGACCAGTATCAACGGAAATACGCAGGTGCTATACACTTGATGGAATGGATTATGCGGATAAAAGAAAACTGTCTACAGGGAGTGCTTATATTGTAAAGAATGTGCTGCTTCAATATGGTGTTTTGGCATCATGGAAATTGAGTCAGCTTTCCCATAATGAGATTTCCTGGCAGAATTCCAGAAAAGACCTTAAGGAAGGAGAAAATGGCAACAGACCGTTGCTGATAGATGACATTAAGAAGGATGCAGAAAAAATCAGACCATATGATGCGGTTTATGATATGTATTATGATGAATTTGATGATATGGAGGATGCTCAATGATTGGGAAAGCATATTGGGCTGTTTTCAAGTATTATGACAACAAGTTGCATAAAGCAGCATTTAAAAAGCGACCTGTATTAATTATTGGACAAGCCGACAGTAATGATTATATTGTTCTTCCAGTTTCCAGAGTAACGAGGAAAGAGCATTTAGATAAGCATTATGATTTTGAAATGCAGGTTGTGGATTATCCCAGACTTCATTTGAAAGAAACATCTTATATCCGTACTCATAAGCAGACTGTTATAAATGCGGGGGAGCTTTCAGATTGTATTGTGGATTTTAAAGCAGTATATCAGGATGCGTACATATCAGTAATGACATTAGTAGAAGAGTTTCAGCAGAATTTGATTAACAAGGCTTTTTGACATACTTACCAACACACTCAAACCCGTTGCGGCAAAGATAAAGGGGCAGTATAACCACCCCTAATCAGTAATAAATAACAGTTGTTTTATAAAATAGCCTTCAATTTTTCGGTTTCAATTTCAATTACCTTTTTGTCAATTCGCTGAAATAATATTTCAACCTTCGGCAACAGATAACCGCCTGCAACATGCTGCCTCTCCCAATTATTACATATACTCAGCCATTTTAAAACCTTTTCCGAAGAAAAAGGTAAAAAAGGAAAGAGCAATACCGCTAAATTAGCTATAATCTGGACACATTGGTAAAGCGTATTATCACAGGCAGTTTTATCCGTATTCCGTGTAACCCAGGGTTGATTGGTATCAAAAAACTTGTTTGCCTTTCTTACAAACTCAAAAATCTCATTAAGCGCATCTTTAAAAAATCCACCTTCAATGAGTTTTCCCACCGTAATATACAAACCGTCTATTTGATTATCTAAATCAACATTGTTGACGCCCTGCGGCACCACTCCAGCGCAATATTTTTCAATAAATGCTAACGTCCGGTTCACGAAATTCCCGTATGCTCCAAGTAACTCGCTGTTATGACTGTGAACATATTCCCGCCATGAAAAATCTGCGTCTTTTTTCTCAGGTCCATTGACAATGAAAAAATACCGGATAGAATCAGCTTCATACTTATCTAACAAATCCTTCACCCATATTGCATAATTCTGACTGGTAGATATTTTTCTGCCCTCTAAAGTCATGTATTCACTGGACACAATTTGGTCCGGCAGATGCCATGCGCCGCCATTTGCCAGTAAAAGTGCAGGTAATATAATAGTATGAAATGGAATATTATCTTTCCCATGCACATAATAGTGCTTGGCGTCTTTTCCCAACAACTTATAAAAAGCATTGTCATCTCCTTTGGCAGCCACTTTGCTTGCCGACAGATAACCTAAGACATTTTCCGCCCAAATATAAATGGTTTTGTTTTCATAGTTTTCCTTAGGTACGCTTATTCCCCATTCTAAATCTCTGGTTAATGCACGGTCTCTTAAGCCCTCGTTAATATATCGTTTTGTAAATGCAATGGCGTTTTTGCGCCATGACGGGTGCTGGCTGACCAATGCTTCTAACTCTGTCCTCATCTTTGAAATAGCAATATATAAGTGAGTGGAATTTTTGAAACTAATAGCTTTCCCACAGACAGCGCATATGGGTTCTATAAGTGTTTCAGGTTCTAAAACCGTACCGCAAAAATCGCATTGGTCTCCTCTGGTATCATTTTCACATTTAGGACATTTTCCCAACACAAAGCGGTCTGCCAAAAAAGTCTTACAGTTTTCACAATAAGCCTGTGGAACTTCCTTTTCATACACATATGGGCTTTCATATAATTTTCTATGAAATTCCTGCACGAAATCTTTATGCTCATTTGCAGATGTTTTTGTATATACATCATAACTGAATCCTAATCGCTCAAAACACTCTGTAAACTCCCGATGATAAAAATCGCTAACTTCCTGTGGCGTCCTGTTTTCCTGTTTCGCCCTGATTGCCACGGGAGTACCATGACAATCACTTCCCGAAACGAAATATACCTTATCCCCGACTGCCCTATGATATCTTGCCAGTACATCTCCGGGTAATAATCCTGCAATATGTCCTATGTGCAAGGAACCATTTGCATATGGCCACGCATTCCCGATTAAAATTTGTCTCATTTTACATACCTCATTTCTTAATATTTATAGTGATAACTTGTACTAAAAAAGCCCTCCTCTCTGAAAAATTTCTTTTTCAGGGACGAGAGCGTTTGCTTCGTGTTACCACCCTAAATTCACTTATATCTCACAATATAAGCCTTATCAACTACGGACGAGAAATGATTCATCGATAGTCTGTCACTATAACGGGTGCACCCGTCGCAGCCTTGGCATAAAAGCTTCGGTGCGCGGCTCCGAGACCATGTTCAGTAGTTCCTTCTGCGCCTGCTCTCACCTAATCAGGTTCTCTGTAACATATCTAACTACTTACTCTTCTCTTCACAGCCTTTGATATTAATATATTGTGTATGATACAATTAATTTAGCCGTATGTCAATGGTTTGGGCGTTTTTTTAATGTATCAGGCTGAATTGCTGTCGGAACTGCGGTTGAACTGTCTGTCGAACTGTTGTTGAACTGCTGTCGCTTAACGGTAATTGACACTTGCGTCCAAAAAATTTATAATGGGTTGAAGCTATATATAATAAGGAAAGGGAAGGCTTAATTATGACTAAACTCGGTATAATAGGCGGGCTGGGACCTATGGCGACGGCGTATTTTATGCAGTTGCTTGTGCAGATGAGCGATGCAAAGACCGACCAAGAGCACATGGATACTCTTGTATACAGTATGCCTTCCATACCTGACAGAACCGGATATATAATAGGAGAAAGCAAAGAAAATCCGGTTACGCAGATGGTTTACTGCGGTAAGAAGCTTAAGGAGATTGGCGCTGACATAATAGCAATTCCGTGCATAACCGCGCACTATTTCCATGAGGAATTGGAAGAAAAAATCGGGCTTCCTATTATAAATGCAATAGAAGAGACTGCCTTGTGTCTGGAAGAGGAAAAAGTAAGCAAAGTAGGCATAATGGCGACGGACGGCACCATAAAGAGCGGATTATTTCAAAAGACTCTTGAAAAGCGGGGAATTGAAGTCGTACTGCCGGATATAGATAATCAAAAGAAGGTTATGAGTATCATATATGATGAGGTAAAAGCGGGAAAAAGCGTAGATATGGCGCGTTTTTATCAGATATCCGCGGCTCTTAATAAACAGGGCGCTGAGGCGGTGCTGCTTGCCTGTACCGAATTGTCTTTGATTAAGCGGGACAACATTCTTAACGGAGCTTATCTGGACGTAATGGAGGTTCTTGCAAGAAAGGCAGTACAGTGCTGCAATCGTGTACGGGGAGAATATGATAACCTTATTACGCAGAAATGCCGCTAAATGAAGTACATATTGACAAATTGCGCTATTTGTATTAAAGTACATAGGGTTATAAAAAGCAGGAATTACATGAAATTATTGGAGAATATTCTGTATGGGCTCTAAAAAAAGAAAAAAGAGAAAAAAAGGAAAAAATGCCGAATATCTTGATAATAAAAAGAATATAGAAGACAGCGAATACCTTGACGATGAAGATATAGAAGAGATAGAAGATATCGAAGATATAGAATATTCTAACAATAAAGAAACCAAAACAGAGAATACTGACAACGATGTCACAGAAGCCGAGGACGACGAAGAATTAAACAGACGCAGACGGAGAAGACGTAGAAGAATTGTAGTGACAACAATGTCATTTCTGATACTCATCGCTGCGCTTATAGCAGGAAGCTTATATTATATAAACAGCCTCGCTTATAGTGTGTGCAGGGTTGAGGCGGGAGTAGAGGTTTCTGCATCTGATTTTATGCGAAATTCTGATAAAAACGCATTTTTTACTTCAAATAGTCAGCCGTTTAATATATCAGAGCCGGGCGAGTATAATATAAAAGTAAAAAGCGGTTTGTTTGTGCATTGGTGTAAGCTTATTATAGAAGATACGATTGCACCGCAGGCAACTCCGGTAAATGTGGCGCTTGAATTAGGAGAGAGCTGCGAGGCTGATATGTTTGTGACAGAAGTGTCAGACGCTACGCAGACTAAGATTGCCTATGTGGAAAGTCCTGATTTTTCAAAGGCAGGCAGCCAGTCTGTCAAGGTAATGCTGACAGATAAGGGGAACAACCAGTCGATATATGAGGTAGAATTGTTTATTTCTCCTGTACTTGCAGATGTGACGGTAGAAGCGGGGGACAAGCCCCCTGCGGTTGAAAGCTTCATCATTGGGGCAGACGATGTTTCGTTTGCGACTCAGGTAGAAAGCATTGATTATACGAAGATAGGAGACTATGAGGTATTAATAAACGCGGACGGTCAGACTTATAAATCTATGCTGCATATTGTAGATACGACAGCGCCGGAAGTAAGAGTGCGAAATATTGAAGGTTATGCACTACTGCCTGTAAGCGCAGACGATTTTACTATTTCGATAGACGATGTTACGCAGGTGTCTGCGGCATTTGTGGTTGAGCCGGATTTATCGTACATAGGTACTCAGGACTTAGAAATAGTATATACCGATGAGGAAAATAACGATGTAGTAAAGCAGGTGAAGCTCACTCTTATAGAGGATACTGAGCCTCCGGTTATCGAAGGGGCAGAAGATTTAAAGATATTTATAGGCGATAGCGTTTCTTACAGAAAAGATGTTACAGTCACCGATAACTGTCCTGACGGTCTGCTTAT
Organism: Clostridiales bacterium; assembly: GCA_023663185.1. Lineage (GTDB taxonomy): Bacteria > Bacillota > Clostridia > Lachnospirales > Lachnospiraceae > UBA3282. The sequence continues at coordinate 20,645 of JAMPHY010000013.1, read as the reverse complement.
GACGGTGGATACATCGCAGGTAGACTTGAATGCAGAAGGAATATATCCTGTTATTTATACGGCTACGGACATAGCGGGCAACACAGCGGAAGTTACAGTTCACCTTACCGTAGCTCCGAGAGTATATGATATAAATGAAGTATATGCCGCTGCTGATGCAGTTCTTGCTAAGATTATTACTCCTGAAATGACTCAGCTTGAGCAGGCGAGAGCGATTTTTGATTATGTAGTCAGACATGTCGGTTATATTAGTGATTCTGCGAAGGAGGACTGGGTAAGGGGAGCCTATGAAGGCTTAGTATATGGTAAAGGAGACTGTTACGTATACGCCTGTACATCGAAGGTATTGCTTACAAGGGCAGGCATTGCAAATATAGATATTGAAAAAATCCCCTCCAAGTCCCATCACTATTGGAATCTTGTAAACGTGGGGGACGGCTGGTATCACTTTGATACTACGCCCAGAAAAGACCACCCGGTTATATTTATGTGGAACGACGCACAGATGATGGAGTATTCAGATAAACACTATAAATCTCATAATTACGACCATTCTCTATATCCGATGGTTAATTAATTGATAACCGGAGTTTAGCCTAAACTCGTGACAGTAATAAGAAACGAACGGAGGAGTAACATGAAAAAAGCAATAGCAATAAAAAAAGCAATAGCAATAATACTAACCGCCTCATTACTTTTATTATCGGGCTGTGGAAGTAACGGCGAAAAAGTAATCGAGGGCGACGTGCAGACGATTGAATCAGGCAATACGCAGACGCAGGGAACAGATACTTCGGCAGCTAATACGGGTTCGTCCGATGTAAAAGACGACACGCAGACCGAAAGCGAACAGGCGCTAGCGGCTGCTAAGGGTTATGTGTTTAGTTATAATGGCGTATCTGTTACAATGGACGCGGAGGCAGCGCCTATAATCGAAGCGCTTGGCGAACCAGCTTCATATTTCGAGGCGGCAAGCTGCGCTTTTGAAGGTCTGGATAAGATATATACTTATAACGGCTTTGAACTTGAAACTTATCCTACAAATGACATAGACTATGTATCTACGGTTATTTTAAAGGACGATTCCGTATCTACGGCGGAGGGCGTCTGTATAGGAGACTCGCTTGAAAAGTTGCAGCAGACATACGGAGATGGCGAAGAGAACGGCGGAATAATAATCTATGTTAAGGACGGCATGAAGCTCTGCTTTATTGTTCAGGCAGATGAAATCATATCCATTGAATACAGGTCTACCGTAGTGGAAAACGGAGTACAGGGCAATGTATAATAACGTCTTAAAATACCTTAATCATATAGTGGAAGAAAAGCCCGACAAAACCGCTTTTTCCGATGGCGCTCAGTCCTTAAGCTTTAAGGAAGTGTATACTTTAAGCCGCAGTATCGGCAGCTTTCTTCATAATAAGGGGATATATAAAAAGCCCGTCGTGGTTTTCATGCGTAAATCCCCGCAGGAAGTTGCGACCTTTTTCGGAGTGGTTACAGGTGGTAATTTCTATGTCCCGATTGACGAAGAGATGCCGGCGGGAAGGATTCAGCTAATACTAGACAACGTGTGTTCGCCGCTTATCATCTGCGATAAAGATACGCTTGAGATTGCAGGAGGTTTTGATTTAAAAGGCGGCGAGATTATTCTTTATGATGAGATAGTTAATACGGAAATTGATGACGCCGCGCTTGATATTATTTACCGCAAAGCGATAGACACAGATCCGATTTATATTGTGTTTACTTCCGGTTCAACCGGTATTCCTAAAGGCGTGGCGGCGTGCCACAGGTCAGTTATAGATTATATCGAGCAGCTTTCGGAAGTGCTTGAATTTAACGAGGATACGGTATTTGGCAATCAGGCGCCGCTCTACTTTGACGCCTGCTTAAAAGAGCTGTATCCGACGCTTAAGTTTGGGGCGACTACTTACCTTATTCCGAAAAATCTTTTTTCAAGACCTATCGCACTTATGGAGTATTTGAATACATATAAGATAAATACTATTTGCTGGGTGGTATCGGCGCTCACATTGGTAAGCGCGTTCGATACTTTCTCGACTGTTAAGCCGGAATATCTGCATACGGTTGCTTTTGGCAGCGAGGTATTCCCCGTAAAGCAGCTTAAGATATGGCGAAGCGTCCTGCCGAATGCGGCGTTCACCAATCTTTACGGACCTACGGAAAGTACGGGAATGTGCTGTTATTATAAGGTAGAGCGCGAGCTTGCAGACGATGAAGCGGTTCCGATAGGACATCCCTTCCCCAACCGCGAGATTTTGTTATTAAAAGAAGACGGACAGCCTGCGGCGGATAATGAAGAAGGGGAGATATGTGTAAGAGGGACTTCCTTGACGCTAGGATATTATAATGACGCAGCGCGTACCAGCGAAGCTTTTGTGCAAAATCCGTTAAATGACGCTTATCCGGAGCTTATCTATAAGACCGGAGATATCGGGCGTATGAATGAAAATGGAGAGTTGGTTTTTGTTTCCCGCAAGGATTATCAGATTAAGCATATGGGGCACCGTATCGAATTAGGCGAGATAGAGGTCAATGCCGCGATGGTTAAAGGCGTGCGCATGACGGCGTGTATTTATGATGAAAAGAAATCCAAGATAGTTTTATACTTTGTCGGAGAGCTCTCGGAGAAGGAGCTGACAGTGGAATTAAAGTCGAAGCTTCCCCGCTATATGCTGCCGAACAGAACTATCAAGGTCGAAGAACTTCCGTTTACCGCAAATGGAAAAATAGACAGGGTTACTTTAAAAAAGACATATTTAAATAGTGAAAAATAATTTTTCACTGGCTAAGTAAGAATGGAGGATTACAATGGACGAACTATTGATGATTTTAAGCGATTTGCACCCCGATGTTGATTTTGAGACAGAGGAAAATCTGATTGACGACATGATTTTGGATTCTTTTGATATCGTGAGTCTTATAACAGAGATAAACGATAAGTTTGACGTAAACATAACGGCAAAAGATATAACGCCGGAGAATTTTAATTCAGCACAGGCGTTGTATGAGCTGATTGAGAGGTTAGAAGACGAATAAGAGGAGTTGCTTATGTTCTTTACATCGTATGAATTTTGGGGATTTGCAGCGCTTCTGTTTCTGACATATTATCTTATCCCCAAGAAGTATCAATGGCAGCTTTTGCTTGTTGCGAGTTATATTTTCTATTTTATAGCAGGAGCGGAATATTTAATCTATATTCTGGTTACGACGTTTACTACTTATTTCGCGGCGCTAAATATAGAGAGAAGCGCCTTAAGGCAGAGCGATTATCTTAAGGAACATAAGGAAGAGATGTCAAAAGATGAGAGACGCTCTTACAAAGACGGCTGTAAAAAGGTACGTCTTAGATGGCTGTGCGCGTGTATGATTCTCAACATAGGTATTCTCGCAGTAGTAAAATATACTAATTTTTTTATCTCTAATATAAATGGTGTTCTTAATGCTTTTGGCAATACAAAGCAGCTTTCATTTATGACGCTTGCCTTGCCTATGGGTATTTCTTTCTATACATTTCAAGCAATGGGATATTTAATCGACGTATATCGGGGGACTGTTAAAGCGCAAAAGAACCCGTTTAAATTTGCCTTGTTTGTTTCTTTCTTTCCGCAGTTGATACAGGGACCGATTAGCCGTTATGGTGATTTGGGGGCGAGTCTGTATGAAGAGCACGCTTTTGATTCTAAAACGGTCTGCTACGGGCTTCAACGTATGCTCTGGGGCTATTTTAAGAAGATGGTTATAGCGGACAGGGTATTAATCGCTGTAAAAACCATAAGCGGTACATATACAGTAAGCGGCGAGCTGGCTTATCAGGGCGTGTATGTGTTTGCAGTTATGATTTTATATACGCTGGAGTTATATGCGGATTTTACCGGCGGTATAGATATTACGATTGGTATAGCCGAAACTATGGGTATTACCGTGAAGGAAAACTTCAATCGTCCGCATTTCTCCAAATCGCTTAAGGAATATTGGCGCAGATGGCATATATCGATGGGCGACTGGTTCAGAGACTATATCTTTTATCCGATTTCCTCAAGCAAGGCTATACAGAAATTTACGAAATTTTCCCGTAAGTATTTGGGGAAAAACATAGGGAAACGGCTTCCGGTATATGCTTCGTCATTTATAGTCTGGTTTGCAACGGGAATCTGGCATGGCGCGAGCTGGAATTTTATCGTGTGGGGGCTTGGAAACTGGGCGGTTTTGATGATTTCCGAAGAATTAGAGCCGTTGTATGCACGCTTCCATAACCGCGTAAACGTGGACGGGAAGATGGCGTATAAAGTTTTTCAGGTAGTGCGCACACTTCTGTTAGTAAGCGTTTTGAAAATATTCGACTGCTATCCTACGCTGACGCTTACGTTTAAGGCGCTTGCGTCCATGTTTAATCCTGCGAACTGGAAAATACCGCTTGCACCGGATATAAAGCAGATTGGGCTTACGACGCTTGACTATATAATACTTGCCGTAGGTACGCTTATGTTGATTGGCGTGAGCCTGTGGCAGCGCGATGGCAGCGTGAGGGATAAAATCGCCGCCAAGCCGTATCCGTTACGTTTTATAATATGGTACGGACTGTTTCTGATAATTCTGCTGATGGGGGCTTATGGCATGGGCTACGACGCCAGCCAGTTTATTTATAATCGTTTTTAAAGGAGAGCATGAGATGGACACGACATATACTCCGCGTAAACGGAAAGTAATAAGGGCGTTAATTTCAGCGCTTATCGTGATTGTAAGTCTTTTTCTCTTACAAAGGCTGCTTGTGCCTAAGTATGTGGACGGCATTGTGGAAGGCGCGTTTATCGCTGAATATTATGATGAGGTAAAGGATTTTGACGTTATATTTATCGGTGATTGCGAGGTCTATGAGAATTTTTCTCCGGTCAAGCTTTGGGAGGACTACGGCATTAACAGTTATATCAGGGGCAGCGCGCAACAGTACATCTGGCAGTCTTATTATCTTCTGGAGGACACGCTGCGCTACGAGACGCCGGAAGTGGTGATTTTTAATGTGTTGTCGCTGCAGTTCGATACGTCGCAGAGCGAGGCGTATAACCGCATGTCGCTTGAAGGCATGAAGTGGTCGCCTTCTAAAGTTAAAGCGATTAAGGCGTCCATGAAGCCTGATGAAAAGTTTCTGGACTATGTATTCCCGATATTAAGGTATCATACCAGATGGAGTGAGCTTTCGGGGACAGATGTGCAGTATATGTTCAATTCCAGAAAAGTGTCGCATAATGGCTATTATATGAGGGTGGACGTAAAGCCCGCCGAAAATGTTCCGGAAGGCAGGATTTTAGGCGATTACAGCTTCGGAGAGAACGCATGGAAATATATGGACATGATAACCGAACTTTGTAAGGAAAAGGGCATAAGGCTCATTCTGATAAAGGCGCCGAGCCTCTATCCGTATTGGTACGACGAATGGGAAGTCCAAATAGAAGAGTATGCAGATAAAAACGACTTGACATATATTAACTTTTTGGAGCTTACAGATGAAACCGGCATTGATTATGCAACTGATACTTACGATGCAGGACTGCATATGAATTTGTCGGGGGCGGAGAAGCTCTCAACATATCTGGGACAGTTCCTTATAGACGAGGCAGGGCTTAAGGACCGCAGGGGTGAAGAAGAGCTGCAGAAGATATGGGAAGAGAAGATTGTCGCATATGAAGCGGAGATACAAAGACAGATGGAAGAGGAAAATTAAAAACGGCGTCGGCAGATAATACCGACGCCATATTATTTATTGCTATGTATTTAATGTATTTTTACCATTAAGCCTTTTTCAGTTCAAACTGTCCTACGAGTTCATCAAGCATGGTTGCCTGAGCGGACAATTCCTCACTGGTTGCCGATGCTTCCTGAGCGGTAGCCGCATTACTCTGTACGACTCCTGAAATCTGATTGACTCCGATTTCAGCCTGACGCATTGCATCTGCCTGCTTCTCCATCATGACTTTCAATTCTCTGGAGAACTCAGCTATCTGCTTAATTCCTGCAACGACTGACTCAATCGAAGCTGAGGCGTGGTCTGCTACGCTGTTACCCACGGAAACCTCACGGATTGAAGCCTCAATCAGCTCTCTTGTATCAACAGCCGCCTTCGCGCTCTGGTCGGCAAGTTCTCTTATCTGTGAGGCTACAACTGCGAAACCGCGTCCCGCTTCACCTGCGCGTGCTGCTTCTATAGATGCGTTTAATGACAAAAGGTTAGTTTGTGCAGCGATGGATTCAATTTCTGTAATGATATCGCCAATTTTAGTGGAGGCGTCATTGATTCTCTGCATTGCTGCAAGCATGGTATCCATTTCTTTACGGCTTTCATCTGCTTCAACGGCGTATTCCTGAGCTTTGTTATAAGCTTCGTCTGCGCTCTTGGCGCTCTGCTCCATCTCTTCTGTAATCTCAGAGATTGACGTATGCAGTTCATCTACTGAATGCGCCTGATCCGTCGCGCCTTCTGCAAGACACTGTGCAGCGGTAGCAAGTTCGTCAGAACCAGCGGAAACCTGATTGGAAGCTTCACCTATGGATAATAAAGTCTCTGTCATCTGGTCTCTTAAGCCGCGCATAGACGTATATAATTTCTGGAAATCGCCGTTATACTTATCAGGAACTTTGGACCTGACTGTATAGTTGCCGGCAGCCATTTGTCCGAGGACTTCTTCGATATCAAAGATGATTGAATCGAGGTTAGTCGCCATATAGCTTGCGTCATTCTCCATGTCTTCAACTTCGTCTCCCGTTTCAACATGAGGGAATGGTGAAGAAAGGTCGCCGCCTGCAAATGTTTTGAGACGCTCGCCCAATGCCCCTAACGGATTGGAAATCCTTCTTGCAATCTTCTTGCCGATTTGTGTGGATAAGTATAATGAAAATCCTGTGATAGCAATAATTGCAACTACCAGAATGATAGCGATAGTTGAAAGCACGCTGTCAAGTCTGTTTCCTTCAGAGACTTTTACATTCAATAGACTTTCCAGCTTGCTGTATATGCTGTTATATGCGCTTGTTAATTCGTTTAGAGCCATCTCCTGTGCCTGAACGCAGAGCGCGCGGTCTGTAGTCGCGCCAAGCTCCATAATCTCAGCGTCTAACCTCCAATAATCATCGAGCTCAGCCTTAATCGCCTCATAGGTCGTCCGCCCGTCTGCTGATACGATGGTATTTTCGATTTGCGCAAAGTATTCGTCAAACACAATCCTCTTCTCGTCATGCTGTTTAACTACCGTATCGATTGCTTCCTGATCGTCATAACCGATTGCCGCGCGAAGCGATGAGCGGATATCTGCAAATTCAAACATCGCTTTTCCAATATCGCCCTGTGCAAATCCGTAATTATGTAAAGCATTAGTATATCTGAGCGATATAACTATCAATGCTATTACACCTATAAGGGCAGCGGCAGCAGTAATCAAGGATACCTTAAAAATTGAGGCTGTCAACCTCTTTTCAATGCTTTCCCTTTTGTCCATTTTTCAACTCTCCTCCATTTTGACAAACATAATATAATTCATCTATTTACAAAATCAAAATAGAGGATTCTGTCGTTAGGGTTACTTATTGTATGTCGATACATTTACATCTTAGAACAAATTTCGTAGAATCTTGCAGAGATTACGGAGCGTTCATTTCATAAATAGGGCATAACTAAGTAATTCATTCAAAGTAGCAGAGTACACTATTTTGATTTATGCCAATGATTATACTACCTTTTTTTAAAAAGTCAATCATTTAAGAAGAAAATATTAAATTTTAGTAAAATTTTCGATATTTAACGATATTTGGTAAAATTGTAGCAAAATTGTGTAAATACTACTATATAATATATACAAATTAATATTTGTATAATTTTTCTAGCCAAATTCAAAAAATACTGGTATACTTACTTAAAACTGCTAAAGAAGCGAGGCGCCCTAAATGAAATTATCAGACTTAAATTCATATAATCCAATCGTAATTCAATGTCATGACAATCCTGATGCAGACGCTCTCGCATCGGGCTTTGCACTGTATACATACTTCGATAAGCAGGGAAAAGACGTCAGGCTGATTTATTCGGGAAGAAATAAGGTCCAGAAGCCTAATTTATGTCTGATGTTAGAGCATTTACAGATACCGGCGGAATATATAGAAGATACGGACAAACTGATAAAGGGAACGCCTAATAATGAGCTTGAAGGTCTGCTCATCACCGTGGACTGTCAGTACGGCGCCGGTAATGTCAGCAGGATACCAGCCAAGAATGTGGCGGTTATCGACCACCATAGAGTTGAAATACGGGATATTGAAATGAATGAAATCAATCCGGACCTCGGAAGCTGTTCGACGCTTATCTGGAAGATGCTGCGAGACGAAGGAATTAAGATTAAAGATACTATTCTTGGAACCGCGCTATATTATGGGCTTTATACGGATACCAATCAATTCACTGAGATTTCCAGTCCGCTCGACAGGGATATGCGGGATACGCTGCCTTATGAAAAATCGTTGATACAACTGTTCCGTAATTCCAACCTTTCACTTAATGAACTGGAAATTGCCGGAGTAGCGCTAATCCGGCATATTTATAACGCCGATTATCATTATGCGATTATCAAGGCGCGCCCCTGCGACCAAAATATTCTGGGGATTATCAGCGATTTCCTGCTGCAAGTGGCGGAGGTCTATACCTGTGTAGTGTATAGTGATTGGACGGAGGGCTATAAGTTCTCGGTTAGAAGCTGTGTCAAAGAGGTACAGGCTAACGAGCTTGCCACCTTTCTAGCGGACGGAATCGGTTCGGGCGGCGGACATCATGAGAAGGCGGGCGGATTTATAAATAAAGCGTTATATGAGGAAAAATATCCCACTCTGCATTCGGAAGCTTTTTTCAGCGAGCGGTTGAATGATTATTTTGATAACAGCCAGATTATTATAGCAAAAGAATATGAAATAGATACTTCAAATATGCAGTCCTATGTCAAGAAAAATGTCGCATTAGGCTTCGTGCAGGCGACAGACGTGCTTCCGGCAGGCACGCCGATTACCATAAGAACCGCGGAAGGCGATGTGAATATGGTAGTAGAGCCGGACCTTATTATAATGATAGGCATAAAGGGCGAAGTATATCCGAGCAGGCGGGGTAAACTTGAGAAATCGTATATATTGACCGATAAAGTTTATAGTATGGAGGAATGTGCGGTTAAGACGGAATATAAACCGACTATCCATAACCGTGCGGACGGCTCTATTCTTAACCTTACGGATTATGCCAAAGTCTGCATTGCTAACGGCGGCAGTCATATCCATGCGACAGAATTGAGCAACAGAGTCAAAGTGTTTACCACATGGGACAAGGATAAGTACGTGCTAGGAAAACCCGGCGATTTTCTGGCGGTACGCTGCGAAGAACTGCACGATATTTATGTGGTTGAACGTGATATATTTTTTAAAACCTATGAGAAGTCTCAGCAGGATTGTTGATATTTTATTTTTCATATGGTAATATATAATAGCGAATGACAGAAAAAGTGGAGAAATATATGAGTGAAAATGAGAAAATAGAGACGACAACGGAAGAAAAGGAAGTTGTTTCAAGAAATTTTATCGAGCAGATTATTGATAAGGACTTAGCGGACGGCGTATACGATACCGTATGTACAAGATTTCCGCCGGAGCCTAACGGCTATCTTCATATCGGTCATGCCAAAAGTATTCTTTTAAATTATGGTCTTGCCAAAGAGTACGGCGGCAAGTTCAATATGCGTTTTGACGATACCAATCCGACTAAGGAGAAGAATGAGTTCGTAGAATCGATAAAGGCTGACGTGGAGTGGCTTGGCGCGGACTATGAAGGCAGACTGTTTTTTGCTTCTGATTATTTTGAACAGATGTACGAATGTGCGGTTAAGCTGATTAAAAAGGGAAAGGCTTATATCTCGGATTTGAGCGCGGACGAAATACGCGAATATAGAGGGACGCTTACAGAGCCCGGTAAGGACGATCCGAACCGCGACAGAAGTATTGAAGATAACCTGCGTATGTTTGAAGATATGAAGAACGGAAAATATGCGGACGGCGCGAAGACGCTGCGCGCTAAAATAGATATGACGTCTCCTAATATTAATATGAGGGATCCGATTATTTATCGTGTCGCACATTTGTCTCATCATAATACAGGCGATAAGTGGTGTATTTATCCGATGTATGATTTTGCGCACCCTATCGAAGATGCGATTGAAGGCGTGACGCACTCTATCTGTACGTTGGAGTTTGAGGACCATAGACCGCTTTATAACTGGGTGGTTGAAGAATTGGAATATCCGCACCCACCCAAACAGATTGAATTTGCTAAAATGTATTTGACCAATGTAGTCACTGGCAAGAGATATATAAAGAAACTGGTAGAAGAAGGTATTGTGGACGGCTGGGACGATCCGCGGCTTGTATCTATCGCAGCTCTAAGGAGAAGGGGCTTTACGCCGGAGTCAATCAGGCTTTTCGTGGATTTATGCGGCGTATCCAAAGCGAACTCTTCCGCTGAGTATTCTATGTTGGAGTATTGTATCAGGGAAGACTTAAAGCTTAAGAAACCGCGTATAATGGCGGCGCTTGAGCCGATTAAGCTTGTTATAGACAATTATCCGGAAGATAAAAAGGAAATGTTGACTGTAGCGAATAATCTGGAAAATGAGAGTCTTGGAACCAGACAGATTCCATTTGAGAGAGAGCTTTATATTGATAGAGACGATTTTATGGAGGAACCGCCGAAGAAGTATTTCAGGCTCTTTCCGGGAAATGAAGTCAGGCTTATGCATGCCTATTTCGTTACCTGTACAGGATTTGAAAAAGATGAAAACGGAAATGTCACGGTAGTGCATTGTACTTATGATCCTGCGTCAAAGGGCGGCAACAGTCCGGACGGGCGTAAAGTAAAGGGAACTATACACTGGGTTCCTGCGTCTGAATCCATTAAGGCGGAAGTAAGGCTGTATGAGAATATTGTAGATGAAGAAAAAGGCGTTTATAATGAAGACGGAAGCTTGAATTTGAATCCTAATTCGCTCACGGTTTTAAAAGAATGCCGTATCGAGCCGTCAGTTGCAGATGCTAAAGCATACGACAGCTTCCAGTTTGTAAGGCAGGGATTTTTCTGTGTAGACTGTAAGGATTCCAAGCCGGAGGCGCTTGTATTTAATAGGATAGTATCGCTTAAGAGTTCTTTTGTCTTACCCAAAAAAGACTGAAAGCGCGAATTTGCGAGTTTTAAACTATAAAGTAATAAAAGAGTTGGGAGGAGTTACAAATGGCAGATTTATTATCGGGTTTGGGCCAATTCGGATTAGGTAATCTGGAGAACATGAACTTATATGAGGAGGCGAAGAAGGAAGAGCAGGGCGGCGAAACAAAGGCGGCGCCGCAGGTAATGCAGGAGCAGGACTATCTGTTTGATAAATCTTTTCAGTGTCCCGTATGCGACAAAGAATTTAAGGCAAGAACTGTAAAGGTCGGCAAGGTTAAATTAGCAGGAACAGACATGGATTTACGTCCGAAATACGACCAAGTTGACTTGCTCAAATATGATGTAATCATGTGTCCGCACTGTGGATATGCAGCGCTTAGCAGGTTCTTTAAGTTCCTTACATCGCCACAGATAAAGAATATAAGGGAAAAAATCTCAGCCTCGTTTAAACCGAAACAGGAAGTAAGCGAGATATATTCCTATGATGAAGCGCTTGAACGTTATAAACTGTCGCTTGCTAATGCCATAGTAAAGCAGGCTAAGCCGAGCGAAAAAGCCTACATATGTCTAAAGACGGCATGGCTTCTGCGCGGAAAGGGCGAACATCTGGATACGTCTTTACCGGATTATGAGCAGCAGAAGAAGCAGGTTGAAGAAGAGGAGAATGCCTTTTTGAACAATGCGCTGGAAGGCTTCCTTGCGGCAAGACAGACAGAGAATTTCCCGATGTGTGGTATGGACGAAACTACTGTGGATTACCTGATTTCTGTTACGGCTATGCGCTTTGAACAGTTCGATGTGGCAAACAGACTGATATCAGCTATAATTACGTCAAATACGGCTAATCCGCGTATGAAGGATAAGGCAAGAACAGTAAAAGATATGATTGTTAAGAAAGTTAAAGAGAAAAATGCTGCCAAGAAATAGGCAGCATTTTTCCGTAACAATATCTTTCTATGCAATTGGCAATTACTTGTAGGCAAGCTTTTTAACCATCATAAGATAACCTGCGATATCATCGTACAATTTTTCGGGATTGAATAAGGCAGCTTGAAAATGCTCGTCCATAAGCCCGCGGATAGTGTATTCAAGCATGGTGTGGAGCTTTTCTAACTCAATATTTTCGATAAAAAGACCCTTATCCACACGGGAGTAAATCTCAGCATATACTTCCGAGAGTATACCGCTTTGGTCAGCAATGACTGAAAGCGCGTCGCTTGCGCTCTCTGATTTGGAACGGTCTAAAAACTGCTGCATGTTGGGATAATTCTTAAGCACCTGCATTTTAGACAGCTCAACTTGTTTACGGATTTCAAAATAATCCGTAGTACCCTCAGAGACTCCTCTGGACAGCTCAAGCTTCATATATTTAACGCTGTAGTCAAATAAGAAGCTATAAAGCCCCTGCTTGCTGCCGAAATAGTGAAACAACAGACCTTTACTGATTTCTGCTGTAGCAACAATATCGTCGGTGCTGGCATGTTTATAACCGTTTGCGGCAAAAATCTTAAGCGCAGCGTTAATCATGCGGTCTTGTTTCTCTTTCTTCAAATCAAAAAATTTTTCGTTCATTAAGGAATCCCTTCATAAGTGAGATTGAATTATTGACTTTGTGAGTCGAACTCTAATATAACATAAAAACGAACGATATTCAACAATTTAAAAAAACTAGTTAAGTTTTTTTATCAAACACAAGATGTTGTGGTTATAAATGTTACTTTGAACTTTTAGAAAAAAATAATTCTTTTTTTATACATATTCTCTTTTCATTTTTACAAAATAGTATTAATATATTTATATAAGAAACGGGGAAAAGTGAAAGGAGACTTCCACATGGCAAAAAAATTTGGAAAATTTGTAGCGACAACAGCAGCTCTGGGGGCACTTGCAGCAGGTGCATATTATTACTTAAAGAAGAAGGATTCTTTAGAGGACGAGTATTTTGACGAAGAGGACGATTATGACGACTTCGACGAAGACTTGGACGCAGAGGGAGCTGACAAAAAATCAGACGCAGACCGTAAATATGTTGCTCTGGATTTAACGAAGGCGGCTGAGGCTGCTTCCGATAAGGCGGAGGAGTTCAAAGAAGGTCTGGACGCGGCGAAAGCTGACGCAGAGGATAAAATAGTCGGCGCTGCCGGGGATGCTGCAAAAGCGGTTAATAACGCGGAAGAAAAAGTCGAAGAGTTCTTCAACGACGAAGAGGAATCAAACTAAATAACGTACTTAAAATGTAAAAGATGTTCTAAGCCGCCGTACTTGCTGTTACGGTGATTTAGGACATCTTTTTATTTTTTCTATTTGTTCATTTTATACGGCGGGTCCGCAGGATAGCCGCCCTTTAATTTCTGCATACCGCGCTGGATTGCGTCTTTGGAATTTTTCCAATCGGCGTCTTTGTTGCGGTAATCGAACTTGTCAACCAGCCATGATACGTCTTCGGCAAGCCTTTCCATATTCGACTCCATAAGTTTGAAGCACATTTCAAAAAACTCGGTTTTTTCCTTCTCGCTTAAGCGGCTTTCTGCTGCCTCGCATAAGTCGCCAAAATGGTGCAGGCAGAAACCCTTGCTGTTTTTAATTTTATCCTGAAACTCCGTATCCTTTTTATACATTACAAAGAAGGTGTCAAGGTAACGCTCGTAGGTATCGCGGAAACGATTGCATATATAGCAGGAGTTTTCCTTCTCCGCCACCCACATGCCGATGGGATTAGTGCGCTCGCTCTGTTTCTTAAATTTATCCTTTAAGGAAACCTTGCCGGGCTTGTAGTTTTTGAACTGCTCCTGCATTTCCTTGTTCATTTTTATATAGTGGGTTTTTAAAATCCATGCGTTTCCGAGGGTGTTTCCGTAATCGAACATCTTTTTAAAATGCATTCTGCAGAATCCGGCTTTGTCTGTGGCTTCGCGGACGTCGCTCTCCATATATGACGAGCCTGAACCTAAAGTAAAATCGAGTAAATCCTGCTCGACATTTCTTTCTATGTAGCAGAACGGGCATTCGTCCTGAGCGTTAATTGCGTCGTTTAGTGGAATGGTGTAGAGTTTTTCTTTCATCTGTGCGGCTCCTTCTCATTATCGTATATTGTTATAGTAGCATATTGTGAAAAGGGTTTCAATGGAAAACTGCGGACTGAGAGTATAATAAAAATGGTTGCATGAAAGATAAAAGCTTATTATACTAAAAGCGGTATGTTGCAGGACATGAAATAAGAGCGCAATGTGAAAGGAACATAAATATTGTATGGGGAATATCTTTCTAACACATAATAAAAATGAAAATTCTATTATAGACAATATCCGCTGCTTTGCGCTGGATATGGACGGCACTATATATCTGGGGGATAAATGGATAGACGGCGCAAAGGAATTTTTAAAAAGAATAGAGGATTCGGGCAGAAGCTATGTTTTTTTGACGAATAATTCTTCCAAAAGTCCGGCAATATATGTGGAAAAGCTGCATAAAATGGGATTGGAAGTATCGGAAGATAAAATTGTTACTTCGGGGCAGGCAACGATATATTATCTTGAGCAGCATTTTCCTAATAAAAAGGTCTTTCTTTTAGGGAATAGTCTTTTGCGTGAAGAGTTTGAGCAGGCGGGCGTCATACTGGAAGATAAATCGCCCGATATCGTGGTGACGGCGTTCGATACATCTTTAGATTACCAGAAGATGTGTAAAGTCTGCGACTTCGTAAGGTCGGGGCTGCCGTATATTGCGACGCACCCTGATTTTAACTGCCCGACGGAAGACGGCTTTATTCCCGATGTAGGCGCTATCCATGAGTTTATTCATGCGTCGGCGTTTCGTTATCCTGATAGGATTATCGGCAAGCCAAACGGTGATATCGTGGATTATATGATATCAAGAACAGGTATCTCAAAATCCCAGACTGCGATGGTCGGGGACAGGCTTTATACCGATATCGCCGCGGGCAAAAATAACGGCTTGACAAGTATTCTCGTGTTAAGCGGAGAAGCGTCGCTTGATGATGTGAAGAAGTCTGAGGTTGTGCCGGATTTGATATATGAGTCGGTTGAGGATATGATAGCGTTGTTATGAGTATTTTTTAAAAATAATGCTTATATAATTGTGAAGTTTGAGTCATATTAATGTAAGATAGTTGAATGTACTGCTTGTAATTAGGAATGAAATCTTGTAAACTGAATTTATCAAAGGGGGTACATAGTAATGAGAAAAAGCGGAGTTTTATTACCTGTTTCAAGTATTCCGTCTGAGATTAAAATACAAGAAAATCAAACTAGGGGATGTCTTTCCAAAGTTTATAAATGAAGAGGACGGCAGACATATGAAAATACAGATTGTAATAATGAGTATTATTACATACTTATTATTATTTAATAGCTGTTTGACTTTTCGATTGAATATTATTCAAAACATAGTTATTACTATTGTACTTGTTGTCAATATAGCATTTGTTAGTAATATAATTGGCAGTTTATTTGTTATACCAATGTTTATTATATTGATTTTGTATATAGTGTGGCTGAAGCGAGAGGATTGGTTGGTAAATGTATTCTTAATAGTATTTTCGTATACTTTATTGGTCATCGTAGATAACTTAACTCATTTTATTTGGAATATTATAGGATTGAATGTTAGCAATCATTGGCCTATTTATATGATTGTAGATTATCCAATTTTTATTGTAATATGTCGGTTTATGTCCAGCAAGACAGTAAAATTAACAAAAAGAAAAACATTGATGTTATCTCCGAGGATTTTAGCAATTCTTGGAACGGATTTGATGTTATGTATGATTATTTTTGTTATGCATATTGCTGTAGCTGAACAGGTAGGTTCATCATCATCGGTTCTTTTTAGCAGCATAATATTGTATACAGGGTATTTTCTTTTAACATTTTCAATGGTGACTACAATCGTTAAAGAATATGATACTAATGCTAAAATAATATTGAAGCAAAATTCATATGATAATCTTCAGGAATATATGTCTCAAATTGAAGAACTTTACCAAAATCTCAGAGTCTTTAAGCATGACTACGCAAATATCATGGTGAGCATGGCAGGTTATATTGAGGGAAATGATATGGAAGGCTTGAAAAGATATTATGATGAGCAGATATTTCCCATTAGTAAACAGCTTATAAAAGCAAATGATGCCATATCTAAATTGCATAATTTGGATATTGTAGAACTGAAAAGCCTAATTTTTGTTAAAATAAATTATGCTTTAGAGCTTAATATAGAAGTAAGTCTTGAAATAACCGAAAAAATTGAGGAGATTAATATGAAGGGAGTTGATTTGGTAAGAATAATGGGAATTTTGTTAGATAATGCAATAGAAGCCTGTCAGGAATGTGAGAATCCTAGTATATGTTTTAGCATAATGAAAATGGATAGTGATATAACATTTGTTATAAAAAATACATATGTAAAACACGATATAGACTACAATAAGCTTGGAAGTATAGGCATTAGCTCCAAAGGGGAACGGCGAGGAGCCGGCTTGTATAACATAAAGACCATTATTAATGATTACGATAATGTAATTATGGATACAGAATATGAGGCGGGATATTTTACTCAGGTATTGGAGATTTATGTTTAATGGTAGGAAAAAGTAAAATTGTAACAACAGACATAGAGTAAATAATTGCTCCGCGCAAGATGGAATTTGAGAAAATAGAAATTATGGTTAAGATGATGGAAACTAATTTTAAGCGTTTATGTTGTTTAATACTATATTCTGGGGAATAGGGGTTGTTATGCGTGCCTTTTGGTATATAAGAAAAAAATACTGTATTTACTAATATACAAATAATGATGCATATAGGAAGGTTTATTTGAATTGATTGTACAAATTTTCCGCCTCCAACCATGATTAGAGTGGTAGTAGTTAAACATTTTTCGATACTGTTACAATGATATCCTCCGGCAATGATACGTAGCATACCAAAAAATGTGAATAATAAAAGAGTTTCAATAAAGGTTTCTGTAATATATGATAGAAACAATATGAGTCCGGTAATAACAACATTATATAAGATGTTTTGAATTCCATAAAGCATTTGCAGATATTCTATTTCTGTACACGAATGATCTTCATCAAGTATATTTATTATTTTTTTGGCAACATTATTGAATATTTTTTTCATACAATAATACCATCCTTTATAGTTTGGTATATATTATAAAGTAATTATTTGAAAATAATTTATTAGTTCTTAAACGTAGGATAAAATAACTTAAGCGTAAGGGAGTATTTAAATATGATAGATGTATATATTTGTGAGGATATTAAAGAACAGCGGGATATGTTAGTTCATTATGTTAAGTCAGCTATAGTGATTCAGGAATATGATATGAAGTTACGAATAAGCACTGATAAACCAGAAGAATTAATTGAGCAGTTGAAGCAATCAAAAAATACAGGGCTTTATTTTTTGGATATCGATTTAAAGTCAAATAAGAACGGGCTAGTGCTTGCTAAAGAAATAAGAGAATATGATCCAAGAGGATTTATAGTATTTGTAACATCTCATTCAGAAATGTCATACATAACGTTTCAATATAAGGTAGAGGCATTGGATTTTATTTTGAAAGATGAGCCACGAGAACTTCAGCATCGTATATGCGAGTGTATGGAAGATGTAAATCAAAAATATGCAAAGATTTCAAGAGGTAGTGGAAAAACGATTACAATTACAAGGGGTGGAAGGAAAATAACATTAGCCTACAATGATATTATGTTTTTTGAAACATCGGTTAATGAACATAAGCTTATTGTCCATACAATAAATAAATCAATGGAATTTTTTGGTAAAATGAAAGATATAGAAGATGAAGTTGGGGAAGAATTTATTCGATGCCATAGAGCGTATTTAGTGAACAAGAAGAACGTTGCAGAAGTTTTGTATGCTGATAAGCTTATTATTATGAAAAATCGCGCTGAATGTCCTATATCCCATAGGCTACTAGGGCAAGTAAAAAATCAAATATGATATCAATATACGCAGGTTTATAACATAAGGAAGGCGATTCGTCAAATGCATTTTTCGGATTGCCTTCCTTATAATTTATGTGCATTACATATACTAAATACGTTCAAGTAGTTTTATATTTCTTAAACGTTCAAAATAATTGAAAAATAATACGTTAACCGCAAAGAAAGTATATTTTAAGAAAAAGAAGTATGAGATGCTATAGTGCATGATAGAGTAGCATTATCAAATGAAAGATTGAAAGAGAGGTTCAAAATGAAAAATATAAAAAAGAAAAGTATTGAGGTGTTATGCAATTTTGGAAGATTTGGGCTGGGTAAGTCTATTACATTAGGAATGTATGATTTTGAAGTCCCTGTCTGTCTGACGGATGGTGTAAGTCAGGAAGGCGAACGCTGGGCTGAAATGAAAAGAGGCAATAATATGTAAACTAAACCGATATTTCCTCATCGTCAAGAACAATCTGCACCAAGAGTGATGGGTAAAAGAAGGACAAGAGCCTTGATGTCATCACGCTCCATTAAGGGAAGAATGTTTGCACCAACTCCGCGTGGAAAAATATTTCTTATACCGGATCTGGCGGGGAAAATCTAAAATGGCTCTTTTTTACCAAAGATAGTAATTTCAATGCTAATACTGTTTAAATATGCAGTTGGCAATGTGTTGAGATACATAGTCTTACGGATTCAGGTAATAGCGTACCGGCAGAGAAAGGGAATTACCATGCTTATAGTAAATCCGAATTTGCGGATAAGTAAATATTATGGAAAGAAAATATATAGTGTTGTTATACCAACTGAAAGTAATAAGATATGGGATGTCAATGAAGTAATTTACAAATTACTTCAAGAAATTAATGATGGCAAAATAAACACTGAAGAAAAATTGTCTCGGCTAATAAGTCAGTCTATTATTAGGGACCTATATGACAAAAGAATAATTATAGACAGTGATGTGCCGAGATATAACAAAAATGTATTGGGACTGTTTAAGGGAAAATTTCCTTTGCGTTCCCTTGTGATTGAGTTAACAAATGCGTGTAATCTAAACTGTATCCATTGCTATGGAAGGTTTGGACAACCTTCCCAAAAGAAGATGTATTCTTTTGGAGATATTGTTAGGCTTAAGCCTGAATTGGATATGCTTCATACAGTGCAGGTTCGCTTGTCTGGGGGAGAGAGTTTTTTGAATCCTGATTTTGAAAGGATTGCTACTTATTTTTTGGAGAATGGCTTTTTGGTATGCATTTACACCAACGGATTTTTGACAGAAAAAATTATTCAGTTTGCTGAGGTTACTAAGAAGTACCATTATGCCATGGGAATCAGTCTTGATGGTTTTGAACATGTACATGATAATATTCGCGGACGCGAGACTGCATTCGAGAATACAATAACAACATTAACAAAACTAAAAAAATACTCTAATATTGATGTCTTTATTGAGACCGCTGTAATGAGACAGAATGTTGACAATGTCATTCATATAAAACAGCTTGTTATGGATTTGTTTCCTAAATATGAGCATAAATTATTTATTGTAACACCTGTTAATAATTCAGATTTTTCTTTTGGCTATGAAGAGATTCCAAGATTGAAAGAACGATATCCTGAACTGTTTAGGGAGTATTTTCCCGTTAATAAGTGTTCCTTATTTCAAGGTAAGCGTCATCGTTGTCAAGGCGGAGTGACTAATGGGGTTTTAACCGTAGATGGCGTTTTGAAAATGTGTCCGCTTGCAGAGGAAGAAGTATTCATTATAGGTAATACTATTGATGCGTCACTGTCTGCTATATGGAACAATCCTAATGATGCTATCAAAGAATTTAGAAAGGAATACATCAAGAAAACACGGCAATGCAAAAAATGTAAAGAAAAACACAGTTGTGGGGCTAAAAATTGCAGGGTAGAAGCATTGCGTCTTACGGGAGACTGTAAAAATGCTAATCCGTATACGTGTATGGTAATAAAAAATCTATATGATGATTAATATCTTATTGCGATATAGAAATGTGCAAATTTTATAATACGAGGTACAAGTAATGAAAAACTATTTTCAAGTCGTTAAACTCATGTTTACTGTAGATAAAAAACTACTGTGCAAATGTATATTTGTTATCATTCTGCTTTTAGGCTTAGAATCTGCACTTCCTTTCTACATGGAATGGCTGATTGACCAAACGGAAGCCCAGAAGAGCGTACCTTTTTTTATAGGATATGTTGTGGTTTTTGTGGTGCTTTTTTTAGTAATAGGCATGCTGAGCGCGCTTCGGACGGAGTTGTACGATCGCGTGGGGCGGCATATTTTGTGGAAAACAAGAGAAAAGATTTATCAAGTACTGTGGGGAAGCAATTATTCTTCTTTTGTTAGTAATAATAAAGAAAAATTAA
>JAMPHY010000012.1 GCA_023663185.1 Clostridiales bacterium | reverse complement strand
TTTACTTTATTTTCATACCCGGAATAAGTATGAACAACATACCAGTTTGCATCTGCCATACGATTACCCCTCGCTCTAAAATGTCAATGTTGTTAAGAAATCCACTCCATACTGAAGTGCAAAATCCAACACGGCAATGATTGCTCCTACTACAATTGAAATAACTGTGACTGCAATGGATTGTTTCAGCAGGTCATCTTTGCCGGGCCATGTTATTTTTTTAAATTCGGCTTTCACACCATTAAAGAAACCTGCAATCTTTGATTTCTTTTGTGATTTTGCAGAATCGCCCATAGTCTACTCCTTTCAAACGCGGTAAAACAATTATTTGGTTTCCTTATGCAGAGTATGAGTCTTACAGAATCTGCAGTATTTCTTAATTTCCATTCTGTCCGGATGTGTCTTCTTATCCTTAGTTGTATTATAATTACGACGCTTGCATTCCGTACATGCTAATGTGATTCTTGTACGCATTCTTGCCACCTCCACGTATCTGTTTTTTAAGCATAAAAAAAAGACCTAAATCTAATCTCGTTTGATTACTATAACACAACATTAAGCCTTCGTCAACTAATTTTACCGCATTTTAAAAAATAAATTTACAAAAAGTGTAAAATATATTAGAATAAGTATAAAGAATATATATTTTTCTGCCGATATAGTAAAAGATAAGTGTAATTGGATAGTTTTATGCTTTTTTGAGGGCTGTCCGCACTGCGATACGCGGGGGAGATAATTATGGATATAACAAGTGTAAACCATATGTCAAGCGCTATACCGACCAGTCAGATGGCAGCGTCTAGTCAGGACAGTCATGAGAAAAATATTCAAAATCAAATTGTGAGTCTTCAGGGAAAAATGCGTGACCTTGCAAATAATAACACGCTATCCGAAGACGAGAAATCAGATAAGAAAAAGAAGCTTAAAGAACAAATTCAAAATCTTAACAGCGAGTTAAAACAATATAAGATTAATAAACGTCGTGAAGGAAGCGAAAATAATCAGGGCAAAGAGACGGAAAGCGCCGCGGTTTCCAGCAGCGAAACTGCTAAAACTTCTGTTGACAAAGCTTCCACTGGTAAGACAGATACCGAGGCAGAGGCTTTTGCAAAAGCTGACAATAAGACCGGCGAAGCTGAGACAACAACTGGTTCAAACAATTCTGTCACAAGCGATAATAATGACAAGGCTGTCAGAATCGATGATAACAATAGTATTAAGAATACCGTCGCTCAGACCGAACCGGATAAAGAAGCGTTTACCTTAAGCGATGACGAAGCTGAAATGATGATTTCTTTTTCCAATACTATGCAGCAGTTTTCTAATATGGGAAAGATACAGACTCAGTTAAGCGGATTAATGCGCAGCGCTGAAACCGATGAAGAAAAAATTGAGATACAGGGCAAAATCAACAGCGTATCCGAGGCAATCAACGCTAAAACCGATAGCAGCGCACGCAAATTATCTGAAATCAACGACGAGGAGCGTAAGAAAAAGGAAAGACGCCGCAGAATGTTAGAAGAACAACAGGCAAGAAAAGAAA
The DNA here is from genome assembly GCA_023663185.1 of Clostridiales bacterium. Lineage (GTDB taxonomy): Bacteria > Bacillota > Clostridia > Lachnospirales > Lachnospiraceae > UBA3282. Next base: position 95,720 of record JAMPHY010000012.1, on the reverse strand, counting down.
ATATGAGAGCAACGGTTCCAAAATCAAGTAAATCGCTGCTTGAAGAAATAAAAAAAGACGGTAAAGTATTGCTAACACATAAGAAATCATAGAAAAGGCTTGTAAAATATACGGAAAGGAGGAGCATTATGGCTTATAATAACAGCATACAGAATTATGCCAATATATATAATTTTTATATGACTACTTATGCGCCTAAGTCAAGCACGCCCTACGATACGCATAAGAAGAGCGAATTGCGCAGCGTGTATAATTCCATTGTTAAAATGAACAAAGAAGCTCCTTTGTATATTTTGGATACGAGCAAAGAGTCATGTTCATTTGCAGTAGGAATGAAGGAAAATGCAAGAGAACTTCGTAATACGATCGCATCTTTAGGCGGCGTCAACGAAGATGAACTTTTAAATAAGAAGGCAGCTTATTCGAGCAACGATAACATTGCCTCAGCTTCTTATATAGGTACGCCGGCAAACAGCGCTAACGTTCCCGAACTTGAAGTTGAAGTGCGCGCTTTGGCGTCCCATCAGGTAAATATGGGGAAATATCTTCCCGCTGATGAACCGGTAGAGCTTTCTGCCTCTACTTATTCATTTGATTTAAATATAGACGACTTGAACTATGAATTTCAGTTCAGTATCAAACCAGAGGATACCAACAGGAGTGTGCAGGAACGTCTGACAAGACTGATTAATAACGCCAATATAGGTATTTCAAGTCAGATTATAACGGACGATGAAGGCAATTCCAGTTTGAAGCTGGAATCTAATGCAACGGGATTAAAGGATTCTAAACAGCATATTTTTAATGTGACAGACCATAAGACCAGCAAGACCTCCGGTTCTGTTGATTACTTTGGTCTGGACTATATAGCGTCTCCCGCCGCTAATGCCAGATATATTCTGAATGGAGAGGAGCATACGTCTCTTTCTAATAAGATAACTATAGGTCGTGAATATGAACTGACGCTTAACGGAGTAAGCAGCGAAGAAGGTGAAACTGCAACAATCGGGCTTAAGACAGATGTAGAATCGCTTACTGAGAATATTAATTCCCTGATTAACGGATATAACTCCTTTTTACGTGCCGCTGCGGAATATAGTGATTCGCACCCTAAGAGCAACCGCATAGTTCATGAAATGGGGAGTATTACCAGACTTTATGCAGACGGGCTGACTTCTGCAGGACTGAATATTAATATTGATGGAACTTTGGAAATTGATACGGACACAGTTCAGAAAAATGCGACAGACGACAAGGCTAAATCGAATTTTTCTTCCATTATGGATTTCACACGTTCGTTAGTACGCAAGACTAATCAGATTTCCTTAAATCCGATGAATTATGTAAACAACATTATCGTGGCATATAAAAATCCCGGTAAGAACTTTGCAACGCCATATATTACAAGCGCATACAGTGGAATGATGTTTAACAGTTATTGTTGATACTAAGTGCGTCTCCTTGCACATTACGATAACAGCCGGAGTTAAAATTCTCCGGCTGTTTCTTTTTCTGCCATCTGAAGCGCGATGGCAACTATTTTGTCCATGTCATAATACTGATACCAGCCAAGCCTGCCTCCGAATAAAACGTTTCTCTCCTCCTCGGCAAGCTTACGATATTCGGCGTATAATGAATTATTCCTTTCATTATTTACCGGATAATACGGCTCTTCTCCTACTTTCCATTCCATAGGATATTCTTTGGTAATGACAGTTCCCGGCTGTTTTCCAAACTCAAAATGTTTGTGCTCTATAATCCTTGTATACGGAGTTTCCCTGTCTGTATAATTTACAACCGCATTCCCTTGAAAATTATCACATTCCGGCATCTCTTCCTGTTCAAAACGCAGTGAACGATATTCCAAATGTCCTAATTTGTAACCAAAATATTCGTCTATCATTCCGGTATACAAAATCTTTGAGAACGTATTTCCTAAGCCGTCAGTGAAGCTTCCATTACTGTCCTTGGGCGCGGTCTTTATATATTCCTGATACGAAGTTGCGGTTTTTACTTCAATGCCCTCAAGCATTTTTTCTACTATATAAGTATAACCGTGAATGGGAATCCCCTGATATACATCGTTGAAATAATTATTATCATATGTAAATCGAAGCGGTAGTCTTTTAATGATAAAAGCCGGCAGCTCTTTGCAGTCACGCCCCCACTGTTTCTCCGTATACCCTTTTACAAGCTTCTCATACACATCATATCCTACCAGCGATAACGCCTGCTCTTCGAGATTCTTCGGTTCATCAATGTTAAGGCTCTTTATCTGCTCTTCTATTTTCTCTCTAGCCTGCGTGGGCGTAATTACTCCCCACATTTTATTGAAGGTATTCATATTAAAAGGCATATTATACAGCTCGTCATGATACCTTGCTATTGGTGAATTGATATAATGGTTAAATTCTGAAAATTGGTTTACATAATCCCATACTTTTTTATCGGACGTATGGAAAATATGCGCTCCGTACTTATGTACATTTACGTCAAGAATCAATTCTGTATAAATATTGCCGGCAATATGCTCCCTTTTATCAATTACAAGCAGCTTTTTCCCTTTTTTGTTCATCTCATGCGCAAAAACTGCGCCGAATAAACCCGCTCCAACCACCAGATAATCATATTTCATTTACTTCTTATTCCCTATCAGCTTTCTGACTGATATTTTTCAAGCTGAGAATAATCGTCCATAAGTTCGAGCACCTTTTTACGTCCTGCCTTATTCAGCTTAATATAATACTGCATTACCCTGTTCTCAAGGATTTTTCCACCTAGTACGCTCTTCTTGTCCAGCGGAGAAAAGTCCACAGGATTCAGGTTTAATCTGTCACACATTCTGATAACGGTTCCATAAGCCATACCCTCAATACCCCTGTCAAGCGCCGTTACTAATGTAGAATACGGAATCTCCATCTCAATTGCGAACTGTCTCACGCTCCTGTACTGTGATAAAATTTCTTTTTTAAGAATTTCTGCTTTCAGCATGTTTAGTCCCTCCTAAAATGTAATATTCTTGTGCACAGAGAAAAGTCATTACCGCTCCGTCATTATATACTTTACCATAAAATATTAAAAAATAAAAGCATTTTAATAAAATTTCTAACGCAATTTCGCTTTTTGTGCGTAAAAATGATAAAAGGCACGTATATTCACATTTTTTATTGTAAGAAAACTCATAAAATGGTAAAATATCTATACAATAATTTATTGAGAACTTAAGAAGAAAGGCTTGATATCCATGTTACCAATTACAGTCTGCATGATTGCTAAAAATGAAGATATACATATTGAGGAATGTTTAAAGAGACTACGACCGTGCAAATTTGAAATCGTCGTCGTGGATACGGGCTCTGTGGACAGAACCGTTGAAACTGCTAAGAAGTACACAGACAAGGTCTATCATTTTGACTGGTGCAGCGATTTCAGCGCCGCGAGAAACTTTTCTGTCGCTCAGGCTTCAAACGACTGGGTTCTGATAATAGACTGCGACGAATATCTGGAAAATATCAATCTTGCAGATATAGAATATACGCTGAAAGACAAATGTGCCTGCGCGGGCATGATTGTCCGCAATAATCCGTATATTATTCAAGGTGTCCGTTCTATTATGACGGAACGCATTGCCAGACTTTTCAACCGTAAGTACTGCCATTATGAAGGCAGCGTGCATGAGCAGGTAATGAGCTTAGACGGAACAAGACCTGAACTGTTTCAGCTTCCGCTGACTTTCTATCATGAAGGCTATGTCACAGAATCCGATAAGCGCATACGCGCCACACGCAATCTGGAAATGCTTCTGCACGATTTGGACGTAAAAGGTCCGGATCCTTATATATACTTTCAGCTCGGTCAGAATTACCTTTCCTTAAACGATATGGAGAAGGCAATCTATTATTATAAAGAAGGGCTGGGACTTGATACTAATCCCCATGCCGAATTTGTCCAAAGTATGATTGAAACCTACGGCTATTGTCTGATTGAACTTGCCAAATATGACAGTGCCTTAAGTCTGGCGGAAAAATATGACCTGTTTGCCAACCGTGCGGATTTTGTTTATCTGATGGGTATGATATATATGAAAAAAGGCATGTGGGAACAGGCGCTTGCCGAATTCAAAAAAGCTACTACTATGTCAGAGTTTTCCAGAAAAGGCGTAAACAGCTACCGCGCTTATTATAACATCGGAAGTATCTATGAAACTTTAGGCGATAAAGAAAAAGCCAAAGAATATTACAGTAAATGCGGAGACTTTAATGACGCCGCCAAAAAATTGGAAGAAGTGTAACTATGCTGCCGATTTCTATATGTATGATTGCTAAAAACGAAGAACAGCATATCGGAGAATGCTTAAGCAGGTTGAAACCGTACTATGATGAGATAGTTTTAGTCGATACTGGCTCTACTGACGCTACTCTTGCAATCGCGGCAAAGTATACCGATAAAATCTATCACTTTGACTGGATTAATGATTTCAGCGCAGCAAGAAATTATTCTATTGTTCAAGCAACAAATGACTGGATACTCAGTATCGATTGTGACGAATATTTAGAGTCCATTGATAGCAGTATGCTTTTACAGTTAATAAATAACCATACTAGCGAAGTCGGGCAGGTTTTAATCCGCAACCGCTTCTCCCAGAACGGACAGGCTTCAATCGAAAATATCCGTGTCAGCCGCTTATTTAACAGGAATTATTTTCATTATGAAGGCTCTATACATGAGCAGCTTGTGCGAAAATCTTCGTTGGAAGACGTCAGCCTTAAATGCAATAACGGTATGCACTCTGATATGCGCTCTGTTTCGCCTATACCGGCTTTTAAAGCGCCGCTCACTCTCCTGCATGTCGGTTATGACGGCTCCGAAGAAGAAATGCGCGCCAAAGCGCTTCGCAATATCGCATTATTAGAAAAAGAACTTAAGATAAAAGGTGAAGACGCTTATATTTATTATCAATTAGGTCAAAGCTGCGTTAGACTTAAAGATTATGAGAAGGCGTATGAATGGTTTAATCTTGGACTCTCTATGGACCTTGATATCACACAAGGATATGTTCAGAATATGGTGGAAGCCTATGGATATTGTCTGCTGGATATGAAAAGATTTGACGAAGCTTTGCTGCTTAAAGGTATATATGATGATTTTGCAATTAGGGCGGATTTCGTTTTTTTGATGGGCTTAATCTATATGAACAATGCGCAGTTTAATAATGCGATTGAGGAATTCAAAAAAGCTGCCACAATGGAACAGTTTTCTGTAGAAGGCACTAATAGTTACCGTGCTAATTATAACATAGGCGTAATTTATGAATGTATGGGACGGCTTAAGGAAGCATGTAAGTATTATATAAAATGCGGTAATTTTGAACCTGCTAAGCAACGACTCATTTATCTGAACGATATGCCGAAATAATAGTATGTTTAAAGGTGAAAAATGCAAGTTGATTATACATGAAAAATATGTCATACTATCTATATGAAAATATTATTTATTGAGTGGTCGAGTTTTGGAAATACGGATATGAAGGAGGCTTTCTGTAAAGAAGGTCATACTCTTGTATGCTTTCCTTTTTCCAATAGGGATTCAAGGCGTGATGATGTGATAGAGGCGGAGCTATCCGCTGCTCTTCGCCGTGAAGTTCCGGATATAGTCTTTTCATTCAACTATTTTCCCGTTATTTCAGGTACATGCAAAAAGAATGATATCCGCTATATATCGTGGATTTATGACAGTCCCTACGTAATGTTATATTCATATACTACCATAAATCCCTGCAATACCATTTATGTGTTTGATAAGGAGCTGTACTTTGAATTTCATAAAGCAGGTATAAAGACCGTACACTATCTGCCGATGGCGGCAAATCCGGAAAGGCTGGATAGACTTAAGCCAATGACAGCTAATCCCGAAGAACCGAATGCAAGTACGCTGGCAGCTAACGACTTGAAATTCCTGTATGATATTTCCTTTGTCGGTTCGCTTTATACAGAGAAACATAATTTTTTCGATAGAATGACACGACTGTCAGATTATGCAAAAGGTTATCTTGACGCATTGATGGCTTCGCAGATGCAAGTACAGGGCTATAACTTCATTCAGGAGTCCTTAGGTCCCATAATGAATGATTTATATAGTGCGCTGCCGATGGAGCCCAATCCAGATGGGGTGGAAACAAAGGAATATCTGTATGCGCAGTATGTCATCAACCGCAAGATTACTGGTTTAGAACGTACAAGCCTGATTAAAGCAATAACGCAGAAACATAAATTTGACCTTTTTACACATGATCCTGAATTTAAGCTGCCTAATCTGATTAACCACGGCAGTATCGAGCCATACAGTGAGATGCCCTTAGTATTTAAACAAAGCAGGATAAACCTGAATATTTCCCTGCGCAGCATTAAAAGCGGTATCCCACAGCGCGCCTTCGATATTATGGGGAGCGGCGGCTTTTTGCTAAGTAACTATCAGAATGACTTCATGGATTTTTTTATTCCGGAGGAAGACTTTGTATTCTATGAGAGTAAAGAGGATTTATTAAATAAAATAGATTATTATCTTACGCATGAAGATGAGCGGCGCGCTATTGCGGCAAGCGGGCATGACAAGCTGGCGAAATACCACTCTTATCGCTGCCGTGTTAGAGAGATGTTGCAGTAGCCCAAAAGTCAAATAAGAAGGAATACTATTGATGTGCTAAGTTTCACCAATCGCGCAATTATGGAGGTTTAAATATGGTTCCTATTTCAGTATGTATTATTACCAGAGATGAAGAAAGCAAAATCGGCAAATGTTTAGCGCCGCTTGTGCCCTACGGCTTTGAAATCATAGTCGTTGACACGGGCTCTGTTGACCACACCAAAGAAATTGCCCTGCAATATACGGACAAGGTTTATGATTTTGAATGGATTAACGATTTCAGCGCAGCGAGAAACTTTTCCATAAAAAAGTCTTCACATAATTATGTCCTAATCCTGGACAGCGACGAATATCTGATAGATTTGGATATAGAGGCTCTATATGAAGCTATCGAAAATCATCCCCGTGGAGTCGGCATGCTGCTTCGTAATAACTATTACGATTCAAGAGGAAAAATATATAATTCGCCAGATAGAGTAGAGCGACTTTTTCATAAGCGTTATTATGATTACAGGCAGACCATACACGAGCAGGTAACAGACATCAAGACCAATGGCACATACTATGAGCGTTATGATATACCGCTTACGGTAGACCACGACGGATATATGGGAGATGAAGAGGCTAAACAAAAAAAAGTTGAAAGAAATAACTCTCTGCTCTTTAAAGAAATAGAAAAAAATCCTGACGAGCCGTATTTCTATTTTCAGGTAGGGCAGTCCTATAACAGTATCAATGATTATGAAAATGCCTATATATATTATAAAAAGGCGTTTGAACGTAATATCACTCCTGACCAGCCATGGCTTTTGACAATAGCGACTGCCTTTATGGTTTCAATGACTTCGACGGGGAGGCATAAAGAGGCTCTCGATTTTTTTGAACCAATATGTGACAACTTCGCCAATGATGCAGGTTTTCTCTGCAACATGGGCCTTGTTTACCTCAATAACGATATGCCGCTCAAGGCTATGATGGAATTTGTCAAGGCGACGAAGTGTACAAGCAGTGAAATTGAAGGTGCCAATACTTTTATCGCCTACTTCAATATTGGATTGGTCAATGAAACTTTAGGCAAACTCCCGGAAGGGATTGAATTTTATAAAAAGTCTGCGGCTTATGGTTATCCGTTGGCGGTGAACCGACTTAGAGAACTTGGAATATTATCCTGAAAGGAAATTCAGCAATGCTTCCGATATCTGTATGTATTATAGCTAAGAATGAGGAAAATAGAATAGAAAAATGTCTGTCCTCGCTCAGATCTTATGGTTTTGAGATTGTAGTAGTTGATACCGGTTCTACAGACCGTACCAAAGAAATTGCTGGAAAATATGCCGATAAAGTACTTGACTTTGAGTGGTGTGATGATTTCAGCGCGGCAAGAAATTATTCTCTGCGCGCCGCCTCTAATAACTGGATATTTATGATTGACTGCGACGAATATATTAAGACGATAGATATAGAGGAGCTTAACTGGTTTCGTAAGCACTTGGCTGACAGCGTAGGTTCAGTAACGCGTGAAAATATAGTTACAAAAAATGACATTCCAGCCATAGACAATATTGACAACACGGAGCGTTTTTTTGACAAACGCTTATACCGTTATACTGGAATGATACACGAGCAGCTTACGCCAATCCGCAGCAAAGATTTTACGGCATATCTGTTAAAAACCACAATATTGCATACCGGGTATGATATGAGCGATGAAGAATGTATTGCCAAATATGAGCGGAATTTTACCCTCCTTGAGAAGCAGCTTGTTACAGATCCTGATAATCCGTATCTGTATTACCAGTTAGGTAAGACCTGTGAAATAGTCGGAGATTTCTCCCGTGCTTGTGAATATTACAGCAAAGGGCTTTCCTATGATTTGGACCCTGAACTTGCCTATGTTCAGGCTATGGTAGTTTCTTATGGAAACGCTCTTCTGCTGACAGGACAACAAGAAACTGCGCTGGGTTTCGAGAGTATCTACGACGCTTTCTCCCCTTCGGCAGATTTCGTGTATCTGATGGGGAATATCTATCGGCTGAACCAAATGTATGAACAAGCTCTTGAACAATATCAAAAAGCAATTGGCATACCTTTGTGCAAGCAGAATGGGGCGAACAGCTTTCTTCCCATCTTCCGCACTGGCGAAATATGCGAACTTATGGGCGATATTACTACTGCTATTGCCTGCTATAACCAATGTGGGAGTTTTGCACCCGCAAAAGAAAGACTTAGAGCATTAAGCAGACAGTAAATTCCTGTCAGAGTATTAATGCTGTGATATATAAGGAGTGAATAATTATGATTCCTATTTCCGTATGTATAATTACCAAAAACGAAGCGGAACATCTTGAGAAATGTCTGTTGGCGTTACAGCCTTATAATTTTGAAATTGTCGTTGCCGATACCGGTTCAACCGACAATTCCAAAGAAATCGCTTTAAAGTATACAGATAAGGTGTATGATTTTGAATGGATTAACGACTTCAGCGCGGCACGCAACTTTGTAATAAGCCGCGCTTCACATAATGTCATTTTATCGTTAGATACCGACGAGTTTGTTAAAGAACTGGATTTAGAAGCTCTTGATAAATTAATTCAGGAAAATCCCAAAAGCGTAGGCTCGGTTAAGATGCTTAATTATTTTGAGGACAACGGCTCTATCCGCTATCAGACCACTATGTTGGACAGGCTTTTTAACCGTAAATATTATCATTATGAAAAACCTATTCACGAAGTACTTACGCCTATCGCCAATGTTCCCTACACTTCCTACCAGATTCCCATAGTAGTTGAACATGTAGGTTATCTTGGCAGCAAAGAATTTTTAGACAGGAAATCCCTGCTTAATATGAAACTTCTTATGGAAGAACTTAAAAACGAGCCGGACAATCCCTACATTTATTTCCAGATTGCCCAATGTTATATGATGATGCGGGATACAGAACACGCCGCAGAGTATTTTAAGCTTGCAGTTGAACACAACCCGAATCCGAATGATGATTATACACGTATACTTATCAATAATTACGGCAGTATACTATTAGATAATATGCAGATTAAAGAGGCTATGCAGTTTTTGTCTTACTATGAATATTTCAGCGATAATGCAGACTATCTGTGTATGATTGGGCGCGCCTATATCCTTGCCAACCAACCGCTTAAGGCGCTGCCCGAATTTGTCAAATCGCTTACAGCTCCTTCGCGGGATTCCGTAGAGCCAAAGGTTGCCTCATATCACATTGGCTTCATATATGAGCTTTTTGGTAAAAAGGATATTGCCACAGAACATTATCACAGGTGCGGAGATTATACTCCAGCGTTGGAAGCATTAGAACGCATTGAAAAGCTCAAATAAGATAAACGCATTAACGCTTTATATATCGTATTCAATAATAAATTTGTATAAAAAACAAAAAATAGAAATAATATTGATTAAAGATTTATATAGTTGCTTGTATAACTTAAATTGAGGTGTTATAATGAAATCAGATAAAAATGACGATACGAGATTTAAAAAGGAGGTTAATACCATGAGTATATCTACGTTAAATGAAAGATATTGTACTATTCAGGAGTCTATAATTGAATCATTTAAGGAAGTCCAACTCATGCGTGAAGGAAAACTTCCTAAAAAGTCTTGGAGAGATTTTATGAATGAACATAGGAGTCAAGAAGGAAGTGAATAAAATATGTATTATACAGTAATTCCAACACCTAAATTTCTTCAGGATGTTGAATATTATGAGAAAAAGAAGAAATTTAAAAACATTACAGATGACATTGACAATGTTGTAAAAGATTTAGAACTTGGAAATTTTGTAGGAGATGATATACCTGATATTGATATTCCAACAGATAATCATACATATAAAGTAAGGGTTGCTAATTCAAATACAAAAGTCGGAAAATCTAATGGTTATCGTATTATATATTATGTGATTAAAGATGATAAAGAAGTCTATCTGATAACTATCTATTATAAAAAAGAAGATAAGAATATTCCCACAAAGAAAGAAATTGCAAATATCATAAAAGAGTATTGTATTTAGGACATTATATGGATAAAAAACAAACTGTAAATAGGAGTATTATTATATGAAAAGATACAATATTTGCGTCGTACCCGCATACCCATTAGAAAATGTCCAGCTTATGAAGGACCGTATTGTTATTCCTTATGTGTGTTATAGGCATTTTGGCAGCAGTATGGTAATTTTAACTGAGAAAAATGGAGAGTATCCTTACTTAAAATATTTTGAAGGCATAACGCTGCAGTTTTTGCCATGTTCAGAGGAGCTTTCGCATATGCAGGCGGCGGTACAATATGTGGCGGAAAATTATATGAATATAGATTTACTATTTCTTTTTGGACCAAGACTGGAATACATAGAACTTGCGCATGTATATAAAACCTTGAACCCATGCGGTATTATCTATTTAAAACTGGACGCTAATTCCGGCTGGATAAACGCGCTTCCGCTAGACGATGAACAATATGCAGATTTTTTGAAAAAGATAGACATAATAAGCTGCGAATCACGCAAATTACAAAGCTTTATCTATAATAAATGGAGACGTCGCATTGAATATGTTCCCAATGGAATTTATAATACTTTTTATCCGGCAATGAGCAAGTGCCAATATAATGAAAAGGAAAATATAATACTTACAGTCGGCAGGATTGGCAGCGCCCAAAAGAATTCACACGTACTTTTATATTCATACGCCATGTCGTATCCTTATTTCAAAGAAAAATGGGAACTCATCATGGTAGGCTCTGTCACTCTTGAATTTCAACAGTTTTTCAACGAGTTTTGCAAGGAATTCCCGGAGATTGCTAGACATGTCCGCTTGACTGGTCAGATTGACGATAGAGAGCAGTTATGTGCCTATTATAGAAAAGCAAAGATTTTTGCGCTTACTTCACAAATGGAAGGCGGCTGCCCGAATGTATTTGCGGAAGCGGCAGGTTTTGGCTGTACGGTTATTACCACAAATATCGACGCGGCGCGTGATGTAACAGATGACGGAAAAGTAGGAAAAATCGTGGATACCTTAAATGATATTCCCGCATACGCCCGTGCTTTATCGGAACTTTGTGCTAATCAAGGATTCCTTGAAAACAACTTCTATGAGATAAGGAAATATGTCATGGAATATTTTGACTATGACAGAATAGTAGAACGGCTGCATATTCTGTTTGATCTTGCAGACAGGGAGCTTAATCAAAATGAAAATTGAAGTTGATGACAATAATATATTTATAGTTGATGAGAACACAGATAATCATCATGTTATTATGAAAAAACCGAATGTTGATGATTATTCTAATGTTACTGTAAGACCGTTAGTGGTAAATTATCATTTGATGAAGGAGACCATTTGGGCGCGTTCATGCAGCTTTATGCGAAAATTACAGGAGAATTGCGGAGATTCACCCTATCTTATTTGCTACTGCCTGCTTTTTGAACAGTTATATCCTACCCTTTTATCAAGCAGTCAAGCTAAAAATATTATAGGCTATGGCATGAACGAAAAAGAACATGTGTCCGAAGAAATCCATAGTTTTATGACTTTTTTGCAGGAAAACAGCTCTTTTATTTTGCTACCTGAGAAATCGTTTGTATTTTCTACATTGCTTAATAAGTCATGCCATGCGGCTATATTTTCTTTGGACAGATGCACGGAACTGCCTATAATATACGATACCATATCTAAAATCAGGTGTGGCGGAAAGTTATTCTTATATACAAAAAGTAATAATGTGCCTAATGAACTAGCTGAACTGATTAATTACGCGTCGATAAGCAGCTTTGGTTCCAGCGCAGTTTATTCAATTACTATAGATACCGCTATCAGTGCATTTGCATGTGAAAATAATTCTGAAGCAAATATGATGCAATATGTCGTAAATGTATTAGGTGTGCTTGCGGAACTTAAAAAATTGACATTGACAATAGAAAAGAATCCAGAATGCCCGCCAGATGTGTATATGACCGCTGTCGAATTATTATATCAGATAGAAAAAAGCCTTATTAATTTGTATGATGTTCTTGAAAATCCGGAGCTGTCGGTTTTGGCTAATTTGTTTAAAGAAGCGTTGATGGATTATTATATCGCTGCTACTAATCAACTTGATATAGGAACTTATTTTAACAGGTTGTGGAAAGAGGCTCGCATTTTCTATGAAAAAATGGAGATAGAGTTTGAACCGTAATCATTCAGTCAATAAATTTTTTATATACATTATTCAGACTCACCAAACAATATCTGCATATAATCCATTTTTTCCATAATAATCCTAATAACTTCTATATAACTCTCATAAACACGATAGAATGCTTTATACTTTTTAAAATTGACCGAATAGAAACCAGTAAAAAGCCCTCTATATACAAGCGGTATTCCGGAAAGCGGAAATTGTTTTTTCTTCTCTATCTCATCAATAAAATCTTCCACATATCTATCCGCAACACCAGACTCTTTTGACGCTTCATACACACCATTCCATACCGCTTCCATATCACGCATTGCCTCCGGTGTATAACGAATTTTATATTCTATCATATGTCATTCCTTACATTCTTAAAATGGCTGCGAAAATCTTCTTCCGAAATCCAGCCTTCTTCTTCTGCCGAGCGGATACCGACATTAAGTTCACACAACAGTTGAATCATTGCCTCTGCTTTCTGGAAGTTCTCTTCATCGTGCATATCACGAATGCTATATGCCCCCCGTCCATTTCGTGTTAAATATACAGGTGAACCGGCAGATACTTTTTCTAAAACATTACCATAATTTCTTAAGTCCGAAACAGGTGCAATCGTCAGCATATATTCATATCCTTTCAATAAATTTGTATAAATATTATAACATAGTTTATCCATGCCTTCAATAAATTATTCGATAAATTTATCGTAATCTGTAAATGCGAGAACATAAGACTATTGACCAAAATATATTAGACTTTGCACTCTGATTATGATATACTGTTTACAGTTGAATGAGTGTTTTATAATCAGGAGGTGAAACGATATGCCTAGCAATGGTGAAATTATAAAAGATGTAGTTGATCAATTCCAAAAAGTACAAGCACATATGAAAAGTGCAAAAGAAGAAAATGCCGTTAAAACATATGACGGACTAAAAAATGATTATTTATCGTTAAAAGCAGTATTAAATTCTTTAGGCGTAAACCTAACAGATATTGACAAAATTAAAGAATAACTTAATAGCAAGCAGACTAGGGCGCAAGTCTATTATATATAGCTTACGTCCTGTTTTATTTGATTTTAAAAGTGTAAAGCTTTTATTTATCCCGATAAAAAGAGCCGCTCATACGAACGGCTCTTCTGGTAGTTTCTTTACAATGTTCCTTAACTGTTATGCAATTAGCCGAGTAAGGACAGTGCCAACTGGTTGCTCTGGTTCGCCTGTGACAACATTGATGTACCAGCCTGCTGTAAGATCTGGTTGTTAGAGTATCTAACCATCTCTGTAGCAATATCTGTATCACGGATAGCCGCTTCAGCAGATGTGGTGTTCTCAACGATGTTGTTCAGGTTGTTGATAGTATGCTCAAGTCTGTTCTGGATAGCACCGAGGTCAGATCTCTGTGAGGATACTATTGCCAATGCACCCTTAATGAATGCGTTCAAGCTGTTGAAATCCTGAGTCGTAACAACCGTCGTGTCCTGACCTGTCTGAAGGTTCATGAAACTCTTTACAAGAGCTGTTGCAATTTCGCTCGTCATTGCTTTCTTATTATAGCCGCTTGTACTCATTGTAGTCCATGTGTTAATCTTCTTCGAAACTTCTTGCCCCTGTACGACACCGCTGGAAGCATCCTTCGTATAAGATGTACTTACAATCGTTGTCGGAGCCGATGACAAGTTATTATAGGTAACTTTGGTATACAGTTTATTCTTGATACCTGAAGCCAAACCAATCATACTCATGTTAGCTACGCTGATTTCGATGTGCTGACCAGCTTCTGCACCTACCTGAAGTCCCTTGATGAAGGAACCGTCTAACAGGTTCATTTCATTGAATGTGGTTGTGCTCTGTACACGGTCAACTTCACTCATCAACTGTCTAATTTCAGCCTGAATGGAAGCACGATCGGTTGTTGTAAGAGTTCCGTTCTCACCTTTAACAGCAAGTTCGTTCATACGTTGTAACATATCCTCAACTTCGTTCAATGCACCTTCTGCTGTCTGTACTACAGAAATACCATCCTGTGCATTAGCTGCTGCCTGTGTAAGACCTCTTACCTGACGTCTCATCTTCTCGGAAATTGACAGACCTGCTGCATCATCTGCTGCACGGTTGATCTTGTAACCGGAAGATAACTTCTCTGTTGACTTAGCCTGTGCGCTTGTTGTCAAACCAAGCATTCTGTTAGAGTTCATTGCTGTAATGTTGTGTTGTACTACCATAATATATTCCTCCTTGAATTTTATGCGGCATCCTTGCCGCTGATTTTTGTTTGTAATGGTTCCTCCGGCTCGTACGCTGCCTTAGGTTCCATTACTGTTGGTTAAGTAAGTTTCTTTACTTTACTTGTAATATATATCGGAGTATCTTTGATTTACTTTAGGGCTTTTTTAAAATTTTTTCAAATTTTTGTTTTAGAGACTGCATAACTTATTGTTTCAACCATATTACCCTGCATATCTGTTATTTCCAGTTTTTCTACTAACTTAAAATTTTCAACATCTATATAGTTCATTAATGATGATTGCTTCGATATAAGTATAGTAAGCGGTACAAATTTATCCGCTTCCTGCCTAATTCCAATATTCATACCGTTATTATTATCAAGGATACGATATAATATATAGTCTACTTTTACACTGTTAGTATTTTTTACTTTGCCGGATGGGATATAAAATGCCTGACCTTTCCTCAAAGTATTATATGTACAGGCGAACATAGAAATTCTTTTCTTTTGTTCCTTGAATCTTACTTTAACAGCATCATTAACTCTAAAATCATCAAATGTTAGACCTTCATCAATCTTTTGAAAAAACTCACTATTTTTGATTCTATTATTTATGTGCTGAATTGACAGCATATGATATATTCCCCATTCCGTGAATTCAATATTGATTTTTGAACCATCAGAAAAATGATATATAAATTTCCTCGCCAATAAATAATCAATAGAAAATTCTTTATATAATTCCAAAGATACATTTTTTATAAGTGGTGGCGCGTCCAGCTCCAATAACTCTTCTTTTGCAAGCATATTTACACTCCAATGCAAAAGCGTCCAGTTTTTAACCAGACGCTTAACAAATCTTATTATTGGACAGCGTCCTGTTAAACAGGAATATTCTATGGTAGTTTCATGTCCCCCAATAGAGAAAGTGAGCTGTCCCGTTCACCTTTACTTTGGAATTATCCAGGCATCTCTCCTAGAAATCCTTTAGATTTCTTAATTATATTATATCCGAACCAAATCGAACAAACAACGAACATACTGTAAATTTTTCATGAATAAACTACTTCTTATTGTCATAAAACTGCGGCGCTACATAATTGAGTCTATTCATATTATTGTAATAGTTCTTGCTCGCATTTGTTTTAGACACTGCGGATTTAATTTCTTTGGCTTTCTGCTTAAAGTGATTGTCAGCCCGCATCTGATTGCGCATCTTACCCGCATTAATTGTTACTATCTTATCAGTGATTTGCTGAATCTGTTCCTGAATGCCGGCAATTTCATTTCTGTACTCCTGCTTGTGACCCATAATCTCACCACGCACATTATTGTACAGTGTTTCAAATCCGTCATCCAACTTCTCCAGCTCATTCACAAGTGTATCTATCCTGTCAATCGAAGCGTCAAACGCATCCATATCAAGCTTCTCTTGTTTCAGGATATCTTCTTGTATATCATTTTGTTTAATGATTGCATCTAATATAGTATTTTTCTTTTCAAGGCTCTGCAGTAAAATTTGTGCACTATTTTGACTCATGCCTACCCTTTCTCCGCATTATTGCAGCGTTTCATTACTTCCTTCCATGTATCACGCACACTTCTAAGGTGCATATTGACTTCTTCGAGAATTGCCTTATCCTTCTTAACATTGGCTTCAAGCAGCCTCTGGAGAAGATAAGTATAAATTTTGTCAAATTCTTCAGCAACCGGATACTTATGGTCGAGCGTATTTCTAAACTCTTCTATAATACGCTGCGTCTTTTTGATATTAACATGCGCTTTTTCCATCTCATTATGCTCAATGGACACGATTGCTATATTACAGAATTTAATAGCTCCTTCATATAACATCAATGTCACTTCCGCTGGGGAAGCGGTCAATATCTTATTATTTGCGTATTCTGCAAACGGGTTGCGTGCCGGCATAGCCATATTCTCCTCCTTGATTATCGTAAACAAAATTTCTATTGCAGTTTACTATTACACACCATTCTTATATGCAACATATCTTATTAATTACCAAACAGACTCGATAAAGAACTGTTCTTTGACTCCAACTTGGCAAGTGCGGTCTCCATCTTAGAGAACTTAGAGTACCACTTATCCATCATGTTGTTAAGCTTCTCTTCCTCAGCCTTTATCTTATCGGTGTACGCATCGTACTCCTTCTTCATTACCTTATCGTTGTAAACGGTAAATGCGCTTCTCGTATCCTTAATAGATGACATCTTATCTGTCAGATTATCATACAGACTCGTTGACAACTGTGTGAAGAAATTCATAACTGTTTCAGGATCTGAAGCAATCATCTTCTTTAATACGTCCTCATTGCCCTTCGTATCGGCGTCGTCTGCATCGCCGTCAATATGATAAGCGTTTCTCTCGTTATCCTTTGACTTAAAGTATCCCAGCGTACTAATGCCGAAGTCGGACAAATACATCTGTTTTCCGTTTACAGTCGTTCCCTGCATCAATATGGAAACCATACTGTTAGATACTGTTCTAAGCGTACTGTCCCTGCGAAGCAGCGAATCTTTAATCTTCTTCTCCCACTCTTCCACCTCGGTATCGCTCAAAGCATCCTTTTCCTCTGAGGTAAGCGGTTCATATCCACTGGAAGACTCCGCATTGTATAAAGAATCCATCTCGTTTATGAGCTTATTATACTCTGAGAAGAAATTCTTGATCATATCATAGATACCGTCGGTATCAGTAGAAGTCGTAAGTGTTATCTCCTCTCCATGCGTCTCTTCCTGTGCAGTAAGCGTCAGACCGTTTACGGTAAAATTATTGGTCGATGAGGTAAATTTCGCTCCGTTTAATATAATCTCCGCATCCTGACCGTCAATCTTGGTTCCGCCTGCGAGCGCAGCATATTTGCCGTTCAATTTTCCATCCGCATCAGTTGATATAGCTGCCTGTGCAACTTCAACTTTAGCATCAAATTCCGCCTTAACACCATCTTCAAGCTTATTATTGACTGCCGCCGTTGCCTTACCGTCTCCATCGATGCTAATATAGCCGTCAGCTCCTGCTATCTCGTCTATACGGGCTGCATTCTTAAGCAATGTTTCTCTGTCTGTTTCAGCTCCTTCAAAAGCATTAAGCCACTTATTGTATGAATTAATCTGTGTCAGAAATTCATCTTTATTCGCCACTCCGGCAGGCAATGTCCCGTCTGCCTGATACTTATTCCACTGGTCCATGAGTCCGTTGCCGTCACGCACCATAACCGGTTTGCTCGTATCATCTTCTGGTGTTGTGCCGTCAGCCTTATACACGATTTTGCCATCTGCATCTTTAAGCGGTTCGTAGACCGTATTGCCGTCCTCATCTTTTTTCTCAACCAGTTTACCATTGCGCATCTCATCGAGATAATCGTCAACTACTGCTTTCTTGTCGTCATATGCTGTCTTTGCCGTTTCATAATCTGTCTTAGCATCCTCATATGCTGTCTTAACAGTATTAACAGCGTCATCATCACCTATCTTAGCCTTAGCATCCTCATATGCCTTCTGCGCGTCATCACTTGCTTTCTGCGCTTCTTCCATCTTCTTCTTAGATGCTTCTTTATCAGCTTCTGTTAATGTAGCATTATCCTTATCTACATCATAAGCTGCCGCAGCCTTTTCAGCAGCTTCCTTAGCTGCATTATAAGCCGCCTCCGCTTTCTCAATCGGCTCATAAGCTGCTTTAGCCGTATCATAAGCCGCTTTCTTTTCCTTCATTACATCATAAAGACCGCCGTCTTTATACAAATCATTATAAATATCAGACAGCTTCGCACCTGAATTATCTGCTGAAAACTTTGAACCAATCGCATCATTATCGTCCAATGCCTTGATTGAATCCGTAATCTTCTTATTAGCCGCCGTAAGTGAATCCCATTCTGACTTATACGCTGCGACCTTGTCAGCTACCATCTTGTCATATACTTTCTGCCCGTCAGACGTAAGCGTACCGTCAGCATTTTTATATGACGCCCATGTCGTATATTCACTGCTACTTAGATCATTAGTTGATAAAAGACCAAGAACCGCCAAAGCGTTCATTCCGCCTTCATTGTTTCCTACCAGTGAGAAGTTATAATTTGCACCGGTATTTTTAGAACTTACAAAAATTCTCGTGCTGCTTTCATCATAGTTAGCGTTCAGTCCCGCTTTCTGTAGCTGTCCAACCACATCTTTAATTGTTGTATTTGCGTTTACATTAATTGTATAAGAAGCGCCGTCCGCCCCGACTACGTTGAAACTTCCTTCCAGATTACTGTTGTCATTAAGACCATTCCCATTAAGCTTGCTTCGTTTTAAAATCTGTCCTATAGATGCACCGTCAGTATAACCTATATTTCCCACACCTGTCAGGTCTGCACCCGTCAGATATCCGCCTTTAGCAAGTTTATTAACGCTTACAGTCCTTACGCCGTCTACCGCGTCCGCTCCCGTAACGACATTTATCGCGTTGGAATTGGAAACTTTAGTCGTCTTCTTCATATAAGAAGACTGAAAACGCAAATTACTTAATGTATTAGTATAGAAGCTAAAAATCTTAGTATTTAATGCTTTCCATGCGTCCTGCTTCCAGCTCAATTTAGTCTGTGCTTTAACCATAGAGCTTTTCTTAACGCTCTGCGCTGATACAAGCTCGCTGATAATGCTCTCAGTATCGAGACCGGAATACATACCCGTAATTCTGATTGACATCTATAATACCTCCTACCTTTTCTCGTCTACAAGGATTCCTGCCATCTCCCAAACCTTAGCTATCATATCCAAAGTCTTTTCCGGCGGAAACTCCTTGATAATTTCCTTTGTGTCCTTATTCACAATTTTAATAGTAATTCTGTTTGTCTTTTCATGGATACCGAAAACAGCTTCTTCATCGGTGTTGTTGATTTTGCGGTTCATCTCTGCAACCGCTTTCTTCAACTGCTCGTTAGCCGACTGTGAATTCTTAGCCTGCTGTAAACCGTTATTCGCATTGTTTCCGCTGTTTGTGTTGCCGTCGTTCTCACTGTTTTCCGCCTGTGTCTTAGCAACAGCCGCCGTGGTTGTATCCACATTCACTTTTTGATCGTCTGACGAAACTTCCATGTCCGTCTGTTGTACAGGCTGTACCTGTGGCTTTACTACCGGTTGTGCCTGATAAGTCATTACGCTGCTTAATGGTTCAATTGCCATTATGAATCACCTCCGTGTGATATTTTATTAATAGTGTCTTTAAAGAATCGTCCTAGATAATACGTCCCGCCTTAATATTTTTGCGCAGAAATCAAGACTGAACATACTCCTTTGCAGTATATATCGGAAAAAAAAACAAATAATTTAGTGCGAAGGATATAAAACCAAAATAATTTTTTTAAGCGGGTGTCCTATTTTCCATTTTGTGTTATTATAACATATGAAGCCAAATAAATACAGCAATTATTTATGGCAGGAGCGAGAGCGTGCCTTTTCAGTAAGCATATGTGCACCTGCATCCAGAACAATACAGCGCTAAGGAAAGGACAATAACACAATGGAAATCCTCATCTATCGTTACAACAGCATATGCGAACCCGATATAATACAGGTATTCGAGTCCTTCGGCATAACCGTACACCGTGAAGAGATGGAAATGACCGATAAAGGCGTGACTCCGGCGCGGTGTGCAGAAAAGATAACCGAATGGATATTGACACACAAGCTCTCGTTCATATTCAGCATTAATTTTTATCCTGCTATTTCCTATACCTGTAACCGTCTGAAAGTGCCTTATGTCTGTTGGAGTGTTGACAGTCCTGTCGCTGAGCTTTTTTCCAACGCGCTAAAGAACGAATGGAATCGTATCTTTTTATTTGACAGGGCGCAATACGAGTTCTTCCGCCCCTATAATCCGGAGCATATTTATTATCTCCCTCTTGCCGTAAACGTGAAGCGTCTTGAAAATGTAATTATGGGCATGACGCAAGAAGATTATAATCAATATGACAGCGACGTCAGTTTCGTCGGTTCGCTTTATTCCGAAAAGTGCATATATGATACGCTTTCCCTTTCAGATTATACAAAGGGCTATGTGAATGGCTTAATTCAGGCGCAAATGAAGGTGTACGGATATAATTTCATATATGATGTGCTTCCTACTCAGATTATCAATGAAATTGCCGCAGCGGATCCTAACTTTTATAAAGGTCAGGACGTATTCTTGGATACCGACAGGTATCTGGTGGCGCACCGCTATATCGGCATGAAGCTTGCAAATGTGGAAAGAATTGCCACACTAAATATGTTATCGGAGCATTTCAATGTATCTCTGTATACTCGCAGCGACGCTTCCATGCTGCCTAAAGTACATGTAAAGGGCGGAGTGAATACCTTAACCCAAATGCCTAAGGTTTTTCAGGCAAGCCGCATTAACTTAAATATGACAATGCGCCCCATTGAAACCGGTCTATCCTTACGCATATGGGATATATTAGGCAGCGGCGGTTTTCTGCTTACTAACTATCAGGCGGAAATTCCTGAATATTTTGAAATCGGCAGGGATTTGGAAGTCTATGAAAGCATGGAAGACTTGAAGTATAAAGTGGACTATTATCTTCATCATGAAGCGCAGAGGATAGAAATCGCCCTAAACGGATACGAAAAAACAGCCGCACATCATACGTATGAAATGCGGCTTGCGACAATGCTTAAAATTCTATTTCAATAAGTTCTCTAAAGCTGCCAATCCGTCGGTGTTCGTAGCTTCCTTATTGGAATTCTGAATCTGGATATATACTTCTTTACGGTATACGGGCACTTCCTTCGGTGCATTAATGCCGAGCTTCACCTGTTCGCCCTTTATTTCCAGCACTGTTACTTCGATGTTGTTGTTGATTATGAGCGCTTCACTTTTCTTTCTGGATAAAGCTAACATTTATTCACCTGCTTTCTTCTTATTGGCATTTAAAATATCATATATCGGGAATTTAACCGGATACTTGTCTCCCTCGACAATTACCTGAGTCGCCTTTTTCTCCGCTACATTGATAACAAAAGGTCCTTTAAGGTTGATAGTCATCTGGGTTAAATCCTTAGGCACCGTAACGGTAACTAGCACCAATGTTTCGTCCGGTATTAATGTTCCAAGCGGCTTAAGCAGCTCGTCGTCCACCTCCGGATTATATTCGCCGCATACTAACAGCGGATCTAATACCGGCATAGCAAATCCGGGCTCCTGCAAGGACTGTAACCAATGAATTGTTTCCGTGCCTTTCTCGGAATCATGCACCAGCGCAAACTGTGTCAATTCCGGAAATCCTATGATTCCATTTGGAAAATCAATAATCTTTTCATCGTCAATCGTAATCTCACCAAATACTTTTGTAGTTACCTTCATAGATTATCCCTCTCTTACGCAAAATACTCCGTTATTTTGTTCCATACTGCAATATTTTAGATATAGTTCATTAAATTCGTCTGCATAATCTTGCTTGTTGCCATCAGCGCCGCCTCATATGTCAGCTCCGAACTCTTAAGCTGCACCGCCAGCTCAGATACATCTGCGTCCTCATTATTGCTCTGTAAATCTTTAAATGTAGCCTTCTGATTCATAAGTCTGCTGGTAATAAGGTCCAGACGGCTTCCTCTTGTACCGTTATTGGTAACGGCTACATTAGTGTCGTCGATATATTTCTGATATTTGGAAATCTGATTTTCAAATCTGGTCTGCACATTATCGCGCACATAGGTGTACGCCTTATTTACTGCGTCCAGCTCCAGTTTCAGATTCTTATACTCGGTACTGTCCTCCGCATATTCAGTCATCTTGCCTTTGATATCGTCTATCTTTTCTTCAACAGTTCTAAGCTGCTCAAGATATATGGTAAAATCGTCTGCGTCTCTTCCAACGTTATGCGTAAATACTTCGTCCGCAACCGTATTGACCTGTATCTCCTGATTGAAGCCTACATCATAGTAGATATCCTGAGACTGATCATCGGGATTGTACTCAACCAGATGATTTCTTATTCTGTTGACTTCGATTTGCGCTTTATCCTCAGCCTTCTGTATATCGTCTAACGCCGACATGGTATCCAAGCGTGCCTGAACCAGTGAAGCCGAATTAGTGGAATCAGCAGCGTCTACCGCAGTTTTAGCCGTAGTCAGTGCAGTTATCGCAGCAGCAAGAGCATCTTCCGTATCGGTATCGCCTTCTGCCGGCACTACGCTGTTTAATTCCTTAAGCGCTTCGTCTATTGTTTCCTTAGCATCATCGACAGCGTCCTTGCTTCCGGCACGGAGACTCTTCAATACCTCCTGAGTATCAGCATATACAGACTGTATCTTACTTAATGCGTCTTCCGCCGACTCTAACTTCATGGCGTCGTTTGCATTACGCTCGTCAGTTCCTATACAGTGGAAATAATGTACCGGGTTAATATCTCCTGCCACCCATTCGCTCTTGGTATACTTTACCCTTACCTGCATATTCTCGGTTATTGCCGTCGGTCCTACGCCGCTTGTGCCATCATAATAAGCCTTGCTGAACACCAATTCGCCGGTAGAGGGAACATAAGCCATTATCTCGTTGCCTTTAGCTGATTCGGCAATTACAGCCCGATATGCAGTTTCGGCGTCATCATATACCTGTACAGCTGCAGGTTCACCCGCCATATCTATATAAAGCTGGAAATCTTCGGATTTAATTTTTTCTCCGTTTGCCGCGGAATTGTTCAAATTATCATATGATAATCTGAAACGATACAGAGTTTCATTAGTAACTCCGAGTTCATCTTTTGCATCCTTCCAGTTAGTATAATTGATAGTTGAAATATCGCTATAGCCAAATTCTTCCTCAATTACATAGGTCTTTCTGTTCTCGGTCTCTTTATTGAAATCCATAATATTTTCTTCGGTAAACGTAATCGGGGTATCGGTCCTAAAACCTGAAAATACATATCTTCCCGCATAATCCACGTTACCGCTTGCATAAAATTCCTTCGTCAAAGATTCCATCTGCTCATATATAATCTTAAGGTCCGAATATGTCAATGACTTCTTAGAAGCGTCCGTTACCTGACTGTAAAGACTCTTTAAAACAGCCCCTACCGTATCAAGCGCATCTCCTGTAACCGAAAGCCACTGGTCTGCGTCCGGCGCATTTTTATCATAATACTGCGTTACCGTGCTGACATTAGTTCTAAGACGCAGCGCCCTGATTGCCACCACCGGATCGTCGGACGGTCTGGTTATCTTACTCTGGTTAGTCATGCTATTGCTCAATCTGTCCTCCAGAATTTTATTCTGGTTGATATTGTAAAGCGAATTGTTGCGCATGATTTTATTTGTCATTCTCATAATCGTATCACCCTTTCTAATCTTTGATTTTCAGCTTAGTCCCTTAAACGCCTGTCTGTAAAATCAATCTATCGTAAATCTCTGTCAGCGTAGAAATCATTTTAGAAGCAAGAGTATAGGAATTTTGATACTTCACAAGGCTCACCGCCTCTTCGTCTTCGTCTACGCCGGAAATAGAAATTCTCTGGTTATCAATGCTGGTCTCTAGGCTTAAATAGGTATTATAAAGCGTATTCGCATTGCCTGCATTGAGCGATACATCTGAAAGCACGCATTCCAGAAAACCGCCTGAGTCTCTTCCACGGAAGCTGAACTGATTAACGTCCGACATAAGAGAAATAACCTTCTTAACCTGCTCGCATTCTTCCACGCCGTTGCTTGCGTCGCTTCTGGTTCCGAGCTTAGACGGATCTTTATCAAGCTGTGTAGTAATCGCCACATTTCCTGCCGTCAGATAGTAGTAACCTCTGCCGTTTCTTTCGGAGTCGTTTAACTCTGACTCTGAATACTGTCCGTCGCCATTCGCATAATTAGCTGTGAAAAGGATTCCCGCATCTTTATTATCTTCTGTCCAGCCTTCTGTAAAAATATTGTTGAGCGCTTTGGAGAAGTCGCGGAGCCATTCGTTCATCTGCCCCATATAATAAGGAACTCCCTCATATTTGACCTCTGCGCCTATACTTACTTCCTTACCCTGTTTACCCGCTATTAACGGCTCGTCGCTTCTGTTATTATCTATAATAAAAGTATACTTGCCGTCGCCGTCATACGACCAGTCGGTATAATAATAAATCTGGCTTCCTATATCAATCTTTCCGCCCTTATCCGAAAGCTTGGATTTGCTCATGCCCTCTAAATAGTCAGCGGTAGTATTGATAGTCACTTTCGTAGTGTCTCTGTTATAATAAATATCGCCTACGGTTCCGTTGAAATACTCTCCGTTATTACCGTCGCGCATCTGTATCAAACCTTTGAGTTCTCCGGTCATAGACGCATTGTAGAGACCGAAATCCAAACCGTTCGTCCACTGGATATCATAAAGACCGTCGATATCGGACTGATTTACTTTTTCATAACTCTTTCTGGCTATACATTCAAGCTGGTTGTAGTCGTCGTTATCTACAAGAGTCTGCTCTCCGGCTATCTTGATGATACATCTGTTACAGCCGGACGGATTACCCTTCTGGTCGTACATCGGCATCTCGACTACCTTAACATTCACAATCGCGGAGAGACGGTCTATAAGCACATCTCTTTTATCTCTCAACTCATTTGCCGTAACGCCTCTTACTTCAATGACGTTAATCTGCTTATTGACTGTGGCTATATCCTGCGCTATCGAGTTAATCTCGTCTACGCGCATCTTAATCTCGTCGTTGACATCTGCCTGAAGGTTCTGCAGATTACCGTACTGGTTATTAAAGTAATCTGTCAGCGTCTGGATTGTCGAGATAAAATCCCTCTTAGTCGAGGTAGAACTGCCGTTCTTGGTTATCTCCTGTAAAGCGGCGGATACTTTATCATAGATGGTCTTAAATCCGGTTATTTTATCGTCCGTCAAATAATCTTCTATCATACGCATATAATACGCCTTGACGTCCTGCTCTCCGAGCCTTGACTCATTATCACGGTATTTTCCGTCATAAAACGTATCTCTTACACGTTCTATCGCAATAGTATCAACGCCTGCGCCCGCACAACCGTATGTAGCGAAAACGCGGAGCGCGTTGCTTGCCTCTGTCATAACTTCCTGACGGCTGTAACCTTCCGTGCTGGCGTTACTGATATTATTTCCGGTAGTATTAAGCGCTGCATTGGCTGCGCGCAGTCCCGAAGATGCAATTGTTAATCCAAAAAATGTAGACGGCATATTATCACCTCTTAATCTGTAATTTTCTCATTATCTTCCAAGCGAAGTAAGTATGTGCTCAAGCATTTCGCTTATAACATTGATATAACGGCTTGAAGCATTGTAAGCGTTCTGATACATAATCATGTTGGTTAATTCTTCATCGGAAGAAACGCCGATAACCTGTTCCCTTGCGCTAAACAGCGAATCCACCGTAATTTCCTGACTCTCCATAATGTCATGGAATACCGAGCCTGAATTTGCCACCTGTGCAACAAGATTTTTATAATAATCTCCGAAGCATACCGGAGTCTGTACATTCGGATTTAAAGTATATATACTTTCCTCAAAAGCGGTCTTAAGCTTCTCCATCGTGGCGTTATCTTCCGAGCTGTCATGCAGTCTGAATTTTAACAACGTCGGATTCTGCCGTAAGTCCATGTTTATCTCAATGTTGCCTACATTCCAGCCACACTCTACAACAGTTCCGTCCGGAAGGGTATAGGTATTATTGTTTTCAATAATCTGTTCAAAAAGTTTATACGGCTCCCCGTTTGAATCCCGAAGATAAGTGGAATCCGGATATAACTTGGTCTCCGCCTCCGCCGCTTCTGCCAATATTCCGTTAATCTTAGTTACTACTGAGTTAATGAGCTGGTCGAACTCAGCTTCTATATTCATAATGATTGACTGTGAAATATTGATATCGTACCAGCCTTCTTCATACTTGCCGTCAGGATTGATATCTTTAAGCTCCTGCGCCGTAGCATGATGGTCGCCCCTTGCAAGAAGCGTACTCTTTAACGAACCGATATCTGTATTCAAATCAGAAGATATTGTCATCTTTAAATCAAATACTTTTGCAGCGTCCAGACTTTCTTTCGGCAGGTATTTATTGCCGTACTCGTCAAAAGCATAATTTGCATACATCTCCCAATATGGAGTATAGAAGCCGGTGTATGGATCCGTATAGAGCGACATATGATTTACGAGGCTTCCTTTTACTAAGTCAGCGCCTTCAAATCTGACGCTCACATAACCTTCTATATTCTCTGCATATGATACCTCTCCCAATTTGGAAAGTTCATCTAATATGTAATTTCTGCGGTCTCTTAAGTCGTTGGCGTGTTCCACTCCACCTTCTATTTTAGCAATCTGAACATTCAGCTCTTCAATTTCCTGCGCATAGGCGTTTATCGTATCCACATCTGTCTTAACAATCTTATTCATATTATTCTGGTAATCGCAAAGACTGTCGTATACGGCGGTAGCCCTTGTGATAAACTCATAGGAACGTGTTACGAATAAATTCTGATTAACCGGAAGCGTAGGGTTTTTACTAAGCTCTTCCACTGCGTCCCACAAATCTGTAATGGACTGCGAAAATTCATGTCCTTCATAGGATTCGCCTAAGATATTCTCTATCTCTTCCATCGCATTATATGAAACCTCGTAAAAGGCGCTTCTGCCTGATTCACGACGGTAGTTTTTGTCCAAAAAATAATCTCTTACCTGTCTTGTTTGGGAATACCTGACACCCAGACCAAGCTGCTGCCAGCTCGTCGTCTGATTTTTGGAAATAGTAATATAGCTTCTGGTGTCCTGAGCCACCTGCTGTCTCGTATATCCGGTGGTGTCCAGATTTGACATATTGTGCGCCGTAGTATTAAGCGCATTATTTGAAGTTTGTAATCCTGATACGCCAAGATAAAGGCTGCTCATTAATGACATAACGTTACCTTCCTTAACAATTTCTTTCTAAAATTTACTGCTTTGCATCAAATGATTTGGGACCTGTGCCTATTACATCGCCTGTATTATAAGCGCCTTTATTGTAATTGGCTGTCTCCGGAGCCGCTTTCATCGAATGAATCAGGTTCATATTGAACTGCACCATATCCAAAGCGCTCTGAATAAGTTCCCTGTTCTGCTCGTTAATTCTTGCGACATTTCGTACAACTTCCTTAAGCGCATCGAATGCCGCCGCCAGCTTCTGCTGCTCCTGTGGTCTTGAACTGAGCATTTTAATCAAATCTGCAATTTTTAGTGTCGTAACATCCTTGTTAAGTACATTTGCTATATCTTTCACAGCCTCATTTCTGACATTGTCTAAATGATTGATTCTGCTCACGATAAGCTGCTCTTCGTCCGTGATTTTCGCTAATTGTTCTAAGTCCTCAGACACGATGACCGGAGTCTTACGCATGGACAAATTCAATAAATTCCTGTACTCTTCACTTTCTTTCTCCAGAACATCTATTAAGTCTTCCATCAAGCTTGCCATGCCGTAACCTCACTTTTCATCATGCCTGAAAACCGGTTCTTGCTTCATATTCCTGCATTAATTTCTCTGCAAAGCTCTCGCCGCTCACATGGTAAGTACCGCTCTTAATTCCTGCTTTAATAGGCGCGGTAACATCTTCCCTGATATCGCTGCTTGCTCCTACTGCTGATTTTGCGACCTGAAAATCCCTGCCGATGCTGGAAATCTGTATCTTGTCATAATTGCTGACACTCTTTTGCTGTGCTGTCTTAGGGGTTTTCTTCGCGTTGTATAACTGCTGTACCTGTGTATATGCTTCAATACGCATTCTTCATACCTCCTTCTTAATAGTTTGCAAAGTCTGCGCATAAATAACTAACTGTTATTAAGTTTATCGGATATTTTTGTTCAGACTTTAGGGTTCTTCTTATTTTTGTTAATTTATTTTATTTCTATGCAAATTTAAATCTACTCATAAAGCTGTACGGACGCCATGCGGCATAGGGTTCCGCAGGTTTCTTCTCCCCATGAATAGTTCGACATATATTTGCCATTAAATAAGGTGTCTTTTATATTTTTTCCATCTAACACCTCATAATAATCACAGTTAATCTTATGTCTGTTTATATGACAGCGCCCTCTGCCGTTGGTAAACACCTCATTAAGACCATGTTCGTCAAAAAGCGTATTCAGATATACGACTGCTTTTCTATACAGACGCTTTACCTTCTCGTCATAGTCCCTGTCTTCCCAGAGTATATCTATGACCGTTTTCATGCTGACTTCCCCGCCGCAGTTATCAATACATATGGCAAAGAGTTCTTTCGCCTTATGATTAGTAAATTCAATCAGCTCTCCATCGATAAAAATATCAAATTCGCCAAAGGTACGAACCTGCAGCCTCTTATGAGATTTATACACTATACCTTCACCCTCTTCATCTTTATTTAGCGCAGCAAACGCGCCGCTTACCAGCTTCAGCAGATATTCCGCCGAACAAAAAGCCTCTTCCAGATATATGTTATCCTCATACTCATTTAACCGCATGATATTAAGATTGTTATAGATACTGTTTACTGATGTCATCATTTCTTTGACAAGATAAGCGATATACATGTATTAATGCAGCCCCAAATAATAATCTCAACTTTTATCTTCTATTATTTATATGTAAAAATATTATAATGACAAAAAAATGATTGCAAGCGTGCAAAAGCCTGTTTTGCGACTTTTTTTACCGTTTTTTCGTCATTTTTTTATAGAAAGAATGAAAATAGTGGAAAATAGGAAAAATATGATATTTTTTTCATCAAAAATGTGATAATATAAAGTATATAATATTTTATACATTTATCAATAAGCTCTGGCGAGGTGTCACAATGATATTGCTGAAAGCAAATCCCAAACTTAAAAACGTTTTTTCAAAATTGATTAGAACCATGAATGTTACTGTTACATGGACCGATGTTTTCGTAATAGTAAACAACAATCTGATTCTTGCAGGCGATGTGCGCTCGCTGATTTTCAGTTTTGACAATAAAAAAATATATACAAATATTCTGGAAATACCAATCGGCAGCAAAAATATCGATGATATGCCAAACGACAGTATGCTGGAAAATGTCATAAATATGAGTCTGTACGCTTTCGGCAAATGGGGCAGCATAGGCGCTCTGCGCGTGGATAAAGACTACAAGGCGTTAAATGCTCTGTTTGAAAGCGTGCTGCGACCTGCGGGCATAGAACCGGTTTTCAATTCAGAAAATTTCAGATTCTATAAAGGCGGTATCCAGATTACCTACGAGGACGCCATACTTGAAGTATTAAAGTTTCTTAAAAACGATGGAAAATTAAAGGAAGGACAGAACCTTATAACCGCCGGAAAGAGTACTGCAAAGTCAGATGATAATGAAAGCCGCCGCGAAGACATTGATGCGCCAGTCGATAAAGAACGTTCCCGCATAACCGAAGAAGATGAGGACAATGCCGAAATCGGACTCTGGCACAATCTGGTGTGGAAAAAAGAAACCTGCGACTTCGTTAAACATTCCGGAAATGAGGATAATTCCGCCTTCTCAAGAATCGGACATGACTTCTATATAACGGACAACCTTTGCCCAAAATGCCGGCAGAAACTATATATGGCTATGTATCCGTCAGGCAAGGAGCTGTTGATTGACACGGAGGAAGGCAGAGTGTTTATGGCAAGAACCTACACCTGTCATAACTGTAATTCCTTCTATACGCCGCGTCCGAAGAGATTATTGCAGGAGGGCGACGTATACAGTCTGAAATTCGGCGAAGACCGCACAGCGTATGAGGACTATCTCTCTATCTTGGGCGAAAATGCCGAGCGGACCGCCAACTATAAGTTTAATGAATTTGAATCCGAGCGTGGCGGCGCAAATGGCGGCTCCATGTTTGATTCTTCATATATAAATGAGCTTAACAGCGGCAGCGCAAATGGCGGCGCGGACGACGGTTCTGCGGAGTCTGGAGCGGTTGACGTGCAAAAAGCATGGAATAAAACGCACGCCGAACGCGCGCAAGCTATACGTGAAGAGCAGGAGCTGGAAAGGCTTGCACAGGAGGAAGCTGCACGCGCGCAGGCACAGGCTGAGAAGGAAAGGCAAGCACTGGAAGAAGCAGCCCGTGCGCAAGCTGAGCAGGAAAGAATAGCGAGCGAACAATTAAGGCAGGCGGAGCTTGAATTTGAAAAGGCTGAACAGGAGAGACTCGCCAAAGAAGCAGAAACGCAGGCAAGACTTGAACAGGAAAGGCAGGCGTTAGAAAAAGCCGAGTTAGAACGGTCTGAGCTGGAGCGGTTAGAATATGAAAAAATCGAACGGCTTCAAGCTGAACAGAAACGCCGCGAGCGTGAAAGGTTAGAATGGGAAAAAGCCGAACAGGAAAGGCTCGAACGTGAAAAAGAAGAATATGAGCGTCGTGAACGCGAACGCATGGAGCGGCTTCAGGCTGAGCGTGAACGTTTGGAGCGCGAGAAATTAGAATGGGAGCGCGCAGATTTAGAGCGTCAGGAGCAAGCAAGGCTTGAACGGGAGCGCTTACAGCAGGAAAGACTCGACCGTGAACGAATCGAACGGGAGAAATTGGAGCTTGAAAGGCTCAAATGGGAAGAAGAAAAACAGGAAAGGCTCGCTAAAGAGAAAGCGGAAAAAGAGCGCTTGGAGCGTGAGCGGCTTGAGCAGGAGAAAGCCGAACGCGAAAAGCGCGAGCAAGAACGAATCGAGCGCGAAAAAGCCGAAAAAGAAAGAATTGAACGCGAAAAAATCGAACGGGAAAAGGCGGAAAAAGAACGTGCCGAAAGAGAAGAAGCAGAGCGAATCAGAAAGGAGCAGGAGAAGCTTGCGATACGGCAGGAAATACTGCTGCTTTCCGGCAAGACTACTGATGAGCTGCGCTTAATTCTAAAGAATTTGGAGCATAAGAACGAGGCGCGCACGGAGGGCAATCCAGAAACCGAAGAAGAAAGAAGCTATCTGGCGGCAGTTAAAGAAACCCTGCGTACTAAGTTAAACGCTAAATATGCAGCGCGCATGGGAGTATTGGGAAATCTATCCTTCAAAGAGCTTACGGATTTAAGAAATCAAATTGAGGGTGAAGAAGTCCTTTATCCCAGTGAAAGAGATGAATACTTAGAAAAAATCGATACCTATCTTAATAAGGCGCAGGCTGTTATATTGGAGCAAAAGATAGAGCTAAGCAGAAATAAGACCTACGCAGAAATTGAAAGAATTATGGACGAGGTATCGAAACGCAACTGCCCTGATGACATAAAGCAAGACGCGCTTAATAAACTAGAGCAGATTAGGTTAGAGCGCGCTGCGGTTGAAGTTGAAGACCTGATTGCGCACATTCCTCTTCATCTGGATAGAAAGCAGTTAGCCGTATATCTGGAAAAAATCGACAAGTACGAAGGCGTTGATTTGACTCCGTACAGCGAACAGCTTGAAGAAAAGAAAAATTTGGCGGAGATAGAGGAAATATCCGCCATGATGAAACGCGGCGGCAAGAAAGACCGTGCTTCTTTGTGGAATTTATATGAAGAATTAAAGGCAAGGGACTATAAGGAAGAGAATAAAGCGCCTTATCTGGAAAAATTGTATGATAAACTTCGCGAAATAGACGAAGAACAGATTGATAAAATCTGTCCAAGCATTACGAGTCTTTCTTTTGAAGAAGGTCAGAAAGTATATGCGCAGATTGAAGAAGGAATGTTCCTTCCGGAAATCAAAACCGACGCTTTAGAAATGGTTAAGCGCCGTCTTACTAAGCTAAAGACTGACGAAAGTTCACAGTTAATGCGCAAGTTAAAGCAGGACATTGAAGAAAATATGACAGACTGCGACAGCCTCTATTTCTACGATGCACGTGCAGAGCTTAGGAAACTGCAGTCTCAGACGGAAGCCGCCGAAGATGAAGAGCTTGACGAAGAGGACCGCGAAGCAATGATGAGCGCCATAGACAGCTACGCCAGCCCAAGAGACGATTACGAATATCCTCTTATGGTCTGCGACGCTTCCCGTAACCACAGCGGTAAGGACGGCTTTATCTTAACGCCCGACCATATTTTTTATCATTCGCTTCTTAACTCCGGCAGAATCAATATCTCTGATATCACGGAGATAAAGGCAAATAAAGGTTTCTTTGGCAAGGGCATATATGTGAAATATCTTGGCGGTAACAAAGAAAAGCTTCCTAATAATATTACGCGCGACCAGTGGGACGCATTTGTAAACGCTCTGAATGATTTTATCAATTACATTCATGAGAAGCCCGAATCAAGAAGCCTTGAATATATGGCTAAGGAAAAGCATGATGTAAAATGCTGTTACCGCTGCGGACATGTCTACACGGAGGGCGACGTCTGCCCTAAGTGCGGAAGTAAAATGAATAATTAATTGATTTATTTCTATTATAGGCATATAATATAGATAAGAAAGCGTCAAATGACAAGTGTGTGTTGTACTCTCTCTCTTTTTCAGTCATTTGGCGCTCTTCTTTATTTATATGTAGTTATTTATGTAATTATTACCGCTTCTATATTCTTATTCCATGTATGAGCATTTTCAGTGTTTCTTCTATGTGCTTATCATTCTCAAGCGGAAGCGGCTTACGTATATCGGCAAGCTTTTTCATATCCCTGCCGTTTAATGTAATTACATGCTCCTGTTCCGTATTATCCGCAGGAATTACATATGAATCCATCTCGGCTTCCAATTCGTTTAAGCTGCGCATAATGTCCGTAATCTGCGTCTTCCCTAAATTAACCGCATCAAGAATCTCGTGATAGCTTTCAGCTATGCGCTGATTTCCCGGAATATCCGCATAAATTTCTTCCGGTTCGTCCATGATACCCGACTCGTTCCCATTGTCGTAGATGTACCTGTTGTCCTTGATGTTCCTGTCCAAAAAGTTTAGAGTCTGCGTTATTTTTCCGCCCTCTACCGTTATAATGAGCTTTGCCATAAAGCTTCCCCCTTTTTATTCCCGATGCTTTAGCGCATCCTTATTATTATCATTGAAACTATACTCCAAAAACATCAAAAATTCAAGCCCCTACATGCCAATCTGTGAAAACTGACCTTCCTCTTTGTACTGCTGCATAGCCCCCATAATTGTAGGAGCTGCGCCAATGGCGGTAAAAATATATAACTTCACCAACTCTAGTATATATGTATCAAATTCTATTCTCCCTACAGCAATATACAGCGAAATAGAATTAAAAGCATCAAATATATCTATGCTAAAATATCTCGCAACAATTATTGCCCAATTCATGCGGTTAGCCGCGTAAGTCATTATCAACATCATTATTACACTGATTACCGCACCCTTTTTGGTAAGCTTTCCGCCCATAAGCTCATATCCTTTGATTGTACACAACGCCATAATGATACCTGACACTGAGGCTATTATTTGCAATACCTGACTGAAAAAGAGAATACATAAAACGCCGATGACCGCTCCTATCATCGCCCCCACAATGCCACCGACTATGTTTTCCTTTTTCTCCTTAGTTTTCTGCGTTGCCACTGTAACGTCACGACGCAATTTGCCGGCACATTCAGGACATAAGTGCATATAGCTGCTTCCGCTCACATATCCCGCTGTCTCTGCCTGCTGCCCGCAGAACTGACAGCAGGGGACAAATCCTCTGCTCTTCATAAAGCCAATCAATGAATTAATTCCAATATTGAGCTTGTCACGCAATTTGTTCTGATTAGGCGTATTTGCTATCGCTAATTGCAGAAGGTTGCCGTTCTGAACCAAGCTGGCAATAGCCTTCTCACTTTTCACATACTGCTTGATATCGTCTTTATATAACTGCCCTGCCGGAAATTTTGCGCTGGTCGTAATAGAAAGCATATACGGATACGACGGATTAGGGGCGTATATCATAAATTCAAATTCCGCCCTGTGTCCATAAATTACGTCTCTTACCGCGTCCAGCCTAAATCCAAGCGCTGCCGCCAACTGCTCATAGTTCTTTGCTACTTTGCTCATTTGTCCTCTCCCTCATTTTGAATTATAGTATTTAATATATATTACTTCATATTCCCCTGAATGTAAAAGTAAAAATCATTTTTTCCGAGATATCCAGCAAATACTCCGGGTGCACAAGCGCGCCCCAGCTATCGTCGCCGCCGACTCCCATCTGTCCTTTTGATACTCTGACAACAGTATAATGCGTTTCCGGAAGTTCATAGCTGTGCCTTGCGTTTTCAAGTTCGTGCGGAGTATAGGGAAGCGCGGAAAAATTCATTTCATTTCCTACAAAAATAACGCCTCTTCCTTTTCTGTCCGTGATTTTGGCATAACGGACTCCGGTTTTATTGCCGCATTCCTGAGGAACAAGATACTTCGCCATATTATCTTTTACCATATTGCGATAAACGCCCAGCTTAGCGCCTTCTTTGCGGTCTGCATATGTCTCTTCCGGTCCGTTTCCATACCATTCCAGATGGTCGTAATCGGCGTTAAACATAAACATCATGCCGTATTCCGGCATATCTCCAAGCTCTTTTACCGGCTCATAAGAGAGCGTAGTCTTAATCGTACCATCGCCGTATACGCGGTATGTCAACTGACATTCGGCGTCGGGCGTCGTCTGTAACTGATAAAGATACGTAATTTCAACGTAAGCTTCCTCTTCTGAAACTGTCGGCGCGCCTTTAACCTTAAGATAGAGGCTGGCAATTTTCCACTGTGCATATCTGCCCGGCATATTGTTGCCTTCGTCGTTATCGGTCGGCGCACGCCAGAAGTTAGGCTGCGGTATGCGCTCTATTAGTTCTTTTCCCGCATAGCGATAGGACACAAGCCCGCTGCCTCTAGCAAACAGCGCATCAAACTCTGCGCCGCGGACGCCGATGT
Organism: Clostridiales bacterium; assembly: GCA_023663185.1. Lineage (GTDB taxonomy): Bacteria > Bacillota > Clostridia > Lachnospirales > Lachnospiraceae > UBA3282. Next base: position 59,806 of record JAMPHY010000012.1, on the reverse strand, counting down.
TATGCTTGCCGTGTATGATGGTAAGCGGCGCATTATTCGGCGCGCTTTCTTCTTTAACTACGTCAATAACGCTCTGTCCAAAAGCAACCTCATGCCCCGCCTTCGCCCATAGCGTGTCGCTCTTTAAATGGAAAGATATCGTAAGCGCATATTCTCCCGCATGGCGCGGAATTTCAAACGGAATCGGGAACTCTCTCCTGCTCTCAGGCTCTACGCTTAAGGCAAGTTCTTTTTCCGCAATCTTTACGCCGTTTCTTAAGAGTATCGCTTTTGCCGCAAAAGTATCTGCATTTACAAACAGATTCTTATTCCATACTTCAAAACTTTTCTCATTAATATATACGGTCAAATTCTGATAATCGTATTTTACCTCCTGCATCTTCGGTGAAGGCTTTCTGTCACCGCCATAAACTATGCCGTTGCCGCTGAACTGATAATCGCACGGACGGTCTGCAAAATCGCCGCCGTATGCCTGAAATTCTTTGCCGTATCTGTCCTTTTTATAAAGGGACTGGTCAATATAATCCCAGATAAAGCCGCCCTGATAGCCGGAGTTCTCCTTATCCGCCAAATTGGTGTACTTGTGCAGCGCGCCGCAGGAGTTGCCCATCGCATGTGAATACTCGCAGCATACATAGGGCTTAGCGTCGGGAGCCTGTAAATATTCCTCAATCTCCCACACCTTAGGATACATACGGCTCTCCACATCGGAAGTATCGTTATATCTTCTGTCGTTGTATATACCTTCATAGTGTACGGCTCTGGTATCGTCAAGCTCTCTGAAAAGCTCTGACATTCTGTAGATGACTTTTCCGCCGTAGGACTCGTTTCCGCAGGACCATAAAAGGATTGCAGGGTGGTTCTTATCCCTCTGGTAGCAGGAATTAACGCGGTCAAGCAGCATTGCTTCCCAATTTTCATCATCATTGGGAAGAATGTAGTTCTCATCGGCAAAACCGCTTAAGTATGCGCCCCATGTACCGTGCGTCTCCATATTGCACTCCGCTATCATATATATACCGTACTTATCGCAAAGCTCGTAGATTTTAACATCATCGGGATAGTGACAAGTGCGTATGGCGTTGATATTGTTCTTTTTCATAGTCACGATGTCCTGTTCCAGCTCTTCATAGGAAACATGACGTCCCGATATAGAGCTGAATTCATGTCTGTTGACGCCTTTAAAGACAATCCTTTTCCCATTGATTAACATGCGGTTATTCTTAATTTCAAATTTACGGAAGCCGATATACTGCTCCGTGTATCCCGCGCTTTGTCCGTCCGCGTCTGTTATTTCGATTTCAAGCTTGTAAAGGTACGGCGTTTCCGCACTCCAAAGCATAGGGTTTTGGATTTTTTCACTAATGGTCTTAAGTTCTGCTTCCTTGCCGCCCTTAACTTCCTTAACTTCCTTAGCTTCCTTAAGTTCGACTACACGCTCAAACAAAACCGCTTCGTCGTCTATTAATTTAAGCTTAAGGCTGCCGGCGCCGACTGTCTTAGTCTGTATTTCAAGCTCTGACACCGTAAAATCGTCCCCGTCAAATAAAGTCTTAATCCTGATATCTTCTAAGTATGTTGAGGGCACAGCATATAAATATACGCTGCGGTATATTCCTGAAAAGCGGAAAAAGTCTTGGTCCTCGCACCAGCTTGACGAAGTCCATTTATATACCTGAACCGCAAGTTTATTTTCTCCATCTTTTAAATAAGGCGTAAGGTCAAAATCCGAGGGAGTAAAGCTGTCCTCACTGTAACCGACATAACTGCCATTTAGCCAGAGCGCCATTCCGCTCTCCACGCCCTGAAAAGAGATGCGGATTTCCTGTCCCTTCATATTATCAGGCACTTCAAAATATTTTACATAGCTTGCCGTCGGATTAAACCGCTCAGGCGTGACGCCAAGCTCGGTCTCTTCCCTGCCGTCCCACGGATATTGAACGTTCGCATACTGCGGAACGTCATAACCTTCCATCTGAATATGCGCGGGCACTCTTATATCATTCCACGGAGTACAGTCGTATTCCGGCTTTTCAAATCCTTCTATTGCGGAAGCCTTATTTACCGCATAAGAAAACTTCCAGACGCCGTCCAGAGATTTCCTTAGCGAACTTTCCCCTTCAAAAAGCTCGTCCTTATTCTTATAGACGATATGAGAGGAATGTGCCGGAAGCACATTTTCCTTAAATATACGTGGATTTTTTATTTTAACGTAATCAAATTGCGACATTTCTCTGCTCCTTTCATTGCTCTGCACAACTTAAATTAGTTTAAATTATAACAGATTATATGGCTTTTTCAATAATAATCCCAAACTTTAATAAGCAAATCATTAGGTACATTGTGCAGTAAATTGTGCGTAAATTTTACTGGTAAAAATTGTATTGACTGCCAAAATGAATTGTGTTATTATGTATTCAGATTGGTAGCGGTTGTACGGTAAAAGAGTGCCGTACAGTTAATTCTGTTTTTACGCAGCAGAGATGTGAAAGCTTTTAAAGTAGGTGAATACTATCCGACTTAATGATAGTAGAGCCTTCTGTGAAAAGAATTGCAATGAATGCAGAATATAGATGAAGGATAAGTTTATGCTTATTTTGTCATCCGTATTCTGTTTTTTTATTTGTTTTTCAGCTTTCCGCAACCTATCAGTCTGTAATAGGAAATGGGGAATTGATATGAAAAACAAATTTTGGGCAAATTGGCATTGGTATCTGGTATTTGCGATTATCGCATTTGAAGCGTTAATCTTTATCATTGCCGGTGAGGATATTTATATAGGCATTCATGACAATCTGGATATTCATATCACCGACTATCAGATTTTAAAATTGAACCATGCGTTTTGGTCGCATAATAAGGAGCTTCCTTTTCTGGGCGGAATAAGCAGGGATTTTTTCTTATCCGAACTTTCGCTCTATTCCCTGCTGTATATGCTGTTTCCTACGCGTATTGCCTATGTTGCCGGATATTTTCTTAAAATTATAATAGCTTTATTTTCAGGCATCCTGCTTGGAAGGGAAATTCTGGACGAAAAATATAAGAACTATGAGTGGATTATCGTGTTAGGCAGCTTCACATACGGACTGCTTCCGCTATATCCTGCGTTTTCTTTCTCCTTTTCTTCTATTCCATTGTTCATATATCTGATAAGGCGCATAGAGAAAAAATGCGGAAATTATAATTTTATTTTGCTTTTTCTATATCCGTTAGTATCATATTTTTTCTTTTTTGGCATGTTTCTGGCAGGATATCTGCTGGTATATGCCATCACACGCTCTATCATAAAAAGAAAAATCCAAATAAGGCTTTTTATTGCTCTCATTGTTTTATCATGCGGATATATTGTGGCGGAGCATAGGCTGTTCTTTCTATTTCTCATATCAGGTGAATTTACCATACGAGATACAATGGTAATGGGAAGCGATAATGCCACGGTCATTATCGGCAATATTTTTACAGTGTTTAAGGACAGTGTCTTCCACGCGGAAGATTTACACCGCATTTTTGTATTTCCCACCGTATTGCTGTTCGCCCTTCTTCTTAATATAAACTATATAAGAAAAAAGAAATGGCACAAAATAATAAAAGACTATTTCAATTTGATTTTACTGCTTATTATTTTCAACTGTATTATCAACGGACTATACACATGCGAAAGTTTCAGAACTTTCATCGAAACTGTTATTCCGCCTTTAAAGGGATGGCAGTTTGATAGGACAGTATTTTTTAACCCTTTCCTGTGGTACTTGGAAATCGTCATAATTGCAGTCCGTCTTACTAAAAAATCATATAAAAAATGCGCTGTCTTGATTATGTGCATAACTATGCTGGTTCCTCTTGGAACACAGTCCTTATATAACGATTTTTATAATACGGTCTATGTACACGCATATCGACTGGTAAAACAAAAAGAATCAGAGACTTTATCTTACAGGGAATTTTTTTCCGAAGACCTGTTTCAAAAAATAAAGAAAGACATTGATTACAACGGCGAATATTCGGCAGCGTACGGGTTTCATCCAGCCGTACTTTCCTACAATGACATTTCGACTCTGGACGGCTGCTTGAGCTATTACCCCCAGTCATATAAGGAAAAGTTTCGGGAAATAATCGCTCCTGCGTTAAATGAATCCGATGTCAGCCGTACTTATTTTGACAACTGGGGCGCAAGAGCCTATATATTTTTAGGTACAGACGAATCTGTCTGGACGCCTGTAAGAACTATGAATGTAACAGATAACAGACTTCTTATTGATACTGACGCCTTTAGGGAACTAGGCGGCGAATATCTATTTTCTAGAATTGAAATAAATAATGCCGAAGAACTTGGATTCACATATATCGGAAAGTACGAGGATGATGTTTCCCCATACACAATCTGGGTATGGCGTCTGTCTCCGAAGCTATAACATCATAGGAATAAAAAAGAAAGCAGGTGAGAGATTATATGTTAAATTATGTGAAAATTGCAAGACCAGACCATTGGGTTAAAAACATATTTATTTTCCCCGGAGTCATGCTTGCGCTGTTGATTGTTCAGGATAGCCGTGGACAATTCCATTTATTAAACATCATTATAGGCTTTTGTGCCACATGTATGATAGCTTCCGCTAATTATGTGATTAACGAATGGCTGGATGCTGATTTTGACAAATTCCATCCCACTAAGAAAAACAGACCGGTAGTTACCGGCAATATGAAACTAAAGTATGTTTTGGCGGAGTATTTTTTACTTGCCTCTTTGGGTATTACATTTGCGCTTTTTATAAACCGTTACTTTATCATGGCTGAAATATGGCTTCTTGTTATGGGTATAATTTATAACGTCAAGCCCTTTAGGACAAAAGATATCGTCTTTCTTGACGTAATCACGGAATCAGTAAACAATATGATTAGACTTCTGCTTGGCTGGTTTCTTATAACAGACAGATTTTTTCCGCCTGCGAGCATTCTTCTCGGTTATTGGATGGCGGGAGCGTTTCTCATGGGAACAAAGCGTCTTGCCGAATACAAAATGATAGGCAATCCTAAACTTGCCGGGCAGTATCGTAAGTCTTTTATATATTATAATGAAAAGATTTTATTTGGAACATCATTCTTTTATGCCTTGTGCGCCACATTTTTTATTGGAATTTTTCTCGTAAAATACAGAATTGAATATCTGCTGGCAATGCCGGCTCTGTTTGCACTTTTTGCCTACTACATTACGCTTGCATACAATGATGATTCTTCTGTACAAAAACCTGAAAAACTCTATAAGGAAAAGGGGTTGCTTTCCATTATCGCCGTTATTGCCGTTTTACTGGTTATTTTGACAGTTGTGGAAATCCCTATACTGCATAAATTTATATCTCCGTATCTGATAAATATACCATAACATAAGCCATCTGCTACAGCACGGGAAAGCGGGTGGAAACCACAATCATATACGGCAGGAATAGTAACGAGTGGAAAGGAAACTTTAATAAATGAAGCAATTTAGTATAAATTATTTCAGTAAATACCACCTGATTATTTTTGACATGGACGGTACGCTTTATTTTCAGCGCGCCATGCAAATAAAGATGGCTTCTCTTCTGTTATTCAACGCTTTGTTTAGAAAAGACGGCTTAAAAGAACTGAATATAATTCTTCACTTTCGACGAATAAAGGAAAAAACAACGCAAATCGACAGCAATGAAGAGTCCTTATATGATATTCTTGCTACAAAATACGGCATGGAAAAGGAACAGATAATAACAATTATTCAAAAATGGATATACGATAAACCATTAAAGTATATTAAACGATATCAGGATTCGTACATGCTGTACTTAATACAACTCCTTGCAAAATACGGCATAAAATCAGCTATTTATTCCGATTATCCACCGGAAGATAAACAAAAAGCACTTAGTATCGGCAATATTCCCTGCTTCTATGGCGCTCAAAAGGAAATCGGAGCATTCAAGCCAAACCCTGCGGGAATAGATTTTATTCTAAAACAGTTAGGTATTCAGGATAAAAGCAAGGTTATCATGATCGGCGACAGAATGGACAGAGACGGAAAAGCTGCCATAAACGCCGGTATTGATTATCTGATATTACGAAAATATAAGTTCTTGCGTCTATGGCAGTATAAAAAATTCTTTACCTGAATAATATCCGACTATCGCTCGTTATCAGGTTTTCCTGCGCTCATATCCGTGTACATATCTAGGAGTCCCACGGTTTCCGCCGCCGGTCTGCCGTACATATTACAGCATTGCTTAGAGACTTTCTTATCCTTCTTAGAATTTTCGTCCATAAGCACGCTCATACGATACACGCCGTTTACCGACTCTGAATCCAGATGGTTCATAATCTCCTCAATCATAGCATCTTCATTCATTCTACTGCACCCCTTTGCTGAATATCTCCTTAAGCGACTGTGTGTACGGCGCTCTCGCAACTCCGTATTCCGTAACTATGCCTGCAATCAGGTCGTTGTCCGTAATGTCGAACGCAGGATTAAAAACTTTTACTCCCACAGGCGCCATACGCTCTTTATACCACATTTCCGTCACTTCATGTTCAGGTCTTTCTTCTATTTTAATATCTGCGCCGCTTAGCGCCGTCATATCAATCGTGGAGGTTGGCGCGCAGATATATACCGGTATATTATACCGCTTCGCCACCGTCGCCACAACGGACGTTCCTATTTTATTAGCAGTATCGCCGTTAGCCGCCACTCTGTCGCAGCCGACAAATACGGCGTTTACCCAGCCGTTTCGCATAACGGTTGCCGACATATTATCACAAATCAACGTCACATCTACGCCTGACGAGTAAAGCTCATACGCCGTAAGTCTTGCCCCTTGCAGCAGCGGTCTGGTCTCGTCGGCATATACATGAAAGTTGTAGCCCCTTTCCTGACCTAAATAAATCGGCGCAGTAGCGGTTCCGTATTTACAGGTTGCAAGCTGCCCCGCATTACAGTGTGTCAGAATGCCGTCGCCCGGTTTTACCAGACTTAAGCCGTATTCACCGATTGCGCGGCAGACCTTGACATCTTCTTCTTTGATGGAAATAGCTTCGTTCTTTAAAATCTCTTTGATTTCTGATACGGGCTTCTCACGGTTCGCAAGACATACCTTTTCCATGCGGTTTAGAGCCCATGACAAGTTGACCGCCGTAGGTCTGGAAGAATTAAGGTATTCTTTTTGTTTGGTGAACTCTTGATAAAATGTGTCAAAGTCTTTTGTCTCAACCCTTTTAGTAAGAAGGTAAATGCCAAATGCTGCTGACACTCCGATTGCCGGGGCGCCGCGCACTTTAAGGAGATATATTGCGTTCCAGATTTCTTCTCCTGTCTTTAGGCTTATTATTTCTGTTGTGCCTGGCAGCTTGGTTTGGTCGATAATGACTAGGGCGTTGTTTTCGTCATCGAGGGCTACGGTTTCATAGTCCAGTATGGTTTTTTTCATGTATGTTCTCCTCTTGCTTATAAGATTCTTTAATAGTTACGTTGTACAATATATATAAAACAATGCAGGGCACGCTTCCGCTACGTTGCCGCCAGTAGCGGTACATAAGGCGCTAAAGTACAGCGCCTAAGTACCGACGGCGGCATAGTACCCTGCGTTGTTTTATATATATTGTACAACTTACGCTATGGAATAAGGTAGTAAGTGGCGGGGAAAAGTTTCTCCAGTACTCTAAATACCGGCACGTATGTTGCAAGTCTTATCCAGACGGGACAGCATATTATGCAGGCGAGTGTTAAAATCGGTATTGCCGCCGCTATTGTCTCTTGTTTTTTTAATGCTAATCTGATTATACTACAATATATCACAATCAGGAATTGGTAAATTAAAAGTCTGAGTAATTCCTTTAACAAATTTCCGCCACCGGATATTTGTCCGGTTAAAAGTAAAACTGCATATGATACGGCGGACGTATAAATCGTCGGTATCCAGACATTAGCAAGCGTGATTGTCCACGGCGGCGCAATTCGTAAGAAGCGTTTCTCGTGCCTGTCTTTCCAGTCTGTCAGAAGTCCGCACATGCCGCTTATGAATATGCAGACGGCAAGTACGCCTCTAAGCCTGAATGTAGTAGTCTCTGTCGGGTTCTGGATATTTTGTATGTCTACATTATTTTGTATACCTGCATATTTTGGCTCATCTGCGCTATTTATGACACTGTTGTCATTATCATTCACTGATATATCAGCTTTATTACTACCACTATCGTCTTCCGCCATCTCACTTGCATTACTCTCTTCATTATATACAAAATCAAACGTACTTCCATCTATAAGATGTGACTCGTAGGCGTTTTTGGCAAAATCAACTATCTCTTCTATATTATTATCCTTGTCATTATTCACATTATCGTCCATGCCGGTCTGCGCTGGCGCGAAGGCTTGCGAATTTTTAATATAGTTTACATAACTCTCTTCCGAGTACAAGGTGAAAACTGCCGCCGATATCTTCTCCTTAGCCATCTGCGTTAGAGCTGAGGAAGAGGAAATATATACCGTGACTGCGCTGCGCCATGTTTCCGACGTCAGCATATCTTTTAAATCGTAAGGAACTATGAAGCCGCAATCCGCCTCGTTACGCTCCACAGCCCGAATAAGTCTGTCTTTATTCTCATAAAACCGGAACTGTAATATACCTTCCTGAGAATTGAGCTGAGATGTAAAATCCTGTTTCCATTCTTCATAAACCGCGGATACCTCTGCTATTTCAGCCTGCTCTATCACAATGCCAATGACGGTTCCTTCTTTTTCACCCTGTTCCGTCATTGAAACTGCTGCCGCAATAACAAGCATGACAAACAGCATAAATACAAAAGCGGGCGTCTTCAATATGCGTTTAAACATCAGATAAAAGCAGACCGCATATTTTCTCATACCCTGCTCCTTCCCCGCGCTGCATATGCCACCGTACCATGCGCCGCGATATATGCCACAATGCCGAATGCTGCCGTAAAGCCAAGTAAAATTCCTATAACCCTAAAACTGCCTGCGCCCGTATACATACTTCCGGCAGCTTCAATCAGATATTTAGTGGGCAGAAGCTTCCCGACATTCCAGACCGCCGCAGGTAAGAACGCCGACGGCAGAATACCGCCCGAAAAATATTGCATAATCATGGAAATAAAGAATAGCGCCAGTATTGCCGCGCTCCCGTTTGCCGCCATCTGAAATATCATAAATATAAAGGTCGAAATACATATAAGAATAACAACTGCGGTTCCTATCTGCCCTAAGCTCATTGTCGGCAGCCATTCAGAGTAGTTAAACGCTTTCAATACAGATTTGACAATCAGCAGAAAAAACGCAGCGCTTATCGCAATGCTGCAAAGTCCACACAACCATTTGCCGAAGCACTGTTTTCCTAAACCTATTTCACTCCGCTTAAGCTGGGCGCGCAGCGCAGCAGGATAAGGCTGCATCATCGGATAACACGTCATTCCCATAAGCATAAGAAAAAATACTGCGCCCGATGCTGCCATATACTGTCCAAAGTTAAGACTCCCCGTAGCAGATACTTGCTGTATCTCATAAAGTGCCAATCTGTCAAGCGCAAAAGCAAGATTATACATATCTATATCGGTTTCCATTACAGAAAGCATGTCCAGCGTGTCGTACTCTTTCGCAGTATCATAAATACCATATATTTCCGCCTGCGCCACCCGCAGCATTTTAAGACCTGCGTCTGTCAGCTCTTTGAGCAGCGCTGACTCTATCCCTGCATTTTCAGGGAAAAAGACCTGTACCGGCACATTATTGCCGTTCATAATCCCCTCTATCATACCCGCGGGCAGATATAAGACAGCAGCGGCATTTCCCTCATTAAGCAGCTTAAAGCCTTCCTCTTTCGTTACGATATTAAAGCTGCAATGCTCGGCAATGCTTTCCATACCCTGTATATAATTAACTGCCATATCCGTAAGCGGATTTTCCTCTTCTTCAATAACCGCAATGTTTATACGGATTAAAGGCGAGTCCTGATAAAGAAGCTTACCCGCACCAAAAGCAACTGCCGCTAGGATAAGCAGCAGTATACACGCTTCAAACAGCATGGACGGCATAAGTTTTATCATGCGCTTAAGTTCCAATTTCCATAAGATGAAAGTGCTTTTCACTACAATATCCATGCCCCTTTCAATCTAATAACCCATAATCCCAAGCAAGCTGTCAATAAGCTGCTCTTCCAAATCCTCGTATTCTTCTTCGGTTATTTCAAATATCTTTATAGTCTTGCCTTTGGGCTGCGTAATTTTCTCGTCAAGCGGTTCTACATTGATTTCTCCTGTCAGCTTGATGTCGCCAAGCTCTTCCATAGATATCAATATATTATCTAAATCATATGTGACACTTCCGTCATTTTCATTATAGTCATACTTTAGTGTAATACCTATATTCACTTGTTCTTCTTCCGGAAGAATGTCTTCCCATACATAGCTTTCTCCATCGCTGTCTAACATACTAAGCAGCATCTGTGTTTCAATATTTAGTTCCATATCGTCAACACTTCTATTTTCTCCTAAAAAACTGACACTTCCGTCAAGTTTGGCAATTCCGACATAACCCTCATACTCAACAGAATACTGCATTGGTTCCTCCAACGAAATCATGGTAATCCGCTTATTTTTCTCAATATCAATAAGCAGGGCAATGTCATTCGTAATATAAAAGTCGGTAACACCGTTTTTTTCCATAACGGAATCTCTAATTTCAGATTCCATAAACATAATCCACTCTTTAGGAATGACAATACGGTATGTACTGTATCCACTCTGTTTATCAGTGCTTTTGACCTTGCTGATTTGGATAGACTCCTCAGGTTTCTCAGCCTCCCATAGTTCTTTAAACTTCTCAACACTTATTAAGTCACTTTCCTGCTCCGCAAACATATCAAAAGAAAGTCCCGTTTCATCAATAGTACCATACATTTCTGCAAACAACGACTTATTATACTGCTTGTCTACATTTTTCGGTGAAAATTCCAGATTTTGCTCAAATATATCAGGCAGCGAAACAACAATCCGCTCATCATCACCATATATATCGCATTCCATAAATGTATAGTTCATAATGCTGAGTTCCATCTCAGACTGCAGTTTATGTGCGCTCCCATCTCTTAGGTTGGTCTCGTCTATGCCTATGGTAAACGGAAGCTCGTCGCCGCTTAAGTTAAGCGATATTTCCGTTTTTGACGCCCCTGCTCCGCCTGCACCTGAAGCCACACCCGCCTCTACCAGAAGCTTTTGCTGCTCGCTTATTTCTTTTACCAGATTGCTCAAGCTCCTGTAAAGCACCGCTTCGTCCGAATTATATACATTATATGCCTTTACAATTAATGCTCCCGCGGTAATATACACTATCGCCGAAACAATGCAGCCGATTATAGCCGCAATCACAGTCTTTTTATTTCTGTTATGTTTTTCCTCAATCTCAGGAATCCTGATTTCTCCATACTGTTCCATTTTAATACCTCCTTAAATAATTTAAAGTTTAGGCAAAGTGAATAAAATAAGGAGCGACTTACCGCTTTTCAGGCATGGAGCTACGTTTTTATTCACTTTGCCTGAACTTACCAATATTTAAAACATCGCTGTCAACGCTTCGCCTCGCAGCGACTTATCAACCGCATTAAGCCGCCCGTCCTTCATTACATACAGGCTGTCGCATAGTTCCAGCTCCCTTTCTTCATGCGTCGTAATCACAACAGTTCCTTTTCTTTCCAAATAAAGCTTTAAATACCGCCTGATATCTTCCTTACATACTAAATCCAGCGCTGCGCTCGGCTCGTCTAATATCAAAACGGGCGGCATACCTGATAGCGCTATGCCTATACTGACTCTTTTTTTCATGCCGCCGGAGAGCTTAGAAACAGGCGTATTTATAAATTCAGGAATCCCTAATATCTGTAAAAAACCCTGCTCTAATTCTTTTTTAAGCTCCGCCTTATCCGTATACCACAAGCGCAGATTATCGTATACGCTGAGTTCAGGCATAAGCGGATTTTCCTGCGGTACATAACCTGTCATTTTCTTAAAAACGCTCCGGTTTTTAAGGGCGTCTTTGCCATAATAACTTATACTTCCTGACAGTGATGTCAGAACTCCCGCCATAATGGAAAGCAGCGTGGATTTGCCGCAGCCGTTAGATCCTACTATGCCTATACACTCTCCACGCCTGCCGCACAGTGTAACGCCGTTTAGCACTCTTTTTCTGCCATATGCACTTGTGATGTCAGTTAGTTCTATCATATTCATTATGAATCACCCAATAACCATATCGTTTTCCACCTGCACGCTCCAATTTCTTTTCACTATCTAATTTTTTGATAAGACGTTGAACCGTCGCCCTTGATACAAATAATTTCTTAACCATTTCCTTTTGTGTTAAATATGGATTTTCCTTCAAAAGCATCATTAATTTATCTTCCAAAGCATCTTTTAAAGCATCATTTTGAGGCTTTGAAGCTTTAAAGGCTGACGCTTTGACATCTTGTAGTGCCTTAAACTTTACCATAATATCTTCACCATGAACAATATACTCCGGTGCATCAGCTCCTAATTCTTTGCAGGCATCGCATATTTTTTGTATGCCGCGCCCCCAACTTTCAATATATCCTGCACGGTAAAACACTCTCGCTATATCCGGATTATACGGTTTTGATGTATGGGCTTCCAAAAGAGTCTCCACAGTCCAACCAAACGGAAGCATGCTGCAATTGCTGACAAACATAACATCTTCTTCTATGCGAATCTGAATCGGTACGTTATCTGCCCAGTTACAATGAATGAGCGCATTAAACACAGCTTCTCTCACTGCTTCTCGTGCAAAAGGATAGGTCTCCACTCTTGTATCCTTGTAATATGAAATTGATGCCCTTAAATATTTCAAGTAAATTAAATCAATTACCCTATCCGCAATAATGAGCAGCGAACCATGTACTTCGTCTTGATATAATAATTCACTTCCTTCAAATTTTCCAATTTTTACATAACAACCACCGATGACTTTTTCAGGATTTCTATAAAAGCATAATGCACCAGCTCGTTTCAATTTACCATCTACAATTAGTTCTAATTTTTCCAACAGTTCTTCATTAGAAATGTCCAAATCCTCTTTTGCCATACGTCCACTACGAAGCGCTTCTCGCTTAAAAATATCAAAACTTTCTTTGTCCAAATCTGAAACCGAAACATTAGATATGGTTGCTGCATCCCATTTCATTCCTGTCTTTGCCATAAGGAAATTCGTTAGTGCATTTCCTCTCAACTGTTGTTTTGTACTACCACTGCGATAATGATATTCACCATCACAATTTACTGGAAATGCCCAAGGATTCACAACAATCTCAATATATTCCAAACCGCCTTCTGTTAATAGGTTTACATCTGCCACAATACCAAGTTTATTCTGAATTTTATTCGGTATATCTTCTAACAGCTTTTTGCTGTCTTTAAGACCTACAATCGTTCCATCGTCTTTTGCTCCAATATATATTTTTCCACCTTGTGCATTAGCAAAACCGCATATCCATTTCAGATATTCATCTCGCCACGATTGTTTCCATTCTACATTTTGGCTTTCTGCCATATAAAATCACTCCGTCTTTTAAAATGCTCACACAATACCATTTTATCATATATTAGTATAGCATATGCGATATATAAGAACAATCTTTTTTGAATAGCCACTACCAGCACAAAATAAAAATATTTGTAACGAATACACTAAAAATCCGATATATAGAGTAGAAACGGGGTTGCTTACGAATGGACGAACTATACAGGGAATATTCTCAGATTGTTTTTTTCTTTTTGTATAAAAGATGCGGCGATGCGCTGCTGTCGGAGGATTTAATGCAGGAGACATTCTTAAAGGCTATCGAATCCATTGATTCTTATGACGGCAGTTGTAAAATGTCTACTTGGCTGTGCCAGATTGCCAAACATTTATTATATCAGCATTGGGCAAAAGATAAGCGCATGACGCTGGAAGTGCTAAACGCTGAATATGAATCCGGCGATAACACGGAACAGCAGGCTATTGCCAAAATCGAGCTTGCAGATGTATGGAGCGTACTTTATAAGCTGCCCTTAGAGACAAGAAAAGTCGTAGAGTTAAGAGTTCTTGGCGGACTTTCTTTTAAAGAAATCGGAGACATTCTTAAAATAAGCGAAAATAATGCGCGGGTTACTTTTTTCCGGGCAAAAATGACATTAATCAAGGAGGTTCATTATGGAGAAGATTAATTGTGACATAATAAAAGATTTGCTTCCGTCATATATCGACGGAATCTGCTCTAAGGCGACTACGCTCTGCGTAGACGAGCACATAGAAGGCTGCAGCGAATGCCGCCGAATGCTTGCCTTATATAAGGAGAACGCCTTAACCGGCGAAAAATTAGAGCAAAAATCACTGGACGGCTTAAAGAGACTTAAAAGAAGAATGAAATATCAGAATGCGGTTTGCGGCTTACTCATGGTACTTTTGACCGTTACCGGATTTTGCGCATTTACAAATACGGTCTTTTTATCACACACGGCTTATTTGGCGCTGTTCATAACATTCATCTTCATGACGCTTCTTATCGGCATAGATTATAAGGATAAAAAGACGCCCGGCAAGGCTGAATACATTACCGGCGCAGTCTCTTTTCTAACCGACGTATATATTACGTCAATGCTATTATATTTTATGCACAAAATCTCAGCCGGAGTGATTCCGTTTGGACTTGACATATCACAGTGCGGGCATTTTCTGGAGGCGCAGTTCATCATTGCTTTTATTATCCAGTTTGTTTTCCTAATCTGGCATTTTATCTGCATAGTTAAGAAAAACAAAAACTGCGGCTGGCTGCTATGCCTTGATATAACCGGACTTTCCCTCGCCCAGCAGTACGCCTCCTGGCTATACTATCTTGATACCTTTGAAGGCTTCATGATAAGGTTTTCAAGGGTGGCGTTTATAACGATAGTAATAGGCGCGGTTGGGGTTGTGGCGAGTGGGTTAATTTACAGGCGCAAGCACTTCTGACTGTAACTCATACACATGATTAAACTGTTCCTTTCTCTCAGGAGTAAGATGATGGCTTACCAAAATCAGTGTCAGTTCCGGATTGGCAAGCAGGCTATTTTCCACGATGTCTGCATTCTCCTTATCAAGCGCGCTGGTGCCCTCGTCCACAAGCAGAATGGAGCGGTCATGGATTAGGGCGCGGGCAATCGCCACCCGCTGCTTCTGTCCGCCGGAAAGGTTCGCGCCATCTTCGCCCACAACGGTTTCGATTCCATCGGGCATTGAAGATAAGTCTCCTATAAGGGCACTGTCATGTAAAGCCTTCTCTATCTTCTCATCTGTAAAAGTCTCCCCTAAGGTAATATTATCTTTAATCGTAG
This sequence comes from Clostridiales bacterium, assembly GCA_023663185.1. Lineage (GTDB taxonomy): Bacteria > Bacillota > Clostridia > Lachnospirales > Lachnospiraceae > UBA3282. The sequence continues at coordinate 44,413 of JAMPHY010000012.1, read as the reverse complement.
AATTGAATAAAAACACATTCTGCTCAATATAGCCCATATGCTGTTGGAGCTGTTCCGCGGTGAAATCCTTAGCATTTTTACCATCAAAGCAAATCTCTCCGCCATATTCTGTAATCCAGCCCAGCAAAATTTTCAGCAATGTAGACTTTCCACAGCCGGAAGGACCTGTGAGCGCATATTTACCGCCCTTTTTAAATTGAAGAGATAAGTTTTGAAAAATGGACTTCTCACCATACCCAAAACTGAGATTTTCTACGGAAATTTCACTGTTAATTTTTTCCATTTCTATACCATTCCTAATTTGCAAGTCTTCGGCATGGACCGTAATCTTCTCAAAATATGGCTTCGATGATGAAAATGCCAGCAATAGTCCCGCCATACTTCCCAAACTATTTGATAACATACCGCACAAATTACCGCCTGCCACCACTGAACCTGCCTGAGTATAGCCCCAGATGGCAAGCAGCCCTACCAAACCGGTAATCAATAGCTGGCAAAGAACGTTGACGCAGCCTACCCCCGCCTCTACGCAGCCCTTCGTATACGCAAGACGGAATCTTGGCCGCTCAATCTGCTCGCTGGCATGATGAAAACCATCGATAAACCTTCTGTTTTTCCCAAAAGATTTAAGTACGTCCCAGCCGGAGAGCAAATCTTTGAATATACCTGTAGCCTCAGCCTGTTCTTTAGTACAAACATCACCCAACCGCTCCATCTTTTTATTGAATAATTGCGGGACAAACACCATCACCAAAGTAGTTACTAACGCCGCTAATAGCAGCGACCAATGGATTGTCAAAAGTGCAATCACACTGAATACTGCCATTGCCGCAGCTTGCGCAAACTGAAAAAACGGTTTCCAAGCCATATTTTCTATCTGATTGACGTCATTAGTAAAACGGGAAAGATATTCTCCGGTATCAGCGCTATGATAGTGACTATAATCCATAACAGAGAGAGTTGCGGTCATATCAGCCCGTACAGCATTGTTAAGCTTACGGATACTCCAGCCTTGAAGCAGTCCTTCTAGCGCACTAAATACCATAATCAAAAACCATGCTCCAGCTAGGATAAGCATCCAGATAGCCAGCCCGTCTATATCTTTCTCAAATACCTGCTGAAAAACTTCCGCCGTAATCAAGCTCGCCGCTGCCTGCATTCCACAGACAATCAAGAGAGGCAGCAATGATAATATGAGGGGAGCTTTGAATTTATTAAGATAATGTATCATGGTGGCAGTCTTTTTAACATTCTTTCTCATTTTGTTTCTTCTCCTTCCATGCTTTCTTCTTGAATATAGGCACATCATCATCATATAATAAAAGGTAGTTCATTTTGCCCTGTATCAAGGCACGCGCCATATACAAAAACGGCACAAACGCCAAAGGCTCAGTAAGCTGATAGGCGCGGACTTCTCCCTCGGTCAATTCCAGTTCTAAAACCTGCAGGATATTACATTCTGTCAGCTCGTCTAACAGCTCCCGAACCTGCCCTATGGGAAGCCCTGATTGCTTAGATACCATCTCCGGCACATAGTAGCGGATTTTCCTACTGTATAAATCTTCTAACAGTTCAAGACAGCCCGGCTTCGCCAATAATGAAAACAACTGCCGATACTCCTCTTTTGAAGCAAGCCACGCGGCATAACCTGTTTTGGGTTCTGGCCAAAGAGTAACAAAATTCATATCTTCCGCATGTACGTCCAACAAAATTCCGCCGCCATGCCGCAGCTTACTATACATTAATGAATCTTTGGACACTTCCGGCTGGCAGCTTTCCAAATACCCCAAGTCGGGCAAATCATATCCGGCGGGCAGAAAATATTTTACCGCCGCCCAAACCATATGGCAGAACTGATTCATACGCTCTTCATCGGGAAAGCCTCTAAGCCAGCGTCCAACTACCGCATCTACCCTTTCTTTCTCCTGCTCCCCCGCTTCCATGCCAAAGAGCGCATCAATACTCACTCCTAACTGCTTAGAAAGAATAGGCAGCAAATCTATATCCGGCGCGCCGCCTTTTTCCCATTTACCAACAGCCTGCGAGGATACGCCTACCAATTTTCCCAACTGCTCCTGAGTCAGCCCCCGCTCTTTCCGCAGCGCAGCAATTCTTTCACTTAATATACTTGACATGAAAAACACCGTCCTTTCTCTTTTTCGCTTTCTGGTTGTATCATAACAAAAGCATTGGTTGTATTCAATAGACGCATTTTTTCATAAAATCAACTGTGAGTTTCATAATGAAAGCTATTGTCAAGATTAATTAAGCATATAAGTAACATGAACCCGTCACTATTCACAGCCTATAACGGCATGAACTCATATGTTTCCCATTGAGGTCCTTGTAAAACGCCGGTACTTAGTGAAAAAGCTGCTTTTCAAGCTTTCGAGCTTAGTACCGCTGCGATTTTACACGGAGCGAGAGCGTGCCTCAAGGGGAAACATATGAGTTCATGCCGCGTCCAGTCATATACAAACCATAAACAAAAAGGAGCTGCCGCTTCACGATTTTACTCGCTAATGCTGCAACTCCTTTATCCTTGCTTTATTACTACTTTATCCAATCCTTAACTTAATAATTATTTTGCCGCAAGCTCCGCCTTAATGCTTTCTGTCAGCTTAGGAACAATCTTATTCAAATCTCCTACGATACCGTAGTCAGCCACATCAAAGATAGGCGCATCTGCATCTTTATTAATAGCGACAATAATGTCAGATTCTTCCATACCTGCAACGTGCTGGATTGCTCCTGAGATACCGATTGCAAAATATACATTCGGACGTACTGTTTTACCTGTCTGTCCAACCTGTAAATCTTTCGGCTTCCAGCCTGAATCAACTACCGCACGAGAACAGCTTACCGTACCGCCGAGCACTTCCGCCAAGTCCTCAAGAATCTTGAAGTTCTCAGGGCTTCCTACGCCACGTCCGCCTGATACAAGAATCTTAGCGTCCATAATATCTACGGTATCGGTAACTGCCTTTACTACGTCGAGAATTTCAACATATTTATTATCAGGCGTAAAGCCCGGATTGAACTGCTCTACTACAGCTTTTGCTCCCTTAACAGGCGCAATTTTCTGCATAACGCCTGCACGCACCGTAGCCATCTGAGGACGGTTATTAGGACATGCGATTGTAGCTATTGTATTTCCGCCGAATGCAGGACGAGTCATCAATAACTGATTGTGCTTCTGCTCCTGTCCCGGAATAGCCTGAAGCGGAAAATCACCGATTTCCAGAACTGTACAGTCTGCTGTCAGGCCTGTGCCGACTCTTGCGGAAACTCTCGGTCCTAAATCCCTTCCGATTGCGGTTGCGCCAACCAGCATAATTTCCGGTTTATATTTATTAATTACAGACGCCAGAGCGTGTGTATAAGGTTCTGTCCTATATACCTTTAATTCCGGATCATCTACAACTATAACTTTATCTGCGCCGTACTCTGCAAGCTTATCTGCAAGGCTTCCAACTTCTGAACCTATAAGTACTGCCGTTACATCTGTATTCAAATCTTTTGCGAGGTCTTTGGCTTTACCAAGCAGCTCAAATGCGATACTGCTTACTTCATTGTCTACCTGCTGCGCAAAGACATATACTCCCTTGTATTCTTCTAAATTCATCACACTCACCTCTCTTCCCTTTCACCTTAGATTACATGTTTCTCTTTTAATTTGCCGACAATATAGCTAACCGACTCTTCCGTATCAAGAGTAACCTTCTCGCCTGCGCCTTTTCTTACTTTATCGGACGCCTTAGCAATCTTGGTCGGGGAACCGTTTAATCCTAAGTTGCAATCTTCTACATCTTTTAAGTCCGCTCTGCCCCATACGGTAATCTCTTGTGCATACGCATCAAAGATTCCGCCTGGAGTCATATAGCGGGGCTCGTTTAATTCGGAAAGCGCCGTTATAAGACAAGGCATCTTTGCCTTTACGACATGATATCTGTCTTCATACTGACGCTCAACAACAACGCTGTCGCCCTCAATCTTAATGTTCTGTGCATAAGAAATGACAGGAATGTCAAGATGCTCTGAAATCTGCGGACCTACCTGTGCGGTATCTCCATCAATAGCCTGACGTCCCGTGATAATCAAATCATATTCAAGGTTTCTGATTGCTCCCGCAATCGTAGTGGAAGTAGCCCATGTATCTGCACCACCCAGAACTCTATCAGTTACCAGAATACCTTTATCTGCGCCCATTGCCATAGCCTCGCGCAGCACTTCCTCCGCTTTGGGAAGTCCCATTGTTACAACCGTAACTTCTGCGCCATATTCGTCTTTTAATCTAAGCGCCGCTTCTAAGCCGGCTTTATCATCGGGATTCATGATTGCAAGCATAGCGCCTCTGTCTAATGTACCGTCCGGGTTGAACTTTACGCCGCCCTTTGTATCGGGTACCTGCTTAATACATACAACGATTTTCATCGATTTTATCTCCTTTACATATTATTTATTTCAAAAGATTAGATGAAATAACCATACGCTGAACTTCGCTGGTTCCTTCATAAATTTCCGTAATCTTTGCGTCACGCATCATACGCTCTACATCATATTCCTTGATATAGCCGTAACCGCCGTGTAACTGAACAGCTTTGGTAGTTACCTCCATAGCGACCTCCGCCGCATAGAGTTTAGCCATAGCTGCTTCTACAGAATATGAAAGCTTAGGATTCTTTGCGTATTCACCCTTCTTCATTGCCGCCTTATACACAAGCATCTTAGCAGCCTCAACCTTAGTAGCCATATCTGCAAGCTGGAACTGTGTATTCTGGAATGCGCTGATAGACCTGCCGAACTGCTTTCTCTCCTGCACATATGAAATAGTCGTCTCAAGAGCGCCCTCAGCAAGACCTAATGCCTGTGCAGCGATACCGATACGTCCGCCGTCAAGCGTGTGCATTGCTATGTTGAAGCCTTTTCCCTTCTGTCCTAATAAGTTGTCCTTCGGGATACGGCAGTCTGTGAAAATCAATTCATAAGTAGAAGAACCGCAGATACCCATCTTGTTTTCTTTAGTTCCGAAAGTAAAGCCGGGCGTTCCCTTCTCTACGATAAACGCAGATATTTCCTTACTTGTTTTGCCGCGCTTCTCAACGGTTCCTGTAATAGCGATTATAATGTATACGTCAGCTTCCTTACCATTGGTAATGAAACATTTAGAGCCGTTTAATACCCACTCGTCGCCGTCAAGCACAGCCTTAGTCTGCTGTCCCTGCGCGTCAGTGCCTGCTCCCGGCTCTGTAAGTCCGAATGCGCCCAACTTCTCACCTTTAGCAAGCGGAATCAAATATTTCTGCTTCTGCTCTTCCGTTCCGTATGTCTGAATCGGATCGCAGCAAAGCGAAGTGTGCGCAGATACGATAACGCCTGTCGTACCGCAGACTTTAGAAAGCTCCTCAACACACATTACATATGTTAAAGGATCGCAGCCCTGTCCGCCGTACTCCTTCGGAATCGGGATTCCGAGAAAGCCTAATTTTGCCATCTTGTCAACAGTCTCTCTTGGGAAACGATGGTTTTCATCAATCTCCTGTGCGAGAGGTTTTGCTTCATTTTCAGCGAAGTCTTTAAAAAGAGTTCTCGCCATTTCATGCTCTTTGCTTAAAGTAAAATCCATGATTTTCTATTCCTCCATTATTATTTACTATAGTCGTAAAATCCTTTTCCGGTCTTGCAGCCTAACTTGCCCGCGCGTACCATCTTTCTAAGAAGCGGAGCAGGACGGTATTTGGAATCGCCTGTCTCTGCATAGATGACCTCCATAATCGCCAGCACGATATCCAGACCTACATAGTCGCCAAGCTGCAACGGTCCCATCGGGTGATTAGCGCCGAGTCTCATTGCCGCGTCAATGTCTTCAACGCTTGCAACGCCTGCTTCCAGTACGCATATACCTTCGTTAATCATCGGGATAAGTATTCTGTTGACAACGAAGCCTGCTGCCTCATTTACTTCAACAGGAGTCTTGCCGATTTCTTCTGCAATCGCTTTAACTTTATTAAATACCTCGTCTGTGGTGTTCTCACCGCGGATAATCTCAACCAGCTTCATAACCGGAGCAGGATTGAAGAAGTGCATACCAATGACAGGTCTGTCAATTCCTGCGCCGATTTCCGTAATGGAAAGAGATGATGTGTTGGTTGCAAAAATACAATCAGCCTTACATATATCTTGAAGCTCTTTGAAGGTCTGTTTCTTAATATCCATTACTTCCAAAGCCGCTTCTACAATCAGGTCACAATCTGTACAGATAGTCTTTACGCCTGTTGTTATCTTGGCAAGAACCTTGTCTGCGTCTTCCTGTGCCATTTTTCCTTTTGCAATACGCTTCTCAAATCCTTTTGCAATTTTGTTTTTACCGTTTGCAGCGAATTCTTCATTGATATCACATAAGAACACTTCATACCCTTCCGTCTGGGCAAAAGCCTGAGCAATACCTGAACCCATTGTGCCGGCGCCGATAATACCTACTTTCATCGTAAAACCTCCTAAATTTTATATTTATATGTTGTGCCTTAACAGTTCTTGAAAGGCTCTTTTACTTTTTCTTTATTCTTGTCTAAAAAGAACGCCATGCCGTATTTCTGGTCTTGCGTCTCGAAGCAGTCGCCAAAAAGCTTCTCTTCAACGACAATCGCCTTATCCATATCAACCTCAAGACCATCGTTAATTGCCTTCTTGCAGTTACGAACGGCAATCGGCGCATTCTTAGCAATGCCGGACGCCATTTTCTCTGCCGCCGCCATCAGCTCTTCCTGAGGATATACTGCATTTACAAGACCTATCCTTAACGCCTCGTCAGCCTTAATATTTCTTGCCGTATAAATCATCTGTTTTGCCATGCCCGGTCCAACCAGCCTTGCCAATCTCTGCGTGCCGCCGAAGCCGGGGGTAATGCCAAGACCTACCTCAGGCTGTCCGAATACTGCGTTCTCTGAACAAATTCTGATATCACAGCTCATGGAAATCTCGCAGCCGCCGCCAAGCGCAAAGCCGTTTACCGCAGCGATAACCGGAATAGGAAAAGTTTCTAATTTACGGAATACATCATTTCCCTTCTTGCCAAACGCTTCTCCCTCAGCCTTAGTCAGCGTGCTCATTTCTCCGATATCCGCGCCTGCTACAAATGACTTCTCGCCTGCTCCTGTTAAAATCAGACATCTGACATTATCCAAATCAACTGAATCTAATGTCTTGTCCAATTCTTCAAGAACAGTGGAATTTAAAGCATTCAGCGCTTTTTCACGGCTGATGGTGATAACGCCCACCTGTCCTTTTACTTCATATAATACAAATTCCATGTGATTATCTCCTTCTATAATTATCAATAACGAGTTGGAAAATCTCTGATTTTTCAACTTAATCTCTTTCTACGATTGTAGCGCAGCCCATACCGCCGCCGATACATAAGGTTGCCAGACCTTTCTTCGCGTCGCGCTTCTCCATCTCATGAAGCAGGGTGACAAGGATACGGCAGCCTGATGCTCCTACCGGGTGTCCGAGTGCGATTGCACCGCCGTTTACATTCAGTACGTCGTTGCTGAAGCCTAAATCCTTCTGAACCGCAAGCGACTGTGCTGCAAACGCTTCATTAGCCTCAATCAAATCAAAGTCGTCAATCTTCATGCCAGCCTTAGCCATTGCCTTTTTGGTCGCCGGAACAGGTCCTACGCCCATGATGGAAGGATCTACGCCGCCGAGTGCGCCTGCTACGAATGTCGCCATAGGTTTAACGCCTAATTCCTTAGCTTTTTCTTCGCTCATAACCACGATTGCCGCTGCTCCGTCGTTAATACCGGAAGCATTAGCCGCAGTAACAATACCACCCTCTGCTTTAAATGCGGGGCGGAGTTTGGAAATACTCTCCACTGTCACGCCTGCGCGAGGACCTTCGTCTGTATCCACGATAACGGTTTCTTTTTTCTTCTTTACTTCTACCGGCACAATTTCGTCTTTGAATTTGCCTTCCGCCTGAGCCTTCTCGCATTTCTGCTGTGACCATGCTGCAAATTCGTCTAACTGCTCTCTTGTGAGTCCATATTTCTCAGCCACATTTTCAGCAGTAATTCCCATATGATAATTGTTAAAAGCGTCCCACAATGCATCATTTACCATGGTATCAACAAGCTTCCCATCATTCATTCTATAGCCGTAACGTCCCTGCATAACTGCATAAGGAGCCATAGACATATTTTCCATACCGCCTGCAACCACTATGTCTGCATCTCCTGCAATAATCATCTGTGCCGCCATGTTGACACAGTTAAGTCCGGAACCGCATACAACGTTTACAGTAACAGCCGGAGTAGTAACCGGTAAGCCTGCTTTAATAGACGCCTGACGCGCCACGTTCTGTCCTAAACCTGCCTGAATAACACACCCCATATATACATGGTCTACTGCTTCTGCGGGAACGCCCGCCCTGCTTAATGCTTCCTTAATAACAATAGAGCCAAGAACTGGTGCCGGAGTTGTACTGAGTGCACCGCCCATTGTTCCGATTGCAGTACGACATGCGCCTGCCAAAACTACTTTTTTAGACATATCCTTCTCCTCCATTTAGTGTAATAATAAAACTATTGTTTAGTATCTGCAATGACTACTATATTCGTAACCGTTCAGTCCCTTCACAGTTACCTATATTCCACCATTGTCCATCGTTCCTATTGTAGCATAGAGGTTTGATTTTTGCAATGACTTTACTTTATCGCTTTTTCTACTGCCGGATCTTTCATATTATAAATTCTTTTCCACTCCTTCGTCTCTGCCTCCTTCATCGTCTCGCTGCGGTTACGATAAAGAAACTTAGTAAGTTCATAGCAATCTATCCAGATTTCGTTATCGCTCTCTTTCTGCGATTCATCAAAAATAAGCTCTAATCCCCAATGCAAATGCACTACTTCTATATTATTCACATTCTCCGTAGTGCTGTATCCGGTATGCCCCATATAGCCGATAACGTCTCCCGCCGTCACTATGCTCCCCTCTTTTAGCTCCTTATTATAAGGAAAATTCTGTCTCAAATGAGCATAATAATAGTAGCGTTTACCATCGAAGCTGCGTATACCTATGCGCCAGCCGCCGTACTGATTCCAGCCAAGCGCTTCGACATATCCTGATTCTATCGCAATAATCGGCGTACCTATCTGCCCCATCATGTCATGCCCCAAATGTTGTCTGGCGTAGCCATAACTTCTGGACGAGCCAAAATCGTCATAGTGGCTGTAGTCGAAGCCTTTGGCAATCGGTGAAAAAGCCTTAAGTCCATAGTATTCTTTCCACTCCTTTTCTCCTGTTTCACCCTTAGGCACTTCTATGGAAAATTCTCCAACCATTCCACCAAGTACAGCTTCATATGCTTCTTTATAATAATCGTAATACTCCATATCTTTTGTCAACTCTTCTATCGTTGTCTCACCGGACTTAAGTTTTTCAGCCGTTTTTTGTATTTTTGAGACGCTTTTTTTATCAAACTTACCGCCGTTTAATGTTCCCACATACGCAAGCAGCTCTATCCAGTTAAGATGTATTTCATCATTATATGTATCCACGTCAAGCTCATAGGCTTCACTCATTGCCTCGCAGGTGATATTAAAATCCACCCATTTTATATAGCTTCCGTCCGACGATACTTCTATTGCTTCTTTATCTTCGCCCGCCTCTTCCTGCACAGACAGCGTTTTTTCATTGCTGTTTAAACGTATGTCTTTGACAATAATCATGCACATTGTAGCCGCAAGCAAAACCAATTCAAGACTAATACCCCATCTTATTTTTTTCATATTATAAACTCATTCCTTTCTTACCATTTATAATATGAAAAAAACCTGCGGGTTATGTCAACCCACAGGTTCACTATTTATTCTTCCGGTTCAATCAGACCATAAGTATTTCCTTTTCTCTTATATACCACATTGACCTGATTCGTCTCCGCATTACAGAATACGAAAAAGTTATGTCCAAGCAGCTCCATCTGCACACATGCGTCTTCTGGATACATCGGCTTGATGTCGAATTTCTTGGTACGGATAATCTGCACGTCCTCTTCGTCCATAAAATCTTTATCAATATATTCCTGCTTAAAGAAGCCTGCCGACTGCTGCCTGTCCGTAAGTTTAGTCTTGTATTTTTTCAACTGTCTTTCTATGATTTCTTCCACCAAATCAATCGAAACATACATATCGCTGCTGACCTGCTCCGAACGAATAATGTTGCCCTTCATAGGAATTGTAACTTCAATCTTCTGTCTGTCTTTCTCCACGCTCAATGTAACATGGACTTCCGCCTCTTCCGAAAAATACTTCTCCAGCTTACCGATTTTATCTTCTACTGCTGTTCTTAACCCTTCTGTTACGTCGATATTCTTTCCAACAATCACAAATTTCATAGTCAATCGTTCCTTTCATTTTGTCATATCCGCAGTGCATATTCGAAAAACCTTCGGTTTTTCTCATTCGCGGGCATTCGCCCTATCAAAATTGAAAATGACCAATTTGCCTGCAAGCAGTCAATTTGTCATTTACAATTTTGGCACTGCTCATTGCTATACGGACATTATACCATATTCTTCCTATATGTTGCAATGTTAGAAAATTCTTCTTATAGAAAGAATGGAACGATATGAAGCATTTGATACTATTATACCGGTTTTGCTGGTAGAGGCATGAACAATCTGTCCGTTGCCTATATAAAGCGCCACATGTCCTGAATAACATATAATATCGCCGGGCTGCGCATTTGCCAATCCGTCTACTGCCGCCCCCACGCTTCTGTCTGCCGATGAAGAATGAGGCAGACTTACGCCGAAGTTCTTGTATACGCTCATAACAAATCCTGAACAGTCAGTACCGTTTGTCAGACTGCTTCCGCCGTAAACATAAGGGTTGCCGACAAACTGAAGCGCATAATTGGCAACTGCCTGACCTGCTTCGCTACCGCCGGATACCGCATAAGTAACCGGACTCTGAGAAGAACTGCTGCTCGATGATGAAGACGATGAAGATGATTTTGCTTCATCTTGAGCTGCTTTCTTAGCTGCCGCTTCCTGAGCCGCTTTTCTTGCTTCTTTTTCTTTTGCAAGTCTTGCCTTCTCTTCTTCGATTGATTCAGCCTTAACAAATTCTGTGGATAAAGTTACGTAATCACCTGATACATAACCGTAGCCTTCCTCTATATCTACTCCCAGCCAGCCGTCTAATTCTTCCGTAACAATAAGCTGGTCGCCAATCCCCACCATACCGAGTCTTGCTGCGTCAATGCCCGGTTCCTTACGAACATACAGCGTAGTGGTTGTAACCGTTGCGATTCGGGTTCCGACTTCTTTAGCCAATTTTACGGCGTCGTCTCCTGTTACGCAGTATTCTCCTTTAACATAACCTTCTACGGAGCCTGAACTTATTTTATACCAGCCGTCTACCTCTTCGATAAAGGTTCCTACAGATTTATTATAAAGCTTACCTACTATGTTACCTTCCTCGCTGGGTATATCCCTGACATTAACATAGCTGCTTACCTGCGCAATAACAAGATTTTTAAAGCCTTCTTCCTCGTCGCTGTACTTCTTGGCATTGGAAGCTTCCTTCAAATCCTCTGTATATCCTTCACTGAAAACAATTATGTCTTCGATTTTTTTATTAGATATTTTCGGCTGCGAGTCCTCGCTTGCGCTTCCATCAACCGGAATTTCTTCCTGTCCCTGAACGCCCGTTTCCGCCGTAGATGCGGTAAGACTGCTGCTGTTGGCACGCTCGACGTCTTCCTTTATGTCGGAAAGAGAAGTCGATTTATCATCTGGCGCCAAATAATAATTAATTCCTGCCGAGGGCAGTACGGAATTTAAGTCTCCCGACGCATCAACCGTTATGCTTATTCCTGAAAATGCAACTACTGCTGCCATTGCGCAGACTGCAATTTTTGTTCTTTTTATTATCATAAAAACCTCCAAATTGGTCAAATTCATTTCAAATTGTTACAAAGTTGTAACATCTTTGAAATAATATTACCATCAATAGAGGTCTGTGTCAACTACATCATATGACTAAAACTTCTTAAAATTTTACTATTTCTTGTGCAAAATACATAAATCGCGGAAATACTACAAAAAAGCCACAGTTCAGTCCGACAGCATAGACGCACGCATATGGCAGGGCTGAACTGTTGCAAAAAGCAATGCCATCGTCATGATAGTAAATACTTCTCCACACTAGATATCGCGTTGGCGCCGTCCGCAACCGCCGTTACAATCTGTCTAAGCTTCTTGGTTCTTATATCCCCCGCCGCAAAAATGCCGGTCGTCTTAGTCGTGCAGTCCTCCCCCGCAAGACAGTATCCGCGCTCGTCGCAAGGTACAATATTCCTAAATATTTCCGTATTAGGATTAAGCCCGACTGCAATAAACACGCCGTCTACACTTATCCTATCCGTAGTATCCGGCTTAAGATTACGTACTTTTATACCGTCTACCTGCTCCTGTCCACAGATTTCTTCCACTACGCTGTCCCAGATTATTTCCACATTTTCACACTGAAAGAGCCTGTTCTGCAAAGATTTAGCCGCCCGCAGACTGTCGCGCCGATGTATTAAAAGCACTTTTTCACAAAGCCTTGCCAAGAAAATCGCATCTTCCACAGCCACATCACCGCCACCCACAACTGCCACGGTCTTATTCCTGTAAAAAGCTCCATCGCAGGTAGCGCAGTATGAGACGCCCTTACCTTTCAGTTCTTTTTCTCCTGCAACATTTAACTCCGCATGAGAAGCGCCGGTAGCAAGGATTACGGTTTTTGCTTCATATGACTTATCCACAGCGCCGTCCTTTGCAATAACGGTCTTATAATCGTCATGTTCTTCAATCCCAACCACTTGTACGTTTTCAAATATGACACCTGTGTCATCTGCATGCTGTCTGAATTTCATTCCCATATCGAATCCGTTCATCATTGGCATTCCGAGATAATTATCAACTTCATAAGTATTTAAAACCTGACCGCCGCTCATAGCATTCTGCTCTAACACAAGCACGTCAAGCCCTGCCCTTTTTCCGTATACAGCCGCCGAAAGCCCCGCCGGACCGGAGCCGATAATAATTACATCATACATATAGTAGTCCTTCCTTTTCCTGAATACTTGTAGTATAATTCTTAACATGTACTTTGTCAAAATGTACGTTGTGATTTCTCAACCCAAATTATGCTGCATAATATTGCTTTGTCTTAGAAAGGAGTATATCCATCATATGTCTAAATATGCTTTAGTCACAGGCGCTTCCCGCGGAATAGGAAAAGCTATTGCCGAAATGATGGCTGCCGAAGGTTATAATTTGTATTTAAGCTGTATTAATTCAAAGGACGCGCTTTTCTCCCAGACGTACGAACTTTCGAGAAAATACGGCGTTTCATGCACGTCTTTTATCGGAGATATGGGTAATGAGAAAGATGTGCAGAAGATGTTTGATGGGATACATGAACTTGACGTCCTGATAAATAACGCGGGGGTATCATATGTAGGACTCCTTAGTGAAATGTCCACAAAAGACTGGCAGAAAATTATGTCTGCTAATCTGGATTCCATCTTTTATACATGCCGCCTTGCCATTCCGCTTATGCTGCATAAACATAAGGGTAAGATTATAAATATTTCTTCCGTATGGGGAAATACCGGCGCGTCGATGGAAGTAGCCTATTCCGCCGCAAAAGGCGCGGTAAACAGCTTCACTAAAGCATTGGCAAAAGAACTTGCGCCAAGCCTGATACAAGTCAATGCGGTTGCGTGCGGAGTTATAGATACGGACATGAACCGCGGCTTTTCAGACGAAGAAATGGAAGCTCTGCGTCAGGAAATCCCCTGCGACAGAATAGGGCAGCCCGCAGAAGCGGCACAGATGGTACGAAGCCTCCTATATGCCCCCGAATATCTGACAGGTCAGGTTATTACGATGGACGGCGGCTGGACGTAAAACACTCACCAATGCAGTATATCGCCTATCTTTTGAAAAAACAGCAAAAATCCGTCTTCAACTGCGACCTGCTCCAGCCTTTCAGCTTCCAAGTCGTAGTAATATTTATTGGTTTTTATATCAATGGACATGCTATCGAGCGGAAAGCCCTTCTGCCTTACCGCACTGTGCGGAATATCCGTGATTATAAACTTCTCACTTTCCATTGAAGGCTCCATCGCCTCATAAATATGCTCATCGTCTACTACGAAGCAGATTGCATTCTTATACCTTGCCATAAGGTTTCCGTACTTTTTCACCAAACCTGCATAGTATTCCATCATTTCTTCGTCCGAGAGACATTTTCCATTCACGTTGCGTACATGTACTCCCGGCTGGATTTCGTCAGGCACATTGTCAAAGTATAGTCCTGAGTCGCAGGAAAACACGGGCATATGGAACGCCGCATAATACGCCTTTGCTTTTTGCCTCGCATTTTCAAGCGGACTGCTGCCGCTCTCAGACACATTCGGTATCTCGAAGCCATTCTCCCGCATATCATTCAGCCCGATTAACTCTATATCAAGCTGTTCAAGCCGTTTCTTCATTGACGCCAGTTTAGCCGGATTTCCGGTTCCGTATAGTATTTTCATGTGTGGGGGCTCCTTTTTATAATTTAATCTGCAAATAAATCGTCTAATGTCAGCACATTTGAAAATATTCCACTATATTCATTATAAGCCAGACCAAATGTAGTTATCAATGTATTATGAATAGAAGCTTTAGGCGGTATCTCCTGCGACAAAAGGCTCTGTCTGTTCAATAATACCTGATAATAATTTTTATCAACAACAAACTCTGTTCCATAATACTTAATTTCACACATATTTACAACGTTATCGTCGCGGGATATTATTAAATCAATCTGCGTCCCTTCCATATCATCGCTTCTTTTAGACCATGCGGAGTGCCTTGTTATAACGCCGCTTATTCCAAGCGCTTTCTTTATCTGTAATATATGATTAAAACAGACCTGCTCATATGCGTATCCCCGCCAGCTTGCAATCTTTTGTGACGATACATTCTGCTGCCAGAAATTATCCTCAATCCTCTCATTTTTCTCTACAAAATGAAGATAAAACATGCAAAACGGATCAACCAACTTATAATGCTCTTTTTTCCCTTTACCAAACGGAATATACTTAACAACAAAATCACTGGCAATTAGCGCGTTAAGGCTTTTAGATAAAGTTCCGCCGTCATTAATCTTGGTTTTATTTACTATCTCGCTCCGGGTGTAGCCCGCATTTCTTGTATACAACAGACTAACGATTTTCTTCATCAACTCCGGCGTACTAAAAATCGAAGCGAATAGCCTGTTATATTCGTCTTTCAGCTTTCCCTGCGTTGAAAAAAATATATTATCTATATTTTGCGCCAAACTCATTCCGCTCTGGAAATATCCCATATAGAAAGGGATTCCGCCAAGAATCATATAGCTCTGTGCAATATCATACCTTGAAAGTCTGATGTTATTATCCTTGTAGAACTGCTCGCATTCGTTCAATGTAAATGGAACAAGTTTAATTTCATAAGTAACCCTATTATACAAACCACCGTGATTATTAATTAAATTATCAAGTATCCATGAATTTGCGCTTCCGCATACTACAACCATTAAATTATGCCTATGACAGCCCCATGTGTTCCAAAAGCCCTCAAAAGCAGTCATAAACCCCGATCTTGACGTATCAAGCCACGGAAGCTCATCTAAAAAAACTACTTGCCTGCTTCCATCATTAACTTTATCCAGAAATTGTTCAAGCATATAAAACGCTTCCAGCCAATTTGCAGGTCTTTTACTCTTTTCCATACCCTGAATCAGAAGGGAATAATAGAAATGTTCAAGCTGGGCTTTTAACATTCCGTTCTTATTATCGTCCGCTGGAGAAAGTCCTGCGTGTCTAAATGTAATATGCCCTTTAAAAGTTTCATCTACCAAATATGTCTTTCCTATTCGGCGTCTCCCATAAATTGCCACAAGTTCGGGTTTATTACTATTATATAAATTATTCAGCTCACGCTGTTCTTTTTCTCTGCCTATCATAATTATTAATACCCCCTCACTTTGCTATTATATACATAATAACCTTGTTTTATTCAGCGGTCAACCTTTATTTTTGTGAGTTGACCGCTGAATAAAATGAAGTTTTGGGGTTTTAATCAGCGGTTTAATGTTCTAAACGCTATAAACTATGCCTTTTTATCCAGCCTACAGCCAATCCAGCCGCTTCTCAAAAATTACTTTATTATCACCTTTTTCTATTCTGCCGATTTCATAGCAGTCATAGAAGCGATTAATATGTTTCATCACTATCTCTTTATCCTTCTGCGCCGTGACAATATTGAAGCCTACGCCGCAGTTAAACGTCCGCAGCATTTCTTCATCACTGATATTTCCGCTGTTGCGGATATACTTGAATATACTTAATATCTTAAGCTTGGATAAATCAATTATGGCGCTTAAGCCGTCAGGAATGACTCTGCCAAGATTGCCCTCTATTCCGCCGCCTGTAATATGAGCCATTCCATGTATAATGTCTTTTGCCAATAGCTCTTTGATTGCCCTATAATACGGAGTATGCGGCTTCATAATCTGCTCTATGAATGTCAGCCCATCTATTTTATCTAGTTTTATCTGCGGCATTTTATCTATCAAAAGCCGCACTAGCGAGTAACCGTTTGTGTGCAGACCATTGGACGCAACTGCCAGAACTGCGTCTCCTTCTTTAATCTGCGCCCCGTCAATTATTTTTGCTTTTTCCACAATTCCGGCAATGCTGGACGTTAGGACATAGACTCCCGACTCTACGACCAGCGGCTGTATGGAAGTTTCCCCACCGACCAGTGAACATTCATTTTCCTTGCAAGCCTCCGAAATCCCTTTTACCAACGTTTTTATCGTGTCTTTTTCCGCATTACCGCACACAATCGTATCAAGCACCGCTAAAGGCTTCGCGCCCATAACCGCTATGTCGTTCACCAAATGGTTAATCATGTCATGACAAATCGATTCCGTGTAACCATACTCCATTGCAAGCTTCTGCTTTGAGCCCGGCTCCTCTGACTTTAATACTAGCACAGGATTCTCAATCTCCGGATATTTAATATCGTATAATGATGCAAATGGTCCCAAACCGTTTAAAACGCGCCTATCGCCTGTTTCCAGATGCTTCGACATTTCTTTCTTAATCGTATCGGTATAGGCAATGTCAATCCCTGCCTTACTGTACGATAAACCTTCCTCCTCTTTTTCACTTCCCGCTAAAATCTCATCAACGGATACTTCCAATACAATCGCCAAGTCCCTTAAGATTTCGATATTCGGGTATGTAGTTCCATTCTCCCACTTGGATATTGCCTGAAAAGAAACTTTCAGCTTATCCGCAAGCTGCTGCTGTGTAAGACCGACCGCCTTCCGCCTTTCCATTATAAAATTACCGACTTTAGTATTGTTAAGCATTGGAATACCTCCGTTTTTACTTTATAATAGCTTTCTTCGCGAACGTAGGGCAATAACCGGATATTTGAGTTTGTAGGGGAAATTCAACTGGGGGTTGAAGAGGCATACATGGTTTGTGCGCGTCATTTATTCCTTGAAAAATCATTTTTTCTATATCGTCCTCTTGCTAAAAACTCAATAAACCCTTTATCCCTTAAAAACTGTAATTGCTGGCGGATTTTTGCCTCAATATTATGATTATTCATATGCCTGCTTTGAAGGAAATCAGCATATTCATATATATCCTGCAAGCAAAATTCATTTGACTTTATATTATTAACACAATTAAGTACATCAAACAGCCATGACCTTGAATCGATATTTTGAGTCTCTAACCCTTTTATTCTACTATAGTTTTCTACAATCTCATTTACAGATTTTATTTCCCCGTTTCTGATTATATCTATCTTACCCTGTTGTGGAATTTTAGAATATAATATATTGCACCCTGTCCACCCTGCGCGCCGCGACGAATCTGCCAACGGTTTTCTTTTTTCTATTATTTGCGGAACAAAGAAAAATTTAGGAATTAAAGTCAAATCTGTTACAATGTAATCTGAAGAATATTGCATAATAAACAATTCAGGGTTTGTAATACTTGTTATTCTTTCAATCATCGTTGAATACGCGCCATCATTTATCTTCTTCCCCATTTTGCCTTCTTTGCTTTTCAATTCAAATATCTCATGGCAATTATCACATTTCAAATCTGCAACGGGTTCGTTATTTTTCAAGCTCAAAATATGAGCATTACCACAACATGGACAAAACATATTTTTTCCAATCCAGTTTTCACTCATTACTCTTATTTTTTGCGCTTTACTTTTATACCTTTCGCATAATGTTTTATCAAAATGTAAATCCATCAAAATATTGCCCTTTCTCTTTATACAATACTCAAACGGTTTCCATGCAATAACTTATTCATTGGCTTCCGTCTCAATCTCTCCACCCTCTATTATAGCATTTTCACTCGAATGATTGGTAACACAAAAATAATACTCTCCTTCTTCTGTTGCAGTCAAGATTTCGTTGAAATCATATCCCTTTATTAAAGATAATTCATGATATTCGCCATTCAAAATATAGCCGATTTCCAGCTCAAGTGATTGCGCATGATTTAAGGAGAAATTAATTGCAAGTTCTTCTTCCGCATTTAATCTCCAGCCATTTTCACCTTCTTTTGTAAAAATAACCATATAATTCGGACTGAAATATATCGAAGGAATTATATTATTATCCGCCGCGACACATACCGAGTTGCTTGCATAGACATTTTCGTAATCAGTTATAAGATTACTTTTTTCAAAAAAAATCCCGCTGTCGTTCTCATTTATCTGCTGCTCGCTTGACAATGTTCCAAACGGTTTCGTAAGTTCATTATAACCAATTCTCCCTACATCGCCTACTCCCCAATAAACATAAGCATAATAAGCAAATCCGCATAATACAAAAATCGCCAAACTCGCTGCTAACGGCAAAATATATCTGTTTCTTTTATAATGGTAATTTATAGCTTTATCAATATATCTGCAATCAATTTCGCTCATAGCTTCTGAAAATTCTTTTATGTTCATATCTGTATTGCTCTCCTTTCCTCATTCTAATAGCCCATTTTAATTAAATAATCTTTCAGTTGTTTCCTTATGCGTACAAGCCTGACAGACACATTCTTTTCAGAGAGTCCTGTGCGCCCCGCTATCTCTGCATATGAATCACAGAACCAATATCGCCTTAGAAAAATCACGCAATTCTCCTCACTTAATGTATCTAAAAAATTTTCAATGACTCCGGCTAACTCCTTTGCTTCAATTTCTGTTTCAACCGTGTCCGGCGCTGATAAGCATGTTTCAAGCTCTTGCATGGCAACTTCATAAAAACTGCTACGCTTCTCCGCTGTTTTTCTATAATAAAGGTTCAAAGAAATATTCCTGACAATCTTACAGATGTATGATTGCAAGGGATTCGGTCTGGCTGGCGGAATTGCATTCCACGCTCCCAGATACGCATCATTCACACACTCCTCTGCGTCCTGTATGTTATTAAGAATATTATGTGCAAGCTTATAGCATAACTTTCCGTATTTTATGTCAAGTTCTTTTATAGCCTGTTCCGAACGGTTGAAAAACAGTTCGATAATTTTTTCATCTTCTGCCATAAAGCCTCCTTCCATTTATGTACTACGGTTTTGAGAGCGAATGCTACAAAAAATTTTTCATAATACAGAAAAGACATTTCCAGATTTTTATGGAAATGTCCTGATATTAATATCTGCTATTTTCTATCACATACTATCAACTATTAATATTCTCATATAATTATACTAATATCATATTACTTTATATATCTGATATAAACCTTTTATACCAAATCGGTACATTAAGAGAAACCCTCTTTAAAATTCCATTCTCATAAATAGCAAATCTGCGAAAATGTATTGTATTATCATAAAATACCGCTAAATCACAATTTGGTAAAACATTTTTCAAACCATGAAATGTTTCTACATATCTTCTTTCTACATCACGCTCAGAAATACCATGTCCACCCTGCCTTACGCGCTCTGCTACTCTTTCTTTGGCAATATCGACGCTGTCCACGCCAACATAATGCAATTCAATAAAAAAACCTTTCTTCTTTGCCTTTTCAATATTCTTCAATATTGTTTTTCCGCATAATGTAGTTTCTTGATTAAATGTAATTTCTTCATCAAGATATTGCGATATTCTCTTTACTGCCATTTTTCCAGCAGTCATAACATCAACAATATTTCTCCAATCTCCAAATCCCTTCAATATTTCATCTGCATTTATTCTTGGCATATACCTAAGACTTGGCAGCGATTGATATAAGGTTGATTTACCTGCACCGTTAGCGCCCGCTATCAATATATATTTTTTCACTAGAAGAGATTCCTTTCTATCGCTTGGCGCTGCTTCCTTTGCAACAGAAAATCACCCACCATCTCATAAAAACTTCTTTGTTCTTCTGTTTCTGCTTCTAAAACAAGCTGTAACGTATCTTCTGGCTCCAGACTTTTTATGTCTTCATATATTTTTTCGTATTTCTTTACATCGCACATAAACTCTCCTCTAATCAATTATAGTACCCATTACTATAAATAATATCACAATATGACTGCTATGACAAAAACTCCACATTTTTCTGCGGAGTTTTTGTTGAAATCTGTAAGTTTTATTTCTAATTTTATCTCTTCGAAAATTAAAATTATCTCTTCGAGAACTGAGGCGCTCTTCTTGCCGCTTTGAGACCGTATTTCTTTCTCTCTTTCATACGAGGGTCTCTTGTCAGATAGCCGGCTTTCTTTAAAATAGGTCTGTACTCAGGATCTGCCTGAAGCAAAGCCCTTGCTATGCCATGCCTTACTGCACCTGCCTGACCTGTATAGCCGCCGCCTCTTACAGTAATAATTGCATCGAATTTGTCTACGTTATCGGTAGCTGCCAAAGGCTGACGCACGATAACTTTAAGTGTCTCCATACCGAAATATTCATCAATCGGTCTCTTGTTTATTTTAATTTCACCTTTTCCCGGCACTAAATATACTCTTGCAACAGATTTTTTTCTTCTGCCGGTTCCATAATATCTTGCTGCTGTTTTTGCTGCTTTAGCCATCTTAGTTTCCTCCTTTCAGTCCTTTGTCGGAAAATGTCAATACTTCCGGTTTCTGAGCTGCATGCTGATGCTCAGGTCCTGCATACACATGAAGTTTTGTATACATTTGTCTTCCCAAAGGTCCTTTTGGAAGCATGCCCTTTACGGCATATTCGACAACTCTTTCCGGGTGCTTATTGAGCATCTCTTTTAAAGTAGTCTCTTTCATTCCGCCTACATATTCTGAATGGTGATAATAAATCTTCTGGCTCAATTTCTTGCCTGTTACTTTCACCTTAGCCGCATTGACAACGATTACATAGTCGCCGGTATCCATATGCGGTGTAAAAATCGGCTTGTTTTTACCTCTTAAAATCTTAGCGACCTCAGACGCAAGACGTCCGAGAGTCATATTTTCAGCATCAACTACATACCATTTTCTTTCGATTGTAGCCGGGCTAGCCATAAAAGTATTATTCATTCTGATAACCTCCGTAATAACCAATCGTCTAATTGTCTTACTCTTTCCGGTGCAGATGTCCGGCTACACCATGAAATTTCATACAATTCTTACAGTGCTCTATTTAAAATGTCTTTACCGGGGCTGTGGCAAGACATTTTTTAACATTGTCACATTGAAACATTATATTATACGTTTCCACGCGTGTCAACAGATTTTTTTAAGAATTCGTATTTAATCAGCGTAAGTCCGCACGCCGGAGCCGTAGGTCCTGCCGCCGCCCTGTCTTTTGCTTCAAGAATATGTTCTATGTCGCGCGGCTCTATACTGCCTCTGCCTGCCTCCATCAGCGTCCCCGCCATTATCCTTACCATATTATAAAGGAAGCCTCTACCCGTCACGCGTATCACAATCTGATTATCTGCTTTAAACACTTCGACATTTTCAATCAAGCGCACAGTATTTTCAGCCTGAGAGTCCGCGCTGCAAAAGCTTTTAAAATCATGTTCGCCCACAAAGTACGCCGCTGCTTCCTGCATTCGCCCGACGTCTAACTTTACATATGTGAAATATGAATACAAGCGCTTAATCGGCATGGAAAACTCCGCATTATATATTCTGTATTCATAGGTCTTTCTACTATCGCAATGTCTAGGGTGAAAATCTGCGTCAACTTCTTTTGACTCCTGTATCCTGATATCTTCTGGGAGTCTTGCATTCAGGGCATATGCGACTTTTTCTGCGTCCATGCGGCTATTAGTATCAAAAACCGCAATATTACCCATTGCATGTACGCCCGAATCGGTGCGGCTTGCCCCGATTACTTCTATGTTCTCTTTCATAAGTTCAGACAAACATCTGTTAAGGACTCCCTCTATCGTCTCTCCATTCGGTTGTACCTGCCAGCCGTGATAATTTGTCCCGTCATATGCTACCTTCAGCATTATTCTTCTCATACAATTTCTCACAATTCTTCAACATAATCCCTACTCACAGCGATATGGGAATTTTAATGAAATTCACCCCGATACATGCCGCAAAATATACGGCAATCATCGTATATGCCGCCGCGTCGCGTCTCTTATAGCGCAGCGGTTTCATTTTCGTTCTATGCTCGCCCCCGCGATAACATCTTGCCTCCATCGCCATCGCAAGATCGTTAGCGCGTCTGAACGCCGAGATAAAAAGCGGAACCAGCAACGGAACAAGACTCTTGGCTTTTTTTATCAGATTTCCGCTTTCAAAATCCGCGCCTCTGGCAATCTGCGCCTTCATGATTTTATCGGTCTCTTCCATCAAAACCGGAATAAACCTAAGCGCAATCGACATCATCATTGCCACTTCATGCACCGGAATCCTGAAAAACTTAAGCGGCGCCATAAGCTTCTCCATGCCGTCCGTCAGATTGTTCGGCGTAGTCGTCAGCGTCATCACAGAAGAACCTATTATAAGAAAAACCAGCCTGATTGCCATAAAAGCGGCGTTTCTTAAACCCTCTTTTGTTATCGTCAACTTCCATACGGTAAAAAGCGCCTCGCCCGGCGTCAGAAAAATATTGAACACCACTGTAATCATCAAAAGAAAGAATATCGCCTTCATTCCTTTTATCATAAAGCGGAACGGAACTTTAGACAGCTTTACGGCAATGGCAAGAAATACCGCTGCAATGCAGTAGCCGATAATATTTTTCACCACAAACAATGAAATTATAAATGTAATCGTCGCTACAAGTTTTACTCGTGGGTCCAATTTATGAATGACGGAGTCCGCCTGATAATACTGGCCCAATGTAATATCGCGTAACATATGGTTTTACCCCTTTCAGTGTAAAGCTCAAGATTTCAAAAGCTTAAGAATTTCGTTCCTCGCTTCCGGAATTGTGGTCGCATCGGTGTTTACCGGCAGCCCTTTTGCTTTAAGCGCCTGCATAATATATGTAACCTGCGGCGCCGCCAGACCTACCTGCTCAAGCTCTTTATAGTGTGCAAAAACATTTTTGGGAATGTCGTCATACAATACGCTTCCCTTATTCATGACGATAATGCGCTCTACATATTTCGCAACGTCTTCCATGCTGTGAGATACCAAAATAACCGTAATACCCATTTCTTTATGCAGCTTGGCAATCTGGTCCAGAATTTCGTCGCGTCCCTTCGGATCAAGTCCTGCCGTCGGTTCGTCTAAAATCAGTATATCGGGCTTCATGGCAAGCACTCCCGCGATTGCCACTCTCCGCTTCTGCCCGCCTGAAAGGTCAAACGGCGACTGATAGAAATATTCGTCCTCCAGCCCGACCTGCTTAAGCGCCGCATAAGCGCGCAGTTCGACTTCCTTCCTCTCAAGTCCGAGATTTTTCGGTCCAAAGCAGACGTCGCTAAATGCGTCTACTTCAAAAAGCTGATGTTCCGGATATTGAAAAACCAGCCCTACTTTGCTGCGCAGCTTTTTTTTATCATAATCGGCGTCATGAATGTCCTCCCCATTAAAATAAATCTCGCCGCTTGTCGGTTTAAGCAAGCCATTCAAATGCTGAACCAACGTAGACTTACCCGAACCCGTATGTCCAATAAGACCGATAAACTGTCCGTCTGGAATAACCAGGTTCACGTCATTCAACGCATGAACCGCCAGCGGCGTATCCTCGCCATATACATAATTTACATGATTTAAAATCAACGGCATAGCCTGCCACCTACCATTCTTTTATCTGCCCGCTGCGGCTGTAATTGCAGCCACCAGCTCATCTATCGTGAGAATACCGTTTGGTATATGTATTCCGTGCTTTTGTAATTCATATGACAGTAGTGTCACCTGCGGTACGTCCAGACGCAATTCTTTCAACCTTTCCACTTGTGAAAAAATTTCTCTCGGCGTCCCTTCCATAGCTATTCTGCCCTTATCCATAACGAAGACCTTATCTGCATTAATAATTTCTTCCATATAATGAGTAATCAATATGACAGTAATGTCTTCCGCCGCATTGAGCGCCCTGACCGCGCGAATGACTTCCTTGCGTCCGTTCGGATCAAGCATCGCCGTTGGTTCGTCTAGGACAATACATTTAGGGTGCATGGCTATAACACCCGCAATCGAAACCCTCTGCTTCTGTCCGCCCGAAAGTTTATTAGGGGAATGTTTACGGTATTCATACATACCGACTGCTTTCAGGCTTTCTTCCACACGCTCCCATATCTCCTGCGTCGGAACTCCCATGTTCTCAGGTCCGAACCCCACATCTTCTTCAACCACCTGTCCGATAATCTGATTGTCGGGATTCTGAAAAACCATGCCGGCACTCTGCCGTATATCCCATAAGTTTTTCTCCTGCGAGGTATCCATGCCGTTCACCCAGATAGTACCCTCCGTCGGATACAAAATCGCATTAATATGCTTAGCAAGCGTCGATTTACCTGAACCGTTATGTCCAAGTATGGCGACAAAATCACCCTGTTCCACATCAATGTCCACTTCGTCAACGGCTCTTGTGATACCTTCGACATTGCCCTCGTCGTCGCGCCTGATATATTCAAATACCAATTTATCTGTTTTTATAATTCCCATTTATATAATCATGTTCCTTCTTGGTTAATACCGTTATTTTGAAATCTTAGCTTATTGTACTAGATGTTTGGGAGAATTACAAGTAAGGACACGCAGAATTTCAAATACCATTGGTAACTCTCTTGTAAAACTGATAGTGCGGTTCATCATACTGCAAATAAGAAAATCCATAGTTTTTATAAACTGTATGTATCTTTTCTTCCGAACTGCACTCTACCAATACGCCTCTACAAACGATAATATCACTTGCTTTTTGTATAATATCAAAGGCATCATTCAATATATCCGTTGCAGATATTTCCGTTGAATGATATTCACCTACATCGTCTTTTTCAATATATTTTCCCAACTGACCTATTAATACAAAGTGGACAAGTTCCGCTTCTCTACGGGATGCAATTTTACTTCTTACTGTTCTGCTAACTTCTGGATTAATTTCAATAGATTTATGAGATAATGTGAAATAAGCCTGAATAGATAACTTACCATTTTCAAACGCTTCCTCGTCCAGTATAAGATAAACTGTACAATATCCACGCTTTTCAAACTCTATTGCCTTTGTATGAAGAAAAGTTTCTATATCTGCATCTTTAGCGCATTTAAACATTTTTAAAGCTGTGGACAACTGCTCTTTGGCTTGTTGTGCCACAGCTTCTTGCATCAGTCTTTTGAGTGGAATGAGAATTGTTTTAATTTCTCAATACCTTCTTCCAATCGTTTAGTCGCTTGACGAGGTTGCTCTGCTGCAGGCTCTTCCTGAAGCTTCATAAACCTAACATATGCTTCATTGTCTTTTATTGTAAAAGTTTTAGTAATTGATGAAGTAGCCATGCTAACACCTCCATTTCTCTAATGCTCTAATATTGTATGCACATTTTCTTTTCTTCACTCACATTATATTATGAATATACAAATTCGTCAATTGAGATTTAATTATAGAAACAATTTCTCACAAATAATGGATATGCCCTGTGACTTATCACCATTCAGCCATTGCCATGTTTCAGAAAGTTCTATTTTTCCATCTTCCAAAATATTCGGCACACTATGGCAAACTCCAACTCGGACTTGACTTTGCTCATTCATATGATGATAATAGAAATCTAATTCTCCGTTTTCGGCAACAACTCCAATTAAATGACCTTTAATAATTTCACCGCCTGAATAATCTGCCCATAGCATATTATTTTTTTGGTGATAAGCAAATAATGTGTTCCCGTCAACTTCACCATTTGCTGTATTCTCTCGTGGGACAAAATATTTTCCGTCATAACAAATTGAGGTCGATACATTAGGCAATGACTTTTTCATAATATCATAGCATAAATAATCATTATTTTCAGTTCTAATTGTATGATATTCAATCTCTTTATATCCTCTTTTTAGATAAATTGATTTTGCCGAAAGCGAAGCATCAAGTATTATCTCATCATAACATTTTGCAATTTCTGTTTCTGCAAAGTCCATTAGCTCTTTTCCATATCCATTACCTTGATATTGGGGCAAAACAAATAATCTGCATATCTCATTTTTCTTAATCGTAACTGTTCCCACTACATTTAATTCTAAATCATAGCACAGAAAAACACAATTCCTTGAAATATCCTTTGCTATATTTTTATCACTATGGTGATTAAGAAAAAACGCGACTGCACCATTTGAATAATAATGTGGATATATTTCATTGATAGTTGTATGAGTTATTTCCTTAACAACATCAAAATCTGATTTTTGTGCTAAATTTATACTCACGTTACTTCTCCTCCAAATTCCAGTTTGTTGAAGTATGCAGACTCGCAAACGCTTCGCTTTTTGCTCGTATCGCCGCTTGAAATGCAGCGGCTCAATTCTTATTTATTCAATTCTCCAAACTGGATTTTTATTCTCACTGGCAAACAAGATAAAACATAGTATTTAATTCAATTTCTCAAATTGTTTCACTAATACTTCCGTTGTCCAATTATATTGATCCATAGTTTCATACTTTCTATATCCACACTCTATTGTCATCGAAAGCATAAGATAAATATCGTACCATAATGCTCTTCTGCATTGATGTTCATTTAATGATTCAATGCCATAGCCCTCTTGAAATTTGAGATTAGGTGCATATGTTCTAAATCCTACCTCCATCAATGGATCTGCCCACAAAACTCTTTCCCAGTCAATAATCCCTACAACATTACCGTTTTCAACAAAAATATTCCCGTCCCAACAATCCCAATGAACAAAGTTAGGCACTGATACTTCCTCAAAAACAGCCTTGTCTCGTTCTAATCTCCTAATCAGTTCATCGGGTGATATCTTTATATCCATATTCGCCCACTTTCCATCTTCCAGCATGGCTTCCATCATTTTATAAAACACAGAATACCACTCTGTCCCTTGATATTCCGGCAGCCCCGGATAACCAAAGCAATGGCATGGAATGCTGTTTACGGAACGAATCATTTTGCCGGTCTCACTGTAGATATGGTCTATTTGTTCGGAAGTAAGGGTTTCTTTAATTGAACTCAAACTTTCGCCCTTAAGTTTTTCCATGAAAAAATATGGGGATTCACAAATCGTACCACTGTCATCATAGCCGTATATCTTTGCAACAGGCACGTTACAATTTTCCCTTACAATCCTCATCGCCTGTACTTCACTGTACATAATATTTTGTTCATAAGTCATAACCATGACTTCTTTTGACGGAGCAATTTTCAATACTGTTTTCTTACCATTAGTAAGCTCCACTTCATACGCAATATTGAAATAGCCTTCTGTAAGTTCTTTGTAATCTTTCAGTTCCAGTGGTGCAAAAAACTTTTTCACCATTTTCCTTATTGTATCCCTGTCTTGCCTGTTCTTTGTTACGCTCTCCATGGTACTTATCTCCATTTATCTGAATAAGGGTTCCTGTTATCTTACATTTTACCATTCATGTATATTTGGTCTTGGCTCAATCCACCATTCTTGGAAATCTTTGGCGTACTGCGTTAAAACTACCGCGATGTTCTTAGGCGGGACATAAGTTGAGACTTCAATATATTTATTTACAAATCTGTCTGTGTCCTCAATACTTTGAGAAACCTCAAGTTGTCTCCCTAATCTAACCAATTCGACAGTTTGGGGAGAGAGAGATTCTACTTGCTTTTCTAACCGTCTGTTACAATCAAATAAAATCTCATTTTCTTGAAGTACCATTCGGTATACGCTGTATACTATTTCTGCTATAGTATACATTTTCATATACCCATCAATCTGACAGGATTTAAGAAAATAATAATAATTCATCCAGAAATCCGCATAAAATGATAATAGTTTTTTCTCTTTTTCCTTTGTCTGAAATACAGGAATCCGTGGTAGTATGCATTCAATCTCTGTATCATTACAAAATAATATTCTGAATTTTGTGAAGGTGCTTCGCGCAGGTTCGCTACCTTTCGCAGACAACTCCTTAAGGTATTCCTTTGTCATATATTTTACGTCAAAATACCCGCCTTCATATGTGCATAGCCCATTCACAGTCTCGCTTGTTATATTATCTTGCTCTTTTTTGGCATATTCTTCCTGCGATAAAATAACCGCACAATCAAGGTCAGAATCTTCCCGCTCCGTTCCCTTCGCAACAGAGCCTATAAGAATCAAGGCAATAGCTCCTTGATTCCTAAAAAACTCTTTCATATTTTCAATGGATTCTTCATGATGTTTATACATATTTTCTCTACCTGTATTTCTCTGCCATATTTTTATCTCAAATTTATCTTTGATGTTCAATAATCCATTGTAAGATTTCCTTTTCACCAATGCTACCGGATACTAACGCAAGAATTTCGTCACTTTGCTGCTTTTGCCTGAATACTTGGGTAAAGCTCTTTTCCATCGAACGATTGAAAAGGGTTATTTAACGCCATGTCCAGCATTCCCTCATCACGAATACCAAGACTCCCCCCAGTGGCTTTGATTAAACTTGCATGTAATTTTAATACCTGTTCCTTGCTTAAAATAATCATTTTGCAAGAACCTCATATGCTTCCATATTTTGTTTTATTAACCGTTCAGATATTGCAAATACATCTTCATTACTGGCAACTTTTTCCTTTTCCGCTTTGCTAAAATCAATAACAATATATCTGGGTACATTATTTTTTAGTATAACCGCTGTTCCGTGTTCATCAACCATTTTTGCTACTTTTGAAAAATTTTGATTCGCTTCTGTAATTGAAATCATCGTATTAGTATCTATTGTCATTTTAGACACACCTCTCTTTCAAATATATTATATGCAAATCCTAGCTATAAAACAACCTATTATGCAAATGAAATTTCATTTTCGAAGAATTATCGACTAGCCTAAAACTTTTCCTTTGCTATATCCTTCCACAATTTCAAAGTACTCATCGATTTTATCCTGCGCTTCTTCCTCAGATAGATTAAAATGCGCCATAATCAAATGTAAGACTGTATCAATCGTGCAGTCCTGTGAGAACTTATCCCATATTAAGTCCATTATATCCATAGCTTCTTCCCCCATACTACTATCCGATTTTTGAAATCTTAGCTTATTGTACTAGATGTTTGATAGAATTACAAGTAAGGACGGTTTCCCTATGCTAATTTTCCTATGTTTTATTCTTCCCATTCATGATATAATAACCACAAAGAAAAACAAGCGGCTGTGAAGCAGACATTTGTTTTTCTGTGGTTATTAACGAGCAAATGTCCGATGAAATCGGACGTAAAGCGCTGAAAGCGCGAATTTGCGAGTTTAGATGATTTATATGGAAAAACAAGCAGCTACAAAACAGGAGAATACTTATGAGCATAAAAATATCAGCTATTCTAATATGTATTATTATGATTTTGGAAATAACAGGGTGCGGCGCTTCTGAAAAAAGAACAGTAAACCCTGTGTATGCAGACGCGCAGGATACGATTGCGTTTTTGCTTGACGCAATAGACAGAAAAGACGCCGATGCAATTAAAGACATGTTTTCTCCTTATGCAGTAAGTAAAATCGATAATTTTGAGGAAAAAGTAGACCGTTTAATAGAAGAATTCCCTGGTTGGAATGAGGATTATGAGTTAAGCGATACATTTGAACGCTGGTCGAACCATGGAAAAATAACAAATATTCTGACGCCGTCTTATGACTTTACCGTAGACGACAAAACATACTGCCTGCGCATTATTTATTATAAAAAATCCGACGAAGATGAGTCGAAGCTTGGCTGGTACTCACTACAATTATTTGACTTTCCAGCCACCGGCTATTCTGATGGTTTTT
Organism: Clostridiales bacterium; assembly: GCA_023663185.1. Lineage (GTDB taxonomy): Bacteria > Bacillota > Clostridia > Lachnospirales > Lachnospiraceae > UBA3282. Next base: position 14,001 of record JAMPHY010000012.1, on the reverse strand, counting down.
ATATGCACGGAGCAAATCAAGAACCTGATATTATGCTCTGGGATTATTTAAAAGATGAAACTGATTAATTAAAATAATTATAAAGGCATGTATCATATGAAAAAGAAAAAACTTATCAAACAGTTAGTGAAAACAATATTTTTTCTAACAGCGCTTACGATTGTCTGCGGTTTTCTGGTACGTACCCTGACAGATTCGGAAACGCTTTCGGACTACGCTGCGAACAATCCGGAGCAGGCATACGGGCATACCGAAGTTGCGCCTACAAACGCAGAAAATGAAACTGAAATCAGCAATAGTGATGACTCTGAATATAGCGACCTGCTGCCCGAAGAAATTCAGGATTTGAATATTGAGCAGGACTCCGAAAGTGAAGAAGCCGTAGTTTCCGCCGACCGCGTCACTTATCAAGATGGCTTTTACTATGAGCCGCTATCCGATGAAATCAAAGCCAAAATTACAGGCATTTCCTATCCGGACAGCGAAACTAATGCCGCCGATATTTCTTATGACGATTTACGTTATCTGTCTGTACTGCACTATGATTTTAATGGAGAAGTACAGATGGGCGAGCTTATCTGCAATAAAGAAATTGCCGAGGATTTGGTAAAAATCTTCTATGCGCTGTACCTTGAGGAATACCAGATTGAAAAAATAAGGCTTATCGATGAATATCAGGGCGACGACGATGCTTCCATGCAGGACAATAACACGTCCTGCTTCAACTATAGGACAGTTCCTAACTCTTCGTCTTTGTCTAACCACGCCTACGGCTGCGCTATTGATATCAACCCATTTTATAATCCGTATGTCACGACAAACAAAACAGACGGAACCACAAACATCTCTCCGTCAGGCAGCGAGATTTACGCCGACCGCTCCGTGTCTTTTGAACACAAGATTGATGAAGACGACCTTTGCTATAAGCTTTTCATAGAGCATGGTTTTGAATGGGGCGGTATCTGGAATAGCCAAAAGGATTATCAACATTTTGAAAAAGATATATTGAGGTAAAGCTTATGGAAGAAATACAGAAATTTTATCATGAAGATTGCAACGAAAGCCAGCGTCTGAATTGTCAGTCAGGACAAATTGAGTATATAACCACTATGAAATATTTGAAAAAATATTGCCAAAAAGGTATGTCGGTTCTTGACGCTTGCGCGGGCGGCGGCATTTATTCGTTTTCGCTTGCTGATTTAGGGTGCAATGTGACGGCGGGCGATTTGATTGATACAAATGTGGCGTACATAAAATCAGAGAATGAAAAAAATCATAAGTTAAAAGAAATTTATCAGGGAAATGTTTTAGATTTAACAAGATTTAAAGACAATAGTTTCGATGTAGTATTAAATCTAGGCTCTTACTATCATTTATGTGAAGAGTCAGACAGGGAAAAATCGCTGTCTGAAACATTACGGGTGTTAAAAGCTGATGGAATTTATATGATTGCATATGTCAATCGTTGCGCAAATTATATGGCGCATTTTGAAGAGTTAAAAGACAATTTCTCTTTTCTGGCAGACTATATGCAAAATGGACATATACCAAACAGTACATTATTTTACTCATCAACTCCTGAAATGATAGAGGAAGATTTAAAAAAAGATAATTTGAAATTACTCCACCACGTTGCAACCGACGGACCTATATTTATATATAGGGATATAGTTGAACAGATGAATAAAAAGGACTTTGATACATTTATGGATATTCACTTGAAATTATGTGATAAAAAAAGCAATTTAGGATATAGTGAACATGGATTAGTTATTGCAAGAAAAGGGTAAATCGAACTTTGCAGATTAAGTCATCATAAATAAAAAGGAGTATTAACATGTCAGATTACATTGTACGCGCTACTGCGGCGAACGCGCAGATTCGCGCTTTTGCATGCACTACTAAAGATACGGTTGAAACGGCAAGGCAGGCTCACAATACAAGCCCTGTAATCACGGCTGCGCTGGGGCGCCTTTTAAGCGCCGGCGCCATGATGGGTACGATGCTTAAGGGCGATAACGACCTGCTCACCCTTCAAATTAAAGGCGACGGTCCCGTGCAGGAGCTTATTGTAACGGCGGATTCTAAAGGTAATGTCAAGGGTTATGCTAATGTCCCCGACGTCCTGTTACCCGCTAATTCCATCGGCAAGCTTGACGTCGCCGGAGCGGTAGGGCACGGAGTTTTACGGGTTATTAAGGACATGGGCTTAAAAGAGCCTTATATCGGACAGACCATGCTGCAGACAAGCGAAATCGCGGAAGACCTGACATATTATTTTGCGACCTCCGAACAGGTTCCGTCTTCCGTAGGTCTGGGAGTCCTTATGTCAAAAGACAATACGGTAAAGCAGTCCGGCGGGTTTATCATTCAGCTAATGCCGTTTGCAGACGAAGCGGTAATCAGCCGTCTTGAACAAAACCTAAGCAGACTTACCTCCGTCACCGCCATGCTTGATTCGGGGAATACTCCGGAGCAAATATTAGAGCAGATTTTAGATGGACTGGAATGTAAAATAACCGACAGGCTGCCCACCGGCTTTTCCTGCAACTGCAGCAGGGAAAGAATCGAACGGGTTCTGATTAGCCTCGGCAAAGCAGAACTCGAAGATATGATAGCCGATGGGCACGAAGCCGAAATAAACTGTCAGTTTTGCAATAAGCATTATGTGTTCAGCATAGACGAGCTGAAAAAATTATTAACCTCCGCACGTTAATCCGTTTGCAAGGCAGCTTCCATAAAATACAATCTTGAGGCAAAATCGGGGAAGTACCGCACTTCATCACTATAGCCGGTGCCCCCGAAGGACTGCCTGAGCTTAACTCCGCCATACATCAGCGCGTCGCCGTATACACAGCAGTCTTCCGTTTCTCCGTCCATCTTGACAAACTTTGCCACCACATTATGCACCAGCGAATCCTGTTTAATATGAATAGGGGAAACCGTATTTACCAAATCTCCAAATTCCTTCACGTTGTATTTTAACTCGCGGTTATAGAAATGGTATTCCAAATCCGGCGCAAGCCCTTTTGCCTTAAAATACCCAAACTGTGTATTCGGCGCGACAAGCTTCTGGAAAAGTAAGCCCACAGCTTTTTTCTTATCCCGCGATACGCAGGTCCACTCAGTCACGTTGCCGTCTGATGCGCTTAATACGCTGCCTGTTTCTTTAGCAGAACCCGTAAAAGTCCTTCCGCGGTAGAAATCCCCTGTCTGCAGCGTTTCCCGCCATTCTTTATACAATGCAATCTGCGCTTTAACCGCTTCCAGTTCTTCTTTCTTCATATCGCAGAAATTACATTCATATCCGCATATGCCAAAAGCCGCGACATTAAAACGAGTTTCTAAAGGAGTCATGCGCAAGGTCTGATGATTAGGCGCGGCGGAAACATGCGCGCTGACAACGGACATAGGATATCCGTAGCTATATCCCGTCTGTATCTCCGTGCGGCAGAGCGCGTCGGTATCGTCGCTCGCCCATATCTGCGGAAAATAGCATAATATGCCTAAGTCGAATCGGTTGCCGCCCGCTGCGCAGCCTTCAAACAAAATATTCGGGAAACGTTTAGTCAATTCCTTCATACAGCGGTACAGCCCCATAACATAGCGGTGCGCTACTTCCGTCTGCTGCATAGCAGGAAGGTTTACCGAAAAATAATCGCTGAAAGTACGGTTCATATCCCACTTGACATAAGAAATATCCGCTGAAGAAAATACACGGCTCATTTCTTCTATGATATAATCCTGTACTTCTTTTCTAGTCAAGTCCAAAATCCTCTGATTTCTGCCCTCCGAATGTGGTTTATCGGGAATTTGCAGCGTCCAGTCAGGGTGGTTTACATAAAGTTTGCTTTTAACATTTACCATCTCTGGCTCAACCCAGATTCCGAAGTCTAACCCCAGCGCTTTGATTTTTTTCACAAGTCCGTCCAGACCATCGGGCAGTTTAGAACGGTTCACTTCCCAATCGCCAAGCGACTGCGTATCATCGTCCCTTGTCCCGAACCAGCCGTCGTCCATTACGAAAAGTTCAATACCTACGTCTTTACCCGCTTTGGCAAGGTTTAAAAGTTTCCTCTCGTTGATATTAAAATACGCCGCTTCCCAGCTATTGAGCAGAACCGGTCTTAATTTATTTTTCCACTCGCCGCGTACTATATGCTCCCTTACAAACTTGTGCATATGTCCGCTCATGCCGTTATAGCCTTCGTGGGAATAACTCATAACAGCCTCCGGCGCTTCAAAGTTTTCCCCCGCTTCTATAATAAAGGCAAAAGACTGCGGATTTATTCCGCTTACGATTCTGGTTTTTCCATAGCCGTTTACTTCTACCGCTTCATAATGATTGCCGCTGTAAATAAGATTAAAACCATAGCAGTCTCCGCAATCCTCCGTAGTATCTTTCTTACCTAACATCACAAACGGATTGGCGCGGTTTGACGATGTTCCAGTATATGAAGCGTTCACATGCTTACCTGAGGACATTCTTGTATCCGTCCTTTTCATTTCCCTTGCCCATGCGCCGTTAAACGTCGTAAAGACAAAATCCGCCGTATCGAAATCTATCTGCATACTCATTATTCTAAGCAGCTTCACCGTTTCCGCGCTCTCGTTGATAAGCTTCGCGCTGCGGGTAATCACATCGCAGTCTTCATACACATAGTAGTGCAATTCCAAAGTAAGACCATACTGATTGTCTTTTAAAGTTATGCACAAATGTCCCACTTCGCCGCTCTCATCATAAGAACCCGGCAGCGTGGCATATTCGTCTTTTCCTTTATTAATCTCAAACTTATCAAAAAGAAAATCCGAGGTATAGCTGCCGTCACTATGCACGACTTCAATAAACGGCTCCCTGATATCGCCTTTTCCGTATGACGACATTTCCAGCCTGATATCTTCCAATGAAAATGTCGTGCAGGACTCATTATAGGCATTGGTATTGCCCGGCATAAAAGCGTGCTTCTCAATCAAAGCCTCCACGTTTCTCTCCGACGCAAGCGTAATCTTTTTCCCATAATAAAGGTGTTCTAAATGTCCTGTCTCAAGCACACGAAAGCAGTAGGTCGTATTTTTGGTTTCCAATATAAAACAACGGTTATTTTCTCTAATCATAAGCCTTCCTTTTCACTCTGTTTCTTTTATGTTATTTCTTTCATGCTTCTTCCTTTGCTCTCTTTTCTTTAATCTGCGCCGCGATTTCTTCCACCTTGTCTTCCGTCAAAATGAATTTTTTATGGAATACAAATACCGCAACAAGTAAGCCGATAATCGGAATCACAGTCATAGTCATACGCAGTCCCACTACGGACGAAACCGCCGTCTGCGCCGTTTCCACAACGGCTTCGGTGTCGTCGCTTAAGTTAAATATTGTCAGACACGCGGAAGCTATTAATGCCGCCACGCCAGAAGCCAGCTTGACTACAAAGGTCTGCATGGAGAAAATTACGCTCTCGTCTCGTCTGTTATTTTTAAGCTCGCCATAATCGACCGTATTGGCAAGGAATACCGTTACCAGCACAGTAAGCATTCCGTTTGCCGCAAAGATAAAGAAGCCGGGGATAAAAAGCATATATACGCTTGACATATCCGTAAAGGCAAGAATGAGCAACGCCGCATACCCTACAATCGCCATAGCGAAACTTATATAAAATACTTTGATTGCGCTGAAAACTTTGCGCAGCAGCGGGAAAAATAACATCATGGATAAAATCTGCACCGCTCCGCCGAATGTATTAAATAATGTATAAGAGTCATACCACTTCTCACCGCCAAAGTCATATTTAAAGAAATAGATGACGAGATTTGATGTGGTATAAATAGCGCAGTTGATAAGTACGATCGTGATAACCACTGCCATCGCCTGATCATTCTGTATGAGCGCCTTAAACATCTGTCCAACCGAAGGTGAATCTACATTTACCGTGGATTTTTCCTTGATGTTCATGCAGGTGCATATGATGAATACCGTGAAAATCACCGCTATAATAAAGGCAAAACGCATGAAGCCGACGCGCTCGTCTTCCTGCCCTAACAGGTATACGCACTTCATCGTGACGATAGTTACAATCGCCGAACCGACGCCCGCGCAGGAACGCGCCAAAGTAGAAAGCCCCTCGCGCTCTTTACCGCCTTCAGTAAACGCCGGTATCATCGACCAATAAGGAATATCCATCATAGTATAGGTAACTCCCCATACGATGTAAGTAATAGCGGCGTAAGCAACCAGTCCGCTTCCGTCAAGCGACGGCGGCGCCGCAAACATAAAATACAGTACAACGGAATTAAGTATTGTACCAATCAGAAGCCACGGGCGGAATTTACCCCATTTCGTCCTCGTCTTAGCCACCAGAACTCCCATAATTGGATCGTTAAAAGCGTCGAATACACGCGCTGCCATGAGGATAATTCCCATCGCGATTGCGCTCACCCCTAAGATATCCTGATAGTAGTACAGGATATAACTTGCGGAAAGCATGTAGACCATGTCCTTGCCTACCGCGCCTAATCCGTAGGATACTTTTTCTCTTAATGATAGTTTCATGATAATGCTCCTTTCTTCATCGCCATCTCCACTACTTTATACGCGCCGTCATAGATTCCAGCCGCTTTGTTTGCTACAATGTTTTCACACATGTCTTTTAGAAAATTTTTATCTTCCATAAAAATCTTAATCATTTGCAGCGTATGCGGTATATCGCTGCATTCCAGCGTGCCGTCGCCGATTTCTGCTGAATGAATAGCGCCCCATCTCTCGTGTCCGCCGACTCTTTTTATAAAAAGCTTCGGCACCGGATAAAATGAAAGCTCGCTCGGCTTCGTCACCAACACGTCACAGCTTCTCATAAGCAGATTGGTGCAATAAACCGCCTCGAAAATATTTTCATGCCAGAAAGCGTGGACGCCGCGAACATTGCCTTCCGTTGTATCCATAAGCGCTTTTTGCGCAAACTCCTGCGTTTCCTGCCAATTATTAAAATGCTCGGTAGATTCTTTAGCTAATTCAGGTATTTCTTTTAACAGTTCTTCCCATACATTTTTATAGTCTCCTACATTGACGTAGAGCGCCGCCCTATTCTCACGGATTGAGGGCATGAGGAATTTTATTATCGAGGCAAAAATCTCCTTCTGCGCGCCCGCGCCGCCGATAGTCAGAAGAAAACGCAGCGGTTTTCCTTCTTCTTTACGTTTCACTCTTGCCGCACAGTCGCTTTCAATATTGGATACAAGTTCATGGTCGATATAGTGTCCTGTATAAACAAGCGACTCAGCCGGCATCGGCTTCAATACGTCTTTGCCCTGCATTCCGTTTAAAATGCGGTAGCCCTGATAAGCAAAATGCGTCTGTACCGTGTGCAGACTCCCTTCCGATAAATGCAGCGCCATCGGCCAGTTATCAGGAATAGCGTTGACAACATGTTTCATGCCTGCATGAATCGCAGCCTGCGCCGGCCATACATGCGTCGCTACTACGGGAATATCTTTCGGCACATTTCTATATACCGCCGCCATCAATTCAGCGTTTTTCTGGTCGGAAGCATTATAGCTTAATTTACGGAACCCCTCATAATTCATGGGCTCCCATACAAATTTATTGAAAAGCCTGCTTTTACCTGAAATTCTCGAACCCAGCGAGTATAAATCGTTCTGCGCGCTGATAACCTTCGTACATGTCGTATGCTTATAGGAATTAAGGTCCATCCAGTATGGCACATAGCCCATAGATTTTGCCGCGGAAGCAATCGCCATAGAAATTCTGTAATGTCCAAATCCCATACGGATATTGCCGACGATAATTCCTTTCTCCCTGTCAAAAGATGTGCTTTCGGTTGCCGTGGAATCAGCCTTGCCTAACACCACGTTCATAACGCCCAAAGAATCTCCTATATGCGCGTTTTTTTCAGTCGTCACGGGATAGCTGGCGTTTGAATCGTCCCCGAACTTCTTCGCATATTTTTTCTTGGAATTTACTGCTTTGCGGTAGACTTTTTCCGCCATTTGATTGCCGAAAATTACTTTAGATTTTTCGTCCATTTCTTACCTTCTCCTCTCCTAATATTTCACAATTATCTGATTGATATTAAATTTCAATATAACTTCTTCCGTCTGCGTGGTGCGTATCGTAATGCGCGCCTCTCCTGCGGTTCCTATGGTTTTTATATAGGTTCCGCCCATGCCGCCCTGAAGCGACGTCACTTTCGGTCCTATAATCTCGATTGGTCCTTGCGCTTCAAGCAGTATCGGTTCGTTGTAAAAATACATCTGGTTTCCGTTTTCATCTAACATGCGTATCCTTATTGCCGCCACGTCATATGTACTCTTCTCTGCCAGTTCGTAATGGTCTGCTTCTGCATGGATATGCACGGAAACTGTCGGCTCTTTGGTAATCTCTTTTATTACTTTCCCGTCCTTAATCGCTTCAAATCTATATGACGTGGATTCGCCGCCCCAATCCCCTATATAACGGTTATAAAGCGTCACCGCTTCTTGCGGTTTCATATGATATACCGCTATCAGCTTCGCGGCAAGAAGGTATACGGATTTGGGCAAATTGGAAAGTCCATACATTGCCGTTGCATTTAATATTTTCTTGACCGCTTCCGCCTGCGCCGGCTTAAAATTTTCATTTTTTTCAATCGCATCACCGATAAAATCATCTATCAAAATCGGTCCATGTTTCAAATGGGTATAGGGGGAATTTTTCCTCGTATATTCTTTGATAAATCTGCCGTTTTTATACATACGCACGCTGTCGGCGTTTGTCATGATATAGGTTTTACCACGGTTGCAGCCCGGATGCTCTCCTATATCCATCGACGAACTTAAGGCAAGCACTGGCGTTTTCTCCTGTTCACAGGCATATATGTCAGCCGCAGGCTTAGGATTTCTAAACATATCCATAACTCCATGATAGCAGACTCTGTCGCCGCTGCCGAAATCTTTATGGGTATTGTAGTCAAACATGCACCAGCCGAAACTCCCCGCGATATCCTCCTGCTCCGCCACAGCGTCCAACACATTAGCATGCCGCATTGCATGCTCCAGCCTGTGTTCTTCCCAATCATAAGCTTTAGTCGGATACATGTGCCCGTTGTATTCGCTAACCAGATACGCTTTATTCATATCTGGCGTTACGTCCGACTTTCTCTCGCAGCCCTTCGCTTTGCCGTCATGAAGAAAATCATTATATGTATATACGTCCTCTAACAAGCTGCTCTTCTTATGCGCTCTGACGCCGCCGGTCGCACGGGAATTGTCCAGTTCATGTGCCGCTGCGTTAGTCCTTAGATAAAACTCATCATCATCGGCAGACTCATTAATCCGTACTCCCCACAGTATAATTGAAGTATGGTTTCTATATTGCAGAACCATATCCTTTACGTTTTCTACCGCCTGCGCCTTCCATTTATCATCTCCGATATGCTGCCAGCCCGGAATCTCCGTAAATACTAAAAGCCCTATTTCATCACATCTATCAAGAAAATAGTGCGATTGAGGATAATGCGAAGTCCTTACCGCATTCACGCCTAATTCATTCTTAAGTATATCCGCGTCCAATTTCTGCATAGACTCCGGCATCGCATAGCCCACATATGAAAAACTTTGATGGCGGTTCAGCCCTCTTATTTTTATCTTCTTATCATTCAGGTAAAAACCGTCTGCGCGAAACTCTGCTTTTCTAAAACCAAAGGTATTGATTTTTTCGTCCAGTAGTTCGCCGTCCTTTATAAGCTCTGTCTTAAGCTCGTACAAATTCGGGTGTTCTATATCCCAAAGGTCCGCATTTTCTACCTGATATGTAAGCGTAAGCGTCTTGGCTGCTTCTTGTTCGCCAAGTCTTTTAAATTCGCCGTCCCCGTGCTTCTTTATCGACTGGCGTATTGTCAACCCCTTAATCTCTCCTTTAGCCGCTTCACTTAAAGTAATCTGTGAAATGACCTCGGATTTTTCACTTATAGTAGTCTGTGAATTAACATCGGTCTTTCCAACTGAAATATCAGTTCTTACAAATATGTCCTGCAAATATATGGGATTTTTAATATCCAGCCAGACTTCCCTATATATACCGCCGTATGTCATATAATCGACCACAAAGCCAAACGGTGGTATATTTCTGTCTTCCCGACTGTCCACTTTTACTACAAGGATATTATCTTCGCCGTATCTAAGCTTATCCGTAATGTCCATAGTAAAAGCTGTATAACCGCAATGATGTTCTCCGACCTTGCTTCCGTTTACAAAGACTTCGCTCTCATGCGCCGCACCGTCAATCGTAAGAAGCGCCTTTTTCCCTCTCCATTCCTCCGGCGCATTAAAGGTCTTACGATAACCGCTCACCATCTGGTAAATATGCTCGTCAAAATAGTGAAACGGCGTCTCCTTACAGGTATGCGGCAGACGCACGCTGCAAAGCCCGCTGTCGTCATAACTTGCGTTAAGCAGCTCGTCGCTATAGCTTTCCGTAAACTTCCAATCATCATTGAGAAAAATTCGCTTACCCATCATATACCCCCTAAGCTATAACAATTCCATCTATCAAAATATCCACAACCTCGTCCAACGCCTCTTGATATGAAATATTATTCTGCACCAGTATATCCCTTTGAAAAAACTGCTCTAACACGGACTCCATCATAGTTTTCAAAATTGGTATCTTAATCGGGCGGATACTTCCTTCGGCAATTCCTTTCTCAATAAGCTCTATCGTCGCTTCCCAGCCTGTCTCTAAGCGAAACTCCACCTGTTTATATATCCGCGGATATTTGTCTTTCAGAAGGTACAGCTTTCTAAAGTCCACATCCCTATATCCTTCCGGCATCACGCCTAAAACCCTGCGCACTTTCTCCACAGTATCCAATTCATCATTTTCCAAAACCGCCCGCTCGCTCTCTTTAATCGAATCGAACAGATAATCAACCATCGCCAGAAACAATTCTTCTTTATCTTTGAAAACCGTATAAATCGTCTTTTTACTTATCTTAAGCAATAAAGTGATATCGTCCATTGTAAATTTAAGACCTTTTTGATTAAAAGCATGAAGCGTTCCCTTCAAAATTTCTTCCCGTAAATCCATGTTGTCTCCCTGCGAAACTATTTTTTATTTTTCAGTTTCCATTATTATAACACTGTACTATATGACTATCAAGAAACCAATTTAACAAAAACAGTTTCCGTTTTTTATACATTTCTACTAAAAAACAGAGTATGAAACACTCCATACTCTGTTCTTAATCAGATTTTTATTTAATTATTATTTCCCACAAATAAAATCTATACTGAATTATCTTACACTAACTCCAACACAACCTGCATTGCTGCGTCACCCTTACGTGGTCCGATTTTAATGATTCTTGTATAACCGCCGTTACGGTTTGCATATTTCGGTCCATACTCGTCGAAAAGTTTTGCCACAAGGTCAACTTCCTTAGTGCCTCTCTTCCTTCCCGCTGCAGTGGTAGGAACCTCGGTTGCCGGATACAAAACTCTAAGTATCTGACGTCTTGCATGAAGTCTTGAAGGCATATCCTTCTTAATTTCCTTCTCCACTGTATCATATACAGTAACCTTCTTGCCGTCTACCACTTCTTTTACTCTTTTACCGTCTTTGTCTTTTCTGGGTACTTTTGCAGTTACCTTAACGGTTTCATAATTATCTCTTTCTTTGACAGCCATCGCAATAATCCCGTCAGCAAACTTACGAACTTCTTTTGCTCTCGCCTCTGTTGTAACAATCTTTCCATAACGGATAAGGTTTGTTACCTGATTTCTAAGTAATGCTTTTCTCTGGCTTGATGTTCTGCCTAATTTTCTGTATTTTGCCATAATAATCCTCCATTCTGGCTATATTCCCACAGAAAGTCTGCTATTATGTTAGACTTCATATGGTACATTCGGCTATGCCCTTTGGACTTACTTGCCGAACACGTCAACAGTTTCATGAATGGCACATGCGCGCCTTTTGGACTTACCCCATATGCCTAAGTACACCGGTCCGCTCTGTTTGGCGTACCGATATTTATGCTTCGTCGCTTGGATTAAGCTGAAGCCCTAATTCCTTTAATTTAGCTAAAACTTCCTCTAAAGATTTACGTCCTAAGTTACGTACTTTCATCATATCCTCGGAAGTTCTGTTTGTAAGTTCTTCGACGGTATTGATTCCGGCTCTCTTCAAGCAGTTATAAGAACGAACCGAAAGTTCAAGTTCATCAATGCTCATTTCAAGGACTTTTTCTTTTTCATCGTCCTCTTTCTCTACCATGACTTCTGCTGTCTTAGCATTCTCTGAGAGGTCGATAAAAAGACTCAAATGCTCGCTGAGTACCTTTGCCGCAAGGCTGACAGCCTCGTCCGGAGCAAGTGTGCCATTGGTGTAGACATCTAATGTCAGCTTATCGAAATCCGTAATCTGACCTACACGCGTATTGTCAATAGTCATATTAACTCTTTCAACGGGTGTATAGATTGAGTCTATTGCAATAACGCCAATAGGTAAATCTTCTGTCTTATTTTTGTCGGAACTTACATATCCTCTGCCTTTCGTGATTGTCAGTTCCATATATAGCTTAGTGTCTTTACCGTTTAAAGTAGCAATAACAAGGTCGGGATTCATAATCTCAATATCCTGATCAACCTGAATGTCAGCAGCACGTACAACGCCTTCGCCTTCATATTCGATATAAGCGGTCTTAGGCTCATTCGTCTCGCTGTTATTCTTGATTGCAAGGCTCTTGATATTCATGATAATTTCCGTAACATCTTCCTTTACGCCCTGAATTGAACTGAACTCATGTAAAACGCCTTCGATTTTCACTTGACTTACAGCCGCTCCGGGCAAAGAAGAAAGCATGATTCTTCTTAAAGAGTTACCAAGGGTTATACCGTAACCTCTTTCAAGGGGTTCCACTACAAATTTACCGTATTTTTTATCTTCAGAGATTTCTACAACCTCAATATTTGGTCTTTCAAAATCAAACACCGCAAATACCCTCCTTTACGAACAATATAAAATACTTATCTATATGGTATTATTTGGAATACAACTCGACGATAAGCATCTCGTTTACGGGAACATCTATCATCTCTCTCGTAGGAAGATACTTCACAGTACCCTTGAATGCGTCCTGATCTACCTCAAGCCATTCCGGTACCAGTCTTCCGCCTGTTACCTCGATTATATCTTTGTATCTTTGCAGGCTTCTGGATTTTTCCCTTACTTCAATAACATCTCCCGCCTTAATCAAATATGACGGTATATTAACAGGTTTTCCGTTCACAAGGAAATGCTTATGACCTACAACCTGTCTTGCTTCTCTTCTGGTTCTTGCAAAACCCATTCTGAAAACAACACTGTCAAGCCTGCTCTCAAGCATAACCATCAGGTTTTCACCGGTCATGCCTTTCATTCTGTCGGCTTTCTCATAATAATTTCTGAAGGGTTTCTCCAATACGCCGTAAATGAATTTAGCTTTCTGCTTTTCACGAAGCTGAAGACCATATTCGCTTACTTTCTTACCGGCTCTTGCCGATGTTCTTTTCGATTTCTTATCATAACCTAAATAAGTAGGGTCCAAATCTAAGGACCTACATCTTTTTAATACAGGTACTCTGTTTACTGCCATTTTTGGCTCCTTTCTAAGAGGGGTTGCCTCTTTATAAAACTCTACCACTAGGGTAAAATTCGTTGTTTACAATACCGCAATATAAAATGCGGCACATTCTTCCAACCACTTTGCTCGTCAGTCTGTTATACACGACGGCGTTTAGGAGGACGACAGCCATTGTGCGGCACCGCTGTTACGTCGCGGATACTTGTTACTTCAAGTCCACATGCCTGAAGAGCACGGATAGCCGCTTCACGACCTGAACCCGGTCCCTTAACCATAACATCAACTGTCTTTAAACCATGAACTAAAGCAGCTTTAGTAGCTGTCTCAGCCGCCATCTGCGCTGCATATGGAGTAGATTTCCTTGAACCTCTAAAACCAAGACCGCCTGCACTTG
>JAMPHY010000011.1 GCA_023663185.1 Clostridiales bacterium | reverse complement strand
GTTGGAGCTGTTTTTGCATTTTTATTATTACAGAGGAAAAATGGGGAAACTCAAATTTCTATTAACATATTGACATCTCCCCATATATATGTATAATGGATATCAACATTTGTTTAGTGTTAGTAAACTTTTAGTTTATTATCACTGAATGCGGTAAATTTACGGATAACTTGATATTTTGAAGAGGAGATATTTCACATGGACCAGGCAAACAGAATGGAAATCGGCAACAAAATCAAGGAACTTCGCAATAAAAAAGGACTTACACAGGAAGAGCTTGCAGACCGCTGCGAGCTTTCTAAAGGGTTTATCAGTCAGTTGGAAAACGACCTGACTTCACCATCTATCGCTACTTTAATCGACATACTGCAATGTCTCGGCACAAATTTACAGAATTTTTTTGCCGACATGACAGACGAACAGATTGTCTTTGGAAATAATGATTATTTTGAGAAACGCGACGACGAGCTGCATAACACGGTAGAATGGATTATACCGAATGCGCAGAAAAACATGATGGAACCTATCAGGGTTACGCTAGACGCTGGCGGCTCCACCTACCCCGACCTTCCGCACGAGGGCGAAGAGTTCGGTTATGTCTTATCAGGAACTATATACATAATCCTCGGCAACAGGACGATAAAGGCAAAAAAGGGCGAATCCTTTTATTTTAAGCCCGATTCAGAGCACTACATAAAGGCAGGCTTAAAATCAGGCGCGGTATTTATCTGGATAAGCACGCCGCCCAATTTTTGAGTTGGAATGCACAAGCATATTTTTTGATAAACGGAGGAATTACTAATGCAGAGAGAGTTAATCAGACTTGAAAATATTTCTAAATCATATGACGGTCAGATGGTTTTAGACGAGCTTGAGCTTAATATTCATGAGAATGAATTTCTAACCTTATTAGGTCCTAGCGGCTGCGGTAAAACTACCACTCTCCGTATTCTCGGCGGTTTCGTCAATCCCGACACGGGCAAAGTAATTTTCGACAGTCAGGATATTACCAATGTGCCGCCGAATAAAAGGCATTTAAATACCGTATTTCAGAAGTACGCTCTTTTTACGCATATGACAATCGCCGAAAATATAGCGTTTGGTTTAAAAATCAAGAAAAAACCAAAAAGCTACATAGACGATAAAATAAATTACGCCTTGAAGCTGGTTAATCTTGAAGGTTATGGTAATCGTATGCCCGATTCACTAAGCGGCGGTCAGCAGCAGCGTATCGCTATAGCAAGGGCAATCGTCAACGAGCCGCGAGTGCTGCTATTAGACGAACCGTTAGGCGCTCTCGACTTAAAGCTTCGTCAGGAAATGCAGTACGAATTAATTCGTATGAAAAACGAACTTGGAATTACGTTTATATATGTTACCCACGACCAAGAGGAAGCCCTTACTATGTCGGATACGATTGTCGTCATGAATCAGGGCTATATACAGCAGATTGGCACGCCCGAATCCATATACAACGAGCCTGAAAACGCTTTTGTCGCGGACTTTATCGGTGACAGCAATATAATCGGCGCCACCATGATTGAGGATAAATTAGTGGAAATCCTCGGCGCGAAATTTGCCTGTGTGGATACCGGCTTTGGCAATAATAAGCCCGTGGACGTCGTAATACGTCCGGAGGACGTGGAGCTTATCGAGCCTGAGGACGGCACAATCAAAGGCGTTGTAACGCACCTGATTTTTAAAGGCGTACACTACGAGATGGAGGTTATGGCTAACGGTTTTGAATGGCTTGTCCACTCTACCACCCTTTTCCCTGTCGGGAAAGAAGTCGGTATCAGAGTAGATCCTTTCAATATCCAGATCATGAACAAACCCGAATCCGAAGACGAGGAGGCGGTTGCAATTGAAATCTAAGACTAAATTATTGGCAGTTCCGTATGTATTCTGGTCGGCGCTGTTCATCATCATACCGTTATGCACTATTATTTACTATGGCATTACCGATAAAACCGGAGCTTTTACGCTGGAAAACATCGCCGCGATTGCTTCAATCGGACATGCGAGGGCGCTGTGGCGCGCAATTTTATTATCCTTAATCAGTACGGTGATATGCTTCATACTTGCCTATCCGCTCGCCATGATACTGACAAATATGAAGGGTGGGCAATATGGCTTTATAATACTGATTTTCATACTGCCGATGTGGATGAACTTCCTGCTGCGCACGCTTGCATGGCAGACATTATTGGAAAAAAGAGGCGTAATAAACGGCATACTCTCTTTCTTTGGCTTGCCTAATATACATATTATCAATACGCCATACGCTATTATACTTGGAATGGTATATAACTTCCTGCCGTTCATGGTTCTGCCGCTTTATAACGCGCTTTCAAAAATCGACGAAAATGTTATAAACGCGGCAAAGGACTTAGGCGCAAACAAGGTGCAGACTTTTTTCCATATAACGCTGCCTTTATCGGTGCCCGGCATTATCAGCGGCGTGACGATGGTATTTATCCCTGCCCTGACTACTTTCGTAATCAGCACGCTTTTGGGCGGAAGCAAGGTTCTTCTTATCGGAGACGTAATCGAGCAGGAATTTACTCAGGCAAGCAACTGGCATCTGGGGAGCGGTCTTTCCATAATATTGATGATATTTATTATTATAAATATGGTTGTTACTTCGCTATTTAATAAGGAAGATTCCGTCTCACTCTTCTGATAACAGACACTGACGATATAAATTTGTCTACTGGGAAAGGGGCGTTGTTATTATTATGAAAACACTCAGAAAAATATATGTAGCGCTGATTTTTATATTTCTCTATGCGCCGATTGCAACATTAATCGTTCTCTCATTTAATGCAAGCAAAACGCGGTCAAAATGGGGCGGCTTTACGCTGCAATGGTATGCGGCGCTGCTTGAAGATGAAACGATACTCAATGCGCTCGGCAATACTTTGATGATTGCCTTTGCCGCTTCTACAGTGGCGGTTATAATCGGTACGATTACCTGCGTCGCCATGAGTGGAATGAAACGCAAGCCGCGCATAATTCTGATGGGTATTACCAATATCCCCATGTTGAACGCCGATATTGTAACCGGTATCTCGCTGATGCTTTTATTTATCAGTCTGGGGCTGAGATTTGGCTTCGGCACTATCCTGCTATCGCATATTACGTTTAATATACCTTATGTGATTTTAAGCGTAATGCCGAGAATGTCGCAGCTTAACCCTAATACCTATGAGGCGGCGCTGGATTTGGGCGCACCGCCTATAACGGCATTCTTCAAAGTAGTGCTGCCTGATTTAATGCCCGGCATACTTTCAGGCTTTTTGATGGCGTTCACCATGTCGCTTGATGATTTTATCATAACCCATTTTACTAAGGGTGCAGGCGTGGATACCTTGTCTACTAAGATATATACGGAAGTAAGGAAGGGGATTAAGCCTGAAATGTACGCCCTTTCCACGATTATATTTGTGACTGTGCTGGTGCTGCTGCTTTTGGTGAATATGACGCCGAATAAAAAGCAGAAGTAGGCAGAAAGATTAAGAGGTACTTATAATGAATAAATTACATAAGCGAATATTTAAAAAAATATTGGTTCTATTGCTGACCGCCACGATTATTACTCAGACAACCGGCTGCGGTCTGCCAAAGCCTTTGGAAAACGGTATGGTTATCGTGTATAATTGGGGGGAATATATAGACCCCGACACTATTACCATGTTTGAAGAAGAAACTGGTATCAGGGTTATATATGATGAGTTTGAAACCAATGAGACCATGTTTCCGAAAATTGCCGCGGGCGCAGCTAAGTATGACGTAGTCTGTCCTTCTGACTATATGATAAATAAAATGATTGACAACGACTTGCTTGCGGAGATTGATTACGAACATATCCCTAATGCAAGGGCAAATATAGGAAATCAATACTGGGAGATGTCGGAAGGCTTCGATCCCGGCAATAAATATTCCATACCATATTGTTGGGGAACCGTAGGTATACTCTACAATAAAACGATGGTTGACGAGCCGATAACGAAATGGGCGCAGCTTTGGGACGAAAAATATAAAGATGAAATTCTGATGCAGGATTCCGTGCGTGATACTTTTATGGTAACGGAAAAACTGTACGGATATTCCATGAATACCGTTGACTATGACGAGCTTCAGACCGTTAAAGAATCGTTAATACAACAAAAACCGCTGGTTCAGGCATATGTGATAGACCAAGTCCGCGATAAAATGATTGGCGGCGAAGCGGCTATCGGGGTTATTTATTCCGGCGAGGCGATTTACACTCAATATGAAAATCCCGATTTAGTATATGTTATCCCCGAAGAAGGTACTAATGTATGGATTGATTCATGGGTGATTTTAAAAGACGCCCCCAACAAAGAAAACGCGGAGAAATTTATCGACTTCATGTGCCGTGAGGATATTGCGCTGCTTAACTTTGAGTACATCACCTACTCTACCCCTAACGACGCCGCTAAAGAGCTTATTGAAGATGAAGAGATTAAAAACTCCCCGATTGCTTTTCCGGATTTATCACAATATCAGAATCTTGAGACCTATCAATATCTGGGGGAAGAAAACGATACGTTATATAATGAATTGTGGAAAGAAGTTAAGTCGTATTGACTGTATAAGTCATCAGGTGCATGGAAGCATATACAATCATGTGCCTGATGACTTTTTACTTAGTTACTTCAACGCCTGAAACGAATCGCTCAAGGCGTCCGCTACATATTGCTCACACATCACGAACATCACTAAATCGCCTACATTCTCTGCAATAGCGGTTTCCGCGCTTGTACATACCCACTTATTCAAATCGGCATTATCCAACAAAGTTTTCTTGACCGTCTCAACATCTCCGGTATCGACACGGAGCAGCACAAGCTGATAAGGAATCGGCGACATCATCGGCACCGATACAAGTCCTTCTGTATATACGACTTCCGCCGTACCTAAAAACGCCTGCGCATTTTCTTCCGTAAGCACATCTGTAATATAACCTTGCATAGCTTCTTTGGTTTCAGCATCAATATCCACATCGGCATACAACTGCGTCAAAATATCCGTCAGCTCGCCTTCTATATGCACGTCCGCACTATCACCATCTCCCGAACTCCCGCACGCCGTACATACCAACATACACAACACCAACATTGCCATCGTTAGTAAAACCACAGATATCTTTCTGCTTCTATATCCCTTATTTTCCGCTCTCATTTTCATAATATACTCCCTTCTATGTTTAAAACTACTTTATTATTTGTACCATCTACTCATAATTTTCATTAAACCTATCCACTCTCTCCGCAAACTGCCCAAAGAAATCCCCCGCAGCATACGGAACCTCATAAAAAACCCGCAAAAGCTTCATATTGACCGCCTTCATCGTCTCCATATCGTCTGAATCAAGCTCCATGCCGCTAAACTTCTCTTTTAATCCTTTACACAAACCATGCCATTTAATCAAAAATTCTTCATATTTTCCGCTATTCGCAATTCCCAGCCATTTTTTTATCTTAACTTTCGCAGCATTCGTATTAGTACAGGCGTCTTCTAATAAGAAATATTGCAGCCTGTCTCCATCATAGTTTCGCCCCAGCGGAAACAGTCTGCACAGCCCCGGACGAAACGCATGTATGGCACATCTTCCCTTCTCATTTAAAAAACCGCAGCATTCCAAAGAACCCTGCATTTTTATATTCGGCAGAATCAATCCGTCAGTTATATTAAGCTCTATCAGCTCTTTTTCCTGTATAAGTCCGGCAAAGCTACTGCCAAGATTGCACTCTAACTGCCATATGTCATATGGATCAAGCACTATCGACTGCCCCATTCCCCTGCAGCAGTCAGAACAGCCCATGCAGTCATTACAGCCTGCCTTTACCATGTCGTTTAAACTATATAATCCATTCATCGTGATTTCATTCTACTACATATTATCAATACAGTAAATGATTTTTATTCATCTTAATCTGCATTTCCTAAATTCCACTTCTTATAGCGGATTCATATATAAACGCTCCGCCCTTCTTTGCAAAAAAACTGCCATAACAAGAAACAGCACTATCAGAAATATTAATAATACATAATGGTACAGATTGCCATATGAAAAATTTCCCATTTCAGTACGGAAGGTAAATTTATTAAGAAATATAGATACATCAGAATCTATACCGAACAGGCTTCTTATCATATAAAGCGCCTTATCTTCAATAATAAAGTAAAGAATCGGGACTGCCGTCATAAGCACCCTGTTATCTGAAAAGAATGCTATTACAGACGCCATAAGCCCAAAAAGCACCCCCTCGATAAAATATTTAATGCCGCCGACAAACCACCATACCCACGGACTATGAACTGCAGCTATCACATTCTGCTCCCCATATCCCCAACCGATAATATGATTATCCCCAAAATCAATATATTGCGAATAATATTCCGCAGCTTCTTTAAAAAAAGGATTGTATGTAGTAAGCAAAACTGCAAGCAGACATATACACACCAATAACAAAGCTCCCAATATTCCACTTAAGATACTGCTGGCGGCAAGTTTACACCAATAATATCTTGCAAAGCCGACTCTCTGCATCTGTTGGATACAATATTTATTTCTCCTGTCGTCTATAATAGTATAGGCATAAGCCAGCGAGCCGATAAACGGAAAGAAATCGAAAAACAACTGCATATCGGTTATATTCTGAATTTCCCGCTGCGGAGTAAACGCAGCTCCTAACAATAGTTCATATACATATCCTTTACCCCCATAATAATAGCAGGTCAACGGCCAAATGTACCACAATACCATATGCAGTATAAATACAAATGAAAAAATACCGAGTACCGACCAAAACCTTTGATTTGAAAGCCCCCGCTTTAAATCTAAGTGTAAATCGTATAATAAGGATTTTGATGTTGACATATATAACTCCCTTTTAAAATATTCGTTATTTATTCCACAATCCTTCCGTCTTTCATTTTATACACAACATCGCAGAGCGAATTAATATCTTCCTTATAATGAGACGCAACCAGAATCAGCTTCCCGCGTTTCTTCTCTTCAATAATACGCTCTCTTGCATTGGCTACGGAACCTTCGTCCAAAGCGCTAAGCGGCTCGTCCAGAATCAGAATCGCCGGATCTTCCATAAAAGCCATCGACAATGCAAGCTTCTGCTTCATTCCGAGTGAATATTTTCCTACCGTTTTCTTCTCATTCGGATCTAAACCGAACATTTCCAGAGTTTCGCGTATACGCGCGCCGTCAGCCTTCTTGTTATATTCCGCAATTACGGCAAGATTCTTATAGGCGGTATAATACGGTATGTACTCAGGTCGCTCAATAATGAAGCCCACATCTTGAAGAAGGTCTGTCAACTCATTTCCATCTATAGTGATTGTTCCTGACGTTTTCTTCATGAGTCCCAGAAGGACTTTAAATAAGACTGTCTTGCCCGCTCCGTTATCGCCCACAAAACCATAGATATTTCCCGAATCAAGCGTCAGATTTATATCTTTTATGAGTTCTGCTCCCTTTACTGTCTTAGTGACATTATTCATCTTGATCTGCATTTCCCAAATCCCCCTTCTTATAGTAAATCCATACTCCAATCCCCGTTATGATGCACAAGGCAAGACCTGAAAGAATACCGTACCATATCCAGTAGTTAAAGTCGTCACTTATATCCCTGAATGAAAACAAAGGAATGATGGTAAGCTTATAAACATCTATATGATCCCTCTGCACAAGCTGCAATGCCCGGTCATAGAATACAATTTTGCAGTAGTCAAAATCATAATAAAGAAAGACGGCAACAGCCAAAAGGAAGACAATAACGCCCACCCCATATTTAGTCTTCTTCGTCAGGAGCGTTATAAGGCCCGAAAGCAATCCTAAGAAAATAAAGCCAAGCGTGCTGCGCAGCAAAACTAAAATAACCGCCGCTAAAACAGGATACTCCATAAAGCCATCAGCCAGCATAATCAAGCCCATGTGCTGCCCTTCAACCTTAAGCTTCTTAAACATTATGCTAAGATATGCCGGCCACTCAAGTGAAAAATCATGAATCCGTATGCCTGACATAAGGACTGTCAGGAACACAAACCACGCCACATAAAGCACAGAGAATGCAATAATCCGCATAAGCGCTGAGACTGCCGCCTTCTTTCTTGAAATACAGTGCATAACTGCCTGCTTTTCCAAATATTCGTCCCGCACGATGTCCGGTATTAATAAAATATATCCTACAATAAGAATATCCACATAAAAAAACAAGTAATTGAAGGTCTCAAGCAGAACAACCGCAACAGTAGTCTGGTCTCCGCCACGGAACTGGCTTGAATACCCAATGACGTTGCTCATTTGTTCAAACACCGCCGGAATAAAAAGAAATGTAATCATTAACATCTTGATGCGCACCGCCGGTTTGCGCAGCAAAGCTGCAATCTGGCTCCTAATCATCTGCATTTCCCCCTTCCATATACAGACTCTTTGCCCTTCTTTGTAAAATCATTGCCAGCACAAGAAATAAGAGTATCAGGAATATTAACAGTACATAATGGTACAGATTACCATATGAAAAATTGCCCATTTCAGAACGGAATGTAAATTTATTAAGAAACTCAGACACATTGGAATCTATACCGAACAGACATCTTAGCATATAAAGCGCCATATCTTCTATAATAAAATAAAGAATCGGAACTGCCGTCATAAGCACCCTGTTATCTGAAAAGAATGCTATTACAGACGCCATAAGCCCAAAAAGCACGCCTTCGATAAAATATTTAATGCCGCCGACAAACCACCATGCCCACGGGTTATGAACCGCAGCTACCACATTATGATATCCCCAGCTGATAGTGTGATTATCCCAGAAATCAGTATATTGTGAATAATATTCCGTAGCTTCTTTAAAGAAAGGATTGTATGTAGTAAGCAAAACTGCAAGCAGACATATAGACGCCAATAACAGCGCCCCTAATACTCCGCTTAAGATAGCGCTGGCAGCGAGTTTACACCAATAATATCTTGAAAATCCGACTCTCTGCGTCTGCTGTATATAATATCCGGTTCTCTTATCGTCCATAATAGTATAGGCATAAGCCAGCGAACCGATAAACGGAAAGAAATTGTGGAACAACTGCATACTGGTTATATTCTGAATTTCCAACTGCGGAGTAAACGTCGGCCCATGCAATGCTTCATAAACCAGTCCTTTAAAGCCGTAATAATAAACGGTCAGCGGCCAAATGTACCGCAATACCATATGCAGTATAAATACAAGCGAAAAAATACCGAGTACCGACCAAAACCTTTTATTTGACAGTCCCCGCTTCAAGTCCAAATATAAATCGTATAGTATGGATTTTGATTTCGTCATATGCGTTTGCTCCTTATAAATTTACACTTTTATCTTATATGTCTGCATGGGATGGATTTACATGTATTTATCAACTGTCCGCAAACTATATAATCACAATTACTGCATTTTTGTCCTGAATAGTAGTTGACGTCACAGCTTCCATCAGAAGAAACCACATGTTCCAAAACTTTTCCCTCCACATATGTATGGCTGCATATTCCATAATTTTCATCATTCTCTTCTATGCCTGCACCGCAATATAATACGCCGCCGTCTTCATCTGTAAAAACTATTGAACAGTCTTTATTAAAATTTCTCCCACACTCTATTATCCACATATCAAATTCATTCATACCCCATCCGCCAAAATACTCATATAAATCATCATCAATATAAACATCTCCTTCAAGGTCAAGGCCATCGATAATGTCAGTATTAATATCCTCTTCTACACGAAAGTATGATGTTACCTCGCCCCCGCCATAATTCTTATCCAAATCAATATCAATCTTTCTTGGTTCATAAGCCGCCACCGTCAAGGATGCAGAAAATACAGCAACAGCAATAAGCAGCATTCCCAAAGCCTTGCAGATTTTTCCATAATTTCTTCTTATCCCTTTTATATTCATTATTCTCTCTTTTAATTGTTTTTCGCCTGCATTCTTAGCCAATCCCATAAAGGTGTTTTGGGAATTGTACTTCTCCTCTGCAAAATCTATTATCATATTTGCATAATTGTTTATTTCACGTTCACTCATGCCTGCAAGCGTCTTTTTATCACAGTATAACTCGGCTGTAATATTCCAGCGGATTAACAGATAGTATACTAACGGATTATAAAAGTTCAAAATCACCACAATGAGCAAACATATTTTTATAAAGTTATCCTTAACATTTATATGGGTAAGCTCATGGCAAAGCGCTGCCTGAAGCTTGTCTCCTTTAAGCTCTGTATCCGGCAGAATAATCTTTCCGCGTAATATGCCTGCCGCAACCGGCGTTTTTAAAGCGCTGCACTGATAAACCTTCACTCTGCCTTTACCACCAAGCTGCTTTATTATTGATGTGGCATCTTCATTTACGACAGAACATTTCTCTATTTCTTTGCGCAGCCTTATATTTTTTATAACCATGTAAAAAAGCAGACAGACACTTACTAATATACATATTGCCATGAAAATATATAGCCACGGATTGTGCACATAAATTCTGTCTTTATAGATATAAATCATGCGGTTGCTTTCATTTGATAAGCCAAATTCTTTGGCGTCATATATATTAATTCCCAGTATCTTTTTTGCCCGTGATTGATAACTAATACCGAAGAACTGAAAAGGTATGAGATACAAAAATATTGTTATAGTCAGGTAAATTTTATGCCATGCTATCGGCATATAGCGTTTTGTAAAAACATATGTCAACATATAGAATATAACCGCAATGCTTCCGGCTAACCCCATCGTATGCAGCAGAGTCATATATCGTCCTCCTCTACTATTGCCCTTAGCTTATCTGCGACTTTAGAATCTATACTTTTTCCGCCTGTAAGCGCAGACAAAAATGTAAGCACTGAACCATCGTAAAAATCCTCTAACAGTCTCCTTGTTTTTTCTTTTTCATATTCCGCTTCAGTCAGGGCGGCATAGTACATCTTTTTTCTTCCATTGGTCTTTGCTTTAACCAGACCTTTATCCGCAAGGCGTCTTAAGAAGGTATTTACAGTCTGCTTCGCCCATTGTTTGCCCTCTTCATCTTCCAGAAACGAAACAATCTCCGAAAACTCTTTTGCCTCTTTCGCTTTCCACAAATAATCCATGATAATGCTTTCTGACTCTGACATTCCATATACTGTTTTTCCGGACATGATTTCTCCTATTTGCGTATAGTTCATATATGCCATTACTGAATTATCATTTGCTGTTATGAGTTCAGCGAGAATAAACGTATAGCCTATACATCGGTGCATTTTTGTTTTTATTCTACTACAATATTGTAGTACTGTAAAGTATTTATTTCCGCAAGAATTCAGTTTTTAAGTATTCAATTATTCAGTTTTAAGTATTCAGCTTTTTAATTTCAGGTATTCCGTCTGCGTCTGTTAAGGCAGACTTCGCCAATTTATCGGCTTCTTCATTATACTTATTTCCGGTATGCGCTGCTACCTTCTGAAAGGTAATTTCAATCTTCTTAGCACAGTCTTTCATAAAATCCGCATATTTCTTGGTTAAATCATTTTTTGCTTTCCATTTGCCTACAGCCCACATTTCTATTCCACTATAATCATAACAAAGCTTTATGGAAGAATAGCCGTTTTTTATACTCCATTTCGTTGCAAACATAGCCCCCAGCATTTCTCCGGTGACATTTCTTAGGGCAATGGATTCAGGATTATCACCATTTCCGGATTCGCGGATAATCTCGCCATTTGGCAGAAGCATAATGCAGCCAAACGAGTACTTGCCAATTTGCTCGTCAAAACTGCCATCTACATATGCTATAACCTGATTTTCCTTTAATTCATATGAATCAAGCGCAGAAATATCATTAGTAAATATATCACTATCTCCATTTCTTTCCCCAGCCAAATATGCCAAAGCCTCTTCCTTTGTGGCAAAACCTTTGTATTCTGCATTAGGATAGCCTGCTACCGCCGCCTTGCACTCTTCCCATGTTTCAAATATTCCTTCTGTTTTTCCCTTTCGTACAGCATATACATTCTTTTTAGCCATAATTTCTCCAAATGAATTTTTGATTTTTAATCTAAGCAATATTATTATTCAACAAACTTGAAATTTTTTAAGCTTAATGTTATAATACTTATGTATTAATTATGGACATAAAGGAAGCAGCCGCCCACAAAGTGGTTGACCTCCGGTAGTAATAAAGCCTACCTTCATCGGGCAAGTGACAAGGTAGGCTTATTTATTTTCGCTTATAGTTCCTATCTATGTAGGTAAGCAATGCGACTAAAAACGTACCGCCTAAAAATAACAGGCTTAAAATATCATAAGTACCCATCGCACCACCTCCCTTCTTTTACAAGTTTGGGGAGGCTACCACCTTGTAACACGACTGTTCCTTTCTCACAGTATAACACTGATATTTCCTTCCGACAAGATTTTTTCTGCTTTTTCTATGTCCTCAACGGTCAATCCTATGGTTGAATCGGGCTTTACCTGATGCTGTTCTATCTGAACATTATGTAAGTCCAAATCGTCAAGCACTACCCACTTACTAACTTCTTTATGTGCTTCTATACGAAGTGGTTTTAACTCAGAATTAAACCATGTACGCCAGCCGGAATGAAGAATTATTTTTGCATTTGTTCTTTTTACTAAAAGCGCCAGCAATTTAATTTTTTCTTCATCAATCAACGTGACATCGCTGATTTCTCTCTGATGAGCGGCATTCCAAAAGTTAGAATTAAGCACGCCGTCTATATCTAAAAATAAAACTTTTATCATCATCTTATTATTGATTTAATAATTTCTGAAAGTTCCACTGCATCAAGTGTCTTACCATTTTTCGCTATACTTACATTCAACAAATTATTTATATGTACTCTTTGCAAAGAATCTAATTTTACAAATGTCCTCTTGGGAAATGGCGGATTATAATTAGATATTTCCCTATTAAACGGAAACGTTAATTTCCACTCTTTTCCAGCCACAGAAGATACAGTGAGAATTTCTATATAATCTCCATCTATACCAACAACAAGATATGGCCTATCATAAGCCGGAAACGTTCCATCTGGAAATTGAACTTTTCCCCAAAATGCCTGACCTACAACAAATGACTGCGGCATTAATAAATCACCAGCCTTCCATTATCTTGACAAATACTATACGCATTGTCATCACATACTTTAGAAAACTTTTCTAACTCTGCAATTAATTCATCTGTCATTGTCATACCATCGTAATAAAATGTAACACCATTTACTACCTCATATTTTAAAGCCATTTTCCCTGTTTCTTTATATGCTTTTATAGCTCTTCCTACAGCTTCAATGTCTTCCGGAAAAAGAGCAAAATTCACAATAGATTTTTGTTTATCATGATAGCCGCTTTGAGAAGTACCATTCTGATACGCCTCTTTCCAAGACCTAAATTGATGATTTAAATCCGAAAGTTCTTTTGCTGACAAGTGTCCATAAACACCAAGCACAGCATTCAATATTTCATATTCATTCTCCTCAAAATCCGGATTAAATTTATCACTGTCTGACTTTAACCCCAAATAATCATTCTTATATCTAAGTCGGACTTTTTCAACAACCAATCCATTTTCAAATGCAAGAATATCATCATTAAAAAGTGGCTGTTGATACTGTGCCAAATAAGCCATATCCGCTAATACAAGCAATTTCTGTAATTTCATGTTACCGTCATAAGTATTTGGCGCAGTATCAGCGCCATTCTTTATGAAAAATTTAGCAAAATCGGATACATCTCTCATATTCAATACCCTCTATTTTCATTTTCTACACTGTTTACATTAAATATACACATCTCGAAAAAAATAAGGGCTTTTCAAACCGAATCACGACTTGAGAAGCCCCTACTTTACGCCATTTCTTTAGAATTTTCCTGCCTTCGCAGCTTCCTCAATAGAAACCGCAACTGCAACCGTAGCGCCTACCATCGGGTTGTTCCCCATACCAATAAGTCCCATCATCTCAACGTGTGCGGGTACTGAAGATGAACCAGCAAACTGAGCGTCTGAGTGCATACGTCCCAATGTATCAGTAAAACCGTAAGAAGCCGGACCTGCAGCCATGTTATCAGGGTGGAGTGTACGCCCTGTACCGCCGCCTGAAGCAACTGAGAAGTATTTCTTTCCTGCTTCTGTTCTTTCTTTCTTATATGTACCTGCTACAGGGTGCTGGAATCTGGTAGGATTGGTAGAGTTACCGGTAATGGAAACGTCTACGTTTTCTTTCCACATAATAGCGACACCTTCCGGAACAGAGTTAGCTCCGTAGCAGTTTACCTTAGAACGAAGTCCGTCAGAGTATGCAATTCTCTCGATTTCTTTTACTTCGTTTGTATAAGGATCGTACTCTGTCTCAACGAAAGTGAAGCCGTTGATTCTGGAGATAATCTTTGCCGCGTCTTTGCCAAGTCCGTTCAAGATAACGCGCAGCGGTTTCTGGCGAACCTTGTTAGCCTTCTCTGCTATACCGATAGCGCCCTCTGCTGCTGCGAATGACTCATGACCTGCAAGGAATGCAAAGCAGTCAGTTTCTTCCTCTAATAACATCTTGCCTAAGTTGCCGTGTCCAAGACCTACCTTACGGGTATCAGCAACAGAACCGGGGATACAGAATGATTGAAGTCCTTCACCGATTGCTGCGGCAGCTTCCGAGGCTTTCTTGCAGCCTTTTTTGATTGCGATTGCCGCGCCTACCGTGTAAGCCCAGCATGCGTTTTCAAAACAGATAGGCTGGATTTTCTTAACCTGCTCATATACGTCTAAGCCAGCGTCTTTGGTAATTTTCTCAGCTTCTTCAATAGAAGAAATGCCATAATTTTTTAATACGGAATTGATTTTGTCAATTCGTCTTTCATATGATTCAAATAAAGCCATCTTATCTTATTCCTCCTGTTTTTATTTAGAGATTACTCACATCTGGGATCGATAATCTTAACAGCGTCATCAACGCGGCCATACTGTCCACATGCTTTTTCATATGCGGTGTTCGGATCGTCGCCTTTCTTGATGAAGTCTGTCATTTTGCCAAGACTTACGAACTTGTAGCCAATAATCTCATCATTTGCATCAAGCGCGATTCCTGTTACATAGCCTTCAGCCATTTCAAGATAACGAGGACCTTTCTTTAAGGTTCCATACATTGTGCCGACCTGACTTCTTAAGCCTTTGCCTAAATCCTCAAGACCTGCGCCTACAGGAAGACCTTCCTCTGAAAAAGCAGACTGGGTACGACCGTAAACAATCTGTAAAAACAGTTCCCTCATTGCTGTATTGATTGCATCACATACAAGGTCGGTATTCAAAGCTTCCATAACGGTAAGCCCCGGTAAAATTTCTGACGCCATCGCAGCCGAATGCGTCATACCTGAGCAGCCGATTGTCTCAACCAGCGCTTCCTGAATGATACCCTCTTTTACATTCAGCGTCAGCTTACATGCGCCCTGCTGGGGAGCACACCAGCCTACGCCATGTGTCAAACCGGAAATATCTTTTACTTCTTTTGCCTGAACCCACTTTGCTTCTTCTGGGATTGGAGCACAGCCATGATGTACGCCCTGTGCCACAGTACACATCTCTTCAACTTCTTTTGAATAAATCATGTGATAACTCCTTTCGATTATGTAATAATTATTTGATAACAGACTATTTCCGCCCGCATTCCGCCTTATGCCAAGCTGCCTGCTTTGCATAAGGTAAAATTTTGAACTTCCATATTCTGTCATAACCGTTATATTAATTTTCGCACATAACAGCTAAAAAATCCAGTAGTTTATTTAATTAAATGTAATGATGTACTATCGTTTAACCGTTACTGCCTTATGCCGGAGTTGATATTATAAGCTGGAGTCTGCCACTAATGCAGATATCCCCATATCCGTAAGGCAGAATGAAATGGTCGCCTTTACGGATTATCTCTCCATTCAACTCCCCTTCTCCATCTATAACGCTCATTATAAGGAAATCTTCTTCCTGCCGCATTTCAAACTTATCCGTTATATCCAATTTCCAGACCTTATAATAATCGCATTCTACTAACAGATTCAGTTTATTTTCCGGCAGCTTATCCGCTTCAAGGATGCTGTCTTCTACGGATTTAGCCGGCACGGTGATAACGTCAAGGCTCTTTTCAAGATGCAGTTCCCTAGGTTTTCCGTTGGTAAGCCTGTTATAATCATATACCCTGTATGTAATATCGCTGTTCTGCTGTGTCTCAAGAATCATCAGCCCGCCTTTGATGGCATGCACGGTTCCTGGCTCTATCTGAATGAAATCGCCCTTCTTTACGGGAATCTCGCGGAGCAGTTCATTCCATCTTCCCTCTTTCACCATCGCGGTAAGTTCAGCCTTATCGGCGGCATTGTGACCTACGACAAGGGACGCGCCTTCTTTGCTGTCCAGCACATACCAACACTCCGTCTTACCAAGCGAACCATTCTCATTCGCCATCGCATATGCATCATCAGGGTGTACCTGAATGCTTAAATCGTCTTTGGCATCGATTATTTTCACCAGCAGCGGAAATCTGTCCTTATCCGTGTTGCCGAACAGTTCGGGATTTTCTTGCCATAGCTGCGATAAAGTCCTGCCTTCATACACGCCCCTCTTTATGGTGCAGTCGCCGTTAGGGTGCGCGCTGACCGCCCAGCACTCCCCTGTATTATCACCGGGTATGTCATAAGGCCAGTCCTTCCCCAGCCTGTCGCCGCCCCATATCATTTGTTTAAACACAGGATTCAAAAAAAGAACTTCTCCTGACATAGTACAATCTCTCCCTTATATATAATATGTTTTTAACAAGAAGCGATTATCGATGTAAGGTAAAACGGCACCACGTCGTCCGCATGGGCTTCTTTTATCCTTACTTCTATTTTATGCGTCTTATTCTCAATATGATGTGCTACCGTATCGAGCGCAAGGCTGTCTCCCCATGTCTCCTCAAAGTTAGCGTCAAGCACGACTGCGTTTTCTTCATCGCCGTCCACTATTGCGACTGCAATCGGCGCAGGCTTATTAACCGACTTACGATACTGCACGGCAAGCTCCGTACCCTGAATCTCAAATGCTATGCTTGCATCCTTATCAGACGCCGTCCATCCACAGCGGAATATATCCGTCACATATTTCTTAAGTGCATCATCTTTAACAAAGCCTTTGCATACAGGCTCGCAGTTATAATTCTGATAACGCTTTGCATTCTCATACGCATTAGCGGTTACGGCAGCCGGCATAGCGAATTTTTCTTCCGACTCGTCTTTTTGTCCGTACACTTTTTCTAAGAAATCACAAATTACCTCGGCAAGCAAAGCGTGTCCCGCAGTATTCGGATGCAGATCGTCGGGCGTAATTTCACGATTGGGAATAGCCCCCGAAACCACTTCCTTATATATGGTGGATTTCATGCTGACGCTCGGAAGCATATAATGCGCCCCAATCTCGCGATGTTTCTCTTCCGCGCTCACTCCTGTATCGTAACAGATGTTATGTACCAAGAAGACGGCTGGTTCAAACGGATTGCCATATACCTTCCGCACCAGACCTTCGTATGTCTCTTTATAAAAATCAGTATTCTCATCATTTACGGAGAACTCAATCAGAACCAAGTCCGGCTTGTACATAAGCACGTCGTCATTTACTCTCGAAACTCCGAACTGTGAAGTCGTACCGCCTATACCGGCATTGATATATGTAAAAGCCGTTTTGGGAAATTTCTTGACAAACCAGTCATAGACGAGATAAGCATAGCAGTTGGTATGCTGTGAAGAAAGCGAACCCTGCGTAATGGAACCGCCCAAGAAAGCCAGAGTCATCTTATCCCCTGCCTCGGCGCGTTTCATAAGCTCCTTTAATCTGTAAAGATTACCTCTGTTTACCCAGCCTTGTTCTGCATGAACGTTATATGCCATTATAATTACCTCCTGCCTTATGCTTTGATATAAATATTGTACTATTTACTTACTGAAAAGACAAGACTATTCTTCGGACACTTCCACTTTTCCTTCAAAGAAATATAAAATCAGAGCAGTGACAATACCAAACAAACATACTATTATCCAATACTTTTCTGCCTTTAAGTCCTGTTGCACGATAGCATAGTCTGTAATTACTTTATTGTGGTCAAATCCTAATACATCATCAGCATAATCAGCAGGTGTATCTTCAACTTTTATTTTACCTACAAATGACACATTTACATGAAGCCCGTCCTGCGAACTATTCAAAAGCGCAAGCGACTCTTCATCATTGATCCATATACGAATATATTGCCCATCGTCAAATGGAATAATATATCCGGCGTATGTATCAATCAAATTGTCCCAGTTTCCAAAAGTATAAATTGAATAATCAACATCAGAACCGGTAGGTCTGCGCTTATTTACTACATAAGATATAATCGTTCCGGTTACATATCTGCCTGCTTTAAGACTATCTTTAGAAAAATATGCAAGCGGCTGCGCCTGATTATATAAATTAATTCTTAGTATAGATATGACAATTCCACCTATACTTAATAGGAAAATCAACAGGGAGATAATTGTCATTCGGGAAATATATATTTTTTTCATTCTGACGCCGCCCTTCCACTTTCAGACTATAACACAAGTTATCTGACTGTACAAGAAATAATTCCTAGCAGAATAAAATCTTTCACTTGGGAAATACTATAAAATCAATAAAATTTTATTTTTGGAAGGAGTTTGGTCTGGTGGAGAAAAAAGAAACAATGACTACGTCATTAGATGAAAATATGCGCTATCTGGCTGACAGGCTTGCGCCCGGCACTAATTTCGATATCGTATACAGGGTAATTGAAGTAGGCGGCAAGCAGGCGTGCATATATTTTGTGGACGGCTTCTGTAAAGACGATTTGATGATGAAAATCCTGCAATACTTCATAGGCTTAAAGCCTGAAGATATGCCGCAAAGCGCCTACGAGATGGCAAAAAAGGCTACCCCGTATGTGGAAGTCGATTTAAAGGATAAATGGGACGATATCTTTTTCAATATTTTATCCGGCGTATTCGCCCTTTTTATCGACGGCTATGACAGATGCGTTTTAATAGATTCAAGGACCTATCCCGCAAGGAGCGTGGAAGAACCTGAAAAGGACAAGACGCTTAGGGGTTCTAAAGACGGCTTTGTAGAAACGGTCGTATTCAACACGGCGCTTATCAGGAGAAGAATCCGCAGCACGGAGCTTAGAATGGAAATGATGAACGCCGGTAAAAGTTCTAAAACTGACATTGTGCTCTGCTATATGGATAACAGGGTAGACCATGAATTTTTAAATAAAATTAAGAAACGCATATCGGAAATAAAGGTGGACGCACTCACGATGAATCAGGAAAGCCTCGCCGAGTGCCTATATAAGAGATGCTGGTTCAATCCATTCCCGAAATTCAAATTCACGGAGCGTCCGGATACCGCGGCGGCACAGGTCTTAGAGGGCGATATAATAATCCTTGTGGACAACTCTCCGTCTGCAATGATTGTTCCGACCTCGATTTTTGATATTGTGGAAGAAGCGGACGACTATTATTTTCCGCCGATTACAGGGACATATTTAAGGCTCTCGCGTTTCATAATAAGCATTTTGACTTACCTGATTACGCCTACGTTCCTGCTCCTTATGCAGAATCCCGGCTGGATACCCGAATCATTCCGCTTTATCATGGTTAAGGAAACCTCGAATATACCGCTTATCGCGCAATTTTTGATACTTGAGCTGGCAATAGACGGGCTTAAGCTTGCCGCCATTAATACCCCGAATATGCTCAGTACGCCTCTTAGCGTCATGGCTGCGCTTGTACTTGGGGAATTTTCGGTCAACAGCGGCTGGTTTAATTCAGAAGTAATGTTATATATGGCGTTTGTAGCGATTGCCAACTATACGCAGTCCAGCTATGAACTCGGCTACGCATTAAAATTCATGCGAATCCTCAATCTGATACTGACTGCGATATTCGGCTTATACGGATATATAGCGGCGATTGCCATACTGATTCTCGCTATTGTATTTAATAAGACTTTATCAGGCAAAAGCTATATCTACCCTGTGCTGCCCTTGAACCCCAGACAGTTGGCGAAAAGATTTTTCCGCTTGCGGCTGCCTGAATCACGCGAATGACGCTGATATCGCGATGTCTTATCCGCTGGTTGAGTAAAAATGGAAACTTACCATATGTTACTGTTTTCCTGTGCTGCCGTGACCGCCTCTGTCCTTATTACCGAGGCTTTCCACTTCATCGAAAACAATTTTAGGCTGGTTTTCCATGATACGAAACTGACAAATTCTGTCATTAATATGAATCTGCGTGTCACGCACGGCGTATGCAGGCATAAACCACTGGTCGTTATCTCCGCAATAGGAGCAGTCAATGACGCCCATGTGGTTGACCTGTATAATGCCGAAGTTCTTAAAGGTAGAGCTTCTCGGAACCACATGCGCTTCATAGCCTTCGGGAAGCTCCATCGCCATGCCGAGCGAAATCAGTCTGAACTCGCCCTTCTTCATCGTTACCTCTTCCGCGCAGCGCAAATCAATCCAATCGGATTTGCCGTCTATGTAGGTTAATTTATCTATTTTATCCGTGAAGTATTTGATTTTGATTGTTTTCATTTATGAAACTATGCTCCTTTCATACCCTACGCATTGCAGTACATCACCGGCACAGTAATGTCCTCTGCTTCAAGCGTCTTTTGCACATCAATCACCCGCTGGTTACTGCTTCCGCGCCAAAACAGCTTGGTGTCTTTTAATTCTACAACAAACTCACCGTCTACCAGTACGTCAACGTATTTTACAAGATTGTCATTTACAATATTCTCCCATACGTCGCCTGTATAGAGCCAGATTGTCTTATTAGGATATTTCTGCTTAATTTCCGCCATAAGCGCCCTGACGTCCGCTCTGTTGGCGGCATGAAGTGGATCTCCGCCTGAAAAAGTAATTCCTTTTATATAATCTTTATCAAGCTGTTCAAAAATCTCCTGCTTCGCCCCTTCGTCAAACGGCATTCCACCATCAGCGTCCCACGTTATCGGATTATGGCACTCTTTGCAGCAGTGGTCGCAGCCTGCAACCCACAAAACCACCCGCAGCCCGTCTCCATTCAACATATCGTCCTTAGTGATATTATGATATCTCATATAATCTCCCCACATCTATTATAGTGACATGGACTCATATGAGTTCATGTCACATACAGATTATAAACATCACCCCTACATACTCTTTCTCTCCGCTATTTCCGCCATCTTAGCGTCGCTCAGCCTCGTATCGCCGTGGACGCGGGAATAAGCAAGATATCCGTTCATTCTGTCTATCTTAGTCAGATTGCGGCTGCCGCATACGGGGCATACGTCCATCTCAAGCTCCTGATGCCCGCAGTCGTCGCAATATGCAAGGGAAAGGTTTACGCCTTCATAGAAGCCCATTTCCATTGCGCGTCTGATTAGCGTCTTGATTGCCTCAATATTATAGTCAATCGGATATTTGACATACTGTATCTTACCGCCGTTGGAAAGCTCCCAGAAACGATATTCCAAATCCTGCTTTTCAATCGGGGTGATATCTTCCGTCACATGACAATGGAAGCTGTTTGAAACATATTCCCTGTCGGATACGCCTTCCACTATGCCGTACTTTGCACGGAACTGCTTCACTTGAAGTCCGCACAAATTCTCAGCAGGCGTTCCGTAAATGGCGTACAAATGTCCGTCTTCTTCTTTATATTCATTAATCTTATTATTAATATACTCTAATACTTCCAGCGCAAACTGCCCGTCTTCAACTAAAGATTTTCCGTTATAAAGCTCCTGCAGCTCATTGAACGCCGTGATTCCGAAGCTTGCCGTAGCAGTCTTTAAAATAGGCTTAATCTTATCATGGAGCTGTAAATGTCCGTTATAGAATCCGCCCTCGCAATAGGCAAGCGGATTGGTTGACGCACGCATTTCGCCCAGATAAGCATAAGTCCTCTTATGCAACTGCCTGATTAGATTTAAGTAATAATCCAGCACGTCGTAGAAATCTTTGCTTTCCTGACGCGACTTGGCAAGAATCATCGGCAAATGCAGCGATACCACTCCTATATTGAACCTTCCTACGAAAACAGGCGTATCGTTATCATCGGCAGGGTGCATTCCGCCACGCTCATACCACGGTGAAAGAAAAGCGCGGCAGCCCATAGGCGAGATAACCTTACCGTACTGCTTGTACATACTGGGGACATAGCCTTTTCCGGTCAGACTCAGCCAGTCGGGATACATCGTCTTAGCCGAACACTGTACTCCTGCTTCAAATACGTCTTCCAGTTCTTTCCCCGGTCCATGTAGATTTTCATCATAGAGAAAAACAATCTTCGGGAACAATACAGGTTTCTTGCATTCTTTCTTTCCCTGTCCTGCCTTACGCACATTTAACATTATTATCGTGGCAAGCTTGGCAAACCTGCCCGTCCCTATTCCTGCGGTAACGGTGATAAACGGATAATCCCCGCGGCTGCTTGCCACGGTATTAAATTTATATTCCCACCCCTGAAAACCTTGCTCAAATTCCCTTTTTACGTCCGCTAAAGCCTCTACATCGGCTTTTTCTTCGCTGATTCCAAGTTCTTTATACTTTTTAAGGCTCTTTTGATATGTCTTCTCCGCATAAGGCTCAAGTATCTTGTCTACCTCCGGCACGGTAAAACCGCCGTATTGCTGGCTTGCCGCGCTCAATACGATATCGCCTATGACGTCGAACGCCACGTCCAGAGTCTTCGGCTCGTTATACCAGATATTCCCCATTTCAAAGCCGCCTTTTAATACCTCGGCAACATTAAAAAGACAGCAGTTCATAGTATCCCTTCTTGCCGACATATCATGCACATAAAGATATCCGTCACGGCACGCCTGAATCTCCTCCGTAGTCATGAAAAACTTTTGATAAAGTTCTTTATTGAATTGATTAAAGATAAGGCTTCTCTTAGTGGAAACAAGGGCGCTATCCGTATTAGCGTTCTCCTTATCGCCTATGTACATAATAGACTGGCTTTTCTTATAAACCTCGTCCATCATGCGTACAAAATCCTGCTTATAATTACGGTAGTCGCGGTAACTCTTCGCCACAATCGGCTTTACGTCCTCTAGGGCGCTCTCCACTATATTGTGCATAAGCTGAATCGGGATTTCATCTTCCCCAAGCTCATTTACCTTATTGATTACAGTCTGGCAGATATGCCTCTTCTCTTCGTCCGTGAACTTAGTCAGTGCGCGGTAAGCGCTTTTGCCTACAGCGTCTACGACTTTCTGGACATTGAACCCCTCTAGACTGCCGTCCTTTTTGATTACTTTAACATCTCTATCCGGTTTAAATTCTGCCCCGAAATCCTCTCCCGCCGTACTCTGCGGCTCTAACAGATTACTCATACTAAAAACCCCCACTCCTGTTTCTTACCTCAGCTTTTGCACAAAATATAGTTTTTCGTTTACATAACATTACCATATTTAGTGGTCGTAATATTAGTATAAGATAATACAATTCCTATGTCAATCTACAGTTGAAAAGAATTTCAGAAATATTTGCAAAAAATTGCATCATGTATAATTTTTCACAATTTCATCAACAAACTGCTTATATTGCGTCACCACAGTCTCCGGCGCAATAAGCTGCGCTCCTGCCCCCAGCCCCGTAAGCCAGCCGAAAAATTGTCCGCTTATCGCTACAGTCACGCGCACCGAAAAGTGTTCTTTGTCCTTTATCCTTATAGACACGTCCTGCCCGAACCTGTCCATCACCACGCCTATTAAATGATTTTCAAGCTGTATAGTGACCGCTTCTTCCTTGCCGCCGTACATGCTGAACGTCTTATTCGCATAGTCGGCTATGTCAAAACGCTCAAATAAGGCGCTTCCTTCACGTTTCACATTAGGCAGCTCCTTTATACTACCCATCTTATCCACGCGGAAATGTTTAATCTTATCTTCTTCACCGTCGTGAGCAATCAGATAGTAATTCTCGTCTTTACAGGTCAGCGCCCACGGACTCACCGTATATATTTTCCCATCTCGCCGCGGCACAAGCTTCTTTTCAAGATTCCATTCCAGATATTGAAAGGAAATCTGCTCGTTATTCTGAATCGCCCTATGGATATCGTCCACAATATAATAGATACTCTCATTTGCCGTCTTGATACGGTTTGCGACATACACCTGCCTTTGTAACTGTTTAGCGTCGGACTTGGACGCTAACTTCTCAATTTTTGCTATGAGCTCTTTAGACTTCTTTAAGGTAATGAACTTAGAAGACTGTACGACTTCCACCAATAACTTTAATTCCGCCAGTTCAAAATCCCTGCCCGCCATATAATATCCGCCGTTTGTCTTGGATTTGGACAAAATAATATCGTAGCCAAAATCTATGAGCTGGTTGATATCATTATAAATACTTTTACGCTCCGCCTTTATATCATACTTTTCCAACTCTTCAATCAATTCCTTCGTACTTATGCAATGCTCCTCGTCCGTCAGTTCAGAGAGGATTTTTACAATATATAATAACTTTAACTTCTGATTTGATGATTTAGGCATGTCAATCCCCTTTCTTAAATATGTTAAAAAAAGAGCCGGCTAAGCAGCCAGCCCTTTTATTCCACTTATTCACCACTAGAAACCGATTGTTCCACATTATCGCCGCCCGCAGCCGCAAGCTTCTTATCTTTGCTTATACGCCACTTTGCGCCAATAACACATGCTATGATAACAAGCACTACAATTAATAAAAACAACAGTAAATATGAAAGAAATGCGTTAATAAAAAGTATTAAATTACCCATCGGTTTCACCCTTTCCGCAGCGCCATATATGTAACTTACAGCCGCTTACAAATTCTTCCTGTATTATAACACCAAACAGATAATATCGTCAAGCGGGTTATCTCTGCTTATTGCCGCTATCTTTTGTCCGCATTTCTTACAGTACATCTTTTTATGTTTCATTTCCATGTCATATCGTATTAAGAGTCTATTCCATAGGTTTCACTCTTATATGTTTCATAACTCCTGCAATTAGTCTTACTCCCTGAAAAGCCGCAGAGCCGGTATAAACATTCCGTCACATAGTCCTTTTGCAACTTGTCTTCCACGTCCTGATAAGCTGGAAAAATAACTTTCATCTGCATGACATATTCAGAATCCACGTTAAATAAATCATATATTAATTTCGAGCGGTCCTGCGTATAACCTGTTACTATAAACCGCCCGTGGTCTTCATATGTGCCATGGACAATATCGCCGGCATCCAAGATTCCGCTCATTTCTAAATTATAGATTTCCTCGGTTTTGCTTTCAATAGACTCCCCTTCATAACGGGACAGGGTGAATATTAATTCAGAGCCTGCTGAACCTGAAAAAGCAAGCGACCTTAAATTTATACCATAAGCCGATTCTGTTTCCTGTTCACTATAATTTACTCCGCTATATAATTCTGCAGGATAAAAAAAGTGGAAATTTGCAATGCCTGAATTATAATATTGATAATTATTAGGATTGGTTGCCGAAGCGTAGTTTTCTTCTGTTCCTGCGGCAATATTAAACATCGCATAGGCGTCCGTCTCATCTTGTCCGCCGGTATCTGCCTCTGTATTCTCTGTTTCTTGTATTACTGCAGTAGTCTGTTCGTCCCCTTGCGAGCCGTCTTCGAGTGTCGCTTCTTCCAGCGGCTTTTCCGATAACTCTTCCCCCGTTTCTTTATCCGTCTCTTCTGTCGTTCCTTGCACTAACGTCACATTCAAATTAAACCCTTCTTCAATATTTCCTTCACCTTGTTCATTATTGTATATCAATACAGCGCCGACGCCAATTCCAGCCAGAACAATTACTGCGACAATCGGCACAATAAACCTTACCGCCTTTTTATTTCCATTCTCTTTTCTGCCTGCGGACTGTTTCTGTATAGAAGCATCCACATCAAAAGAACCCTGTTTTCCTACCGACGCCCCACAGTTGCCACAGAATACTGCGCCTTCGTTTAACTTTTGTCCGCATTTCTTACAATACATCTTTTCTTTCATTTCCTTTCCGTGTTATATTTCTTAATCTTTAGTTTTATGAAAAACTACAAATAGGAAAATTGCACAATACTATATGTAGTATCCATTTCAGTAAATAAACTTACTATTACTCTATATATTGGATTTTACAAAATATATCTCCTTATTTATCTTCATTTTTTTCTACATACTAAATCAAAAAAACATTTGTAATCTCTTCGGTTTCATGATATAAATATTTTGTCTGATATATAAGCATACAGACTATATATCATTAATACTACCTGACTATTCGGTTATTAGTGATTTAACAATTCTATAATCTATGCAAGCCGTAAATATACGGCTGTCTATTACGAAAGGTATCTAATCTATGTCTTCTAAACCGCGTGTTGACTGGCATGAAGCCGCTTCCTGTGCTTTTCAGATTGAACTCAAGGACTACTCTGAATTTCTGGAATATACAACTGAATACATTCTTGGTAACAACAGCTACCGTATTGATATGCTCGTTGTCAAAAATCCAACGAATAAAATAATAAATAAGAACATAGCCCAAATTTTCAAGACTCTAAACCTGATTGAAATTAAAGGCGTAGGTTCCTCAGTCAATATTGACTCCTATTATAAAACTATCGGCTACGCTGGACTGCTCATCGCCCAAATGGGACAGACAAAGCATAAAGAACACGAAACGCAGCCAAAACACAGGAAACAATATTCCAGTCTCGACGTCAGCATTACTTTTTTATGCTTCCGCTATCCGCGGAAACTGATAAAGCATCTTCGGGACGAGAGAAAATTAACTGTTGCAAAAGTACAGAATGGGGTGTATTATATCAGTAAAGAGACATTTAATGCACAGATTATCGTCACAAAGGAACTATCTCCTGAGGACAATCTGTATCTGCACTGTCTTACTGACAATCTGCATGACGCTGCTTTAGCAAGCCGCCTTGCAGACGATTATATTTTACATAAAGAACAGGATATTTATAACAACTACCTATATCAATTAACTACTGCCAATAAAAAGAAAGGAGAATC
Source organism: Clostridiales bacterium (assembly GCA_023663185.1). Classification (GTDB taxonomy): domain Bacteria; phylum Bacillota; class Clostridia; order Lachnospirales; family Lachnospiraceae; genus UBA3282. The sequence continues at coordinate 88,988 of JAMPHY010000011.1, read as the reverse complement.
ATCTATGAAAGCACAAGCACCTCTGCCTTATGAATGGATTTTTAATTTATGCGGTACAAGCTCTACGGAAATCATTGAACACACCAAAAAGGAGGATGCTGAATACTATCTACCGAAAATCGAACAGTTATCTTTTCAAAATAATGATTTAACTATCAAGAATAATGATTTAACTATCAAGAATAATGATTTAACCTCACAGAATGCCTACTTAAAATCCCTGCTGGAAAAGAATAACATTCCCTTTGATTTTGCATAAGCATTACTGTCTACTTCCGTAAATGTAAAGGCTTCCACTCCCAGCGTATCAGACATTCCAGTGATACGAATGGTTCCATCTTCATTAAACGTAAAAGAGACTGCACCGTAACTGTCCGTCCACGTACCATACAAAAACGCCACCTGCACAGTATCCAGAGTTTCTTCCACAAAATCTTCCACGTAATCAATAAGATTACCGAAGTCTTCCGATTCAGCGTCCACGCCGCCTTTTCCTGCACGATAAAGCACAATCTTTTTATCTAAACAGTTACCGTCAGGGAGTCTTTCGCCAGTTCATATGGTATATCCATAGACACCAGACTAGCCAAGCCGCCCTGCGCCTGCCGTTTTCGTATGTTTTCTCTCTCATTTTCTGCCACAAAGGAAAGTATCTGCAATACTAAATCCGCAATAAACGTTCCCATGAGGTCTTTTCCATTCCTTGTATCCAACAGCGGCATATCTATCACGCAGATATCAATTCCAATCTCACTTGTAAGCAGGCGCCACTGGTTTTGTATCTCCACATAATTGCGTCCAAGTCGGTCGATACTCATAACATAGAGCAAATCCCCTTCCTGCAATAACGATACCATTTTCTCATAATTACATCTGTGAAAATCTTTGCCCGACTGTTTATCCATAAAAATATTGCCGCCCAGAACCCCTGCCTTTTTAAGCGCAATTACCTGACGGTCTTCATTCTGCTCTATGCTTGAAACACGCACATATCCATACACATTATTCATAGCTTTCCTCCGCGTTTTCCATTCAGCATATATTTTATGTGCCGTCGTTTTCAAGCTCTTCTTTTTCGCATAAAAATACCGCCCTGAATATTTTCAAGACGGTATTGCTTAAAATCAAGATATTTTTGCAGAAACGATACCATTTTTCCTATAGCAAACGCAAAAGTTGCACAAGTTCATGCGGCTCATCTGCACTTGACGTTGTCTGTCTGGTGTCAAATTGTGAGAAACGGTTATTACGATAAAAAGATAGAAGCTTTTCCTCGTTTTCCGCTTCCAAAAATGCTACCATACCACCAAACATATATTGTGCCTCTTTGATTTTATCCCATGCCAACTCAAGAAGTTCTGAGCCGGTAATCATTTTTCCATCATTTTCAGAATAGTTTTTACCTAATTGCGCAATCAAATAAGCTGACATAGTATATGTATCCGATTTTATATCCAGTTCACTAATTCGTAATAATTTTTTCTTTACAGTATTGCTTACCGTTTCTCCTCTTACTGTTAATGGTTTTAATGCAAGAGTAAAATATCCTGCCAGCTTCATACTACTTATATCAAATACAAGGTATGTAACAGACTGATTCTTTCGCGTAAATTCTACTGAACTTTTTTCAAAAAACGCTCCACATCTGGATTTCTTGGACAAGAAAAACCGAAGAGAACCTGAAGCAGTCTGTTCTCTCCAAGTTTTGGATTATTACTATCGAGATATCGCCGAATATTGATAACTGAATATTTATTTGTTTCTGCCATTCGCCTTCTCCCATTTTTCCATAAATTCAAGCAGCTCTGCTTCGTCTGTAATTTCACTTGCAGCCACAGGAATACGCTCAGGACGGTTTTTGGCAGATTCTTCAATCGCATTGACAAACATCTCAACCTGCCTTTGACCAGATATAACAAAATTTTTTGTGATACTTGAAGTTGCCACAACACACACCCCCTTTATTAATATATGACTATAATCTGCTTATGAATTATAGTATAGCTTTTTTGCAGCGTTTCATACTTTCTTATTTATATTCTATTATTTTATGTTGGTTATTGCAACAAAATCTTTTCTTATTTTCAAATTTTCAACCTACCTACTATGCCCGCCGCCACCATGCGAATGTCCGCCGCTCGACGTATGGTGCCCACCGCCTCCGCTGTGCGAACTTCCGCCACCGCCGCCGCTGCTTCCGCTACTGGTTTCAATCGTCCTGCTTACGACATTTTTGCGTAAGAATATATCGTCCCGCCTTCTGTAGTCTGGCTGTCCGCCGTTTACATACGTTCTGGTATTTACAGTCTTTGCACCCTTCCTTGAAGTCATATTAACAGCTATGTAGATTAACGCCGCAATCGCTGCAGCCATGAATGATATATACGGCGGATACTCTGTAACTATATATCCGGAATCCGTCATATCATAATAGACGTTATCTACAAATGTTTTATATGCACGATACGGATTGCTGTCAACATCTTCATAAAATGCGTCCAAAATCTTATCAATCATGCTAATACTATATTTGTTTTCAACTTTTCCCGTAGTACACAGCCATGTATACACATGTCCGTCATCTTCACGGTAGATATTATCCAACAATAGAACTCCGTCGCCAAACGGCTCATTATATCCAAACTTATGCTCCTCATAGAAATTATCCGCATAAATCATCGTGAACTCGTCATAATCAGCCCCCGAATCATATGAGCGGGCGTACTCCTTCAAAGACTCATTTAGCGTTACTAGCACAATATCCGCCTGAATCTGCTTCTCCCGCTCGGCAATCTGCTCCCTCAACTTATCCTCTTCTTCGTCGGTCAGCACGTCGGCATAATCAAAGACTCTTTCTGTAGTAGTGCATTCCGTATTAGTCCTTTCCGTCGAACCACTATTCTTAGTGCCGTTAATAAGCTGCGAAGCCACGCCAAGCGCCACCACTATTCCCAATGCTATAAACAGAAACCTAAAGTGTCTAAAATACTCTCTCATTATAATAACCATACACCTTTCCAAGTCTACGAATTACAGGCTAAAATCGTGACTAAGTTATACATAAAACCGCAGCACCATCTCAAACATCGCCGCCACCGCCACAAAAACCGTCGCCGCATAACCTATCATTTTCCTGACAGAAAGCGGCGTCTTCCCTATCGCCTTCCCTGTCTGTCCGTTCACATAGAATACATATGTCTGCTCTCTGTAGCGGTATGTATATATCCATACTGGGAAAAGCGCATAAAAATATCCCAGCCTCTTAGTGCGCACATCTCTATGAAAAGGCTTAAGCGTCGAGTACCCCGACAGCGATTCATTGAGAATTGCTTCCGCTGAACCCCGCACTTTTGCAAGCGCTCTAGGCTCTAATGTGATTGCGTCCTGATTAAAAAACTCGGCATAAAAGCCCGACATATATTTTTCCTGAAAATTCTCAAGCGCCTTATAATCATAAGGCTCCATCAAATCCATTGTGCTATCGTCCATTAAAATTGATGCGTCCACAGGGATTTTATCATAATCAATATCCATGTCGCGCACCACTTTATAATGGCTGGTTTCGGTATATTCCTTATTACCGCTGCGCCATGAGCGTACCTTAGTCCCTTCTCCGTCAAATACACAGTTAGCCATATAATCGTATAACCAAAACGGTACATAAGAGCCTTCCATTTTATCTAAAGAAGCTTCCGAAAGAAAACTCGACGGGGTAAAAGCGCGTTTCTTAAACTCTTTTTTCAAGATTTCCTTTACGCTCTCTTTTCCTACCTTAAAGGGCATAATAAGATTAGGATTATAGCTGCCTTGAACTTTATCGTCAAACACAATATAGTGTCCACAGTGTTCGCACCTTAGAGCCGACGTATACTCGCTCGGATTAAGCGGCGCGCCGCAGTTAGAACATGTTTCCTCCGAGCTTCCTTCTAATTTCTGCTCGCTGTCAATCCCTTCACAGTGCGGGCAGTACATCGCTTTCTTTTCCGGACTGTAGACCACATTGCCGCCGCAGTTACGACATTTAAAAATCATTGAGTTTTCCTCCCTTATGCCATTGCCCTGTCTTTAAAAAGGTCTGCGCCATTGTTTCGGCGTCGTTTACAAGTTCTTTATCATATCCAAGAACCTTAAGAAGCGCTATGGCGTTTCTGGATACAGCAGGACCTTGCTGTAATTTATAATTAAAAAGTATATCGTCTTTCTCTATTTCTTCTTCAAAATGATAGTTATTATACACATCTGATAAAAGCTTAGTCAGCTCCAAATCATGCGTCGCGGCAAAGCATATCGTATTCGATACGGCAAGCGCTTTAAGAATCTGCGTGGACGCCGCTATACGCTCTACCGTATTTGTGCCGCGCAGTACTTCGTCTACAAAACATAACACATGTTTTTTGTCTTTTTCAGCTTCGGCAACATTATCTAAAATTCTACGAATAGATTTGACTTCCACCATATAATAACTGTCGCCGCTCTCTATATCGTCCTTTAAGGACATAGAAGAATATATGCGGAACATTACGCCTTTATACGACGCTGCCATACAGGTATGTATGGTCTGCGCCAGAATAGCGTTTATCCCGACTGCACGCAGGAAGGTGGACTTTCCGGAAGCATTGGAGCCTGTCAGCAACACTCCTTTGTCCACTTCTATATCATTCTTTACCGGATTATTCAATAACGGGTGATATAACCGCTCTATTTTAATATACCCGTTTGCACTCTCTCCCAAAATGAACTCCGGAATGCAGTAATCGCCCTTTAAACTTGTGCGGTATTCGCCTATGACGATTGAAGTCTCTATCATTCCCATTACAGTAACCATCTCGTCTATGTCGCCTATATGATTTCTGACCACCCGAAGCATCTGGTTGAATTTTATCAAATCCAGATAAAAAATCATTCTCAGATAATCAAATATTGCTTCTAATACATTACCGTTTGCCGATATTCCCCCACGAGCGCCTGAGCTTGAGAGTACAATAAAAGAATTGCGCCTGAAATTCCCCATTGCCTTATAGCATTTCAAGAGACGCTCCTGCTCTTTATCTATTTCGCTTATGGAATATTTACCGATATCATTCGCGGCGTCCAATAACCGTGATATATAAGCAAAGCTCGTGATATAAGGACCTATTTCTTTCTGCTCCTTAAAATAATTAATCATATTATAGCTTATAACCACTAGCAGCGCGCAGCACCCCATTGGCACGGAGACAAACATCAGTCCGATACTTACAACAACCAGAAGAAGCGCCATATAGTATTTAAAGCTATTGCGTTCGCCCAGCGTATCAAGGAAGTTAAGATACTCATACAGCGAATATTTGCTCATTCTTCCAAGCTGCGCAAACTTCACCTGCAGCTTAACCCTTAAATCTTCATTATCCATGAAATATTTAACATGGCTTTCAAACCGCTCAAGTTCTTCTTGGCTTTGAACGGGCGTGCGCAGCCTATAGTAGAGATACTCGTCGCCCGCAGAGCTGTGGGAATAATTCATTTTACGGTATATCTCGTCCATATTTAAATCATTCCATGTGATATCATCAATCTGGTTTGCTTCTTCATGTTCTTTATAATACATGGGGATATGCTGCTCAAGCTCGTCTGTATTATACTCCCTGTCTATAGCAGCGCCGTACTTTTCATAAAGCTTCTTTATAAAAAGCTTTCTCTCATTCAGGCTGTTTACATAGCCCATTACCATAATTAACACAATAATAAAAAGCAATGCTCCCGCAAAAATAAAATATTCCATAACCTATGTTATCCAATCTGGTAACTATTCATTACCCGCTAAATTATCCAATCTGTTCTTTTATTTTCTCCGCCTTATCATAGATAGCGTCCACATCAATGAAATCTGCAAATTTACCGTCCATGTATAAAATCTGACCGTTTATCATTGTCATTTTTATATTTTGCTTGCTCCCGCTATAGACAATATTCTTGGAAATATTATTAATAGGCTGCATATTAGGCTGGCGTAAGTCTATCATTATCATATCCGCCAGCTTGCCTTCTTCCAGCACATCGGTATCCGGCAAGTTCATTGCTTTAGAGCCGTTTACCGTCGCCATTTTTAATACTTCCCATGCGTCCACGGCAGATGCGTCCATTGCCTTTAATTTGGCAAGCCCTGTCACTAAGAACATCTCGCGAAACATATCCAGACAGTTATTGCTTGCAGGACCGTCCGTTCCAATCGCTACGTTGATTCCTTTCTCAAGGTATTCGGCTATCGGCGCTATGCCACTGGCAAGCTTGGTATTTGAGCCCGGATTCGTCACCACGCTTAAATTTCTCTTTTTGAAGATTTCCATATCCTCTTCATCAAGATAGACACAGTGGTATCCGCCGCCGCCATAATCATATATGCCTAAAGAATCAAAAAGCTTGGTCGGTGACATTCCGTAACGCTCTATACAACCATCTGTTTCCGACTTAGTTTCCGCCAGATGCGTAAATACCGGCGCTTTATATTTATGCGCAAGTTTAGCTACGCTCATTAAAAGCTCTTTGGAACATGTATATTCTGCATGGAAGCCGATGAAATAGCTAAGCAGCGAATTGTCGTTATTATATTTTAAGTAGCACTCCTCTGTCTTGGCAAGCGACTTACTAAAATCCCCCTGCCCGCTCATGCCGCTTACCTGAACACAGCGCATACCCATATCCACACAGGCTTTTGCAATCGTATCGGGAGTCAGGTACATATCAAAAATCGCCGTAATTCCACTTGTCAGATATTCCAGAATTGCCAGCTTGGTAAGATGGTAAATCATCTCCCCGTCCATTCTTGCCTCAACCGGAAATATCTGCTTCGTCAACCAGTCCTGCAGCGGCATATCGTCCGCGTAAGAGCGAAGCAGAGTCATGCCCGAATGGGTGTGCGCGTCTTTAAAGCCCGGCATAAGAAGGTTTCTTTCGCAGTCGATTTCTTTATCCCATATTATGCTCTGGAGCTTTAACTTACGGTAGACTTCTTCCGTATCCGTTCCGTCGCCCACATAAATAATGCGTTCGTTCTGAACCCAGACCTCGCCTTCTAATATTTTATCGTTTTTCATTGTAAGTATTCGCGCGTTGTAAAATCTGATATTCATATATCATGTTCCTTTCTGCTATACGCCAAGATTTGAAGCTCCGAAGCCGTTCGGAAGCAGTTCTTCCAGAGTATGAACCTTATAGTCGTCCAACGACTTAGCCACAATAATATCAAAGTCTTTCGGGTTGCAGAACTCCATCATCACCTGTCTGCATACCCCGCATGGATAGGCGTAAGACGTTATCTCTTCTCCTTTTGCACCGCCGACAATGGCGATAGCGTTAAAATGCCGCACCCCTTCGCTTACCGCCTTGAAAAAAGCCGTCCGCTCTGCGCAGTTCGTCGGTGAATACGCCGCATTTTCGATATTACAGCCCGTGTATATGCTGCCATCCTGCGCAAGCAGCGCCGCACCCACCTGATAGTTAGAATAGGGGGAATATGAAAGCTGTCTTACCTCTAGCGCCTTATTTATTAAGGTTTCTGCCATAACTTTATCTACCATAAATTAGCAACCCCAGTCTTTCTAAGTATTGCATACATGTAACTCTTCATCACTTTCACAGTTACAAGCAAAAATCCATTCCTATAATACATTAGCGAACTTTTTAACCGTTTCCGTCAGAAGCTTCTCAAATTTCGGTGCAACGGCGTTTGCCGCCGCCTGTACTTCCTCGTGTGTAAGCGGCGTGCTGTTCATGCCTGCCGCCAGATTACATACGCAGGATACGCCGCAGATTTTCATACCCATATGGTTTGCTGCAATCGCTTCCACTACCGTACTCATGCCTACTGCGCTTACGCCGAGCATATTTAACATCTTAATCTCCGCCGGAGACTCAAAAGACGGTCCCGTTAATTGCGCATACACGCCTTCAAATAATTCGATATTATTTTCTTTTGCTGTGCTTTTAATGATTTCCTGAAGGTCTTCATCATAAACATGCGTCATATCAGGAAATCTTGTGCCTAGTTCGTCAATATTCGCCCCAATAAGCGGATTGGGTGCAAAACATGAAATATGGTCGGTAAGCATCATCAAACTTCCCGCATGCAGTTTAGGATTAAGACCGCCCGAAGCGTTAGTTAAAAACAGTATTTTTGCGCCCATCATTTTCATAAGACGGGTAGGCAGCACTACGTCGGTAATCGGATAACCTTCATAGTAATGCACCCTGCCCTGCATAAGCACAACCGGCACCTTATCTATATATCCGAAGATAAATTTGCCTGCATGCCCCGGAACCGTAGAAACCGGAAAGCCCTCAATCTCACTGTAAGGAAGTTCCGCCCTTACATCTATAGTATTGGCAAAGTTCCCAAGCCCCGAACCGAGAACCACGGCAACCTTAGGCTCAAAGTCGATTTTCGCCTTATAACATTCATAGCATTTTAAAAGTTTCTCATACACTGCATTCATAAATAGTACCTCCGCAATCCGATATATTTTTATATAGTATACCATTTTCCCAAAAAATAAGAAAGAGATATCTTGCAATATATCTCTTTCCCACCATTTAATTACATAAGTTATTTGCCAAATCCAACATCTTTAGATAATAATACACACCATTCCACCGTTGCTGTCATTCACAATTTTTTGCATGGTTTCTTGCAATTTCACCTGACTCTCTTCATTTATCATCGCAATTTTGCTGGATATTCCGTCATTTACCAGTTGTTCTATGGTTTTCCCGAAAATATTGGTCTCCCAGATACCCTCGTCGCTTGTTCCGGTATCGGAAATATATTGTATCAAATCCTTCGCCTGCATCTCCGTTCCGACAATCGGTGATATCTCGGTTTCGATACTCGCCTTAATCATATGGATACTCGGACTCTCCGCCTTAATCTTCACACCGAACTTATTGCCCTGCTTGATGACTTCCGGCTTCTCTAAGACAATCTCATCTTTATCCGGCATAACCACGCCGTATCCCTTATACCTTACGGACTCCATCGCGTGAAGTACCTTCGTATATTCCCGCTTCATTTTCGCCATCTCTTTTAGGACAGATAACATCTGATATTCACTGGTTATAGACTCGCCCACCAACTCGCTTATCATTTCATAATAATAAGTATCGTCCAAATCCAGCACTATCCTCACGCTGCCGTCCGACATATTTACGCCGTCTAACTTGCACTTTCTTATATACTCGCTTTCCAGCTCAAAATTCGCTCTGGTAATATCCCTGACATTTGTAAGCTCGCCCATGAGCTTTTTCACCTGAGCGATAATGTCCTGCTTCATTTTATGGTCGTATGCAAGCATCTCCACCCATTTAGGCATATAAAACTCAATCATTGTCAACGGGAACTCATATAAAATATTCTCCATGATATGATTTATATCTTCCTGTTTTAGCTGCTCGCAGTTGACGCACATAACCGTAACCTGATATTTCTCGCTTATCTCGTCGGCAAGCTGTCTTGTTTCTTCCGCATACGGCTTGGCGCAGTTAAGCAGCACGATAAAAGGCTTATGTATCTCTTGAAGCTCCCTGATAGTCCGCTCTTCTGCCTCAAGGAAACTGCTTCTTGGCAGTTCGCCGAAGCTTCCGTCGCATGTAACTACGATACCTATTGTGGAGTGGTCTTTTATAACCTTGCGTGTTCCTATTTCCGCCGCCTGCGTGAACGGTATCTCTTCCGCCGACCACGGAGTTTTTACCATTCTTTCGACGTCCTCTTCCATATGCCCCGCCGCTCCGTCCACCATATAGCCCACGCAGTCAATCAGCCTGACTTTGACATTAATATCCGCGTCTAAGCTAATCTGCGCCGCTTCCTTAGGAATGAATTTCGGCTCCGTCGTCGTAATCGTCCTGCCGCCCGCGCTTTGCGGAAGTTCGTCTTTTGCCCTCTCCTTCTCGTTCTCGTCCTCCATAAAAGGCAGCACGAGTAAGTCCATAAACCTTTTAATAAAAGTGGACTTTCCGGTTCTTACAGGACCTACAACGCCTATGTAAATTTCTCCCCCCGTCCTGTCCTGTATATCCTTGTAAACTGCATATTCATTTCTGTTATTAATATCCATACAAAAACCCCTTCCATACTTAGTAAAATGTATGTTGAAGGGGTTGTTTTTATGACTTTATATTTCTAAGCTGTTTATTTTCCGCCCTGACACTTATGGAAAATAATGCAGTTAGGCTGCGGCACCTTCAATTCCTTGCCGTTCATGACAAGCAGACCTTTCTCCAAATCTACGTTAAAGAACGTCATACTGTTACTCTCATGATTGAGCGATACCAGATGTCTGTTGTCAGGGAAAAGCACCGCGTCCTTAGGGTAGTCGCCGCTTATTGGCAAACACAAAAGCTTATCAAGCAAACCGGATTCCTTATCTATCTTATATACTACTGCGCTGTTATCTCCTGCATTCGAGCTTACCATATAATTAAAATCATTGGAAATATTTAAGGCGCTTGCCGCCGAACCGCCCGCATGATAGTCGTTCAGCGTGGAAATAGTCTGTATCTTTTCAAATTCGGGAGTGTCCTTCGACTCTCTGTAAGTATACACGGTAATATAATTCTTAAGCTCATGCACGATATATAAGAACTTTCCGTCCTGCGAAAACTTCATATGCCTCGGAGCCGACTCCTGCTCGCTTCTAATCATATCTATCTGGCTAAGCTTTCCTGTGGTATGGTTGAAACGGTATACGTTTACATGATCCATACCCAAATCCGCCGCGCATAAGAATTTATTATCCCTCGTCATTTTCACACAGTTAATATGCGGTCTGAAATTGCGCTCGGCAATACTGCCTAAGCCTTTATGATATATTTCGTCGGTGATTTCCCCGACTGCGCCGTTATCCTCTAATCTCAAAACGGTAATCTTGCCGTCATGATATCCGCCTACAAATAAGAACTTATCGTCATAATCCGTAGAAAGATAACAACCACGCATTCCATTGATACTTCCGTTATTGATAACCTCAAGTTCCCCTGTCGGTGAGATTTTATAGGCTTCCACGCCAAAATCGGTAATAGAATACAGATATTTCTGGTTATGGGAAATCGTAATATAGGAAGAATTAGTAATTTTTATATGGCTTTTTTCCGTCATACGCCCGTTTTTCATATCAACGTCATATATCCTAATGCCGTATTGGTCTTTGTCCCCTATGGTATAACTTGAAACATATGCTACATACTTATCCTGCTTCATATAAATTTCCTCCGTTTGCAAAATCTATGATAGTTTCTATCTCTATAATTATCCGCTTTTTATCACCAAAATTATATTCTTTCACTATAAGGTAATGCCTTTATATACCTTTCCATATATTCAAAATCTGGCATTCCATCTTTCTTACTTGGTAATTTTATTATGGTATCCTTCATCTTTTCCAAAGTCCACTTTCTGCCATAGCCAAAACGATATTTATTTGCTTTTATTACTGTTATGATAAACATCGCTATATATTGATTTAAGCTCCAAAAACCTTTTGCATACAACACATTAACGTCATCTGATGCCCAAAATGGCTCCTTTTGATAAAAAGCTTCGCCTACGCTTCCGTTGTAATTAACAGTTATACAATTTGGTCTCCAGAAATAGTCTGTCTCAATTTTTTCCCTAACACCATTATTTTCACTGATTGCACCCAAAAAATTGACATTTCCCGGAAGCATATCGGCTTTTGTTAATCTCTTTCCCTTGACAAAATCAAACAAATAATCTAATGAATAACTTTTCCAAGTTTTTGTATTGACTATGTGATTAGAATTTTTTATTTTTGTTGTAATAGGTTTATATTTTAAAGATTTTATATAAGTTTCCATAAACTGCCAATCTGGGCAGCTATTCTCGTCTATTGGCAACTGAACACTAAAATCTGCTTTTATATGACAATTTAACTCTCTACCAAATGCTCTGAATTTATTTTTCACTTCAAATTTTATTATTTGACATAAATACAATTTTGATAAAAACGGAATATCCTCTTTAAACTGAATAACCGCAATGTTTTGAGCCGTATAAAATGGTGCGTTCTGATAAAACGTTGCCCCTATGCTACCACCCAGCGCAATTGTTAGACAACCTTCAGGATATGGTTCTGTTTCGCATACTCTGTCAACTTTAGCAGATACACCATTATTTAAAGCGGTTCTTGAAATAAAGTTTATTGAGGGAGCATTAAAAGTCATATTTTGCAAATCAAACTTATTTCCATAAGTTATATCTACAATATCATTTAACAAAAATAATTTAGTTCTCATAAACATCACCATTCTTTACCAAATATGCAAGATAGTCATTTATAGTCGCTTGAAAATCATCTTGTGTCAATTTTGTATAATCTGTCTGCATATATGCTTCACATAACCACTCATCTTCATACCCTACGCTATGCCTAGCTGATAATCCATCAATAATATCTCTATTTCTATATAATTTCAGCCATTCTTTTTCAATTTCTTCCCACTTTCCTAAAGCATCAATCCTTCCTAACTTTTTACGCTTTACAAACCCATCGTCTTTACAATACCCAAAGAAAGTTTCCTGCTGCGAGTCATGCGGAGTATGCGCTTCCCATACCATAACGCATACATTCGTACCCGTTGGATAAAAAATATCATCCGGCATAGAAAATACAGCTTTCAGTGTATTTTTTTTCATCAAACGTTCTCTAACATCTTTAAACTTCGTACCGATTGCACAACTCATAGGAACTACAACCACACCCGTGCCACCAACAGTAAGTACTTCCAATAAGTGTTCCACAAATTCTAATTCAGTTACGTCCTTTTGCGAGTATGGTGGGTTTATCAAACCAATATTTATGTTTTTTTCTTTCAACTCTTTTGTTATATCAGCATTAAAACAGTCCCCTTTATAAATATTGGATTTTCCATCTTTCCGAATAATCATATTCGCAACAGCTAATGTATAAAGTCCATCATCAAATTCCACTCCGTATAATCCATTTTTACGAATATTTTCCACCTCTTCAGGATTAGCCTCTTTAAACATTTTACTCATTGCTGTTACTAAAAAAGAGCCCGAACCGCAACATATATCAACGACACGACTGTTTTTATTAACTCCGGCTAAATCACACATAAATTCTGTTAAATGCTGCGGAGTCAAAACAATTCCTAATCCACTTCCATCACCACCAGAATATTTAATAAACTCATGGTAAAATACTCCTAGTGCATCTACTGTACTATCTGCATAATCCATCATAGGTTTAATTTTCATTTCTAATTGCTCTATATACCATGTAATAGATTTAGAATGACCTAATGGTATTTCCGCAAACTTTGTATTGTCTTGAAGTGTATTGAACACCTGCTTAATATAATTTACTCTATTGTTTTTTATGTCATTCTCTTTAAGCACATTTTCAATCGCATTTTGAATGTTCTGCATCACCAGCTTATAAGAACTTAACATTGAATAACTTTTTGAAAAGTCCTCATCATTCAATGCAATTAGTATTCCTGCAATAAAAATAGGTTTATGTGCTTCTGTGACCTTTATTTCCCTTAGCGAATTATGCATATCGATAGCCGTATTTCTGATTTCATCTAATGAGTACGCTTTTTTAAGTTTGTTACCCTTTATCAATTCAATGTAATTCTTGGGTTCCAAAATAATATCTTTTGCTTTTTTTAAATATGAATACTGCTCCTGTCCTTGCTGCCAATAATATGTATCCACTTTCATATTATCCACATTTGTGCCGCTTACTGCAATTGCAATAACATTATACTCCTGTTTCAAAAATTTTGCATAATACAAAACTCCATCCACAACAAATCCACTGGGTTTATTCAAATCCGCACTACAATGTTTCTTCGCTGTATTTTTACACTCAACCACAATTATAGTGTGTATGTCATCGTTAAACGTAATCACATACTCTGGTTTCGCTTTTCCATTTCCTCCCTGAGTGTAATCATCTAATTCACATTCTTTAGGCTTTCCGCCAGCTTTTTTAAGAAGTTTCTCAATTTTATCTATACTTGAAACATCTCCTTGAGGAAAAACATAGCCGAAATGATTTTCACCAATTGTACATTTCATTTCTTTTAAAGTTAAACTTTCAGTATACTGTTCAACTGCCATTATATTTTCCTCCGCTTATTTCTTGTTCCTATATAAATAATCATCTATATCACTCTTTTTAATTCGCCATGACTTACCTATCTTAGAAGCCAAAAGTTGTTTACTTGATATCAATCTTCTTACTAATAAAAGAACTTATGTTCTTATATTAAAGATATCATCTTGCCCCCACCAAGTCAAGCAATACTTTGACTTATTATTTTTTCTAATATCCATTCCTTGCATGGCACTAGCGCCATATAAAAAACAATCGAGAAAAAGACTTTCGGAAAAATCCCCGAAAGCCTTGATTTTACTGAATAATGTTGCCCTCACATCAAATATCAAAATCATCTCCGGGCTTGATATCAATATCAAACTTCATTTTATCAGGCGGCACTTCATACTGAAAATCCATTTCCCGTTTCTCATGCTTTTTAGGCAGAGGCAGCGGATTCTCGATATAGCGCGGCTTGGAAACCATGGGTTCTGCTGTCTTAGTCTCGCTTGCTGCGACGGGTTCTGCGCTCTTAGTTTCGGTTGCCACAACACCTGTTATTTCCTTTGTATCTTCTCGCTCGTCCGTTTCATTACTCTTCACTGGCTCTGCTTTTGTAACTACTATGCAGCTCTGCTGTACTCCTAAGCCTGCGAGTACGCTCCAAATAAATATTGAAAATACCTGATATGACAGCGCGCCTACCTTAGATAACGGGCTTGGCGCCATCAAAAGCATAAGTATTATCCACGGCGACGCATTCTGGCTCTTGTGGCTGTTCCAAAATGATAAAATCAAAAACGCCGCCAAAAATACCTGAATATAACATTCTATAATATAATATCCTGCCTGCTGGAAAACATAATCAATCGGCAAATGGCTCATATAGAGATTATACCACGCATTTGCCACGTTTATATATGCTTTCTTGCTTACATAGGCGTCAACGGCAAATATTCCTGCCACAGTAACCAACGCCGCCGCAAGCACGATTACGATTATTAGTGCTGAAAATCCTGCGCTTTGCTCCGGTTCATCTACTTCAATTTCCACGCCGTCATTCCTACCATGTGCCGCCGGAATCGCCATAAACAAAGCGGGCAGGAAAATAAGCAGCGTCAGCGCAACCGCGTCGAAGTATGTAAGCACTCCTACAACTATTCCCGCAAGAACAGCAAAGCACACCGATAAAGCTGTACCAAGCCTCCCATTGCCGTATGCCTTCACGAAGCTTCCCACTATCAGCATACCTATAAGGTATAACGCCAAAACCGTACATTCCGGCGTGATGTCAAAAATACGGTTTACATATATGGAAGAAAACGCCGGAATAAGCAACGCAATGCAGGCGGCAATTTTCCCTGCTAATTTTCTAACTGTAAAATATGCAAGAATAAGCGTCAATATCTGTATGGCAATCTGTAAGCCCACCGCCGTCTCCAGATTCTTTCCGCCAAATAACAATACGATATGCAGAAGCGTTGTATAAAGGCTTGAAGCCCCATGCAATATCTGATTTCCTACAGATAAACCGCCTGTAGACGCCATAATAAAGTATTTTGTCATTTCGACAGAAGTCCCCGCATACTGCGTATACAGATATATGCGGTAGATAAGCGCGGCGATACATATACACAAAACTAACGCAAGCTCCGATATTAACGCGGCTTTTCTGCTCATTTCAATTTTTCTAAGCCAGACGGCAACCGCTTTATTAAGAAAAAGATAGCTGCATATCAGAAGTAAAAATACTAACACGCCAAAGACAATCGTATTGTATCCGACCTGCGTATTTACCTCATTTTTCCAGAATAATATTGTATATACGGCAAGCATAACTCCCGTAACGCAGCAAAACAGCGCCCAGAGGATACAGCTAAACCATGTCCTTTTATATGTCATCAACTTTGCTCCATTATATTTGCTTTAGCGCCTGCTCCAAATCGGCTATTATATCATTCACATGCTCAATACCAACGGAAAGACGTATCAAGTCGGGCGCAACGCCTGCCTCGGCTAACTGCTCATCATTCATCTGTCTGTGCGTGTGGCTCGCCGGGTGCAGAACGCAGGTTCTTGCGTCGGCAACATGCGTCACGATTGCAGCAAGTTTAAGCTTATCCATCATATCGGAAGCGGCTTTTCTTCCGCCCTTAAGTCCGAAGGAAATAACGCCGCAAGTGCCCTTAGGCATATATTTTCTAGCAAGTTCATAGTATTTATTGCTCTTAAGTCCCGGATAATTCACCCATGCCACTTTTTCATGAGCTTCCAGATATTCTGCGATCCTTTGCGCATTATAACAATGCCTCTCCATACGTAACGGCAAGGTTTCTAAGCCCACATTCAAAAGAAAAGCGTTCTGCGGCGACTGGATAGAGCCTAAATCCCTCATTAACTGGCTGGTAGCCTTAGTGATATAAGCCGCTTTGCCGAATTTCTCCGTATATGTAATTCCGTGATAGGATTCGTCGGGAGTACATAAGCCCGAAAATTTCTCCGGATACTTCGTCCAGTCAAAATTGCCGGAATCCACGATACAGCCGCCTACCGACATAGCATGTCCGTCCATATACTTGGTTGTGGAATGCGTCACTATATCTGCGCCCCATTCAAACGGGTTGCAGTTAATCGGCGTAGCAAAGGTGTTGTCTATAATAAGCGGCACTTGATGGCTATGTGCAATCTTTGCGAATTTTTCAATATCTAATACCACAAGTGCAGGATTGGCGATAGTCTCTGCAAATACGCATTTGGTGTTCTCCTTAAAAGCCTTATTAAGCTCTTCTATATCCGCATCGGGATCCACCACAGTACATTCGATTCCCATCTTCTTCATCGTACAGGTCAGCAGATTAAATGTACCGCCATACACCGTCGAAGAGATAACCACATGGTCGCCCGCCTCGCAGATATTAAATACCGCATAATAGGTCGCCGCCTGTCCGGAAGACGTCAGCATTGCCGCCACTCCGCCTTCAAGCTCGCAGATTTTAGCGGCTACATATTCGTTAGTGGGATTTTGCAGCCTCGTATAAAAGAAACCGCTCTCTTCTAAGTCAAACAATCTTCCCATCTGCTCTGATGAATCATATTTAAAAGTCGTACTCTGGTAAATCGGCAGAACTCTCGGTTCCCCATTCTTAGGCTTCCAACCCGACTGTATACATATTGTTTCCTTCTCCACTTATACGCCCTCCACTTTTATCAATATTTTCGTCCAAACTCACAATAGCAATATTACTCGTCCCAATTATGATACACCGCCTGCACATCGTCGTCCTCTTCAAGAAGGTCTAAAGTTCTTTGCAGGTTCTTGATTGCGGTCTCGTCCGTAAGCTCAACCCAGTTCTGCGGAATCATAGTAACCTCCGAAGACGCCATCGCGATATCCGCCGCTTCTAAAGCCTTCACCACGTTCTCAAGGTCTTCCGGCACAGTATAGATTTCATAGCTGTCCTCTTCCTCCGAGAAGTCCTCCGCACCGGCATCTAACGCCGTCATCATAATATCGTCCGCCTCCATGTCGCACTCTTCCTTATCGATTATGATAAGCCCCTTTTTGTCGAACATAAAAGAAACACAGCCCGGAGTACCGACATTGCCCTGTCCTTTTGTAAAAGCACTCCTTACGTTTGCCGCCGTCCTGTTGGTATTGTCCGTCAATGCGTCAACGATTATGGCGATACCGTTCGGTCCATAGCCCTCGTAAGTAACATATTTGTAATTGACGCTTCCGTTATCTCCCGCCGCCTTCTTAATACCTCTCTCTATCGTATCATTCGGCATATTGTTAGCTTTTGCCTTTGCGATAATCTGCGCAAGCTTAAAATTATTATTCGGATCGGGACCGCCGTCCTTAACCGCAACTGCTATTTCCCTTCCAAGAATAGTGAAAATCTTTCCTTTAGCCGCGTCGTTTTTTTCTTTCTTATGTTTAATATTTGCAAATTTTGAATGTCCTGACATGTCAGTAATCCTGCTCCTTTCTCAGCCTGTGTTTTAATCTCATCATGTTATCTTATCATTTTTTTCCCGTTTCTTCAACTGTCTGCTCATTTTTTTCTTCCCCTTCTTTTGTTTCGGGGATTTTAGCTGCGCTCACACTTTGTACCATAAGATTTTTAGCTTCAAGAATTTTAAAAAGATATCCTTTATATGTAAACTCAAATTCCTCATTATCCTCCGGAATATGTTCAAGCTTAGAAATCACAAAGCCGTTTACAGTGTCGAAAAGCTTGTCGTCGATGGTTATGTCGAGCTGCTCCTCTAATTCGTCAAGCGGCATCATACCGTCTATGATATATTCATTTTGACCGTTTTCCTTAATATAGCTTTCCTCTTCATCGTATTCGTCCTGAATATTTCCGACAATCTCTTCAAGTATATCCTCTAACGCCAAAAGTCCCGCCGTCTGTCCATATTCGTCGATTACAATCGCCATCTGAATTTTTTCATTCTGCATGGTTTTTAACAAGTCGTCGATTTTTCTTGTTTCCGTGATAAACAAAGGCTCCCTTAGCAGACCTTTAATCTTGCCTATCGCCTTCCCTGACATTTTCTCATTCATCTGCATACGCATAACGTCTTTTAGGTGTAAAATGCCTACTATATGGTCTATCGTCCCGTCATATACGGGAAAACGACTGTTGTGCTCGTCAATAATAAAAGCCGCCGCCTCCTGCAAGGTCATATTGCAGTCTATCGCTATCATATTATTGCGGTTCACCATAATGTCTTTGGCTTCTTTTTCACCATATTCAAAGATATTGGTAAGCATTTCGGCTTCGCTCTCAAGCAGAACCCCCTGTTCATGCCCTGCGTTTATCAGCGAACGAATTTCCTCCTCCGTTACGTCCGCCGTATCGTCAAGTCCTTTTATGCCAAAAATCTGCAAAATGCCTCTTGCCGTCATTGATATGAAGCTGGTAAAGGGTGCTGCGAAGCGCACAAAAATATATATCGGCGTAATCCAGAATTTAACCCATGCTTCCGGATATCTTGACGCCGCCTTCCTCGGAATAAGCACTCCAAACGTCAATACTATGTATAGCATACATATCGTGACAACAACTGCCGTAAGCGCCACTAAACATTCCATCTGCCACTTCATATGTATCCAGCCCATATCTTTTGCCCAATTAACGATAATATTTCTCGCGATATCATACAACCTGAATAACAAAAAACTTCCCAGCAGCATGTTAATCATTACGATTCCAAGCTGCACCGCATTTGAATACTTAGCGGGATTATCTATCATGTATTGCAGCCTTTCCGCCTTAATCCCCGTCTTTTCTTCATTGTTATCCGCATCTGTATTTGAGATGTTCTGCAATGCAGCGTTGAAACCATAAAACATCATTTCCAAAATCAACAAAACCATAAATATCAGCGCTATGCCGACAATATTCATTTTAACCGCCCCTTTCTCTTATGTATCTAATTCAAGGCTTACCATTAAGCCCACATTTACCTCTTTCATAATTTCCTTATCCAGATGACACACTCTGTCCTTAAGGCGCTTCTTATCAATAGTACGAAGCTGCTCTAAAAGAATAACCGAGTCCTTCACCATATCATATTTATTTGCATTTAACTCTATATGAGTAGGCAGTTTAGCCTTATTCATCTTAGAGGTAATCGCCGCACATATTACCGTCGGGCTATGCTTATTCCCAACGTCGTTCTGTATAATAAGCACCGGTCTGATACCGCCCTGTTCCGAGCCTATTACCGGTCTTAAATCAGCATAATAAATATCTCCTCGTCTCATATACACACTTCCTTCAATCAATCCAGCAATTCTAAGTAACAGCAATAGTATTGCCAATTTCTCTGAAGGTATACGCACAAATCAACTACTAATCCGCTTTATCATTTAATAATCTTACCGTCTTTTATATAAACTTTCGGTATCCGCTCACTTAAGCAGCAGGCAAATTCATAATTAAACCTGCCCGAAATTGCGCTGACTTCTTCCATCGTGATACTTGCGCCTTTATCCTCTCCAATCAAGGTTACTTCGTCTCCTATGGCTGCGTCCGGAATATTATCCACGCAGACCATGAACTGATCCATACAGACTCTACCTATAATAGGTGCGAGCCGTCCCCTTATCAGCACATAACCTTTATTCGATAAGCTTCTCGGATAGCCGTCTCCGTATCCGACCGGAACAGTCGCTATGCACATTCTTTTATCCGTCGTATACGTGCCCCCATAACTTATCTGTACGCCTTTTTCCACCTGTTTAATATATACAATATGGCTCTTAAGCGACAACGCCGGCTTAAGATTTATGGCGTCCTTACTCACTTCTGCGGAAGGCGATAAGCCATATAATACTATCCCTGCGCGCACCATATCCATATTCGCTTCCTTCAAGCCTATAATCCCCGCGCTATTAGAACAATGCTTGAGGGGAATATTATAGCCAAGCTCATTCTCTATGCGCCGCATAAAAGAACTTATCCTGCCAAGCTGCTTCTTAGCCGACTCTTTATCCTTTTCATCAGCCCTTGCAAAATGCGTAAAAACTCCTTCAACTTCCAAATGTTCGTATAAAAGCGCCTTACGCACGAAATTTAAGCCCTCGTAATCGGGCATAACGCCGATTCTACCCATTCCTGTATCCACTTTAATATGGATTTTGGCTTTCTTTCCAAGCGTCGCCGCGCATGCGTCCAATTCTTCTAACGTATCATATCTGAACACTGCGGACCGTATTTCTTCCTTAATCAACCTCTCATAACTGTACGGAAAACAATATCCCAAAACCAGTATCGGTTTCTTAAGCCCTGCGTCCCGCAAAGCAAATGCCTCTTCCGCCGTCGCTACGCCATACCCGAATACATAGTCAAGCTTCTCCATTTCCATGCCGATTCTAACCGCGCCATGCCCGTAAGCGTCCGCCTTAATTATTCCCATTATCTTAGTCTCAGGCGCAATATTATCTTTAAGCTGCTCAAGGTTGTAAAGTATGGCGTCTAAATTAATTGCAGCGTATACTCTGTCGTAATTCTCCATCATCTTAAAATCCCTCATTCTTACTCAGCCTGAGAGTTTAGCCTAAATGAACAAAATAAGGAGCGACTTACCGCTTCTCAGGCATGGAGCTCCGTTTTTGTTCATTTAGACTAAACTCGTAGCAGCAGTTTCATGATAACAGCTTCTTTAGCAGTTCCTGTACTTGTTCTATAATATCCGTCGCCATCATACTTCTAACTCCGCATTTTTCTGCCGCCATATCTCCTGCCACGCCATGCAGGAAAACTCCCGCCGTTGCTGCCTGCGCCGCTTCCATTCCCTGCACAAGCAGTCCTGTTATAATTCCAGCAAGCACATCTCCCGAACCTGCCGTCGCCATTCCTGAATTACCCGATGTATTGATGAAACTACTCTCGGCATGTGGACGCGCCACTACCGTGCGGGCGTCTTTACATACCACTATACAGTTAAGCCTATCCGCAAGCTTCTGTGGATAAACAGTCAGATTATCCGAGGCTTCCTTAACGCTGCAGCCGTATAGTCTCGCAAATTCTCTAAGATGTGGAGTTAGAATAACGTCCCTATCTGCAAAAATTCCACTCGATATATCTTGCATTTCGGCTAACAAATTCAAACCATCAGCGTCTATTACCAGCGGAAGCCTGCTTTCATTCAGGCATTTATCAAGCAGCCATGCCGCGTATCTTCCTTTACTGTTTCCCGGTCCTATCAGTATACAGTCCGCCCATTCTAACGCCTTGCTAAATTCTTCTTCGAGATTTTCATCATAAAGAGTCAGCATTGCCTCCGGCATAGCCTTCAATATAACATCGCGGTTTTTCTTGGAAGTCACTATCCTTACCATGCCCGCGCCCATTCTAAAAACGCTCTTTCCTGCCATAACCGCCGCGCCACACATAGAATCGCTGCCTGCAATCACTAACGCTTTACCAAAAGTGCCTTTATTTCCGTCAGGCTTTCTATGCGGAAGGCTTATATCGTCAAGGGAATCATAGGTGTACCAGTAGGGTTTTTCCCCAAAAAAGCTATTGTCATCAATCCCCATCTGTCCGCATACGATTTTACCACAATATTCTGCTCCGGGATAGAGAATTTCTCCAAGCTTAGAAAATCCATAGGAAACTGTTAAATCAGCGCGGACCGCACAACCTAAGATTCTTCCCGAATCGGCATGAATACCTGAAGGAATGTCTATTGAACATACATAACTGTCCATTTCATTAATCTTTAATACCGCGTCTTTGTATCTTCCTTCTATATCTCTGGATAAACCGATACCAAAAATCGCATCGATTACTATATCATATTCACTTCTCGTAATTCTGTCATACGGCTTATACCCATATCCTTTAAGAATATCAAGCTGCATTGTGGTTTCAGCGCTGCATTTGTCTATCTCCCCAAGCAGTACAAAGTCCACCTTACAGCCTTGCAGCATAAGAAGCCTGCCTACCGCAATGCCGTCTCCGCCATTATTGCCGCAGCCCGCCACAACTAATACGCTATAAGGTGCAACGCTTTTTTCCTTCCTTATACACTCTACAGTCACAAGCGCAGCACGCTCCATCAATAGAATTGACGGATAGTTAAGGCGTTCTATTGTATTCTTATCATATTGCTTCATTTCCGACTGCGTTACCAGATATTTCACTTTTTCGCCTCATTATATTTCATATCAAAAATTTCAATTACATCTGCTCCGAAAATATCGTGCATGTATGTATATAACGCATTGTTAAAATCTTCCTTTTCCTGCTTACGCACCATCTTTTTCTTTAATTCGCGGCGCGTATTATTTATCCATTCATTTATTACATCAAGCTCTTTCTCATTTTCTTTAAGAGTGCTATAACATACGTCCATCGTCAGCAGCATAAGGTTTTTATTGATTTTGTCAATTTCCCGTGGAAGCTCCAACATCTCTTCTTCATAAGCATTAAGCTTCGCATTGCATTCCTCAATAAGACGTTTATGCTCGTCCATATCCTTATTGAGCTTCTTATTGTCCGGCGACTGCATAAGTCCGTCCGCAATAATCATAACTTCATTCATCAAGGTTTTTTTAATCTTTTTAATATCCTTGCTTTCGGTATTGACTTTGCCTTGACGCTTTATCAATTCATTCAGCTTATCTTCAAGCCCTTTGATTTTAGGCGTGGCAGCAACATGCGCCAAAAGTTTATGCCACTTATTATCCAGCGTCAATACCGGAATATTTTTTCCTTCCAATGCGTTCTTAAATACTTCATCTTTATTCGCCATACAATCACACCTTTCCGTTAGTCAGGCAAAGCGCTGCTTATCATGCTTTATCATAAATAGAATATCACTTATCCGCTCTGCAAACAAGTATTTTCGTTTCGCGGCAAAAAGCTGCCTGCCCCTTGACTATAAAACTGCCTGTGATATAAAATAAAATGAATATCAAAGAAAAGGAAAAACAGGTGTTATGATTCTTTCAGTTAGCGGTTTACATAAATCATTTAATGAAGTACCGGTTCTGCATGACGTATCTTTTCATATAGAGGCGCATGAAAAAGCTGCCATTGTAGGAATAAACGGCGCGGGCAAGACTACCCTTTTGCGTATTATCATGGGCGAAATAAACGCCGACTCAGGCAGCGTGACTTTTGCTAAAGGATTGTCCGTAGGTTATCTTTCACAGCATCAGGCAGTTTCCGGCGCGAATACGATTTATGAGGAGTTATTGTGCGTCAAGCAAAATTTAATTGAATTAGAAAATCAAATACGCGACTGTGAATTACAGATGAAAAACTTAAGCGGCGCAGAACTGGACAGCCTAATGGAAGTCTATTCAAGGCTTACTCACGATTTTGAGTCCGGTGGCGGCTATTCATATAAAAGCGAGCTTACCGGCGTGTTAAAGGGACTTGGATTTGAGGAAAGCGAATTTTCTAAATCTATAAGTACCCTCTCAGGCGGTCAGAAAACCCGCGTTGCACTTGGCAAGCTTTTGCTGCAAAGTCCTGAATTAATTATCCTCGACGAGCCTACTAACCATCTTGATATGTCGTCGATTACGTGGCTTGAGACCTATCTTTTAAACTACAAGGGCGCAGTAATCATCGTCTCCCACGACCGTTATTTTCTTGACCGTATTGCAGGGAAAATAATTGAGCTGGATAATTCCAACGCCACGATTTTTTCAGGAAATTACTCCGCCTATGCCGCTAAAAAAGAAATGCTGCGTACTGCTCAGTATAACGCATATATGAATCAACAGCGTGAAATAAAACATCAGGAAGAAGTTATTGAGAAGTTAAAGTCGTTTAACCGTGAGAAATCCATTAAGCGCGCCGAAAGCCGCGAAAAAGCTTTAAGTAAAATAGAGGTGCTTGAAAAGCCCGTGGAGGTAAAAGCCGATATGCACCTTCGCTTAGAGCCGCGAAGCCTGAGCGGTAACGATGTTCTTCATGTGGAGAATTTATCTAAGTCGTTTGGAGAACTTACGCTTTTTAATAATCTTCATATGGATATCAAACGCGGTGAACATGTCGCGATAAT
Organism: Clostridiales bacterium; assembly: GCA_023663185.1. Lineage (GTDB taxonomy): Bacteria > Bacillota > Clostridia > Lachnospirales > Lachnospiraceae > UBA3282. The sequence goes on along the minus strand of JAMPHY010000011.1, from coordinate 64,332 downwards.
AGGCGATAATGGCACAGGCAAGACGACTATTTTAAAAATTATAAATGAACTGCTTGCTGCCGATACGGGACTTATACGCCTCGGCGCTAATGCAGAAATCGGTTACTACGACCAAGAGCACCATGTTCTACACCCCGATAAAACTCTGTTCGAGGAAATTTCGGACGCCTATCCTAACTTAAATAATACGGAAATCCGCAATACGCTTGCAGCCTTCCTCTTTACCGGCGAAGATGTATTTAAGAAAATTGAGTCTCTAAGCGGCGGAGAACGCGGCAGGGTTTCATTGGCAAAGCTCATGTTGTCGGAATCGAATTTTCTAATTCTCGACGAACCTACCAACCACCTTGATATCATGTCCAAAGAAATCCTTGAGGACGCGATAAACGCTTATACGGGAACGGTACTCTATGTCTCGCACGACCGTTATTTTATCAATAAAACCGCCAGCCGCATACTTGAACTAAGCGGCAAAACCCTGACCGAATATCTTGGTAACTATGACTATTATTCGGAGAAAAAAATGCAGCGGCTAAACGCAGAAGCTGCCGATAATACCGATAACCCCTCTTCTAATAATATCGGTAAAATATCTTCTATCGGTAAAGTATCTTCGCAAAACGCTTCCGAAAACAAGCAGGACTGGAAGAAAATGAAGGAAGAAAACGCTGCCAAACGCAAAAAAGAAAACGACTTAAAAAAATGTGAGGAACAGATTGAACAGCTTGAGAATAGAAATACTGAAATTGATGAATTAATGTCCGCCCCCGACATATGTACGGACGTAGTAAAGCTTCAGGAATTATCCAAAGAACGAGAAGACAACGAGACAGAACTCACGCAACTATACGAAAAGTGGGAAACACTATCAGAATAAACTTAATTATTAAGCGACATGAACTCATATGCTTCATTTTGAGGTCCTTGTAAAACGCCGGTACTTAGCGAGGTTCTTTCGAGCTTAGTACCGCTGCGATTTTACACGGAGCGGAAGCGTGCCTCAAAATGAAGCATATGAGTCCATGTCGCATCCAATAACCCTATATCCATTCAATGAAGCATACTATCCAACGTCTCCCTAATCGCCTTAATAAAATCAAGACTATTAAGTATCACAGGATTTTTACACTCCGAAATCAGCGACAAACTCTTCGTCATCTTTCCATCTTCCACAGTCTTAATACATGCCTGCTCAAGCTTATTGGCAAAATCTATAAGCTCCTTATTGCCGTCTAACTCCCCGCGCTTGCGCAAAGCTCCTGTCCATGCAAAAATAGTCGCTATCGAGTTCGTAGACGTCTCTTCTCCTTTTAAGTGCTTATAATAATGACGCTGAACCGTGCCGTGCGCCGCCTCATACTCATAGACTCCCGAAGGAGACACCAGTACGGAGGTCATCATCGAAAGGTCGCCGTAAGCGGTCGCCACCATATCTGACATAACATCTCCGTCATAGTTTTTACACGCCCAGATAAAACCGCCCTCAGAACGAATTACCCTCGCTACCGCATCGTCAATCAAGGTATAGAAATACTCTATTCCGAGCGCCTCGAACTTATCCTTATATTCGGCGTTATAAATTTCCTGAAAAATATCCTTAAAAGTATGGTCATATTTCTTGGAAATGGTATCCTTAGTAGAAAACCATAAATCCTGTTTCGTATCCACCGCATAACTAAAGCAGGCTCTTGCAAAGCTGGAGATGGACTTTTCCGTATTATGAATGCCCTGTATTATTCCCGCGCCGTCAAAGTTATGTATAAGTTCTCTTACCTGCGTGCCGTCTTGCGCCGTAAATACCAGTTCCGCTTTTCCCTTGCCCGCTACTTTGATTTCCGTATTCTTATATACATCGCCGTAGGCATGACGCGCAATCGTAATAGGCTTCGTCCAGTTCTTAACATAAGGCACTATGCCCTTTACTAAAATCGGCGCACGAAAAACGGTTCCGTCCAGAATAGAACGAATCGTGCCATTCGGACTCTTACACATCTCTTTCAGATTGTATTCCGTCATTCTTGCCGCATTGGGAGTGATAGTCGCACATTTAACCGCCACGCCGTATTTCTTGGTCGCCTCAGCAGACTCAACCGTTACCTTATCATCAGTCTCGTTACGGTGCTCTAAACCGAGGTCATAATACTCCGTCTTTAAATCGATATAAGGCAGAAGAAGCTCGTCCTTAATCATTTTCCAAAGTATTCTTGTCATTTCATCTCCGTCCATCTCAACTAACGGAGTAGTCATTTTTATTTTTTCCATCAAAATATGCCCTCCTTAGACTTAAGCTGTCTCGTCTTTATATACGTCATATAGCCCATTTTTTACCATATTATCATATGCGTTTATTATATGTTTGTTGGCGAGTTCTTCAGCTTTCGCTGCGTCTTTTGCTTTAATCGCCTCCATAATATGCCTATGTTCGTTATTCGATTCCCGTCCCCTGATATTTGCCGAGAGCGTTTTCTGCCTCACGCGCAGCACATACTGGTGGAAATCCTTAAGAAGCTGTTCAAGCAGCTTGGAATCACATGCCTCATAGAGAATATCATGGAAACGATTATCAAGCTCCGCCATCTGATCCATATGACCTTTATCTGCATGAAATTCCGCCAGATAGATATTCTCTTCCATCTCCTCCATCTGCTCTTTAGTAATTTTTTCGGTAGCAAGTCTGGCGCATAAGCCTTCTAACAAAGAACGTATCATATATATATCTTTGACGTCTTTTGCCGTAATCCCTGTTACATACGCTCCTTTATTCGGAATAATCTGAATTAAGCCCTCTAATTCCAACTGTCTGAACGCCTCGCGCACAGGCGTCCGGCTTACGCCCAGCTCTTCACCTATCGCTACCTCTTTTAATTCCTCATGCTCCTTATATTTACCGCTCAGAATGTCCTCTCGTATCTTTCGGAATACTCTGCCGCTCAGGGAATAATTATCATTCATCGTATTTCTGATATCATAATTATTCATGACAATAAATATACTCCTTTCACAGCTTTACAGCCACCCTAACGGGCAACCCTGCCTCGTATAATTGTATACAATCTTGTCTCTTATGTCAAGTAACAGTTCACCCCTGTGTAAGCCTATCAAATTTTATTTCTCTTTCGCCTGTTCTGATATTTATTTTTCCTTTATACAGCAAGGTCAAATTTGTCTGACCTCGCGAATAATCGATAACGCTGTTTTCAAAAAATGATTTACAAAACTGAGTATTTGATTTATTTCTTTGCTCGATGAATAAATAGAAAATTAAATCATCTCTTGTATGTTTTAACATATAATCAGCTATAATCTTTGAATAGATTTGCATTGAGTTTTTATTGAATTTGAAAATAAGATTATTGCTGTCTAATATGTTTTCAAGCTGATTGAAATATTCAAATCTATAACCAAGTTCATCAAAATACTGGCTTGCCGCAATCATTGAATATGTAATATTTCCTTTTAAGCACTCATTAAAGATATGTTCAGCAGAGCGTTTGAGAAACCGCAAGTCTATGAGTTTTTGCAGCCCAATCAAATGAAAAAAATCACTCGGTTGAAAGTCGATAGTAAACTCATATAATTTACCTTTTTTGCCAAGCTTGATGTCATACTGATATTTCATTAGTTCGTTAAATGTCAATGCACGTTCCTGTAATTTATCCATAAAATCCTCCGTATTATAAAGAAAAGCCCTGTATAAAACAGAGCTCTTCTGAATGTTTTCTGTCTGCGCGTCCTGCACGCATAAAGTCAGCTTGAGGTCTACATACAACCCTTCAAAGGCTCAATAAGACGCGGCTCGCTGACGCAACATCTTATCTCAACACCTGACAGACACTCACCGTTGCCTGTCTTTACACTATTATTATACGATTTTTAATTAAATATGTCAATATATTGCGTTTCCGTAACAGAAATTATCCTCGTATAAGTCTACCAATATCCAACATACCCCAGCCCTGTTTATTCCATGGTTCTCCCAAATCCTTAGCACTATAGATGATTTTCCGCTTGACTTGGTTATTATTAAGGTCAGGATATTTTTGCAGAAGCAGCGCCGCCGCACCTGAGACAATCGGAGTCGCCATCGAAGTTCCGCTCTTTTTTACATAATAGCTGCCTCTGTTACTACAGGACATAATATCCGTCCCCGGCGCTACCACATCAGGTTTTCTATATAATATATCATTGTCTCCCCGCCCCGAATAATTTTCACATAAACCTTTCTTGTTCCCGAAATATCCCCCTTCATGACAGCCTACCGTGATTACATAACGACTGTTTCCTAACGGAGATATCGTACCTTCTTTTGGTCCTGCGTTACCTGCCGCGCATACTACGACAATGCCCGAACGCCAGACTGCTTCAATAATATCCAATAATTCTTCAATTTTTCTCTCTTCACGGAGTTCACCTATACCGACCGATATATTTAAGACTCTGATATTATAATTGACACGATTCTGCAATACCCACATCATTCCGTGATACATACTTTCGATTGTTCCATCACCATTGCTGTCTAAAACCTTCCCTATACAGAAAAAGCATTGCGGAGCTATGCCCTTATATCTTTCGGCTGATATAACGCCGCTCCCCCCGACGCAACCTGCAATATGGGTTCCATGTCCGCTATCATCATAAATTCTGCTTTTATAGTTGACAAAATCTTTAAACTCCACTATCCTTCCCGATAAATCGGGATGCATATAGATGCCTGTGTCCAAAATCGCTACCGTCACCGGATTACCACTGCACGATTGCTGCAGCCTGTCACTGCAGCCTAATTGTTTTCTAACGCGATACATTAAAAACTCCCGACTTTTTTCATATTTTATGCCGGAAGTTTTGTTTATGTTCGCTATCTTAATTCTTGTCTATATCAACGTTTAGTTATATTAATTTATATTTTAAGCCTTTCTTTGCTTACCGCCATAAAAGAACAGGGCAAGACCTGTGAAGAGAAAACCTATGCAGAGAATCCATTTCGGGTGGATACTATTGTCGCCGGTATTAGGAGACGCATCTTTATTTCCCGTAGAAAATACCGCCTTACCGTCAACTATGGAAACCGCTTCGCCCGACGCATAATTATATATCGCATACGGTGAAAAATGATTCGATGAAAATGTCAAATATTCCACACCGTTTGTGGAAAATACGCTGCTTCCCACCTCTTCTAGCTGTCCGTTTGCGTCCGTACAGATAACATGCAGATTTTCTTCGACCATTCCCTCAGGTAAAGGAATAGTAATCTCAATCTTCTGTCTGCCAAGACTTATAATAGGAACCGCTGTTTTCATATCATACAGAGTTATGTCATATGCTGATAAATTAGAGGGCATATTATCCCCATACAGCTTACCGTATGCTTCAAGAATGGTATCCTTTGCCTCTTCGCTTTCCATTATATTAAGTAAATATGTGGATTCAGCTCCGTCCAATGACGCGCTTGCGTCTTCTGCAGCGTCTAATGAATTACCGCTTACGCTGACTGTAACAGACGGTCCTATTGCTTCTAACTCTCTTTCCAAATCAACCGATACCATAGAAGTATCCCGCGAAAAGCTGCCACTCTCGCTGCTGATTACGCCTCTGAAACCATATACGCGCTCATCTAAAATCGTGCCTTCCAAATCCTCAACATCATCAGGTATAATCGCAGTATTCACGCCTTCAAATGCAAGCCCCATATATGAATCATTATATAATTTACAGGAAGAAGCTTCATACGTAAGAACAGGCAGAGAAGAACCTTCAAAAATCACGGTCCCAATATTTGCCTTTTTTACAGAATCCGCTACCGCAAAAGCCTTAAGTCCTATCTCCTCCACAGACTCCGGAATTATTATGGTTTGCATTGGACAGCCTGCAAACGCCCTGTCGCTGATTTTCCTTAATGAATTACCGCCTTCTATATCCGATAAATTGCTGCAGCCTGAGAACGCCCCTTCGCCTATAATTTCTACGCTGTTTGGGAAAATAACCTTCTTAATGCCCGAATTGCCGGAAAACGCGCCCGCGCCTATCGTTTTTACTCCATCGGGTATCGTTACATCGGCGTTACTGCCACGGTATTTAAGCAAAATACCATCTCCGACTATTAGAAAATCACCTGCTCCGTTCTGCTCCCAATCCTGAAGCCACGGCGTCTTATCAAAAGCCGAAGATCCTATTTCCGTCACCGTAGAAGGAATGACTACATCAGTCAATCCGTCGCAATGATAAAAAGCCGCATATCCTATTTTCGTAAGACCTTCCGGAAGCTTGGCAGAAGTAATCTTCGACCTTGCAAAAGCAAACTCGCCTATCTCCGTAATTGTATCCGGTATCGCAATATCTTCACTCTTGTTATTGTAATACGCCTGATTAGCAATAACTTTATTATCTATAATCTCGTATTTTGGGAAAGAGCTTCCCTTTACAACACTATTGTCAATATCGCTTATCGTTTCTCCGGTCTCGCCGAAAACCACGCCTTCTACATTACTTAAATCCGGTACGCCGGAATTAACCGTCGCCGCGGTATTATCGACAAAAACAAAGACCTGACTGCCAACAATTTTAGCCTTGCCCTTAACGGAATCCTCCTCTTCGTCCTCCATCGAATTAATATGAGTCACCTCATGATAATAATCCAATGGCACATCGCTGCTCGAATTATCCGTATCCGACGTATCAGCGCCGATATCGTTTATAGTATCTAAGTCCGTATCCTCATATTCAGATACGTCTATATCTTCAAGCACCAGATTATCCGCAAACGACTTCGCGGTGCTGCCCGGTACAGCGTCAATCGTAAGCTTCGTACAGCCGTCAAACGCCGTGCTGTGAATCGTACCGACAGAAATAGGTATCGTAATATTGCGCAGCCTGATACAATTCTCAAACGCCTTCATGCCTATTGTTCTTACTGAATAGGGAATATCTACATTTTTAAGATTAGAACAGTTAGAAAAAGCATATGCGGATATTTCCGATACATTGCCGCTTATCGCGACATTTTCAAGAAATCTGTCTCCCCAGAAAGCATATGGCATTATTTTGTTGACACTAGAGGGCATCGTATAGCTTTTTTCCTGCCTTCCCGAAAGTACGTCATACAAAATCCCACCGTCTACTTTACTATAGATTGCACCATCATAACATGTAAAATATGGATTTTCACTGCTTATATTGACGCTCTTTAGCCTGATATCTCCTGCAAAAGCGCCGTTGCCTAAGGTTTCAAGTCCTTTGCCTATGCCTACTTCCTTAAGATTAGGACAGTCGGCAAACGCTGCGCTCCCTATGGACAGAACTGAATCCGGTATAGATACCGAAGTAAGCGCGCTACAGTCCTCAAACGCCGCCGTACCGATACTCTCTACATTGCTGCCGATTACTACACTCTGCACATACTCATTTCCTGCAAACGCCTGCGACTCTATTTTTTCCACATAATCAGAAATAGACACGTTCGCAGCCGTGCCGTTGTACTTAACTAACGTTGTTCCCGACATTTGAAATTCAGATGCAGAAGCGGTATCCACCGCTTCTACATCTGGAACAGGTATCTGTGTAACGGCAATCGCTATCGCCATCAAAACAGCTCCTAATGCCTTACTAATCTTTTTTCCCATAGGCGCCCCCTATGTATCTTATGCTATTTTTGGGCTCTAACTTTTACAGGCTTTTTGTCCTTCTTCATAAACAGTATTACGGACATACATGCAAGACCAAGCGACAAGAACCACTTCGGATGAATCGGATCTCCGGTCTTCGGCGTTATATCAAGCGCGCCGTCTGAAAGCTGCTGTGTATTAACATAAACCGTATACGGTGAGAAGTGAGTCGCCGTAAAGCTTATGCAAGGCACGCCGTTAATCGTCGAGAAGCGCTCGCTCAAATCTTCCAGTTGGTCGTTTGCTACTACTGCGCCAGCCATGTTATTACCGCCAAAGACAGTCAATGCGTCAGGTATCGGAATGGTAATATCCACTGTCAGTCCTGTAGTATCGGAAATCTTTACCGTACCCGTAGAGTCATACAGACTGATATCCATCGCATAATACAGCACACTGTCAAGATTGCCGTATTTATTAGTCAACGCATTCATTACCGCCTGCGTCGCCTCCGGCGTCTCGGAAATCTTTACAACAAAGTTATCTGTCGAGCCGTTGACCTTCGCCGTAGCCAAATCCTTATTACTGATACCCGGCTTGGTAATATCTACTCTTGTATTGCCGTTGTTACTATTATTGCCGGTATTTCCATTAGTTGAAACGCCTGTCAATGTATTGCTTGAACCGGTCACATAATTAGCCGTAACTGTTACGTTATTATCCGGCATTATAAACGTAGTTGCCGAAAGACTTACGCTTGCAAACGTTACTCCCGGTGATTCCGTAGTCCAATTCTTAAATACTTTTCCAGTTGCAGGCGTATTCGCAGCTATTATTACAGTGCTTCCTGCATCATAAGTACCGCTTCCGCTTCCGTTGATAACGGTTACGGTATACTTGCTGACACTTCTAGCACCATCTGACGTCGATGAAGAGGTCGAGCTGCCTGAACTACTGGAATTACTACTGGTCTGCGTAGACGAAGACGAACCGCTTGTCGTGCCGTTTCCGCCATTAACGCCTGTTCCCGTACCGCCGCTGTACATGGCAAGCGCTATCGAGTTCTTCTGAATATTAGTAAGCGAATCACCTCCGTATCTAAGGAAGGTATATCCTGCATGCGTCGGAGCCTGAGGTATAATCGCATCTCCACCCGGTTCTACAAGCTGAGTACTGAATATAGTGCCGTCAACCTGATCCATAAAGTCAACCGTATATTTACCGTCCACCATAGAGCTTGTGGAATAACCTGTCGCTACGAAAGTTGTATCAGCATGAATAGGATTCTTGGGATCCGCATTATTAGTTCCAAGCCATTTATCAAATACCCAGTCCTCTTTTACCGGATCCTCCGGTATTTCCGCATAAGCGCCATCATCAACAACCTGCTCTTTGCCTATCTGCTGTAAATCAGCGTCCAAGAAGATAACACGCCAGTTATCCTTCTTATGCCATTCAAGCTTATATTGTCTCCCGTAAGTATCAACATATCTTTTTGCTGATGAATCCTCCGATGTATATACGCTTGTAGTCGCTAACTTATTAGTGTCAAACGCATTGCCCGAAATAAATACTTCTTTACCCGGAATCTGCAGTTCGCTAAGCTGATTAGCCCCTGCAAATGCCTCTTCACCAATACTGTTTACAGTACCCGGCAGCCATATTCTGTTAAGATTATCACAGTTCTTGAAACATCTGTCAGGTATATCAACCAGTCCCGCCGTATTAGTTAAGTCAACCAGCGTTATATTATCGCAGTCTTCAAACGCACCGTCTTTGATTGTACTTACCATACCCAGATTTTCATCTGTGGAAAGGCTTACCTGCGCCTCGCCAACTCCGCCTGCAAGACCTCTCGCCCACAGACATTCTTCAATCGTATAGCTTCCGTCCGGATTTACAGAATAAACTATACCGTTATTAGTCTTATAATAATCGTTATCTCCTACCGCCTTCAATGAATGGCAGCCACGGAACGGCGCCGTGCCGATATCCGCACAATCCGGTCCAAGAATAACCGAAGTCAACTGCTCGCAGCTATCGAAGGCATAATCCGGCAGATATTTTACGCTGTTCAAGGTCACGCTTATAATTCGGTCGTTTCCTCTTGTGCGTTCTTCTTTGCCTTCTCCCGCCTTATCGTCATAATTACCACTGAAAAGTCCCGGAACGCTGTTAATATTATCCTCGTCCTTCACGGACTCAAGAGTATACATCTTGATGGTATCTGTATCCCAACAACCATATGCACCTGTCAAATACTGTTTAGCATTCTCAAGGTTATCCGCTGCTTTTACTTCAAGTTCGTTGCCGTCTATATCCAGATTATTATAATATCCGTATACATCGATGGAATCTACTCCGGCAGGAACAACTATCGTTTTGGTTGCATTGATCAATGCATCAGCTTCCGATGTTGTAGTCTGCCACGGCTTCCTGTTCGTCATTTCCGAATATTTTACTACGTCGTACTCGTTACCGGAACGAGAATAATACGGTACTGGATCTACGTCCGCCGCATAAGCGACAATAGGCTCAAACAACCAGTCGGCAAGCTTATTTATGGCTGAAACATCACTACCATCGCCTTCTCCACCATTATTTTCACCGGAGTTCTCCGTGCTTCCACCGCTAGTATTGTCAGGATCAGTACCCGTACTTCCGCTACTGGTGTTATCAGGATCAGTATTCTCTGTGTTTCCGCCGCCACTTGATGAAGTAACCCATTTTTTCTCCCAATATAAATCACTCTTGGGATTACAGAAATCAGGATTTATCCACGGTCCATAATCATCAGACTCATAAAGAGCCTCTCTGTCTGCCGGCGTAAGTGCGTTTTTCCATGCGTTCGCAAAAGCCGTTCTGTTACCGTCATAATATCCGTCGCTATAATCTGCATATGAACGCTGCTCCATCATATCCTCATATGAATTATATATCCGCTTTCCGTCGGAATCATAGAACTCACGCTCATGCACTTCATTAAGCACATCGCTTACCTGATTGTATTTAGGATAATCCAATAAAGTAACAAGCTCAGTATTAGGATTATACATTACAGTAAGGTATGTAGGCGTAAGACTCTTATAACATACACGAATACCCTCAGGCTGCTTAATAATATTATTAGGGTCAGTCGCCCATTCAAACGGCGCATAACCTTCTACTATATCGCCGTGGAATGTCAGTCTGGAACTTCCGGTCTTAAAAGCATCCGTACCTATCGTAAAGCCCGCATGATTATTATTCAGCGGCGAATTAAATGTAACGTCCACGAGATTATTGCAATCTGCAAACGCTTCTCTTCCTATCGATGTAATCGAGTTGCCTATATATACTTTGGCAAGCTTAGGCCAGCCTTTAAATACGCTGTCAGCAATCGTAGAAACGGATTCGTCCTCAATCGTCAGCGATACTACCTCACCATTAAGCTTCTTATCGCTAAAACAATTTGATGCAATAGCCGTTACCTTTGTATCTCCGACCATTGCCGGTATTGTCAAGTTAATATTTCTTTCAGCGCTTCTTGGTTTAAATTTACACGAAACAAGCGTTCCGGTCTGTCCGTCCGCATTCTTCTGAATACAAAGCAGGTACTTACCGTCGCTGACTTCATAATATTCCTTTCCGCTCGAATCCATATATAAATACGGTACCTTATAACCATTATCGGCAGTAAGGGCGTCCCATGTGCACTTACGCGGATATGCCGTTATATCACCGTCTGAATCCGGAGCCCCATTATGTTCCGCCGGTCCCCTTACATAGAGTTTAGAACCTCTTACATCTCTAAACAACTTTTCTGGATCATAATTGACAAACGCACAGGCATTCGGAGCGCTGACATAATTAGCCGGAAACTCTACATATTCCAGATTGATACAACCGTGGAACATATTGTCTGGTAATTTAGTGCTGATTCTCGCATTACTTCCGTAGCTCTTCGGGAATATTACGGTTTTTAAGCTGGAACGTCCCGCAAACAAATAGTCGCCGATACTGTCCTTTGCATTCATGAGATTATCTCTCTGTGGGAAGGTAAATTTCTCTAATACTCCTGAATCCGCTGCAAATGCGGCATTACGTATTTGAGTAATTCCGGCATTAGACATATCAACTTCCCTGAGTGCAGTACAGTTAAAGAAGGCATAATCATCAATAATACAACCGCTTAACTTACTGAAATCCACAGCCGTCATATCGCTGCAGTTCGCAAACGCGCCGCTTCCTATCTCACTGATTGAGCTCGGTAACGCTATCGTGGAAATCGCGGTATTGGCAAAACATTCCTGTCCAATATCATTAACGCCCTCTCCCATAACAACTTTAGACAAATGATAGCAATTCTTAAATGCCCTGTTTCCTATCTGTTTAACATTTGCAATATCAATACTTTCAATCAGACCTGCTTCAAGAAACGCTTCATCTCCAATATAATTAATCATGGTAGGAATTGTCATATTAATTACATTCTGCACTCCGGCAAATGCCTTTGCCCCAATAGCACCCATTGAATAATCGCTTTCGGATAAAACCAAATAATTATTTTTATCCTTTCTATACATAGAATCCGGCGTAGAACTATCTGTACCCCTCGCAACATAAATTCTGCCCCTTCCACCAGCTACATCATTACCAGATGCATCTTTCCTTACCGGTCTTTCATCATAGACGGGCTCTAAAATAAATCCTGTTCCAGGAAAAGTTTTATCATTTTCACAGTAGAATTTACGCTTCAATTCATCCGTATTAATATAATCATTAGGCAATACTACAAAATCACTATTATTTATACCCGCTGCAAGCGGAGCCCTATTAGGATTATTCTTATCCGCATCCCACCTATAATACGCTTCAAATCTGTCACATGCCGCTTTAAAATCTGCGGCACAGTACTCACTCCTTAAAAAATCCCAAGCGAACTGATCCATTCCTGTAGGTTTTGAATTTCCAAAAGTTTTTTGATAATCATCATATGTAAATTTAATTTCTTTTGTCGGGTCTATTTTATGCTCTTTAACAGTATCTAGATGACTGGCATTAGTGCTATCATACAATGAGTCAAACTTATCTGTTGTCAATGTATAATATGAAGTAATAGGATGAGATTCCAAATCCACTACATTAGTAGCAAAGCCTTCATTATATTTACATACCACACCTCTTATTGTACCGCCTTCTATTCCCAGATAATACAAAAATTCCCATATCAGAGTCGGTGCACCGCTGATATCCCTGATTGTGTAAGAAGCGTATACATCAGGTTTATCACCTGTCTTATGCTGACCATCATCTTTTGCATCACTATCTTTTAAATGAGTAAGCAGAGTATCGGTTGTTTCACCTGCATATAAATCCAGCGGAAAATATGTTCCACTTGTTATCTTAATGTCATTGTTTTTATTTATTATATAATTTCCATTGGCATCTGTCTTAAGAGTACCATCTGAATTTGTTTCATATATATGTTCTTCGTATCCAAACTTCGACATATCATGGACATCGCCAATACTCTCGGTGGTAGTATTGCCTGTATTATCCCCCTGCTCTGTATCGTCTCCATCAGCAGCCAAGTTCTCCGGCACCGGTATAGCCGCTACTCCGATTGCTGTTATCATCAGAACAGCCGCAAGAGTCCGCCTGACGCTTCTTTTCAATCTTCTTCCCGATTTCTTGGATTTGTTCACGGATGATTTTTTTGACATATCAATCTCTCCTTTTGCAAATAATACATATTTATCCTATTGCTTTATTATTCTAATTAATTTTAAAACACAGAAACATAACCATTATAGCCCTACTCATATATATTTAAGCAGAAGCATGGTTATTATCTTTTATATCGGCATTTTTCAATTAATTATTTAGCTTTTTATACACAATTCATTTTACTATATTTAAAAATTTATGCAAGAGGTTTTTATTGAAAATCCACCCCAATTATACAATCCCGTATTAATTGTAAAGTTTATTTCTCTCTACGACGTCCATGAGTGCTTTCTTCTACTGTTTCAGTTCCATAACATACATCTGTTTGTCATTTTCTGGAATTTCAAGTACCGTCATCGCCTGTTCTAGTGTCATGTTTGCGTTTTTTATCAGGTTCTTTAGGGAATTTATAATGCTCGCTCTAATTCCTTCCTTTATTCCTTCCTGTTTCCCTTCTCTTCTAATTCTGTCAGCTATTTCACACATAATATTTACCCCTTCCTTCTGTACTTTGAAATATTTTACACGCTCCACTATCCTCGGAAAATTCTCTGTTATGTAGTCCGGTTTCGAGTCCTTGAAATATTCAAGCAGCTCATTTACCCTTGCATCGTCCGTGTAGTATTCTAAATTAAAATATATCTCATGTAACCCATTGTCAAGCGACATTGTGATGTCCTGTTCGTCTGCTTTTCTGGGCGGTTTGTAACGTCCTCTTTCAGCACCTATAAAATCTCCTTTAGATATGTATACCAGCGTCACGTCAGGCAATTCATTGTATGGCTTTCCTTTTTCCAGTATACTCATGTCTATGCTTGATAGATAATAGCGTACTCTCCTAAACGGCGACTTTTCTTCATACATCTGTATCTCGACATTGATAAGTTTTCCGCTTATGTCCTCTGCGAAAATGTCCAACTCTACCGAATGGTTTTCTAGGTTGCGGATAGCATATTTGGTCTTTACGTCTTTAATGACGATTTTATTATCCTGCAGCAGTATTCTACACAGTTCCTGACATGCTTCCTTGTCCTCAAATACCTTTCCTGCGAATAAGTCGCTTGTTAAATTAAACTCTTCCGCCTGCTTTCTTCTTTCTTCATAAGTTTTTAATAGTCCATTTCCTTCCCGCTTTATAACTTGCGCGGCTTCTGTGTTTTTTGTGTTTCCATCATTCCTTGTTTTCATATCCTCGTACCTTATTCCTCCCTAATATTTTTGTGGGAATATGTCATAAGATAAAAAATGAAAACATGCAGCTATGTACAAAAGTAAATTCCACTACTTTTCTCTTTTAATTTTACAACAATCCCACCAAACAAAATTGAATCTCTGGCAGAACTGCCGGAATCATGTAACCGCAAATGTTAATATGTTGTGATACAAGCATATATCACAGTTATCATGTATAAGAGTCAAGATTTGTTTTATTTCGTACATAATATCATATAATATGGAATAGTGCAAGTACTTTTTATAAGAAAACACCTTTTATTTCACTCAATCCTCTTCGCAACCACCACGAAACGCCCGTCTTCTTCCGAATTGTCGCAGGTAGACAGTGTCAGCAGTTCGTCGCCGTAGCTTGCCGTCACGCCGGTATCATATATTGATAACTCAGCCATCTCCTGAAGATTGGAATTAAATTCCTGCTCAGAAACAGCATCTATGAACTGATAATATTTAAAAACAATTTCGTCTTCATTGTAAATATGGGAACGGAACGCATACATAACCTGATAGGTTCCCTTCTCATAAATCGTGTCAAAGCGGAAGGTGGGATGTTCTTCATAGAAACTCTTACTGCTGTACTTTCCCAGCGTGCCGAACATTTTACCGGATTTCATATTATGTCCGTAAATAATAAGATTCGTGCTTCTGTGTACAATATCGCAGTCCTTATCCATGAAAATACTGCCGTTCCTGTCCTTCTCCTGATTATAATCATGGTCGAGGTAGTATTCATTATTGGTGGTCTGCATAACCGGATAATCGATATTGGTATCTTCAATCTGAATCCAGCCTATCAGCCTCTTGTTCTTATTATACAGGGTAGCGTATTCCTCCAGAACTTCCAGCTCTATCTCTTCATCTTTCGTGTAGTGTATCGTAACGCCGGGCGTTCCGTAAGACAACGCCGTACTGCCTTTAAGGTCGTTAAGCTCATTATATTCCGCTTCCGCTTTTTCGGCATTATAATAGTACACACCGTAGTAACCGAAGCACGCTATCGCTACTACGCTGCAAAGAACCACAATCAGCTTTCTCCTTTGCTCGTTCTTCTTAAGAACGGCTTTTATTTCCTTCTGCATATGCTCATCATAATCGTCGAGCGTACGCTTATTGCTACTCTTTGCAGCGCTTCCGCCTGTCTGCTTGTTCTTGTTGCCTGCGCCGCTTTTAGCCGTCTGTTTATTTTTACCGGAAGATTTACTCCTACCCGAAAGTTTTATTTTACTGTCTTTGGTATAGCCTTGTTTCTCATATTTCTCAGCCAGTTCGTCTATCTCTTCGATGAAATCCTTTCCTACCAAAGTCTTCATCTGGTATTTACCTGCCGCCAAATCCTTTGAGAGTGTAATCACTTCTCCCGGCTGCTGCATATTTACTTTGGCTTTAATTGCTTCTATCTGTGCCTTATCCTTAAGTGCTGCATCATAATCCGCCTTAGTACGAAACTGTCTGCCTGCAACGCTATAGTCAGCCATAGTAAGAACAACTCCTTTATCCAATAAAATACTCAGATATATCAATACAATTCAGCATGCCCAGCGTATTTTCCTCTTTATTTTCCAACCAGCTTGCGCTGCACCTGCACCAGCAGCGCAGAGAATAATTGAAGAGTTCTTCGGTGCGCCTATCATGCGCATCATTTTTATTCAGGTTGTTAAAAATGCAGTTCTCGCAGGGCGTATCCCTATGCTGAATAGCCTTATAACATATATCGCCGATTTTTACTTCCGGAGACTGCATTAGAATCTTTTTATTAATAAAGCTGAGTTCGTGCGTGTCCGTATTTACGATATATACGAAGCTGTCCAGATTGTCCAGCATTTCAATCTGCGTAGTGAAGTCTCCAAGTCTGTCCATAAGTCCGATTTGGAGTATATGCGCTTCTATAACCCTGAATAACGAGCGCAATTCTTCCATTAAGTTATCGTCAAATTCAAGCTGAGCTTCAATACGGTTCTCGAATACAATCGCCCCCTGAAACTCACCCTTAGAAGTAATCGGATAATAAAGCAGGCTCTTAATTCCTTCCGACTGGAAATAATAACGCATCTCATCAGCGCCTAAGTCGTACTCATGGATAATGCTGCAGTTTTTATAGGATTCGTATAAAACTTCATAAACAACCCTGCGCAATTCGCGGTGTTCGACGCTCTCATTGCCCATCTCATATCCGCGCACCGCAAACCTGACTTCATCAGAAATCGGCAGGCTGCCTTTTTCATTTCCACATATATACGCCCGATGGAACTTATATCTGACTGTGATAATCTCAATCGCATATGTCAGCGCCGCTTCTAACATCTTATCGTCAAGCAAAATCCTCATTATCAATTCTTCCGTACCCTTATTGAGCTTCATGCCTTTTTCCGGATTATATGCCTTATCTTCGCTCTTTCTAGTCAAATGGTACGCCAAAGTCACGGCAGCGTCATAAATACGGTACATATACTTACCGTTTGCCTTAGCCCTCGCTAACGCTCTAACCGCCTTACCCATAAGCTCGTCTAAGTTGGTGCCGTGGTACGGATATACAGCCATTCCTATACTGCATGTAATATGGATATCTTCCTGCACATTTGCCGGTCTGTAATCAATATTTTTAATAATATCGGCTGCCATATATTCCAGCTCGGTAAAACTGTAAAAATTCCTGATATATATTATAAATCTGTCGTGTTCGCCCCTGCCGACGATATCTGAGCCTTTAAATACTTTCCTCAAATAGCTGCCCGCTTCTTCAAGTATCCTATTGGCATATGAATGACCAATCTTGGCACTTATAGAAGCAAAATCATCTAAGTCAACAAGCATAAGCGCATTCAGCACGTCTCCGTCAGTATCTTCAAACAGGGCATTCTGAATAAGCATCTTTGTAACGTCCATAGGATAAAGACCTGTCAACGCGTCTTTCTGCTCCTTGAGCTCAATATCGAGTTCATGCAGCTTCTTATCGTTAATATCTATCATTCTTCCCACAATTCGCGTTACATAACCCTCTGTTCCTAAAAGCGATGTGAGGTTAAGCTGATACCATCTGTATTCGCCGTCAAATTTTTTAGTACGGAGTTCAATCGTATCGTGTTTAGGAGATTTCAGCATTCCGCTGAACACTGTCTTATAACTTTCAATATCTTCCTCATGAATATCCGAAACATCAAATTTCTGCCAATATCTGTTAATTATGATATCGCCGCTTGACATATATTCTTCCGACTCTTTAATAACAAAAACATCGGTCTTGGCATTGTAATCTATGATTTTCTCGCCTTCAGCCTCAAGCAGTATATGAAGCCGCTCAGCTTGCTGCTTAAGTTCTTCTTCAATGTTTTTCTTCTCAGTTATATCCTGAATGATGGTGACGATTATGTATTTAGAGCCCTGTCTGGCGTAAAGATTCCCCCTTATCTGCAGCCATCTCATATTTCCGCTTGCAGTTACAGTACGCAGCTCTACCTCTACCGAGCCGTCGTCTTTAAGGATATCCTTAATTCCCTGCTCATATATCGGCATATCTTCTTGGACAATGCTTCTTTGCGCTTCCTTTAGATATCCCATGCCTACGGTCTTGGAATATCCAAGCATTCGGAAAAAACCGTCATTACAAAAAATCGGATTAAGCTTACCGTCCTCATACTCGAAAAAGCATATTCCAGCAATAATGTTATTAATCATGGAATTAAATTCTTCTAAATTAATATCAAATGCCATATCTTTTCATCCCCATTACTGTCTTTTTTCTGCAATCTCACCTTGTTTTTTGTAGATACTTCCTGCCGGTATAAATCCCCTGACCATAGAAGTAGGATAAATATTCGTGCCGCGCCCTATAATCGTGCCGGGATTTAAAACGGAATTACAACCGACCTCCACATTGTCGCCCAGCATCGCGCCAAACTTCTTAAGTCCCGTCTCGCAGGATTCGCTGCCTATTCTGACGATAACTAACGTCTTATCGCTTTTGACATTAGAAGTAATAGAGCCCGCTCCCATATGCGCCTTAAAGCCGAGAATACTGTCTCCGACGTAGTTATAATGCGGAACCTGTACTTTATTAAATAAAATCACGTTTTTAAGTTCCGTAGAGTTGCCTACTACCGCGCCTTTTCCGACTATGGCGTTGCCTCTGATAAAAGCGCAATGCCTTATCTCTGCGTCTTCGTCGATGATAGCCGGACCGCCTATGTACGCCGATGGATATACTTTGGCAGATTTTGCCACCCAGACATTCTCGCCTTTCTTTTCATATTTGTCTGCGGGAAGGGTATTTCCAAGACTTATAATAAAATCACTTATTTTCGGTAATACCTCCCACGGATAGCTCACATCGTCGAATATTTTAGCAGCAATAGTCTCATCTAATGTATATAGCTCTTTTATTGTAACATCTTTTAACCCATTTGACATCTTTTTTTTGACATTTCCTTTCGATTTTATTTTTATTTCTTATAAAATTGTGAAGCGTACCTGAATCTTTCGTTTAACGCGCCCTGATTATTAGTCTGCTTCACCAGATTAGTCCGCCTTGTCACGAAATCGTCCAGTTTTACCATGTACTCGTCCGCCGTAATAGAACCTTCCGCTACCATGCTTAGTCCCTTCTCCCAGCTTGCCGTAAGTCTGGGATCTAATAGCGGTCTGATAGAGGCGGATACCACCTCGTATATCATTTCGCCAAGCAGCGTTGGTGTGATTATCTGTGTCTTTTTATTTAAAGCAAGATACTTGATATTTACAAGTTTTTTCAGTATTTCCGCCCTCGTCGCCGAAGTGCCTATGCCGCTTCCTTTAATCTGCGCGCGGAGTTCATCGTCCTCTATGAACTGTCCGGCGTTTTCCATCGTCAGAATCATGGTTCCGGAATTATAGCGTTTCGGCGGGGAAGTCTCGCCTTCTTTAATCGAATACGCCTTTAAGTCGAGCGTCTCGCCTTTTTTTAAGCCGCTTATTGCTTCTACGAATGAAGCGTCGTAGGTTTCATCTTCCTGTGTATCTTCTCCCTCGGTTTTATTGCTTTCTTCGGTCTTTCCGCTTATATCAGTCCGGTCTTGAGCTTTTTTCTTAAAAAAAGAATACTGCGTCACTTTAAGATAACCTTCGTCAGACAACACCTTAAAATTCGAGAAAAACCGCTCGCTCTTTATATTTATCTTTAATGAAATCTTCTTATACACAGCCGGCGGATAAAAAATGCTTAAAAACCTTCGGACAATGCACTCGTATACTTTTGCCGCGGTAGGATTCAAGCTTCTTAAACTGCCAAAGCCCTGTCCCGTGGGTATTATCGCATAGTGGTCGGTAATCTGCTTATCGTTCACATATCTTGTCTTGGCGATATTCTTATAGCTGCCCGATGTAAGTATTTCTTCTGCGGCGCTCTTACATATTTCATACTGCCGCAGGCCGCTTATGTTCTTATTTATCTCCTTCGCCACCGACGACGATAGCACTCTTGCGTCAGTACGTGGATAGGTGGTAAGTTTTTTCTCATACAGCTCCTGCGCAATCTTAAGCGTCTCATCGGGACTTATCTTAAAAAATTTAGAGCAGTCGTTCTGTAATTCCGCAAGATTATAAAGAAGCGGCGGATTTTTTACCTCGTTCTTCTTCTCCATACTCTCTAAGACCGGCGCGGATACCGGTTCTTCTTCAAGAAAATTAATCAACTCTTCGGCTGATTTCCTCTCAAGAAAGCCGTTGTCTTTATAAAGCAAGGGCGACTCAAAATATTTCGAGCCTTCTACCGCTTTCCATTCGCATTCACACTCTTTACCTTTTATGTTTATTCCGGCAATAACGCGATAAAAAGGCGTTTTGACAAAATCCCTGATTTCACGTTCTCTATTTACCACAATACCTAGTACACAGGTCATAACTCTGCCTACCGATATGACAGCCTTGTCAACTTTTAGATAATTCTTCACAGGATAGCTGTATTTAAGCGTAAGCACTCTGGAAAAGTTAATTCCCATAAGATAGTCCTCTTTCGCCCTGAGATAAGCGGCGTCGCTTAAGTTATCATATGCCGAAAGGTCTTTTGCCTCTCGTATTCCGCGTAAAATCTCTTCCTCTGTCTGTGAATCTATCCACACTCTTTTCCTTGTCTTGCCCGATACATGCGCCTGCTGTTCCACCAGTCTGTATATGTACTCGCCTTCACGCCCTGAGTCAGTGCAGACGTAGATTGTATCCACATCCTTGCGGTTCAGCAGTCCGCTGACAATCTGAAACTGCTTCTTGACGTTATCTATTACTTCATACTTGAACTCTTCGGGTATGAAGGGAATGGTATCTAAAGACCATCTCCTATACTTTTCGTCATAGCTCTCCGGATAGCTCATCGTAACAAGATGTCCTACGCACCATGTCACAAGCGCCTCGTCCGACTCCATATAGCCGTCTTTATTATTCATATGGTATTTTAAAGCCTTAGCAAATTCTTTTGCAACGCTGGGCTTTTCTGCAATAAATAAATTTTTTCCCATATTTCCTCGTATATTAAATATCCGTAATCTGCACTAATTTAAGTCCGGGCTTTACCTTAGCTTCCAGATTAAGCTTCTCATCAAAGCCCGACGCAGTATACAGATAGATATAATCCACATCAATTTTTGCCTGTCTTGCGCAATCCATAACCCACCTGTAATCTTCATAGGTCATCATCGGTTTTTCCCAATTACACAGCGCTATCAACGTATCCTTCGCCTCATTCTGCGCGATTACGTCAATCGTACCTTCTTTTCCAATCCATTCGCCGCATTCGCTAAATCTAAACGGCAGCTTCCCGCGTGCATTCAAGCGTTCAAGATGCTGGCGGCAGGCGCGTTTAAAATAGCCGGAGACATAGCGTTTGAACTTAGGATAGATATATTCATTATAGTACTCTCCCACAGATATAGTATTCAGCGCGCTCATATACGGATATAAGTAGGTAAAATAGAAATCAACAAACGGATTAGCTATCTTATAAATACCCTTCTGCGTATTCTCCTTACCCGCCGTTTCATAGGAAAATACCTTTTCCACCAGCTCCAATTCGATTAAATTCTTTAGGTATACGCTGATTTTGGCACGCGAAAATTCCGTATGCGTATATATGTCGTTAAGCTTATGCCTGCCTGATGCTATCGCCGCCAATATCGTATTATATACGCTTGTCTCTCTAAGCTGGTCTGCAACAATGCGCTCGCCCTCTTCAAAAAGAAAGCTGTCGGGGTTCAATATATGGCGGCAGATATTCTGCTGTATCGTAAGCTTATCGTCGAACTGGTTCCACAGCCCCGGAATCCCGCCCAATATAGCATATGCCTCCACGCATTCTTCAATTCTAAAATTTGGAAAACGATTGACAATATCCGTAAAAGGCAGTTCTTTAAGCTTTAACTTCCCCGTTATCTTAGATACAGTATCGCCAAGCTTTTCCGGCATACTGTTCTCAACCCAGCCGATAGCCGAACTGCATAAGAGTATCGTAACTCCCCGTTTTTCCTCCTTAAGCTGCGCAAAGCGGACAAGTTCTGTCATAAAGCTGTCGCTTGACCTGACAATATTCTGAAATTCATCTATAATAATTACTTTTTTACTGACTTCATCGCTGCATATTACTTCAAAAATATTCTGAAAGTCTGGAAAGTCCTCTATTGCCGCTTTATTGTCTTTTCTTTCCTTCTTTAGCTGCAAAGCCATCTGATACCGCTGTTCCCGTTCCGAGCAAGGCTTGGCAAGATAATAAAAGCACGGCTTGTCGTCTGCAAACTCACGGGATAGTGTGGTCTTTCCAATATGCTTTTGTCCATATACAACCAGAATCTGACTGCCATCTTTGTCGAAATGCTGATTCAGATATTGCAATTCCGGCATTCTTCCTGCCATCATATAAATTACCATACCTTTCCACAGTGCAATTAAGCGTAATTCTATCCGAGAACTTTTACTATTAATTCCTCGATTTTCTCCGGCGGCATAGGTTTTCCCAGATAAAACCCCTGTATGTTATCGCAGTTAATCGCGTTAAGATACTCAAACTGCTCTTTAGTCTCCACGCCTTCTGCTATTGTCTCAAAGCCCAGCTTTTTAACCATATAGATAATGGACTCCGTGATAATGCGGGTATTCTTATCGGTAATCACGGTGTCGATAAAGGTCTTGTCAATCTTCAAGGTATCGATTGGCAACCCCTTAAGATATGACAGCGAGGAATAGCCCGTGCCGAAATCGTCAAGCGATATCTTAATCCCCAGATTTCTTAACGAAGTCAGTTTTTCCGTAACGCCTTTGAAATCGTCTATCAGTATTGTTTCCGTAATTTCCAATTCTATATCATGCGGAGAAATATCATACTTGTCCATAATCTGTATTACTTTTTCCACAAAATCCGGCTGCTTGTACTGAATTGCCGATACATTCAAGGACATTATCATGGGATAATGATATTTTCTTTTCCAATCTGCAAAAATCTTCAGGCTTTCTTCCATTACCCATGTCCCGATGGGAACTATGGTTCCGTTCTTCTCCGCAATCGGTATAAAAGTATCGGGCTGAATCATTTTGCCGTTTTCATCTTTCCAGCGTATAAGCGCCTCCACGCCGCGCAGCATTTTATCTGTGGTATGAAACTGCGGCTGAAAATACATGGCGAAATTCTGTGAGAAATCAACCTCTTTTAATTTATTATCTATGCTGACAGTCTTTAAGAAGTCCTCAAGTATAGTGCCGTCAAAGTGCTGTATACGTCCTTTGCCGGTAGCTTTAGCGTCAACCATGACAATTTCCGCACAGTTAATCAAATCCAAAGCGCTTGTCGCCGCCTCAGGATAATCCGCTATGCCTATGCACACAGTAAGATTAACGTTACGTCCTGTACTCAGTGTGAAAGGTTTCTTAAGCCTTTCCGTTATTTTATCGCATATAGCGTCTACGCTCCACTCACCCTGAGGCGCATATATACCGATACAATATAAATCCCCGTTAAAATGCGATACGATAACATTTTCGCCGGCAAACTCTGATAGGAACTGCCCAAAAAGCTGGACAATTTCATCACCGATAATAATACCGAGACTGTCATTCATCTTCCTAAAGCCGTCCAAATCAAGAAACATGACAGCTACTTTTTTATCGTTCTCTTCTGCCCTGCATACAAATTCTCCCAGCAGACGCACAAAATAATTTCTGTTATATAACCCTGTCAAGAGGTCATAATACGCCATATAGGTTAATTCATCGTTCTGTGAATTGAACTTAGTTACATCTTTAAAGCGGATTATCTTATCCACGGGACGCATATCGTCGTCATAGATAATATTTGTCTCCACCTCCAACCACATCTTACTGTCCTTCATCTTAACGTCGATAGTTGAAGATTTAAGCCCTCTTTTCTCTATAAAAAGAGTCTCACGTATAGCTGAAACATACTTATCCTCCACGCATTCGTAGAATTTATAGAAGTCTTTATGCTCTTTTACTTCAAAATCAAAAAAGTAACTCCAATTCGCTATCGTGCGAATACTATCGTCTTCAAAATTATAATAAATAAACGCCGTATTAGATGTGTCACAAATCAACTTAAGTATCTTTGCATCGTTAATAAGCCTTCTGTTAATCGAGTTTAATATCTCCTCTTGTTTCTTAAATTCGTCCATAAATTTCTCCGCCCATACATTATATCGTTGCCTAACAGTTCTCCCCCAAGAACCGTTTTACTTCTTAGTTATATATCCTTTCGCTTTTAAAGTTTCCGCGCACAGCACCGCTCCCCCTGCGGCTCCGCGCACAGTATTATGTGAAAGACCTACGAACTTCCAGTCGTATACGCTATCCTCCCTCAAGCGTCCTACGCTGACTCCCATACCTCTTTCATAATTTACATCAAGTTTCACCTGCGGTCTGTTATCTTCTTCAAGATACTGTATAAACTGCTTCGGCGCGCTCGGAAGTTCAAGCTCCTGCGGAAGCCCCTTAAATTGACGTAATTTCTCGATAAGCTGTTCTTTCGTAGGCTTTTTCTTAAATTTCACGAATACCGCCGCAGTATGTCCGTTTAAAATCGGCACACGTATACACTGGCAGGTAATAGCAGGCTCCGTTGCAGGAACTATCTCGCCGTTTTCTATTTTTCCCCAAATTCTAAGCGGTTCTTTCTCGCTCTTTTCCTCTTCGCCGCTGATATATGGAATTATATTTTCAACCATCTCCGGCCAGTCCTTAAAGGTCTTGCCTGCGCCCGAAATCGCCTGATATGTAGTCGCCACTACCTCGTAGGGCTCAAACTCTTTCCATGCCGTAAGCACCGGCGCATAACTCTGAATAGAGCAGTTAGGTTTAACGGCAATAAAGCCCCGCTTGGTTCCAAGCCTCTTCTTTTGTGACTCAATCACATCAAAATGCTCAGGATTAATCTCCGGCACTACCATTGGCACGTCGGGAGTCCATCTGTGCGCACTGTTATTTGACACCACGGGCGTCTCCGTTTTAGCATACTCTTCCTCAATCTTCTTAATCTCGTCTTTAGTCATATCTACTGCGGAAAAGACGAAGTCTACGCTGTCAGCGACTTTCTCAACTTCATTGACGTTAAGGACCACAATCTTTTTAACCGCTTCGGGAATCGGCGTGTCCATCTTCCACCTGCCGCCTACAGCCTCTTCATACGTCATGCCAGCAGACCTCGGACTTGCTGCGATTGTCGTCACTTCAAACCACGGATGATTTTCAAGCAGCGCGATAAATCTCTGCCCTACCATTCCGGTTCCGCCTAAAATTCCTACCCTTAGTTTTTTGCTCATTAAAATTTCTCCTTTATCATTGTTATATTACAATTATATTTTTTAATTATATCACGTTGTGAAATGATATATTATCATATATTTAAGCTTTCAATAAATACTCTCTCTCTATCTCTATCACTCTGCGCATTGCTTCGGAGCCGGGGGCGCCTACGGTTAGGCGTTTCTCTACGCAGGTCTTTAGGCTTATTGCCTCGTATATGTCCTCTTCAAATATCGGACTTATGCCCTTTAATTCATCAATATTAAGCTCGTCGATGGCGCAGCCCTTGTCGATACAGTAAAGCACCAGCTTACCTATTATGCTGTGCGCGTCTCTGAACGGAACGCCTTTACCTACCAGATAATCAGCCGCGTCGGTTGCGTTGGTAAAGCCGGACATTGCGCTTTTCTCCATCACCGTTTTGTTGAATTTCATGGATTTAATCATGCCGTCAAACAATACGATACAGCCTTTTACCGTATCTATAGCGTCAAAAGTAAGTTCTTTGTCCTCCTGCATATCTTTATTATACGCCAGCGGAAGCCCCTTCATCGTAGTCAGAATGGAGATAAGCGCGCCATACACCCTTCCAGTCTTACCGCGAATCAGCTCCGCGATATCGGGGTTTTTCTTCTGCGGCATAATGCTGCTGCCTGTCGCATATGAATCATCAATCTCTACAAATCTGTATTCATTGGAATTCCAGATAATTATTTCTTCGCAGAATCTGCTAAGGTGCATCATTATCGTAGACAATGCAGAAAGAAATTCTATGATATAATCCCTGTCGGAAACAGAATCCATGCTGTTTAACGTCGGTTCTTCAAAGCCCAGTAAAGAAGCGGTATAATACCTGTCCAGCGGATAAGTCGTTCCGGCAAGCGCCCCCGCGCCTAACGGACAATAATTCATTCTGTGGTAGATGTCCTTAAGCCTTAACCTGTCCCTTTTAAACATCTCGAAATATGCGCCTATATGATGTGCCAATGTGACCGGCTGCGCTTTCTGCATATGCGTAAAGCCGGGCATATAGGTTTCAATATTTTCTTCCATTATCCCTATAAGCGTCTCAAGCAGCCCTTTAAGCAGCTCGCTCACATTTAACACTTCTATCCTCGTATAAAGCTTCATATCCAAAGCCACTTGGTCGTTGCGGCTTCTTCCCGTGTGCAGCTTTTTCCCCGCCTCGCCTATGCGCTCTATAAGCTTAGCTTCCACGAAGCTGTGGATATCTTCATATTCCTCGGTAATATTTAAGCTGCCGTTCTCTATATCCTGTCTGATTCCCGTCAGACCTTTTACTATCTCGTTTTTCTCGTTCTCGGTCAGTATCCCCTGCTTCTCTAACATCACGACATGGGCGATACTTCCTTCTATATCCTGCGCATAAAATTTCTTATCAAAAGTTATAGAAGCATTAAAATTGTATACAAGCTTGTCCGTTTCTTTAGTAAAACGTCCTCCCCAAAGCTGCGCCATATAAAATCCATGCTCCTTTCTAAGTCATAAATGCCGTATTTGTTAAATCCACATTTGATGATACCATAAATGCCTTTATATTTCAATAATGCGAAACACAAATTTGCATTTCTTTCATAAAATATCTTATAAACAGTACATTACGAAATCTTATAGGGAGTATATCAGAATGCCGCCTATTTTATCTTTGGAAAACATTTCATATTCATATCATAATCTTAAAGGGGAAACAGCCGCTTTAGCCGGAATAAGTTTTCAGGTAAATGAAGGCGAGTTCATGGCGGTTGTAGGACCTTCCGGCTGTGGAAAATCCACGCTTTTGTCAATAATCGCAGGTCTGCTCAAAGCAGAAGGTGGGACGCTTTCCTTCGGACGCTCCACCACTATCGGTTATATGCTGCAGCACGACCATTTGTTTGAATGGCGCACAATATATCAGAATGTTATTCTTGGCTTGGAGCTTAATAAAATAGTCACTAAAGAAAATACTGACTATGTATTGCAGTTGCTTAAAGACTATGGGCTTTATTCGTTTAAGGATAAGAAACCATCAGAACTTTCGGGCGGAATGAGACAGCGTGCAGCCCTCATACGCACTATGGCAATAAAGCCTGACGTGCTTTTATTAGATGAGCCTTTCAGCGCATTAGATTTCCAGACCAGAATGACAGTCTCCGCCGATATAGGCAGTATTATCCGCAGTTCCGGCAAGACCGCAATCCTTATTACTCACGACTTGTCCGAAGCGGTCACCTTAGCGGACAGGGTACTGGTATTATCGGGACGTCCGTCAAAAGTAAAATATGAACTGCCGGTTTCTTATAATATCGAGCGCAGCAATGCTATTGCCATACGCAATACAGAAGAATATCAGACTTATTTCAACATTCTATGGAAGGAGTTATCAGATGATTTTTCAGACAAACCAATATAAAAAAGAACCCCTGACTAATCAGCAGGCATTTATTCTAGCGCACCGCAGACACCATCATGTTATCTCATTTTTTCGGATTTTGATTTTAATAATTTTTCTCTTGGTCTGGGAATTTTCAACAAGAATGGGTTATGTGGATATCTTCTTTTTCAGTTCGCCAAGCGCGATTGTCTCTCATTTGTACCGCATGATTGCGGACGCATCGTTTTTCACCCATACCGGCATCACGCTGCTTGAAACCCTTGTAAGTTTTCTGCTTGTCACGTTTTTCAGCCTTTTTGCCGCCATGCTGTTATGGTATCACGGCAGTCTTTCGGAAATTCTGGAGCCGTATCTGGTAGTGCTTAATTCGCTTCCTAAATCCGCCCTTGCCCCGCTGCTTATCGTCTGGCTGGGTACAGGTTCTAAAACCATTATCGTCGCCGGTATATCGGTCGCCATCTTCGGCTCAGTTATCAATCTTTATACTGGCTTCTGCCAAGCAGACGACGATATGTTAAAGCTTATTATCACATTGGGCGGCAACAGGAGGGACGCTTTATTTAAGGTAATCCTGCCAAGTTCGATTCCGCTTATAATAAGCAATATGAAGGTAAATATCGGGCTATGTCTTGTGGGCGTGATTATAGGGGAATTTCTCGCGGCAAGGCGCGGACTCGGATATCTGATAATATACGGTTCGCAGGTATTCCAACTCAATATGGTGATTACGTCGATTATTATTCTGTGCGCTATCGCGATGGGGTTGTATAAGATTATTCAGAGTATGGAGCATCATTATAAGAAGGTTAAGTGAAAGGTTTGTATAAAGTCCAAAAGTAAAGGCGGCTTGTACAAAGTATACAACATACCGCAGGCATAGTGCCTGCGATAAGTTATATACTTTGTACAAGCCTATGCACTTTACACCTTAATTTCTACTCTTTGATTTTGTCCAGTTCTGAAAGATTGACACCGGCAACATTCAAAATTGCTTTTAAAGATATATATTCATCTTTCAGATTAGCATATGTTTTTGTTGCATTTTCTTCTTTAGCAAGCATCATGTATTTTTGAACTTTTGCAAAATCCTCAATTGCCTTTTGTGTGATTTCCAAATTTGTATTCGGCATTGTGTCACCTCCAGTTATAGACCTAGAAACAATCATTAAAGTGATTTTAGTATACCACAACCAATCGGCAAAGTCTATCGATTTCTAATTTTCGCTTGAGTTTTTGTGAACAAAACTACGGAAATCCATATCAGCAAAAAGAGCGGCAGCACTGGTATATCTTTTCCCTGTACCATTTGCTAACATTTCATCACCTTCTTTAAATGCTTCTAATGTTTCTTCGTTTGGTATTTCTCTATCACTCATATACCTATCTTCTTTCCTAACTTATAGACTAATTATATCAGATTTCATTCAATATTCAATCTTTTCTATTTTTGCTTCTGTTTTTCTACTTTCTGTCATATCTGCTTACTGCCCCTGCAGCTCCGCAAGAGCCTCCTTCGCCACATCTGCGTATCCGGATACAGCATCCATATCTAAGGCTTTTGTATACCATTCAATCGCCTTTTCTGTGTCCCGCTCCACTCCGTCGCCGTACCTATACATCTCGCCAATCTTAATCATTGGCTCCGTATAACCTTCATCTGCCGCTTTAGCGTACCATTCAATCACTTTTACGCCGTCTGGTTCTAACCCTGTGCCGTATCTATATATATCGCCAATACAAATCATTGCGTCCTCATCGCCTAAATCCGCCGCTTTAGCATACCATTCGATTGCTTTTTCGCCGTCCTGCTTAACTCCGTCGCCGTCCCTATACATATTGCCAATCCAAACCAATCCATGTGTGGTACCAGCTAAATCTGATGCTTTTGTGTACAATTCAATGGCTTTATCATAGTCTTGCTCCACTCCGTCGCCATGCCAATATATATCGGCGATATAATACAGCGCGGTATTATAATAAACCGCTGTTTTGGTATACCATTCGATTGCCTTTTCGCCGTCCTGCTCCACGCCTTCGCCATACCTGTACATGTGTCCAAGCTCATACATTGCGTCCGCATCATCTAAATCCGCCGCTTTTGTGTACCATTCCACGGCTTTTGCCCCGTCTTTCCCCACTCCTTCGCCATACCGATACATTTCGGCAATATCGCGCATCGCGCCTGTATCACCTGACTCTACTAATTTGGTGTACCATTCGATTGCCTTTTCGCCGTCCTGCTCTACTCCATCGCCACGCCTATACATATCGGCAACTATAAATATTGCGTCCTCATAACCTAAATTTGCCGCTTTTGCATACCATTCGGCTGCTTTTTCGCCGTCCTGCTTAACTCCAACGCCCGCATAATACATATAGCCAATAGAAGTCAGTCCATATATATCGCCTAAATCCGCCGCTTTTGTATACCATTCGATTGCTTTTTCGCCGTCCTGTTGTACTCCTTTGCCCCACTCATATGAATAACCCAAGTCCAACATTGCTGACACATTACCCAAATCTGCCGCTTTTGCATACCATTCGACTGCTTTTTCGTTACCACCCGCTACACGACCATTCCAATACATCATACCAATAGAATGCATTGCTTTTGCAATATAAAACTGCTCTGCGCCTTCCGCCACTACTTTATTATAATATTCTAACGCAGTTTCATAATCTCTCCTATCATATGCGTCAGCAGCCAATCCATAATAGCCCTCAGCTATACATAGGTCTGCTACTGACTGAAAAATCGCTTTACCCTTTTCCGTGTCTTGCTCTACGCCGCACCCAAAATAGTATAATAACCCTAAGGCAACCTGCGCATAAGGGTTGTCACCGCATTGCTCATAATACGCCTTCGCCTGCTTATAATTCCGTTTAGGATAATCATACCAGTCATCGGCAAGCAGACCAAGATAGAAATTCGCATCACTATTTCCAAGCTCCTGCGACTTTATAAAATTCGTATAGGCGTCCTCTAGGTTAATCTGCGTTCCGTCCAATCCATAAAGACTCCTGCGTCCTGCCTCGTAATACTCGTCCGATTCTGCAACCCATACCGTTGCGTTCTCTTGCACCTGTGCAGCAGCGTCCGCGCTTTTATCCGCGCTTTCTTCCGTTTCAGTTGTTTTATCTACTTCCGATGTGTCTGCATTTCTAACGCATGCCGCCATTGCTATAACGACGCATAACTGAAGTATTATCATAAGTAATTTTTTCTTCATTTTTCTTATCCTTTTGCTGTATTTGTTTTTAGCAGCAGAATTTTCTAAATTAAAAAGGCGTAAAGACTTAATAATTTAATAAAGACTTTACACCTATTTGGTTATTATGCTTTTACTATATCAAGTTCTGTGAGATTAACGCCGGATTGTGTGAGTATTACTTTCAGTTCAATATACCTACCTTTAATCTCTTTATATGCTGCTGACTCTTTATTTTCTATTAAAAGCATATATTTTTGAATTCTTGCAAACTCTTCGACTGTTATTTTTATCATTTCGCCCTCAGTCATACAATCACCTACCCTTTCATCTCTGTCAGTTGTTACAACTTAATCATAACAAAGTATGTAAAAAGTGTAAAGCTTTTATTCTATGCATAATTATCTCTCTATACGACTTTATAGATTATATTCCGCTTACTGTCCCTGCAACTCCTTAAGAGTCTCCTTCGCAGACGTATCACCTAAGTTCGCAGCTTTTGTGTAATATTCTATTGCCTTATCGTAATCCTGCTCCACTCCTTCGCCATATCTATACATATCGGCAATATAATTCCATACATATCTAATATTAGAGCCTTTATCTAACGCATCCATATACCATTCGATAGCTTTTTCGCCGTCCTACTCTACTCCTTCTCCATACCTATACTTAGTTCCAAGTATAATCTTCGAATCAATATCACCTAAATTTGCCGCCTTTGTATACCATTCGAGCGCTTTTTCATAATCTTGCTCCACTCCAATGCCATCATCATACATATAAGCAATCATGCACATTGCGCGCGTATCACTTAAATCCGCTGCTTTGGCATACCATTCGAGGGCTTTTTCTCCGTCCTGCTCCACTCCAACGCCTTCTCTATATATACCGCCAAGAGTACGCATTGCATTCATATCACCTAAATCAGCTAATTTTGTATACCATTCGACTGCCTTATCATAATCCGGCTGTATTTCTTCTTCGCCATACCCATATATATTGCCATACTTATATAAAGTAGCAAGTCTGCGCATTGCGTCCATATCGCCTAAATCAGCCGCTTTGGTGTACCATTCGATTGCTTTATCATAATCCTGCTCCACGCTTCCGCCAAACATATACATATCGCCAATAGAATACAGTGCGCCCGTATCGCCTATATCCGCTGCTTTGATATACCATTCGATTGCTTTTGCTCCGTCCTGTTCTACGCCTTTGCCATACGCATACATAGAGCCTAATTCCCGCATTGCGTACTTATCACCCAAATCCGCTGCCTTTATGTACCACTCGGCTGCCTTTTCGTAATCACGTCCCAATCTCCTGTCCCACTCATACATATCGCCGATAGAACACATTGCCCTTGCAATATAAAACTGCTCTGTGCCTTCTTCTATTACTTTATTATAATATTCTAAGGCAGTTTCATAATCATTATATTGCATGATAACGGCATACCCATAATATCCCTCAGTCACACCCTGTTCTATCGCTGACTGAAAAAGTTCTTTACCCTTTTCCTTGTCTTCATCTACGCCATTTCCCCAATAGTATAAAAGCCCTAAAACAATCTGCGCATGTGGATTGTCCCCGCATTGCTCATAATATGCTCTTGCCTGCTTATAATTCTGTATGGGATAATTGTAATATTCGTCAGCCAATAAACCGAGATAGAAATTCGCATCAGTATTTCCAAGCTCCTGCGACTTTATGAAATTCGTATAGGCGTCCTCAAGGTTAATCTGCGTTCCGTCCAGTCCGTAAAGGCTTTTGCGCCCCGCTTCATAGAACCTGTCCGCTTCTGCTGTGTCTGTATTTTTGCCGCAGGCTGTCATTATCAGAACAACGCATAATGTAAGAATTATTATAAGTATTTTTTTCTTCATTTTTATTATCCTTCCCACAGGACAATTTCGTCTGATTGCATGGATTTTTTGACATCGATAATTCTCTGATTGGAAGAACCCCTAAACTGAAGGCTTATGTCTTTTTGCTCTTCGATGAACTCACCGTCTACAATGATATCGAGATAAGAAAGCATTTCTTTCGTCTCCTGCCACTTATGGCTAAAATCGTTAAGAATGTCCTTATCAAACAGATAACCGGTATAGCACCATACCGACTTATGCGGATACTTTTCTTTTACAGCACGAAGCAGGGGCAAAAGCCCCTGTTCGTTTACATATTCCATCGGTTCGCCGCCAAGCAGGGTGAGTCCTGATATATATGACGGCTCCATAAGCTTTAAAATTCTCTCAATATCTTCCGCCATGAACGGTCTGCCATATTGGAAATCCCATGTCATCTCGTTGAAGCAGCCTTTACAGTGGTGCGTACAGCCGCTCACGAACAATGTAACCCTTACTCCCGGTCCATTGGCGATATCATATTCTTTTATCTCCGAATAGTACATTTGTCGTCTCCTAATTACAGATGCAGAACTCTTTCCTTAATCTCCTGCGTGCGTCCCTGATTCCAGAACTGCGTGCCTATATAACCGCAGGTACGTCTCGCTACATTCATTTTGTTCTGGTCCCTATTTTTGCAGTTTGGACACTCCCAAATCAGTTTGCCGTCGTTATCTGTCACAATTTTAATCTCTCCGTGGTAATCGCATACCTGACAGTAATCGCTTTTGGTATTAAGCTCAGCATACATGATATTATCATAAATATGCTTCATAACGGCAAGCACAGCGTCTATATTATTCTCCATGTTCGGCACTTCCACATAGCTTATTGCGCCGCCCGGCGACAGCTCCTGAAACTGTGATTCAAATGTAAGCTTATCAAAAGCGTTGATATTTTCAGTCACATGTACATGATAGCTGTTAGTAATATAGCTCTTATCCGTCACGCCTTCAATGATACCGAAACGCTTCTGTAAGCATTTGGAGAATTTATATGTCGTGGATTCAAGCGGCGTACCGTAAAGGCTGAAATCAATATTTGTTTCCTTCGCCCATTTCTTACATGCGGCATTTAAACGTTGCATAACTTCCAGTGCAAAAGGCGTTGCTTCCGGATCTGTATGCGATTTTCCTGTCATATATTTTGTACATTCACACAAGCCCGCATAGCCTAAAGAAATCGTGGAGTACCCGCCATAGAGCAGCTTGTCAATCGGCTCTCCTTTTTTAAGTCTGGCAAGCGCACCATACTGCCATAAAATCGGCGCGACATCGGAAGGCGTGCCTTTTAGCCTGTCATGCCTGCACATAAGCGCACGTTTGCAAAGCTCCAGCCTTTCATCAAATATTTTCCAGAAAGCGTCCATGTCTTTTCCCGACGAACACGCAATGTCCACAAGATTTAATGTCACCACACCCTGATTGAATCTGCCATAAAATTTCGGTTTACCATTCTCATCATGGTATACTGTAAGGAAAGAACGGCAGCCCATACAGGTATAGCAGTTGCCGTCTTTTAACTTTTTCATAATCTTCTCGGAAATATAGTCGGGCACCATTCTTTTCGCCGTACATTTAGCGGCAAGCTTGGTCAGATACCAGTATTTGCTGTCTTCATGAATGTTGTCCTCTTCGAGAACGTAAATAAGCTTAGGAAACGCGGGGGTAATATACACGCCTCTTTCATTCTTAACTCCGCGGATACGCTGGTTAAGCATCTCCTCGATTACCATTGCCAGATCGTCTCTGGTCTGTCCTTCGGGAGCTTCGTCAATATACATGAATACGGTGACAAACGGCGCTTGTCCGTTGGTCGTCATCAGCGTGATAACCTGATATTGAATCATCTGCACGCCGCGGTTGATTTCTTCCCTTACGCGCACTTCGGCAATCGTATTTACCTGCTCCTCGGTTACGGCAATGCCCGCCGCCTGCATTTCCTCGCGGACTACACGGCGCAGCTTTTCACGACTCACCTGTACGAAGGGAGCCAAATGCGCTAAAGATATACTCTGTCCGCCGTACTGCGAACTGGCTATCTGTGCGATACACTGGGTTGCGACATTACATGCCGTGGAGAAACTCTTCGGTGTGTCTATCATCGTCTCGCTTATTACGGTTCCGTTCTGCAGCATGTCCTCTAAATTTACCAGACAACAGTTGTGCATATGCTGGGCAAAATAATCTGCATCATGGAAGTGGATTACGCCTTGCTCATGAGCTTCTACTATATCAGGCGGCAGCAAAAACCTCTTTGTAATATCCTTGCTCACTTCTCCCGCCATATAATCGCGCTGCACACTGTTTACAGTCGGATTTTTATTAGAGTTCTCCTGCTTAACTTCCTCGTTATTGCATTCCAGCAGGCTCAATATCTGCTGGTCCGTAGAATTGGACTTACGCACAAGCGCACGCCTGTAACGATAAGTAATATAATTTCTCGCCATAGAATAGGCGTCGTGCTTCATAAGCTGGTTTTCCACCATATCCTGAATTTCTTCCACGCTTGGAGAACGCTTCATTTCTACACAGTGGTCCGCTACCACTTTGGCAATCTCTTCAATTTCCTCCTCGGAAATTTTTTCCATTCCTTCAACGCTGTCGTTTGCCTTGCGTATGGCGGCAGAAATCTTCTCCAAGTCAAAAGCTACTTCCGCACCGCTTCTTTTGATAATCTTCATATTTAACCCCCAACAATCTTATTATATAGTATTACCATAAAATATTTTGATACAATATCTAGTTCTCAGTATACTATATATTGTAGCACGGTAAAAATATATGTCAAGGATTAGTTTGAAAATATATATTTTGGCAACTTATGAATGGTATGGTTGAACTGCTACCTACTTTTCTGGGCGTTGTTTTTTATATCCGATTTCGATATCAGGATAATTTTCTTTAAGATATTCCAGAATCGTCTTCACATTCCCCTCGCGTTCAAAGCGCAATTTTCCTTCGCTGCCATCTTTAAAGACCAGCATAAGATAGAATTCCTGTAACAGAAATTCTCCGGACTCTCCACTTTCAACTCTAAGGTAGGCTTTTTGTATATTCAGATATGAGATGTATTTAACATTAATAAAATAACGGTAGAACAGACGCTTTTCTCCGAGTCTGCCTTCGCCGGCATACGCCGCGGCTTTAAATTCTTCTTTTAAAATGTTTTTGTCGGCAGAGCCTTCGGATTCAGATAAAGGGATAAATTTCATATTGTTCCCTCTTTCAGACTATAAATAATTAAATAAGAAAAAGCTGGAAAAGGGACTCGAACCCTCGACCTACTGATTACGAATCAGTTGCGCTACCAACTGCGCTATTCCAGCTTACCCTATGTTATTATAAAGGGTTATTTCTTTTTTTGCAATAACGAATTAATATTTTTTATAAAATTCAGAGTTTTGTTGATTTTGTCGTCTTTTTCGTCTTAGGCGCCGCCTTCTCCGTTATCTTCTTAAGCCGCTCAGCCGCCGCATTTGCAGCTTTGACCTTTTCTTCGGCTTCCTGCATGGCTCTTTTTGCCGCCGCCTTAGCTTCTTCTGCTTCTATTGCCGTGATTCTTGCCGCTTCTGTGGCTTCACGTTTTTCCTGCTCTTCCTTCGCTTTGCGGATAGCCTCAGCTTTTGCCTTGTCTATAGCGGCTTTTTCTTCCGCAGTATAGGGAATATATTCAAAAATACTTAAAGATAAAGGCGCGCTTACCACTTCAATCGCATAGGGCTTTCCGTCCCATTCTTTATCGATAGTATGCTTTTCTTTAGAATTTACGGTTCCACTGCCGCCATAAGCAGTCGCGTCGGTATTGAGGATTTCCTTATATTTACCCTCGTAAGGCACTCCCACCGTAAAGTCCTGTTTTGCATTGGCAAAATTGGCAACTACAATCAAGGTATCCTTTTCCTTATCCGCCTTACGCATATATGAAAGCATACAAGCCTGCGGCGTTATGCAGTTAATCCATTCAAAGCCCTCCCACGAATCGTCTTTCTTATACATGGCGGGCAGCGTGGTGTACAGTTTATTCAAATCTGCCATCAGTTTATTCAGCTTCTTATGCTCAGGATACTCCAAAAGCTCCCACTCTACTGTGCGTTCCTCGTTCCATTCGTCGAATTCTCCGATATCCTGTCCCATGAACAAGAGTTTTTTGCCCGGATGCGTCATAAGATACGCATAGGTCAGACGTAAGTTAGCAAACTTATCCTTATTTTCACCCGGCATCTTTCCAAGCATGGTCGCCTTCCCATGCACCACCTCATCATGTGAAAATACCAGCACAAAATTCTCGCTGTACGCATATATCATGCTAAATGTCAGGTTATTATGACAGCCTGAACGGAAATACGGATCATTTTTGATATAGCTTAAATAATCGTTCATAAATCCCATATTCCACTTTAAGTCAAAACCAAGTCCGTCGTCGTTCAGCTCGCCCGTCACCTTAGGCCACGCCGTCGATTCTTCGGCAATCATAAGAACGCCGTCATTTCTCTTTTTCATCACGGAATTGAGATGTTTAAGAAACTCCACCGCTTCCAGATTTTCGTTACCGCCGTAGATATTCGCCACCCATTGTCCGTCGCTCTTACCATAGTCAAGATATAACATAGAGGCTACTGCGTCCATTCTGATACCGTCCGCATGATACTGCTCTACCCAATACAGTGCATTGGCAATCAGATAATTGCGCACCTCAGGTCTTCCGTAATTATAGATAAGCGTCCCCCAATGCGGGTGGCTTCCTTGGCGCGGATCTGCATGTTCATACAGGCATGTGCCGTCGAAATTGGAAAGTCCGTGCGTATCGCGCGGGAAATGCGCAGGCACCCAATCAAGAATTACGCCAATATCAGCCTTGTGCATTTCGTTCATAAAATACATAAAATCTTCCGCCGTACCATAGCGTGAAGTCGGCGCATAGTAGCCTATCACCTGATAGCCCCATGAATTATCCAAAGGGTGCTCCATAACGGGCATAAGCTCTATATGCGTATAATTCATTTTTTTCACATATTCAATAATCTTAGGCGCAAGCTCTCTATAATTCATATATGGATTTTCGCCCTCTGTCTTAGCAAAAGAACCAAGATACAACTCATAAATGCTGATAGGCGCATTGACCGCCTGAGCCTCTTTGCGTTTTTTCAGCCATTTACCATCTTTCCAGTCAAATCCGCGCAAATCCCTGACAATAGACGCGGTTTCGGGGCGAAGCTGCTGTCCAAAAGCATAAGGATCCGCTTTCAGATAGGTAAGTCCGCCTTTAGCTTTTAATTCAAATTTATAACAATCTCCTTCCTTTACTCCGGGGATAAAAATTTCAAATATACCAGAGTCGGCAAGTCTCCTCATTTGATGTACCCTGCCGTCCCAGCCGTTAAAATCTCCTACCGTGCTGACGCGGAGTGCATTCGGCGCCCAGACTGCAAAATATACTCCCTTCACGCCGTCTATTTCCATCGGGTGCGCTCCGAGTTTATCATAAATAGTGTAATGTATTCCCGCGTTGAATTTATCAGTATCCTGTTTACTAATCTGTGGTTTAAAGTTATATGCATCCTTTATCTTTTTAAGCGTACCGTCTTCATACTCTACGATGTAGTCATATGCAAACATATTCTTTGAAGGAATCAAAACCGCATAAAATCCCTCTTCGTCCACGCACTCCATCGGATAGCTTTTATCGGCTGTATCCGGCTGTACGCGAACGCTTTTTGCTCCGGGCATAAACGCCTGAATTAGAATATTGTTTCCGCTCACATGCGCTCCCAATATGCTATGCGGATTATCCGATTCGGAATAAATAACTCCCTCGATTTCAGCCCAATTCATTAATTTATAGAGTCTCTTATTCATATATTTTTACTCCTTCCATCACTTACTTAATGCAGTCTTGCCGCATCATATAGTTTATGTATTAGTCTGCCAAAGAATGTATAAATATACCGCTGCGCAGCTTAGGTTCAAACCATGTTGATTTAGGCGGCATCAGCTTGCCCGCATCGGAAACCGCAAATAATTCATGGATATCGGTCGGATACATTGCAAACGCTGCCTTACAGTCTGTTTTAACCCTTCTTTCAAGCTCTCCAAGCCCCCTGATTCCTCCGACAAAGTCTATTCTTTTATCAACCTTAGGATCCAGAATGCTAAGCACGGGATTTAACAAATATTTCTGCAATATAGCTACGTCCAAATCCTCTACCGGCTCTCCCATAAGCATATCCCCTTTTATAGAAAGCTTATACCATGTGTCTTTCAGATACATGCCGATTTCACCCTTTTTCTTCGGACGATATGCCTCTTTTCCCATTTCCTGTACTGCAAAAATCTCGCCCGTCTTTATCAGAAATTCTTCTTCCGTATATCCGTTCAAAGATTTAACTACTCTGTTATAATCCATTATAAGCAGTTGTTCATCAGGAAACATCACGGAAAGAAAATAATTAAAGGCTTCGCTTCCGTCATAATCGGGGTTCTGCTTTCTGCGCATTTGAGATACCCTTACAGCCGAAGCGCACCTATGATGACCGTCTGCAATATATACGGAATCCACCTGTGCAAAACCTTCTTTGATGGCGCGTACTGACTCCTCATCATCTATAATCCATACCCTGTGTATAATGCCGTCGTCCGCCTTAAAGTCATATAAAGGCTTCCTTTTCTTAGCTTTCTCTATCTGTTCATTAATATCCTGCCTCTGTCTGTAGGCAAGGAAAATCGGACCTGTCTGCGCATTGCAGGCATCTACATGACGTATTCTGTCGGCTTCCTTATCTGCCCTTGTATTCTCATGTTTCTTGATTACCTGATTTTCATAATCGTCCACAGACGCACACGCCGCAATTCCCGTCTGCGACCTGCCGTTCATTACAAGCTCATATACATAATAAGCGTCATTTTTCTCTCTGACAAACTCTCCCCTGCTTACCATATCCCAGAGTATATCATGTGCCTTCTCATAAACCTCCGGCGCATACATATCGTAATCTTTAGGAAACTGTGTCTCCGCCCTGTCTATCCTAAGAAATGAATAAAAATCCCCTTCTACTTTTTTTCTTGCCTCTTCCCTACTGTATACGTCGTATGGAAGCGCAGCAATTTTTTCTACCAAATCCTCACGCGGTCTAAGCGCCTTAAACGGAATTATGTCTGCCATTCTTTTTCTCCTATCACTCTAATTTATTACTTTATAATCACCATGCTCTAAATCATAATTGTCAATATATTTTTTTGGATAAAAAATCCTTTCATGTTGGCTATATGTATAATCTCTGTAAATCGGCGTAACTATTTCCCATTCTTCAACAACTATTGTATATGGTTCTGTTATATACTCCATGCTATCTGCATTAGTTGTCTTTTTCTCTATATTTTTTTCCAATCCATATACTAAAAATTCATTATCAGAACACTCAAAAACATCACTTAAACTCGTCCTTGGAGTGATACCCTCTAACTCCACTTCAATTCCCTTATCTTCACCCTCAGATATAATATATCCCAAGCCGGTATTGTAACCTGATACTTTTACCAAATGATAATTTTCATTCTCTCTGCATTTTTCTACCGCAATTTTTCTCTCAATTCCTTCATCTATTATACGTCCAGTATTATTCATGCGGTACATAAAGATAACTACGCCCACAGCGCAAAACAGCAGACATATATACCCAATCTTCTTTTTCATATCAATTCTACTCACCTTTTTACTATCTTTTTTGTAAAATATAATCTATTTTATCAAAAATACTTGTTTAACACAAGCGTCTGGTGCTAAAATAGCAAAGTAACAGTAATAGTTCAACCCACAAGCAATATAAATATTCACGGAAAAGGAAGTGTATGTATGACAGCGGAAAATGCAAAAATTCTTCATAGAATCAATGATTATGCCGAAAAAACATTGGGCGATATCGACCCGCAGAAAACGCCGATTTCTTCCCAGCTTGAAACATTAAAGCCCATTATGGAAGAAATTGCGCAAGAAAAAGGAATGTCGCTTGAAGATGTGTTTATTCTCTATATGGATTTGGCAAGCGAGGTTGCCGTTAAAGCGGAGGAACAGTTTCAATCAGAATTGCGTGACAGCGGTTTGGCATGAAAATAGTTAATATTCATAGTTGTTTAGCGGAATGGGCTTATATGCTTTCTCTTGAGGCACGCTCTCGCTCCGTGTAAAATCGCAGCGGTACTAAGTTCAAAAGCCATAAAACAGGCTTTTTCACTAAGTACCGGCGTTTTACAAGGACCTCAAGAGAAAGCATATAAGCCCATTCCATATCTATAATCACATATTAACTTATTTAATAACCCTCACGCGAAATACGCCTTCAATAGACGCAAGCTTCTTGATTATCTCCTCAGACGCGGGAACTTCGATATCCATCATGGTATAAGCAACTTCCCCTTTGGATTTATTCATCATATTGGTGATATTGATACTGTTATCTCCGAAGCATGCCGTAAATTTCGTAATCATATTGGCAATATTCTTATGGAAAATCGCAATACGTCCCGCTTGGTCGCATACCCCCATATCGCATTTCGGATAGTTGACACTGTTGATGATATTGCCGTTTTCGAGGTAATCCATCATCTGTTTAACCGCCATTTTCGCACAGTTATCTTCGGATTCCTCCGTAGACGCTCCCAGATGTGGAATTACGATACAACCTTCCTGTCCTACCGTCGTAGCGTTAGGGAAGTCTGTTACATATTTGCGTATCTTTCCGGCTTTTATGCCATCAAGTACAGCTTTCTCGTCTACAAGAAGGTCTCTTGCAAAATTAAGCAGGATTACTCCGTCTTTCATTTTATCGATAGCGTCCTTATTTATCATGCCCTTAGTCGCGTCCATAAGCGGCACATGAATGGTAATGATATCGCAGCTTTCGTATATCTCGTCAACATTCAGCACATGCTTTACGTCACGGCTTAAATTCCATGCCGCATCTACCGAAACATACGGATCATATCCATAGACTTCCATGCCAAGATGTTTCGCTACGTTGGCAACTTTTACGCCAATAGCTCCCAGCCCGATAATTCCCAGCTTTTTATCCTGAACTTCGGTTCCTGCGAAGTTTTTCTTAGCTTTCTCCGCCGTCTTTGCTATGTCCGCATCGTCTTTATTATCGGACACCCACTTAATGCCGCCTACGACGTCTCTTGACGCTAACAGCATACCGGCGATTACCAGCTCTTTGACACCGTTCGCATTAGCACCCGGAGTATTGAACACGACGATTCCCTGCTCTGCGCACTTATCTATCGGAATATTATTAACGCCCGCGCCTGCTCTTGCGACGGCGAGAAGGTTCTTAGGCATTTCCATTTCATGCATGGACGCACTTCTTACTAAGATTCCTTCCGCCTCGTTTATATCTTCCGTCTTCTCATACTGTGCGCTGAATTTCTCGGTTCCCACTTTTGAGATGGGATTTAAACAATAATATTTAAACATTTAATTTTCCTGTCCCTTTCCTGTTTAGCTGTTAAATTTATGTTTTCGTACAGTCAGTGCAGTAAATGCGCAGACCTTCTAAATAGTTATTAGCTGTTTTTCTTTTCAAATTCTTCCATAAACGCGACTAACTTCTCCACGCCTTCAATCGGCATCGCATTATAGATGCTTGCGCGCATACCGCCTACACTGCGGTGTCCTTTTAAGTTGACGAAGCCTGCCGCTGTCGCTTCTTTAATGAAAGCTGCATCTTTCTCATCATCACCTGTAATAAAAGGCACATTCATCAGCGAACGGTCTTCTTTTCTAACAGTTCCTTTGAAAAGAACGCTCTTATCCAAGAAGTCATACAACACTTTTGCTTTTTTCTCATTAAGCTCTTTCATTGCGCTCAAGCCGCCGTTATTTAACAGCCACTTAAATACTTTGCCGCAGATGTATATGCCATAGCACGGCGGCGTATTATATAATGAATCGTTGTCCGCATGAACCTTATATTTCATCATGGTAGGCGTACATGGCAGAACGTCGTCTGTCAAAAGGTCTTCCCTGATGATGACAACCTGTGTTCCGGCAGGACCTACGTTTTTCTGCACTCCCGCATAAACCATACCGTATTTCGTCACGTCCATCGGCTCGGATAAAAAGCATGATGAAACGTCTGAAACAAGGATTTTTCCTTTAGTATTAGGAAGCGTATGGTATTTCGTTCCGTAAATCGTATTATTCTCGCAGATATAGACATAATCCATATCGTCTGTAATCGGTAAATCCGAGCAGTCGGGAATATATGAAAATGTCTTATCGGCAGAAGATGCCAGCTCTACCGCTTCACCATAAATCTTAGCTTCCGCAAATGCTTTCTTCGCCCACTGCCCTGTCAGAATATAGCCTGCTTTGCGGTTTTTCATCAGATTCATAGGTACGGACGCAAAAATCAGACTTGCTCCGCCCTGCAAAAACAAAACTTTATAGTTCTCCGGAATATTTAATAAGGTTCTTAAATCCGCTTCCGCGTCTTTTATAATCTTATCGTATGTTTTGGAACGGTGACTCATTTCCATAACAGACATTCCGCTTCCGTTATAGTCTAACATCTCCGCCGCTGCTTCTTTTAACACTTCCTCAGGTAAAACAGCCGGACCTGCCGAAAAATTGTATACTCTGGACACTTTTCTTTCCTCCTGTCACGATTGTAACTGCTTAGTACTTTCACAGCTACACTGCTAAATTTACTATATCTCTCCATTAAACCAAACAATATTTTACATTTATTATTATACTTCGTCAAGGTTCTAAATTATTTCCCCTGCTCCGCCAAATCCTTCGCATCAAAAGCCTCACTTATCGGCGCGCCTGCCGGAACCATCGGGAATACCTTATCGTCTTCTGGAATAATGCAGTCTATCAGCACAGGTGCATTTAATGACAAAGCCTTTTCTATTGCGGGCGCAACTTCCTCTTTCTTTGTGACTCTTATAGCCTCGCAGCCAAGTCCTTCCGCCACTTTGCAGAAATCCACCTTATCGTTTAACACGGTCTGCGAATAGCGTTTGTCATAGAATAATGTCTGCCACTGTCTTACCATGCCTAATACATGATTATTGATAACTACCTGAATAATAGGAATATTATATCTGCTTGCAGTCGCAAGCTCGTTCATATTCATTCTAAAGCAGCCGTCTCCCGCGATATTTACGCAGATTTTATCAGGATTGCCGACCTTCGCGCCGATACATGCGCCAAGTCCGTAGCCCATCGTTCCGAGCCCGCCGGAAGA
The DNA here is from genome assembly GCA_023663185.1 of Clostridiales bacterium. GTDB lineage: Bacteria > Bacillota > Clostridia > Lachnospirales > Lachnospiraceae > UBA3282. The sequence continues at coordinate 20,263 of JAMPHY010000011.1, read as the reverse complement.
TAAGAATGTACGCGGCCTTGAATATTTATAATACTGCGCCGCCCACATCTGATGCTGACCTACGTCCGTAGTAATAATCGCCTGACCTTTGGTAATTCTGTCTAATTCTTCCATTATATAAGGACAAGACAACACGGTGGAATCATAGTTAAGCGGATATTTTTCCTTAAGCTCCATAATATGCGCAATCCATTCCGTATGCTCCTGCTTATCAAGCGCGGCATTGAGCTTCTTAAGCGCTTCTTTTAAATCGCCCACTACTGATACGTCCGTACGGATATTTTTATCTATCTCCGCCGCGTCGATGTCTATATGAAGCACTTTTGCCTTCTCTGCAAACTTCTTGGGATTGCCTACAACGCGGTCTGAAAATCTTGCGCCCATCGCAATAAGAAGGTCACATTCGCTCACTCCGTAATTGGAAGTTTTCGTTCCGTGCATACCTATCATACCGGTGTAAAGTTTATCATGTCCGTCAAATACGCCCTTACCCATCAGGGTATCGCATACGGGAGCGTCCACCTTAGCGGCAAATTCCCGTACTTCTTCATATGCGCCGGAGATAACTGCACCGCCGCCCACATAGATATATGGCTTCTTTGATTCTTTTATAAGTTCAAGCGCCTTTTCAATATCAGTATCAAAATCTTTTGCGGACTTGGTTTTAACGCTCGCTGTTTCGTTTTCCTGCCCAGTGACGTCTACTTTAGTATATTCGCATTTATTTGCCGTGACGTCTTTCGTAATATCCACAAGCACAGGCCCCGGTCTTCCGCTTTTTGCAATCGCAAAAGCCTTACGGATTGTGTCTGCAAGGATATTTACATCTTTTACGATATATCCATGTTTGGTAATCGGCATTGTCACGCCGGCAATATCCACCTCCTGAAAAGAGTCCTTGCCAAGTAAAGGCAGATTAACGTTACATGTGATTGCCACCATCGGTACAGAGTCCATATATGCCGTAGCTATACCTGTTACCAGATTGGTTGCGCCCGGACCGCTTGTAGCCATGCAGACGCCGACTTTGCCCGTTGCCCTTGCATATCCGTCCGCTGCATGAGCGGCGCCTTGCTCATGTGAGGTAAGTATATGCTTGATTTCATTACTATGTTGATAAAGCGCGTCATATACATTCAGGATAGTCCCGCCCGGATATCCGAAAACAGTATCTACGCCTTGCTCTTTTAAGCATTCCACAACAATTTCTGCACCTGTCAATAACATTTTTGTTCCTCCTATTTTACCATGTCAGGCATCAAATATCTTTATTTAGTGTTTACCCGGCACTTCCAGAATCGCGCCGCGGTTTCCGCTGGTTACAAGTTCACGGTATCTTGCCAGATATCCTGTCGTAACCTTCGGCTCTCTTGGCTGCCATTTTGCCTTTCTTGCCGCCAGTTCTTCATCGGACAATTTTATATCCAGCTTCATTTCGGGGATATTAATACTGATAATATCGCCCTCTTCCACCAGCGCAATCGGACCGCCGACTGCCGCTTCGGGAGATACATGCCCTATGGAAGCTCCGCGCGATGCGCCTGAGAAACGTCCGTCGGTAATAAGCGCTACGCTTGAACCGAGTCCCATTCCTGCAATCGCTGAGGTAGGATTAAGCATTTCACGCATACCGGGACCGCCTTTAGGTCCTTCATAACGTATTACTACTACATCTCCCGCCACGATTTTACCGCCTTTTATCGCATCAATGGCGTCTTCTTCACATTCAAATACACGCGCCGGACCTTCATGCACCATCATTTCTTCCACTACTGCGGAACGCTTTACCACACTGCCATCGGGCGCAAGGTTTCCTTTCAGTACGGCAAGACCGCCTGTTTTTGAATACGGATTGTCAAGCGTCCTGATAACCTCCGGATTTTTATTTACGGCGTCCGCTATATTTTCTCCGATAGTCTTACCCGTAACTGTCATACAGCCTGTATTTATCAAACCTGCATCTGCAAGCTCTTTCATAACCGCATATACGCCGCCCGCTTCGTTCAGGTCTTCCATGTATGTAGGACCTGCTGGAGCCAGATGACACAAGTTCGGCGTCTTTGCACTGATTTCATTGGCAAAAGAAATATCAAAATCAAAATCTATCTCATGCGCAATCGCCGGTAAATGCAGCATGGAATTGGTTGAACAGCCTAACGCCATATCCACGGTAAGCGCATTTAAAATAGCGTCTTTTGTCATAATGTCTCTGGGCTTTATATCTTTACGGTACATTTCCATAACCGCCATTCCCGCATGTTTGGCGAGTTTGATTCTTTCGGAATATACCGCTGGAATAGTTCCGTTTCCGCGCAGTCCCATGCCGAGCGCCTCTGTCAGACAGTTCATAGAGTTTGCGGTATACATGCCTGAACAGGAACCACAGGTAGGGCAAACTTTTTCTTCAAATTCCCTTACTTCTTCCTCGCTCATAGTGCCTGCCGCATGTGAGCCGACAGCCTCAAACATTGAAGAAAGACTGCGTTTCTGTCCCTTAACATGACCGGCAAGCATAGGACCGCCTGATACAAATACCGTAGGCACGTTAATTCTTGCTGCCGCCATCAAAAGACCGGGTACGTTCTTATCGCAGTTAGGAACCATTACCAGCGCGTCAAACTGATGGGCTAACGCCATACTCTCGGTTGAATCGGCAATTAAATCCCTTGTCACAAGGGAATATTTCATACCGATATGTCCCATCGCAATTCCATCGCATACGGCAATCGCAGGAAAGACCACGGGAACTCCGCCCGCCTCCGCTACGCCGAGTTTTACTGCATTTACTATCTTATCGAGATTCATATGCCCCGGTACGATTTCATTATATGAACTTACTATGCCGACCATCGGCTTTTTCATTTCTTCTTCCGTAAAGCCGAGTGCGTTAAACAGACTCCTGTGCGGTGCCTGCTGTATGCCTTCTTTTACATTATCACTTTTCATCATTTAAGTCTCCTTTATTAAGTATTCATTTTCCCTGTTTCCGTTTGCTCTTACTTTATTAATTCGCGGCTAGATACGTTCTGCAATCAAATCACCCATCTGTCTGCAGCCAACCTGCTTAACTGCCGCACATTCATCTGCCTCCTTAGGCATAATATCGATTGTGCGGAAACCTTCCTTAAGCACATTCTTAACCGCCGCTTCGATTGCGTCGGCTTCGCTGTCCAAGTCAAACGAGTATCTTAACATCATCGCCGCACTGAGAATAGTCGCTATCGGATTCGCAATATCTTTGCCCGCAATATCAGGCGCGGAACCGTGGCTCGGTTCATATAAACCAAATTTCGAGTCATTTAACGAAGCCGACGCCAGCATACCTATCGAGCCTGTCACCATACTTGCCTCGTCCGAAAGAATATCACCGAACATATTCTCGGTTAAAATCACATCAAACTGAGCGGGATCTTTTACAAGCTGCATTGCGCAGTTGTCCACAAGCATATGTTCTAGGGTGACTTCCGGATAGTCCTTGGCGACTTCTTCCACTACCTTGCGCCACAACCTAGAAGAATCCAGTACATTCGCCTTATCGACGCTTGTTACCTTCTTCCTTCTCTTCATGGCTATGTCAAATCCTTTAATGGCAATACGCCTTATCTCGTTTTCGTCATAAACAAGCGTATCTGTCGCTTTTAACACACCGTTCTCTTCCACCGTTTTACGCTCGCCAAAGTAAAGTCCGCCGGTAAGTTCTCTCATAATCAACATATCAAATCCGGCTGCGGAAATTTCTTCTTTAAGCGGGCAGGCTCCCGCCAATTCTTCATAGAGCACCGCAGGTCTTAAATTCGCAAATAAATTGAGCGCCTTTCTGATACCCAAAAGCCCTGCCTCAGGTCTTAATTCAGGCGGAAGCTTATACCACGGCGAAGTCGTAGTATTACCGCCGATAGAGCCCATAAGCACCGCGTCCGCATTTTTAGCGGTCTGAATCGTCTCATCGGTAAGCGGTACGCCATACGCATCAATCGAAGCGCCTCCCATAAGTACGTCTGTATATTTCATGGTATGTCCGTATTTTGACGCCACGGCGTCTAATACCTTTTTGGCTTCCGCCACTATCTCCGGACCAATTCCGTCGCCGGAAATACATGTAATATTAAGCTCCATATAAATCCTCTTCCTTTCATTAGCCATAAATCGAATAAGGGGAGTTTTCCCCTTCGTCAACGTGTGCATATTAAAGAAGATGCACCGAAATGCACCTTTTTTGTTTTTGCTTATTCAGCGTCGGCTTTTTCAATCTGGGTAATTGCCGATTTCTGCATGGGGATACGGCAGTTTTTATTATTACCGAACTCTATAATAACGGTATCGTCCGTGATATCAATAATCGTGCCATAAAAACCGCTGCTAGTCAGAACAGAATCGCCTACAGCCAGCTCTGCAAGCATTGCCGCTATTCTTTTCTGCTCCTTCTTCTGCGGACGGAAAAGAATAAAATACATTACCGCAATCCACAGAATTATTGTTCCAATCATTACAATTCCACTACCTGCCGCTGCTTCCGGCGTCGCTGCCGCCGCGTCTAATAATATTCCCATAATCAATTGTGCTCCTTTACTATCATACATAAGTGTATGAAAAATTTATTTTCACATTAATCTAAAGCTTATCATACCGCAAACAATAAAACAAGTATTTTATAATTCTTCCAGCTTCTTTTTCTTATATTCTGCAAATGTTCCCGTATCAAGCGCTTCCCTGATTTCCGTCATCATCGTATTATAAAAATACAGATTATGCAGGACGCAGAACCTCATGCCTAACATTTCCCCCGCCTTAAGAAGATGTCTGATATACGCCCTTGAGTATCCTTTAGAGCATACCGGACAGCCGCAGCCTTCTTCAATCGGACGCGAATCCAACTCATATTTGGCGTTAAAAAGATTAATCTTGCCGTGGTTTGTATATAAATGCCCGTGCCTGCCGTTTCTTGACGGATATACACAGTCAAAAAAATCGACTCCCCGCTCTACCGCTTCCAGAATATTCGTCGGAGTCCCCACGCCCATAAGATAAACCGGCTTATTACACGGCAGATAAGGCACTGTTTCTTCAATGATATGATACATCTGTTCATGCGTCTCACCTACGGCAAGACCGCCCAGCGCATAGCCGTCTAAATCAAGTTCAGATATTCTTTTAGCATGTTCAATTCTAATGTCGTCATAGACAGCTCCCTGATTGATACCGAATAACATCTGGTTAGGATTAATCGTATCTTCCAAAGCATTTAATCTATCTAACTCCTGCTTGCACCGCTTAAGCCATCTTGACGTGCGCTCCACGGAAGCCTCTACATAATCCCTCTGCGCCGTACTTGGCGGGCATTCATCGAAAGCCATCGCAATAGTCGAACCCAGATTAGACTGTATCTGCATACTTTCTTCCGGTCCCATGAAAATTTTTCTTCCGTCCACATGAGAATTGAAATAGACGCCTTCTTCTTTGATTTTACGCAATTTAGCTAGTGAAAACACCTGAAAACCGCCTGAATCTGTCAGAATAGGTTTATCCCACAGCATAAATTTATGCAGACCGCCGAGCGCCTTTATGACTTTATCCCCCGGTCTTACGTGTAAATGATAAGTATTAGACAGCTCTACCTGCGTGCCTATCACATTAAGGTCCTGCGTAGAAACAGCGCCTTTAATTGCCGCCGCCGTCCCCACATTCATAAAAACAGGGGTTTGTATCGTTCCATGCACGGTCTCAAATTCTCCGCGCTTTGCCCTGCCTTCCTGCCTGATAATTCTAAACATTAACCTCTATCTCCTATAAATATTTGTCCCAGAACTCTTCCAGACAAATATTCTCCTCCTTCATAACCGTCGCCGCTTCTTTACCTACATAGCGGAAATGCCACGGTTCAAATATAATGCTTGTAATATATTCCTTATCTTTCGGATATCTGAGTATAAATCCATATTCGCAGCTATGCTCCGCTAACCACTTTCCCGCATCTGTATCGGCAAATTCTTCTTTCAGCGGTACAAATGTGTCTGACGTAATATCAAGCGCCAGACCAATCTGATGTTCGCTTGCTCCCGGTACAGTAACCGTCTGTGAAGCAATCTTATAAGACTCCATATAGGAATAACCCTGCCCCATATACATCTTAATTTTTTGATTAAATAATTCTACCTGCCTATTATCGCTCCTGTATGGCGAGCGGATAATAAGTGTAATACCATCTTTCTGCGCTGCCTGCATCATGGCTATTGCGTCCGAAATAATCCGTTTGTCACATCTCATATTGTCTGTTACAATACCCAATTCTAAACTGTAATCATCAGGTATAGGGTGGTGTTTATTTACCAGTATCAGCCGCCAATCGCTGCTGTCAAATACAAGCTCCTGTCCATCGGATACAAATTCCTGCCCGTCAGATATATTTTCTTCTGAAGAAACTTCTTCGTTGCTGGCTATATCTCCTTCTATTTCATAGGACTGGTTCTCTTCCAGAATATCGTCAAGCGTATAGAAATCCGCATCACCGCTATGCTCCAAATCGCCAATCTCATCTAATTCCGCATCTATCTCGGATAACGCGCTTTCATCAGGCATTATATCTTTCTCCACCGCCAGCTCCACATCTGAATCCTCCACAATCGCGTTGTAAGTCTCCTGAACATTGATAAATCCCGACTGCCCTGATAATACGGCAAAAGAAAAGCTGCAACTGGACATAAAAAAGAATAGGGAAAAAGCTGTGCACACATATCTTTTTGTATTTGTGGCAAAATGTCTGCATATATAATAAATGCTCAATATAACCGTCAACGCAGCCAGACACGGCAGTTTCAACAGCCTGTTTTTTTTCATGATATTCGTAAATTTACGAATTACTTTTTCTTTAAAAGTTTTTTCCATTCTATTCGCGCACCGCTTTCAAATTATAAAACACCTACTTTATATAATATCACATAATTTTCATTTGTAAATCATTTTTATAAATTTATGTAAATCTTTTTATGTAAATCACGAAAAATGCGGTAAATTTCATGTCTTTTTTTATTGGGGAAAATGTGATATGCTTGTTTAGACAAATTATAAATTAGGAAGGAATTTGATTATGGCAGGCTCATCTTACGGTAAAATCTTTCGCATTACTACATGGGGGGAATCACACGGAAAAGCGTTAGGCGTCATAATAGACGGCACTCCGGCAGGACTTGCGCTCTGTGAAGAAGACATACAGGCTTTCCTTGACCGCCGCAAACCCGGTAAGACCAAGATAGCTACCCCCAGAAAAGAAGATGATAAGGCGGAGATAATGTCCGGCGTTTTTGAAGGTAAGACAACGGGTACTCCCATTTCAATAATAGTGCATAATACTTCGCAGCGTTCGGCTGATTATAGTGAGATTGCAAACTACTACCGCCCCGGTCATGCCGACTATACTTTTGACGCTAAATACGGATTCAGGGACTACCGCGGCGGCGGACGTTCCTCAGGGCGTGAAACCATCGGGCGCGCGGCGGCAGGCGCTGTGGCGGCAAAATTATTAGGAAGCCTCGGTATCACCGTTACGGCTTATACCCGCTCAATCGGTCCTGTGGAGATAGATTATAACGCCTTCGACAAACAGGCTCTTCTCACCACCCCTACCTGCATGCCGGATTATGAAGCGTCGCAAAAAGCCGAAGCATATCTTGCAGACTGCATGGAAAAGCACGATTCAGTGGGGGGAGTTATTGAATGCCTGATAGAAGGTGTTCCCGCCGGAATCGGCGAGCCTGTTTTTGATAAATTAGACGCTGAACTGTCCAAAGCCGTTATGTCCATCGGCGCAGTAAAAGCCGTGGAAATCGGAGATGGCGTACAGGTTTCCCAATATAAAGGCTCTGAAAATAATGACGCATTCATAATGAACGCTGGTGAAGTAACGAAGGCAACCAACCATGCGGGCGGCATTTTAGGCGGAATAAGCGACGGTTCTCCGATTATTCTGCGTGCCCATGTAAAACCTACGCCCTCTATCTTTCAAAAGCAACAGACAGTAAACAGGCAGGGCGAAGACATTGAAATAGCCATTAAAGGCAGGCATGATCCTGTCGTCGTTCCACGTGCCGTCGTGGTCGTGGAGTCAATGGCAGCTATCGCTATTTTAGACGCTATGCTTGTGAATATGGGGGCGAAGGTGGATAATCTTAAAAAGGTGTATGGTAAATGATGGTATTGGCTTGGAAAATCCCCCTCATTTTAAATGAAAATGAGAGGGATTGTTGCTTTTATTTCAACAAAATGAAATTCTTTTAATTTGCATATACTTCGGCTGCAAAAATCCTGCTGCCTAATTCATAATATTCATCAGAAGATATTTCCATTCCATTTAATGTATATTTCATTTCAGACTCTGGATTATCCGCATCAACAAGCTCCTCACCAAAATTCATTTCTGCCACTAAATTATCTGCCCCTTCAAATTTTTCCATATGATATGCTTTATATCCTACATTCATACAGTTGCTGTACATAATCCATATATCCCCCTTATATACGGTATAAGAAAGCGTAACGCCAGTGCCCTCTCCCCTTGCAAATTCATATACCTTATTATCGCGCGCATCAAGGTATATTCCGCCATACGGACCACAAATAATCAGTTCATTTTCACCGTCATTGTCAAGGTCGGCTTTCTCTCCGACAGAATAGGAATCCCATTCCCCTGAATCCATATTTAAGTCGGTAATATAAAATGTCTGCGTCGTATCTGCAGGGTTTACTGCGTTTATCTGTCCATTGATAAATGAATCTAATAGTTCGTCCGCGTTTTTCTGGATTTCCAGATTCGGCTCCGGAATATCACGGTCATTATACTCTCCCACATAATTGTCTGCCTGTGTCTTCGTACTGTTTCCGCTGCTTTCCGTATCTATATGCGGTTGCGTTGTATCCTCTTCTATTTTTTCAGTCTCCTCTCCGACTGTCTGGTTGCTTTTGGTAGGAACCGGCGTTTCAATCGGCTCCCATTTCACATATTCAATCCCATCATCAGCGTCATCACCGCTCCCACATGCCGACAGCATAAGCGCCATAAGACACAACAACACAAACTCTAATAATTTCTTCATTCTAATTTACATTCCTTTCCTCTATAATCCCAGCAGTTGATTGTCATTATTCATTTTTTGCAGCATAATATAGAAATTCACCTTCTTCATATGCCGTTTTTGTGTAATACACATTTATTCCATCTGTACCATACTCCAAAATATAATAGCTAAAAATAACTGTGTCGTCAGAAAATACCTGCTCAGGATACTTTATATATATCCTATTATTTTCTATCATGTCTATGTTAGATGAATTGGCTAAAAATCTATAAGAAGATTCTGATTCATAATCGGAAATATCATATCCATAAGCTGTTTTATTAATAATTAACTTACCAATTCCATAATCTGACGAATAATCATATTCCCCAATTAAATATTCCAGCCCATTAAGTTGTTCCTCAATATTTGGGCTGTCGGATATTTTATGAAACAAATAGGTTGTTACTTTAGAATTTTCAAAATAACCAATCTGTTCAAACTTAACAACCGCAAGGTCATTGTCAAGAGTTATACTGCCGCTTACGCCGCCGCGCTGGTCTGATGTGAAAGACATTTTTTCTCCCGACAGACTGCCGATACACGCATCGTATCCTATTTCGCGGAAAATGCTAATCTGTATGAGATAAGAACCATCATCATTTAGCCTGATTTCAAGACTTGGATCATCGTTGGAATCGCAGTATTCACCTGTGAAAGAAGTATAGTTGGGGCGTACATAAGGGCAATCTTCCATGCGGGAAGTATCAGATGTTTTATGGTATTGATAGGAGCTTTCCGTAGTGGCTGTCTGATACCAGCCGGAAGTAAATGTCACTGTGGCGAAATCACCATCAAAAGAGATACTTCCCTCTACATTTTTGTCTGCACCCCATTCAGATGTGGAAAACAGGATTATATTTTCTGACTGATAACCTGTGCATTCATATAACTTGGTTAGAAACGGAATTTTAACCTGTATTCTATAAGTATCATCTTCATTTCTTTGAATCTCCAGACAGTCATAATTAGGATCGCTTATAGTATTGCCGGTATATTCCCCTTCATAAATTTTCGGAATCTGTGCTGTTTTCGTCTGAGACTCCGTTTCCGCTATTTCCTCTGCGGCTGCAGATTGCTCTGGTTCGTGCATTTCAGTAGGGGACGTCTGTCGTATATCAGAAGCGCTTTCTTTGGGCAGATTAATATCGCTGCCAGTATCCTCAATTTTAGTAGGGATAACATCTGTATATCCTGTATCCTTATTTGTAGAACAGCCAGATAACAGAACAAGGCATATCAAACCCGGCAAAAAGATTTTTTTCATCATAACAAGCTCCCCTGTGATATATATTTTTATTATTTTCTTATATCACAACGAAGTAAATAATACAATCCCATCTGCACAAACGACATAATTTTTGCGTAAACGACACTCGCGGCAATCATCAAATGTACAAACCAATCGCTGATTAATTTAGATATTTGGCTCGTTGCTTATGGGAATCAATTATCAAACCACATTCTCCACTTGAAAAATTCCTTCTTAAACTCTTTATTATGGGCTCTCCCGATGATTAACTTTAATCCATTACAAAGTGTAATTTCGTGACTTTGCACCTTCTCAATATATTTTAAATTGACAATATACGACCGATGTATCTGAAAAAAGCCAAATTGGGATAAGCTTCGCGCGGCTTCTGATATCTGCCCTTCGCATAAATGCTCCTTCCCATCAAGCATAAGGTATCTTAATTTCCTTCCATATGTTTCAATAAGCAAAAGTTCGTTTAAGTTTATCTTTATGCGAAGTCCGGCGCTATCATTACAGGATACAATCCGGTCCTGAATCTTAGTTTTAAGGAAAAAATCAATCGCCTCACCTATTTCGTCCAAATATTTTTTATCAATGTATCTGAACGCATTTACCCTATAGCCTGCTCTGGCTAATTCTGTATGCGAAGTTAAAAAACAAACCTTACATTTGTTGCCAAAATTCCTCAACTGTTCCGCTATCTCAAAACCATCTTCGCCTTCTGCAAGTTCGATATCCAAAAACAACAGCTCTGTATCTGCACTTTTTATAAAATCTTTTCCGCTTCCATAGGAATTAATTTGAAATGGAATATTTTTTTCCATGCAATGTTTTTCAATAATCGTCTGTATTTTATCTCTCCATACTGCTTCATCTTCTATGATGCTTATCTTCATACCCTTAACCATGCTCCCTTCCCGGTCTGCGCCGCTTATATACGGTGCTGCATACGCCACTCTTTAGCAGTAGGTATGGCAATACTGATTTTAAATAACGCTTCCCCATTTTCCACTAGGGATTCCATATAACATTCACCATGATACTTTTCGACGGTTGCAACGATATTTTTCAAACCAAAACCGTGATTTTCTTTATCTTTTTTAGACGTCCTAAAGAAATTCATTTTTGTATTGATTTTCTCAGCAACGCTGTTGATTACGACAATAAAAATTTCTTTTTTATGCTCTACAAGTTCCATATGTATTTTGGGAGTATCTGATTTTACCGCCGCTTCCACAGCGTTCTGCAGTATATTTCCCATCAATGTTGTAATATCGAACATCTCAAGGGGCATTTTTTCAGTAAGCCTTCCTAAGACAACGAACTCTATATTTTCCTTTTCTGCCAGATACGAATAATAATTGATGATAACATCGAGGAAACTATCTCCTGTATGAATTTTTAAATCAAACGTATTTTGAATATTCCAGATAGTATCTACATACCCTTTGGCTTCTTCTGTCTTTTTTTCATTCAATAACTCCCTTAATACGCCTATATGATTTATCAAATCATGCTTAAAGCGCCGCATAGTCACCGACTGTTGTAACTGGTAATCGTATTGCTGTTTTTGCATATACATAAAAGATTGAAGCTCCTTGTTCTGCCTGTTTGACAGTATATTTTTAACAGCAAGGCCAAGGGTGAGGAAAATGGAATATATAACTCCCGCTATACTGATAAAAAATAACGCATAGGCGTCCCAACCATACATTGTATGATTTTCATTAAAGAAGACAAAAACAAAATTGTAAAACATCTGGAAAATGCCGCCCTGCACCAGAAGTGCAGCCTTGTACTTAACCTCTATGTCACACAAATAGACTTCATGCTTTTTTAGAATCCGCAGGTATGCCAAAAGGTATATCAGGAATGAAATCAGATAAGCAGGCTCCATCCACCAAGCGGGGGCTGTACTTGTAACTCCTCCGCCTATCATCACGACCTGTATCAACATGACGCTGAATGTATCAATAATTCCGGTAAAATACATGAGTGCGGCGCTAAGTACAAGCAAACGTCCTAAACGCTCCTCAAAAAACAAGCAGATGGAAAGCACGCTCCAAATGATATAAACAATCGGAGAATTGACGTCATAATATGCGTTGACCGCGCCTGCAAACAGCACAGACAATGCAGATACAGCAATAAAAAATTTGTTTTTTCTTGGTCTTATCCTGAATCCACAATATATGATAAACAGATATATTAAATAATTTAATATATTGTCTACAATATAAACCATAAGCTTCACTCTTTCCCATATTATCAGAACCGATTTAAAAAGGAAAGGGCTTCGGAACATATCCAAACCCCTTTCATGCAGCCATATCAAACGCAAACCACATTTAGAAATTATCCAGCAATTCCAAATAAAAATCATGGTAATCTTTTCTGTTCTCTTTCGTGAACTGAATCGCGGTCTTAGGGTGCTGGTTCAGGATACCTGTCAAAAGGTAGGGCACATCGTATCCCCATACTACGCCGGACTCTTTCATCGGCACGATATGTTCCTCGATGAACTTAAGCAGCGGGTTGATGGTGTATTTAGGATTTTTCAAAAAGCCTAAAAGCAGTTCGCTCGGACAGTTGCCGCAGCCGCGCCCTAAGCTGCTCACGGTAGCGTCTAAATAACTTACGCCGCGCCTTAGAGCCTCGATAGTGTTGGCAAACGCAAGCTGTTGGTTGTTATGCGCATGAATGCCTACCTTTTTACCGTACTTTTCCGCCGCTTCCAGATATTTGTCCGAAAGCCTGCTTATCTGTTCAGGATACAAAGAACCGTAGCTGTCTACCAGATAAATGCAGCCTACGCTGCTCTGGCATAAGAGTTCTAACGCCGCGTCGATATCCACCTCGCTGGATTTGGAAATCGCCATAATGTTGACCGTGGTTTCATATCCTTTTTTGGTGCAGTCTTCAATCATTGCCACAGCTGCCGGAATCGTGTTGATATATGTCGCGATTCTTACAAGGTCAACCGGGCTGTCTTTTTTATTGATAATGTCCTTTTTATAATCGCAGCGTCCTACATCTGCCATAACCGATATTTTCATATCCGTTTTATTATCGCCCACTATCTCGCGGATATCCTTATCGTTACAGAATTTCCATTTGCCGAATTTGCTTTCGTCAAACATCTCTTTGGACGCCTTATAGCCAAATTCCATATAGTCAACTCCGGCTTTGATATTCGCCTTATATAAATCTTTTACAAATTCGTCCGTGAAATAAAAATCGTTTACCAATCCGCCGTCCCTTAATGTACAATCCAACACTTTAATTTCCGGTGTGTAGGACATCAATGTCCTTGTTTTTCCTGCCATATCTTCTCCCTCGCTTTTCGTATTTATACAGGCAATCGCTAAACCCGGTACCAACACTATTAGTTTCACAATTGCCTATTACATTTACAGAAACTACTCTACTACAATCTTTTTGAAACTCTTCTTGCCTTTCCTTATAACAAACTCCTCGGCGGCAATTTCGTCTTTACTGTATGCTAGCTTTATGTCGCTTATCTTCTCGCCCTTTACGGTAACGCCGCCCTGTTCCACCGCACGCCGAGCCTCAGAGCGTGACGCTGCAAGTCCTGACGCTGCAAGAATACCGAGAATATCTATCCTGCCATCGATGAATTTATCGTCCGTGATAACCGAAGTCGGCATATTTTCAGAGTTAGTGCCGCCTGCAAAAAGCGCTTTCGCTGTCTCTTTCGCCTTATCTGCCTCTTCCTGTCCATGTACGAGATTGGTAAGCTCATAGGCAAGAATCTCCTTAGCTTCGTTTAGCTGGCTGCCCTCCCACTTATCCATCTCGTCAATCTGCTCAATCGGCAGGAAAGTCAACATCCTTAAGCATTTCAAGACATCTGCGTCATCCACGTTGCGCCAGTATTGGTAAAACTCAAACGGCGACGTCTTATTAGGATCAAGCCACACCGCGCCTTTCTGCGTCTTTCCCATCTTATTGCCTTCGGAATTTAAAAGCAGCGTGATTGTCATTGCATAAGCGTCTTTGCCAAGCTTACGGCGAATCAGCTCCGTGCCGCCCAACATATTGCTCCACTGGTCGTCGCCGCCAAACTGCATGTTGCAGCCGTAGCGTTTAAAAAGTTCCAGAAAATCATAGCTCTGCATAATCATGTAGTTAAATTCCAAAAAGCTAAGTCCTTTTTCCATCCGCTGTTTGTAGCACTCGGCGGTCAGCATGCGGTTGACGCTGAAATGCACACCTATATCGCGGATAAATTCAATGTAATTTAAATCAGTCAGCCAGTCCGCATTGTTCACCATAAGCGCCTTACCTTCTGAAAAATCGATAAAACGGCTCATTTGTTTCTTAAAGCATTCGCAGTTATGCTCAATGGTTTCCTTCGTCATCATAGTGCGCAAATCGCTTCTTCCCGAAGGGTCGCCAATCATGCCGGTGCCGCCGCCAATCAGGGCAATCGGCTTATTGCCCGCCTCCTGCAATCTTTTCATCAGGCAAAGCGCCATAAAATGCCCCACATGAAGGCTGTCTGCGGTCGGATCAAACCCAATATAAAAGGTTGCCTTCCCGTTATTGATAAGTTCCCGAATTTCTTCAGCGTCCGTAAGCTGTGCAAGCAGTCCTCTTGCCTGCAGTTCTTCATAAATTTTCATACTATTGATACTCCTTTCTTAGTCTGCGTCAAATCAAACATTCTCGTTTATCTTGTTGCACACACAAAAAACCCCGCCCTATTGAAAGGACGAGGTTAATATCTCGTGTTACCACCTAACTTCATAAACAGCTCACACTGTCTACCTTACCAAGTACAATCTCCCGCCGCGGCATACCGCGTAGCTTCGATGATACTCTCCTGCTGTAACGTGCATTCCTACGTCATAACCTACTAATAAACCTGCCTGCAATTAAATTGCTAAAATGCAGTCTCCTGCATAACGCAGTATTTATATTCTGTCATGAAGCTCCAAGATGTATTCATAAAAGACTTTCCGTTACGCCTCTCATCAACCGGCTGTTTTCTGTCCGTTCCCTCTTTTACTACTTGTTCTTTTCAACGCCTGTGTTATTTAACTGTTTGTATCGTATCTGAAACTTTGGCATTTGTCAAGCGGAATTTTTACCACATTGCATATTCTTATTCACCCATATCTATTTCTTCAAATAATTCATCAAATGTGATTTTAATATTGGGGAAATGCACAATTCTCAATTCCTCTTTATTTTTTTCTGTGATTGTATTCCACAAATAATACTGTGCTTCCTGATTATCGTCATAATCCAAACTATAAATTTCTATCTGTTTTTTTTGCCAGTCTACAATCCAATATTCATCAACTTCTTGCTGGCGGTATAATTCCATCTTTTCCCCACGGTCATACTGTTCGGTAGATGGAGAAAGTACTTCCATAACAAAACGCGGAATGTCAAAAAACGAATTTCCCTTTCTTGCATGAACCCTGCAATTAATAGTCACATCAGGAATGACCGTCTTATTTTCCCCTTGCACATTCCATTTATATTGAACATTATCAGGAAAAACTTTACACATACTATTTTTCAGTTGACTGTGTACAGTTGCAACAAAATTTGTAATAACTGCCGAATGTTCAATATAGGCTCCTGCCATGTCTGTCAAAACAGTATTTGTTATACTTTCCATTCGCTTCTCCTTTTCCTTACTGTCTCTATTATAGCAGGTTTCACAGTATTTTCAATCAATTATTCTTCTAATTCATGAAAGCAAAAATTATCTTGCCTTAACTGGATATATCTGGTAAACTAAGGGCAGAGAATTCAAGGATTGACGGTGTACCACCGTAAGAGGCTGCAACCTCTTACGGCAAGGATGGTAGGTCGATACCACACAATACAGACAAAATCTGCGATACACACAATTAGTATTATAAAGGAATTATTCTTCGTTTACAAGAAGGATTACGGCGTTTATTTATAGTCGTATCGTCGTTTTATCAGGCGGAATGCTATTGTATGTATTACGTTTTGTTCCCGAATAAATATCGGGGTGTAAGTGTGGACGCATACTTACACCCCGTTCTTGATTTCTCACAGGATATTTTCCGGTGGTGGAAGTCACTCTTCCACTGCCGGGATATTCGGGTGGGAAATCGGAGTTTATATTAACTGCGGTTTTAAAAGACCGCAGTTTTTTCAGGAAATCTTTCTTCTGCTCCGGTGGACACTGCTTTTTATTAACAATTATATTAAACAGAACAGGAGTGATGAAAGAATGAAATGGAAACGAAGAAGAAAGAAATTATTAAGCCTGATTATGGCACTGTGTATGGTGCTTGCGCTTGTGCCGGCGGTGCCGATTAAGGTTGAGGCGGCTGGTGGTTTTGTTCCCAGAACCACTGAGCCTACAAAAGGAAATGCGAATAATTCACCTGAGTATAAGTATTATTGGGGAGATAATAAGATTTCGACAGGACCGCATTATTCAATAAATAATTGTACTAAATATGCTTATGGTCGTGCATACGAATTATTAGGAGAAAGACCTAAATTAAACATAGGCGGAAATGCGCATGAGTGGTATTCATATAATGATGGATATGGACGAAGCACAGATCCTACTAAACCCAGACTGGGGGCAATTATTTGTTGGAGTGGCGGCACTTATGGACACGTTGCAGTAGTAGAAGCAATTAATGGTAATACAATTACCTTTTCTGATTCGAGTTATCCATATACTGATAAAAATGGAAACTACCAAAACGGTTGGAATTTTAGAACCAAAGATATGGATGTAAACAAGCTTGAAGGTTATAATGGCTATAAGTTTCAGGGATATATATATCTTCCTGGGATAGGCGACACTACTAACGACTCTAACACTTGGTCCGGTCAGACTCAGCTAAACATCGGCGATGACTTTTACGCTTATATTGTCTCCGAAAATAGCGGCGCATATGTTGAAAGTGACAGTTATATCGGTTCTAATGGAGATGGCACCTATTGGACGAATGTACAGCTTTCTGCGGCACCACAGTATATAGGTGAAGGTCTTGATCCGAAGAAAATCTGGCATTTTATCAGATACGGCGATAATTATTATAAAATTATCAACGAATACTGCGATCATCCTATGGATGCCGTCGGGAGTACGAGTGACTTTTCACCTAATATTGGAACATTTAGCACAGATAACGGCTGGCCTAACCAAAAATGGGCGATTTTAAATACTGACTCTTCCGGCGGAGAATTTGGTCAGAAATATCGTATTGCCTCGGCACAGGAGAGACCTAATAAATTATGGGTAGTAGATTTTAATCTTCTGGATGAAACAGGTAATGTAAGCCTGTATGTAAGTGACTCTTGGAGCAGCAAACAGAAATTCAGCATCATACCAATATCTTATGCAAAAGAAAGACCGTCCGCGCCTACGAATATCCAATACAACGCCAATGCTGGCAATTTTACATGGAGTGCGGTTGCGCGCGCTGGCACATACGATACACGTGAATATGAATACTGGATATATGAAGGCAGTAATACTTCCGGTAAATTATACGACCATGATACAACCACTACGGCTAGCACCCCAGGTTATATTAACATTCCGGACGGCACATATACCTTTAAGGTACGTGCAGTCAATACGCAATACAATAACTTTTGCTCGGATTACACGACCAGAACATTAGAAGTCCGGCAAAACCTGGATATCAGCAAATGGCCGACAGCATCAGCTATAAGCTACGGTCAGATATTGGCTGACAGTAAGTTAATCGGCGGTGAAGCAAATATCTCAGGCTCTTTTGAGTGGAATGACTCTAGCATAAAACCGGTGCCGGGTGCTAAATATGCGGTCCTTTTTATACCGGACGATGCGGAGCACTATATCCCCTGGTTCACCAATATAGACATAACCGTGAATAAAACAATGCCAACGACTACTGCCCCCACAGCCGGCGAACTCACCGCGGGTGCAAAGCTCTCAAGCAGTAAACTAAGCGGCGGCACAGCAGTCAATCCCTATGATAATGAAGCTGTTTCCGGTTCATGGCAATGGTGCGAACCTACACAAACGCCTACTGAAAGCGGAAACTATCAGGCTGTTTTTGTACCGGATAATACTGACTGTTACCAGAACTCAGAACCCGTTGATATTAATGTCACTGTCAAGGAAAATACTTCCGGTGGCGGTAATGACGACAATGATAATAAGGGTGATAACGATGATAAAGACAAGGAACTGAATATTACAGGCGTTACAGCGCAGAACAGCGTATATGACAGCTCACGCAAATCCGGATATACAGGAACACCGTCTGCGGAAGGTTATGAAGGCAGATTTAGTTTTCTTTATACCGGTCGGAATGATACAACATATAACAGCAGTCTTCAGCCGTCCAACGCAGGTGACTATACACTGACAATAATCCCTTCATCGGAAGGCTACACAGGCTCATTACAGTTGGATTTTTCCATTGAAAAAGCAACTATCACGATTACGGCTGACGATAAAGAAGCCAAGACCGGAGAAGAAAAGCCGGAGCCTACTTATACCTCAAATGGTCTTGCCGGCCCAGATAAATTAGCAAAAGAACCGACTTTTACCTGCGATGCCGATATGAGCACAGAAGGCAGCTATCCTATTATCATAGCAGATATCATGGCAGACGGCGCGGTTGTTCCTAACAATAGAAATTATAATAAGGATATTATATATGTAAACGGTGTACTGAAAGTCACGAAATCAGGCAGCGAAAATCCGGTTAATCCAGATACACCAAACAATCCGGATAACCCGGTAAATCCTGATAATCCTGACAACCCGGATAATCCAAATACCCCGGACAACCCGGATAATCCCGACAACCCGGATAATCCTGATACCCCGGATAAGCCGAACACACCAGATAATCCAAACACACCGGATAACCCGGATACACCAGATAACCCAGATGTACCAGACAATCCGGATACACCAGACGCCCCGGATGAGCCTGACAATCCAAATAACCCGGACGAGCCGAATAAGCCAGCCGAGCCCACTACTCCGACTGTTCCTGATGAGCAAACATCGGCTAACCATAACATTGCAGGCAGCGGGAACACTACAGAAGCCGCACCGGCTCCGGTAGTATGGATGCCGAAGACTCCGGATGAAAAAAGAAGATACGCGTGTATGGGAAGTGAACCCGTTCAGTATGTGACCGCGAAAGATAACGCATATGACATCGTTATTGAGAATACCATGCAAGGTAAACTCTGCTTTGACTCTTTTGACGCTGTTCTTGCTGATTATACGCTCGATGGTTATACTATTGGAAGAACCTACAATATATATACTTATCCACAAAAATCGTATAACAGAGAACAGGTAATCGAGTTCACGTTGAAAATTCCGGATGCCATTTACAGCCCGGAAAGGAAATACAAGCTGATCTGCGTGACACAGAACGGTCAAGTATTATTATATGATGATTTGGACAATGTTCCCGACACAATCACAATCAGGACAAACAGTTTTTATGCTTATGCATTGATTTATAAGTAAGAGTCAGGACGCCCTGACAATACGTAACAACCAAAGATTTTAATTAAAAATATGATTTTGGATGCCCCGGATACCATCGCATATAGACGATGACCGGGGCTATCCATTTCTCTGAATTTGTGTCATTATATAAATAATGCCAAATGACTAAAATAGAAAAAAGGCTGGATTGCCAAAAACCTTGCCGAAACTGAAAATCCGCACCAGCATGGAAAAGGTTTAACAGCAAACAAAAGCGGACAATAAAGATGCAGAATCCGATTTATGTGAGGCCATGCTACCATTTATCTAATATGAAAAATATCCTTGACAAATCAAGGCGAACGACTTAAAATCCCGAGTTTGACACTTGTGAAAGTGAAAAGTGGCTACAGTTCCAGTAAT
>JAMPHY010000010.1 GCA_023663185.1 Clostridiales bacterium | reverse complement strand
CTCCGCAATTTAACTGGGACGAATCAAAGATTCGTCAAACAGAGACAGGAAGCTTAGAAGCTGTTTAATAGATGTAGATTTTTGGTATTTGGTTTTGAGGGTACGTCCCTCATTATAAGCAGATTTTCTGTTATCCTCGATAGCTCAATGGTAGAGCACACGGCTGTTAACCGTGGGGTTGTAGGTTCGAGCCCTACTCGGGGAGTTTTCGATAGTAGAATGTCATAGTTGCTATCGGCGGTGTATAGGAGCATGTGAGAATACAGAAGATATTCTACAGAAAAATATACGGCTCCGTGGTCAAGAGGTTAAGACATCGCCCTTTCACGGCGGTAACACGGGTTCAATTCCCGTCGGAGTCATTAATTAGTTTTAGACTAATAAGGCGCAGTAGCCAAGTGGTAAGGCAATGGTCTGCAACACCAGTATCCACCGGTTCAAATCCGGTCTGCGCCTCTTATTTTAGGTAGCTCAACCCCTGATAAACACTGGGATTGAGCCATTTTTTATTGGAATGGTTCGAGAGAAAGCGTTATTTCTGTTTCTTTACCACTCAAAATCTTTTCTAGTTCTGAATTGTCTATGTCTGATATTTTACCAAGCCTTGTGTATGCCCATGAATTAGAACCATAAAAGATAACAATCTGGTTGCCGTTATATAGGCAAATATCTCTTGCGCTGGTAGTTATTTGACTGTCGTTTCGCGGAAGTTCTGTTCCGAGGGAACATACCTTTTCAAATCCGCCATAGTTGGACGCTGTTATGGTGAGCGGGGAATCAGCGAGAAGTTCTTTTAAGGCTTCTGTTGATTCATTATCTTCCAAAGTTGCCGTCAATATGTTTTCTCCTACTTTGATATAAATTTGATTTGTTGTCACTATATCAACCTCCATTTCTATATTATCTATATCTATTGTATTTGTATCTGTTTTTAACATATTATCTGTCTGTATCTCCATCGTGTTATCAACATCTGCTTTTATTGTGCTATCTGTCTCTGGCTCTAAAGTACTATCGCGCTCTGTTTCTAGCAAACTATCTTTTTCTACTACGCTATCTGATTTTGTCTCTGAATTACTTTCAGTTTTGATGTTGCTGTCTACAGATGAAGTTTCTATATTTTGCACGATGTTATTGTTTTCTTCAATTTCTGCATTGTTTCCGCAAGCTGTAAAAAAGAGCGGTAAAAACAATCCTAAAAATACTATTATATATCTTTTCATTTTGCTAATCACCTTTTCATATTTGCACTATTATGGACAATCTGATAAACAAGATAGTCCAAACAGTCTATTTGTTTTTCCTGTTTGTGTACTTGGTCTAGGATTTGCTGCCTATGCTTATCCATCAACTCTAATTGACTGTTTAAGTCATTATGCTCCATGAATTTCATGAAACACTCAATGGTTTTCGTATCGCAGCCTGCATCTTTTAAATTTTGAATAACATCTTCTTCTGAACTATAGCCTATTGTCTGTGCTGACATTGTCTGTTCGCCTTCCCTTCTGCCTGCCTTTTCATTCGTTCGCACTAATAGTAATGATTTTATTTCCCCAACCTTCCAGCACAGGATTATTTTCAACAGCCTCAATAAATTCATCATTAGCATCAAAATATCCTACCGGTGTGTACTCTGCCGAAACTTCCGCATCGTGATAGAATAAAATGATACGGTTAGGCTCAGAATAATAAACTTCGCCAGCTTTTTCTTCCGTAATTTCTTCCGCTGCGGACGGGATTTCATAACGGCTGGGTATATCATAATATTGCATGACTTCGCTGTTTTCAAAGTCGTCATAATGATAGATTGGTAAATTCCAATCACTAGTGCCTACATGTTTCGCGATTGCTGCCGCGGTATCATTATCATAAAGGTGCAAAGTGAAAGCTTCGCCTTCGTATCCAAATCGAGCGGTTAGCTCTGTTGTGCGGGAGGAAGTATTTTCGTCTACCGGTACATTGTTATCTGCCGAAGTATCTTCTGGCGGTAAATCGGAGATATTACTGCTTTGTACAGAGCTGTCAGAGGTACCGTTCTGTGAAGTGCTGGCACAGCCAACCAGCATAGTTCCGGCTGCCAATGCCAGAGTCAATATGGCGAATAATTTTCTTTTCATAGTGAGTCTCTCCTTTTTATTTCTTAATATTTGTTTTTATTTTTACTCTGAAATCAGAGTAATCAGTCTGCATTTTTTAATTTTGCCCGCGGTAATCCATGCGAAGGCAAGTGAAAGTCCGATAACTGTTATTAATGGAAATAGGGTGTTGGGTAATGTCATATATGATGAAAAATTGCTAATTCCAAACATGCGCAGGAGCGCTGTCACAAACGCATCGGTAAATAATGCGCTGAGCAATATACCCGCTGTTGCTCCAATCATAGAAACAATGCCAAACCGTAATACAAACGAAATGCGAAGTTTCGCCTGCGTGAAACCGATGGTTTTGTATATACTCAAATCTTTTTGTTCCATGACAAGCAGTTTGCTTGCTGTCAATGATATAACCACCAACACTACTACTGCTACAATCCCATACATAAAATATATCAAAAGCTCCATAGCGGAAAGGATACCGTATAGTCCGGGCCATGAATTTTCGTGTAAATATACATCTGCGCCGAAAACATCTTCAAGCGCCTGCATTATTTCCGCTTGTTTTCCGGTATCTTTAAGAAAGTAATGAATGCACCACATATTAGCGGTTTCTCGACCTATTTTCTGATATCCTTCACGGCTTAAACCTACATTGGCGCCCATATCATTTGCACACTGATAAATTCCGGAAACTTTGTATTCATAAGTACCAAGCTCTCCACTGACATTAACGGTGTCTCCGATTGTTACATTTAAGTCTGCGGCTACAAATTCTGTCAGCACAATTTCGTTATCATTCATGCAGGTTTTTCCTGCCAGAATGTGAAATCGCTCCGGCTCCGTAATGACATTTGCCGTATAGTCTGCGCCTTCCACAGCAACGCCCGGCATGGCAAGCATATATTTGTCTGTAATTTCAGTATAAGACTTAATCAACTGTTCCACATCTTCGGTTGTCGCTATGCCAAAGGGCTGGGCGGCAATGTGCAGGTCAGAAGGGTTAAAAGCGTCCATCAGTCCTTCTCCATTTGGACCGAGCCATGAAGATATTCGTCCAATAAGAGAAGCAAAAAAGACCAGCAACGTAGCCACAAGAAAGACGCCTATATAACGCAGCCGTCCCATCATAAGCTGACGCACTGCCAGTTTGAAACTCAGTCCTTTTTGTGAGATAGGGAAAACTCGGTTTTGTTTTTTTACTCTGTTTTCCTCGCGCCGATTAATTGCCATCATAGGAGTAATGTTCTCTATTCGCGCTGTTTTCACATAGATAAATCCAAATAATATTAAGAGAACAACAAATAAAGCCAATAAACAAACTCCTATGGGAATTGTGGCTGGCAGTAAAAGTCCGGTAGTAGTTAGTGTCATATGACAGACAGCCCGTGCTGTCGGAACTGCCAGTAAACTTCCCAGAATCATACCGCACACAACAGGGGAAAGAAACAAGAGGATTTGTATCTTTTGCAGCTTCTTAGTTGTAAATCCGATAGTTTTCAAAATTCCTGTATCAATCATATCCTGTTCTAAGGCGCTGTTTATGCCATGTCCTATCACAATCAGGGACACCGCCGCAAGAATTAATGAAAAAGCCAGTAAAAGACCGGTAAATACATTCTGTAAAGTCAGCATAAAACCGGAAATAGCGGTATCTGAATGCGTGAACTCCGTATATTGCAAAAGTTCAGAATTATTGTTGAGGAGTGCGTTAAATTCCGTTGTACTTAATTTAGTGTCGTTTTGAAAAATATGTATCATATATCCGTCACGCGCCAGAGAGTCAATGCCTGTGTTGTCGATTGTACGGGCAATTTCTTCATGGTCTTTATTGCATATGAGAAAGCTTTTCATTCCAATCATGGAGCTGCCCATAAATGGATCTTCAAACCAACCTTTTACAACAAAGGACTTAACTACGCTGTTGCGTGCAATACGAAAGGTGATTTCATCTCCAATCTGTACGCCGAACATAGACTGCATAGATGGCGAAAGATAAATTTCTCCCTGCTTGATTTCGGCATTTCCTACTTGATATCCCTTCATATTGTCTGAAAAAATTTTATATTGGTATTGTTCAGGCTCATAGGTTATGAGTTGCCCTTCGCTGTCCGATTTCTCTCCGTTTATCTCGTATTCTGAGAAAATAATTGCTTGTATACCTGCTTGTGTCACTTCCGGAATAGCGGTTATCCCATCTGTCAGTTTTTCGATATCGGGAACGCCTGATACCCATGCGGTAATTTTTCCAAATCCAAGTCTTGTCATTTCATCGTGTACATAGCTTACTGAATTTTTCCATACTGTCAGGACAGTTAAAAGCGTCACTGATAAAAGTAGAATTAGAACAAAAATTCCCGCTAAGTTCCCTTTATGCCGTTTACTTGCAGCAATCCATAATGTTTTTATCTCCATCTTTCCACCGCCTTACCAAGACAAAGCAGAAAGCCAGCCATTTAATCTCTTTTCACGCTCTTTGGCATCTGCTTCCCGATATACGCCCATTGACATTTCATCAATTATTTTTCCGTCCTCCAGATACAGAATCCTCGTTCCCCGAATTGCCGCTTTTGTGTCATGTGTCACCATTAGTATACTCTGTCCGTTTTCGGCAAGTTCGCTGAGAAGTCCAAGCACTTCGTCTGTACTTTTCCGGTTTAAAGCGCCTGTGGGTTCATCTGCGAATACAAGTCCGGGACTGTTAATAACAGCTCTTGCGATTGCAGCTCTCTGTGCCTCCCCGCCTGAGACTTGATTTGGAAATCTGTCTTTTGCTTTTTCTACTCCCATGCGACATAACAGTTCATTGGTTTTCTGACGAACAGCTTTTGTATCTTTTGCTGAATCCAGGTAACCGGATACAGCCACATTTTCAAACAGGCTCAGACTGCTGACAAGATGAGTCTGCTGAAATACAAATCCAAATTCGCGTGAGCGAAGAAGCGCCATCTGACGTTCGGTATACTTACTGATTTCATTGCCTTTATATATCACACTACCGGCTGTAATGTCGTCCAATCCGCTTAAGGCATATAATAAAGTTGATTTTCCGGCTCCGGAAGAACCCATTATTACCGTAAAATCTCCGGCATAAATATCTATGTCAATATTTTTCAAAATCTGCTCTTGACTTGAAGCTTGAGAAAATTGTTTGCACAAGCCCCTTGCAGAAATTAATACTTCTTTTGTAGCTTTTATATTATTCATGGATTTTCTGCGCCTTCTTTCTGCTCAATTTCAAATATATATTCCTGCTCATAATTCTCGCGGTGGTAATAAATTGCCTGCCCGCTTGCCTGATTAAATACAATGCTCCATTCTGTAGATTCAAATGTAGTGAAATTTTTTTTGCTTACGCTGCTTAGTACATCACGAACATCGTCCATACTCATAGTGCTATTTTGTTCCAGTTTTTCTATGAGCATATTATAGCGGGTATGTGATTGCTCGGTTCCGATCCCGTTTTTTTCTCCTTTGGCAAGATAGAAATTTGTCAAAATCGGTGTTTCTACCACTACCATTTCATTATCTATGTACTCAATTGCCACGCTCTTTCCTGTAGTGTCCGCCAGTGCGAAATGAACCATCATTCCCATAGATGCGTGCATATCATACTGTCCCAATAGCTCAAGCGCTTCATCAACGGTCGCCGCCTTATCCAGCAGCAAACGGATTGCGGTAGTGGTTGTGATATCTGGTTTTTCCGTATCCTGTTCAATAGATGCCGAATCTTGAATCATATTGACGGATACGGCAAGCCCCTTTTCATTCATTCCGTCCAACGGTGCATATAATGCAGCGATTGTCTTTATTTCGTCCTGTTTAAGCGCCATATCGACCATACCGCCCTGTGTGATAAAATCTAAATTGACCGTGGAAATAGAGGCGTATCCGTTGTCAGGGTAGGAGAGAAGAACCATAGCCTCGCAATGATTCCAGTCAAAATTTCGCCCAAACAGAAAGTCGCCATTTGGAGACTGAACCGCAATCGTACTGCAGCCAAAGAAATTGCCGTTAAAACCAATCTCCATACCGGATAACAGGTTTCTAGTCAGAAAATCGACCACTTCCTTATCCGATGAAGCACCGCCCTCTGAGAGAAATAGGTCAAAGCCATAGTCGCCATCATAACGCGCGGTAGAAAACCCCTTTTCTAATTGCACGATTTTTTCCGGGGAAACAATATTTGCGGTTTCGTTATTTTCGCAGCCTGTCAAAGAAAAAATCAGCAATATGGTTAATATCGTTAATACGCCTTTTTTCATTGAGAAATCTCCTAATTCCTATTTTAAATTCAGTGTAGCACCAGAATATCATAATAACAAATACTTATATCTAATATATTTGCATAGTTGAAACCTATACAAAATCATGATATAGTGTAATCATTAACCAGAGTTTAATGACAGCAAATAAAAAATGAAAGGACAAATCTGATATGGAATTACGTGTACTGCAATATTTTCTCGCCGTTGCAAGAGAACAGAGTATTGTGCGGGCGGCGGAATCTCTACATCTTTCCCAGCCTACCCTGTCTACGCAGATAAAAGCTATGGAAGAAGAATTGGGCAAGCAGCTTTTAATACGCGGAACAAAAGGCTCTCGAAAGATTACGCTTACCGAGGAGGGAATGATTCTGCGTAAAAGGGCGGAAGAAATTCTGAATTTGGTGCAAAAGACAGAAAGGGAGATTACTATATCAGACCAAACGGTAGCAGGCGATGTCTATATTGGAACAGGAGAAACAGATGCTGTTCGTCTGATTGCGCGGGCGGCAAAAAATTTATACGCGGTCTATCCTGATATTCATTACCATATTGCAAGCGGAAATGCAGAATTTGTACTGGAGCAATTAGAGAAAGGCTTGATTGATTTCGGTATTATATTTGGAACCGCAGATAGAACCCGCTACAACTCAATAGAAATTCCCTATAATGACATTTGGGGCGTGCTGATGCGTCAGGATTCCCCGCTTGCTAAAAAAGCATACATTACTCCGGAGGATTTGTGGGACAAACCCTTGATTATATCACAGCAGGAGAAAAACCATAGCGGATTGGAAGAATGGTTAAATCGTAAGCTGTCCGAAGTTGAAGTTGTAGCGACTTATAACCTGCTTTTTAACGCTTCTTTAATGGTAGATGAGGGTTTAGGCTATGCAATAGGTTTTGATAAAATAATTAATACCTCAGGCAGCAGCAATCTCTGTTTTCGTCCATTATCGCCTAAAAGAGAAAGCGGTATGAACATTGTCTGGAAAAAGTACCAAATATTTTCTAAAGCGTCAGAAAAATTTATCATGGAATTAAAAGAAATAATAAACGCAGGCAGTTAAACGAAAAACGTAATTTTGGTCATTATTTCCATAGTGCTTATTATAGGGAGTATGATAAAATATACATATGAAGGAAAAGAAAAAGAGCAGGAAAAACAGAATTATTATTACAGTGTGCGTGATAGTGGTATTATTTATAATACTGTATTTTGTGCTGGTAAATTTTCTGGTAAGCGCCGCGCTTGTGCCTTCATTTATGCGGAAACTGGAAGCATTTGAGAGGATTACGGACGAAAGCTATGAAGCGCAGGTTCAGACGTCTGATATTAAGGTGAATAGGCAGCTTAATTTGAACGAGACGGGAGAATGGCTGAAAAATGTAGAGAAGCAGAAAATTTCCGTGGTGAATTATGATGGATATAAGTTGATAGCAGAAGAATTTTTCCCAGAAGAAGAAAGCCATAAATGGCTGCTTTTGCTTCATGGATATACCGGCTGGAAAGAAGAGATGTATCCGTTTGCGTACTGGTATAATATGCAGGGCTTTCATGTTATAGTGCCTGATTTACGGTGTCAGGGCGAAAGTGAAGGCGACTTCATAGGTATGGGTTGGACAGACCATTATGACTGTGAACTTTGGCTTGAATATATACTTTCTCAGGACGCTGAGGCGGAAATAGTGCTTCACGGACAGTCGATGGGAGCGGCGACGGCTTTAATGATGAGCGGAGAAGAAAACCTTTCGGAAAATGTTGTCGCGGTGGTTTCGGACTGTTCGTATACGGACGCATATTCGATGTTTGGAGAAAAGATTAAAGAGTGGTTTTCGCTGCCGGCGTTTCCGATAGTTGAGACGGCGTGTTTAGTGCTGAGGGCGCGCGGAGGATATAATCTAAAAGATGCGTCGGCTCTTGAGGCAGTTAAGAAAAGCGATGTGCCCACGCTTTTTATTCACGGCTCGGACGACGTCATGATATCGGTTCAAATGACGAAAGATTTATACGAGGCGGCGGTTTGTCGGAAAGAATTGTTGATTGTAGAGGGGGCGGGGCACGCTCAGGCTCAGGATAAAAGTCCTGATGAATACTATGGAGCAATAAGGGACTTTTTAGAGCAGACAGGTATTGACCTTGAGCGCTGACAATTCGACAAGACAAGCCGACTGTCAGTTGATTTTGTTGCATAATTACTTTTTTAGATGTATTATTATAATTAAGTACATACGGAGGTATTGGCAACCATGAAAAAGATTATTGTTACAGGCTGTAACGGGCAGTTAGGGCGTGCGGTTAATAAGCATTATGCAGGAGATAGTTCATATGAGTTTATTAATACTGATGTAGGTGAACTTGATATTACCAGTATTGATAAGGTTATGGAGTTGGCAAGAGAGGTAAAGCCCTATGCCATTATCAACTGTGCGGCGCATACAGGGGTTGACGCCTGCGAGACAGAATGTGATAAGGCGTATCGTATCAATGCGATAGGTCCTAGAAATCTAAGCATTGCGGCGACGGAGACCGGAGCTAAGATAATTCACATTTCTACGGATTATGTTTTTGACGGAAAAGGGAACAGACCATATATTGAGTTCGACAATGTGGGACCGCAGGGAATGTATGGTAAGACCAAGCTTGCCGGAGAGAACTTTGTCAAGGAATTTGCAGACAGATATTATATTATTCGTACAGCGTGGCTTTATGGGGACGGAAAGAATTTCGTCAAGACGATGCTGCGTTTATCGGAGACTAACGATAAAGTCAGGGTTGTAAAAGACCAAGTGGGTTCGCCTACGAGTGCGGAGGAGCTGGCAAAAGCTATTGCCTGCTTACTGCCTACTGAGAATTACGGACTTTTCCACGGTACATGTGAAGGCGACTGCAACTGGGCGGAATTTGCGGAAGAGATTTTCCGTCTGGCAGGTAAAAAGACCGTTGTAGAGGCTATATCTACGGAGGAATATGCTGCTGCTGCGCCGCGTCCAGCGTATTCTATTCTTGAGAACTACATGTTTAAGCTTACAGGCAGCTTTATGTTTGCAGACTGGCACGACGCTATTTCTAAGTATATGAGCGAACTACAATAACAGAAGGGACAAAATTCAAATGACATTTTTACAGGGGCTTGTAGAAAACCCTATTTTCATAGCGGCGGTTATGGGCTGGTTTGTAGCACAAGTATTGAAATTGATAATCCATTTTCTTGTAAATAAAGAATTGGTCTGGGAACGTATGATAGGAAGCGGCGGTATGCCGAGTTCACATTCAGCTACGGTATGCGCGCTTGCAACGGCGACGGGAATACAATATGGCAGCGCCAGCTTCGAGTTTGCAATAGCAATAATTATGGCAATTATTGTTATGCATGATGCTATGGGCGTTAGAAGAGAAACCGGAATACAGGCGAAAGTCTTAAATGAAATGATGGAGCTGTTTCGTGGTATGGGAACAAAAATGTCTAAGGAAGATAAGCTGAAAGAATTTGTCGGACATACGCCGCCGCAAGTCTGGATGGGGGCGCTGCTTGGCGTTATTACGGGCTTTATTACCTGCCAGCTTATGAATGGCGGATTTAAGATGTTTTGAACATAGTCTTACCATTTTTTGCGATATTCCGCCGGTGTCATGTTTTCGTATTTTTTGAATACTTTAATAAAATATCCGGCGTTCTGGAAGCCGCACTCATATGCGATGCTTTCGATAGAAGAGTCTGAAAAGCGCAGCATGGATTTAGCGTGGGAAATGCGCTTAGCGGTTAAGTCGTTTCCAATTGTAACGCCGTACACTTTTTTATATTCTCTGGAAAGGTGAAATTTACTTATATAGAATCTGGAAGATAAGTCTTCCAGATTTATTTTTTTTGCATAGTTATCTTCCAGATAATCGTTTACCTGTTTTAATTTTTCGGGAATGGACGGAACCACTGAATTTAACTGCATAACTTCGCTAAAGCATAGTGTGACAAGGTCGGTAAGACAGCGATTAGCAAACAGCTCTGTCATAGAGGTTTTGGAAGCATGAAGTTTAAATATGTGTTGTATTATATCTGTGAAAGCGATTGTATTTTCGGGTTGAAAAATAAAGGAATGCGACTGTTTTAAAAAATTGGCATAAAAATATGGTACTTCCTTACCGTAAAAATGTACCCACATTAAGCTCCACGGTTCTTTGGCGCTGCTTTCATGGGAATAGGACTTCGTACAGTCTAACCATACGCAGTCGCCGGTTTTGATGGTCAAGCGGCTGCCTTCATAGGAAACGTAGCCGCTGCCGTCCAAGACGATAAAAAAGAGATAGGAGTTTAAGTTTTGTCTTTGACTGATATGCGGTTCGAGACTTTGCAGCGTGCCTACCTCCTGCACATAAATATAATGTTCTCTCGCATACGGAGACGGAGTTGCTATTATACGGTTTGATGTAGATTTCGCCATTTTTACACCCATGTATCTTTCTTAAAATTTATATAGCAATATTTTACTATTATACGGCAATATTTTATGTTGATACTTATATTATACAATAGTATACTTCCATATGGAATAGCAAGAAAGTATGTTATTAAGATTTTTATTAAGAAGATAAAGGAAGAGGAAGACAAATATGCAAAAAGTAGCTCTTATTACAGGTATCACAGGACAGGACGGCTCTTATCTGGCTGAATTTTTACTAGAGAAAGGATATGAGGTGCATGGACTTATAAGGCGGCATAGCATCACTAATACGGCAAGGATAGACCATATACTTAGGTCTGATTACAATAAAATAAAATTTTTCCTGCATTTTGCAGATGTAACGGACTCCAGTAATCTGATGCGTCTGATTGCGGAGATACGTCCAACGGAGGTTTATAATCTTGCCGCACAATCGCATGTGGGAGTTTCATTTGAGGTGCCGGAGTATACGGCGGAAGCAACCGGCGTCAGCACGCTTAAGCTGCTTGAGGCGATACGTGTCAATGGCGGTAATTGCAGATATTATCAGGCGTCTACTTCGGAATTATTCGGCGGCATTCCCGAAACGGCGCCGCAGAGCGAGACAACGCCTTTTTACCCGAAAAGTCCGTATGGCGCGGCGAAGTTATATTCATACTGGATTACGGTCAATTACAGGGAGTCTTATAATATGTTCACCTGTAATGGTATTCTATTTAACCATGAATCGCCCAGAAGGGGTGAGAATTTCGTAACTAGGAAGATTACTCTGGCGATTGCCAATATAATTGCGGGAAAGCAGGAAAAACTTTCGCTTGGAAATATGAATGCAAAGCGTGATTGGGGTTTTGCAGGCGATTATGTACAGGGTATGTGGCTTATGCTCCAGCAGGACAAGCCGGGTGACTATGTTCTTGCTACCAATGAAACGCATACGGTAAGAGAATTTGTCGAGGCGGCTTTTAACGAACTGGGTATTCATATCAGATGGGAAGGAAGCGGAGTAAACGAAAAAGGATACGATGCAGAAAGCGGCAGACTGCTTGTTGATGTCAATCCGGAATTTTACCGTCCGGCAGAGGTAGAATTTCTCTGGGGCAACTGTGCGAAGGCGGAGAAGGAGCTTGGCTGGAAGCGGAAGGTGGATTTTAAAGCTCTGGTGGCAATGATGATGGATTCTGATTTAAAGGAAATAGCGGGACTTAGCTGCAGCGAATATAAGAACAAGAAAGCGAGTAAATAAGCAGAATAAAAGAGGCTTTTAATATATGATATCTGTGATATTGATATGGATTTATATAATAATTACCTGCTATCTTGTAGGATATGCGGTTTTGTGGCTGCTTGCAGAAAAACAGGGATATTCCATTAAAAACAGTAGTAGTTATTTATACGCGGGTATTGTTGCAATAACTGTTTATGCTCAGTTTTTCAGTATTTTTTATAAAGTAGGGCTTTTAGCAAATGTGGTATTGCTGATTATTTGCGGTATTATTGCTTTGCGCTTTAGGAAAGAGCTTTGCGGCAGACTTAGCATTATGCGGGAAAGTATCACGCCGATAAAGGCGATAATGTTTATATTGATATTTTTGCTTTTTGCCTATGGAACATCTACAGGTATAATTCATTATGATACCGGACTCTATCATGCGCAGAGTATTCGCTGGATTGAAGAGTACGGCGTTGTACCGGGGTTAGTCAATCTGCATAATAGATTGGCTTATAATAGCGCTTCGTTTTGTCTGTCAGCGATGTACAGCTTTGCTTTTCTTGGCGGACGTTCATTTCATTGCTGCGCGGGCTTCATGGCTTTCTTACTTGCAATAACTTGCATGGAAAGATGTTCAAAAAGCAGGCTTAAGAAACCCTGCCTTTCGGATTTTGTAAGAATACTGGGATTGTATTATCTGCTAATTATTTTTGATGAAATGATTTCACCGGCATCTGATTATTTTATGGTGCTGAGCGTATTCTATATAATAATTCGCTGGCTGGATTTGCTTGAAAACAATGAAAAGTCATATATTCCGTATGCACTGCTTAGTCTTATGGGCGTGGCGGTAGTGACGATAAAGCTGTCGGGAGCGATGATATTACTTTTGACGTTAAAGCCTCTTTGTCAGATGATAAAAGAAAAAAGGGGAAAGCAGATAGCCCTATTTATAAGTATGGGAATTATCGTTGCCGTTCCTTTCTTTGTCAGAAATGTAATCTTATCGGGGTGGCTGGTATATCCGCTTACGTTTATTGATGTATTTAATTTTGATTTTAAAATACCGAAAGAATTAGCTCTTTATGATGCGAGGGAAATTCAGGTGTGGGGACGAGGTTATTATGATGTAGCCGAGTTTAATATGCCGATTACTAAATGGCTTCCGGGCTGGATTACTTCTCTTAGCATGGTAAATAAACTTTTTTTGCTGTTGGCGTTTCTTGGCATATTTGTGTTTATTATATATTGCATTTATGCCGTTATAAAGGTAAGAAAGGATATGGTCGATACTTTGCTTGTTATGGGCACAGTGGGAGGCGGATTGATATTCTTTATTTTAAGCTCGCCGCTAATTCGCTATGGCTGTGTTTTTTTGTGGGTATTTCCAGCGCTTGTGTGGGGATATTTATATTTAAAGATTAGTCCAAACTTAGATAAATACAAGATTTTTATGCTGGGGCTAATTTTAATCGGAGTATATAAAACCGGAGCTTTTGCCATAGAGACATATAAAGCGGCGACAACACAATATTTGTTTGTGCAGAAGGATTATGAAGATTTTGAGACGCTTCCTTATGAGATAGACGGATATACTTTCTATTATTCTGAAAAAGGAGACAGGACAGGCTATAAGGCTTTTCCATCGGCGCCGTATAAGATGGATTTGATATTGCGTGGAGATACGCTTAAGGACGGATTTAGACGTAAAAATTAATCTATAGTTAATGACTTTAATAATTTTGTTTACTATTTGGATAAGATAATTCAACGGAAAGGGGATATAAACAATGGATAAGAAAGATAAGATATACGTAGCGGGACACAGAGGTCTGGTAGGGAGCGCTATTGTAAGAAATCTAAAGGCAAAGGGATATGAAAATATTATCGGCAGGACGCATAAAGAGCTGGATTTGACAAATCAGGCGGCGGTGAGGGAATTTTTTGAAACGCAGAAACCTGATGTTGTAGTTCTGGCGGCGGCTAAGGTAGGCGGTATTAACGCCAACAATACCGCGCCTGCAGAGTTTGCTTATGAGAATATGCAGATTCAGTGTAATGTGATTAAGTGCAGCCATGATTATGGTGTGAAAAAATTATTGTTCTTGGGTAGTACCTGCATATATCCGAAGCTGGCGCCGCAGCCGATTCCGGAGAGCGCGCTTTTGACAGGACCGCTTGAAGAGACCAACGAAGCCTATGCGATTGCTAAGATTGCGGGACTTGAAATGTGCAAATTTTTTAAGAGGCAGTACGGAGACGATTTTATCAGCTGTATGCCGACTAATCTCTATGGACCGTATGATAATTATGACTTACAAGGCTCGCATGTTATGCCTGCGATGATACGTAAGTTTCATGAAGCGAAAGTAAGCAATGCTCCGAGCGTGGAGTTGTGGGGTACGGGAACGCCGTTGCGGGAATTTCTGCATGTAGACGATATGGCGGACGCTTGTGTATTCCTGTTAGAAAATTATAGCGGTGAGAGTCATGTAAACATTGGAACTGGCAAAGAGGTTACAATTAAAGAGCTTGCTTTAATGGTAAAGAGCGCGGTAGGTTATGAAGGAGAAATTATTTGGAATAAAGATATGCCGGACGGTACGCCGCGCAAGCTGACGGACGTTAATAAACTGCATGAACTTGGCTGGAGGCATAAGATTGAACTTGAAGAGGGAATAAAGTCTGCATATGACTGGTTCAAGGAAAATGTTGCGACAGCAAGAATGGGGAATTAATATGAAAACTTACGGTTTTATTTTAGCCGGAGGAGGCGGAACTCGCTTCTGGCCGCTTAGTAGACAGGATTTGCCTAAACAGCTTCTTAACCTTACAGGAAAAGACTTAATGGTGAATGAAACCATCGACAGACTTGAGGGAAATATAGAAAAAGATAATATTTTTGTGGTGACTAATGTTTCACAGGCAGAGCTTATGTTTCAGGCTACGGCGGGGAGAATAAGTAAGGAGCACATACTTGCAGAGCCGGCGGCGCGGAACACGGCGGCGTGTATAGGATACGCGGCAATGGAACTGCTTAAAAAGCACGGCGACGGCATTATGTGTGTTCTGCCTTCCGACCATTATATCGGGGATATAGCGGCATATAAGAAGGTGATGGCGGACGCAATTCGTGTGGCGTCAGAAACAGACGCGCTTGTTACAATAGGAATCCAGCCGACCTATCCTTCAACGGGCTACGGATATATCTGTCATGAAGAAAAAAGAATAGCAGACTGTTATTATAATGTTAGACATTTCGTGGAGAAGCCTAATTTAAAAACAGCGCGCGAGTATCTTTCAGCGGGAGATTATCTGTGGAACAGCGGTATGTTTATCTGGAAAGCGTCTGTTATTATGAAGTATTTTGAAGAACTGCTTCCCGATATAAGCGAATGCCTGCATAAGATAGGGGAGGCAATGAATACAGATAAGGAGCAGGAGATAATAAACGAAATCTACCCTGTGATTCCGAAGATTTCTATAGATTACGGCATTATGGAGCGGGCGGACAATGTGCTGGTGCTGGAAGGAAATTTCGGCTGGAGTGATGTAGGAAGCTGGGACGCGCTTGAAGCCCTATACGATAAAGACGAGCATGGTAATATTACTTATGGAGAGCAGCTTCATATTGATACGCATGATTGTATAATTTATGCCAAAAATAAGCTGGTAACTACGATAGGACTGGATAATATAATCGTCGTAGAGACGGAAGACGCCGTGCTTGTATGCGATAAAAATCGCGCGCAGGAGGTGAAGCGCGTCGTAGAAGCGTTGCAGGACTGCAATAAGAGACAGTACCTATAAGACTATAAGACAGTGCGATACCTTACAGTTTACAGAAATTACCACTTTATGATATGATTTTCCTATACGTAAAGGGGAATTAAAAATGGAAAGTGGAATTTTAATAAAACCTGAAACTGAACAAGAGATTTCCGGCTTGATGTTAGAACTTGGGGTACCGGCGCATCTTAAAGGCTATCAGTATTTGCGCACGGCTATTATAATGTGCGTCGAGGATATGGAACTGATTGGCAGCGTCACTAAGCTGTTATATCCTGAACTGGCGAAAAAGTATATAACAACAGTTCAGAAAATAGAGCGCGCGATAAGGAATGCAATCGAGGTCTCGTGGGAGAGAGGAAACAGCGAGTTGTTTGAAAGGCTGTTCGGATACAGCAACGGTTCGGAGCATAACCGCCCTACGAATAGCGAATATATTGCGTCGGTTGCCGATTATATTCGTCTCGAACAAGGGATTGTTTAAAATAAGTCAGGAAGGGTGATATCGCCCTTCCTTTTTTTGTGTTTTCATGATATAATGAGCGCAAAGGAAAAACAAGCGACGCGAAGCGGCATTTGTTTTTCCTGCGCCATTAACGAGCAAATGTCCGATGAAATCGGACAAAGAGCGCTGAAAGCGCGGATTTGCGAGTCTAAATTGATGAGGTTTGGTTAAATGAGTCTGTTAAGCGTAATAGTTCCTTGCTATAACGAGGAAGAAAATATAGCGGATTTTTATCATGAATTGTTAAAAAATCAGTCTTTTTTTGACGAGAAGGGACTGGAACTGGAAATATTATATATTGACGACGGCTCTAAGGACGGTACGGCATCTAATGTAAAGGAACTGATAGCACAGGATAAGAGAGTGCATCTTTTGTCATTTTCCAGAAATTTTGGCAAAGAATCGGCAATTTATGCAGGGCTTCAAAAGTCAAAAGGCGACTATGTAGTTATGATGGACGCAGACTTGCAGGATCCGCCCTCTCTGCTTCCTGAAATGTATTCCTATATAGAGCAGGGATATGATTCGGTTGCTGCAAGAAGAGTTACTAGAAAAGGGGAGCCGAAGCTGCGTTCTTTTTTTGCCAGAATGTTCTATAAGTTAATGAATAAAATTTCTAAGACTGAAATTGTGGACGGCGCAAGGGATTACCGTCTAATGACAAGACAGGTGGTAGATGCGATTTTATCCATGCCGGAGTACAACCGTTTTACTAAAGGAATTTTCGGCTGGGTAGGCTACGAAACGAAATGGCTTGAATATGAAAATGTAAAGCGCAATAAGGGAGAGACTAAATGGTCGTTTTGGAAATTATTCTTTTATTCTATTGAAGGAATTACCGCCTTTTCCACAATGCCGCTTGCAATAGCCTCGGTAATGGGAGTGGTATTTTGTATTGCCGCCTTTGTGCTTATTATTGTTACGATTATACGGAAGCTTGTATATGGCGATCCGACGTCAGGCTGGCCGTCGCTTGTATGTATAATTTCACTGATAAGCGGCGTGCAGTTGTTTTGTCTCGGCATTGTCGGGCAATACTTATCTAAGACATATATGGAAGTGAAGAGAAGACCTATTTATTTGGTAAAAGAGGAAATCTGATGGAAGAAACAGTCAGCATCATTGTACCGGTCTATAAGGCGGCGGCTTATATTGCTGAGACGATAGAGATGGTGAAAAGACAAACTTATATAGATTGGGAATTGATTCTTGTAGATGACTGTTCTCCGGATAATAGCGCGGATATTATTAGAGAAATATGTAAGGAAAAATCAGAACGCATACGCCTGATATGCAAGGAACGTAATGAAGGCGCGGCAAAGGCAAGAAATACCGGAGTAGAAGCGGCAACGGGAAGGTATATTGCGTTCTTGGACGCCGACGATATCTGGCTTCCTAATAAACTTGAGAGAGAGCTTGCTTTTATGAAGGAAAAGCAGGCGGCTTTCGTATTTTCTGCATATGAATTTGGGAACGAGAATGCAAAGGGCACGGGAAAAATTGTTAAGGTGCCGGAAATGCTGACCTATAAAAAAGCGCTTACCAGAACGGTGATATTTACATCTACGGTTATGTTTGATATGACTAAGCTTAATAAAGGGCAGATACATATGCCGAATGTAGAAAGCGAAGATACTGCTGCATGGTGGAGAATTTTAAAAGCGGGATATACGGCGTATGGACTGAATGAGGTGCTTGCCATCTATAGAAGACCGGCAAAGAGTCTGTCTTCCAATAAGATAACGGCGCTCAGACGGATTTGGAATTTATATCGTAAAGAAGAAGGATTGACTATACCGGTCAGTGCATTCTGCTTCTGTATGTGGGCAGTCCGCGCAACTCTAAGAAGAATATAATATGTTCACAAATGAGGTGATGAAGTGAAAAGGCTGGAATCTTTGAAAAGGTTTATAGTATTACAGCTTACTTTTGTCGGGTTAATTATACAAACGGGCATATATGCTTATTTTTGGTTGACAGAGTATCATACGTTTTTAAGAATATACCGTAGTATTAAATTCTATTTCAAAGGCCATGTGCTTATGCTTTTGATTTATTTTGTTTTACTGTTTTTCTTTGAAAGCACATATGGCGGGTTAAAGATAGGATATTTAAAGCCGCTGGATGTTTATGTTTCTCAATTTTTCTCCCTGCTTGCAGTTAATCTGATATCGTATTTTCAGATTTCACTAATGGCTAACTGGCTTGTTGACGTAAAGCCTATTATGATGACTATGTTGATTCAGGTAGTAGTGTCTGCGGTATGGGTATATATCTGCAATACATTTTACCGCAAGGCGTTTCCACCGCGAAGCATTCTGCTCATTCATGGAGAACGTTCCATTGATGATATTGTGGCAAAGCTGAATACAAGAAAGGACAAGTACAGTATTGCGGGCTGCATTGGAATAGACGAAGAACCTGAGAAGGTGCGGGCAGAGATATTGGCGGGCTATGGAGCGGTGATGTTATGGGATATACCTATAGGCTATAGGAATGATTTGCTGAAATATTGTTATAGTAAGTCTATAAGGGTTTATATGATGCCCAAGATTTCCGACGTAATAGTAAAGGGTTCAGCGCAGCTTCATTTGTTTGATACGCCGATTTTTCTTACGAGGGAATATGCTCTGAAAATAGAGCAACGGATAATAAAGAGGTTGATTGACTTAGTCTGCGCGATTATTTTATTAGTGATAGCGTCGCCGTTTATGCTGATAACGGCGATTGCGATAAAGCTATATGATAAAGGACCTGTTTTATATAAACAGGTTCGCTGTACCATAGATGCAAAAGAGTTTAATATATTAAAGTTCCGCAGTATGAGGGTGGATGCAGAGAAAGACGGCGTGGCAAGGCTTGCCGCACAGAATGACTCACGTATAACGCCGGTTGGAAAAATTATACGGGCAGTCCGTATTGACGAGCTTCCGCAGTTATTTAATATTATAAAAGGGGACATGTCTTTCGTGGGACCGCGTCCTGAACGTCCGGAGATTATTGCGCAGTATATCGAGGAAATGCCAGAGTTTATTTTTCGTATGAAGGTAAAAGCAGGGCTGGCTGGATATGCGCAGGTGTACGGAAAGTATAATACGACGCCTTACGATAAATTGAAACTGGATTTAACTTATATCGAGAATTATTCGGTATGGCTGGATTTGAAGCTGATGCTGCTTACCATAAAGATATTGTTTAAACCGGAGAGTACGGAAGGAATAGACGATAATCAGACGACGGCGGCAAAAAACCATTAGCGGAGTATGATGTTGAACGTCGAAGAAGGGAAAACAATAAAATGAGATACGCCAATGAAGGT
The DNA here is from genome assembly GCA_023663185.1 of Clostridiales bacterium. Lineage (GTDB taxonomy): Bacteria > Bacillota > Clostridia > Lachnospirales > Lachnospiraceae > UBA3282. The sequence goes on along the minus strand of JAMPHY010000010.1, from coordinate 110,164 downwards.
ATGGATTGTAAAAAGCTGCTGCTTCTTTTCCTTAAAAAAATATGGGTAATCGTTCTGGCGGCTGCTTTGGGTGCGGCGCTTGGCGGCTGTGTATACCTGCTTCACCGCGTTGCCTTAAGCAGTAATAGAGAGTATCAGGCAACGTCAAAATTATATCTGTATTTTGCATATGATGAGACCGGCGAAGTGTATCAGGCATATAACGGATATACATGGAATGATTTGATGGCAACAGATAAAATACTGGACATTACAATGTCATATCTGCCGGATATATATACAAGGGAAGAAGTCGCTGCCGCAACTAAGGCAAGCATACTTTCGGATATAAGGCTTCTGACTATTGACATTACTACCAATGCGCAGGAGAAAACATCAGCGATTATAGAGGCGACTAACAAAGCCTTAGTGGAGCTGGGAGAGCGCGAAAGTGAATTTACGAGCATAGAGGTTATAGCGGTATCGGATGCAAAATTGGTAACTGCGGATTCGCGCATGTTACAGGCTGTTTTGCTGGGAATGGCAGGCATGACTATATTGGCTCTTATAGTAATGGCGCTTGCTTATGTATTGGACGATAGAATTTATGTGCCGGCGGATTTAAAATGCGTCACAAGACTTATGTTCGTAGGCTTTCAGTTTACCGATAAACCTGAAAATATGACTAACTCAGGAAAAGAAAATTTATTTACGAAACTTTGTGAAGATTTGGAGCAAAATCGCAGTTATATGGAAAGAGAGAACGGCGTCCTTGAAATGCTGGAGCTTGATAAGGAGAATACGATTACGACGAAGCTATATGAAAAGTTGCGTAAATCAAATGGAATTATTTTAGTTATTCCTTATGGGAAAATAGATAGAACCTCTCTTGCATATAGAATTGAACAGCTTGAGTTACAGGAGTGTAAAATAGTCGGAATTATTATTAAAGACGCTGATATGAGGTTTATGAAATGGTATTACAATCACCTATAAGGATACAGGTTCTGGTATCGGCAGTTGATAAAGAAGCCGATGAACTGTATGAGAAAATGAATATTGATACAGACGCGGTAATTGTAAATCAATGCGGTATGTATGACTATAAGGAATTTGAAAAAGAGAACTGCCGCGTTCAGTGCTTTTCCATGAAAGAGCGGGGCGTCGGACTTAGCAGGAATACTGCGCTATTACATGCAGATGCAGATATCTGCCTGTTTTCAGACGAGGATATAGTATTTTCCGATGGACTGTGTGATACGCTTGGTCGGACTTATGAGCAGTACTCGGACGCAGACATGATATTATTTAATGTAAAAGTAGCTCCCTCAAGAAGAACATACTGGAATGAACAAGTAAAGAGAATCCGCTGGTATAATTACGGGCGATATCCGGCATACAGTATTTCAGGTAAATTGGATTTGCTAAGGCGCGCTAATGTGAACTTTTCATTACTGTTTGGCGGCGGAGCGAAGTATAGTAACGGAGAGGACAGCTTATTTCTGCGAGATTGTTTAAGAGCCGGATTGAAAATATATGCGGTGCCTGTCTGTATAGGCGAAGAGATAGAGCGGGAGTCCACATGGTTTCACGGATATACGGAGAAATTTTTTACTGACAGGGGAGTTCTTTATCATTACTTGTACGGAAAACTTTCTAGGCTTTTTGCACTGCGCTTTCTTCTTAAAAATAAAGAGGAAATGTGTGCGGAAATTCCCTTTAAAGAGGCATATGCTCTGATGAAAAGGGGGATTAAATCACAGCGGTAACTAAAAAGGAGCAGTTGGTTGACTCATGATTCTATATCTTACAGTAGCGGTGGTAACAGTGCTGCTTGCGTGCATGATTAATAATCAGCCGGTTTTGCAGCCATATAGAATAACAAGGCAGCAGGTGTGTAATGGCGTCTGCATTACCGCCATTTTTGTAATTCTTTTTGCCCTTTCTGCGCTTAGGCAGAATGTAGGGAACGATTATATCAGATATGTAGAGTTTATGCATCTGGCTTATTGTGATGCGTATGTACCGACGGAAGCAGGTTTTAATCTCTTATCTAAGTATGTTTATATTATGTCGGGGTTTGAGAATTATCTGCTTGTATTTGCGATATTTTCTTTTTTTACTGTTTTAATATTTATGCTTGCCATATATGAGCAGAGCGACGATTTCCCCATGACATTTTTCTTATTTATGACGCTGGGGTACTACTTTCAGACATTTAATACAGTCCGCTATTATCTGGCGCTGGCGGCTGCGCTTTATTCCATGAAATTCGTCATACGAAAACAGTGGATTAGGTTTATTTTACTGGCGCTTTTGGGCTCGCTTTTCCATAAATCAATTTTGGTTGTACTGCCGCTATTTTTTCTTGCCTCTCTTGCATGGAAAAAATGGCAGCTCATATTGGCAGGATTATTTTGTACTACATTTCTTTTCTTTCAGGATTTTTATTTGAAGGTGGTATTATTTCTATATCCGACTTATGAGGAAACGGAATATCTGGAAGGCGGAACCAGTTATATCAATATATTAAGGTGCGCGGCGGTCTTGGTTTTATCTTTGTTTTATTATAAAAAGAGTATAAAAGATAACAGACGGCTCAGGTTTTTCTTTTATCTGAATTTGGGCGCGCTGGCGTTATATGTATTTTGCTCGTTTTTACCGATTATTTCGCGTATTGGCTACTACCTTACGATTAGTCATATTTTATTTTTGCCTGCGCTTCTTAAAGAGACGGAAAATGAAAAGTTACGCAGATTTTTGAAAATTGGCATGATTTTGGCGGCGCTTTTGTACTTTGCTATGTTCATGGGTAAGGCATATAATGATAATGTACAGATTTTGCCGTATAGGAGTTTTCTGTTTGAGGACAGGGTTGACACCAGTCGAATGTAAATATGGAAATATTCATGAACTGGTATAGACAAGATAGTGCGGAAAGGAAACAGTGATTAGGCATGAAACCGGAATTTTCAGTTTTGGTGGTTTGTTTAAACCCCAAAGATAAATTGAAAAAGACGCTGGACAGTATACGTATTCAGACATACCGGAATTATGAAATAGTAATAAAAGATGGCTTGTCTAGTGACGGTTCGCTTTCGTTTATAAAAAATGCGTCTGATTTAGAGACGGAATATGCTAATCTGCGGTTGATTGAAAAAAAAGACAGCGGAATATATGACGCGATGAATCAGGCGGTAGAGGCGGCTAAGGGGAAATATATTTATTTTCTTAATTGCGGAGATGTATTTTATAATGAGAACGTTCTTGCTAATATGGCGGAATTTATTCATAATAATCCTTCTGACGCTGCCATTTATTACGGAAATATTTATGAAAGGCTGACGGGGCGTGAAGTAGCTTCCAATCCGCATATGGACGATTTTGGCTGCTACCGGAATGTGCCGTGTCATCAGGCGTGTTTTTATGACAGGAAACTTTTAGTTGCGCACCCTTTTGAAATAAGGTATCGTGTAAGGGCAGATTACGAACAGTTTTTGTGGTGCTTTTATACAAATGAATTTATGAAACGGGTAGATATTGTTTATAGTGATATTTTAATAGCGGACTATGAAGGCGGCGGCTTTTCAGAGACAAAAAATAATAAGAAAATTTCTTCCACGGAGCATAAAGAGATTGTCAGAAAATATCTGCCTAAAGGTAAGATAATTAAATACAGGATATTGATGTGGATTACGCTTGCGCCGATTCGCACTTGGATTGCTGCAAATCCGGCGACAGCAGGCTTGTACAATAAGCTTAAAAAGTCGTTATATGAGAAAGGAGAAAAGCAATGAGGGTACTTTGGGTATGTAATATTATGATGCCGGAAATAGCGGTACAGTTGGGGCTGCCTTTCAGTAATCGCGAAGGCTGGCTGACGGCAATGATGGACAGATTTTTGCAGGAACAGCATCGTAATAAGGTTAAATTGGGGATTGCTTTTCCAGTTACGGAGGAGCTTGGAAATATATCTAAGGAAATGATGCTTGGTGAAAATGCCTATTGTCAATGTTACGGTTTCGTGGAAAACCTTAACACTCCGGAGTTGTACGACAGTGCGATAGAAGACAGAATGAAGGAAATCATAGCGGATTTTAAACCGGATATGATACATATTTTTGGGACAGAATTTCCGCATACGTTAGCCTGTGTGCGTGCATATGGTAATCCGGCAAGAACATTGGTGAGCATTCAGGGCGTAATGTATGAGTACGCCGAAGCATATATGGCGGATTTACCTGTTAATGTGCAAAAGCAGGTTACGTTCAGGGATTTTATTAAAAAAGACAGCATCATGCAGCAGCAGAAAAAATTCAGGAAACGGGGCGTGAACGAAAAAGAAGCTTTGCGCCTTGTGGGGCATGTTGCCGGAAGGACTGATTTTGACAGGGAGGCTGTGGCAGCAGTAAATCCCGATGCAAAATATCATTTTTTGAATGAAACATTAAGAAGCTGCTTTTATAGAGACAGATGGAAAAGGAGCGATTGCATTCCGTACAGTATTTTCTTAAGTCAGGGTGACTATCCAATAAAGGGATTTCATTATCTGTTGCAGGCTATGCCGGCAGTACTTGAGAAATATCCGGAAGCGCAGATTTTTGTAGCAGGAAATAACATAATACAGAGCGCGACATGGAAAGACCGACTAAAACGCTCAGCATACGGGAAATACTTAAAGAAGCTTATAAAGGATAATAATTTGAAGAGTAAAGTAACAATGCTGGGAAGTCTTGAGGCAGAAGGCATGAAGGAGCAGTTTTTAAGAAGTCATGTATTTGTCTGCTCTTCCGCACTGGAAAATTCGCCTAATTCTCTGGGGGAGGCAATGTTATTGGGCGTGCCTTGTGTAGCTGCTAATGTGGGCGGGGTACATAATTTACTGCTTGATGGCGGAGACGGGTTATTGTATGCGGCAGGCAGTATTGAGGAGCTTGCAGGGAAACTGATTGAGATTTTTGAGAAGGAATCTATTTCCGAAAAGTATTCACACAATGCCAGAAGACACGCCAGAGAAACGCACGACGCCGACCAGAACTATTATAAGCTGATAAGGATATATGAGGAAATAGCAGGAGCGGAATAAAACCTGTATTCAAATTGGAGGCAGTAATGACTATAACCTTTGTGTCAAATTATATTAACCACCATCAGATACCTTTTTCCAACGCTATATATGATAAGCTGGGAGATGACTATTGTTTTATACAGACTATGCCTATGGAGCAGGAACGCATAGATATGGGGTGGGGGCTTGACGCGAAGAAAATTCCATATGTGCGCTGCTTATATGAGGAAGAATACGAATGCCGTAAGATAATTGCGGAAAGCGATGTGGTATTGCTTGGCTGGACGGAAAGAGAGGATATAGAGGACGAGCGTTTACGTTCCGGCAAGGTGACGATACGAAGCAGCGAAAGAATATATAAAGAGGGACAATGGAAAGCGGTCTCACCCAGAGGGCTTATCGCGAAATATAAGGCGCATATCAGATATCGTAATAAGAATGTCTGTATGCTTTGTGCCGGAGCGTATGTGGCGTCGGATTTTCATTTGATAGGCGCTTATCCGGATAAAATGTTTAAATGGGGGTATTTTCCAGAGACAAGAACATACTCTGAGGAAGCTTTTAAAAACCTGAAAAAAGACGGAGCGCTGCAGCTTGTATGGGCAGGAAGATTTATTGACTGGAAGCACCCTGAATATGTGGTGAAGCTGGCGCGCTGTCTTAACAGCAAAGGATATGATTTTAATATACACATGCTTGGCGGAGGAGAATTAGAAGGCGAAATAAAGAGTCAGGTAGAAAAAGCAGGAATATCGGACAGGTTTATATTCTATGGTTACAGCGATCCCATGAAGGTGCGTGAAGTGATGGAAAAGTGTCATATACATCTTTTCACCAGCGATTATCTGGAAGGCTGGGGTGCCGTTCTAAATGAAGGCATGAACAGCGGCTGTGTGGAAGTGGCAAGCGTTCAGGCTGGGGCGACGCCCTATCTGATTGAGCACGGCGTAAATGGACTTATTTTTCCCAAAGGTTCATATAAAGAAATGGAGAAGCTGGTGTTAGATTTGTTTGATAACTGGGCTGAGCGCAAGTATATGGGACATGCCGCATATCATACAATTATTGAAGAATGGAATGCGGAACATGCGGCGGAAGAGTTTCTTAGATTCGCACGGTGCCTGCTTGAAGGAAGGATTGTTCCGGCGACAAACGGGGTGCTTAGTCCTGCTCCCGTAGCCTCGCCAATGAATATGTATAAAGCAATGTTGAAAGGCAGAATGCAATAAAATGGAGAGATTAAAAGTAAGCGTTATCGTGCCGGTATATAATACTTTGGATTACCTTATGCGGTGCGTGGATTCTATACTACAACAGTCGTATACCAATCTGGAGCTTATTCTGGTCGATGACGGTTCTACGGACGGTTCCGGACAGTTGTGTGATAAACTGGAAAAACAGGATAACAGAATCAGAGTCTATCATAAAGAGAACGGTGGCGCATCCTCAGCACGTAACCTCGGCATTCGGAATGCAGTAGGCGACTATATTGGCTTTGTAGACAGTGACGATTATATTGACGCCGATATGTACAGGCAGATGATGGAACTTGCGATAGGGAAAAATCTTCAGATAGTACAGACTTCCAGAGAAGAAGTGGACGAAGAAGGCAATCGCCTTGAAGATATCTGCGTGCCGCCTAAGAAAGTATGCTTCTGGGATTCTACCGCTTTTATGAAAGAACTTCTGCTGCATAAGGGAGATTGTTCGTTCTGTACAAAGATAGTGCAAAGAGAGCTGCTTCAGAAACATAGGTTCCCGGAGGGAGAGCTCAATGAGGACTTTAAACTTTTGGTGGAGTTGCTTTTAAATGTAGACGGAGTCGGTATTCTGCCAGAGCGGGGATATCATGTGGTATACCGGAGTAACAGTACGACAAGGCTGGTTTCAGCAAACAGTTTTTCCAGAGTATATATGGATAATATTGAGAATGCGGATAGAATTATGGATATTGTAGACAAAGAATATCCGCAGCTGCATTCGTATGCAGTTCGCTTCAATTTGTTTCAAAGGCTTGATTATATGCTGCATATTCCGATTTCGCAGATGAATGGGAAAAATGAGTTCTATAAGGCAGTAAAAAAATATCTGCGAAAGAATGTCTTAAATACGGTATTTAACCGCTATTTAAGCATGAAAAATAAGGAATATCTTCTGCTTTTGACAGCCGCGCCTAAGACTGTGCGGAAAGTCCATAGGAAGATAATGATATCGAGAGAAAATCGTCAATAGACAAATAGAGAATGCAAATTAAGCTGCAAAGGAGAAAATGATGAAAAAACGAGAAGCAAATTTGGAATTACTAAGGCTGACCGCCATGCTGTTTATTGTAATGGGACATTTGATAAATCATGGCGGATTGATTGATTTAGCACAGAAAGGAACCATATCATACAACATAGCATGGGGATTATTTGGCTTAACCATTCCGGCGGTTGACATATATGTTCTTATAAGCGGCTATTTTTTGGTGGAATCTAAGTTCTCAAGCTGGAAACTTTTTAAGCTTGCCATACAGGTATGGTTCTATACGATGACGATTACCCTGTACTTCTGGATATGGGGCGGCACGGAGCATGTGCTTAAAGAAATGGTGTATTCGCTGACTCCTATTATTTCTGATTTTTATTGGTTTATCACGCTGTATGTCGGTATGTATATTTTATCGCCGCTGTTGAATCATTTTGTAAAAAGCCTTTCAAAAAGACAACTGCAATGCGTACTTGTAGTGTGCTTTGTCCTGTTCTCTGTGTGGACTAATATTTTTTACTATACATCGGGAATGAATATCGCGGGAGGCTTAAGTATTACATGGTTTGTAGTATTATATCTGTTTGGCGCTTATATAAGGCTTTATGATGTTGGTAAAGGCAGCTATGGAAAGTGGATGCTATGGGGTATAATACTGGATTTGCTTATCCCCATAAGCCGCGTGGTGATTGTGCTGCTTAATTCAACGCCGCTTAATAAACTTGTATTTTTAGATGATTTGTTATGGGGTTACAGTGTTTTCTATCAGTACAATTCCATACTGGCTTTGAGTGCGTCGGTATGCCTGTTTGTAGGCTTTCTGGGCGTGAAGATAAAATCGCAGCGTATTAGCAGCATAATTCTTCTACTTGCTTCAACTTCTTTAGGCGTGTACTTAATTCATGAACACGGCTACATACGAGAAGCATTGTGGAACAAGGTAGGCGCATGGAACTGGTTGGATAAGTGGTATTTACTGCCTGGAATAATTATCACAACTTTAGTCGTATATGTAGTGTGTTCAGCAGTGGAGCTGCTTAGGCGTTTCCTTTTCAGACCTATAGAGAAAAATGAAAAATTACAGGAAAAGTTCAAGCAGATAGATATGAAACTGGAAAAATTATGGAATGAAAATGCAGATGCAGATGCGCCATAAGGCAGTTTCTATTGAAAACAAAAAACACCTATGCTATACTAAAAGTCAGCGTGATAAAGGCAGCAGAGGGTAGAATTACAGTATTTGCCGTCATAAAAAGGAGAAGATTTATGTTAAAGGATAAGACAATTTTAATTACCGGAGGGACAGGCTCTTTTGGAAAGAATTTTACCAGATATGTGCTTAATCATTATGAACCAAAGAAGATTATCATATATTCAAGAGATGAATTTAAGCAGTGGATTATGGCGGACGAGTTTAAAGAGCATGCACAGAAGCTGCGTTTCTTTATCGGTGATGTAAGGGATAAGGACAGGCTTGAGCGCGCCTGTGACGGAGTTGACTATATTGTCCATGCAGCAGCGCTTAAACAGGTTCCTGCATGTGAATATAATCCGAATGAAGCGATTAAGACCAATATCCACGGGGCAATGAATGTAATTGATGCGGCGCTCGACTGCGGGGTTCGTAAGGTAGTGGCGTTGTCAACGGATAAGGCGGTTGACCCTGTAAACTTATACGGCGGTACGAAGTTTGTGTCTGATAAGCTGTTTGTAGCAGCTAATGCTTATGCAGGAAATAAAAACATTAATTTTTCCATAGTGCGTTATGGGAATGTGGCGGGAAGCCGCGGTTCGATTATTCCTCTTTTTAATAATATTATTAAAAACGGCGGAACCAAACTTCCGATTACGGACGTTAGAATGACGCGCTTCTGGATTAGTTTAACTCAGGGCGTGGAGCTTGTAATTAAGGCGCTTTCCGAGGCAAACGGAGGGGAAACTTTTATAAGCAAGATTCCTTCTTTTAAGGTGACAGACCTTGCAGAAGCGATGCTGCCGGGATATGAGCTTAATGAAATCGGAATCCGTCCCGGAGAGAAATTACATGAGATTATGATAACGCCGGAAGATTCCATGATGACTTATGAATATGATAAACATTTTATTGTCTATCCGCAGATTGTCTGGAACAGTAAGCAGCAGCCTGATTTAAGCGGAAAGAAAGTAAAGGAAGGTTTTTCTTACAGCTCAGATAATAATACGGAATGGCTGTCGGTAGAGGATATCAGGGAATTGCTTAAGGACGTGGATTTGGAAAAATAAGAGAGGTTTGATTTATATGGAGAAGCCAGCTATAGAAGGCGGGAAACCTGTCAGGGAAACGAAAATAAATTATGGACATCAATATATAGACGAAGCGGATATACAGGCGGTAGTAGACGTAATGAGAAGCGACTACCTTACCTGCGGACCTAAGATTACCGAACTGGAACAAAAACTCTGCGACGTCACAGGGGCAAAATATGCGGTTGTCTGCAGTAACGGTACGGCGGCGCTTCATATAGCGTGCCTTGCAGCAGGGATAGGAGAGGGCGACGAGGTTATTACAACCCCTATTACGTTTGCGGCGTCTGCGAACTGCGCCTTGTACTGCGGAGCGCGTCCGGTATTTGCAGATATTAATCAAGAGACGTATAATATAAGTCCTGCTTCGGTTGCAGAACACATTACTAAGAAGAGCAAGGCTGTGGTAGCGGTGGATTTTACCGGGCAGTCAGTAGAGCTTGAACCGATTATGAAGCTTTGCCGTGAAAATAAGATGGTGCTTATAGAAGACGGCGCGCATGTAATCGGTACGAAGTATAAGGGTAAACCGAACGGCTCCATTGCGGATATGACGACGTTAAGCTTTCATCCGGTTAAAACCGTGACAGGCGGCGAAGGCGGAGCAGTGCTGACTAATAACGAGGATTATTATCGGAAACTTATATTATATAGGGCGCACGGCATTACACGTGACACATCGCTGATGGAGAATATTTCAGATGGTCCGTGGTATTATGAGCAGATTGCGCTCGGATATAATTACCGTATGACCGATATGCAGGCGGCGCTTATTATAAGCCAGCTTGATAAGCTGGACATGTTCAGCAGGCGGAGAAAAGAAATTGTAGCAAGATATAATGAAGCTTTCTCTAAACTTCCGTGCGTTTTCGTACAGAAAGAAATTGCGGAATCGGATACGACCAGACACCTTTATATCCTGCGCCTTAAATTAGATAAGCTTTCTATTGGCAGAAAGAGATTTTTTGAAGCTTTGGCGGCGGAGAATGTATGTTGTAACGTGCATTATATTCCGACTTATTATTTTCCATATTATCAGAAATTGGGATATAATAAGGGAATTTGTCCGAATGCGGAGAAACTGTATGAAGAAATTATCAGCCTGCCGCATTATTATGCGATGACTGATGAGGATGTGGAGAGCGTTATAGAGGCAGTCGGTAAAATTGCGGCATATTATTCCATATAATAGGGGGAAGATGACAGAGCATGGAGATGACAACCAAATCAAAAGTTATTTATCTGATTAGTATATGCTGTATCGTCTTTTTTTTATGGCTTGGAAACGAGGGGGATAATCCGCTTTCATATACAGGCTCGGAACTGCAGTATGCCGTGGGAGCATTGGATTCTGATTATGCGCTGGTAATCAGGGATGCGGTTGCAAGGAATGGCATTGTTGCAAGCACGCCGCAGCTTGTAATGAATAAAGGCACTTATACGATTAACTTTAAGTATGAGACCGACGAAAGCGGAAATGTGGTCGAACTATGGGAGATGGGGAGTAAAATTGCCGGTTGGACTTTGGAGCCGGAACAGCACGAGTTTACGGCGGATTTTACTCTTGCTAAGGACGCAAAACAGTTGTCTGTGCGTCTTAATTACGCGGGCAAAGGCTCTTTTATTATACAAAGGCTTACTTTGACGCCCGCTACGCTGTTTTATACGGATACGTATTTTTTTATTGTACTGTTTCTGCTTCTGAATCTTGCATGGTATTTTCTTTATAAAAAATATTTGGAAAATCCTGCTTTGCAGGATAAGCTTATAGATGTATGTATTATTGTCGGGGTGGCGTTACTTGCCATGTCTCCGATGTTTTCTACTTATCTTTATAATGGTGATGATTTATGTTATCATCTTGCCCGCATGGAAGGAATTAAAGACGGTATTCTCGACGGACAAATTCCCGTTATCATTATGCCCGATGGACTCAAGGAAAACGGATATTTGAACGCCATGTATCCCTATCTGTTTTTATATATAGGGGCGTTTCTTAGGTTATGCAGAGTGTCTATCGCGCTATCCTATAAATCCCTTATTTTTCTGGCAAATTTAGGTGCGGCGGCGAGTGCGTACTTTGCTGTTAAATCAATGTCGAAATCAAGAAGAACAATAATTCTGGCGGTGGTTTTGTATACGCTTATGCCTTATAGATTTACTAATATTTTCTCACGCGGCGATTTGGGTGAGACGCTTGCGCTTACCTTCTGGCCGTTATTAATAGCCGGAATCTATCATGTTATGCTTGGCGATAAGCGTAAGTGGTATTATCTTGTGATTGGATTTAGCGGTATTTTACAAAGTCATATATTGAGTATAGCGATTGCAACGGGCTTCTGTGTAGTATCCGCGCTCGTTTTCATTGTTAATATCTGGAAGGAAAAACGGTATATTGAAATCGGCAAGGCTGCGGCAACTGCGATACTGCTGAACTTATGGTTTATTGTGCCTTTTATGACCTATTATTATAATGGAGATCTCAATACGGACATTCTAAGGTGGAGCGGATACTTCGAGCAGTCGGTTAATCCGTCATTCCTGACACAGACGCTTAGCTTGTATAATAAGCAGTATTTCTCGCTGGGATTGTCGCTGCTTGGCTGTATGGGAATCGGGGTTCTATATCTTATATGCGAAAAGAAAAAAAATAAGACAACAATGGATAAATATCTTAATTATCTGTTGGTTATGGGCTTTGTTCTGATATATATGATGACGGGATATTTTCCTGCGCTGGAACTGTGTAAAAATGATTTTCTTGCTTCAATTTTAACCATGCTGCAGTTCCCGTGGCGTTTTTTAGGTCCTGCCGGCGCTTGTTTTCTGTTTGTCGGAGCGATTAGGCTGTCAGAGTCGGAGATTCTTAAACCTTATAGAAATCTGGTATTTGCACTGCTTATCGGTCTTAATCTGCTTACGATTGTTTCAGTTCCGACTGACAATAATCATATGCCGTATGATGATGTTACGGCGACAGCGTCTAAAGGACATGACAGTAAGATGGCGGCTAATATAGGAATCTTTTATCCGCACGAGTGGCGCAAAGACGGAATAGTGGACGAAGAACTGACGACCAATGTAGTTGTTTCAGATATAAGTAATGTGAAAGTATACGGATACAGTAAAAAAGGAACGAAAGCCAGCACTTCTTATGTTGCGAACGCAGACGGACAATATCTGGAACTGCCTATTCTTAATTATTATGGTTATCGCGCATATGATGAGAACGGAGAAAGGCTGGAGATTTTGGAAGGAGATAAGCAGAGGCTTCGGATTATGGCAGAAGGCGATGGACTAGAACATACAATTTACGTCAGATTCGGACCGGTGATAAGCTTTATAATGGCGGATATGGTTTCCGCATTAACCATCGCGGGTATTGCGTATCTGTATTGGCGTAGACGCATTAGGCAAAATGGACAGAGTGAAAAAGGAGCAAGTATATAATTATGAAACTCAGCATTATTGTTCCTGTATATAATATGGCGGCGGACGGAAAACTTGAATATTGTCTTAACTCGCTGGTGAATCAGACAATAGACGATTATGAAATTATTGCAGTAGACGATTGCTCGACTGATAATTCATTAGATGTGCTGAAAGATTATAAGAAACGGTTCCCCGATAAATTTCATGTAATACATTCAGAGGTAAATAAACATCAGGGCGGAGCCAAAAATATAGGCCTGAAAATAGCGAAGGGCGACTGGATAGGCTTCATAGACAGTGACGACTGGATAATTCCTGATATGTACGAGCGGTTAATCAGACGGGCGGAAGAAAGCGGAGCGGATGTAGTGGGCTGCGATTACTGCCTGACGAATGAACATTCCATGAAAATAGGTGAAATAATACCGAATAACACTAAAGAGCAGGTTGGAGTTTTGGATGATGACAAGAGGCGGAGCCTGATTCTTGACGGCGGAAGTTTGGTGGTAAAAATTTACCGTAGCTCCATGATAATCGAAAACGGACTCCAGTTTCCAGAGAATATTTTTTATGAGGACAATGCGGTCGCTAATTCTTTCCTTGTGCTTGCAAAACACTTTGAATATATAGCTGAGCCTATGTATTATTATTATCAGCATGGAAGTTCAACTGTCCATACCATTACGGCGCGGCGCTGCCAAGACCGTATGACAGCGGGAAGGATTATATTGGACGAGGCAAGAAGACATAATTATTTTGACGCTTATCAACCTGAACTGGAATACAAATTTACCCTTCTGTTTTATATTAATACATTGTTTTCCTATATGTCCGGAGTGAGCAGAACGAGATACAGTTTTGTAAAGGCAATGGGAAAAGAAATGAAGCAGACGTTTCCTGACTTTGAAAAGAATCCTTATTATATTGAGAAGACTCATGAAGAAGAGAAGAAACTGATTCATATGCAACAGTGTTCAACGCTTTTTTTTATACTATACTACAAGCTCCTATGGGCGTATAGAAAATGGCGGAAGCGCAGGCAGGGTAAATAATAAAAGAAATACAGATAGGAAGGACGGAAATGCAGCATGGAGAAAAAGATAAAAATAGGAAATAAATATGTAGGAGAAGGCGAAAAGACATTTATTGTGGCGGAATTGTCAGGAAACCACTTACATGACTATAATCGTGCAGAGGCAATAATACGTGCGGCTAAGGAAGCTGGAGCAGACGCGGTAAAACTTCAGACATATACGCCGGATACAATTACCATAGACTGTGATAATGAATATTTTCAGATTACGCAAGGGACAATCTGGGATGGTACGACTCTCCATAAGTTGTATGAAACTGCGTATACGCCGTGGGAGTGGCAGCCTAAACTTAAGAAGCTTGCTAATGAGCTGGGAATGGAGTGCTTTTCTTCACCATTCGATGCTTCGGCGGTGGATTTTATGAATGAAATGGATATGCCGGCTTATAAGGTAGCATCTTTTGAAATTAATGATATTCCTTTAATCCGTAAGATTGCAAAATTGGGAAAGCCGGTTATTTTCGCTACGGGGACTGCATATCTTGAGGACATTGAAAGAGCGCTGCGCGTATGTAAGGAAGAAGGGAATGAGCAGATAGTATTGCTAAAATGCACGTCTGCGTATCCCTCGCCGTATGAGGATATTAATTTAAAAGTAATTCCCAATATGGCGCAGGTATTTGACGTACTTACCGGATTATCGGATCATAGCATGGGAACTGCCGTTGCCGTTGCAAGCGTGGCGCTGGGAACAAAAATGGTAGAAAAGCATCTGACTCTTTCAAGGGCTGACGGGGGACCGGACGCGGAATTTTCTATGGAGCCTGCAGAATTTAAGCAGATGGTTGACGAAATTCGTATAGTGGAAAAATCGCTTGGAAAGGTAACATATGAATTAACGGATAAGCAGAAAAAGAGCAGAGAGCTTGGACGCTCTTTGTTTGTAGTGAAAGATATGAAGGCGGGTGAAACATTCACAGAGGATAATGTGCGTTCTATCCGGCCGGCATTTGGTATGCACACCATGTATTATGATGAAATATTAGGAAAAACAGCAAAACATGATATAACAAAGGGAACGCCTCTTGCATGGGAGCATATTATGTGAAAGTGAACAGCTTTTTTAAGTAGTAATAGAGATTTGGATTTGCTATTTGTATGTTTGCGCCCAAATCTCCGCTTCCCAGCACTACGCCTAATCCGTAAACAGTCTGAATAAGGCAGACCGCCGTTATACATAGTATAACTGTGCTCAATGTTTTGCCGCTTTTTGCCTTTTCAGCCCATGCAAACCAGAGAAGCGCGGCGGCAAGCCATACTCCCCATATGGTATCTGTCAAATATCTTTGTAGAATTCCGGCATAGGTTACATCTAATATACCTAAAGCAAAGGAAATGCCGATGCTTAATAGGGAAAAGATATAAATTTTTTTGCTTTTAAGAAGTTCTTTTTTGCTGCCAATTAATATCAATATCCATAGAAAAGCATTGGAAGTAATTAATCCCCCATAGGTAAATTCAGCATTAAGTCTGCCCATATAGGCGTTTGAAACTATCGGAACTCCCTGTATAAAAGGAAACTCGCTTTCGACTACAGGCGGTCTGAAAAAATAATGCCACAAGCCCAATAAAGCTTGATGTAGATTAAACTCCCGCTTAGTCATATCGTTGCTTGTAAGGCTGTATGTCGCGCCAAAGTCGAACGGAGAACTGAATCTTGCCGCGTTATAATACATGATTCCTACGGCGACGATTAAATATGGCAGGCAGATACATATGGTATCCCACAATTTTTTCCTGCTGAAAAGCTCTCTTTTTCTAATTACTTCTTCCCAGAATAGAGGTACTGCCAAAATAGAAAAAAGAAGCATCTGCGGACGGCAGCCGGCGACTAACGCCATGCACAAAGAACCGCCCAAAAAGCATATCTTTTTTCCTCTTGAAGATACTGCATATTTTCCTTTTATCCACAGCCACAGACCTGCTGCAGTAAACATGTTTGCGGCAATTATAGGCACATTATATAAGTCAGGACGCGCGATAATGAATAAATAATTTCCGCTGCATACTGTGATAATGCCACTCAGAAGATATATAATAAATGGCGTATGAGGGAACCACTTTTTGCATATTTCCCGATAAAGTGCAAAGACTGCCAAAATAAATCCGCAATAGAAGAAAAATACGGATAAATAGTTAGGCATATGATGTCCCGTTATAAGATAGCATGGCAGATACAGAAGCAGTTCGGGCACAATTCCAAAATAGACATAATATTTTCCGTCATAATAGGCATAGTCTGCAAGATAGTCAATTCCGTTTGCCTGCAGATAAATAGTATCATATGGATTAGGAGCGTTTAAAAGTTCTTCTGAAGGCTCGATATCCAGATAGAAATGTCCTTGCGATATGACCTCGGCAAGTTCCTGATACTGCTTATGATGAGGCCACTTAGGCTCAGTAAACATTGGATTTATATTAGCAAGCTTCCACGACATTCCTATCAGTAGAAGAATAGTTATGGCAGTAATAAGAAACTGTTTCCTGCTCCTGTGCACATTGTTCCACGAAGAAGATAAAATGCTTTCTGAACCAAATATGAAACTTTCCGCTTTGTGACATGATAAAGTATAGTATAATAAGAATAAGATACCCAAAAAGAACAGAAACCGAAGCGGACTTAACATAAACGGAATCCGGGCATTAGCATAGACTCTGTTTATTATCACGGTACTGCTTTCGGGGAGAGTGAACTGTATGTCTATACTTCCTGTTTTTCCTGACGCATAGATATTTGTATAAAAACTTTTTTTGATTCCGGACATAACGACTTGTTCCGGAAGAAAAAACGGATAGGAATTTGCCTCATCGGTAAGCATGACAGTATAAGGGATGACAGTATTTTCAGGGAAATTTATGTCAAAGAACAGGTTGTGTATTTCCTTATCCACTGCTGAAATGTGCAGCGTAAGTAAGCCGCCCTGCACAATATATTCTCCGGAGTCTTCTTTCGTCTCAATGCCGCCGTCTGCAATAATATTATGGAAAACCAAGCGTTCTTTATAGAACAAACTTTTCACAGCAGAAAAATTACAGATTATCAATTCTATTGCAAGTGCCGCGGCAATCAGCCAAAGAAAGGGTATCCACTTCTTTTTGTTCATTTGCTATTTTACTCCTATCCCTATTACTGATACTTATTATACAAAAAAAATGCGGTTTATGCTATAATACTTTTATGTATTTGGATAAAGTGGTAATATATAAATAATTGTTGAAGGACGGAGCCGTATTTATCATGAAAAAAAGGATATATGTATGCCATACTTTTTACCATGTATATATGACATGCCTAAAGGAACTAAACCTGCCTAAAGAGGAGCATGGACAAGCCACACTGGTTTTAAGTAGGATGTCGAATGATTTTGGCGATATGGATGAGCGGGCAAGACAGTGCGGTCTGTTTGAGGAAGTTTACTGGTTTGATGAAAAGCGGGATGATTTTTTCCCACAGCTTAAGAAATATCGTAAAGACAGAGGAAATATTGTAATCAATATGGTTGCGCGCATTATATTTACGAAAAAGTTCGGAAAGCTTCAGGAACCGTATGTGCCGGTGGATTTTAAGCAGTATGAGAACATATATGTATTCTGTGACATAGACCCGATTGGATATTATTTAAGCTATAAAAAAATCTATTACCATGCTCTCGACGACGGACTTAACAGTACATTATACAGTGATGATGCGAGATATGATAACAGGGGACATTTTGAAATTAAAGCTTGGCTTGCAGCACGCAACCTGATTTTTATACAAAGCGGGTACGGGAAATATTGTATTGATATGGAGGTCAATAATATAAGCGGTCTGCGTTTCCCGCATAATAAGTATGTCGAGCAGCCCCAGGCTGAGCTTGAGGATAATTTATCGGCAAAAGATAAGGAACTGCTTATCCGTCTTTTTATCGTAAATATGGAAGAGCTCAGGCAGAAGCTTGATAACAGCGATGAAGATAAAATACTGGTTTTGACGGAGCCGCTTTGTACATTGGATGTCAGAAAACGTATTTTTTCAGATATAATAAGAGACTATGGGGAAGTGGACGGAAGGAAATATCAAGTCCTGCTTAAACCGCATCCGAGAGATGAGATGGATTATGTGAAGGAATTTCCGGAACAAGTCGTGCTTGAAGGAAAATTCCCGATGGAGATTTTGAATTTCCTTCCGAATGTTCATTTTAAAAGGGTGATATCGGTATTTACCGTGCCGGAAGGAATTAGGTTTGCCGATGAGATTTTGTATCTGGGAGAGGATTTCATGGATAAGTACGAAGCTCCGGAAATACACAGACAGAATGATTATATGTGAATTTGGCGATTGATGAGTGAATCGACATATTCGGCGGGGGATTTGTGCGGTCTTTGACTAATAGGCGCGTCTATGGTAAAATACATAAATATTTGAAATTAAAGGTTAAAATGCGGAATGAAGAAAATTTATAAAAAATTGATGGTTCTATTAGATAAGAAGCAGAAAAGAACAATGGCGATGTTAGTTGTAATAATGCTGATAGGCGCTGCATTGGAGACTCTGGGCGTGGCGATGATTATACCTGTCATGAACGTGGTTTTAGAAGAGAATGCAGTAGAGAAGCACACATACTTACAGGTTATTAGCCGAGTTTTCTCAATTAATGATGAACGTTCACTGACGATATTTGTAATGACGGCGATGGTCGTTATATTTGCGGTAAAAAATATCTATTTGTTTTTTCAACAGAAAGTACAGTTGAAATTTGTCTATACTAATCAGTTCGCAACTTCCAGAAGGATGATGATTAACTTCATGCAGCGCCCTTATGAATATTATCTTAATGCGGATACGGCTGTTATACAAAGGAGTATCACCTCGGACGTCAACAATATGTACGGTCTTATCTTATCGCTGCTCCAGCTTATCAGTGAGAGTATTGTATTCGTCTGCCTCGTGACAGTAAGTATCCTGAAAGACGTGTGGATGACAATTACCGTTTCGTCGCTGCTTATTATAGTTCTGCTTATAATAAAATGTGTTTTGAAACCCATAATGCGCAGGTCGGGTGAAGAAAACCAGGACTATTACAGCGGGCTTTTCAAATGGATTGAGCAGTCTGTGATGGGAATTAAAGAAATTAAAATTGCGGGAAAAGAAAATTATTTTATAAATGAATATGCCAAATGCGGTAACGGATATGTGAACGCGGTGCAGCGGTACAATCTGTATAACGCCACGCCCAGACTGCTTATTGAAACCGTGGCGATAGCCGGAATGATTTTGTACATGATGCTGCAGCTTATAAGAGGAGTAGGGGTATTGGAAATAATACCGCAGATAGGCTTGCTTGCCATAGTAGCGACCAGACTTATTCCCTGCGCTAACCGAATCAATAACCATCTGACTTCCATCGCTTATTTTGAACCCTTCTTTATGGGCGTCAGCGATAATCTTCAGGAAGAAATACGAGACGAAAATGTTGACTACAATGCAGAGACTTACAGTAAGAAAATCGAAGTTGAGAAGCTTGAAATAAAGGATAAGATTGAATTAAAGAATATCACATATAAATACCCGAATACCGAGACACTGATTTTTGATAATGCGGACATGGAGATACCCATCGGAAAGAGTATCGGTATAGTAGGAACTACCGGTTCGGGTAAGACTACGGTAGTAGACATACTTTTAGGTTTATTGCGGCTGCAAAGCGGAGAAATTCTGGCAGACGGTATGAACGTAATGGAGCATTATCAGGAATGGCTTAAAAATATCGGCTATATTCCGCAGATGATTTTTATGATTGATTCTACAATTCGTAAGAATGTAGCGTTTGGATATGCGGACGAAGATATAGACGATAGCAGAGTTTGGGAAGCGCTTAAAGAGGCGCAGTTAGACGAATTTGTAAGAGGACTTCCCGAAGGTCTTGATACCTGTATAGGTGAAAGAGGAATACGTATTTCCGGCGGACAGAGGCAGCGTATCAGCATTGCAAGGGCATTGTTTGAGGACCCTGAGGTATTAATACTTGATGAGGCGACTTCGGCGTTGGATAATGATACGGAGGCGGCAATAATGGAATCTATTAACAGACTGCATGGACGAAAAACGCTGATTATTATTGCGCATAGGCTGCAGACGATTGAGAAATGTGATATAGTATACCGTGTGGAAGGCGGAAAAGTGTCAAGGGAAAGGTAAACGGAAAGATATAAGTGGAGTTACTGTTCACAGTGGTTGGATGCGGCATGGACTCATATGCTGCCACTTGAGGCACGCTCTCGCTCCGTGTAAAATCGCAGCGGTACTAAGCTCGAAAATACCTCGCTAAGTACCGGCGTTTTACAAGGACCTCAAGAGGAAGCATATGAGTCCATACCGCCCAAGTCTGTGAATAGTAACAGGTAAACAGAAAGATATAAGCGGAAAAATATAAGTATGGAAAGGCGTTTAGCAGATGAAAAAAATATTCAAGTATATGTGGGATATGTATAAAGAACACGAGGAAGGCATAAATTATTTGATTTTTGGCTTTTTAGCATTTGTGATTAATTACTTGTTGTTCAATGTCCTTGAAACGTTAATGCACATGGGATATATGGTTGCGACAGCGCTCTCGTGGCTGCTCACTGTGGTGTTTGTATATTGGACAAACCGCACCTTTGTGTTTAAAAGCAAAAATATAGATAAGACAAGTATTTTTAAGGAATTTTGTTCTTTTATCGGTGCGCGGATTGCAACAGAGGTGTTGGAAATTGTACTAATGTTTTTAATGGTAGACCTTGCGCATATTAATTCTAAGATTGCCAAGCTTATAGCGCAGGCAGCCGTTATAATAGCAAATTATATTTTAAGTAAGATTTGGGTTTTTAAGGAATCAAAAAATAAATAGGCTTTAATCACAAATTGGCAAACTAAGAAAGGGGCATGATATTATTATGATTAATTTATTAAAAGGAGGAGCGTATCTTATAAATGGTACGGAAATAATACCGGCTGATGTAGAGGCGGAGGCTAAGGTCAAAAGCATGACCGGTAAAGATGTGGATAAACGTGAAGCGGCGCAGAATACAATCTCATATGGGATTCTTAAAGCGCATAATACATCGGGAAACATGGAGAAGCTTAAAATCAAGTTTGATAAGCTGACTTCACACGATATTACTTTTGTCGGCATAATTCAGACAGCAAGGGCGTCGGGACTTACCAAATTTCCGATTCCGTATGTTCTTACTAACTGTCATAATTCTCTTTGTGCGGTAGGGGGTACGATTAATGAAGACGACCACATGTTTGGACTTACCTGCGCTAAAAGATATGGCGGCGTGTATGTACCGCCTCATCAGGCTGTAATTCACCAGTTTGCAAGAGAAATGCTTGCGGGCGGCGGTAAAATGATTCTCGGTTCCGACTCCCACACCAGATATGGCGCGCTTGGCACTATGGCTGTTGGCGAGGGCGGACCTGAACTTGTTAAACAGCTCCTTTCACAGACATATGATATCAATATGCCTGAGGTAGTCGGGGTTTATTTAAAAGGCGAGATTATAAAGGGCGTAGGACCTCAGGACGTAGCGCTTGCGATTATCGGCGCCGTATTTGCCAACGGATATGTTAAGAATAAGGTGATGGAATTTGTCGGTCCCGGCGTGAAAAACTTGAGCGCGGATTTCCGTATCGGCATTGACGTTATGACAACGGAAACCACCTGCTTATCTTCAATCTGGGCTACGGACGATAAGATTAAGGAATTTTATGATATTCACGGAAGAAGTGAAGAATATAGCGAATTAAATCCGGGTGATGTAACATATTATGACGGCATGATTGAAGTGGACTTATCAAAAATAAAGCCGATGATAGCTATGCCGTTCCACCCCAGCAATACATACACGATAGAAGAAGTAAACGCTAACTTATCCGACATTCTTCATGATGTTGAAGAAAGAGCAAAGGTAAGTTTAGACGGCGCGGTGCCGTATTCGCTTAAAGAAAAAGTAGTGAACGGCAAGTTCCTCGTAGACCAAGGAATAATTGCGGGCTGCGCAGGCGGCGGATTTGAAAATATCTGCGCGGCGGCTGATATACTGAAAGGTTCATACATTGGCTCTGACGGCTTTACACTCAGCGTATATCCTGCTTCCATGCCTGTTTATATGGAGCTCATTAAAAATGGCTGCGCGGCGGCGATATTGGAAACGGGCGCAGTTATGAAGACGGCATTCTGCGGTCCGTGCTTCGGGGCGGGAGATACTCCGGCAAATAATGCGTTCAGTATCCGCCATTCGACAAGAAACTTCCCGAACAGAGAAGGTTCTAAGCTGCAAAACGGTCAGATTTCATCTGTGGCGCTTATGGACGCGCGTTCAATCGCGGCTACGGCGGCAAACAAGGGAGTGCTTACTCCAGCGACTGATTTTGACGGAGAAATCGGTAAATATAAATATCATTTTGACGCTAACATCTATGCGAACCGTGTTTTTGACTCTCACGGAGTAGCAGACGAGAGTGTTGAGATTCAGTTTGGTCCTAATATTAAAGACTGGCCTGCTATGAGCGAACTGCCCGAAAATTTGGTGCTTAGGGTGGTATCTGAGATACACGATCCTGTTACGACAACGGACGAGTTGATTCCTTCCGGCGAGACCTCGTCCTACCGTTCTAATCCGTTGGGACTTGCAGAGTTCACGCTTTCGAGAAAAGATCCTGAGTATGTAGGACGCGCTAAGGATATTCAGAAAGCGGAAAAGGCGAGAATGGCAGGAGAGCACCCCTGCGGCGCTCACCCTGACGTAAAACCTGTGATGAGCGTAGTTAAGAAAAGCTTTGCCGACGCTTCACATGCAAATACAGGTTTCGGTTCTACGATTTTTGCAGTAAAACCGGGCGACGGTTCGGCAAGAGAGCAGGCGGCAAGCTGTCAGAAGGTACTCGGCGGCTGGGCGAATATCGCTAACGAATATGCGACGAAGAGATATCGTTCCAATCTGATTAACTGGGGTATGCTTCCCTTCATTATTAAAGAAGGAGAACTTCCGTTTAAGAACTTAGATTATCTTTTCATTCCGGATATAAGAAAAGCGGTAGAGGAAAAATGGGAGACCATTATCGCATACAAGGTAGAAGTGGAAGGCGGCTCATTACAACCATTTGAGCTCAAGTTAGGAGAGCTGACAGATGAGGAACGTCAGATTATTATGAAAGGGTGCCTGATTAATTATAATAGAGTGTAACTGAATACGGCATGAACTCATATGCTTCCTTAAGCGGAAGCATATGAGTTCATGCCATTAATAAGTTTAGAAGATTTTGTTAAAAAAATTAAAGAAAAAAATTAAAAGGCCGATATATAAATCACAGGGGGTGGCTGCTCTTGGCCAGACGGTCATTCCTTGAATATTTAATAATGTCTGCCCACGGATGGTGTTTTATAGGAAAAGGATTTCCAAGTAAGATACCATCTTTTTATTTTGTGACGGCAAAATAGGGTGGAGCAAAGGAGGTATTATTGAGAATTGATTCCAGCAGTATAGGAATGGAATCCGCCAGAAGATATTCTTCTGTAACAGCAAGAAATGTCCGTTCATTTCATACGGGCAAAACAGGAAGCTTAGCGGCTGAAAATGGAAATGGATTTCTTGGAAGCTTTCTGGGAATGGAAGGAGAAGCAGAGAATACGGAAGAGAGCGATAACGCGCAGAACGCTCTAAACGATATTACGCTTCACTTTAGGAGCCTGTCCAATACAGGCAGGGTATCGTCAAGTCATGAAGAGTTAGAGGCAAGGGAGAGCATAAGGCAGCATTGTATGAAATTTCTTATGTATCTTTTGTTTGGAGACCGCCACAGACAAACGCTAGATGAAATATGGGGCGCCGGTTCAGGTTCTTCGGGTTTTAGTTCGCAGGGACTATCTTCCAGAACGTTTTTCGGAGTTTCCAATCAGTCTTTTCACTATGAAGCGGAAACGACATCTTTTAACACTAACGGAGTTGTTAGAACGGCTGACGGCAGGGAGATAAACTTCGGACTTAATCTGGAAATGAGCAGGAGCTTTGCAGAGTATTACGAAGAAAACTATGGTCTTGAGGTATTGAATACTACTTATACGGATCCGCTGGTTATTAATTTGAACGCAAATATTGCACAGCTTTCCGACCAGAAGTTTTTCTTTGATTTAGACTGTGACGGAGAGAAGGAAGAAATTTCTTCTTTGCAGGCAGGCAGCGGTTTTCTCGCCTTAGATTTGAATAATGACGGTATCATTAATGATGGAAATGAACTGTTTGGAACTAAATCAGGCAACGGCTTTGGAGATTTAGCTGTATATGACAGCGATGGTGACGGCTGGATTGACGAAGACGATGATGTATGGGAAAAACTGCTAATCTGGACTAAGGACGAAAACGGTAAGGATAAGCTGTACACTCTTAAAGAGGCAGGCGTGGGAGCTATCTGCCTACAAAATTCAGCAACGGAGTTTGCGCTTAATTCCATGACAGATAACCGTAGCAACGGCGTAATCAGGAATACAGGCATCTTCCTGTATGAAAACGGCAATGTCGGAACCGTACAGCACTTGGATCTGGCACAATAATAGAATTATCATAACCGTGAAGCTGCTGAATGGTTATGAGTCATCTTTAAAGTATTAATAAGCACACTTCTACATAGAATTAAGAGGGGTGCGCTATGAATAAGTTTAGAATCGTCCATAATAGAACAAACAAAGGTATGCGTGAAATGAGTCCGTATCGGGACATCGGCGCTATACTTTTGTTTGTTTTTTTATTGCCCTATGTGATTGCGTGCCTGTGGGGGCATATAGGAGAAGAAACGAATTTGTTCCTTGACAGCGCGACCGGTGAAACTATGGGAATAGACGGGCGGTATGAGGTAAGGCTTTCACAGAGCTGGGGAATCAGGCGCATGAATATGCAGGAATATCTTACTCGTAAGCTGGAAATTACAATGCCGCGTGCAGAGGACGGAAGTATGCAGTATGAATTGGAGGCATTAAAAGCGCAGACGGTGCTTCTTAGGACGGAGCTGTGGCGGCTTTTTATTGATAGCGGGGATTCGCTTATAATACAGGACGATGCGGTTCTGCATAATAAGAAGGAAACATTCGGCGCAGATGGAGATACATTATATGAGCAGGCAGTAAGTGAGACGGACGGAATTTTTCTTGCCTATGAAGGTAAGCCGGTCAAGGCGGCTTTTTTCCCCATTAGCAGCGGTCAGACCAGAAGCGCAAAGGAAGTCTGGGGAAACAGCGAATATCCATATCTTGTAAATGTGGAATGCGGTCAGGATATTCAGGCGGATAATTTTCAGACGCAGGAAACGGTGCCAAAAGAAGAATACTGCATGATGGTAAGCGAGTTGTTTGAAATAACCGATAAATCGCAGGAACTGTGGGAAGAACTTGAGTTTACATATGACAGTGCAGGCTATGTGACGGAGATTAGTGCCCGTGGAAATAAATGCAGCGGTGAAACCTTCCGTAATAAATTTGGGCTTAATTCAGCCTGTTTTCAGGTGGAGTGGCTTGACGAGTCGGTAGTTTTTCATATTAAGGGGGTAGGGCACGGTTTTGGCATGAGTCAGTATGACGCTAACAAGAGAGCGGCTTCGGGTGAAAGCTTCGACCAGATTTTGAAAAATTACTTTTTTAATACAGAATTAGCAAAAATTGAATAATATGTAAGATTCGGGAAAGACTAAACACCATAAAACGAAAATGATTTCTCAGTAGGAGGCAAAGTTTAAATTATGGGCATGAAAAGGAATAAAAATGGTGTTAGTAAAGAACGAATCATTATGCTGGCTTCAGCAGTACTTGTGTTGACAGCGCTCACGGCAACGGGTATTTTCGTCAGAAGCAATAGACAGACGGAAGAAGAGAGCAATGTTCTGGATTTCAGTGTGATTGAAACCGATGAAAACGCATTGCCAAAGGAAGTTGACGAGGCTCTTTTTGCAGAAATAGGAACTGATGACTTGGATTATGATCCGAGTTTTCAAGAGGCTAACTCAGACAGCGTAGAGAATGTGGATAGCGCCTTAAAAGAGTCCGAAAATTCATCGGAAGAAGCAGACAAAGAGAATGCGCAGGACTCGGCAAAGAGCGGGCAAAAAAACAAAAAAGATAATTCAAAGACAAGCAGCGACAATGACGAAGGTATGTTTGATGAAAGTAAAGAAGGAGAGGCTAAGGCGTCTAAACCTTCCGAGAGTGAAAATGATACAAAACAGCCAGATACGCCAAATGAGTCCACAGCATCTAGCGTATCGGAAAGCAGCGCTTCTGATGAAGCGGCAGAAGAGGCGATTGCTACTACTGTTCAGCCGCTATTGGACTTTAACGAGGAAGACGGTCTTATGTGGCCGATAGTCGGAAATATTCTGATAAATTATAGCATGGACAAGACTATATATTTTGCGACATTGCAGCAATATAAATATAATCCCGGAATAGTAATCGAAGCAACGGAGGGAGAGACGATTACTGCGGCAGCAGACGGCAGAGTGGTTTCCGTGGCTTATGATTCACAGCTTGGCAATACGGTAATCATGGATTTAGGCAATCAATATGAACTGACTTACGGACAGCTTGATAATATTACTGTAAGCGAAGGAAGTTATGTAGCGGCAGGGGATATAATCGGAAACGTGGCGCACCCGACCAAATATTACAGCTCAGAAGGCGCGAATGTATTCTTTAAGCTGACAAAGGACGGGGAGCCGGTGAATCCTATGAGTAAGCTGAGCCAGTAAATTTAGTTATGAGTTTAGGCAAAATGAACAAAAACGGGGTTCCGATGCGGTGGCAAGTCACCCCTTATTTTGTTCATTTAGCCTAAACTCTAGAAAGAGAATATCATATGCTTACAATTATAAATGGAAATATAAAGACGATGGCAGGCAATAAATATGAAGATGGCTTTATATCGATGGATAATGGGAAGATTAGCGCTATCGGGAATATGAAGGACTGCCCGAAAAATAGAAACGACAGTAATGTTATTGATGCGAAGGGCAATCTTGTAATGCCCGGAATTATAGAAGCGCATTGCCATATGGGTATCACTGAGGAAAAGAAGGGAATGGAGGGCGACGACTGTAACGAGAACGTAGATCCGCTTACTCCATACCTTCGCGCCATTGACGCAATTAATCCGATGGACGCAGCGTTTGACGACGCGCTGCGTGCCGGAATTACTTCTGCCATGGTGGGACCGGGAAGCTCTAATGTGGTGGGCGGGCAGTTTGCTTTTATCAAGACGCATGGAAGATGTATAGACGATATGATAGTTAAGGCGCCTGCCGCGATGAAAATTGCCTTTGGAGAAAATCCAAAGGTAAATTTTTCCGGTCAGAATACATCTCCGGCTACCAGAATGGCGATAGCTGCGATGCTGCGTAGAGAACTTTTTGAAGCAAAAGCATATCAGAAAAAAAGAAATGCGGATAAGAATTTTGAAAAAGATTTCAGATATGAATGCTGGCTTCCGGTACTGGAAGGAAAAATACCGTTAAAGGCGCATGTTCATCGCGCGGACGATATCTTAACCGCTATCCGCATAGCTAAAGAGTTTGGTTTGTCCATGACACTAGACCATTGCAGTGAGGGACATCTTATCGCGGAGGAAATAAGAGACAGCGGTTTTCCTGCGATAGTCGGTCCCGATATGGCGAGCAGAAATAAAATAGAAGTACAGAATATGGCGTTTAAGACGGCTGGAATTTTAAATAGGGCGGGCGTGTGCACCGCAATCACTACAGACCATCCTGTTTCCATGATACAATTTCTGCCAATTTGTGCCGGACTTGCCGTTAAATCGGGGCTTGCATGGGAAGAGGGCTTACGCTCAATTACCATAAATGCGGCGAGAATATGCGGTATGGCTGACAGAGTAGGCAGTCTGGAAGTAGGTAAGGACGCAGATGTGGTTATCTTTGAAGGCAACCCAATGGAAGTATTTAACAGGACGCTATGCACGATAATAGAAGAAAAAATTGTATATTATGATGAAAATGCGAAAATAATATGATATACTAAGTTCAGCGAAAGAAAAACAAGCATAGGTAAATTTATGAAGAAAAAACACATATACAGTATAGTATCCGTATTTTTATGTATAAGTATATTGTCGGGGTGCGCCGAGATTGATTCTTTATTTTCACAGGAAGAGGAAATTGACGAACCGGTGGAAGAGATTGTCAGTCTGGGCTTGACTCCGGAATTTGATTATGTCATTCCGGAATCGCTTCCCGAAATCGTAGTCAATCAGGTCGGATATTCCGCAGATAGTAAAAAGATAGCGATATTTCGGGGGGAAACCCTTCCGGATACATATGATTTAATTGACGCTTCTACAGGCGAGACCGTATATACAGGCGCTATTGAACAAAAGGGATATAATGATACCACACAGGAAAATATCAGTTACGGGGATTTTTCTGAATATAGTATATCTGGAACATATTATTTACAGGCGGAAATAATCGGACGCTCATATCCATTTATAATTGAGCAGGAACCTTATAAAGACATTTTTAATAATACCTTGAAACAATATTATTATAGCCGCTGCGGTCTTACGCTTTCGACAGAGTTCGCCGGCGATGCGGCTCATAACGCATGTCATACCAAAATGGCAAAGTACGAAGAAGATACCGGAGTGCAGATAGACATATCAGGCGGTTGGCATATTGATGAAACCGGCAAAAGAGACGTGGTAAAGTGCTGCAATGCAATTAATAATCTGCTTTTAGCCTATGAACTTTATGCAGATGTATTTACTGACGATGTAGGGATTCCAGAGAGTGAAAATGGAATTCCGGACATAATTGATGAGATAAAATATGAGGTAGACTGGCTGCTTAAAATGCAGGATACCAAAAGTGGAGCAGTCTATTCGGCTGTCAGCGTTATGAATGGTTCCAGCACTTCTTACCAGCTTTATATTGAACAAGTTACAATGGACGCAACGATTCACTTTGCCGCTGCTATGGCGAAATTCAGTTATTTGTATCAGAATTATGATATGGACTTCGCAACACAGTGCATTAAGGCGGCAGACAGGGCATATCGGTATGCAGGCGAGTATATTAATGATGTGTTGCCGGAAGACTATTTTTTTGCGGCTACAGAGTTGTATAGGGCAACCGGAACATATACTTATAGGAAGGTGGTTCATAACTATCTGGAAAATGAAAGCGAACTCGACATGTACTCGGATAGTGTGTTCTGGGGTTGCGTAACCTATCTTTCGACTAAGCAAAAAGTTGATTCCAATCTGTGCGCTAAAGTAATCAGTAAATTAATGAGAGATGTGGAAGAAATTTCCTATGACTCTAAAGCTTCCAAATATCTAACCGAGGGAAATGCTGAACAGGATAATAATGCGCTGCTGCTTCAAAAAATGACAAGGCTCGCAGTTGTAGACCATATTATAACAAATCATGAGTATACTACCGTACTGGAAAACCATTTACATTATTTTCTGGGAAGAAACGCTCAATCTATCTGTTATATCGACGGCGTGGGAAGCAGGAACTATAAGAAGATAAGCGAAAAGCTGGGAATAATGAATCAGGTGGATTTGAACGCAGAGCTTATACTTATGATAAGTGCGATAGAGGGGAACTAAGCCCCCCTATTCTGAGAAAAGTTCTTTGTTTTTAAAGTAAGTTTCCATTATAACCGCCTGAACTTTAGCGCCGATACCCTTCTTTTCCTCTCTTGTCATTTCGTTCATGTAAATAGGCTTTCCATATTCTAATATGACGTGGGCTTTCTTGATTTTGGGAAGATGGTCTTCAAAAATAGCTGCAGAGTTGTTGATGCTCATAGGAACAATGGCGCAGCCTGTTTTTTCAGCTATTTTGAAGCTTCCCTCACGGAACGGCATAAATGTATCGTTGACTTTATTTCTCGTCCCCTCCGGAAATATACAGATGGAGATGCCGGATTTAACCTTCTCAATGCCTTCCAGAATCGTTTTTAATCCCTGCTTGATATCCTTTCTGTCTAAGAAAAGACAGTGAAGATATTTCATCCAATCACGCAGAAGAGGATATCTAAGCATTTCTTTCTTAGCAATATAACCGGTAGGTCTTGGAACTCTGATATAGGTAATTAAAATGTCAAAATAGCTGCGATGGTTACCAATGTACAATACCGGTTCGTCCTTTGGCACATTTTCTTCGCCGAGTACGGTAACTTTGGTTCCTGCAATACGAAGACAGCCGCGAAACGCCCAGTTGACAATGGCAAGCGAGCTGCGGTTCTTTAAATCCATATTAAATTTACCTATAAAATATTCAACAATAAGCAGCGGAATACTGCCGATTAAAAATAATAAAACAAAAAGAAGAATTAATATAAGCCGTATCATATAGTTCTATTTCCTTTATAAAAAATTTTGCACAATTATTCTGCCTTGCCTAAATCCTGTGCAAGTATATAAATACTTTCTAAGATATCCTGCGTGCTTTTCATATTTCTAACTGTTGTTTCAAAGGTGCTCAAGCTCTCGGTGGAGGAAGCAGCCACTTCTTCGCTGGTCGCTGACAGTTGAGAAATATTATCCGAAATCGTACTTGTGGATTCAAGGATATTTGCGATTATCTGCTCTGTATTTGTGATATTTTCCGCAAGCTCCGTAACCTCGTCTTTAATCTTTTCAAATTTATCCTTTGTATTTTCGATAAGTTCATTTTGCTTTTTAACAGAAGCCGCTGAATCGCTGATGGTTTCATTAGCGTGCTTAGTATCTTCGATAAGTTCTCCGATTATACTTGTAATCTTATTGGAGGCGTCTTTAGTCTGCTCGGATAATTGTCTGATTTCCTCCGCTACTACTGCAAATCCTTTTCCTGCCTCGCCTGCACGCGCCGCTTCGATAGAAGCGTTTAATGCAAGAAGATTGGTCTGATTGGAAATGTTTAATATAGCGCCTACAAAGTTTTGCACGTCCCCGACCTTAATCGTAAGTCTCTCAATAACATCAACAGTGATATTGCTTGATTCCGCTACGTTAAGCGCCTGCGCTTTAAGTTCCTGTACAACCTCTGCGCCTTCGGCAACTGTTTTATCCGTACTCTGAGATACCTCAAGCATTTTCTTGGTTCCTGCCTCAGCCTTATCCATGTTATCCTGAATATCAGCGCACATTGCCGCTTGATTTTGAATTGCTTCCGCCGTGCTTTCCGTACTGTCTACAATATTATTCATCGCAAAATTGCTGC
The DNA here is from genome assembly GCA_023663185.1 of Clostridiales bacterium. GTDB lineage: Bacteria > Bacillota > Clostridia > Lachnospirales > Lachnospiraceae > UBA3282. Next base: position 78,820 of record JAMPHY010000010.1, on the reverse strand, counting down.
TTTCAATACTGTCTTTTAAACCATTCAGCATTTCCATCGCACTTTCAAAATGGTTGGAAATATTATCTGCGACAAGAACCATCTTTTTATTATTTTCTTCTTGTTTGCGTGCGCCTTCTCTAATACTGCCCATATTTTCTTCATTAAACTGAATTAAAAGCGTTACCGCTCTGATAGAGGCAAAAGCCATAAGAGCAAGAACGATTACGGCAACTACCAAATCTGATAAACTGTCGTCATTATTTACGATAGATATTATAAGCCGAATAACAGTAACCAAAATGGAAACTGCATTGCCGCCTATAATAAGCTTTTTATTTAAATAAGCTATCGCTGCAAATAAAATGGGTATAGAATATGCCCATGTAGCGACTGTAGTTCCAAACAAACTTACGATGGCGTAAACTACTGATGCGCCCACCATCATAATTATACCGCATTGCTTGGTTTTTCTTAATGTAATATATGATGCTATTGAAATAATTAAACCTATTACTGCTGATACAAACTGTAGCCATGTTCTCCATGTCGCTGTACTTGAGATGGTAAACAGCAGCATGGATACTGCAATGTAGCCAAGTATAAAAGCTACCGCCGGAAATACTGCACTATTGGCTCTTTTATATTGCTCCTCTGTCATGTTACTTCCCTCCGCTTCTCTATAGTTTTTGTTGCCAATAAATTAATTATAAGTCTTATTTACAATTAAAGCAAATTATTTTAATTGTGAGATATTTTGGCGACACTTTTTTTATCAATAAGGAATAGAGTTTTACGTTTGATAATAAATTAGTAGTAAATTATTATATTAAAGGAAAGACTAATACTATGAATGAATGGTTAAAAAGGATATTCAGCGTATTATTAGTATGTACGCTGTGCATGGGTGTGATTGCCTGCGGCAAGGAGCAGGACCCGATGGAAAAGGTTAAGGATTTGGAATTCACCGTGATTGCAGAGGATAAACTGCCTGACGAATTACTTTCCATGATTGAAGAAAAAAAGAAGGAGCCTTTTAAACTTACGTTTCAGGATCAAGGATTTCTGTATATCTGCGTCGGTTATGGTGAACAAGAGACAGGCGGATATAGTATTGCGGTCAACGATTTATATGAAACCGGAAACGCAATCTACATAGATACGAATTTGATAGGTCCGGGGGCGGAGGAGAAGGGGCGTCTTGTTCCTTCATACCCCTATGTTGTGGTGAAAACCGAATTTGTGGATAAGCCGGTGGCGTTTGATTGAAGAATGAATAAAGGTGTGGTACAATGTAAAAAATAGCCGCAAAAGAAAAAGTGGTGTGAAGTTAGCGGTAAAGATACGATGATTGAGGGAAAATGATATGCTCTGTATTAAGAACGGATATGTAATAGACGCAAAATCAGGTTTGGAAGGATATCGGGATATACTTATAAAAGACGGTAAAATAGAGTCAATCGCAGGGCAGGGCAAAATATCTGTGGGCGGACTAAATAATGGATTGAGCAATGAGGAGCAGACTGAGTATATTGACGCCGCAGGTAAAATAATTGCACCGGGGCTTGTAGACGTACATGTGCATTTCAGAGACCCCGGTTTTACCTATAAAGAGGATATCGAAAGCGGCGCTATGTCAGCGGCAAAAGGCGGATTTACAACGGTAGTCCTGATGGCGAATACGAAACCTCCCGTGGATAATGAAGAAACCCTTAACTATGTCATTGAGAAAGGGAAAAAAACAGGAATCCATATATACACCTGCGCTAATGTGAGCCGTGGAATGAAGGGGCAGGAATTAGTTGACATGGAGGCTTTAAGCGCCGCCGGAGCAGTTGGATTTACCGATGACGGCGTTCCTATTTTAAACGAAGATGTGCTGCGTAAGGCTCTGCGTGAGGCGGCAAGGCTTAAGAAACCTGTCAGCCTTCATGAAGAAAATCCTAAATATATCGTAAATAATGGAATTAATGCGGGAAAGGCGTCTGAATACTTAGGGATAGGCGGTTCAGACAGGCAGGCTGAAATAGATATGGTGAAGCGCGATATTGAGATAGCTGATGAAGAAGGCGCAGATTTATCCATTCAACATATCAGTACTAAAGAAGCGGTAGAACTTATAAGGCAGATAAAGAAAAGAAGCAGACATATTTTTGCAGAAGCAGCTCCGCACCATTTCACACTGACACAGGACGCGGTTATAGAGCACGGGGCTATGGCGAAAATGAACCCGCCGCTGAGGGAAGAGGCGGATAGACAGGCGATAATAGAAGGCTTAAAAGACGGCACTATTGATATGATAGCAACTGACCATGCGCCGCATAGCGCGGAGGAAAAAAGCAGAGCCATTACGGAAGCACCGAGCGGTATTATTGGCTTGGAAACGGCGTTGTCACTAGGTATAAGGGAGCTTGTAGAGCCGAAACATCTTTCCATGATGGAGCTGATTAGAAAAATGAGCGCCGCGCCTGCAGAATTTTATCATTTGGAAGCAGGCGGTATAACCGAAGGTAAAGCCGCGGATTTGGTTATTTTTGACATGAACGCAAAGTGGCAGGTGACGCGGGAAGGGTTTGCCTCTAAGTCGTGTAATTCGCCTTTTATAGATGAATGGCTGCCCGGCGTAATAGAGTACACTATATGCGGCGGAAAAATTGTATACAGTAGAAAGGAAGAATAATGGCACAGAAGAAGAAAACAAAAGCGACAGTAGTGTCACAAAAAGAAATAGCAAATAGCATTTATGATTTATGGTTAGAGACGGAACTTGCGCAGTACGCACATGCAGGTCAATTTGTCGCGGTATATCCGAAGAACGCGGCGACGCTTCTACCTAGACCAATAAGCATATGCGAGACGGATAAGGATAACGGAAGGCTGCGGCTTGTATATCGTATCGCAGGAGCAGGAACAAGAGAATTTTCATCTTATCAGACAGGTGATACGGTAGATATTCTGGGAATTTTAGGCAACGGCTTTCCGCTTGAAAAAGCGGTAGGAAAGAAAGTATTCTTAATGGGCGGCGGTATTGGGATTCCGCCGATGTTACAGCTTGCCAAAGAACTTAATGCCGATAAAAAGATTATACTTGGATACCGTAACAACGATTTATTTTTGCGAGACGATTTAAGTCGTTACGGAGAGATATATATCGCTACGGAAGACGGCAGCGTAGGAAGCTGCGGGAATGTAATGGACGCGATAAAAGAGCACGAGCTTAAGGCTGATTTAATAATGGCGTGCGGTCCTATGCCGATGTTGCGCGCAATTAAGAAATATGCAGAAGAGAAGCAGGTTGAGGCATATATTTCTCTGGAAGAAAGAATGGCGTGCGGCGTCGGAGCGTGTCTGGGCTGCGTGTGCACAACGAAGGAAGTGGATAATCATTCATATGTACACAATGCGCGGATATGTACGGACGGTCCGGTATTTGAAGCAAAAGAGGTGGATATCTGATGAATACTAAGGTTGAGATTGCAGGAGTTACGCTTAAAAATCCGGTTATGACGGCGTCAGGCACATTCGGCTCCGGTATGGAATACAGTGATTTTGTGGATTTAAACAGGCTGGGAGCGGTAGTTACCAAAGGCGTCGCCAATGTGCCGTGGCAGGGCAATCCCACGCCGCGCGTGGCGGAGGTATACGGGGGAATGTTGAACGCTATCGGTCTGCAAAACCCCGGTATAGATGTATTTGTGGAAAGGGATATTCCTTTTCTGAAAAATTACGATACCCGCGTGATAGTGAACGTGTGCGGCAAGACGGTAGAAGACTATATTGAAGTAGTGGAACGACTTTCGGACGAACCCGTGGACTTATTGGAAATAAATGTATCCTGTCCGAATGTAAAGGAAGGCGCCATAGCGTTTGGACAAAAGGCGGACTGCCTGTATGACATTACAGCGCAGATAAAAAGATATGCAAAACAGCCGATAATTATGAAGCTCAGTCCCAATGTAACCGATATTGCGGAGATGGCTAAGGCGGCAGAGGCAGCAGGCGCGGACGCGCTTTCGCTGATAAATACCATAACGGGTATGAAAATAGATATTCATAAGAGAAAGTTCGTGCTTGCCAACAAAACCGGCGGCATGTCGGGACCGGCGATAAAACCGATAGCGGTCAGAATGGTATATCAGGCGGCGCACGCGGTTAAAATTCCCATTATAGGCATGGGCGGTATTGGTACGGCGGAAGACGCCATTGAGTTTATCCTCGCAGGCGCGTCTGCGGTGGCAGTCGGAGCGATGAACTTCGTCAATCCGTATACAACGATAGAAGTTATCGAGGGCATTGAAGAGTATATGCGTTGCAATAGAATAGAAGATATTAACGAACTTATAGGGGCGGTAGAGTGACCGCCTCATTTTATTCTGCCGGTGGACTGAGTTGTTATTGATATTATTACGAGCCGCAGGACTTATAATGCCTTACCCCGAACCGCCATATAAAATAGCATATAAGCAGAAACACAACAATTCCAAACGGATAAAAGGCAAGACGCCAATCAGCCGTTTTCCCCAATAGAAATTGCAAAGGGTAGTACTGAATGAACGTATACGGAATAATGTAAGTGCAGAACCGCATTATTCCCGTTCCGTAGATATCCAGCGGATATTTGCCGTGGGTTTTCGCCCCATAAGTAAGCACGTTAATCAATGAAGTATCTTCGATGGAAAAGAAACAAAAACTTGCCCCCAGCATGAACAGACCTATAAATAGTAAAGTACCGCCGATAATCATGGAAGCCATTGTCAAAATTGTCACCATATTCAATTCTATATTGCTGTATTTGATACCCAGAAACAGTGTCACAACCGCAGTCAGCAGCGGTCCGGTTCTTCCTACTTCAAATCGGCTTCCTATAACTTGAAGAATTAAACTGCATGGTCTTAACATCATGCGGTCAAATTCACCTTTTCGCACAATGAATGAAAATACCTTGAATCCATTGCCAAACAGTTCGGAAAAGGTGAAAGACATCTGGATAAGGGAAAAACACAGCAAAACATCGCCGTAGGTGTAGCCTTTTAGCTGACTAAATCCCGCGAATAAGAATTTAATTGCGATGAGTTCACAAAACGATATAATAAAACGCGCAATAACCATTAATAAAAATGACAGCTTGTATTGCATTACGCTCTGCGTGCAGACAGAGGCGTATTTAAGGTATAATTTCAAATTTTCCATAATTTTCATAATAACTCTCCATTTCCGTCTAACTTGAAGTTTTTGCTCAACCGCCTTGTATTACAACCCTTTTTTCAGCCTGCTTCCATATGATAATGCCAAGAAACGTTAATGCCGACAGCCAGAAAATCTGTTTTAATATACACATATACATTTCCGCACCTGAAAGCGCTCCGCTGTAGATTCTAAACGGAACGTTCTGCATATAGGCGAATGGAGTAAGCTCCAATAGGAACAAATATTTTTGCGGGAAAAACGGCAGTGGAATAATGTTTCCCGATAAAAAGTCAACTGCTCCCGTCATTACCATTCTTAAACCCTGCGGCGAAATCGTAAAAAAGCACAGTATATAGACGAGCATACAAAATGCGACTGTGATTCCAAGCCCTAAAAACAAAGTTAGAAGGAACAACACAAACGAAGCACTATTGACCGGGAGAGTCATTCTATAGGCTTTAGGCATCAGGAATGCACATAATAATACAGGGATACAACGCATAAGCGCTTCCGATATTCTGGCGCCGCTTATTCTTGAAAACCACATGGAATATAGCGATAGCGGACGGCATAATTCATATGCAATATCTCCGTTTATTATCAGGTTAAAAAGTTCATTGTCCGACGCCCATGTATTAAAAAGCACCAGCATAGCCTCTTTGAGCCAGATATATGTAACAATGGAAGAATAGTCCATCGGCATATTGCCGTAGGAAGCTTCTGCAATCGCTTTGTAAGCCAGACACTCCATCAATCCCCAGATAAGCTGCGTCGTCAAAGCGGTGACAGACGCCATACGATATTGTATACCAGTGGAGAATCTTAGCTTAAAAAAATAGTAGTATTTTTTCATGATATCCTCCTACATGATGTTTAGTTTGGCGTAAAGTTTGGCAATAATCTGGTCAATGTCCATTTCGTAATTTTCATTTTCTATACCCGTAGCATCGGACTCAAGGTATATATCTTCCAGCGTGCCGTCCATAAGCTTCTGACCTCTGCCAATCAAAATTATGCGCTTAGTAATGGCTTTAATATCTTGCATATCATGTGTCGTCAGGATTACCGTGGTTTTATGTTCTTCGTTCAGCTTCTTTATAAAGCTTCGGACTGCGATTTTGGATACTGCGTCAAGCCCAATGGTCGGCTCGTCCAGAAAAAGCAGTTTCGGCTCATGCAGTAGTGACGCGGCAATTTCGCAGCGCATACGCTGACCGAGTGATAACTGTCTGGTCGGCGTTTTTAATATATCTTCTAGATGTAAAAGCTGGGTAAGTTCATCTAATTGATTGCGATATCTCGGCGCAGGAATGGAATAAATTGCCTGCAATAGTTCAAATGAATCAATAACGGGAATGTCCCACCATAATTGCGAACGCTGCCCGAAAACAACGCCTATCTGCCGTACATATTCTTTTCTGTCTTTCCACGGTATCTGACCGTTTACCAGACATGTTCCGCTGTCCGGAGTCAATATTCCGCTTAAAATCTTTATCGTGGAACTTTTACCTGCTCCGTTCGGACCGATATAGCCTACCATTTCGTCGTCGTCTACAGTAAAACTTAAATGGTTAATGGCATTAATTGTGCTATATTCCCTTTTAAAAAGGGACTTTACCGTATCGCCAAGTCCTGAACCGCGCTTCGCCACCCGATAGCTTTTGCAGACATCTTTAAATTCTATCAAAATAACTTCCCCCTCTCTTACAATATAAACCGTTTTTTAACAGTGATAAGCTGTAATAATAAATTAACAGAAAAAAAGGGAAAAGAGTAGACTTTTTATTTTTTTTATGCTAAACTACATAATGAAGTGTACCCATAAATTACTGTATAAGGCAACCGAGAGAATTAGTCTGTTCTCCCGGTTTTTTTTAAAGCAGAAAGTAAAAGCAGCAAATATTTAAAATGATATTTATATATAGACGACATGAGAGTAGAGGAGATTTGCGATGAAATTGAGAAGGCTGTTTTGTATGAATAAAGGAATCATATGGATAGCATTGGCGGTAATATTATCTGTTATTCAGGTGGAAGCAAGTGAGGGAGAACAAATAGAAGAAAATACCACCCCCTTATTTAACGGATTTGCAAAGATGGATTACTGCATGCTTCTGGAGACACATCTGGATTATGGGGTTACTCTGGATTATTACCGCTATGGCATTTACGGTGATTTTGTCAGGACGACTCAGGAAGGAGAAACGGTATATTTCGCCTGATTTGGAATGGGTTATTTCCAGACAAAATAATTACATGAACGTAATATATACAGACAGAATATATTATCAGGGTACGGAGCTGGAACAGAAAAAGGGATATGAGGGAGATGACATCGCTCTTTTTGCAATGCAAAGAAAAGAAGACAGCGAGATATATGAACAAATGGAAGAAGAAAAAATAGAGAAGTGGGAAAAGATTATCCGGGAAGCGCGCGGATGGAGAGCGGATGCCTTCTGGGAGGCATGGGCGCAGATTGCAAGCGCAATTGATGAGTATGGAAACTTGTTAGCAGTTGCCGCGCCGGATAATAAGAGTATCGGAATATACAGCGTGGATACTGGAGAAGAGCTACATCATATAGAAATGGCGGCTTGCATAGACACTGACTGGCCGATTGAGGTATCACAGATAAAAGGAAATGAAGAGATTGGCTGGCTTGTGTTTTCCAGTGGAGACACTACATATCTGATGAGTTATCCTGACGGTGAATTAAAGAAACTGGGAGAATTTATGTACGGCACGACTTTTTCACCTGATGGTAAGTATCTGGCATACTGTACAGGAAATGAAGTTCTGTTTGATTTATGTCATGATTGGGCAAGCAAAGAGACTCTCGATAAGATGGATAAATGGAATCAGATGTATGAGCGGTGGGAGAGTGTCGGAACCGGTTGGTATGTAGAGGAATTGGAAACGGGAAAGAAAACTTTTATTTATATTGAACCGTGGCAGGAAGATTACGGCAGTATAATCCGCAGCGGGCGATGCGTGTGGATTAAAAAGGATAAGCTGTTGCAAGTATTTGAACAATAATAACTAACATAGCATATTTCCATGGGAAACGGCAAGAATGAAAAAGAGGTTGTAATAAACATCGGGCATAATGAGACAAAGATGGTAAAATATGCTTTTCAGAGGCGGACGTAAGTTATTTACGATTCTTATGTCCGCCGCTGCCTATTATCTATATAACGCGCTTTTCGTCCTTTGTATATGAGCAATAATATACATATGTACCCTTGAAACCATAGAAGATGTCCCAAGCTATGGCTGCTATCCCGAATGTAAGCGAAACTCCTACAAAATTTATAGCAAAATTCGCAATGGCAGATAAGTAACAGCCTTTTGCCAATGCCCATATTGGACTAAAAAGAAATGCACATATATTAAACTTGCCTTTATATGTTTCTCCTGAATCATATATTTTCTGAAACTCCTGTTGATAATAAGGCGATAAGCTTGACAAATCCAAAACTTTTGCTTTTGGCTTTATCATACAACCGCATTTTGTGCATATTGTTGCATTATCATTGAGTAGTTCACCACAGTTTCCACAGTACATTTATTTTTCCTCTCTTTCCTAGTTATTTCTAAATTTATTCAGTGCCAATTTTAGCTTACATAAGTGCGTATATATTTTATAACGTCATCCTGAAAAATTTTGTGGTTCCATAAACGCAAAAGTCCTGAACCCAGCATAACTCCTGATACAGGCAATGAAATCGGAGCCATACATACCGCAATCGCGAAATTCATATTAGGCTTTACTTTCGAGGTTGAAAAATGTACGCTGCAAGAATCTTTATGTATTATCATTTGAAGTGTAAGATATACCGTTTTACTTGTTTTTTTACTAAACCTTAGTTTAGGTGAGGCTAAAATTGTATAGGTATTGCCTTCAACATTTGTCTCTATTTGACATTCTTTAAGGCGTGAATATAAATAAATTACTACATTTTCCAATAGCTTGTCATTTTCAATCGGTTTATTAATGGGAATCATTTCATAAGTGTTTTTACGCATAACCTACTCCACCTTTCTTCCGCACTCCATACACATAAACTGTCCTTCCGGCACCTTTGCACCGCAGATGCATTCTCTCATAACGGTCTGTTGTATGGGCTCTTTTTTATTGTTTATGAGGTCTTCTATCTTCTTTCCGCAAGTGGTACAGAATCTACAGTTTTTATCCAATTCTGTGCCGCAGGTACATAAGATTGTATTTTTGGGAACTGCTTCGCCGCAGTTAGGACAAAATCTGTCCTGAGGCTTTAACTGGAAACCACAGGAACAGATATTTTTACCTGCAATTTTAGCTTCCTGCACCGCTATATTTTTCTCAAGTTCAGATACCACTGCACTTATCCCATCCATTTTTTCAAGATAGCTTGTAATTTCCGGTATATTAATCCTGCCTGCTTTTGAAAGGTCATAAACTTCCATACCGATGAAACCGTATATTTTTACCTTCTCGTTCATTTTATTTTCCAATTCTTTTTTCATAGCTTTTAAATCAACGCTCATATTCGAAGTGGATTTGGGCGCTATATGTATAGCGTCTGGTATCTTTACTTTTTTTACTTTGTCTAATAAATTATCCATTTTGGTCTCCTTTTATTGATATTTAATCGTATTCCAACTGCTCCTTATTTCGTTAAAACGATTTGTCTCTTTCCTTTCTGTGCTTTCAGGGTCAAAACTTGAGCCTGCCAGAAGCTCGTTCAGCATTGCACCATATTGCCGTTCATATTCTTCAATGGCGCCAGCGGTTATATTGTTTAAGCGCAAGAGCAACGTATTATTCTTTGTAAAATCTGCCAACTCTGTATTTAGATATGCGCTACATTCATTACAAATCTGACGGTCGCACCATTGCCCTAATAAGAACACATATAGTTTGTAGAGCAATACAATTACAAGAACGACGAATATGACAACGACAACGCCGGGAATGGCAGCAGGTGCGGCGGCAGGCGCCTGTGCTGTTAAAAGCGTAATTATCTCCTTTATTATCTGGAATATTTCTATTATTATCTGGAATATTTCTATTACGTCACTAAGCGAACTATCGCCGGATCCTGCTCTAAAAATTGCAGCTATTAAAAGGGCAAGAAATCCTCCTACTAACAACACAGATAATATTACAGTGAGCGGGCGCCGTATTAGCTTTTTCTTCTCTATTTCCATTTTCTCCACAATAAGCTTTACATTTTCCCATGTTTTGTGCTCCAGATTTTCTATTTCTTTTTCTCCCATATCCAGGCTTTCCGTCTCGCCTTGTACTTTATTGCACAATTCATCAGCTTTCGTATTATATTCCCTGTATATCTTTTCGTTGCTCAATCCGTATTTGTACGCTTTAATGCCTTGAAACATGTTTCTTATACGTTCCATCATTTGTACATGGTTGTTGCGTACGCTTTGCAGCAATTCCCTGATTATGGCAAGAACATTGTTGCGGTATTTCGTTTGTATGCGCCGGAAAAATGCCTGATAAGATTTTTCGTTTTTCAGTTCTTCTAAATGTGCACTTGCACGAGTGATATCCTCTAGCTTTGTAAAAAGATTCTGTATAATAATATTTTTACTGTTCTCAATATTATTGAGAGAAGCTTCATTCTCCGTGTGACATCTTTGAGCCATATTTCTCAGCTCATTTTCAACCATCTCCACAGATACTTCATTATAACTTTCTTCAATTTTTACTACAGTGGGGAGAACTTTTACTCCAATACTGTCCAGCAGTTCGTCTATTTGTAGGCTGATTTGATTCCAGTCAATGTTGTCAGACACCACGCTTTGCCTGCATTCGTCAATACTGTCCAGAATCCGCATTGACAACTGTTTCTCTTTTGCATACTCTTCCAGTTCGTCAAGCCATTCCAGAGTCTTTTTTTGTTTTTCGCCCATTGCCGCTTTCTCCATTTCTCTTATATGCTGTTATAACTATCAATGTACTGTATCAGTTTCTGTGTTTCCTGTAATTTTTGTTCCAGAAGGGGAATTTTTCTTTCATCTATGTTGACTGACATTCTAAATTCCGTAAAGCAGCCGTCAACAGAGGCAAGTTCCTTTTCAAAAATTTTTGTAACCTGCGATGTAATTTCTTCAATCATAATCGTTCTGGTATGTTCTACTTCCGACTTAAACTGTTCAATACATTTCTGCGTGGTTTCTTCCATTTTTGATGCCGCTTTAGGGTCAAAGAGGGACTTAGCGATTGTATTGAACAAGACTCCTCCCACAATAGCCCCTATGCCGGCAAGCGCTACAAGCCCTATTACGCTACCGCTAAATCCGGCGGCGATTGCAATTCCCACAGCGCCGCCGCCCACTGTAAGGGAGCCGCCACCGATAGCGCCTGCCCTGCGTGTCCTGATTGCATCATCATATTTTTCTCGTGCGTTCCATATTTGAAGAAACAATTCCTCGGATGCGTCGCTCAAAGTTCTGTATAACTCGCCCGTATAGACGATAGCTTCCCGCGTTGACGTCACCATTTCATTTCGGCTCTTAGAAAGAGAGCCATAAAACCTGTCATTTAGTTCCAGAATATTTTCCCTGGTATTAAAATATCCGACGGCATCTTTAAATATCAATTCCAGCTCGTGAAGGCATTTTTTCATGGATTCCATAGTCTTATGATTTACGGAATCGTTCATCCTGTTTTTGTAATTTTCATTTACCATATTCAGATAGTCCATAAAATCTTCCTGTTTCTTAAATCTTTCCTTGATCTTGTATGGATCTATCTTAGAGATGATTTCATTTTCATAGCTATTAATTTCTGTATTAATCTCTACTTCAAGTCTCTTAATTAGTCCTTCAAGCGTTTGTTTCTGGTTTGCCACATAGACATCCATAGAGTCGTTAATCTTTCGTAGAATTTCCGAGTCGGAAATATATTGTTTCTTCCTCGAGGCAAAGGATTTTTCCAGCTCTATAAGAAGCTGCCTGCCCTTTTCTATATTTTCCCTTTGTTTGTCCAGAATAGGATTAGGACCGATTAGCTGCTCTTTTACATAAGAACGCGCATCGCTTAAAGACATAGCGCCCGGAATGCTGCCATTTTCTGTGAGGCTTATTGGAAATATCGGCGCGGAAATATTGCTTTCTTTCATATATTGTTCTAATTTTTCTCTTGCTTTTGTTAATTCTTCCGGCTGAAGCAGGTCGCATTTAGTGAGAAAGAATATCATTTTTTTAGATGGAAATTTTTCTATCAAATCCCACAGTCGCATACTGTTTATGCGCTGTGCGTCTAAAGACACAAAAATGGCGTTAGCATTTTCTGTAAGTTCCTGTATTTTCGCAAGAGCATCAGGGCTGACCTGATTTAGACCTTTAGTATCAATAATGGATAATCCCTGTATATTGTCGCTTGTGAGGAACCTTTTCTGAAATCCGTTGGTAATTGGAGAAGTAAATTCCTGCTCTCCCCAGCGGTATTCGCAGATATCTCCAGACATATTTGCTTCCGCCACAAAGACATCTTGAAACAAAGAGCGGAGAATAGCGGTTTTACCGCTTTGGGCTTCTCCCAGAATTATATATGTGGTATTTGAATTCATACCTTGAATGGCTTTTTTGATTTTTTGCTTTTCGGCTTCATCATCGCTGTCTTGAAGTATAACAGATATTCCTTCATATAAATTAGACAGAGCAACTCTTTCTTCTTTTTCGCACAGTATATTTGTTTCCATTTTTTGCTCCTTTGTTTCAGTTTTGTAATTAATACAGCTATTTGAATAAATTATTTTATTTATAAGTTGTCTTGTTATAGGACAAACTTATTCAAACCGTATGATACCATACATTTTGTCTTATTACAAGACATTTTATTTTTGATTTAAAATGAGTGGAGCTGATTTATATGCCTAGAATTATAGATGGAGAGAAAAACAATATTGTTGGCGAGCAGGTTCGATATTTCAGGAAAAAAAGGAAATACAGTCAAAGAGAATTATCTATAAGACTTGAAACTCTAGCTATATATGTATGTCGTGGCTCTATTTCACGTATCGAGGACGGTTCACGTACCGTGACTGACATTGAGTTATTTGGTCTTGCCTCTGTCTTAGGCACGTCTATTGAGTCATTTTTTCCGCCGCTTGTATATGGTTCGGAATTACCAAATCATTAATGTGCATTGCGCTAAAAAATGAATCGTTTCTAAACATAGCATATTTCCAAGAAATCTCCATATAATAAAACGTACATAGTTGACATTGTGTACGTTTTTGCTATAATGGAGGTAAATAGGGAGATGATTGATATGATTATGGAACAAGCTACAACTGTAAGGAAAGAATGGAGTACCATTTGTGACAGTGTTATCCATGAAAAGCCTAAATTCATTAAGCGCACACGGGATAAAATGTGGTTTTCAAATTTAGAAACTATGATAGAAATTTTGGAAGCATACCACTATACTGCTCAAAAATATGTGGAAGATGATGGTTCCATTACGCTTTCACTTAATGAAATGGATTTGGTGGAAAACGGTAAGAATGAAAAAGAAGCTCGTTTAAATTTAGCGCAGTCCATTTTGGAATATGCTCTTGAGTATTATAACGAGTATCAGTTATATGCACATAGCCCTAATCGCAAGGCGCATATGCCCTATGTCTTTAAAGCTTTGATTATTGATAATCCGGAAACAATAGGAGATATGATACAATGCAAAGATGGAAAGAACTAAAGAGATTTTGCGATAGAGATGGTTGGGAATTATACAAAGATACAGACCATTACTACTATCGTAAAGAAGATGATATAAACTAAAAAATCGTGATATCATATAAGATGTGAAAAATATACAAATCCCACTTGTCATATCTCCCCTCCGTGCCGCATACAATACAATAAGTATACGCATGGAGGTATTTTTGTGGAATTAGTGAAGAAAAAGATACATATGGACCGCATCGCATGCAAAGCCGGAACACAGACGGTTTTGGAAGAAGATGTCAATATATCGGATAACAGACCGGACGCTGCACAGCTTATTGCAGTCAGGGGCGACGTCGTCATGGACGAAATTCGTGTAAGTGACGACCGCGTTAGCTTAAAAGGAAAGCTTCTGGTGCAGATGCTGTATCTTACAGACGAAGAAGGACTGTGCGCAAGTATGGAGTCAGCAATTCCTTTTGAAGAAAAAATTAATATGGAAGGAGTGCATAGCGGCGATACGGTTTTAACGTCATGGAAAATCGAGGATTTGAACGTTGGACTGATTAATTCCAGAAAGATGAGCGTTCAGGCAATGATTTCTTTTGATGTTGAATTAGAAGAAAAGACAGAGCAGGAAGCGGCGGTTGATATTTATCATGACGAACCTGTGGAATATAGGAAGCAGACATACCCGGTGCTGCAGATGGCGGTAAATAAGAAAGACATCTTCCGTATCAAAGAAGAAATGGAGCTGCCGTCCAATCTGCCTAATGCTTTTAGGCTGACTTGGCACAGCATTACGCTGAATAATATAGAGTTTAAGGCGTTAGATGAAAAGATTGCCTTGCAGGGTGAAATGAAAGCATTTTTCTTATATGTAGGTGAAGGCGATGGTGACAGGACGCTCTGGTATGAAAATACCGTGCCTTTCAGCGGCATGATAGAGTGCCACGGGTGCCGTGAGAATATGTTGACGGACATCAGATATACGCCGTCTCAGTGCAGCGTGGAAATTAAACAGGATTTAGACGGAGAAGAGCGGGTTTTCTGCGTAGAAAATGTGCTGGATTTGGAAATCCGTCTGTATGAAGAAGAAAATCTGGAAGTGCTGTCCGATATTTACGGGGTGGCAAAAGAGATAGAGACATTAACAACAGAGGTGTCATTAAAGAAACTGCTCTTTAGCAATAGTGGAAAGTGCAAATGCGCAGACCATGCGAAAATTCAGAATACGGAAATGCACATATATCAACTGGTACACAGCGAGGCGGAGATTCAGATAGAAGAACAGAATATCGTAGAAAACGGAATCGAGGTTATCGGTACTCTGAACGTTACGACCATATATCTATGTACCAACGGACAAAATAGCTTATATGCTACGAAAAGCAGACTGCCTTTTAGCCATGTCATAGATATACCGTCTATCGACAATACCGCGATATATCATATACATTGGAATCTGGAGCAGCTTAACGTCGTTATGGCGGACAGCGACGAACTGGATATCAAAGCGGTTATGGGTTATGAAGTGCTTGTCTTTACGAATAAAAAGGCAAATCTTATTACGGATATAAAGGTAGACGAACTGGATATGAATAAAATCAGCTCGCTGCCGGGCATTGTTATCTATATTGCGGGAGCGGGGGATACCCTGTGGGATATCGGTAAAAAGTATTATGTGACAATATCGCAGCTAAAAGAGGTTAATGAGCTTGCTACAGAAGAAATTAAGGCGGGCGATAAAATTCTGGTGGTAAAAGGCGTTTCATAAATTAGATACAGGGAAGCAGACAAAATCGGGCAAAAATCCTTTTAAAACAGGATTTTCACCCGATTTCTTATTACCGGTGTGAGCAAACTTACAGAACGTAATGTAACACTTTTTTAATATGTTGTTAAAAATTTGTAAAAAATTTTGAATTATAGTAGTTTACTTTTACAAAATTTGTGCTATTATGAAAGTTAGACGCTTAATATAAGATATAAATGACAGAACGAATAAGATACTGATTATGACAGAGAATTTACTTAGTAGATTATCTGAAGGGAGAGGTATATGAAACGTAAAGGACATAAACACAAGGAATCATTTTCCGTGCTGCTGATATCCAATACGGGACGCTGCAACAGGAAATTTTATATTTCGCGAAATGCTATATGCGCTATTTCAATTCTATTGATTTTAATCTGCGTCGGACTGGGACTGACAGGCTGGCTGCTTTACCGTGCTGCGATAGATGGCAGCGGGAGTAAAGAAATTCAGGCAAAGCTTGACGAACAGATACAACTTAACGCCCAGCTTGAAGCAGATAAGCAGAGTCTAAGTGAGGCAAATACAGCGCTTGAGAAGGAAAATGAGGAACTAAGGTTAAGCAATGAAACCGAAGAAGTGGTTGTTGTCGAGGAAGTAAAGGACGAAGAGGATTTGTCGATTCCGCGCCGTTATCCGTCATCAAGTAGTGCGGTATTGTCTTTCTATACGGAAGAACAGCCTTATCTTTCCATTAATACCCATAAGGACAGCAATGTTATTGCCACAGGCAGCGGAACGGTAACGGAAGTTACATCTGACGATACATATGCGGTTATAGTAGAGATAGAACATAAAAAGGGCTATAAGTCAAAATATATGTGCCGTCAGGAAGTGAATATTGCTGCCGCCAGCATAGGCGCACAGGTGGAAGCAGGAGACTCCTTGTTTACGATTACCGAAGACGATACACAGTTAGATTATCAGATTATTTTTGAAGAAGAACCGATAGACCCACTCACAGTTATTGAAGCTAAAGGATAAAGGGAGGAATTAATAATGATGAAAAAAAACAAAAATGCAAATGGTGTGACAAAGGTCGGAACATTGATAGGAAAAGGAGCCGTAGTTGACGGACACGTTACTGCGCCGGAGACCGTTAGACTGGACGGAACTTTGAATGGTAACTGCGACTGTAAGGAAAATCTGATTATTGGAGAGAGCGGCAACGTTATAGGCGATATTACCGCAGTAAACGTACTTATATCAGGCAGCGTGGAAGGCGATATTATTGCAGATGGAAAAATCGAACTTCTTGCTACAGGAAAAATCTTAGGCAATATTACCGCTAAATCTCTTATTATTGACGAGAATGCTTGCTTTGACGGAAGATGTACAATGACTGCCCCTGCCAATTCCAAAAATGGAAATGTAGGCAAGGGCAGCAGCACTGATACTTCTTCTGAAAAGAAAGAAGATAAAAAAGCTAATTAATCGGCAAGCTTGATTTCTATCCGTTCGGCAGATGGTGTGATAATAGTATCATTTCCGTCTGCACGGATTGAAGCGCCGGCTGCCGTTACTCCGCTTACGTTGACAAGACGAATTGTATACGCTTTGGAAGTATCAGCCTGTATAATGATTTCGCCGTTATTCTTTTTAGCCGAAATGCTTAAGGCTGTATTCCCGTCCATATCATATATAATGCTTTGGGTTTCCTTACCGTCGATAAGTGAATATATTCTTAATTCCGCACCGTCGGCGTAGTCATATTCCGGCGTATCGTCATGAGCCCCGATAGCGACTATACTGTTTTCTTTAACCATAAGCGGCAGGTGCAGATAGTCGTATTCTTTTTCTATCCATCTTTCACCTTCCATAGTTTCGCCAGTGAAAAAGTCTGTCCATCTACCCTTCGGAAGATAGAAGATACCCTTTCCTTCCGGATTAAAAATCGGCGCAACCAATAGGTTGTCTCCCAACATATACTGCTTGTCCAGATAGTGACAGCTTCTGTCATTAGTGAACTCCAAAACCATACTGCGCATGGTAGGAACGCCGGACTTAGAGGTATCAATCGCCGTTTTATACAGATAGGGCATAAGTGCAGCTTTAAGTCTGGTAAAGCTTCTTACTACGTCTACGGCCTCATCATCATAAACCCACGGAACACGATAAGAACTGCTTCCATGCAGACGGCTGTGCGAAGAGAGCAGTCCGAACGCTACCCAGCGTTTATAAACATCTGCTGTGGAGGTATTTTCAAAACCGCCTATATCGTGCGCCCAATAGCCGAAGCCGGACATCATAAGGGACAGGCCGCCGCGCAGACTTTCTTCCATTGATTCATAGTCGGACCAACAATCGCCGCCCCAGTGGACAGGGAATTTCTGACCGCCGACAGTAGCGGAGCGTGCGAAAAGAACTGCTTGTCCTTTACCGCGTTTTTTCTCCAATAATTCATAAACTGTTTTGTTATACAAATATGTGTAATAGTTGTGCATTTTTTCAGGATTGGAACCGTCATAATAAACGCAGTTGGTCGGAATCCTCTCACCGAAGTCTGTTTTAAAGCAGTCCACACCCATATCAAGCAATGCTTCTAGTTTATCCTGATACCATTTGCAAGCTGCAGGATTCGTGAAATCTACGAACGCCATACCGGGCTGCCACATATCCCATTGCCAGATATCGCCGTTTGACCGTTTAATAAAATAGTCGTTCTCCATGCCTTCTTTAAACATTATGGATTCCTGAGCTATATACGGATTAATCCAGACGCAGATATTTAGTCCTTTTGCCTTAATTCGTTGAAGCAGACCGGCAGGATCGGGGAACACTTCGGAATCCCATACAAAATCAGTCCAATTAAAAGCTTTCATCCAGAAGCAGTCGAAATGGAATGTACGAAGCGGAATGCCGCGCTCAAGCATACCGTCTATAAAACTCATAACGGTAGCCTCGTCATAATTGGTAGTAAATGAAGTGGAAAGCCATAAGCCGAAAGTCCACGGAGCCGGAAGGGACGGCTTGCCGCTTAAATCGGTATAATGTGTCAGCACTTCTTTCATATTAGAACCGCCTATGAAGAAATAATCCAGACTGCCGCCTTTGACACTGAACGCTGTTTTTGTCACATTTTCCGTGGCAAATTCAAAAGAGACTTTTTCGGGGTGGTTGACTAGAACGCCATAGCCCTTATTGGAAATAAAAAACGGTATATTCTTATAGGACTGCTCAGTGCTGGTGCCGCCGTCCTCGTTATAGATTTCTACTGTCTGACCATTCTTGACAAAAGGAGTAAAGCGTTCCCCGGTGCCGTATAATAGCTCGCCTACGCCTATGCTTAACTGCTGGCGTATATATGTATCGTTCATATCGCCGTCTCTGTCGTAATAGTCATTGCCCTTCCAAGCGGTTTTCATCAACGCTAAATCTTTTGGCTGACTCTGTGTAATTACCTTGCCATTAATACAATAGCGCATATACCAATTTTTCTTACCGATTTTCAGAGAAACCGAGCCGCTTGTTATGATAAGTTCTTCTTCGGACTCCTCTACTTTAAGAGTCTGTGGATTGTCAAGGTTAAGCTCGAAAGCAGGACCTTTCGGAAGCGTGCCCATATAGTGATCGGTCTGTACGCGTATAATATCGGGCATTGGAGAGCTGATACGTATAGTCAGATTGATTCCGCCCAAAGTATCGCCGCGCTCGGTAATCTTATGAGTTGGCGTACATAGAGTAACCTCTTTTTCTTCGATTTTGGCATAGTACACTTCCGCCGGTGAGAAGCATGCGACGCCTTCTTTAAGCAGCCAGCAGCCATCATTAAATTTCATAGTTTTCCTCCTTAAAATTATGTTTAAAATTTTATAATTATATATTATCATATTAATGTGTAATTATGAAATACTAATTTGATGTTATGCTTCACAGTGGTTGAGTGCGGCACGAGTTTAGTCGAACTGACAATTTTTAAAATGACAACAAGGAGAGACATATGAAAAACGAGAAGTATGAGTACCGGAACCTTCCGATTCCCGGCGGCGGTTATGTGACAGGTTTCATTTTTCATGAAAAAAAAGAAGGCATTCTCTATACTAGAACTGATATCGGCGGTACATATAGATTTGACTATGGTACAAAGAGTTGGATAAGCTTAACAGACCATGTGACGATGAAAGACTTAAGCGAGACCTTTCCGATTGCCGTCGCTCTTGATGATGCTAATCCTAACAGGCTTTATATTGCGTGCGGCGTCAACAAAGCGGGCGCGGGAGTGATTGCTGTTTCAGACGATTACGGAGAGCATTTTGCCTATCATAAGATACCTATACTTATTCATGGCAACTTAAACGGAAGGGGCACGGGATTTCGCCTGATTGTAGATAAGGCTGACAGCGACAGGCTGATATTTGCAAGCCAGCAGGAAGGTTTGTGGATTAGCTTAGACAGGGGCGCTAACTGGAAGAAGAACAGTGCGTTTCCGGAAGAATATATGACGTTTGTAGGACAGAGTAAAGATGGCAGGATATTGTTTGCAGGCTGCGCAGGAGTGACGACGAAGCGTAGTGAAAGATTGCGCGGACACAGCCTGTATGTTTCTTACGACGGCGGTGCAAGCTTTAGTAAGCTGTGGCAGCCGCAGTCTGATGAAATAGACGCTGTTAAGCTTGCCGGACTTGTAGCGCAGCGCTACTCGTTAGACGATAAGTATCTTTATGTTACGTTTTCTGTTATGGGGAGAAACGCTTATGTGTTGGAGAACGGTTATAGCTGCGACGGCGGAAGCGTAATAGGCGGAAGGGTTGTACGATATCCAATTCTTTCAGACGGCAGGTTTGGAGAAGGGGAAGAGATTACGCCTTATCCTGACGGTTTATTAGAATACGGATTTAGCGGTATTAATGCGGCGGCGTCAAGAGAGGGGCTGCTTATCTGCTCGACTATCTGTAAAAAGGACGGCGACAGCATATACCGCTCTTTTGACTATGGAAAGAACTGGCAAGAAATTCTGCACGATTTAGATAGAGGCAGAATGGATTTTAGAACGTCGTATATGAAGCCGTGCTATAATGGCGGGCATTCAATTATTCATTGGCTTACTGATTTAAAAATCAATCCGTTTAATGAAAATGAAGCATGGTTTAATACAGGGACGGGAGTGTTTAGGACTAATAATCTGACAGGGGACGAGGTTGTTTTCAGCGACTGGTGCGACGGGCTGGAGGAAACCGTGCATTTGAACTTGTACAGTCTGCCGTCGGGTGATGTGAAGCTTATTGATATATTGGGGGATTTAGGCGGTTTTGCCTTCCGTTCGCTCGATGAAGCATGTGATAATTCATTTGACGATAAGGACGGAAACCGTTATATCACATGTATAAATGCAGATTACTCCGATATAAGACCGGAATTTGTAGTAGTAACGCCCAGAGGTAACTGGACAGGTAAGACCAAAGGCGGACTGATATTGTCTAAAGACCAGTGCCGTACTTTCAGACGCTTGCCTATGCCGTTTGGACTTAGCGATAAGCTGGATAAAGCGCTGCAACAGATAGAGCTGCCCAATGTAAATAGCGGCTGGGTGGCAGTTTCGCCGGACTGTATGAATATTGTCTGGTCGGTTGCACAGCACACTAAGCTGCCTATAGATACGGTAGTTGTAAGCAGGGACAGCGGAGAAAGTTTTGCTTTGGCAAAAGTCTATGATACTGCGGGAAAGATAAAGACTCAGGGCGGTATGAAAGTGTTTGCAGACCGTATGGAGAGCAATATTTTCTATGGATTTGGAGAACAGTCTCAAATTTATTTAAGTACGGACGGCGGCATGACTTTCAGGCAGCGGGAGATTAAACCGAAATGTCTCGTAAATGCTGAGGATTTTCCAGTGGTTGATTTTTCTCTTATAGACTGTGCAAATAAGACGGAGGTACGCGGCGAATGCGGCAGACAGGGAATTTTCTATATGGCGCTTGGGGAACACGGGCTTTGGAAGCTGCATTATGATATGAAGGAAGATGAAATATATGCTGCAAAACTCAGCGCAGACGGCGACATTTTTTATCGGCTGGGGCTTGGGATAATCAGACCGGACGGAGATTATTTTAAGGAAAACAAGGCGATTTATACGGCTGCTAATATAGACGGCGTTTACGGTTTCTATCGTTCCGTAGACGACGCTAAGACTTTTGTAAGGCTTAATGATGATAATCAGATGTATGGTGAAATAAACAGCATAGAAGGCGACAGTCGGGTATACGGAAGGTTCTATCTCGGCACGGGGAGCCGCGGAGTGCTGTACGGAACGCCCCAAAAGTTATAAATTGAATTATCACGAGTTTAGACTAAACTCTGGTTATGAAAATAGAAATATAAAATTAAATGTCAGGAGGATAACGTATGTACTTAGAAAAAGAAGGGAACAGGCTGCTTATAAAAGATGGAAGGTCTCAGGTGTGGATAGAGCCGTGGGGCGTAAATTCTTTAAGAGTACGAATGAGCTACGAGGCGCAGATGGATGCGCATGATTGGGCGTTGACAGAGGAAGTGCCTAAGACAGATGCGCAGATTACTTTTGAGGAAATAGACGTCACGGATCCGTGGTATAAGTCTGAGGAGTACGCTAAATATCACCAGACAGGAGTACAAGCGCAGCTTACGAACGGTAAAATTACAGCGAAAGTATCCCATGAGGGCTGGATAAGCTTCTATAATCAAAAAGGCGAACTACTGACGGAAGAATACTGGCGCAACCGTAACCGTATCAACCGTTACTGCGTGCCGCTTAGGGTTGACGGCAGAGAGTTAAAAGCTATTCAGGGTTCTACGGATTATTCTTTGACGGCGCGTTTTGAAGCGTTTGACGACGAGAAGATTTTCGGTATGGGACAGTATCAGGAGAAAAATCTGAATAAAAAAGGCGCCATCTTAGAGCTTGCTCACAGAAACAGTCAGGCGAGCGTACCTTTTATGGTCTCAAGCCGCGGATATGGATTTTTATGGAATAATCCGGCGATTGGCACGGCAATCTTCGGCGCTAATAAAACAGAGTGGTCCGCAAATAGTACCAAAAAACTTGATTATTTCATTACGGCGGGAGATACGCCGGCGGAAATTGAAGAGCAATATTCGATGGCGGCGGGAAGAAGCCCGATGATGCCGGAATACGGCATGGGTTATTGGCAATGTAAGCTGCGTTATAGAAATCAGGAAGAACTTCTTGTAGTAGCGAGAGAGCATAAAAAAAGAGGGCTTCCACTGGATGCCATAGTAGTTGACTTTTTCCATTGGACAAGGCAGGGAGATTTTAAGTTTGAACCAAGAGACTGGCCGGAACCCGAAGCGATGGTGAAGGAATTAAAGGATATGGGAATTGAGACCGTGGTATCCGTATGGCCGACCATTGACGAGCAGAGTGAGAACTTTGGCGAGATGGCGAAGAAAGGCTATCTGGTTACGGCGGATAGAGGCAATTCTAACCATATGACATGGATGGGGAATACCATATTTTATGACGCAACTAACCCTGACGCGCAAAAATTTGTCTGGGAGAAGTGCAGGGAAAATTATTATAAAAAGGGAATCAGATGTTTCTGGCTGGACGAGGCGGAACCTGAATATGGTCCTTATGATTTTGACAACTACCGTTATTATGAAGGCATCGCGCTGCAATGCACCAACCGCTATCCTGTAGGTTATGCCAAAGGCTTCTATGATGGTTTGCGCGCGGAAGGCGAGACTGAAATAATGAGCCTGGTGCGCTGTGCATGGGCAGGCAGCCAGAAGTACGGCGTGCTTACATGGTCCGGCGACATCTATTCGTCTTTCCGCTCCATGCGCGAACAGCTTCAGGCGGGACTGAATATGGGAATGGCGGGAATCCCGTGGTGGACTTCCGATATCGGCGGATTCTTAGGCGGAAACATTGAAGATGAACATTTCAGGGAACTTCTGGTACGCTGGTTCGCATGGGGAGCTTTCTGCCCGGTGTTCCGTATGCATGGAGAGCGTTCTCCGTGGTATGAAAGGGAGCAGGAATACATTAACGGCGTGCGCCAGCTTACGAGCGGACAGGATAATGAGGTGTGGAGCTTTGGCGAGGAAAATTATAAGATTTTGTCAAAATATTTATTTATCCGCGAAAGACTTCGTCCATATATAAGGGAATGTATGAAAGCTGCGAGTGAAAAGGGCGCGCCGGTAATGCGTCCGCTGTTCTTTGACTTCCCGGAAGACGCAGCGTGTTGGGAAGTAGAAGATTCCTATATGTTCGGACCGGATTTGTTAGTATCTCCCGTGATGGAAGAAGGCGTTAAAGAACGCACGGTTTATCTGCCGAAGGGCTGTACATGGACTGACGCATATACTAAGAAATCATACGACGGCGGACAATGGATAACGGTGCCGGCGCCGCTTGATATTATTCCGGTTATGATTAGAGACGGGAAAGATTATAAAATTTATGAATAAAGTGATGTAAAAGATGGGGCGCACCATACGACATGGCCGCCCCGTAAAATTTCAGTCTCATACATTCCAACGCCTTTCAAATCGCTTAATATCCTATCATAATTTGCACCAATCAAAAAACAAAAATTTTATTGTAAAATTTAATTATTTGGGGGCTGGCCTTGAATTGACGGGCAGTTTGCAAAAAAGCCGTTTTAAATTACTACTTAATTTACTACTGTTAATATTATTTTTGTTTCAAGAAAGGAGCATTACATTATGGCAGAGAAAAGACGCGATAATAAAAATCGTATTTTACATTTAGGTGAGAGTCAGCGAAAAGATGGGCGATATGCCTATAAATATACCGACTCTTTAGGCAAGGTGAAGTTTGCATATGCTTGGAAATTAGTTCCTACTGACAAGACTCCGGTAGGAAAACATGAAGATATGTCTTTGCGTGAAAAGGAAAGCAAAATCCGTAAAGATTTGGACGACGGAATAGATATAAAGGGTAAAAAAATGACAGTTTGCGAGCTTTATGCCAAACAGACAAAACATCGCGGAAATGTCAGATATAATACTACACAGGGACGCAAGCGGTTAATGAAGCTGTTAGAAAAAGATAAACTGGGTTCTTATCCAATAGAAAATGTAAAACAGTCCGATGTAAAAGAGTGGATACTGCGCATGAAGCAAAAGGGCATATCTTATAAGACAATAAGTAATGATAAGCGCTCTTTGAAAGCGGCATTTTACGCGGCAATGCAGGACGACTGCATAAGGAAAAATCCTTTTGAGTTTCAGTTAAATACAGTGATAGAAGATGATACGGAGCCTAAAGTTCCGCTTACGTTAGAACAAGAGAAATCACTTCTTAATTTTATCCGCGAGGACGGAATTTATAAAAAATATTATGATGAATTTATTATTTTACTGGGTACGGGACTACGTATATCTGAACTTTGCGGACTGACTGAGGCTAATCTTGATTTTGAAAATAAGATTATTAAGATAGACCATCAGCTTTTGCGGAGCTCAGAAACCGGATATTATATCGAGAAACCTAAAACTCAAAGCGGCATTAGACAGATTCCCATGAGTGAAAAGGTGTACGCTGCGCTAAGGCATGTGTTAGAAAAACGCAAAGGAGCAAAAAATATTAGTATTGACGGTTGGAGTAATTTCCTATTCATTAATCGGGACGGATATCCAAAGACTGCAAATAATTATGATAATATGTTTAAGCGGCTTGCAGAAAAGTATAACAAGTCTCATGAGACTGCGCTGCCAAAAGTTATGACGCCTCATACATTGCGCCATACATTCTGTACTAATCTTGCCAATGCGGGAATGAATCCGAAAGCCTTACAATATATCATGGGACATTCAAATATTTCAATGACGCTGGATTATTATGCGCACGCATCGTTTACTGCTGCAAAAGCGGAGATGGAACGACTGATTGCATAGCGAAGATACATAATTTACTACTTTATTTACTACTTTTAGGGAAAATTGTCAAAAATATACATATTATTTATTGCATTTGCACAGAAATATTGTATGTATGCAAGGCATAATATATGAAAAAACTATAAGATGTAATTTGGATTTATAAAAAATAACCAAAAAAATATACTACTTTTTCTTGTATTTCTATTCATACATTGCTATAATAAATTAAAATGTGCTGTAAATGAATGAGGTAAATTTTACAATAATATTTTTAGAGTTATAATCACATTTTTAATTAAAGTATTCAAATTTCCCATATCTAAATTGTGTTTAGCGCACTTTATTGGTGTGGGAGGTTTAAATAAAGTAACAATAAACTGTCCTAAGTGGACGAAATAGGAGGAAAAGTAATGAAAAGGTTTAAGAAATGGTTAGCACTTGCCTCTGCCGGCATGTTTGCCTGCATGATGGCGCTTTCACCTTTGTCAGTGCTCGCAGCTCAAGACGCGTCAGGACTTGAAGACGGCACGGCATACCTCAACATTAATAATGAGGAATGGGGAGAGTTTGACGCTGAATGGACAAATGTCAAGATTACCGGAGACGGTTCTTACACTGTCGGTATGGAAGCTAAAGAAGGACAGAGCCTTGCACAGTTCAATGCGCTTGAAGTTGTAAACGGCGAGTCTTATCTTGGTACAGGCTGCGTTCTTACAGTAGACAGTATTAAGATTAACGGTGAAGAAGTAGAACTTCAGGGACCGAGCTTTACATGTTCAGCAGATGGCGGCGGCGTAACTACCCGTACAAACATCTACAATGAATGGAACAGCCCTGACGCAACAGCTACGGCGGGCGAGGGTGATGACAAGCACGCAGACCAGCGTGTAGCAGAAGGAAATCTTGAAGATGCAACAGCATGCCTGTTCTCAAGCGATTATGTTAATGCTTCATCAGGAAGCGGCTTCCTTGTAGAATCATTAGAGGTTGCATTTACCGTATCAGGATTTGGCACACAGGCTGGCGCAGCAGCGGATTCAGCAACACCGACAGCAGAAGGTCCGGCAGTTGCCCACCTTAGCATCAACAATGAAGACTGGTCAGAGTATGAAGCTGAGTATGTAGATGCAGAGATTACCGGAGACGGTACTTATACTGTATCAATGACAGCTAGTGAAGGACAGAGCCTTGTACAGTTCAACGCCCTTGAGGTTGAGAACGGCGAGCTTCTTTTAGGAACGGCTTATACTATTACCGTAGACAGTATTAAGATTAACGGCGAAGAAGTAGAACTTCAGGGACCGAGTTATACATGTTCAGCAGATGGCGGCGGCGTAACTACCCGTGTAAATCTTTACAATGAGTGGAACAGCCCGGACGAGACTGCTACGGCTGGTGATGATAATCACCTTGACCACCGTGTAGCAGAAGGAAATCTTGCAGACGCAACAGCATGCTTATTCTCAAGCGATTATGTTAATGCTTCATCAGGAAGCGGTTTCCTTGTAGAATCTATGGAAGTAACTTTCACAGTAGCAGGCGTAGGCGAACTTGCATCAGCAGGCGAAGCTGCAGCTCCTGACGCTGTTGATTTAAACGGCACATATAACGCTTATATCGGTCTTCAGACGCCGACATATTCTTTCCGTAATGCCTTTGATGATGAGTCATATGGACGTGAGACGGAATACTTCAATCAGATTACCGGTTGGGAAGGCAGCGATGCTATTGTCAAGGACGGTACTCTGACAGACGCAGTTATTGCAGGTAATGGTACATATACCATCTCTGCAAACGGAATGAATCTTGAAGGAGATTTTGACTCTCAGGATTACTTTAACCTGATTTTCATCTCTACCGATATTCCTAATACCGGAGAGATTACAATATCTGATATTAAACTTACTATTGATGGAAGAGATGTATCATGCAGCCCTATCTTAAGTCCGGATTCAGTGAATTATGTAAATATGCTGATTCAAAATATCTGGAATGACGATGTGGCGACAATTGGTTACTATGCAGTACCGCCTAAGGATATGGAGATTACATTTACAGTATCCGGCTTCGCATATGATAATGAAGCGGCAGCAGCGACGGCAGAAGAACCTGCAGCAGAGGCTCCGGTTGAAGAGCCTGCAGCAGCAGAAGAACCTGCACCGGTAGAAGAGTCTTCTTCTATGTCTCCTGTAGTTATAGTAGTGATTGTAGTAGTTGTAGTTGCAATAATCGCTGCTGTAGCAGTTGTAATGAGCAAGAAGAAAAAAGACTGATTGTAAAAGTAAATGTAAAAGTGGTAGATAAATAATATGGTACGGACAGATATATTCTATAAAGAACATATCTGTCCGGCTATTACTCCTAGCCTATGGAGGTGTGTATGAAAGAAAATAAGACTAAAAACGAAATAATTACCGATAAGGTTTATTATATACAGCGTGTTGCAACGCTTCTTGCGACTGCGCTTATTTTTTTCCCGGCTGCGACGCCTTCCAGAATTTGTACGATGATTAATAAAAACCTGTCATTATTTACGTCGGGACTTTTCTATAACAGTCTGACAGCAGAGATGGGGCGTGCGTTTAATAGAGGCTGGATAGAGCAGGGAAACATTATATTGCTTTATGTAGCTTCAATGATAATGCTTCTGGGAATAGCTGCGGCAGCCGCAGGCGGCTGTATGTCCCTCGGCAATTTGAAATTTAAAAAGCTGGGGAATATCTTTTCCTTAGCAGGAGGAGCAGCAGATGTTCTGGGACTTATTTTAATTTATGTTTCTTATGTACAGATACAGGGAACTTCCAATTACGATAAAGTTGGTCCGATGTTCCCAGCAGGTTATATCGTATACCTGATTTTGACTATAGTTTTACTTGTTTCAACTATAGCGAATATTATATTGCTGCCTAAAGTGGAAAAGGACAGTAAGTATGAAATGGAATCCAAATTTAAGTTGTTCCTTATGTTCCTTCCATTTGCAGCGTTATGTTTCGTATTCAGTTATCTCCCTCTTTGGGGCTGGAGATATGCTTTCTTTAATTATTCAGCGGGCGGAACTCTGTCTATGGATAATTTCGTAGGCTTTAAATGGTTTACATCATTATTTCAGAGTCAGGCAACTAAAGCCGACGTAGTCCGCGTGCTTCGTAATACCCTTGCCATGAGCGGTCTTGGCATTGCTACAAGCTGGTGTG
Source organism: Clostridiales bacterium (assembly GCA_023663185.1). Taxonomy (GTDB): domain Bacteria; phylum Bacillota; class Clostridia; order Lachnospirales; family Lachnospiraceae; genus UBA3282. The sequence goes on along the minus strand of JAMPHY010000010.1, from coordinate 50,122 downwards.
CAATGGCGTTTGCAATATTCCTTAATGAGATTAAGAATATGAGGTTCCGCCGTTTTGTGCAGACGTTTACCACGGTTCCTAACTTTATAAGCTGGGTTTTAGTATATGCTATTGCATTTGCTATCTTTTCTACCGATGGTTTTGTCAATACCGCGGCGGCGCAGCTTGGAATGCTTGCGGAAGGACAGACAGGCACTAACTACTTGATGAGTGCGTCTCATATCTGGATTAAAATGCTGGCATGGGGTATGTGGAAAGGTATTGGCTGGAGTGCAATTATTTACATAGCAGGTATCTCCGGTATCGACCAACAGTTATATGAAGCGGCGACAGTGGACGGCGCAGGACGCTTCGCTAAGATGTGGCATGTGACGCTGCCCGGTCTTATTCCTACTTACTGTGTTATGCTGCTGATGTCCATTGCCAATATCTTAAGCAATGGTATGGATCAGTATATGGTATTTGCTAATAAAGTAAATATGGATACCATTCAGGTACTTGATTATTATGTATATACGCTGGGTATTACCAATGGTAATATTCCGTTGTCCACGGTTATCGGCATGGTTAAATCCATTGTCAGCGTTATTCTTTTGTTTGCGGCAAATGGCGTTTCCAAAGCTATCCGTGGCGAGAGCATTGTGTAAGGGGGTGGAATAATGGCGAAAACAAAACAGGAAAAACTGGACCAAAAAGCAGAAAGAGAATATGAGAAAAAGCATAAACCTAAGTGGCAGCGTACACCGGGAAGTATTACATTTAATATTTTGAATTATGCTTTTTATACCATATTTACTATAAGCTGTATCTTCCCTTTTTACTACTTGTTTATCAATACGATTTCCGATAACGACTTGGTTAGGAAGGGACAGGTGTCATTGATTCCGAAGGGAATTAATATCCACAACTACATAGCGATGATGAATGTATCGGATTTGGGAAATGCGTTCATTGTTTCGATTGCAAGAACCCTAATCGGAACCGCTCTGATGGTAGCGGCAACTGCGCTTGTAGGCTATCTGGTTACTAAGAAGGAAATGTGGCATAGAAAATTCTGGTATCGCTTTCTGGTAATTACCATGTATTTTAATGCAGGAACGATTCCGTGGTATTTAAATATGTCAATGTTAGGGCTTACAAACAATTTCATGGCGTATATTATTCCGGGAATTGTGGCGCCTTACAATATTATTCTGGTAAAGACATACATTGAGTCCATTCCTTCTGAACTTGAAGAGAGCGCGCTGATAGACGGCGCCGGCTTTATGACGGTATTCAGGAAAATTATATGGCCGTTAAGTAAACCGATACTGGCGACAATAGCCATCTTCGGTGCAGTAGGGCACTGGAACTCTTTTACGGATTCACTGATATTGATGCAGAATGCTCCCTCGCTTTACACATTGCAGCACAGATTGTATATATATTTGAATACAAGCTCCAATCTGGCACAGATTATGAGTACAAGCGGTTCGGGCGCGACGGCGGTAGCGCAGTCGGCTATGAGTACTAAAGTTTTAAAATACACCATTTCTATGGTGACGGTTATACCTATCCTGTTGGTTTATCCTTTCATGCAGAGATACTTTGAGAAAGGTATTATGCTAGGGGCAGTCAAGGGATAATTATAAAAAGAAAAGGAGAGAAAGAAATGAAAAAGATGAAAAAAATCGCTGCATTGCTTATGTGTACGGTAATGACAGTAGGACTGCTGGCGGGCTGTGGCAATTCAGCCGGCGGTGGTTCAGAAGCTAATACATCAGGCGGTGATACGTCGGGTGGCAATACCTCAGGCGGAGGAGACGGCGAACCTATTACCTTGACAGTATTCAGTCAGTTAGCAAACTACTCAGGAGTTCAGTCAGGTTGGTCGGCGGATATCCTGTTAGATAAGTTCAACGTTATCCTGAATATCGTGCCCGATGTAAACGGTACGTATCAGACACGTATGGAAGGCGGAGACTTAGGAGATATCGTAGTATTTGGAACCGATGGAGATCCATATCTTAATGCAGTTGATGCAGGGCTGCTGCTTGATTGGAATGATGAAAATCTGGTTCAGGAATATGGTCCTTATATTTATGAGAATATGCAGAATGCAATGGCTCATAATGCAAACATTTCCGGTGGCACTACCTATGGCTTCGGCCATAATGTGGCAACCAGTATGCAGGACCATGAGGCGTTCTTCTATACATGGGATATCCGCTGGGATTTGTATAAAGAGCTGGGCTATCCGGAAGTAAAGGATTATGATGATTTACTTGAGTTACTTAAGCAGATGAAAGAAATCTGTCCTACAGATGAAAACGGAAAGCCTACATATGCGCTTGTTGCATGGCCTGACTGGGACGGAACAATGGCTATGTATCCGAAGGCTACAGTTACTGCGTACTATGGTTATGATGAGTTTGAAATGGGTTTCTATGATCCGGCAACCAACAGCTTTATAGGCTGTCTTGATGATAACAGTCCTTATATTGAAGCGCTGCATTTCTTCAATCAGTTATACCGTAATGATTTGTTAGATCCTGACTCTATGACCTGTACTTATGATTATGTGCAGGAAAAAGTTGCGGCAGGCGGTACGTTCTTCTCTATCTTTGATTATGCAGGACGTTCATTATATAATACGGAAGAGCATATGGCGGACGGCAAGATGATGTTGTCGCTGACGCCTTCTGAGGCTTCACCTATTGCTTATGGTATGAGTACCTTAGGCGGTAATCGTATCTGGGCAATCGGCGCTAAAACTGAATATCCGGAGCTTTGCATGGAAGTTATCAACTATCTGTGTACTCCCGAAGGAAGAATTACTATGGAATATGGTCCTCAGGGCGTATGCTGGGATTATGATGAAAACGGTAAGACATACTTTACTCCTTTAGGTAAGTCCTGCCATCAGGATATTGAGACCTCGATGGAAGAAGCAGGCTACAGCGGAACATTCCATGATGGACAGTTGCAGATTAATAATACTACATGGACGCTTGACGCCCTCAATCCTGATTCTAATGGTGAGAAATACAGATGTGATTTCTGGGAGAGCGAACTTACGGCGTCAAAGTATGATATCGAAAATGATTGGAGAGAATATACAGGCTGCCATAATACCGAAGAATATATGGAAAGCGGAAAATATCAGGTAAAACCTGCATCTGAGTATACGGCAAGTCCGAAGGGCGATGAATTCCAGACCAAATGGGATCAGACCAAAGAGTGTATCGTTACTTATTCTTGGAATGCAATGTATGCTGGTTCTGATGAAGAATTTGATCAGATTGTAGAAGAAATGAAAACCAAAGCAAACGAGTATTATTATGATGAATGTATCGAGTGGTCAATAAATGAAGCGCAGCTTCTAACGGAAGCTATAGAGGCTATGAAATAAGTTTTTAACAAAAGGGACTGTTCGGAAACGGACAGTCCTTTTATAAAAAGTGCGCATGATGGCGCACGTTTCTTATGAAAGGAGCATGTCTGTTATATGAAATTTTTCAGTGTAGACAGTCCGTTTTACAGGTTCATAGTCAGGTTGTGGGATATAGTTCAGTTGAATTTCTGCTGGATTATCTGCAGTATCCCTATTGTGACTATGGGAGCGGCTACTGTTGCCGTATGCTCTGTATCGCTTAAAATGGCGGAAGATACGGAGGGCTATATTGTCCGTTCTTTTTTTAAGGCGTTTAAAGAAAATTTAAAGGGCGGAAGTCTGCTGGGGATATTGACACTTTTGGCGGCATATGCGGTATATCTGGACTTTCAGTTCTGGGGGGCGACGCAGAGCGCGCTCTTTCTTATAATGGGGATAGTGGCTATATTTGTATTTGTTATGGGGCTAATGTACGCATTTCCGCTCATGGCAAGATATGAGAACAGCCTTATTAAGACATTGAAAAATTCTTATGATATATCAACACGCTTTTTTTTACAGACTTTACTCGCTGTTTTTATAGTGGCGATTGAGATAGCGGCATTCTGCTGGACAACTACAATGATGATTCTCGGAGTGTTTTTTGGTCCGGCATTGGTAATGTATACGGTCAGTGCTTTTGCGATTCGATTTTTCAGGCAGATTGAGAAAGAACCGGGAGCGGTGGTCAATGCGGCGGAGACGGAACGGGAAGAAGAAAACGGGGAGAATAGTTAAGTTGTGAGAGGAGATGGTAATCAAATATGAGAAGAGCAGTTGGTAGCGTTATACTTACGCTAGGATTGGCATTATCGCTTACAGCGTGTTCGACAAGTGTGCCGGGGGAAGATGGACCAACTTCTGTGATAGTAACTGAAGTGGGTGAAGGCGAAAATACAGAGGTAAACGGCACTGAAACGGATACAAGCGCGGCAAGAAATAACGCTGATGATGGGGCAATCAGGGTGGGACTGACGGCGATAGAAGTTACTGAACTTATGGGTAACGGCATAAATCTTGGGAATACGATGGAAGCATACGGAAGGAATGATTTAGGCACCGATGCGGAGCCGACGCAGTATGAAACATACTGGGGACAGCCTGTGACAACACAAGCAATGCTTGACGGTATGAAGGCGGCAGGTTTTGATACGCTGCGTCTGCCTGTGGCGTGGACTAATATGATGGCTTTTGAAAGCGGAGATTATACCATAAATAGCGCATATCTTGACCGTGTGGAAGAAATAGTGGGATATGCGCGTAATGCAGATATGTATGTGATTATTAACGACCATTGGGACGGCTCATGGTGGGGAATGTTCGGCTCAGCAACCGAAGAAACCAGAGCGCAGGCAATGGAGCTCTATAAATCTATGTGGACTCAGATTGCGGAACGGTTTAAGGACTATTCGGACTATGTGATTTTTGAGTCGGCAAATGAAGAACTGGGCTTTAGGCTGAACGATACTGATATCGCTAAAGATTCGGGGACGCTTTCTGACGATGAATGCTATACTGTGACGAATGAGATTAATCAGGCGTTTGTAGATACAATCCGCGCGTCAGGCGGAAACAACGAGCAAAGATTCCTGCTGATTGCAGGATTTGGCACGGATATTGCTAATACATGTAATGACAAATATAAAATGCCGACGGATTCTGCGAAAGACAAACTGCTTGTTTCTGTGCATTATTATGATCCCAGCGGTTATTGTATCAATACCAGTATCGCTACATGGGGGAATAAGCAGGAGTACCAGACCATGAATGAGACTCTTGAAAAAATGACGAAATTCACTGAGCAGGGTTACGGAGTAGTGATTGGCGAGTACGGCGTTTTGATTGAAAATACAAACAATGAGCTTAAGGAAAATACGCAGGATTATATACAAAACTTCTTAAATAACTGCGACGTATACGGCTACTGTCCTGTATTGTGGGACTGCAATAACCTGTACAACCGTAACGATGGGACGATTATCGATATGGGCATGGCGAGGCTGTATACAAAACATAGTCTGGAAATTCAGTCCGAAATGTCAAAAGACGATATTATAGCGCAGGCGCGTAAAGAAATGGATAATGATTATGATAATGCCGCCGAAGGAGCAGGAGTAGATGAAAATACGGCGTTAGCATGGATTATGTTCAATAGCAGCGACTGGAATGTGCAGTATAGCGTAGGCGACGTGTATAGCCCTGAATCCGCAACGGAAGGTCTTGTGGCTACAGATTTAGAAATTACGGGAGAAGGAACTTATACGGTAGCGTTAGATTTTACGGGAGTAAACGGCGGATATGCAAACAGCGTTGTATTCAGTGCGATTGCGATTGCAAACGGCGAGACACTTTTCCCCGGATATTATATAGATATTCAGGAGATATTGATAAACGGAGAACCGTATGAACCGATAGCGCAGCCTTATACTTGCAGCGATGACGGAATAGCTACCCGCGTTAATCTGTATAACGCATGGGTAACTCAGGTTCCGGACGACATACGCATTCTTGAGGACAACGGATTAGAACCTTCTCCATGTATTCTGGACGCAGATACGCTTGGAAACATCGAGACATTATCCGTAACATTTAACTATGTGAGCGGTAACTAAAATACGAAAATTTAAAAGTAGATATAAAAAGTAGATATAAAAGAGCAGGTGGCTATTTTGCCGCCTGCTTTCTATATGTGCGAAGGACTCTTTTCCTGCATGTGAATTTGAGTTCCTTTATGCTATTCGGCAGTAACCTTATGTATTCCTTTATGCTATTCAACAGTAACCTTAATTACAACAGGGAAATCGCTTTTTACATTCTTAGTAACAAAATGAAGACCATCTTCATCACACTGGAAGTCAATCTGCTCATCAAATCCCAGAACGCATACTTTACGGATTATGCCGTGGAAATTAGGCTTATTTGCGTCATGCGTCTTTGAGAGAGAATGAATAGTTACCCTGCCATCTTGCGGATATTTCAGGCATATTGCATAAATACAGCCATTGCCCGCTGTAAAGCGGAAGTCCTTACTTGTATATGAGTTAGCCGCTGCGTCGCTGAACTGCCCTTCGGTTTCAATAGTAGGACCTTCGGAAGCATAACGCCACGGTTTAGAGTTATAGATACACTCGCCGTTTGTTGAAAGCCAGTTGCCGATATCGCGAAGAATGGCAGCGTCTTTATCGGCAAAAGTGCCGTCCGCTTTAGGTCCGACATTGAGCAGCAGATTGCCATTTTTGCTGACTACATCGATCAGATAGCAGATTAGTTCATAGCTGCTCTTATAATCCAGCGAGGTTGTGTAACACCATGAATTACGCGCTATGGCGGTATCCGTCTGCCAATGATAAGGTTTAGAGTCGGCAAACTTACCGCGCTCGACGTCTACGATTCCGCTGCCGAACGCCATTGCGTCATGCTTGTAACAGATGGCGGTATTATATCCCCATTCAAGCCCTCTATTGTAGTAATAAGCGGCAATCTGACGAAGCGCAGGCTTGTATCCCTCATGTTGAATCCACCAGTCGAAATAAAGTATTTTAGGCTGGTAGCGGTCTATAATTTCACAAGTGCGGCATACCCAATCCTCAAGAAATTCTTTCGTAGGATACGGTTTCGCAAAAAGGTCCTGTTGGTCGGGCTGCTCTTTAATGGAAGGCCAGTAGAAATCGCCGCATTTAAGAGGTTCTTTGATATCGCTTTCAAAATCCTTACCGTTGCCCATAAACCAGAGATGTTCCGCCCTGTGTGTAGAGGTGCAGAAGATAAGGTTTCTTTTTTCAAAAGCCGTTTTAAGTTCACCGATAATATCGCGCTTCGGTCCCATATTAGCGGCGTTATAAATAGATAAATCACTTTGATACATCTGGAAGCCATCGTGGTGCTCGGCTACCGGAACCACATACTTTGCGCCTGCACCCGCAAAAGTCTCCGCCCAGAAATCCGCGTCAAATTTTTCCGCGGTAAACATCGGGATAAAATCCTTGTAGCCAAAGTCCTTATGCGCCCCATATGTTTTTACATGATGTTCAAATTCAGGCGTACCCTGAATATACATATTGCGGGAATACCATTCATTGTTGAAAGCGGGAACGCTGTACAGCCCCCAATGGATAAATATGCCGAATTTTGCTTTTTCAAACCATGACGGCATGATAAAATCGGTAAGCGACTCCCAAGTGTCATGATAAGGACCTTTGTCTATTACCTCTTTAATTTGTGCTAAATATGCTTGTTTGTCGGTGATTTTCATGTGGCGTACTCCTTCTCTTAGACTCGCAAACTCGCGCTTTCAGCGCTTGCCTGTGACTATTATACCATTTTCTGAAAAAAATTTCCATATTGGCTATAATGTTTCTATAGTAATGTTCCGATATAAAGATTAGAATAGAAATCTTCCAAGGAGGGATTAGTATGAGTGTAAACGGAGTTACAGGTGCGGCGAGCACTTATGAGGCTTATCAGACAAGCCAGACATCTGCTGCTAAAACATCAGAAGAGCAGACAAAATCAGAATCATCTTCTGTACAGGCTTCAGAAGCAAATAGCGGCGTTGTTTATGAGCCGAGCAAAACAGAGACAGTAAATGCGACGAAGAAAACCTATACGCAGAATACGGAATTGCTTGCTAAACTGAAAGCAGATCAGGAAAGCAGACAGAATCAGTTGCAGAGTATCGTAGAGCAGTTAATGACTAAGCAGGGACAGACATATAACAGCGCTAATGGTATCTGGAGTATTCTTGCAGGCGGCAATCTTAAGGTTGATGCTGCAACTCAGGCACAGGCGCAGAAGGATATTGCAGAAGACGGTTATTGGGGAGTAAAGCAGACCTCAGACCGTATCATTGATTTCGCTACTGCATTGACAGGCGGAGATCCGGATAAGATTGAAGAGATGCGTGAAGCTTTCAAGAAAGGCTACAAGCAGGCTACAAAGACTTGGGGCGGAGAGCTTCCTGAGATATCCAAGCAGACCTATGACGCTGTTATGGAGAAATTTGATAAGCTTGCTGAGGACGCAGGACTTACAACATCAACAGATACGACAAAGAATTAATCAGGGCGTATTGAGACTTTTGATAATACTTAAAAATAACTCCCGACATCGACAATTTGCTTCGGTGCCGGGAGTTGTTGCTAAGAAATGGAGATATTGAAGAGTATGGATTATTTAGGAAAAGACATGTATGAACTTGCAGAAAAATTATTTCCGATATGCAGAAGTATAACCGGAGATGGCGTGAGACAGACTTTAAACATAATCAATGATTTCTTAAGCGATAATGACTCGAACCCGAATTTAAAGCTGAATATTCATGAGGTGCAAAGCGGGACGCAGGTTTTTGATTGGAATGTTCCGAAGGAATGGAAAATAAGGGAAGCATATATTGAGGACGAGAACGGAAAACACATCATTGATATGAAGGAGAATAATCTTCATGTTATGGGTTATTCCGTGCCTGTTGATATGTGGGTGTCATTGCCTGAACTTAAAGAGCATGTATTTGTAGAAGAGGACAATCCCGTGGCAGTTCCCTATGTAACATCTTACTACAAGGAGCGTTACGGCTTCTGTATGAGCAAGAATCAGCTTGATGCTTTACCGGAAGGAAAGTATCATATGTATATAGACAGTGAATTATTTGACGGCAGCCTTACATATGCCGAGGCGGTGCTTAAGGGAGAGACGGACGAAGAAATTTTGCTTTCCAGTTATACATGCCACCCTTCAATGGCAAATAATGAGTGTTCCGGTCCGGTAGTATTGGCTGCGCTTATGAAGTATGTGGCTTCACTTGAAAACAGACGATACACATACCGCTTTCTGCTGAATCCTGAGACGATAGGTTCGCTTACTTATTTGAGCATAAATTATAAAATGCTTCAGGAGAAACTCGTTGCAGGAATAGTTCTCTCATGTGTGGGTGATGATAGGGATTACTCCATCATAAAGTCAAGATACGGAAATACTATTACGGATAAGTCTTTGAAAAGCATATTGTCATCAAGGGGAAAATATTCCGAATATTCTTTTTTAGAGAGGGGCTCTGATGAACGCCAGTATAATGCGCCCGGTATCGACCTCTCCGTCGTGGGCTTCTGTAGGTCAAAGTATGGTGAATTCCCAGAGTACCATACCTCACTTGACAATCTGGATCTTATATCGCCGTCAGGACTGCAAGGCTCTTATGAGGTAATGGTTCAATGGATTCAGGCAATGGAGTATAACCGTAAATATCAGGTAACGGTATTAGGAGAGCCGCAGCTTGGAAAGCGGGGCTTGTATCCTACCATAAGTAAAAAAAATATGTATGATAATATTAATGCTTTGCGCGACTTTATCGCGTATGCGGATGGAAGCAACGATATATTTGAAATAAGCGATATTATAGGGGTTCCGGTGAGTAATCTGCTTCCTATTATACGCAAACTTAAGGATAACGACTTAATAAGGGGGTAATACACCCCCCTTTTAAATTTATTATTCGATTGCGGAAAAGAGCACGTTCCGTATTCTTCTGGTATATGCGGTTGTTCCCGAATCCGTTTTCTGATGCATAATTAATAAAGTAAGGTTATTGGCAGGATCATTCATCATATAGGTGCCAAGCCAGCCGTCCCAGCCGTATTCTCCTAAGCTGGATACGGATACGGCAAGTCCTGAGTCTATTGCTATACGCATGAGATTTGCATATGTATAGCCCGGCAGGTTTTCCCACTGATTTACATAATCCTGAAGCGCAGGCGACAGATGCGTATTTGTCATAAACTCCACGGTTTTAGGAGAGAGAATGGAGACGCCGTTGTATGTACCTTTGTTTAACAACATCTGGGTAAACGCCGCAAAATCGTCTATGGTCGAAACAAGTCCCGCGCCACCCGACTCAAATGCCGGAGGCACTTTCATACTGTTTTGCACCCCAAGATGTGAGATATGAAATTCTTCAAGACCGCTTTCGGTTTCGCGGTAAACTTTTGCCAGACGGCTCTGCTTATCGGACGGTACGAAGAACGCGGTGTCTTTCATGCCAAGCGGCTCGAAAATCCTTTTTTGTAAAAACTCACCGAATTTCATGCCTGAGACGATTTCCACGACTGCGCCAAGTACATCGGCTGACATGCCGTACTGCCATTTTTCACCGGGGTGGAACGCTAACGGAATTGTCCCTAGTCTGTTCATGATTTCTACTGTGGTAAGCGGCTTGTCGGAGTAGAGCTTTTCTTTTACTTCGTTCAATAAGGCTTCCGTTCTGACTTCGGTAACGCTGCCTTCTCCGCCGTAAGAAAGTCCCGACGTCATATTCAACAAATGCTGTATGGTAACAGGGCGTGCCGCAGGTATCGTCATACCCTTTTGTATTATACATTGATTATTGAATCCCGGAAGATATGTGGAAACCGGCGTAAGCAAATCCAGTTTTCCCTCTTCTAAAAGTATCATGACTGCCGCAGACGTAATCGGCTTAGTCATGGAATACAGCCTGAATATAGTATCTCTTGTAATTGGCAGTCTGCCTGCAATATCACGCATACCTGCCTCGTAATAGCATTGTTCTTCGCCGTTTTGCAAAACCATGCAGTTTACGCCGGAGATAAAATTTGTATCCACCATTTCGTTAAGTAATCCTTGAAGAATTGATAGTTTTTGCTTGTTCATGAATATACCTCGATTTTCATAAAATTTATATAGTTATAATTGCAATCCTATATAATTGTGATTGTAATGTATTAATTCTAAGAGAATTGAAAATCAAAGTCAAGAGCCAAAAGCCACAAAGTCAAGGAGTCAAGAGTCACTTTACATTGACAAAATCTTTTATATTGGATAGAATTAAGTGTCACTATTCATAGTTTTGCCATTCAGAGTAATATGTACACGAAATGGACGAAGACTGCTTATTTGGGCGCAGGCAGATTAAGAAGGTATGGTTATTTATGGAACAACTGACAAAAGAGGCATACGCCAAAGTTAATCTAGGACTTGATGTACTGCGCAGAAGACCTGACGGATATCATGAAGTCAAGATGGTAATGCAGACTGTGGATATTCACGATACGCTGACATTTACTAAGAGAGCAGGGCAGGGCATTACGTTAAAGGTTGATAAGGCAGAGTTGTCTGCTGATAAAGATAATCTTATATGCCGTGCGGCAAAGCTTTTGCTTGACCGGGCAGGTATCAGGCATAGTATAGATATATTATTGCAAAAAAGGATTCCGATTGCGGCGGGAATGGCAGGCGGGAGCGCTGACGCCGCCGCGACGCTGCTTGGGCTTAATGAACTTTTTGAACTCGGATTTAGTCTGGAAGAACTTAAAACGTTGGGCGTATCTTTAGGGGCCGACATTCCATACTGTATAATGGGCGGCACGGCTTTATCGGAAGGAATAGGCGAGATTTTGACGAAGCTTCCGCCGCCGCCGAAGTGTGTGTTAGTAGTGGCTAAACCGGACATTAATGTGTCTACCAAATTTGTATATGAAAATCTCCATGCAGATACGTTGTCATATCACCCGGATATCGACGGTATGGTAGAGGCGATTAAGGAAGGCAGTCTGGCGGGAATTACAGACAGAATGGGGAATGTGCTTGAAACGGTAACTGTTAAGGAATATCCGGTTATTGATACAATAAAAAACGTGATGAAAGCCGCCAGAGCGGAAAATGCGTTAATGAGCGGCAGCGGACCTACTGTTTTCGGAATATTTACTACAGACGAACAGGCGCAGAAGGCAGCAGCGCAGATTAGAAATCAGAAGTTGGCAGGACAGGTGTTTATAACTGGATTCGTATAAGGAGGAAAGTGTATGGATACTGGATTTCAGCTTGATATGGACGATTTTCTTCCACTGAGGGACGTGGTATTTAATACGCTCAGAAAAGCGATACTGACAGGGAAACTTAAACCGGGTGAACGTCTTATGGAGCTTCACCTTGCTAACCAGTTAGGCGTCAGCAGGACGCCTATTAGAGAAGCCATCAGGAAACTTGAGCTAGAAGGGCTTGTTATAATGATTCCGCGCCGTGGTGCAGAAGTAGCGCAGATTACGGAAAAGGATTTAAAAGACGTGCTTGAAGTAAGAAGGGCGTTAGACGCGCTCTGCGCAGAGCTTGCATGCGATAGAATTACCGAAGAGGAGAAATTTCAACTAAAAAAAGCCTGCGCCGGATTTGAAAGGGCGACGTCTACAAGAAACGTAACGACGATAGCGGAAGCGGACGTAAAGCTGCATGATATAATCGTAGCCGCCACGGGAAATAAAAGGCTTATACAGATAGTGAATAACCTTTCTGAACAGATGTACAGATATCGGTTTGAATATATTAAAGACGAAAGCCAGCATAATCACCTAGTAGAAGAACATAAAATGATTTATGAGGGTATCGTCTCGCACGATAAACAGAAGGCTGCGAACGCGGCAAGAGTGCATATTGACAATCAGGAGAAATCCATCATAAAACAAATTCATATGGAAAAAGAAAACAGTGAAAAACAATAGAAAAACTGCCTAAAAGAATAAACATATTTTTATTGTCAAGACTCCTTAATAAAGCCGGACACAATCCGGCGGTAAGGAGAAGAAATGGACGAGGAATTATTAAATAGCGATAAAAAACAAAGCCCTAAATGGAAAGAATATCTAAGAATGACGATAACAGGAGCGCTTATGGGGACGTCAGCATGTGTGTGGTGGTTTTTGCTTTACCCTGAGCTTTGCTTCCCGGAGGAAACTTATGAGATAGTGTATGAGACAAAAGAAGCGGAAGAAAACGGCGCTAAAGAAGATATCTATGACATGCTTATGTATTCAGACGACGAACAGATTGTTATAAGAAGCAGGATATTGGAATGGCTGAAAAATAAGTGAAATGGCATGAGCCATGTGAAAGCATATATAAATTAAGAGGGCTGGGAAAGGGTTATTAATCGGCATGAAAGAAAATGAAGCACTATGCAATGCGCCGATTGGCGTTTTTGATTCAGGCGTGGGTGGTTTAACGGTAGCAAGAGAGATTATGAACCAACTGCCTAACGAAAGAATAGTATATTTCGGCGATACGGCAAGAGTGCCTTACGGAAGCAAATCTCCGGAAACTGTGACTAGGTTCTCGCGTCAGATTGTGAGATTTTTACAGACGCAGGAAGTCAAGGCGATAGTTGTTGCCTGCAATACCGCAAGCGCCTGTGCACTTGAAGAACTGGAAAAAGAAGTCAAAATCCCGATGATAGACGTAGTAAAGCCCGGAGCGCACGCGGCAATCGAAGCCACGCGCAATAAAAAAATAGGTGTTATTGCAACGGAAGCGACGGTCGGAAGCGGAATTTATAACAGATACATAAAAGAAAATGACAATAGTGTCAGCGTTATCGGAAAGGCGTGTCCGCTTTTTGTACCGTTAGTGGAAGAGGGCTTGTGGGAAGATCCTGTCACAGATGAAATAGCCAGAAGGTATTTATCTGAACTTATCGACATAGGAATTGATACGCTGGTACTCGGCTGTACGCATTATCCGCTGATTCGCTCTACGGTGGGAAGGATTATGGGCGATAAGGTGACTTTAGTAAATCCGGCTTATGAGACGGCGCGCGAATTAAAAGAGTTGTTATATAAAGAGGGACTTGAGAGCGAGAAAAGACCTGCGCTGGGGACGGAACTTTACCGTTTCTTTGTCAGCGACATGGCGGATAAGTTTCTGCATTTTGCTAACAGTATAATACCGTATGGCATTCTTTCTGCTAAAGTCATTAATATCGAGGACTATTAAAATGACAAAGGACGTATGGGTACATCTGCACAGCCGCCAGTACGGACATGACGGTGCGGATAAGGAAGAAATCGAAACGACCGTTTCGGGAGATTATTATGAGAAGAATGGCAGGCATTTTCTTATTTATGATGAAGTCATAGAGGGCATTGACAAGCCTGTTAGAAATAAAGTCAAATTCGGAGAAAATTTTCTTGAAATCATTAAAAGCGGGGCTGTGAATGTTCATATGGTTTTTGAAGAAAATAAGAAAAACCTGACAAGCTACAATATTCCCTATGGTAATATCATGCTGGGAATTGATACTAAAAAAATCCACATCTTACAGGAATCCGAGAGGATAGCCGTAGATGTGGAATATGTTCTGGATATGAACTATGAATATTGCGCCGATTGTAAAATAGTCATGGATATTCGTTCAAAATAACTATTTAAGCGGCGTCGCACCGGCTTTTTCCTGCGCTTTCTCAAGAGCGCGTTTGAAGAAGCCTTTTTTCTTGGTTTCAACCGGAGCCTGCTTACCGTGAAGCCCCTTTACGTCAGTGATATATATGCCGCTGACGACGGCTTTTACTTCTTTTTTCACAGGGATTGAATCAAAAATCTTATCGTCTGCGATTAATGACATAACCTGTGGTCCGACTTTTGCCTTTACAATAGGCAGCTTGGAGTTCCTAAGCATCTTAGGCGTCTGTGCTACTACCGCCTGCGGAAGCCCCGAATCCTTTATCTTCATTTTCTTTTTGTCTATAATAAGCATGGAAACGGTCTGTTTCATCGCTTCCATCTGCGCCTGCTGCGCTGACTGCTTGGTTTGCAGCTTTCTTCCGACAAAGTATAAAACTACTAGGGCGATAACCACGAAAACGAGAATGCCCAATATTACTTTTAATGGTGTGCTCATACCGATACCTCCGATTTACTGTTAATCCATATTTTAGCATTGATTTTCATATTAGGCAAGGAAAATAAAATAGAGATTTATTGTGTGATTATGGTATAATTATGGCAATATAAATTTGAGATTGTGAGAGTGATAAAATTATGAAGGAAAAAATGGTATTGTATTTTTTAGCCATGATTTGCGTTTTTTCAATGACATCATGTGGGAATGATAATATTCCAGAGCAAGATTATGATAAGCAAGTGACACAGGAAAACATCGTAGATAATGAGAAAACCCAAGAACCAAAAGAAACCGAAAAAGATATTAATGCACTCGATGATAGTAAGCAAGAAACTCCGGCAGCAGATAATGAGTCTGAAATGACAATGAAAATTTTGTTGCTCGAAAATGCTGAAATAATCGAAACGAGAGAAATTGATGATAATGATAAAGTATCATATGTCTATGATGTTTTAAGCGCATTGCAATATGAAGTGGCAGATGGTACATCGCTTAGAGTTAGAGATGGTGTTTCGGTATACTTTTATGATGAAAATAATAATATGATACAATCCTTTTTTGTTTATGAGAATTACCTTATGTTGAATGGTTTGCCGGACACTTACAAAATTACAAATGCAGATTTTGATTATCCCGTGTTTTATGATGAAATAAATCAAAACATATTGGAATGAGTTATGCTATAGTTCAACCGCTTATGACATCATAAACATAATGAATCATCATATGGACTTTTATAATCTGGACAAAGGTATTTTTCGCTCCATGTCATCATTGTTTGTAAAACAGGGATAAAACTTTGACCAAATTCTGTTAGGGAATATTCAACTTTTGGAGGAATTTCTTTATAAATTTCCCTATGTATGAAACCGTCTTTTTCTAATTCCCGTAACTGTTTTGTCAGAGTAGATTGTGTAATTCCGTCAAGACGGCGCATTAGTTCGCCAAAACGCTGAACCTTATAAAATGTGATGTACCATAAAATTATGATTTTCCATTTACCGCCAATAATGGATTGGAGTTTGCTCATAGGAACACAGCGCGCAATTGTAGATTCGTCATTAAATTTGTTATCCGCCATTATAGCACCTCTTTTCATTTGGTACAGTATATCGTATATACAGTGAAAAGGCAATATACTGTAAAATTGAACAGATAGTATTAAAAATAGAACTATAATCAAAAAAAGACAGTACTTGAACCAGAAAAACTAAAGAGGTATTTTAGTTATATCAATTAGCAAAGGAGAGAGATTATGCACTTTACAGGAAGAACATGGCGACCACCCTATGAAGCCAATTCGTGTATTATTCAACTAACATCGGGTTGCACATACCATAAGTGTAACTTTTGCAATTTATATAAAGGGGAATATTTTTGCTTATCTCCTTTGCCCGAGTTTGAAGAAGATTTAGCAGAGATTAAGAGTTATCAACCAAATGCAAGACGTATTTTTTTGACAGGTGCCAATCCCTTTGCATTAAGTTATGAAAAATTGAAACCATATGTTATGACCGTAAGGGATTATTTAATTAAATGTCAAACGATAGCAATGTTTTCAAGTATCAGGGATATAAAAAATAAAGAAGTATGGCAGCTTAGGAAACTTCGTGCAATGGGAGTAAACGGATTGAGTATCGGAACTGAAAGCGGAGATGATGATACGCTTGCATTGGCAAATAAAGGATATACATCAAAGGATATTTTGGAACAATGCAGAAAATTAGATGAAGCGGGGATAGAATATTATTTTGTATACATGACAGGATTGGCAGGACAAGGGAATGGATATAAAAATGCAATTAACAGTGCAAAAGTGTTTAGTCAGCTTAATCCATATTTTATTTCAATAGATTCTTTAACGCTTTTTCCAGATACGACTTTATATCATTTGGCAAATGAGGGAAAATTTGTTCCAGCAGGAGAAAAAGAAAGATTGACAGAAATGCAGACATTTATTGAAAATTTGCAGATAAGAGTACACTTATTTGCAAATACTGTTTCTAATTTTTATCCTATTACTGCTTACCTTCCCAAAGAGAGAACGAAAGTTATAAAAGAGATACAGCAAGTAATTGATACTTTTACCGAAGAAGAAATGCACATATACCGTTGCAATATAAAAGCATTAGGGTGAGCACTATAATGGCAAAATAATGATTATAAAGGAAGAATTGTAACACAGACACAGAAATTTCATGCAAATTTTATTGTAAATGAAGGCAGTATTTTGTATAATAAAAGAAAACGTTAAAGCCGTTATCTTTGATAAAGGCAGGAGAAATCTATATCCTATCTTCTGCCATGTTTCTAGGGAATTGGGGTGATAAGAGTGCAAAATGGACTAGAGTCCATAGAAACGATACAGACAACATCTACGCAGGAAGTCAATGTTACGCATAACATGGCAAAGCGTACAGCAAAAAACAGCGTATTTTTAGACCTTTTCAAAGACAAAAAATATCTGCTTGCGCTGTATAAAACGCTACACCCAGAGGATACTAAAGCAACGGAAAATTCGCTAACCGATGTAACAATAGAAAATGTGTTGACCGATAATTTGTATAACGACTTAGGTTTTATTGCCAATAATAAGCTGATGATACTTATTGAAGCTCAGTCCACATGGACATTGAATATTCTGATTAGAATACTGCTGTATCTTGCGGAGAGTTATCATAAGTATTTCCAGCAGAACAAACTAAATCTGTATGGGAGTAGGAAAGTCAAAATGCCGAAACCTGAACTTTATGTGATTTTCACAGGAAATAAGGGCGAAAAACCCGACACAATATCTTTATCCAAAGAGTTTTTTAATGGTGATGATATTGACATCGAGGTAAAAGCAAAAGTTATTTATGAAAGTAATACCGAGGACATCATCAACCAATACATTATTTTCTGCAAAGTTTTTGACGAGCAGAGGGAAAAGTACGGAATGACAAAACAGGCTGTCGAGGAAACAATTAAAATTTGCAAAGACAGAAATGTGTTAAAAGAATATTTGGAGAGCAAGGAAACGGAGGTTGTAACGATTATGATGAGTTTATTTGATGAAGAAGAAATTATGAAAACCTTTTTGATAAGCGAAAGGCATGAAGAAGCGAGAGAAACAGCAGAGAGATTGATAAAAAAAGGAAAGATGTCGCTTGAAGATATTGCGGAGTGTGTTCCGACATTATCATTTGATGAATTAAAGGAAATTGAAGCCGAAGTTATGCAGTTGGCATGAATCAATTATATCAAGCAACATTAAAAACGATAACAACATTAGGGCATATAGAAGCAGAAATCTATATGCCCTATTCTTATGCTGCCATAGTTCGACCGCTTATGACACCATAACAACCGCTTATGCCTTTGGAGATTGACTTAGCAGACAGACATCCATAAGATAGATATTGCAGGAATTGCCGCAGCTATATACGGCATGGCATTCTACTTATGAGAGGAGACTTATATGAAAGCAAATGAAGTTTTTAAGAAAACCATCAAATTTGTATGGTTGAAACTGGCGCTTGGCGGGTGCGCAATAGCATTTTCTATTGTACTGGGATTGATTCTGATTGCTATTTCGGCAATATCCCAAAATACTACCGTGGTTGGATATTCACTGATGTTGTGGATTGTTTTGTCCGCGGCGGCGCTGGGAATTTCACAGTATTATCTGGGCTATGTGTTAAAGGCGGGGCATATTGCAGTGGTTACACAGCTATTGACAACAGGAAATCTGCCGGAAAATCAGTTTGAATACGGAACGCAGATAGTGAAAAAGAAATTTGCTACCGCAGCGGCATACTTTGCCGTTGACCGTTTGGTATCGGGTGCGGTAAGGCAGATTAACGGCGGGCTTGATATTGTAGGTAATGTTCTTGGTAAAATTCCCGGCATGGACTCACTGGTATCTTTGGCAAAATCAATCGTAGGTATCGCGCTTGGCAATGTAGACGAATGCTGCCTTGCTTATACTTTTTATCAGGAAGAACAGTCCGCTTTCAAAAGCGCTGCAGACGGAGTCGTTATTTATTTCCAGAACTGGAAAACCATCTTAAAAGATGCGCTTAAAACGGCGCTTATTGCATTAGTAATGTCGGTCGCAGCATGGTTTCTTTTAATGTTTGTGACGCTTGCCTTTTTAGGAGTTCTAGGCATGCCCGGTTTCGACATGTTCTTTGTGGCTGTTATACTCGCCGTAATGATTGTGCTAGTCGTGAAATCTTCCGTCATGGACAGCTATACCATGATATGTATGCTATGCTCATATATGCAGGTGGCTCCTACCACAGAAATTACTTTTGATTTATATGACAAATTGTGCAAATTATCATCAAAATTCAAGAGCCTGTTTAAAAACGCGCAGGAAGCATAATATCACAAATATGATATCATAAATATATTATTAGTGTGACGGCTTAGCCGGACGGAATAGGCACATATAGTTCCTTTTGCGGTCCTTGAAAAACGCCGGTACTTAGTGAAAAAGCTGTTTTTTAGCTTTTGAACTTAGTACCGCTGCGTTTTTTCACGGAACGAAAGTGTGCCGCAAAGGGAACCATATGTGTCTATTCCGTCTTTTTCCGTTTATTGCATAATAGACGTAAACTATGGTCTGCGGTATAATATACACAAACAAAAGAAAGGCAT
Organism: Clostridiales bacterium; assembly: GCA_023663185.1. Classification (GTDB taxonomy): domain Bacteria; phylum Bacillota; class Clostridia; order Lachnospirales; family Lachnospiraceae; genus UBA3282. The sequence goes on along the minus strand of JAMPHY010000010.1, from coordinate 30,389 downwards.
GGTCCCCACAGTGAAAATTGCGATATGTGAAGATGAAATACAAGCAGGGCAGGAACTTAAGGCAACGATTGAAGCCACAGGGCGAAAGACCGCGCTCTATACAGATGTAGAGTCACTTATAAAAGATTGGGAATCGGGAGTGCGTTATGATGTGGTGTTCACAGATATTGTCATGGAGAGCGGACAGTCGGGCATGGATTTATGCAGGCGGCTGAGCGCAGAGGGAAAAATATTTCTTGTCGTGGTGACAAATTATATCGAATATGCGCCGGAAGGTTATCGCAGCGGAGTATTCCGCTATCTTTTAAAACCAGTGAAGAAGGAAGCCATAGAGCAGGTTTTTGCAGACATGGAAAAGAAAAGCGCAAAAAACGGAAAATTTGTGGTAGATGCTTTTGACGGAGAAAGAGTCATTTCCAGCAAAGATATTTTATATGTAGAAGTGCATGGAAGATATCTTGATGTATACCTTAGAAACGGGCAGGAAGCAGAAACAGTAGTAATGCTTATGCAAAGTCTAAAAGAGTTTAGCGCCAAACTGCCAAAGGATAAATTTTCGCGTATCAACAGAAATCAACTGGTGAACTTGGAACGTATTACTGTGGTGAGACAAGGGAGTCTTACTTTGGAGAGCGGCATAACTTTGTCAGTGAGTAGAAGGCAGCAGAAATCATTGCAGGAAGCGTTAGTAAGGTGCCTTGCCTGAAAATAAGGAGATTTGAAAATAATGAATCTGATTGTAGATATTTTTTGCATAAGTGTGTTTGATATGCTTGCTTTTTACCAGATATTCATGGTATATCGGATATTTATGGTTAGAAGCTTTGAAATTGATAAAAAAAGAGCTTTACAAATTGTAGTAATTGCATTTGGCGTAAGTCTTATATCTATGTGTATCGGAGCATGGAGTGTTTGCTGGTCTATGCTTCTTATTGTGTTGTTTATGGGGAAGCGCAAGGTGTGGGAAAGCGTATTAATTATACCGGCAATTATGCTATATACAGTGCTAAGTATTATACCTGTGATGATGATACGCAGTATTATTACGGTGCCGGAGATTGCAGCGTTATCACAGTACGGCGCGGATATACTTGGCGTGGCGGCAGACATATTGGGCTGCATTGCAGTCACGATACTTTTTAGACTGCTGCGAAAACACAATATCTCCCTGATACTTCGTCCGTTGGAAGTTTTTGGTTTTGTAATGTTCTTTTTCTTTGAAGTTTTTTTGCTAATGGGAATTGCTGTGATACGGGTACACTATTCCGGAAAGACACAGATTTTGCTAAATGGTGGCTGCCTGTTTTTCTTCCTGCTTGCTATGGGCGCGTATCTGTGGCACTTGATTACGCTGCGCCATGTAAGAAATCTGAATGTGCTGGTAAAGCAGGAGGAGGATTATATTCAATGTCAGTTATCCTACTTGGAGCAGTATAAAAATGAAAATCAGGATATCCGCGCGCTGCGTCATGATTTGCGCGGACATTTACAGATGTTGCAAAGCCTTCAGGAGCGCAATGAGAAGAAAAAAATGCAGTTATATCTGGATTCGCTTCAAGCTAAGACGGACATGATAAAGGATTTGGAATTTACGGGCAATCAGGCGGCGGATATTGTGATAAATGATCAGAAGCTGCGCGCTGAACAGATGGGGATTCCGTTTATCTGTGAAGGTGCGTTTGTCTGGCTGGATTCGCTTAATCCTATGGAAGCATGCTCTTTATTGTCTAATCTTCTGGATAACGCATACGATGCGTCTATTAATGAGGAAAAACCCGACATAAGTATCAAAGGCGGGGAGCAGGAACATTTTTGGACGCTGGCGGTCAGTAACCATGCGCAGAAAGAATGTAAGATTGATAATAACGGAATGGCTTCTACTAAGAAAGGTCATCATGGAATGGGGCTTGGCATTGTGAAGCAGATTGTGGAAAAATACGGCGGCATTTGCAGTTTTTCGTGGGAAAATCAACGTTTCTACTGTAAAATTTTATTTCCGCGTTGAAAAGATTTTAGCGAAGTTTTATAAAGAAACTCTTTCAAGCGGCCTTGATTTATGGTATATTCTAATATAGTTTATAAAAGTATTATTAGAAAGGCAAGGAGATTATGAAAAAGAAAAAGAAGATTGCAATATTGGCAGCAGTAGTAATGGCAGTAAGCATGTTGACCGCTTGTGGAAAAGATACCACCTATTTAAGCGGTATAGATGCTTCCAAATATGTTACTCTCGGCGAGTATAAAGGAATCGAGGTTACAGTGGCGGCGCCGGCAGATGAAGCTGCGATTACGGACTATGTGGAATACTATATCGAAACCTATCTTTTAGAACCGTTGGCAGTTACTACGGACGTGACCGATAGAACTGTGGTAGAAGAAGGAGATACGGTTAATATAGACTATACCGGATATAGAGACGGCGTAGCTTTTGATAACGGTTCTGCGCAGGGAGACAGCCTTACAATCGGCTCAGGAAGATTTATTCCGGGTTTTGAGGAAGGGCTTATCGGCGTAAACGTAGGAGAGACGGTAACGCTTGAGCTTACTTTCCCTGAAACTTATGAGCCTAATCCGGATTTGGCAGGAGCGCCGGTAGAGTTTGAAGTAACGGTCAATGGCATTTCCATAGTAGAGATACCGGAGCTTACGGACGAAATAGCTACAGAGGCTACCAATGGCGAATACAATACGACGGAGGAGCTGCGTGCTGCTTTGCATGAATTAATGTATACCGATGTGATGGATATGTATAATGAGACAGTCGAGACTAATATAATGGATACCGTTATGGCGAACTGTATTTTTAAAGAGCCACCTAAGGAGATGACGGAGCGGTATTATAATTCTATGCTTGACTTAATGACTAATCAGGCAGTAGCGTACGGAATGGATTTGGACACTTATATGTATAATAGATATTATATGGATAAGGAAACATATGAGGAAACTTTTAAGGAAAATTCCGTAACCTCAGCGCAGCAGTATATTATGTTTCAGGCGATTGCTGACGCGGAGGGACTCAATATTTCTGATGAAGAATTTAATAACGCAATGAGTGAAAATGCAACGACATATGGCTATGCGTCGGTAGAAGAATTGAAGGAAGAAATAGACGAAGAAGAGTTCCGCGAATATCTAATGGCGGAAAAGGTAATTGATTTTCTGATTGAGAATGCGGTTGTAAAGAATGAATAAATAATAAGTTAAGTCTAAATGAACAAAAACGGGGGATATAAAATGGAACTGACAGATGTAAGGGATTTGTATCGTAACAGTGAAAAATATATTGATAAAGAAGTGACAGTCGGCGGCTGGGTAAGGAGCATTAGGGATTCCAAGACATTTGGATTTATTGTGGTGAACGACGGTACTTTTTTTGAAACATTACAGATTGTGTACAGTGATAATCTGGAGAATTTCGAGACGATATCGGGGCTGAATGTAGGTTCTGCAATAGTGGCGAGAGGAAAGATAGTGGCGACGCCGCAGGCGAAGCAGCCCTTTGAAATGCAGGCGGAGGAGATTATGATTGAAGGCGAGTCTACCTCAGACTATCCGCTGCAGAAAAAAAGGCATACTTTTGAATATTTGCGGACCATTTCACATTTAAGGCCCAGAACAAATACCTTTCAGGCAGTTTTTCGTGTACGTTCAATGATTGCATATGCGATTCATACCTTTTTTCAGGAGAGAGGCTTCGTATATGTGCACACACCGTTAATTACGAGCAGCGACTGTGAAGGGGCGGGAGAAATGTTTCAGGTTACGACGCTTAATCTGGAAGACGTCCCTAAGACAGAGGACGGCAGCGTAGATTATAGTCAGGACTTTTTCGGCAAACCTACCAGCCTTACGGTAAGCGGTCAGTTGAATGTGGAGACATACGCTTTTGCATTTAAGAATGTGTATACATTCGGACCGACATTCCGCGCGGAAAATTCCAATACGACCAGACATGCCGCTGAGTTCTGGATGATTGAGCCGGAAATTGCTTTCGCAGACCTTACGGACGATATGATGTTAGCAGAGTCCATGCTTAAGCATATAATCAGATATGTTTTGGAAAATGCGCCGGAGGAGATGAATTTCTTTAATCAGTTTATTGATAAGGGCTTGATTGAGAGGTTGCAACATGTGCTCAACTCGGATTTTGGACATGTTACCTATACCGAGGCGATAGAAATACTCAAGAAGCACAATGATGAATTTGAATATAAAGTATCATGGGGCTGCGACCTTCAGACCGAACATGAACGTTATCTGACAGAAAAAGAATTTAAGCGTCCGGTATTTGTAACGGATTATCCGAAGGAAATTAAAGCCTTTTATATGAAGCTGAATGAAGATGGAAAGACAGTAGCGGCAATGGATTGTCTGGTGCCCGGAATCGGTGAGATAATCGGCGGAAGTCAGAGAGAAGATAATCTTGAGACTCTTGAGAAGAGAATGGACGAGCTGGGACTTAAGAAAGAGGATTATCAATTTTATCTTGATTTGAGAAAGTACGGCTCGGCAAGACACGCAGGCTTTGGCTTGGGCTTTGAAAGATGTGTAATGTACCTTACAGGAATGGGAAATATCAGAGACGTTGTTCCGTTCCCAAGAACCGTTAAGAACTGTGAATTGTAGTATAATTTTACTGGAATGATTTGTGTTGGTCTTTTTTGAAAATAAAATTAAGAATGAAGGCACATATGAAAAGTTTGCTTAGAAGATTTGCCAGTGTGATGATAATTTTAATCATGTTTGCTTTAGTGGTAGAATCAGCGTATGCTACCACTATTTCCAGTCTGCAAAAAGAAAAAGAAGCGAATGAACAAGCACTGGAAGAAGTAAATAAGCAGATTGACAGCTATATGGGCGCACAGGCGGATATCGGCAGCGAAATAGAAGAACTGGACGCAGAGTTAGTGGCGCTGCTTACGGACATAAGTCTTATTGAGGACAATATCAGCAATAAAGAAACGGAGATTGCCGAAACTCAGGCGGAATATGATGCGGCGGTAGAAACTAAGGATTCTCAGTATGAGTCCATGAAAATAAGAATAAAGTTTATGTACGAGCAGGGCGATGTATCGTATATGCAGTTGCTTTTAACATCTTCTGATATAAGTGATGCACTTAATAAGGCTGAGTATATTGAGAAGCTTTATGAGTATGATAGAAAACTTCTGGACGAATACCAGTTGACAGTAGAAACGGTAGCCTTACTTAAAGAACAATTAGAAGACGAGAAATCCGAGCTTGAGACCTCGAAATATGAGATGGAAGAGGCGAAAATATACGCAGAAGAACTGCTTGCGCAAAAGCAGGAGGAGTATGATAACTATGACTTAGTGTTAGCGAAAGCTAAACAGGAAGCCGCGGCGTATTCGACCAAAATCAAGCAGGAAACCGCACAGATTAAGAAACTGGAAGAAGAGGCAAGAAAAAAAGCCGAGGAAGAAGCGCGCAAAAAGGCGGAAGAAGAAGCTAAGGCAAAGGCGGCAGCGTCAAAACCATCTACGCCAAAGTCTTCAACGCCTGTGGTTGCCTCTTATGGCAGCGCATCGGGACAGGAGATTGCAAGGTATGCGTGTCAATTTGTAGGCAATCCTTATGTGGCGGGCGGAACCAGTCTTACGAATGGAGCTGACTGTTCGGGATTTGTGCAGTCTGTATATAAAGAATTTGGATATTCTCTGCCGCGGACGTCTTATTCACAGTCGCAGGTAGGAAGAAGCGTGTCATATGATGAAGCGGAGCCGGGTGATATAATTTATTATGGCGGACATGTTGCTATTTATATTGGCAATGGACAGATTGTACACGCTGCCACCGCACGCACGGGAATAGTAACGCAGTCGGCTACATATAGGAGTATTATTACGATAAGAAGGATTGTGTAGTGTTAGGGATATTTTAATATTATTATAATAAGGCTTTACTTAAGTTATTTTTTGACAGAGCCTTATCATATTTGGAATTTAAAAGTTCAATTATGTCGTAGAACGAAACCGAAAAATAGGTTTCGAGTATGCGGCATTTTTTAGTGGGACAAAGAATAATAGGATTAAAAAGAAAATATTTTAAATAAATAACGAAAGTTGAAGAAAAGTTGAAAATTATAATATACTGTGTTCTACATAGGGAGGGATTATATGAAATATACAATACTGATTGCAGATGATGAACCGGACATTGTTAAAATGTTGGAAAGCTGGTTTCTTGGCAGAGGGTATACCGTTTTAACTGCGACGAATGGCGTTGATACGATAAAGCAGGCTGAGCGCAAGCCGGATATTATGCTGCTTGATATAAATATGCCTAAATTAGATGGGATATCAGTCTGCGAGCGCATACGCGAATATGTATCCTGTCCCATTTTGTTTTTAACGGCACGCATTGAAGATACGGATAAAGTCAAAGGATTTGCGGCGGGCGGTGATGATTACATTATAAAACCTTTTTCGCTTGCTGAACTGGACGCAAGAGTGAAAGCACATTTGCGGCGCGAGGCGCGACACGTTGCTAACAGTCAAATAAGGTTTGCGGGTGACTTGACGATTGATTATGCACAGCGTTGTATTTTTTTCAAAGATAATCGAATTACTCTGGCGAAGAAGGAATTTGATATTGTCGAACTGCTGTCTGTAAATTTGGGACAGGTTTTTGATAAAGAGAGGATTTATGAGAAAATATGGGGATATGAAAGCGAAGGAGACAGCAGCGTGGTGGCTGAACATATCCGCAGAATACGAACTAAGCTTGCGGAATTTACGGATAAAACATATATAGAGACTGTTTGGGGGTGCGGATATAAATGGATAAAGTAAAGCGTTATTGGCGTGATTTGTCATTACGAAAAAGCATAGTTTTCTACATTCTTATATTTGCGGTTTTTGCTATCGCGTTAAGTATGGTAACGTCCGCATTATGCTATAATATCGAGCAAAAAATTTACGACTCCTATCCGATAAGCAGTAAGAAATATTATTTAACTACTGACGATGGAGAAAGATTGGGAGAAGGCGCTTATATTTCAAAACAGCCAACGTCTTTGAGTAAAAAAGATGAAAGAATAATAGCAGCATTGGAATTAATACCGATTGTGGTCACACCCATCTACTCTGCACTATGTATTATTGCGGCGGCACTGTTATTTTATCAGGATAAATTAAAAGAACCGCTTGCCAAACTGCAAACCGCCTCTGAAAAAATTTCCCAAAATGATTTGGATTTTCATCTTGATTATCAGTCTGCAAACGAACTGGGACAACTATGTAATTCTTTTGAAATTATGCGATATACGCTTGCAGATAATTTTTCTAAGATGTGGAGACAGGTAGAGGAGCGTAAACGGCTTAATGCGGCTTTTGCACATGACTTGCGCACGCCGCTGACGGTGTTAAAGGGCTATAATGAAATGCTGCGCTCAAGCGAAGAAAGGGCAACTAGGGAAACTGCGCTGACTATGGCTGAACACATTCTTAGATTGGAAAGATATGTGGATAGTATGAGTAATTTATCGCGATTAGAAGATATGAAGCCGCAAAGCGACGGTATAGATATAGAGAAGCATATTGCCGATTTGATAGAAAAATCAGAAATTTTGTGTAGAGAGTGCAATAAGAGATTAACTATACAAAATAGCGCTTCAAAAGCTTCAATACATGTTGACTGGTCTTTTGTTTCGCGGGTTTGCGATAATTTATTGGCAAATGCACTTCGCTACGCAGTTTCTAATATTGTGATTACTTTTACAGGAAGTGCGGAAGGCTTGGTATTGGCGGTAACTGATGATGGTAAGGGTTTCTCTAAAGAGGTTTTGGATAAAGCGTTGACGCCTTATTTTACGGAAGAAGAAAATCGTGCAGAGCATTTCGGACTTGGGTTGTATATTTGTAAGATACTGTGCGAGCGGCACGGCGGTTATTTGAAAATAGAAAATGTGCAAGATGGCGCGAGGGTGACAGCGTTTTTTAAGGCGTTACGAGTTATGAAAGCATAAATTATGAGGGTATAAGGTGAGAAAAGAGATTTTTATGAGATTTAAAATAGAAGATTTACACATGCTTTATTTCAGAGGAGAAAATTAATAATGAATATGATTATTTTATTTGAATTAAGAAAAATATTATGGAAGAAACTTTCGCTATTTTCTATTAGTGCAGTATTACTTTTATCTATGCTGTTTATTTTTTCAACCTATCGGAATATGTATGCTTTTGATGGGGCAAGTAGCGAAGGAACCGGAAAGACTGCCGTACAAATTGAAAAATCCCTTGCAGCAAAATACGGTGGTATTTTGACAGATGAAAAAGTGCAGCAGATGATGTCTGATTTTAAACCTAATAGAGATTTGCACGGAATGAATGTAAAATATCTTTACTGGAACGCCATACAGTCTGCTGCGTTTGCACGCTTTTCTGATAATGAAGGAAATTGGAATGGACTTAGTGTTGCAGATGTTTTTGGCGAGGAAGAAATAAAGATAGGCTTTATAAGCGGCTGGTTAGATATAAGCAGGGATTTTGTACGAAGCATGGTTATTCTTTCGATAGTCATAATTATTATGGTTGCGCCTGTTTTTTCAAGTGAGTATGGCGGCATGGATAGTATTATTTTAACAAGTAAATACGGCAGGACAAAGTGCGGTACGGCAAAAGTGGCAGCAGGCTTTATTTCTTCTTTGCTGGTAACTGTGTTAGTAGTCGGTTTTAACTTTGCCTTAGCTGCTTTATTATTTGGTTTAGACGGATTAGACTGCAGTATTCTTTTTGCGCCTATTGGATTTACGGAAGGATTTATTCCGTTTAATATAACTTGCGGAACATTATTAAAATATCAAATACTCTTAAGCTTTACCAGCGCGGTCAGCGTGACCGGCATAACGCTGTTTGTATCTGCATTATGTAAAAACCAAATGGCGGCATTGGTTGTCGCTGCTGCGTTTCAATTTTTGCCGTTATTATTGCCTGTGTCGGAAACAAGCCCACTGTTTCGATTAGTTGTCCTATTGCCGATTTATCATGCACAATGCTTTTCATTAATGTCAGTACAGCAACTGAATGGAAATCTTCTCTATGCAATATGGGCTGTTCCGGTTGCGATAGTGATAATGATATGCGGGGGAATTTTTTCGCGGAATATTTTTGCCAGGCATCAGGTGGCGTAAGGGTGGTATATGAGTAGATAAGGTCGGAATTTATTATCTTAACCGTAAGTTAATATATTTTGCTGTTTTTGATATGTTTTTTAAGCTGCGGACGCTTATAATAGTAGATAGAATACTCATTAATAAAGGAGAGACGCATATGCTTGATACAAAACAGCTTGGAAAAAGAATTGCCCTTTTGAGAAAACAAAACGGAATGTCACAGGAAAAACTGGCGGAATTACTGTGCATATCGCCACAGGCAATCAGTAAATGGGAAAACGGCCATACAACGCCGGATACATCTTTGCTGCCTGTTCTTGCACAGATTTTTCAGTGTTCTATTGATGAAATTATCATGCCTGCGTATCTGTTTGAAGCAGATATCGAAGAGAAAAAACCAAATAAACTGGATATGCAGGCAAGGCATATTGCGGACTATATTATTGAGCAATTAGGCGGCACGATACCGGAAGAAATTGTGGGCTTAAGCGACGCTGAAATCATTGAGGCTGTCTGCCATGTCCACCCCAATCTTGGCAACTATCAGATAATGCGGGGAAAACCGGAACCGCGCACCAGATATATAAGTATATATATCACTGTAACGACAGCGCAAAAAGAACTTAAATTAGTGGAAAAAGTATACCATGATGATATTATGGAGTTGTTAGGATATGAGTTATTCAGCCGCCATGTAAAATCAATTCCACAGGTATATTGTATTGATTTTGATAAAAAAATTCTGCTTATGGACGAAGTAACCGATAGTATTCAGGGATTTCAGTTTGATGAAGATTGCGAGGCGGGAGAAATATTCAGAAACAGCTACCGCACTATATTGAAAGAGATAGCAAAAATACATGCTGCTTTTTGGGAAAATAAAGAAGCTTTTAAGGAAACGGGACTTGACTGGCGGCATGAGACAAAAGAAAATTTACTTGCCCACATAGACGGAATGGAGCGGGATTTTCTTGTATATCGGAACAAAGAAGAGACAGGCAAAATTCCTAAGGTGTGGAACGGCTGGAGTAATGTAATTGATGTGGATAAGCTCGATTATTTTCAAGCTGCTATCAGCCTCTTGCGTCAAAGATATGTCCCGCTGATAGATGAAAGATTTAATGCAGGCAAAAATATTACAATGATACATGGGGATTTGCATCCGGGAAATATTTTTGTATCGAAACCGCCCGCGTCATCTGTTAAAATAATAGATATGGAAGCTGTCCGTGTCGGGTTATGCACGGAAGATTTGGCAATGTTTGTAGCGCTTCATATTGAGCCTGATAAAGAGCGCGCGAAACAGCTTCTTGATTATTACTATGAGTGTCTTTGCCAGAGCATAAAGGGCTATTCCTATGAAATGTTCATGGACGATTATAGAATATCAATTATGGAAGCCATGTTTTATACAATCCGTTTAATTAACCGCGGCATTTGCGATTTTATTATGCGGGATAAGGCTATTAGGGCATATGAAACGTATGTGCTGGATAAGGAGATAGTATTGTGACAATAAACAGAGTAGAAAGTTGTGAACCCTGTGAAGAATAAATCAATAGAATTTTTGTTAAACAATGCAGGACCGGTAATTCAATATCGCCTGAAAAAAGAAATTATGGGTAATATTTCAGTGCAGGAAGAAGAAAGACTCCTAAATGAAATATATGAACTTCCATATTTTCAACTGGTTCAGAAATATGTGAAACCAAACGGTTACATCGGAAGCGGTATGCACAGCTGGAATAATTGGAGAGGCACAGTGCTTCACGAGACGCCTTTGCAGGACGGAGAAACAGCCGCAAGGCTGCTTTGCTATTATGCGATTCCAAAGGAGCAGCCGATTGTAGCAAATTTTGTAAAAGTTATGCGTGACGAGAAGATTATGGAACAGGAATTTTCCTATATTCCGCCGGAGATTGAACGATACAATAATAGATTTGTCGGTATTCACAACGGTAACTGTCTTGGCGCATTACTATACACTATGCAAGCAATGCTAGGGTATGGCGATGATTATGATGATTTGATAGAATTTCAACAGATTGCCCTGAAAGGATTTGAGAGAGTTTTGCAAATATCATCTTTAGATGAAATCCTGAAAAAAAGAAAGGGAGCGGAGAAGAAATATAAGCTTCCTTATATAGAGGCGGACGAATATTTTCCCAATGGCTATACTTTAGAGATGTTAGCATATACAAAGGCATGGAGAACAAAGAAAAATATTCAGATGCTTGCAGATGCGTTTAACCATATCAACAGGATTATGAAACCGGATAATTTGATAAATGTGAAGATAAAGAACAGATATTATGCGCCGTGTTTTGCACTTGTGACGCCGATTAGGGCATTTAACCCAAACTACATTGATATTATCAATTACAGAAGGGTTTTGACAGAAATTGCAATGATGGGCGTAGGGGTTCAAGTGGACGTTATAAAAGAGTCACTAGAAGCAATATCTGCCGCGACAAACGATGAAGGAATACTCAAAATGAATTTTGCGCAGCCGCATAACAAACATTATTCGCCTAAGAATATAGAATATCCTACACCATATGTAGACGTGAGAGTGGAAGAAGATTATAAGAAAGGACGCGGTCTGGATTGTGATTTAACTTTCTGGGCGGTACAATTTAAGAATCTGGTTGAAAGAAATGCAAAAGAATAATTTGGAGGAAGTGAAATGAGCAATACATATAAGGTAGAAGAGTATCAAATTTCAGAAATTTGTAATCATGAAGAAAAGTCAGCCTGCGCAAGAGAGATTTTGGAGAGCCTGCCGAATTGGTTTGGCAATAAAGAAGCTTTAGAAGAATATGTTAAAGGCGTTCAAGCGCTTCCTTTATGGGCGGCGTTAGATGAGAAGGGAAAATATCTGGGATTTTTCTCTGCGAGAATACACTATGGACATACAGGAGACATTTATGTATGCGGTGTGCGCCCGGAGTGTCACCATATGGGTATAGGTAGAGCACTTTATGAACGGACTGAACATTTCTTTCTGGAAAAAGGTTGTAAGTACGCTATGGTAGAGACATTGAGCGATAAGGTGAACTATGAGCCTTATGCAAAAACGCGGCTTTTTTATGAGAGTATGGGGTTCGAGCCGTTGCTTACGCTTGATGAGATGTGGGATAAAGATAATCTTTGTTTGATTATGGTGAAGCCATTGTCTATGCAAGCATTGGCAGCGGGAATGAACCGTCGTTTTCCAGAGGGAAATGAGCCGTATCAAATTGTCACACGACTTCTGGAAGAATGCGGAGAAGTGGCAAACGAAGTGAATAGACTGGAAGGCAGCGGAACTAAAATACAAAGGCGTGGAGAAGGCACTAAGAAGGAGCTGGCGGGTGAGATTAAGGACGCCTTGAATGCTCTGAACCAGTTGTGTCTGTATTATGGCGCACATCGGGAGCTTGCGCAGGCAGTTGATGAATCTTTGCAGTCGCTTCGTGGAGAGGGGTATGTGGGGTAGAAATTTTGATGTTATCATAAAGGAAAGCTTTCTTTGTCATGAAAATATCGTTTTCCCACACTGTCGATAGGGTTAGCACAATCAAAATCACTGTGATAATCGCCGCGATGGTAGAACTGAATCTCATAGTTGGAAACTGATTATATTTCAACATATAAGTAACAAAAGCATTTGGTAGATTTACAAAATAAGACACAATTAGATTGTTGTCTGAAAGTTTGTATGCAATCGCAAATCCAAGACCTACGCCAAATAATAGAAGAATATCTCCTAAAGTGCGGAAACCGGGATATCCTAAATGGTAAAGTGAAAACATTAGCCCGGAAACTAAAATTGCAGGCAACCAGCCAAATTGTTGCGCAACCCTGCCTTGCACAAATCCACGAAATAGAAATTCCTCAAAAAAAGTAGTCATAATAAGCGGCACAATACCCATAGGCAATAAATGCCAAAGTAATTGTTCGCCTGCAACTATCTTCGGAATAAGCTGTCCACCGATTGAAAATGCAACAAAGCAAAATAAAACAACAAATTGTCGTATACCCGGTTTTTTAATACCAACAGAAGCCGGCAATTCTTTTTCTTTGTGTAAATAATATAGAGGAATAAGAAAACTGAATATCAATCCATAAATAAGATTATAGAAAATAAAATAAAGTGCAGGCGCCGGATTGAGGTTGGCTAATGCAATACTGATTATTATCATTATTTCTATACAAATAAGAAACAGGAATAGTTTGTATTTTCTCATAATTTAATATTCTTTCCTCTAAATTATTTTGAGTGTTTCAAGTAATTTGTATGTTCCGCACAATTCTGTTTTTGCAAGGTCTGCCATGCGCTCGACTGTTACAATATGCGAAAAAGGTATTGTATTATTTTCTTGATGTAAAATCCAATTTTCAATTCCTGCAATATGTTTTTTAAGCATTTCCGCTCTTTGTTTCAAAAGAGAAATTTGCTCATTAGGTTCAAAAAAATCAAGAAAAAATGCTGCAATCGAAAATATATTTGTGTCAAAATCAAAAGATAATATAGATTTCATTAAAGTATCTTTTAGTTCAAATTTTCCTCTATCGCTTATTGAATAGACTGTACGGTAGGGCATGTTTCCATTCTTTTCAGATACACCGACAATCAACCCTTTGTTATCCAACGTCCGAAGCGTAGCATATACCGTTGAATCTGCTATGTTATACCACCATTTTACATTCATATATTCCAAGACTTTAATTATTTCATAAGCGTTTTGTGGCTGTTTATTTATCAACCCTAACATCATAGTTGCAGATTTTGATAACATATACTCCTCCTATACTGTATTTCAATACTACTATAATATTATAGTAATGTTATTCCTACTTGTCAATAAACTTTAAGAAAAATAGCAACTTTTGGTTTATGCGGAAATTTTCAAAAATGGGGAAACATCCTTCAAATATGAACCATTAACTCAACTATAAAAGTAAAACATATTAAAAAACCATATCAGAAAAACTTAAATAAATTAAGCAAACAATGCCTTCATTCCACCTTGACATCCCCTAACAATCTGAGTAAAATAAAGTGAGAAATTATTTTTCTCGAAGTGTAACGAGGGGGAAGAACATTGTATATTCAGCGACATTTAGAGGCTCAAGTCAGGGAAACCTCAAAATTTTATCCGGTAGTCATGGTGTGCGGGCAGCGTCAGGTCGGAAAATCTACCATGCTGAATCATATTAAAGAAAAAGAACGTCGTTATGTGACGTTGGACGATGGGAATGCAAGAAGACTGGCGGAAAAAGACCCGGAGCTTTTTTTTGAAACTTATGGTTATCCGCTTTTGATTGATGAGTTTCAGAGAGTTCCGTCTATTCTTTTGGAAATGAAGCGGATTGTAGATAAGCGGGCATTAGATGGCGAAGATAACAATGGAATGTATTGGCTTACCAGTTCACAAAAATTCAAAATGATGAAAGACGTGTCAGAGTCATTGGCGGGTAGGATTGCTGTCTTTGATATGTCCGGTTTGTCGGCGGCAGAACTGGAAGGGCGGAAGTCGGACATATTTCAACCGAAATTAGAATATCTTCGTAAAAGAATACAGGATTATGAGCCGAAGAATGTCCATGCGATATACGAGCGGATTTTTGAAGGTGGAATGCCTAAGCTTATTGCAACTGATTTAGATAGGGAGCGGTTTTATACAGATTATATTAATACTTATCTGGAACGGGATATTAAAGAATTATCGCTCGTGGGAAAGCTGGGTGAGTTCTACGATTTTCTTGTATTTATGGCAGCTAGGACTTCCATGGAATTAAAGTACAGTGAGATTGCCAATGCCATCGGTATATCAGCGCCCACGGCAAAGGAGTGGGTGGCTATTTTGGAGCGTTCAGGAATTATTTTTATTCTGCGACCGTATTATAGCAATATTACAAATAGGCTGGTTAAGACGCCTAAAATGTATTTTATGGATACCGGTCTTGCCGCATATTTGTGCAGATGGCCTAATGCAGAGACTTTAGAAAACGGTGCAATGGACGGCGCTTTTTTTGAAACTTATGTTGTCAGCGAGATTGTAAAAAGTTATTATAACGCGGGAAAGCGACCGGGTTTATATTACTATCGGGATATTGACGGAAAAGAAATTGACCTGTTATTTGTGGAGGGAGATAAGATATACCCGATAGAGATTAAAAAGGCAAAGATGCCGAACCATGCAGACAAGAACTTTTCTGCGCTTAGTAAGTTAAAAATGAATGTCCAACCGGGAATAGTATTGTGCATAGCGGAGGAAATGCTGCCATACAACCGAGAAACATGGTATTTTCCGGCAGGGGCAATATGAGACAAAAAGCTTCTTAAAATACAAAGGGACAGAATGCCAATGTATTTAGAAGCGTTTTTTAAGATTGCCAAAACAATACAGAAGAATTATAATAGAACATAGATATCAGCAGATATAAAACAATTTACAATTCTGCTGTGAAGTTATTAATAATATTAACACACAAGAAGGAGAAAGCCATGAAACAGTTTCAAATTCTCTACAAAGACGATGAGGGATTGCTTGAAAGGCTGAAGGAGATTAAAGAGTGGAAAACTTCCCATTCGGCCTATACTACCATATTCAGAATATATTCTGAGGATATGGATTTTGAACATATTCGGCATGTTTGTGATTTTCTGGATAAGGAAATGCCGGATGCGCTGTATTTGGGTTGCACAACGAACGCCAATATTATAGATGGCGCGTTGTCAGATTCCAAAATTATTCTAACTTGTACTATTTTTGAATATGAGACTACTAAGGCGAAGATTTTGCAAATGCCGTTTTCAGAGGAAAATGCGGCGCAGGACGTGGAAACGCTTAAAAAATGTTGTGATGAGAATCCGTGGGTTCAGGCAGTGGAAATGCACGCTACTATCATGGATATGTCCATGATGGAGTTCTGCAATGAAATGAGCGGCTTGCGCGAGGATATTCAAGTTTTTGGCGGCGGCGCCTTTAATCCGGATATGGACGATGATACGGCGGTAGTCTTTTCTAAAGGAAATGATTTCTTAGGACACGGCATTGTTTTTCTCATGCTTGGCGGAAAAGACTTCCATACATACAGTACCTTTATTTCGGGTTGGAAACCGTTAAAAAGACGATTCAAAGTCACAAAGGCGGACAGGGAGATTTTGTACGAGCTGGACGGAAAACCGGCGTTAGACGTATATAAGAGATTTTTAAATATCAATAAAAACGACAGATTTTTCTCAAATACGCTTGAATTTCCGCTTTTTCTGGAGCATGGCGATATTGATATCCTGCGTTGTCCGCTGGCGGTCAATGACGACGATTCGCTTGTAATGTCTTCCGATGTGCAGGAAGATGCGATTGTCAGGCTTGCCTATGGGGATCCGGAGACAATTCTTGCAAGTATCAGGCAGGACGGACAGAAGATAGCGGATTTCAGACCGGAGGTTATCCAGACTTTTTCTTGCGCGGCAAGAAAGGCGTTCTGGGGAGATGAAAATATCAGCGACGAGACGATTTTGTTTAACAGCGTCGCGCCTACTACAGGCTTTTACACGCATGGCGAGTTTATCCGTATAGGGAGCGATATGCTCAATTTCAATGTGACGCTTGTAATTGTCGCCATGCGGGAAGGCGATATGCCGACAACAAGCGAAAAAGTGAATATTGCTAAGGCGCAGATTGATAATAATGAAAAGATTCCTATTATCAGGCGTTTTGTTTCCTTTATCGAGGCGTCTACCGCCGAACTGGAGGAAATGAATATGAAGCTTGCTCTAAGCTCCGTTACAGACGGTCTGACAAGGCTTTATAACCGTGCGGAGATTGAGAGAAAAATCCGCAGCGCTTTAGACAAACGCAAAAATCAGGGAACAGACAGCGATATTTCCTTGATTATGTTAGATATTGATAATTTTAAAAAGGTAAACGATATATACGGACACAAAGAAGGCGACCATGTAATTCAGGCGTTATCCGACGTCTTGAGAAAAACAACGATAGGAGTACATTCCTGCTCGCTTGGACGCTGGGGCGGCGAAGAGTTTATGATATTGTTGTCGGACAGCAATGCGGACTATGCGGAAGAGCTGGCAGAGAAAATCCGCAAGGAGTTTGCTTCGATATCTTATGAAACAGCAGGGTGCCAGACAGTAAGTATCGGCGTGACGCAGGCAAAAGATGAAACTGCTGATACGCTTTACAATAGGGTGGACAAGGCTCTTTATACGGCAAAGGCAGCAGGTAAAAATCAGGTAGTACGACTGGATTAAGTTGTGGCTATGAGAATTAAGTACAAACATCATAAGTTGGTAAGAATGGGGGATTAGCATGAGTGATATTTTCAATAATGAATTGTTTGAAGCGTTTGCATCGTCGTCTGATAATGTTTACATCTATGTATGCGATATGAAGACCGATGTTTCCAGATGGTCTAAAGCAGCCGTGGATTATTTCGGTTTGGAAGGCGAGTATATGGAAGATGCGGCTAATATGTGGGCGAAGCATGTGCATCCGGACGATTTGACGATTTATACAGATGATATCAGCGGCGTATTTTCCGGTAAAAAGAAATATCACGACTGCCAATACAGGACACGGAATGCAGCAGGAGAATATATCTGGGTGGAATGCAAGGGCAGCGTAATCAGAGATGCGGAAGGTAATCCTATTATTTTTGCGGGGCTTATGACAAGGATAGACGGGCAGAGTAAGTATGATTCTTTGACCGGACTTTTGACAACACAGGACATGCACTATTATGATTTTGTTTCGCAACCCGGAATTGCTATTTTAATCGGTATGGACGGATTTAGGAAAATTGTGAGCAATTATGGTTATAACATTGGCGATGAGATTTTGATTAAATTTTCAAGAAAAATAAGCGATTTGTCTAATTCCGGCTGGAAAGTGCTGCGGTTCAGCGGCGACGAATTTATGGTTATCGCCTTTGCCTCAAATATGCAGGAAGTAACGGATTTTTATGAAAAATTGCGCTGCGAAACAGAGATTATGAAACTAGAGGACGGGCGCAAAGTCGGTATTTCCATATCGGCAGGCGGCGTGTTTTTCCCTAAAGACGCAGGCGATAGGGAAGAACTTATAAATAAATTGGAGCATTCGTTAGAGTATGCTAAGAATAATCGTAGAGGAAACCTAGCTTTCTTTTCAGAAGAGATTGCCGCTAAACATGAAAGAGGGTTAGTTTTGCGGGAAGATTTAAAACAGTGCATTAAGAATGATTTTCAAGGATTTGAATTGTTTTTCCAGCCGTTTATCAATCCTGACACTAATAAGATTGCCGGCTGTGAATGTCTTTTGCGCTGGAAGGGTGAAAGAATTAAAGACTCTTATCCGATGGAGTTTATTAAGGTTTTGGAGGACTACGGCGATATTCATGAAGTGGGCTTCTGGGTTATGGAGCAGGCAATCAAACAGCAGGCGGCATGGCGCGATACATACGGAGAACTGAAGGTAAGCTTTAACGTATCTTATCAGCAGTTTATAGATGATGATTTTGAAAAAAGAGCGATTTCCTGCGCGGAAAAGTACGGAGTCAATCCGCAATATATCATTATAGAGCTTACGGAAAGCTGTCAGGTAGAAGCCCCCAAAGAGCTTGCTGCTATGTTTGGCAGGCTGCGGGAATACGGTTTTAAAATAGCATTGGACGATTTTGGTACTGCATATGCTTCTATGGAAATGCTGAAATGGCTTCCGGTGGATTATATTAAGGTGGAGCATTCTTTTATCAGAGAGCTTGCGCAGCCGGGGCACGACATAGATTATGTGATTGTTGACAGTCTGTTGGGAATGTGCAGGCGCTTAGGATATAACTCTATTATAGAAGGCGTGGAGAACGGCAAAGTAGCGGATATTGTAGGAGAGTTAAACGCTACGTTGCTTCAGGGATATCATTATTCACGCCCTGTCTGCCGGACAGATTTTGAACAACTGTTAAATAAAGAAACTGTATAATACTGCTCTAAACAATCATACCCCCTCGGAATACTCATACAATGTAAAAAGGTATTCTTGAGGGGGTTTTGAAAGATTATATGGTTAAGGCGTGGATATTGTAAATAAAATTAAAAATAAAATTATAAAAAAAGTAGAAAAAGTTTGCACAATATGATATATTATAATTATAATTTTCTAATATTTCAGATGAATATATTGTGTCGTGGCTAAGATATCTTTTGCTTATCTTTTATACTCTATACTTATCCGATGATTTTAGTTAATTTATGTTATTTGCGTAATATGTATGAGGAAATGGGGGTTAATCTATGCAAAAAGAAGCAAGAACAAAAAAAGTATCAGGCGGGAAAAGTGAGGGTGGATTTGTCAGTATTGAGACAAAAATTTCCAAGCGTTTTGGACAAATTGTTATAATCTGCTGTCTTGTATTGGGAATAGTGGCGTCAGTTTTGAACTATATTTCTTCAATCAGCGCAGTCTCAAAGACAATCAATAACACTTCCGACGTGGCGGCAAATTATGTTTCAGCAGCCCTGCAGCAATATGTTGCGATTGCTTATGAAACGGGAAGTATTGCCAGACTTGCAGACCCGGAGAAATCGGTAGAGGAAAAGGCGGCAATCCTTAATCAAAGAATTGCGGATCACGATTTTGACGGGGGTTATATTCTTGACAGCAACGGTATTGACATAATTAGCGGCACAGATTTTTCTAGTATGGCTTTCTTTGAGGAGGGTATGAAAGGGAACACTTACATTTCTACGCCGGTTTATAACGAAGCGTCTAAGTCTGTATTTTATGTGGTATCGGCGCCATTGTGGGAAGGCGGTATTCCGGGGACGACGCCGGTTGGCGTTATCGCATATATGCCGGACGGAGAGTTCCTTAATGATATTATGCGTTCGATACAGGTAGGAGATGGCGGCACGGCATTTATGCTGGATAAAAACGGTATCACTATTGCTGATATAGATTCATCTCTTGTAGGCGTGGAGAATAGCGTCGCGCTGGGGGATACCAATCCCAAGTTAAAGAAATACAGTGAAATCTGTAAGGAAATGGTTAAGGGAGAGAATGGTACAGGTACATACAGCTATAATGGAAAAACGAAGGTAGTTGCTTATTCTCCGGTTCCACAGACAGATGGCTGGAGTATTGGAGTGGCGGCAATTAGAAATAATTTTTTAGGTATGCTTTATCTGGCGCTGGCGCTTACTGTTGTTTTTGTAATCGCATTTACCCTGATTGGCATTAAGAACGGTATTGCATTAGGAAAAGCAGTAGCAGAACCGTTGAATGTAGCGGTAGACAGATTGAAGCTTTTGGCGGAAGGCGATATCCATTCAGAAGTGCCTGAACCTACTGAGAATGATGAAACCGCGCTCCTATTGAATAGCATGAAAGAAACAATGCTCGAATTACATACGATTATTGAAGATGTTATTAAGGATTTGGCAGAATTGGCTGATGGAAACTTCAAGATTAGTGTTGATGAGGATTATAGGGGCGACTTTGTGCATATTAGCGAATCTTTCCGAGCCATTATTAGTTCGCTGAGTACTGCCATGCGGGAGATTGATGATAATACTGAGAGCGTCAGAAAGGGTTCCATGGACCTTGCCGGTGCATCACAGCTTCTGGCAGAAGGCGCGACCGACCAGGCTAGCGCTGTGGAGGAACTTACTGCGACCATGACGGATATAGCGGAAAAAATACATATTAATGCCGAGAATGCCGCAAAAGTAAGTACAATTATGGCAGGAATGAATAATCAGGTGGTTGAGAGTAACGAACAGATGCGACAAAGTACAGAGGCGATGGAACGAATCAGAGAGGCTTCCAATAAGATTGCAGAGATTATCAGCAGCATTGAAGAAATCGCATCGCAAACCAATCTGCTTGCACTGAACGCTTCCATTGAGGCGGCAAGAGCAGGTGAGGCAGGAAGAGGGTTTGCGGTAGTCGCTACACAGGTGGGTATTCTTTCCGAACAAAGCAGCGAGGCGGCAAAAAATACAAAGGATTTGATACAGAACGCAATCATGGCGGTAGAAGATGGAACCAGACTGGCAAATTCTACAGCGGAATCACTGTTACGTGTTGTGGATAATGCGAAGATTGTAAGTGAATCGATTGCTGAGATTGCAGAGGCGTCTGACAATCAGGCGGAGGCTACGGCGCAGATTACCGAGGGTATCAATCAAATCGCGTCGGTAGTAGAATCCAACTCCGCAACTTCTGAGGAGTGCGCGGCAGCTTCTCAAGAGTTATCGGCGCAGGCAGACGTACTTAAAGGACTGGTGGGTAGGTTTAAGTATTACGCATAGAAATCTAAGTGTAAGGTAGGGCATCAGATATTTATGGATGGAAAGCAATTTGGTATTATGCTTTTCTGACATTGTGTATCTGGTGTCCTTTTTGAAATATTTAATGCAGCTTAAAATGTGAATGCGGAATTGGATAAATTGTACATAGCAGAAGGAGAAGAACATGAATGAATTACAAAAAGCAATTGAGGATATTACATACTTTACAGATATTTTTCCGGCAAAAGCATTTCAAGTAATTACAGCAAATAAGGAAGAGGCGATTCCGTATTTAAGGGAGGCTGTTGATTATGCCATTTGCAAAGGAATGGAATTAGGGGAAGATTATCAGCGTCATTTTTACGCGCTTTTTTTACTAGGGGAATTTCAAGACAGGGAATCTTTTGCGAAAATTATGGAGCTGGTATCTCTTCCGAAGGATGAAGTGGAGTACCTGATTGGAGATGTGGTGACAGGAGGATTGAGCGACATTCTCTACAATACATATGATGGAAATATAGATTTACTGAAGAAATCAATCAAAAATAGAGATGTTTATGAATATGTAAGATCATCTATGCTGGATGTGTTGGGACAGTTGTATTTAGATGGTATTTTGCCGGAAACAGAATGGAAAGAATTTTTAAAAGAGATTGTGTATGGTGGAGAGGAATATAATTATATTTATAATGCAGTAGAACTGCTATTGTGTCAATGTCATTTCGCAGATATGCTTCCTGAAATTCGATATATGTTTGAACAGGATATTTTAGATGAAATCGTGATGGGAAAATACGACGCTTGCGTTGATGCCATGTTTGATTATAGGGAAAATGAAAAGAGATTTTGTGAGTCCTCAATGAATGCGGCTGATACTTTGCGGAGTTGGGCAATGTTTAAAGAAAGCGCCGAAGATATAGAGAGCAATATAAAAGAAAGAGACTGGGACAAAATGTTGCGTTCGCTTGACAGGGAGTTGAATCCACCTGTTAAGAAAATAAAAACTGGCAGAAATGATCCGTGTCCTTGCGGTAGCGGGAAGAAATATAAGCTATGTTGTTTAAACAAGCCAAAAAGTGCAATCGATTCTATAGAAAGTCAGGAAGAGCGTAATAAATGGTTAAGGTCTTATCCATATATAGGACAGGAGCGGATAGAGGGCAGAATTTATCTTGACGATTATTTTAATCCATCCGGTATAGAAATTGATAAAATTCTTTATTTGGCTCTAATGAATCGTCCGGGGGTAATTTGGAATAGAGATGAGGAGACAGAAGACAGAAGGAAAAAAGAATATTTGTATCTTGCGTTTCAAAAATGTATGACGAAAATGGAAGAAGAACAGATTTCTTCATTTACAGAATATGATAAAAAGTACAGCATACATTATTGTTGTGAAGAGTGGCTTGGTGAGTTGAGCAGACTTTTACAAGAAAACCATGATAAAGAAAGATATGATGAAGTAAAAAAGTTTATTTCTGTTAAACAGGGGTAGCGAGAAAATATAGAAGGTATTAAACAAGTAAACAGTCATAACCCCTCAGAATATTTCATACAATGTAAAAAAGTATTCTTGAGGGGATTTTTTGAAAGAGTATATTGAGGAAAGAGCAATAAATATTGCTAATTATATTATCGAGAACAACGCTACTGTCAGGCAGACGGCGAAGCAGTTTGGAATTAGCAAGAGTACGGTACATAAAGACGTAACAGACCGCTTATCACAGATTAATCCGGCATTGGCATCGGAGGCAAGAAAAGTGCTTGATATTAATAAGTCCGAACGTCATATCCGCGGTGGTCTTGCAACAAGGGAAAAATACCTACACATGCATGCATAAATAATATCTTTTGACAAGGTATACCGATACATTTATAATAAATGTATTAATGGAGAAAGGAATACGGTTATAGACATGGAAAGAGAAATGATTGTAGTGTTGGACTTTGGCGGGCAGTATAATCAGTTGATAGCAAGAAGAGTCAGAGAGTGTAATGTCTATTGCGAGGTACATTCATATAATCTAAGCCTTGAACAAATCAGGCAGATGAACCCCAAAGGCATTATTTTCACAGGAGGACCAAACAGCGTATATGCTAAAGACGCGGCTTCTTGTGATAAGGCGATATTTGAAATGGGGATTCCGATTCTGGGCATATGCTACGGTTCACAGTTGATGGCGCATATGCTCGGCGGAAAAGTTGCGACAGCGCCGGTAAGCGAATACGGAAAAACAGAGGTTGAAATAAATACGGAAGCTTCCATGTTCCACGGAGTATCCCCGAAGACGATTTGCTGGATGAGCCATACGGATTATATTGAGAAAATACCGGAAGGCTTTCAGATAACGGCGCATACACCGGTATGCCCGGTCGCAGGCATGGAATGCCCAGAGAAAAATTTATACGCAGTTCAGTTTCACCCCGAAGTGCTTCATACGACAGAGGGCGTAACGATGCTGCGTAATTTTGTATTGAATATCTGTAAGTGCAACGGTGAATGGAAGATGGATTCTTTCGTGGAAACAACTATTCGCTCTATACGCGAAAAAGTCGGCAGCGGTAAAGTGTTGTGCGCTCTTTCAGGCGGAGTGGATTCTTCCGTGGCGGCGGTCATGCTTGCAAAAGCCGTAGGCAAACAACTCACCTGCGTTTTCGTAGACCACGGACTGCTGCGTAAAAACGAAGGCGATGAAGTAGAAGCAGTATTCGGACCGGAAGGATCATACGATTTGAATTTTATTCGCGTAAACGCGCAGGAGAGATTTTATAAAAAACTTGCAGGAGTTGAAGAACCAGAGCAGAAACGTAAAATAATCGGAGAAGAGTTCATTCGCGTCTTTGAAGAAGAAGCTAAGAAAATCGGAGCAGTAGATTTCTTAGTGCAGGGAACGATATATCCCGATGTAATCGAAAGCGGTCTTGGAAAAAGCGCTACTATTAAGTCGCATCATAATGTCGGCGGACTTCCCGATTACGTTGATTTCAAAGAGATAATTGAACCGCTGCGTATGTTGTTTAAGGACGAGGTAAGAAAAGCAGGACTTGAACTTGGTATTCCGGAAAATCTGGTATATCGCCAGCCGTTCCCAGGACCGGGGCTCGGAATACGCATTATAGGAGAAGTAACGGCAGAGAAGGTTCATATCGTGCAGGACGCTGATTACATATATCGTGAGGAGATTGCTAAAGCCGGAATAGATAAGAATCTGGGGCAATACTTTGCAGCACTTACTAATATGCGTTCGGTTGGAGTCATGGGCGATGGGCGCACCTATGATTATGCGGTTGCCCTGCGCGCCGTGTGCACAAGTGATTTCATGACTGCGGACTGCGCACAGATTCCGTGGGAAGTCTTAGGCAAGGTTGCAAATCGAATTGTCAATGAAGTTAAAGGGGTTAATCGTGTACTGTATGATTGTACCAGTAAGCCGCCGGGGACGATTGAGTTCGAGTAGTACGAGGGTATATAGATTATTTTATATGGCAGGTAATCTATGAGATTGCCTGTCATTTTTGTAATATTTATATTATAATTAGAAATGGAAGAAAAATATTATACTTTGAGTATAATTGGTAAACTAAATTGAAATATAAAATGCAATGGAGAAAGATATATGAGCAAGATAAATGTTATACAAAACGCAATTAAGGAATTGGAAGGAGGAAGTTTTCAAAAATTATTTGATGCATATTTATATAAAAAGTACAGATTTAAAAATATACAAACGTTAGGAGTGCAAGACGGAACAAACAAGACTACTAAGGGGACACCAGATTCATTTGTACTCGAAAATGATGGAAAATATGTTTTAATTATGTATGGGACAGTGGGAATAGAAGCATATGGTAAAATGAAAAAGGATATTTTATCATGCTTTAATAAAGACAAATTAGCAATTGGTGAAAATAAAATAAAAAAGATAATTTGCGCATATTCATCTACAAATATACATGTAGAACAGCAAGAAGAGTTAAAAAGTATGATATCAGGGATTGAAATTGAAACAATAGGATTAAGTACCATATCCCATGATTTACTTGTAAACTTTCCATTTTTAGCAGCAGAATATTTACATATTCAAGTTGATACACATCAGATATTTTCAAGAGATGATTTTATTAAAATATATGACAAAAATGGTATAAATGCACCTCTTGGCATGGATTTATATTATAGAGAGCGGGAAAAGGAACAATTATATTCATTAATTTGTTCTTCAAAAATAGTATTAGTAACAGGAGTGTCAGGAGTAGGAAAAACTAGACTTGTTTTAGAAGTATGTAAGAAATTTGAAATTGAAGGTTGGAATGTTTGGTGTGTGAAAAATAATGGAGAATTACTTTATAATGATATACAATATTACACAGCCGATGAAGAAAAATATATTTTATTTATTGATGATGCAAATCAAACAACCAGTTTAGAATACATACTGGATTATGTGACTGCTATAGCGAATAACAACACTATTAAAATAATAATGACAGTACGAGATTATGCAAAACATAGAGTAGAAAGTATTGTTTGTCAGTACATGATTCCGCAAGAAATAACAATTAAAGTTCTAAAAGATGAAGAGATCAAAGGGATTTTAAAAGAGAATCTTGGCATACTTAATGAAGATTATTTGGATAGAATAACACAGATTGCAAAGGGAAATATTAGATTAGCTATTTTAGCGGGGAAAATATCAATTGATAGAGGTTATTTGGCGATAAGAAATGCTACAGATATATTTGCTCAATATTATGGGAAAATAATAGAAACTACAGAATTAAAGGGAGATACTATAAATGCTTTGTTTGTTATCTCTCTTTTAGGAGCAATTCGTTATAAAGAAAGTGTTATGGCGCGAAAAATATTAGAGTTAATGAATATAAATTCTGAACATTTTATAATTTTATGCCATGATTTGAATGATAGAGAATTAATTGATTTATATCAAGATGAAGTGGCGAAAGTTAGTGATCAGAGTCTTGGAAATTATATATTAGAATATGTTTTAATTGAGAAAAAGACAATCTCTATTTTTCAATTGTTACAGACAGGTTTTCCAGAATTTAAAAATAAATTAGTATATGCGTTGAATACACTGATTAAATTGTTTTATTCGGAAGATACAAAGGATTATATAGAGAAACAAGTTAATTTGAGTTGGAATAGTGCAGATGAGAGTCAACAAGCAGAATATCTAAAATGCTTTCATGCTCTAAATGAAGAAAAATCGTTGTCTGTTTTAAAACAAAAAATAGATAGTTTAAAATGTATTGAGATGGATATATCGCAGTTTGATATTGAAAGTAAGAAAAACTGTAATAGCATTAAATGTGAAGAGGTTGTCATTTTAAGTAGCTTTAAGTATTCTGAATATTTTGAGGATACTATGGAATTATTGTTGCTTTATTATAAAAAAAGACCTGATTTAATCATGGATTTTTATTTTGCTTTTTCTGATAGAATGTCATTTGATGTAAATTCGTATAAATTGGACTATAATAAAGAACTAAAGATGGTAGATTGTTTGTGGAGATATGCAAATGAGGGTAAAGACATCAATGTTACCATTTTATTGTTGTATGTATTTAAAGAATTGTTAAAGTGCAGTTTTCACAGGACTGAGTCTGTGGAAAATAGTAGATCTTTTACAATGTACAATTTACAGGTGGTATATACTAATGGAAGCAAAAAATTGCGTAGTTATATATGGGAAGTATTATCTAAGTTATACTCAAATGACAAATATAAGAATCTGATTAATAATATTATTTCATATTGTTATGTTAGTGGGTTAAATCCAGAAGAAGCAAAACAATTTCAAATGTATGACTTGCAATGTATAAAGGAAATGTTTTTTGATAAATGGGAGAACTTGTCATTTGAACAATGCAAAATATTAAGAGAGTTAGAAAAACATTCGGAATGGATGGAAATTGAAAATAAAGCTTTGTTTATTAGATATACTGAAAATAAGGATTTTGTGATATATAATACATTAGTTAGGGAGCATATAAAAGGACAAACGTATGAGGAAGACGAGGTGGAGAGAAAAAAACAAATTGGAGAAATGATTAAAAACTATAAGTTAGATGATTATGCTCATTTGTTTAAAATCTGTAAAAATTGTGAGGAAAATAATGATAAAGAAGAGTGGTCGTTAAAATCGGGGATAGATATTATTTTTACAATCTTAGAATCTGAACCGGAAGTATATTTAGATATTGTAAAAAGTTATCTATATTATCAAGCCCCATATGGATATAATGCCAATATGGTTATAAAGACACTATTGATGAATTTTGGGATTGAGCAAACAAAAAAACTTATAGAGGAAAAAGACTTTACATATAAGCATAATTGGGAGAGTGCTATTTGGAAAATTGCTCCAAAAGAAATGTTAAACAAAGAATTAACAAAGGAGTTTTTAGATTTTATGAAGAAAGAGTCTTTTCTGGAAATGCCTGATTTTCCCTCTATACTATGTTTAGAGCGATATAGAGAGTATGATGCAGAAATTGTTAAAAAAGTATCAGAAATTATTATAGATAGTCCACCTAAAAATAATTTTTATGTAGCACAATTTCTAAATTTTGCTCATCAGAAAACAACAATCGATTTAATATTGGATTTATTTATAGATGAATGGGAAATTTTAGAGAAATTGTATTTGCTTGCTTGTGGAAAGAATTTTGACTATAATGGAATGCTTTTAATAGAACTTGTTAAAAGAAATAATGTTTTCTGGATAGAGATTACTCAAAAACTTTGTGGCAATATACATAGAACAGCATATGAACATAATGTATTTGAAAATATATGGGCAATGGACGGCTATAAGGAATTAATCCAAGTAGCATATGAGAATATGCTAGGCGACTATTTTGGTTTTATGGCAGAAGACGAAGCAGCAGCAATTTTTGCTAATAGCCAAAATACTTCAGAATTCATAAGGCTACGGAAGAAGGATTGGATAAAAGAATATATTGGAAAAAACATTGGAAATAGCAACAATCTTCAAATAATCTTTAATGTTATCGCAACATTTTTTGAATCAGATAGAATAGAGTTTTTGTTGGAATTAATGAATTATACAAAGGATATAGCGATATTTAAGGAGATACCTTTGTTTGCAAGTTCTTCATCTTGGAGTGGTAGTGAAGTGCCTCTTATTGAAAAGAAGATTGATTTTTTAAGCGATATAATTACAGCTCTTAAAGGAGTAGAGTTTGTTGAACACAGGGCATATCTTAAAGAAAGAAAAAATTCATATGAACACTATAAACAGGATATTCTGATAAGAGAATATCTAGAAAATAGTGATATAGCATAAATTCAATTCATAACAAATGATGCAATTGAAAACGGGTGTGTGCTTGTATAAAACATTCTTTAGTCTTGAAAAGCAAGACATGAAAGGTAGGTGACTATTTATATACAATAAACTTTTGTTTTTTCTTTTTAAGGCGAAATATAAGTCTACTGTTAATCTATAATCTTATGTAAGAAGCTTTTTCATTTCAATAAATTTTCTGCATATTTCTAATTCTTCTGCACTATTTTTAATTCTGTTGCCTGCATATTTTGTTTCTTTTGAGAAGAGTGAGTACAAATAGTAAAATGATAAATTTATTGTTTTATTGCATTCTAGATATCCTTCTGTTATGTTTCCATCTAATTGTCTATTTCCATCTGTACTATCTTCTAATTTTTTCAGTAGATTGAGAAAGTCTTGACCTAAAGACTTATCCAATCCTACATATGTAACTCGGTTAATTTCAGGTATAACCCGTAGTGCTATATTGGGAACTAAATGCAAAAAAATGGATACAATTAGTTCAAATAACAAAATGGAATAATCAGAATCATTTTCAGGATAGACAATTCTATGTACGGTTCTTGCCTGCTCGATTAATTTTTCCTGATTACGAATATCAATTTTACTATACTTAAATAAATTAAAGATAATTTCTTTCACTTTATTTTCATCATTAGGAAAATGTACGCTGGAAAAAAGTTTAAAATAGTCTTGATATTTTTCCCACACATTAGTCTGCACATTTCCATAATCCAATTTCAATTCAAAATTTATGAATTTTCTTAAATATCGTTCAACGGTTTTATCATCTTTATTGCCAAATATATTTTTTACAGTATATTGTAGCTGGTTTATATCTATAGCAAAAATCAAAATTACATTATCAATTCCATCGAAAATGTGATGAAGTCTCTCCAGCACTTTTATGGAGTAATTAGGCATACAACGATCCAATTCATCAACGATAATTACAACAGTTTTTTTGGATGCAATTTCTTGGATAGTTTTTCTAGTACTGTCTATGGTTTGCTTAAATGAGAACCATTTATCAAAAGAACTATTATCTAAGGCTTGTTTATCCAATTCATTTTGAAAATCAGTAATTGTTTCTACAATATTAATGCCTATTCTGTTTTTTATGAATTCATTTCCAACATCAATTAATTTATTTTTTGCCATTTTCCATGATGTTTTTGCTGCTATTTCAAGTTTTGTGTTGTTCATGGAATATGCTTTTTCCAACATAGCAGATATAATTGCTACTGCAGGCTCATCATAATAATCATATTGCCAACAGTTGTAATGAAAGAGAAAATATTTGTCATTTATTGTCTCTTCACTTTGTATAGGTTCAAGCTGTTTTTCAAGCTGTTCTAATACAAATGTTTTTCCAGAACCCCAGTCGCCATCAATTGCAAAAGATATTCCCCTTTTTTCTTTTGACAATGTTTCCAATATGGAAAGAATTTTATCAATAAAAGGTTGTCTGTTTAGTATATCTTCCTTTTCAAGCATCTTCGTGTCTCCTTATATTATTGAACTAGATAAATTATTTATACTATATCATATATTGGGGATATTAGCCAGCAAAAGTATTTTCAGACAGTTCTGAAAGGTAAATTTCCATTATATCCTGCCTAAATACCTTAAATTCCTC